>CBIHLF010000006.1:0-146102 GCA_966210435.1 uncultured Pseudomonas sp. | reverse complement strand
CTACGAGGCTCGGATGAGTGCTTAAAACCGTGTCCACGGTTGCTGGGTAAGATCAGAGTGTTTCTAACAGCCGCAGCAAGCCGGGGAATCGCTCCTGATTTCGTAGACACATCCGACTGACTCCTTTGGCGGCTTTGAGCCTGTCGCATCAGGCAGAAGTCGGCCAAGAGCGGACTGATCAAAACCTGCAACTGAAATTGTTGAGGCCTCCACCGTACTGGCTTGCCCGAACAACAAACGACTCAGGGATATCGGTACCGTCACCACCATCGCGCAGAAAATCTCTGACAGCACACAGCGCCTGCATCTTCAGGTACTCCCATTCCCGGTAGAGCTTGTCCTGCAGATCGCTGGCCGCTTTGGCCGCGCCAGGCTTTCGCTTCGGCAGCGGCTGGGTGTAGTCAGGCATTGGCGTGAACTCGTGGACGAACGTCGCCTGTCCGTAAGCCCATTGCGCGTCCGAGGATGGGCGCCATTGGTAGCGAACGGTGATTTTTAGCGGAGAACTGAATCTGGACGGTGCCAGAATCTGGTCGTCCACGACAAACAGCTGAGCCTGTTCCTGCGCCGTTCTGACACGCTCCTGCATCTGCTCCACCGCATGAACTAGGTTGCTCCCTGTACGCAACACATCAGCTCTGGTTTGCTCTCGCTTGGCATGAGCCTTCGCTTTGCTGTGGGCAGCCAAAGCTCGCTCGAACGCACGGTATTCGGCGGCGATGAACTCGCCGCAACCACTCAGGCCAAGGGAATAGATCGGTGTTATGAGCTCGTCCCTCTCACATTTTTCCAACGCCGCCCGAAGGGCTCTCACGTCAATCGCAGAAATTTCGCGCTGCTGATCCGGGGGGAGGTTGATGTAGCTCATGCCCAAAACTGTCCTTGTGTCATGTCAACTTGAGCGCCCTGGGGCTACGGAGAGGAGCCCCAGAAGCGCTCGGAAAAATATCAAAACCGCTGTCCGCAAATGCTTGAGTAAGCGCATCGATTGCAGTGTTTCCCTCGACTTGCGGAGCGCTCGCCGGCCCGCAACGCCGTGATCGCCTTGAACACGTTGGTAGTGCTCGGCCTATCAGATGGAATCGCGCTGTCGGAGCGGCCAGTCACGAGGGAGTGGATAGAGATGCTATTGCAGCGACTGCCGCCGAGGTTTTCCAGGATGGGCCGGACATGCCTAGAAACCTCGGATAGTCCGATACCCGTGCGTAGCCAAACCAGATCACCGTTAGTGTCACGAAGCATCCAGGGCATGGTAATGACCTGGCCATTCACGCTGGCGGTGGTTTCTGGGACGTACTGCTCGATATCAGGCAGCAACGCGGTGCCGCGAGAGAAAGCGATCCTGGCGTGCTCCACCAATGTTTTGTCTTCAAGCTCAGTCGGCAGCGGCTTCTCGCCCCAGGCTTGCTCGAAAGCATCCTGAGGTTTCACGCCATCTCGGTAGGCATACTCAAGGCCTGCCAACACCGAGCGGCGGGCCCGAATCGATATGTCCTGCTCCATATCAGGTGGCAGGTTCAGCTCGTGAGCATAGTGATACTGAAGGGAGCAAGAGATGAAGGTGTTGAGTGCTGAAAAGCTGATTGCAGCGGGCGCACCATGTGGAACGCGAGCCGGGAATATCGGAGCCGGCAACGCGGCGGAGGCTCCACGACCAGGGGTGAAGATTGACGGATCGCACAGGGGGGTTGGGGTCTTCGATTCGTCCGTACTGCAATACACATAGAGCCGACTTTTAGCCCTGGAAACACCCACATAGAGCAGATTGTTACGCTCGATAGCCTCACCCTCGGCCAGCAGCTGGGGTGTGCTGTTCAGCGCCTCAGGTGGTAACAACAGGGCCTTGCGGTCGTCATCATGATGTCGCCTCGCGTCGGCGCCAAACCTGGACTTTTCGACGTTGGCCATATGCACCACGTCGAATTCGAGCCCCTTGCTACCGTGAACCGTCATGAGCCTGACTGCGTCAATTGCAGCAGCCTCAGGCGGCAGCGAGCGATTTGTAGGCTGCTCGATGTATCGTCGGAAATCGTCTCGCTCCAGATATTTGGACAACGTCGCCTGACTGCCAACCCCATCGCTGTTGCGCACAGCGTAGAGGAATTGCCACAGAGCCAACCGCTGGATCTTTGCAGTCGCAGACTGATCGTCTAGTGAATCAAGGCCAAAGCACTTTTCAAACATCAGATCACACACAAACGCCCAGGGCCGGGAATTGCGGGTCGACGTTCCAAGCAGGTCATTCAGCGCCTGGACTACCTCCTGCCCCTTAGGGGACAGGCCCGGTACCGGCTGCTTAAGCCACCCCCCACGCCGGAAATTAGGATCCAGCTTGGACAGACTTGTGATCAGGTCTGCGTCAGAGGCAGGCATGCTGAGATTGCTGAAGCGGAGCAAGCCCAAGAGTGCGCCAGGTGTACGCTGGGTCAAGAGCTGCATCAGGCAGATGAACTCTCTAACTTCAGTGCGCTGACTCAGGTCGCCGATGTGCAGCACAGGAATCCCAGCGCGCTCCATGTCTTGGGCTAACTTGTCTAGCTGGGCGTTGATGGAGCTGATGATGCCTTGGCTACCGTAGGCGTAGCCGCTCGCCCGACATTGCTCGATTTGCGCAACGACAGAGCTGCTTTGAGCGTCCTTTCCCACACGGATCAAAGCCGGCAGCACCCCGGTTGCAGAACGCGAAGGTGAGACAGGATCGAGGGGCACCTGGCGCTGTAGGACGTGATCGGTGCCGGCCCGTTCAATGGCTCGAAGAATTTCAGGAGAACTACGGCGGTTGATATCCAGGCTGTAGCGCCTAATCGACGCTGCCTGGCCCCTTGTGGTGTAAGCCTCATCGAACTTGAGCAAACTCTGGATCGATGCGCCACGCCAGTGGTGAATGGCTTGGCGGATGTCGCCAACCACCCACAAATGACGCTGGGACGACCCGATCTTTTTAACGAGTTCGATCATGACGTGGTTGACGTCTTGGTACTCGTCCACCAGGACGTGATCGTACTGCTCAAGGAAGGCAGCTACAGACGGGCGATCATCACGCGCCTTGAGGACGGGACGAACCAACAGGTCTGGATAGTCGACCCAACCCTCCCTGCGCAGGACGCCCTCGTAGGCCCTGTATAGAGTGATGATATCCTCTCGCTCCAGGGCAACCTCTGGATCGACAGCTGGAAGTGTTCGAAGGATTGCTGCGTAGTCGTCAGGAAAGACCAGCTCTTCCTTAAGCCGGTGAATGATCTTCAGGACGTCTGGAAGCCAATCGTACGGATTGTGCAGCCTGAAGAAATGCTTGAGCTCCAAGGTGGGCAGCTCGTTGACCATCATCCTGACCTGCTGGAGCAGATCCGCGATCTTGATCTGAGGGGTTAACTCAAAGTGATGATGGTGCTTCCGAAGTAGCTCTAACCCGAACGAGTGAAATGTGCCCGCCCAGATTTGGGAAGCATTCGGGACATTGGCCGCAGTCAGCCGCTCAACAAGCTCCTGTGCTGCACGGTTGGTGAACGTCATGACCAAGATTTTACTGGCAGGCACGCCACTGGAGATTAGGTGGGCTACACGGTACACCAAGGTAGTGGTCTTGCCCGTGCCTGGCCCTGCTACGACATTGACGTATTTCTCTGGAGCCTGCGCAGCGCGCCCTTGTGCATCGCTTGGTGGGTGCGTCGCAGCGGGTGCTACTGGGGCAACATCCGGGAGCAGTAACGCGTCAGCCAATTGCTGTCGCACCACCTCCAGAGGCAGCTGGAATGTTGTAGCGATATGTCGGGAGCGCCATCCATTTGCCCACAGTGCTCTGGCCGCAGACTTGGGCAGCAGCAGCTCCCGCGCAAAGACATTGGCTTGAAGCTCTTGGCGCTCCCATGCGCCGTACCCATCAACCACTGCGTAGCCGGGCGTTTGCCCAGACTCTTCGGAGATAAATGCTGTTGAGGTCGTTCCTTTTACTGGCTCTGAAGAGTCGAGATGCCAATGACCGAGCTCATGGGCCAGTAGGTAAGCCCGTTCTGCCAACCCTACATCCTTGCGAACCAGGATTGTGTTGTATCCTCGCTGGAGTAGAGCGTCTCCACCACCCAGCGCGTAGTCGTCTGGATCGACCTGCTCAATCGCCAGTCCCTGCGTGTCTTCAAACACTGCGAGCCATTGCTCGCTGGTAGGGTAGTGATCACCGCACGCGGCGGTGAGCTTCGCCCGTGCATTCATCGCCTCAATTCGTGCACGGTCGAAAGGGTTCATCGTCAGTCCCCCATGGCCAAAAGCTTCGCTTCCTCATCACGAGGTAACTTCAGGGCCTTCACCGCTTCTTCCCATGAAACAGGCTCTGTGAGCACGCGAGGTTGACCGTTGGGGGCTTTATAAGAAGGTGCTGGCATGTTCCTGAAATTGAGGCTCACCGCTTGGGCCACAGCATCCCTCGAAACCGCAAAGTATTCAGCGATCCTGTCAAGCAGAGCACCCGGCGCTCGCACAATACCCACCAGCACCTCGTTGACCAATCGGCGCTTGCCAGGCAGTCCTACAAAGTCAGCGAGTACATTAACCCGGGGGCCCACTATCCCAGCGATAGCTGCCTGAACCTGCTTGATCTCCGCGCCGACGCAGGATTCATTACCTACGGTTTCGGCTCTGTCCTGCAAGCAATATGAAAGCTCTTCGGCTAAGAGGCCGCCAATGAATTGAGAGGCTGATCGCCCGTATTCTTTGGCCGTTAGCTTTAGCTCCAGGCTGAGCTGGCGATCAAGCCGGGCCATCCATTGGGATTGTTCACCGCCATAGGTCGCTACTTTGAGCGCGTAGTCGTCGAGAACCTTCCTTCCACTGCGATCCTCAATTGCGTCCTCAAAGCGCTCATAGCCGCTTTCGACCAGCTCCCTGACGAGCACCGAAAACTTTTTCTCCTGCCCATCGGCCAGCGCTTTCAGCGTTTCGTGCATCGACTTCGGCACGTAAACGCCAATGGTCTGCAGAGTGCCCTTGGTGCACGTCACTGACGCTGATCGAGGCTCCAGCGATGCACGGGGCAAAGCGGGTTCATAGTGGCTGCGCATAGACACCTCCTTTGGCGACACATCCTGTACAGATGGAGTACTCATTGGCTCCGCTTGAGAGGCCATGAGTGGAGGAGCAACGAGATTGGACGATAGTTCCTCCATAACCTTCCTAGCGAGGAGCTCTGGAGAACAGGCTTGCACCTGGAGCAGGTCGCCACCTGGAAGAGCAACCGTGCATTGATGATCGCCCGCGACCACCTGGAACTGTGCCGTCGTAGAGACCCAGGCGAGGTAATCCGCCCACGCCCTCAGCGGGGATGAAATCAAAGTGACACTATTTTTCATGGTAGGCTTTGGCCATCGCAACGGAAGCAGTGACACCCTAGCAGGTGCTCGTATATCATCTTTATATCACCTGCGCATGAAGGGACACAATTGATCGACGCTCATTTTTCGATGGTAATTCGCGGCGCTGTTAACCGTTGGATGTTTGATAATCCATTTGAAACCTGCCTACTCGCGCTCGACAGTCCTGTAGCGCTTGGCGACGCTCTGCTGCCGCAAATCGAATCCGCGCTTGCCAATGTCGGTCTGACATTGGCCGACGTCCAACGCCATGCCTGGGTGAACCCCCTTTTTCACCTGAAGGCAGTGTTCGATATCGATGAACTGCCAGAAACGCCAGACGCCTTCACTCCCGTGCCCGACGTATTTACCACGGTGGCCGCGAGGGCCTGTGCGGTGGCCTGCCTTGCAGCGCTCAACTCGGACACGATTTCCTATGGCTCCGAAAATGACGGGCATTTGTTCGTAAATCTTGTCGTGCTGCCTGGCGATGACGATTTTGCGGAAAAATCCAAGTCCGACATGCGCGGTCACACTGATGGAGTGTCGTTTCCGGTGCGCGGTCAGTTGCACGAGTTTGATGAGCGCGTTGCGCCATCGCCTGATTTCGTCTGCCTGAGCGGCCTTCGCAACCCCGATGAGACCACTACGACAGTCATGCCTCTGTCGGCAGTCTTGCAACAGCTGACATCTGCCGAGATCGCTGAGCTGATCAAGCCTCAGTACGTGATCCGCCCACAGAAAACCTTCAAGCGCGGGCTACGCAAGCTCCTTGGCAAGGACAGCCCCCTGCTTAGTGCAATGGCAGGCATCCAGCTACTTTTCGAGAGCGGCGATGGGTACTGGATACGCTACAGCCATAGCGCTGCAGACGCCGACTATGAATCTGACCTTGCTGCCCAGGCCGTAACCCGGTTTGAGGAGGCTTGCCAGAAATGCTCAGCGTCGGTGGTAATCTCGCCTGGCGACATTCTGGTGGTGAACAATCGAGTGGGCTTGCATGGTCGCGGAGTTGTCGGTGGTGAAGCCGGGGGCAACTCCCGGTGGCTACTGCGCACGTACGGGCTCGATACCCGAACTCTGACGCCAGAGCAGCGCTACGCCGATAGCACATTCAAGCTCTTCCCCTGATCGCTGACCAGCTATGGCAAGCATACGGGGTTAGAAGTACACCCTATCGAGCCGAGGGTCGAGGCGGATCGTCCAGTAATCACTATTGTCGAGTGACAGCGGAGAGTCATGCTCCTCTTCAAAGCTTTCGCTGAGCGCTGGCGAAGAATTCTCGATGAAACGCTCTAGAGCACGATAGGCCCTGAATACCTTTTTGATCTTTGGATGCGAGTCGTTCAGTGAGCAGAAGCCATTCTCGTCAATATTTATAAGCTTCCGGCCTGCAGCGCTCTCCAAATCGGAGGCCAGCTCAGCATTTTCGAAGCGATTAATCTTCACTCCTTGGTTAAGCCCCATCTCTTTACACGCCACATAAGACACGTGTCTGGGGAGCTCATCCAGTAGCAAGCCAAAATCGGTTTCAAGCTGCTCCAACTGCTCCGATTCATTCGAGGTGGCGCGTTTGATTGCAGCAACCTCTTTTTTATCCTTGGCCTTTTCAAGCTTGGAAATCAAACTCTTCAGGCTTTCCAACTCCTCCTCCTGATCCTCAATGTACTGCCGTGCATCCTCCAGATCATTCAAGACCTTTGCATGATCGGAAGGCATGATCTGATCGAGTACAGGCAGTTTTTTGAGAATCTTTGGAAGACTCTTGAGAAACGAATCGCGCTTGGCTTCCCATCGTGCAGATTTGTCCCCTTTGAGGCCAAAGGTCGCGTTGAGCTGGTCTCGTAGCTCTGAGAGTCGCGTAGCACTATCGATCTGAGTGAGCTGAACACCAGTGAGCACACCTCTGACATCCTCATAGGTCAGTGGCTTCACTAACAGAGGAAACAGCTTGTGCGACATAGCCCAAGTTGCACCTAGCTCGCAAAGGCAAAATTGCGAGACAAAGTAGTTCGGTGTGATAAGGGCCAAGACCGCTGCAGGTGATTGGATCTCATATTTTATATGACCGACGAAATTGGCTCCGCTGGGGATCCCTAAACTTTCTAGCGAGGAGCAGAAAATCTGATCTGAGTTCAGGCCTATTCCGGTTTGAAGCAGATCGACCAATGCATCCGCGAGCGCCTTGTCTTTAACCGCGTGGCTGATGAACAGTACTTTCGACAAACCGCTCCCCCTTGCACTTCCATGATGATTCTCGACGGCAGATTCAGAGAATCCGATTCCGCAAATTTAGCAAAGTGCTGGAAAGGAAAGTAGTCATGTGCTGATGCAGTTCATCAAGTCGAGGCCATGCGACGTCTAAACAGCATTTACGGCTTGCACGGCTGTCCGCTTTTGGCCGAGGCTGTGTAAAAACGCTTCTGGACCGGTTTTGCGGCCTTAACCAGAACGAAAAACGCGCTTCCATGCAAAATCTGAGTCTGCTGACTAACCAAGTGTTTGCAGATTTCACGTAGCAACGCAGACCTCAGAACAGCGACTGCGTTTTTACACAGCCTGGGCCGATTGCGGCATGTCGCGACCTGCAGCCTCGGGTCGTACCCTGCCAGTCAGAGCCTTGAAGCATGCCGGTCAGATTCGATGCAAATGACTGATCAAGTCGAATGCAATTCGGTGTGTAGGTCACTGCGTTTTCGCAGCTGACGGAATGACCGAGGAATACATCGGGCCCGTGTAGTTCATAGGCTCGCCGTTGATCTCCTCGACCATCCGGTTTTTGGCATCCATCCAATCCTGAAACACATCGAGACGTTCATTGATTAGAGGGTGGTTCTCGGCGGATGCGGCAACCAGAAACGCAATTGCCTGCCCCACCTCAACACATACCAGTAGCCCCAAGTTGACGTGCCAACTGTTTCGCCCATAGACACCCGTCAACTCAAAACCGTACATCTCGTCTTCGGCTGGGCCGGCGTACTCCAGATGATCAACCACGGATTTTCGATTGGGGTGTGCGCCGAAGTCGATCGAAGCGTCATAGTGTGCCTGGACATACTCAGCCATCTCTGGGGAGGTCGACCTGAGTTCTTTTACGGTCTTCGCGACTGTGAACGTATCCCGGCAGCTTCTGAGAGCTTTCTCAGAATCATGGCGATGAAGCCAGATATCGGCCTTCGCGTCGTCACGAGCGATGAGGAAGCCATAACAGGCCGACTCTAATGCTGTGCGGGCGATCGGATACGTCGACACCAGATGACCCGACAGCGCCTGCCGTACAGCGCTCAACAGCATGGTATAGGCGTTCATAGCCAACAGGCAGGCCGTTGGGTCCGCCTCGAAGTTAGGAGCGAATATCTCACGCTGAAATATCTGATCCATCTGCTCAACCATGAACATCAGTTGAGGCGGTTCGGATGCATGATCCTGGGCATTTTCATAGGTTGCGACCAAGTAGTCCTGCAGAGTGCCGGCGTTGATTTTCATCGTGCTCCGTCCATGTACGCAAAATCACAGATATGTGATTAACAGTACACGAAGCAGCGCCATGCGGGATGGTTCCCGCCCTCCATGGATCGACTCATACTGCCTCAGCGAGACACACACCGCGAAATGACTCGCTTTGCTGCAAAGCTGCGCTGCGGCGATCGCCAAGGTCGACCAGCGCATCAAGCACTTGAAGCAGCTTACGGGCCAGGGGGGTAGGCAGCGGATGCAAGCGATCAGCATGCGCCTGTACAAGAGCAGCAATCGCGGCCGGTATCGAGCTACCCTTCCAGCCCGTGGGCAAGCGGCCATCAACAATCTGCTCCAGCACTTGGTCAGCGAATGTGTCGACCGGGTAGATAGCACCAGAACGCTCACATAGCGTAATGAACTGGCGCATGACGTAGGGGTTCCAACCAGCGGCACGCACCATACGGTCGATCAATGGCATGACATGGGAAACGTCGTCCCAATTGCCGTTGGCAAAGCGAGCAGCCCCAGAGGCGTGTTCCACAATCACGAAGAGTAGTGACTTGATCAGATTCGGCAGGTCGAATCCACCGATGCGCCCATCGTTATACCGCGAGCGGCGCAGGTCATCGCTCTCTAGCGTTCGTTCGAGCACGACCTGCAGCAAATGTAACGTGTCATCCCGGATCTCCAGCGCATCAAGAACCTCACTGCAAACCAGCGATACAGTGAACGGGGCGAGTAGCCGCATTGCAATCTCATCGGGCTGCTCAAGGATCGGCCGTAGCAGCCTGCGCAAGGTCTCGTCGCCAGGAAGATGGGGTACAACACTTGCCAGCATCCTTCCCAACTGATCCTTCCACTCATAGAGGTTTCCGTCGCCACGCTCGCGCCCCCTGCGTCGCTCGGTTCGCCATGCCGGGTTGATCGTGTCTAGCGTCCAACTGACGAACGCCTCAAGGGCATCTACATAATGCGCTCGATACGAGCTCACCATGACAGCCCCCACCGGGACGTTCTTTAGGACATTCGCAGCGTATTGGCCATCCCAAAGATCATCGGTGCTTGCCCAACCGTCTTCTTCGTCCTCATCAAAAACCGACGAACTCTCGGCTTCCGAGGCAATTTGCTGCCAAGAAGGCAGGGGGCGTACCCAAACAGGCAATGGCCCCTGCACCCCGTACTCATCGAGCGCAGCTGCTAATGCAATAACTCGGCGATCTGTTTCCATTTGCCGCCTCGCATCGGTGTCGAGTCGGTACATGTCTCGCCTCCTTACGAGTTGTGCCAACCGCAACCCGAGGTTCAGACCGCACCAGGCAAAGCGTGCATCGTACTCCCAGCAGCTGGCGACTTCTTCGAGCGCAACTAAGGAGATCGAGTCGAGGGGATGGGTGATGAGACGATAGAGCGCCTCGCGATCATCAGGATATTCGCTCCCCGACTTAATACGCGCGGCCAATGCATGCACCACAAAGATCTTCGGGTGCCAAGGAATCACGGACCCGGCGAATATGTCGTCGGCCTCCTCCTCACGCATGAGGCGGAAACTCTCTATGGTGGAGTCAGCCCAAGCCCTATGCTCGCCCACATCTGAAAAGCAGATTACGGCCGCAGCTGTTCCTGCAATTGCGCCTTCGGTCAGCCCGCTGCCTGGCATCAGCGAAATTGACCGTCCTGCAGCAGCTGCTTCAGCCAGCTCCACTGCACGCTCGACCGCCTCGTCCGTCGTGAATCCTGGCGCCCATTTACGCGAGCTGAAGCACTTTTCCACCCACAGCCACAACTCCGTCTCGCGCCCCACCTGCGCATGGCGCTGCAGAGCCTCTTGCACTTCAGGAGCTTCATGCCGGGGACTGCTCATAGAAATCTGGACCGCGTCGCTGCGGCCAGGGATCGGCTCAGCTTTGTAGTTCTCGAAATGGCCCAGCTCAGACCAAAGTTCGGCCGTACGCCGAAGCTCAGCCACGTGCTCGGGATCCTGCGCCTCTTCCTGAGAAGCGAACTCCAGCCTATTCGGAAAATCATCTAGCGCCTTACGACATGCATCCCGCAGCGTCGCATCACCACCAAGAACGAAGAGCGGCACCAGGTCGCGCAGCTCCAAAGAGCGCGATGACATCTGCATGTTGTCAGCAACAGCTTGTCGGTGCGTTGCATCAGTGCTCCCCTTCTCAAAGCCGATCAGTCCGGCACTCTGCAATTGGTGCTCTTCAACCTTGCGCTGCAAGTCGAGCCGACACAGCCGGAGGCTGCTTATCAGTGCCAACGTAGTAGGCGAAGCTTCCTTGGCTCGCAGAGCGAGGTGCGCTGCAATGCCCAGAACGCCAATACTGTTGTGCCCATCCAGCATCTGTTGCAGCACGTCTTCCAGCGGGCGACCGGCATCGAGCTGAGCGATGGTCCAACGCTCCAGCGCCATCAGCGCACATTCCACAACCTGCGGCCCACCATGACCACGGAACCAAACGTAGTGCCGGTCACTTCCCCAAAACTCGTGCCTTCTCCACGGAAACTCCAGTACGAGCGGTAACGGTGTATTACTGCGATGCCAGTGCCCATGCAGCTGATTCCATGCCGTGGTGGCGTGGTTCACCAGATCGCGGATCAGCGCGAGCGCCACTTCTGGATCGCGCATCAGTAATGAATGGAACGGTTCGCGCAGAGGCGAAGCGGGGAAATACCCCTGATGATCAGCGCCGATCGATAACCGGTCCCAGTCGTGGCGGGAGAACGAGTGCCCTAGGGACGGGCTCGAAATCTCTAGCTCGTCGAATCGAGTCCGTTTTTCTGGTGGAATCGCCTCGATTTCTTTGCGCCGACGGCTCTGCTGGATCGCTTCGCGGCGCCACCTTGCCATCGTGTCATCGGGCAGCTCCTTCAAAAACCACCGTCGAGCAACTCTCGCTAGTTGTGCCGGATGTGTTTCTGCCAACAACGGCGCATAGGTCATAAGCTCGCGGAACGCACTGTCGGACCAGCGTTCAACTGTCTCAACCCTAGCAAGATAATCGCCCACCACATCCGGGTAGGCCCGCGCTGCGCGCAGGATCAACGCTCGCAGTTCAGTCTTTAGCTCTCGGGGGGCACGCGGAGCAGAATTGCTCGTCGGCTCGCTGCGCCAGCCCCGGCGATCCACCTCTTCATCCTCAATCGCATTCAACCAGGCCGCACACTGCATGACGATTCGCTGCGACACTGCGTTGGGATAGTCCGCGCAAGCGGTCTGCCAAGTTTCGAAGAGTGTGACGAGGTCGCTTAAGTATGCATCTGGGATCGAGTTGATCTCTTGGATGACCCACATCAACAAGCGACGCCATGCCGCGAAGTCCGATGGCCACCCTAGCGAATCCGCAATACGAATGCGTGCTGCAACATCAAGATCGCCCCCAAGGACTCCGGACAATACCATAGGATTAGGCGTTGTCTTCTCAGCCTGCATCCACACCAAGAGTTTCCCGAAGAGCTGATGGGTGTTGGCTGCCAATGCCGCAGCAAACATGTCGACGTGCTCGGCGAAGCGTGGACTGAACACAGGCGATACGAGCCAAGCACGCAACCACTGCGGCCTCACCTGAGCCTGCTCAAGAGCGCGGAGTTCGCGCGACCACTGATCAGGTATCAGATAAGTCGCCTGCGACAGCAGTTCTACCACCCGCGCCAATGCAGGCGGTTCACCAGCCGCGGTCAGGGCCGCGATCCAGTCATCCCCCTGATCTAGCAACAGGTGGAGAAACGACCATTCAAAGAATATGTCGTGACTGAACTGCGCTGTATGCCCCTTGCGCACCTGCTGCACCAGGCCGTCCTCCTCTAGCGCCAGAAGTACCTCTTGCGTCGCAGATGAAAGGTCACGTATGCGGATATTGCGCCCCAAATCCGGCGCGCTGCGCTGTGCTAGCTCAATCAGGCCCCGCTGCCTCACTAGCGCCTGGGGCACATGTGCGTCGTAGCCACCGCGAGTCCACCAAGCATCTACGAGATCCACCTCCGACTGAGGCGCGAATCCTGATGGATAGGCCGCCTGCGAGAATCCTCGTGCCAGCACAGCTGCAAAGAACGGGCGGCGTGCCAGTGTGCGTACACGCTCGCTTCCGCCAATGAGGAGGGGCTGCAACGCCGGTAGCGAATCCGCAAGCGAGCTAGCCTCTTCGTCCGTCAGGTTCTCCACATCGACATAGCCCACACCACTACTTGCGAGCAGCGCAGGAGGAACCCAGTTACGCAGAGGCTCGATACCGGCATCGCGCGCAGTAGCGAGAACGCGCCAATTAGAAAGCGTCGGATTCGTCAGAAGCTGGCCAAACAAGTCGGTCACAATAGACCGCTGTTCCGGCGCAATACGGTCCAGACCATCGATGAGCAGCAAGGCATGGCCGGTGGCCGCAACCTCTATGAGCAGCGGCTCAATCGAGGTTGTCGTTAAGCCTATCGCGCGAGCATGCTCCGACCAGCTGCGGCTAGAAAGCCGGTTAGCAGTGAGGAACAAGGTGGTTCCCTCGGCGGCCAGCTCATGCACAAGATCGCGTAATAGAACTGTCTTTCCGGTGCCTGGAAGACCCTTGATCAGCGTCAGGCGGTGGGCCGCAATCTGATCACTGAGCTGGTCGCGTAGCACCTGACGAGTCAGGTGCGTCCCTCCGATGTCGTTGGCCTGTTGACCAAGCCAGTGACGCGTACTCTCACGCAAAACCTGCATGTCGCCGACAAACGCGGGGGCTCCTGTGAAACGCCAGCCTGCCAATGCGCGCACCAGCGATGCACGGGTATGCACGGCGCTGCTACCCGCACCATCGCGAGCAATCTGGCGCAGCAGACCCCACAGATCATTTGCACGCGCCACTTGCCCCGGCGCAAGCGCACGCTGCAGGCTGACAATTGCCTCCGCTTCGTGCGTCGACCCGACGTGAAGGAAGTCAAATCGGATCAGTACCAAATGCGAAAAAAGGCGATACAGCTGATCGTCTGACAGAGGTGTGCCTGTGTTCAGAGCGATCATTCGAACCGCCGCGACTACAGCACGGTGAGTGGCCGAGGCACTCCCTTCATCGCCAAACCGACGCATGAAGGACGCGGTTGTATCGGAACCCCGTGCCCATTCACAAACGGTCACGAAAGCCCGGGATGTCTCTTCCGCCACAGCCCCCGTCACCACTCCAACGCGATCTATGTGCTCGCGAAAGTCAGGCTTCTGCAACGTTTGCCAACTGTGCTGGACAACATCTCGGAAGTCGGTGTTGGTCTCCGCCCCCGAGACAGTGAGCGAACGCTTGACCTGCAGCGATAAGCGCATGACTGTTCCGTCCGCCAAGGAGGCGGCATCGACGATCACGTCGTCGAGCGGCTCGCCAAAGTCAGCCTGCTGCTGTGCGACCCGCTGCACGACCCTCCCATCAAGGGCGGCTGCCGTTGTGTCGCCGACCATGGCCACGAGGTACTGCGCCGTAACGGCGTCCTCGTAGGTAAATCCGGCACCACCAGTAAGTTCAGGCGAAGTCATGCTTGTCCGTGGCTCTTATCGTCTCGTCCTAAACGCTTCCTCAAGCATGACTGCCTTCGGAAGCTCTCAACTCGCTAGGGTAAAGGGAGTGATCTTGAATAAGCAGCGAACAATCTTATACGATCAATGCGGGCTAGATCGAAGCCTGCTGCCCACCTTGGCAAACCCGAATGGGACGACTCTCTTCATACTTAATGCGTTTGGGATTCCTTGTGCGGATCTCGGCAGTGGGCACCGGCACTCCGCGAACAGGAGCCTTAACATGCAACGCATTTTCCTAGTTTCGCAAAAAGCCCTCTCTCACCTGAAGCAGCGTGCTCGTCGCATGAAGCGAGAAAAAGATATCCCGCATCACGAAGCCCTTGAGATCACAGTGAAAGCTGCAGGTTTTGATAACTGGCATCAAGTAGCCGAAGCTGCGGAGAAGTGCAAGCCGATTGAGGAGGCATACTTCCACGGATTTCTGCTGGCTTTCGACCCATCAGAAGTGCCGGACACAGAGGATGAGGGCTCCCCTCTCAACTGGGAGCCTTACGCCTTCGAGCTTCTGCAGGATCGACTGTTTGAAAACTATGCCAGTCAGCTTGACGAAGAAGATCCTAACGAAAGACCGATTTCGGAGACGCTGGATCCGCGAGATCTCAAGGAGTACTTCAGCGATGACTGGAGCAGTATGTACTTCTTCCGACTAAAGCGCTCCGACCAAGTGACCACGATCGAACAACTCTTATCGCTCGTGAGCAAGCACTCGTTTTGGCCTCCACGCTTTGTCTTCTCCAAGGGAAAACTGGTGGATACCTATGGGCAACCAGCGCTGAACGCCGAAGGTGAAGTGGTGGGCATTCGCTTATAACGGCGAGCAGCCTTCAATTTAGCGGTGCACGGAAAGTCGCTGATCTGTGATGTACCGTACACGGTTTATCGTCATGAGAGATTGGATCGCTCCACAAAAATTGAGCCAGCATCCGGGCATCCTGGAGAGCATGGTGGGGCGGTTCCTTCCCGTCGGCAGAAACCTCGATGTCGCAGCTAATCCTCCCTGCCTCTACTCCTCCTGGTAAACCGCCCGGGCCAGCCAGCCACATCAGCAAAGGCCAATCCCAATCAGGCGCATCACTGATGATCTCCGCCGGACCGAGCCGAAGGAGGAAACCCAGCAGCTCCATTCGTGCCTGCTCTGCCGTGCGCCCATAGGCCAGCGGATCCAACTGTGGCAGCACAATCTCCCGAACGAAATCAGAGCAGCCGCCCTCTTCCCAGCAATCGATCAGCTCGACATAAAACTCCGGGCCACCAGGTACGACTAAAGCGAGGCTGATTAGCTTGCAGGTATAGCGGTTCAAGCTGGTGAATTCGGTATCGAGATAGACGCGGCGCATTTAGATTTCCTCGTCGCGTCCACGGATCCAGTCATGGTCGGGGACGATCAACGATCCAACAAAGCCTTTTTCCCGTTGTGCCATGCCCCGCTCATGCTGCGATATTGCGAGCGCAAGCATCTGGATGGCTGACCTCGCGACACGTAAAGCCCGTAACACCTCCTGAGTGAACACATCCAGACGGTGATGTTCGATTTCAGGTGCCTGCCTGCTGTACGCTGGATCGCCCAGGTCATGCAGCACCACGAACCGGTGCGTGCCCGCGTTACGGAGATCCTTTTGAGAGCGCAGGATACCCAAGGTGCTGTCGTAGTCGTCAGCAAGCTCCACAAGGCCATACAAAGCGCTGACACCGGTGCGGATCAGCGCATCAACTTTGTCGGCCAAAGGAGGCACACCAGTCGTTTTGTTATTGCGTCCTCGCCACAACGTGCCGAAGTAGATCTGGTTGGGTTTTTTCCCAAAATCAAAGTAGTGGTTCGCCGTAACAGCAACCTTGTCGAGCAGGTCGAGAGCTGTACGGTGCGCCAAGACGAGTGCAGAAACATCTGGACCGTAGGTGGCGTAATCGAGCGTGTCCGAAAATCTACCTGTTGTCGGCCACACGCTCTCGTCGATAGCCCGCCAAGCAAGATCACGCGCGAGGATGAAGTCACTCTTCAGCACATTGAACATCGCGAACACGGGTGGAGGCCGTCCGCCAGCACCTAACTCTCGTTCCAGTATGCCAGGGAGCATGAGCCAGTCCAGCTTACCCAAGGCGGGGTCGACGAGCTCGACGACTGGGGCGAGTGTCAGACGTTCACGCTCAACCCAACTGATGAATGGGTCTTTGTGTAGCGCTCGCGGTGGTGGATCGCCAAGTTCGCTGGCGAACTCTGCGATCTGCTTCGCGGCCTGCGCACCAGCGTACTGAACGACTCGATCCTGATGCCGATGCGCAATCTTGGCCAACATAACCGCCTCAATGCGCGTTAGATCCGAGCAACCACCTTGATTAAAAAGCCAAAGTAAATCTCGGGCAGCAGCATATGCGGCAACCCCGTTCTGCGGATCGATTTCAAGTGCGGCAAGCCGCGCATCATGTGCTTCACCGAGCCTAAGACTGCTGCCCAGCTGATTTGCGAGGTTCGTCCAGGATTGAGTTTTAAGCGAAGGATCAGCGTCCAAATTCTGAGTAACTCTCCAGTAGCATCTGCGTGCCTCGGCGCGATACTCACGTGTACGTTCTTGGTGATCCAACCAACCCTGATCACCCGGTGGGTTGCCTACTGAAGCGACAAGCCCGTTTGCTAGGTTGTAGGTGATGTCTACAACCGTTGGGAATTGACCTTCGAGCTCTCGAAAAAATGCGACCCCCTCTTCAATCGCATCCTGCTGCTGAGTCAATGCCCCGCCATCCACTAGGATTGCCGCACGCAAGCTCATCAAGTTGAAGCGTCCAGGTGTATCAAGATCGATCGCCCGAGCTTGTTTCACTGCCTCAGCAGGATCGCTATCCAGCAAGGCATTGAGATGAGCGGAAAGCTCGTAAAACTTGTCCTGCATTGACGACATCGTGCGATTCCCCGATAGCTCGTGCGACTCATTGCACCCATTGCAAATGCAATAGGTGTCAGCGTTACATTTGTCACATCGATCGACCACGCTCCTGAGCCGGAGTGGCAATCTGTTTGTCAATTACATCGACCATCGCATGGCCGAGTGCCTTGGCAACTCCACCGGCCATTTCAGCCAGCACGTCGACAATTCGGATTTGCTCGCGGGGATCGCTCGGAGCAATCGCCTTGGCGACTGCGGCAGGACTGGATAGCACCGCCTGCAGCGCATCGAGATCGTTTTCATTCAGGTCGAGATTAAGGGTGATTTTCCGAGTCATAGCGCAACACTCTCCTTGATAATCTTTTCGCGGCTTGTTCTGGTATTCATGTGAAGTTCGCAGCGAGTGCGATGCCAACCGGCTGGCCGGCCATTTCTCATCCCCTCGTAACGCAGCTCGCCGGGATCACCGCATATCTCGCAGACCTGCAATGAACGCTGTTCGATCTCGCGCAGCGCGGAGCGCTGGTCGGGTGTGCTAAGTACTAGCTCAATTCGTAAACTGCCAGCGTCCTCACGGATCGCCGCGATCTCGCTGCCCCCGATAATACCCATGGCCTCGCGGACGAGAGACAGCCAGCCTCCTCCGGCATACAGACGAGCATCTGCGGCCAGTTTGGCTGCCGGTAAATCGCCGGCACTGATATACAAATGGGTCATCACATTGACCTCCCCAGTTTTCTTATCTCGCCTACTCCCTAAGCAAGGCAGGCTGTTGAGCTGCTACCGGCGGTGGATTCTCGCTTGTTGACTCCGTGCGCCAGCTTGCTCTACTGGCGCTGAGGGACAGAATGTCCCTCAGCGAGCCCCCGGCAGGGCGGGTTCGGGCAGAGCCCGCTATTCAAAGCCCCAATCGTGCTCATCGTATTTGGATACCGATGCGCCAGCTCCGAACCCATAACTACTCGCAATCCCCCTAAGCTCTCGAGTAGCCTGAACAGAAACCAGTAACCCCCCAGCTCCAGACCTACGCTGCTTCGCATGCCCGTAGCGCTTCCGACTCCTCCTTGACACCTGTCCGAGTGCCAGGCTGACCTGATCTGGTTCTGCCTCACCTTTTAGATCTGCGCTGAATTGATGTCGAAGACTGTAAGCGCTAATACCGGACAATCCTGCTCGTTTCGCCGCGCGACTCAGGCGCTTTTCAAAAGCCCGGTTCTGGCCAGTGTCCTGAATAACCATTTCGTCACCTTCCAAAGAAATTTTCTTCAGAAGTAACTCGTTAATTTCTTCTCCCAGAATTGCCTTCGCATTTATGAGCAATATCCGCTCAGGCTGTCCTGCACCCGTTAAATCAGAAACCTTGGCACCTTGGATGGTAAATTCAAGGGATACCCCAACCCTCCGCACATGGACGCCCTTTCGAAGTTCCGCAGGCCGGCATCCAGTCAAAATCAAAACAGCTGCGGTCAGCCGATCTGTCGACTTAAGTCTGGCCAAAAGCAAGACACGCCAATCAGCTGGCAACCCGCACAAACTCGCTCGTTTTGACTGCCTCTTCCCATGACTGAGGCTTGCCGGATGATAAATAGGTTGCGGTGCTTCGAGCTGCTGGGAATAGAGAGCCATCGTCTGACGCAATACCCGTCGTTTATCGCGATCAAGCTCACGGTCGATTTCGCTCAACACACCCAGTAAGCGGTGCGCCATTTCTCTTCGCCATGCATAACGCGCTACTACTGCGGTTCGTCGACCAAGCTGCTGGCTCATCGAATACTCATGCCAATGCATTTCTCCCATTCGGGCGGCCACCCTTGAGTATTCAGCAATGGTTGACTCTTTCAGAGGCCTATCCACGATAGCCCGAGCCAACCTCCTCAGATCGCCTTTATCCGATGCTCCAGGTTTACGCATAAGCCCTCCAGAGGTATCCCCCACCCATGCCGTGTCGAGGCGCTCGCTACGT
The DNA here is from genome assembly GCA_966210435.1 of uncultured Pseudomonas sp. GTDB lineage: Bacteria > Pseudomonadota > Gammaproteobacteria > Pseudomonadales > Pseudomonadaceae > Aquipseudomonas. Next base: position 126,920 of record CBIHLF010000006.1, on the reverse strand, counting down.
GTCCTTCGTCCACTCCACTCGCGTCGGCTACGCCGATAAACCTCGAAACGGCCTTATTTTCGACCGCAATTTGCGTTCGAAAATAACGGTTACACCATCCTCAAATAATCGAGTTTCACAACAGTATCCCGCTCGCCGCTGGGCATCTCCCGGGGCCAATGAATTGGCCCCGGGAGTGCTTCAGGGTATTTGCCGACGCCCCGCATCAAGGGGCCGTGTCCTCGCAAGCTGCGGGCCGCACCACTCCCCTTGACCCGGACCGACGGCAAGAATGAGCAACCCAACCTGCAAAACCTCATCTGTCATAAAACGGCAGCAAGAAGCATTCATAGGCGTGAAATCGCGTTGAGTTGCATATCGGGACATTTTTTCGCATAGAAATGCATAGAAAAAAATTCCGCAGCCCGATTAATAAAAATTACTCATAACCAGACTCAGTTACGCCTATGGTCATCGCGCTACACCCCCTCTCATCGTGCTTATAACCACTATAGATAATCCCGGAAAAATACTGGTTGATTTCTCATCAGCATTTTATGCAACGACTCCGGCAATTCGTATTTCGAGAAAACCTTATAACCCTCCTCACGACTGTAGAAGATATGTACCCCATCCAACTGCCCAGCAGAAACACCACCAACTTTATGCGCAGCATTCGGCAAGTCATTTAAAATAAATTTACCATCAATGTAGAGAGAGTTTGCAAAAAACTCTGCATTGCCGCTTTTGTATTTTGTCACCTGGTAGTGGTAGACCTTCCCCGGCAGTTTGTTTAGTGGGGGTACATGCTCATTAAAGTATGTCGTTGCCTCCTCACCCCACTTTTCCGGCCACTTTTCATAGGACTTCTTTCCACACCCAAGCAACAAAGCACCGCATACCAAAACTGCGACAATCATGGCTTTTTGCATCACGTTCTCCTCATCAGCGCCCCAGCACGGCAAGAAATCCGCACCGACGAAGCAAATATACTCTTTTGAGTATAGAACATTAAAGCCCCAAAGGGCTTCATCGTTCCTTTTGCGAGCGTGCGAAATGGAACTGAAACAAGCCATAGGCCAAGCATTCAAGGAGTTGAGGGTCAGCAGAGGTCTGCCTCAAGAGGCTGCAGGGGCCAGCCAGAGCTACATCAGTGATGTGGAGCGTGGGCTCAAAAGCCCCACGATCGAGAAATTCAACGAGCTAGCCACCAACATCGGCGTCCACCCCCTCATCATTCTCGCCAAGGGCTACATATTGGCTGGCGCCCCTGAAACCACCGAAGAGCTCCTAGCCTTGTTAAAAAACGAACTCTTAGACCTAGAAGATAATTAGTCATAACTTTTCCACAGCAGCAGCCTGCCAATTACAAGAAAAGCTTTTTACATACTCGGAAAAACTAAAAGCAAAGCTACTAGCAGACGACCCTGCCCCTCTGAAACATAAGCCAGGCGCGGCCTGTGAGCGATGTCACGCTGTTTTTCCGTGAGTGATGTCACGTGGATGCGTGAGCGGTGTCACGTGGATGCGTGAGTGATGTCACGTGGATAAAGCTGCGCACCAGAAAACCCGGGGCCTCGGGGGACGTGAGCGATGTCACGTGGATAACCCCACCCCCCGCCTGCTTTTCCACAGTGTATTTAGAGACAACCAACGGCTCGTTGCTGCACTACCGGGCGAGCCCCGGCTTTAAGCACGAGATAATCCGGGCTTTCGTCAATGTAATTCCTCGCATCAGGGTAATAGAGCAGGACTCCTCTTAACTGTTTGAGAAAATTAGCTTTGAAGCTTCGAACACCCTGCGGCGTATCTTCATAGCCACCCCCAAGCTGACACTTCAAACCAACCCAAGGAATCTTTGCTTCCTTATGCCTTCCTGATCTCGCAGCCACGTTTAGCGTAAACATTCGGTAAACGAGCCACGTATATATATCCATAGCCATAGGCGACTTACGTAGCGCTTGGAGAGCTTCCAACTTAAGTGGTACGGGCGCCTTCGTAATTGCATTATAGAAATCAGAACCAAGCGTCAATGTACTATTCCACAGGCATTCTTCATCAGGCTGCCTTGGATTCCAAAATACAAAGCCGCTTTTTGCTATTTGAATGTTTTCAAAAGCCAAAGCCCCAGCATTAGAAACCTCGATACTTAGCTGCGACCTTATAAGAGCCAACGTTTGCGCATGCAGGGTTTTAATATATTTTCCATCACTAGGCAGCTGAAGCTTTTTAAGAAACTCATTCTGATTCCGCCCCAAATTTAACTCTGGCGAGTGTGTGCGGCATGCTTCTGTGCACATCCACGCCAGCAATAATCTTGGCATCATCCCGTAAGGCATCCCAAATTTTGGATGCGCCATTATCGACAGCGTGAGTTTTGAAGTTCCTCGCTCAAAATACGTACACTTTGGATCTTTGTGCGGCAAAGTAGCCTGTGCCAAGAAATGAGGTAGATATCCTGTTGCTCCAGAACCCTTAGCATCTTCAAACTCCAGAGCAATTGCTTCATCGATAAGACTCCGTTGGCGCTTACTGAGCATAGGCACCTCGCTGAGCAATTTGCTCAGATTTCCGGGGTCGACCAGGTTTCCGTTTAATAGCAGGACCAGTAGGAGCAATAACGTCAAGCCGGACAACATGCTGCTGAAGCCACCGGTCAACATCTTCTCGACGCCACAGCAGCCGGCCCGCCCCTGGGATGCGGCAGACAGGAGGTAGTTTGTAGGGGTGCTTAGAATGCTGGTTTTTGATAGTGCCTGGGGCACGGTCAAGGATCAGAGCGAGATCATCAACAGTAAGTAGTTTTTCGAGAGACACAACAACACCCTCCCCCAACCGTTAGGTCAGGATTGGATGGGTTCGCGGCAGCACCGATGATTGACCGTCTGTGGCTTCTGGCTCAGCACATCAGACGGGATCCATTCAAGCGCGGGGTTGTGCCCTCAGCTGCTTCTCGCTCTCCTTCGCGCTCCGCTGTTTGAAATCCAGCCCCATCGTAGCTGGCAGCATCACGTCGAAGGCGACCACCTCTAAGAGGTATCCTTTCTTCCACCCACACTACATCCGCTTTTTGCGTGGGTGGCACTGGACCGAGGCACCCTGCGACTCATCATCAATACCCCGCAGGCCAGCTGCCGAGCACCTAGAGACCAGGGCCATTTTCGGACCCCGCCAGTTCAATTACCTTTAGCTTAATCATCGGCGGTCATTACCTCAACCACCTTGGCACACTTTTGTCACACTGAAGCTGTGAATCATGATGATTCAACGTGATCGACGGTTATCGCCTAAGCCGGCTTAAACCAGACAAACAAAGGGTTACAGACCTAACAGGCTGAGTTTTCAGACATCCTGAGGACACTAAATTTTGCAGTTGCACTGCAAAGGCCCGACGGGGAAGGTTTCGCGGATTAGTGCAATTTTAGCGGCTTGCATGGGGGCTCCGGCAGGTGGAATGGCACATTTGCGGCACGTTCGACATGAGAAACGTTAACCAAGGCAGGTTCATCTCAGTGGCCTGCCCATATCAGATGTTGTGGTTGACCCCGACAGACCCTGGCGATGCTGGAAACCGTATCCGGCGCTGTCGGGCGTATTGGTGCGAGAGCGGCTGCTCAGCTCATTGCCCTGTCCGAATATTCCTTGCGCGCCTCGCAAATCGCCCGGTGGTGTTCGTCCGCCCAGACGATCAGGCCTTTCAGCGGAACGAGAAAGGAGCGGCCCAACGCCGTCAGCTCGTATTCCACACGCGGCGGCACTTCCGGGTAGAGGGTGCGCCGGATGAAACCGTCCTGCTCCAGGCGGCGCAAGGTTCGAGAAAGCATCTGCTTGGAGATATCGCCGACTTCTCGCGAAAGCGCGTTGAAACGCAAGGTTCCACCTTCCAAGGTTGCCAGGATGAGCAAGCTCCATTGATCGCCAATGCGATCGAGAATGTCCCGAATGGGACAGGGTTGCTCGAATGTGAACGGCTCGCGCGCAATCGTTTCGGACATGCTGAGTGGGTTCCTCAGGTCACACGACAGTGACCAGGTCGCTTGGAGATGACTTCTTGTGGAGGTCGTGAACGCATCATAGACTCGGCCCGGTCTACATTCCAGACCATACAGGAATCCAGAATCATGGCACCTCACATGACACACATCGCGCTTATCGGTGCGTCCGGCAATGCCGGCTCGCGAATTCTCAAGGAGCTGTCCGACCGCGGGCACAAGGTAACGGCGATCGCGCGCCATCCAGAAAACGTTGCGGCTTTGCCCGGCGTAACTGCGAAGCAGGGTGATGTGCTCGACAAGAAGGGGTTGTCTGCGCTGCTGAAGGGCCACGACGCGGTAATCAGTTCGGTGCATTTTCTCAGCAGCGATCCGCACATCCTGATCGAAGCCGTGCGCGCCTCGGGCGTCAAACGCTATCTGGTCGTCGGCGGCGCGGGCAGCCTGGAAGTGGCGCCAGGGCAGCGCCTGGTCGATCAGCCGAGCTTCCCGGCGCAGTACAAGCAGGAGGCGCTGGCTGGCGCGGCATTCCTCGATTTGTTGAAGACAGCCGAGGATCTGGACTGGACCTTCCTCTCGCCCTCCGCCTTGTTCGTGCCCGGCGAGCGCACCGGCACGTTCCGTCGCGGCGGCGACCAGCTCCTGGCGAACGAAAACGGCAGCAGCATTTCCTTCGAGGACTTCGCCATCGCCATGGTCGACGAGATCGAGCAACCCCGACATCTGCGGCAACGCTTCACGGTCGGATACTGATCCGGCGCTGCAGCGAATCAATGCCGGCCTGAGCATGGCCGGCCATCTCCTGACGAAAGGCCCTGACGGCATGACTGAAACCCTGAGTTTTACCTATCTTTTCGATCCCCTGTGCGGCTGGTGTTACGGCGCATCGCCAACGCTGGATGCGCTTATGGAGCGCGGCGGTTATGGCGTCGACTTGGTTCCGACCGGGCTGTTCGCCGACGAGGGCGCATTCGCGATGAACGACGCCTTCGCGGCCCACGCCTGGGACGCCGACCAGCGCATCGCGCGGCTTTCCGGCCAGCCCTTCAGCGAGGCCTATCGCCGCAATGTGCTGGGCAACCGCAAAGCACGCGTCGATTCGGGGCCGGCAACGCTTGCACTGACGGCCGTTCGGCTGACGGCGCCCGAGCAGGAGCTCGAAGCCCTCGCGGCCATCCAGCGCAGCCGCTATGTGGATGGGCGCGACAATGGCGACCCGACCGTCATCGCGGATGTCCTCGAAACCTTGTCGTTGAAGGATGCGGCGCTACGTTTCAGCGCCCCAGACGAGGCTCTGCTATCCGCCAATCGCACCCGCATCGAGAGCGGCCGAACCGCAATGCGCCAATTCGGCGCGCGCGGCGTTCCAGCCCTGATTGCTGCTCAGGGTCAAAATCGCCGTCTGGTCGACTCCAATGCTCTCTTTGGCGGCATCGAAGCCCTGCTCGCTAGCCTTACCACCGTTTGAAATCGTTACGACCAGAGGAATTATTTCTATGGCGATAACACTTTCCAGCGATCGGCCACTTCTATAAAACGGACTATCGCGAACGGGCTTACCCTGTCGCTTTTCGACACTGACGGGCAAGACGCTGCGCTGGGCCCTGGAGCTGCAACCGTGGGAACCAGGGCGATTAGGACTCCCCGGTGCGGTAATCGCTGGGCGGCTTGCCGGTCCACTTCTTGAAGGCGCGACGAAAATTGGACGGGTCGTTGAAGCCCAGCAGATAGGCTATTTCATACAGCGGCAGATGGGTGGCGGCGAGGTATTGCAATGCCAGCTTTTTGCGGACTTCGTCGAGTACCTGCTGATAACTGCTGTCCATTTTCGCCAGATGTCGGCGTAGGCTGCGGCCACTGGTGTGCAAGGCCGAGGCCGCGCTGGCCAGGTCGGGAAAGTCGCCAGGGCGGGCCAGTAGTAAACGGCGCAATCGGGTCAGCAGGTCATCGTGCACATCCAGGCTGGCGAGTAGCGCTTCGCATTGCTGCTCGCACATCTGGACGGTGGCCGGATTGGCCAGGGCCATTGGCCGCGCCAGATAGGCCGCGGGAATACTCAGGTAATGGTAAGGCTGATCGAATGCCACGGGCACGCCGAATACCTGCTCGTAACGCGCGGCGTAATCCGGCGCCGCGTGAGCGAAGCCGACTGCGATGTCCCGCAGCCGCTCACCGAGCAGAAAATGCGCAATGCCATGCAGATTGGCCACCAGGCCCTCGGCGATGAACCGGCCCAAGGGACCCAACGGCATGGACTCGACGGCGCGCAGTTCGACCCGCGAATCCCGTTCGACCACTTCCAGCTCATAGCTGAGACCCAGCACGCGGTAATACTTGATGGCGAACTGAATGGCCTTGCCCAGGTTGGCGCTCGATAGCACCGCGTAACCGAGAATGCCATGAGTCGCCAGATTCAGCCGCTGCCCCAGGAGCAAGCCCAGCGCCGGTTCCTCGCTGCGCGTCAGGGCACAATCGACCAACAGCCGGTAATCGGCGAATGCCAGTCGCCCTTGGGGATTTTCCAGCAGTTCGGGTCGCACCTGCGCTTCGGCCAATAGCTGCGCGCGCGGCACGCCCAACTCCTCGACCAGATCGAGCAGCACGCCGACGTAAGCCATCGGCACACGCTCGGTGGTGAAACTCAGCGATGCTTTCATCGATTTCCGAAACAAGCGATGGCCATATATGACCTGATTATTGGCTGAAGATAACCTTGTCCGCCAAAGCCCGGCAAGCCCATAGTTTAGTCATTCGTCGCAGTCGACCCGGGCCGCAGGGCCGGCCTGTCACGATTGGCAGATTCCAGGAGGTCGCATGCCCAGCACCACGCCGAAAGGTTTGACTATTCGCCCCCGCAAACTGGACGGGGGCCTGCCCTCCTCCATGCCTCGCCATTGGCACGGCGGCGATGCCTTCAAGACCCATCTGTTCAACGCCATGTCGGTGCTGTTCCCCGATGGCGAGCGTTTCTTTATCGATTCGGTACGGCACTTTCGCGGACAAATCGAAGATCCGCTGCTGCAGGAGCAGGTGCGTGGTTTCATCGGCCAGGAAGGCCATCATAGTCGCGAGCATCTACGTTACAGCGAATGCCTGCGTGAACTCGGCTATGACATCGACTACCTCGAACACGGCCTGAAGCGTCGCCTGGCTTTCGTGCACAAGCATCTCTCTGCCGAGATGCAGTTGGCCGCGACCTGCGCGGTGGAGCACCTCACCGCGATAATGGCCGATGCCCTGCTCAAGGACCCACTCTGGCTGGAAGGCGCCGACCCGCAACTGGCCAAGCTCTGGCGCTGGCATGCACTGGAAGAGACCGAGCACAAGGCGGTGGCCTTCGATGTATATGCTCTGGTCAGCGGTAACGTTTGGCTGCGCCGCCGAGCGATGCTGCAAAGCACCTTCTTTTTTACCGTCGACACCCTGAAAGGCCTGATCCATATGCTCAGGCGCGACGGTTTGCTCTGCAGCTGGCGAATATGGCGCGACGGCCTGATCTGGCTATGGGGCAAGGACGGTATCTACCGCAAGCTGGTCAAGGGCTATTGCGATTTCTATCGCAGGGATTTTCACCCCTGGCAGCACGACAATCTCTACCTCGTCGAACGCTACCGCGAAGAGTTCGATACCCCGGCCTCCGCCGCCTGACCATCCACGCGATTGCAGCGGGCGGTATCAGGCCAGCAGCCCCAAGCCCTTGGCACGTGCGACCGCCTGGGTACGACGCTCGACGCCCAGTTTGCTGTTGATATGCCGCGCGTGGGTCTTCACCGTATGCAGCGAGATGAACAACCGCTCGCTGATCTGCTGGTTGGAGCAACCCTGGGCGATCAGACGCAGAACCGCCAACTCGCGCGAACTCAGCGCCTCCGCCGCTGTGCCACTGCCAATCTCCAGCCGCTCGGACTCGATCGCCGGCAGCTCCTTGAGCAGGGCCTGGCCGACTGCGCAGCCGGGCCTGGCCCGCAATTGCTCGCGCAGCCACTGCGGCTGGTGCGCCAATATTTCATAGAACGGTAGCAATCCGCCGCCGGATGCGGCCTGCAGCGCCGAGGCAAGTTGCTGCTGTGCTTCGCGCTCGCGCCCGGTGGCCAGCAACAACAGCGTCAACTGCACCTGGGCAAACGCACCGATCAGCAACCCGCCCTGAGTTTGCGCCCGCTGACTGAGCGCGCGCAAACGGCGTTCGGCCTCCGGTAGCCGCCCTTGCAAGCGTGCCAGGGAGGCGCGATGCAGGTCGATATGCAAGGACATCTGCGGATGAAACTCAGGAGCCGCAGCCGGACGCTCGCCACCATAAGCCTCAGCCAGACGATCGAGCCAGGCCCCCGCCAGTTCGATCTGCCCCTGCATCATCCACAGCTCGCATTTGACCACCGTGATCATCGCCAGGTAGTAGATCGGCGGAATATCCCAGATGTGCATCAGGCGCTCGGCTTCGGCGAGCTGGGCGAACGCCTCGGGCAAGCGACCGCTGCGCCCCTCCAGACTGGCCAGCATGCAATGCCCGACCAACACGCTGATATCCCGACAGGCGCGCGCCTCGGCCAAGCCGGCGAGCAATCGCTGGCGGGCCGGCTCGTCGCGCAAGCGCTGACAGAGCAGAAAGCCTTCGAACTGACTCAGACGCGCACGCACCGCATACAGGCGCTGCTGCGGCAGCCCCTGCAAAAGGTCCAAGCCCTGACGAACGTCGTCCAGCGCCCGGACGATCTCGCCCCGCGCCTGCAACACGCGCGCACGGTCGTAATGCGCCAGCGCCTCGAACAATGGGTTGCCCATGCGCTGAGCCAGCTCAAGCGCCTCGCGATTCAAGCCCCGGGCACGCCACAGATCGCCCTGCACTACGGCAAGATTGGCCAGCGTCGACAGGCACATCAAGCGCTGACCGTAGCGCTCATGCGGCAGCCCCGCGAGAGCTTCCATGCAGTAGTTACGCGCCAGCTGGCTGTCGCCGCGCCCGCGCGCGATCACCCCGCTTACCGCCAGCCACTGGGCCAGCAATGCCTGCTGCTCGGCAGCCGAAGGCGCGGGCAGAAAACGGCTGAGGCGAGCCACCAGCTCCTGCGCTGCATCCAATTGACAGGCCAGGGCCAGAGCCCAGCCATAGAGCATGATCAAGCGCGACGTACTGGCCAGCAAGCTGTCGGGCAGGCCCATCTTCCAGCGCAGCAACATGGCCACGTTCTGCTCGGCCAGTAACTGCTCCTCGGAGAAATTCTGTACCAGGCTGGCCGCTACATCCGGCTGCCCGGCGAGCAGCGCGTGCTCGATGGCCTCGTCGAGCAAGCCCTGGCTGCCAAACCAGCGGCAGGCACGCAAATGCAGACTGGACATCGACAGACCGGTTTCGGGGCGGGCACGCAGCAGATCGGAAAACAGATGGTGATAGCGAAACCACTTGCCCTGCTCATCCAGTGGCACCAGGAACACCTGATGCGCCTGCAGATGCTGCAGGATATCGGCGCTGTCGTGGGCGTCGCGCAAGGCATCGCACAATTCGGCACAGAAGCGTTCCAGCGATGCGGTTTCATACAGAAACGTCTGCACAGCCTCCGACTGACGTTCGATCACCTCTTCCAGCAGATACTCGCGGATCAAGCCTTCGGCGCCATGCGGCGCATGGGCCAACTCGGTATGGCCATCGCCTTCGTTGGCAGCCAGCAGCCACAGGCGCAGGCCGGCAACCCAGCCTTCGCTGCGTTGCAAAAGGTCGCTCATGGCCTCCGCCGACAAGCGCGTGTCCTGACTGTGCAGCAATTCAGCGGTCTCATCCGCGGTAAGCCGCAAGTCCTGCTCGTGCAACTCCAACAACTGGCGCGACAGACGCAAACGAGCCAGGTGCCAGTCAGGCCGCTGGCGGCTGGTCACCAATAGCAACAGCCCCGCAGGCAGGTGATTGAGGAAGAACTGCAGGCAGCGGTCGAGCACCGCCCCTTGAGCCAGGTGGTAATCATCGAGCACCAGCAGAATCGGCTGGCTGGCGTCGAGCCTGAGTGTCAGGTCGTCGAGCAGGCTATCGAGCCACTCCTCGAACGCGAACGGCTGATGACGCTGGCGTAGCTTGAGGATACCCAGGGCGTCCTCGCCGATTCCCGGGATCAACTGCTGCAGACCATTGAGCAATCGTTCGAGAAAACGCCCCGGGTCGCCATCTCGGGCACGCAATCCCAGCCACAAACTTCGCCAATGCTCAGGCAGGCGCTCGCAAAACTCGATAGCCAACGAGCTTTTACCAAATCCAGCGGGGGCACTGATCAACAGCAAACGCCCATCCAGACCGGTTGCCAGGCTTTCGCACAGACGCGGACGGGGTACATAACCGGCAGGCAGTGGTGGACGAAAAAAAGGCCCGTCAGCCGCGCGTGCCGCAGGGCATGCGAGGCTGTGCAGGCGGGATAGGTCTGTCATAACCTGTATTTCTTGAATGAATAAGTCACAAGTCGCGCAATGTTCAGGCTCACGTTCGGGCTCGTTCCAGATCAGCAGACTAGTCCGTTACCCCGCGGATTAGAAGCCCAGCCAGACACTGGCTAAGGCAATACCGCCAATCGGACTCTGGTCCTACAGCTTAGACGATGCCATTAGACCACTTGTGATTCAAAGCAACTGCAACAGAGTGTAAACAAACAATCCACAGCGTAGCCTCGGCGGTGCAGCCGCTGCCCACGGATCGCCGATATAACTGTAACGCGGCGCTGTGCCCATGAAATTTCGAGCAAAAAAAACCGGCCCTGAGGCCGGTTTCTTCTACATCAAGCAACGCTATTAGCGCACGCCGGACTGACGCAGGGCAGCCGGGGTGTAATCGCTTTCCTTGGCTGGGTAGCCGAATTCGTAAGCACTTTTCTCTTCGTTCTTCATACCCAGGGCCAGGTAACGACCGGACAGCAAGTCGTAGAGGGTTTCCACGGTGTACCAAGGTACCTTCTTGTCGTAGTAGTACTGGGCATGGGCCTCAGCTACACGCCACAGGGTACCGCGACCGTCGTAGTGGTCGATGGCAGCGGCTTGCCAGGTATCTTCGTCGATGAAGAAGTCACGCTTGGCATAGATGTGACGCTCGCCCGGCTTCAGGGTTGCGGTCACATGCCATACGCGGTGCAGCTCATAACGGCTGAGATCCTGGTTGATGTGGCCGGCCTTGATGATCTCGCTGTATTTCAGCTTCGGCGAGTCAAGACGATAGGTGTTGTAAGGAATATAGATTTCCTGCTTGCCGATCAGCTTCCAGTCGTAACGGTCAGGAGCACCGTTGTACATGTCGAAGTTGTCGGAAGTACGCAGGCCATCGGCTGCGGTACCCGGACCATCGTAGGACACCTGCGGAGCGCGACGCACGCGACGCTGACCGGCGTTGTACAGCCACGCCAGACGCGGCTCCTTCACCTGGTTCAGGGTTTCGTGAACCAGCAGGACGTTACCGGCCAGACGCGACGGTGCGGTTACCCGCTGCTTGAAGTAGAACAGCACGTTGCTGTCTTTGCTGGTGTCGGCATCTTCGAGCGCACCACGGAAGGTGAACTCGTCCTGGAAATACACCAGGCTGTAGGAGCCGTTGGCCTGCGGAGTCGCCTGGGTGACCAGACGCTTGACGCTGCCACCGCGATAACGGGTGATGTGGTTCCAGATGACTTCCAGGCCACTCTGCGGAATCGGGAACGGGTTGGCCTGTTTGAAGTTCTCCAGGCCGTTGCCGCCCTCGACCAGGCGAGTGTTGACCGCGTTTTCCTTGGTCGCTGCCAGGATCTTCTCCGGCATGCTGGCGCTACGATGGGTGGTAAACACCGGCATCTTGTAGGTTTCGGGATAACGCTTGAACATCGCCAGCTGGCCAGGGGTCAGCTTGTCTTTGTACTGATCGACGTTCTGCGCAGTGATGGTGAACAGCGGCTGCTCATTTGGGAACGGATCCGACAGGAAGCCCGCTGCATCCGCAGTACCCGCATCGACCGGCAGACCGCCGGTCCAGGCCGGGATGGAGCCATCGGCATTGCCCGCCATTTCGGCGCCGACCGGCGTCAGGGTGGTGCCCAACTTCGCGGCTTCGTCCGGCGAAACCGCCGCCATCACACTGCAAGCCAGCAAGGACATAGCCAATGCGCCGGTTTGCAACAGGGTTTTGGTTGTTTTCATTTGCATGTTATTCCTCAAAATTCCTGTTCGCTTAGAAGTTCACGCCGAAGCTGAGAGCAACGAAATCGCGATCGATGCTGGTGTTGTATTCGCCACCGAAGAAATCGGTGTATGCGAGGCTAGCGGTGTAGATGTTCTGGTATTCGGCATCCAAACCGAGACTAATGGCCTTGCTGCCTTCATTGAAGGTAGGACCGTAACCATCGACATCATGAGACCAAGAGATATTTGGCTTAAGGTTAACACCGGCAAAAACATCGCTGTAGTCTAGGATTGCGCGAGCGCGATAACCCCATGACGTAGTAGTGTAAAAGCCCTTGTTATTACACTCATCGGGGTTCGCAGTGTTAGCAACACCGGTACACAGGCTATTCGTGGGTAACTCGCCGGCACCGAATTCCGGGGCGCGCCCGAAGCGTAACTCGTTCTTGCCCAAGTCGCTTACGTGGGAATAGGCCACCTCACCTACCAGGGTCAAACGGGAAGCTCCCATAACCTGATCAACAAACTGTGTGACGGTAACCTGTGCCTGGGTAAAAGGTTTACGCACATATCCCTGCAGGTTTTCTCCAGCCCCAAAGGCCGCATGACCACTGGTGTAAATAGGTAAATTGGTATCTACACCCAACGCCTGAGCCAACCCCCCCTGCGCCACCGCCCCCAGCGTCAGATCAGTTGTATTGATCTGCATCGGCATATTCGGGCGATAGCTAATCTCACCCGCAACAGAGGCGGATCCCACTGTCGTCGAGAAACTGATGCCATGCAGGCGAATATCTTCTGGATACTCCAAGTAATACTTAGCGAACATTTCACCAGTAGCCGGATCTTCTACCGAATTAGGCAGCAGGAAGACACTCTGACCAGCAATATAGGACAGGCTAGGTGTACGACTGTGGTAGTTCATGGTGTAGAAACCGAACTCGGTATTCAACTCCGGAGAAAACCAACGCAGGGCGACCCCGTACTGACCGCTATCGCGCGCATCTTTATCCCCAGCACGACCTACATAGCGATATCCAGGAGTGCCAGGGCCGTCAAAATCACTACCGGCAACGGCCAAACGGTCAGTACAACCGTCAGCCAACACGTCGAGAGCGAAGAACGTGCCACAGTTATCTACGATCGTCTGATCCCACTCAAGCTGGTAGAAGAATTCAGCAGAGAGGTTCTCGGACAAACTCTGGGATACATAGAACATGTTGACCGGGATCAGGCCTTCTTTAATTTCTGCGCCAGGCCGGCGAAATGCGGCAACATCAACAGGGTTAATAGAGTTTATGCTGTTCTGGATAAAGGTACTTTCACCCCAGCTCACAACTTGCTTGCCTAGACGTACCGAACCAGGCTGATCGGCAATCTCATAGTTGTGATAAATAAAAGCATCCAGAATCTGCGCCCCAGATGATTGAGCTGCATCTTTACGATTGCTATCGTTAATATCATAGAGCAGGCGGCTTTCATCTTTCAGCTCGAAGTCGTACCAATACTTGCCACGAACAAAGACACCGGTATCGCCATACTTCAACTCAAGGTCATGGATGCCCTTGAATATCTTCGAGAAGGTTTCACCCCTCTTGAAGTTCAGACGCCCATCATCACCGGTTTGCGAAGATGCGTGACCGCCATTGCGCGAGCCGACCAAATCTGGATCAGCACTACGTACCGACCAACTGGCGCCTACCGACAGAGAAGAGTCAAGTTGACCTTCGATTTCACCAATATTGAAATTCACGCCGAATGCCGGAGCGGCCAGGGTGGATGCGAGGCTGACGGCCAGAGGCAGTTTTGCCAGACGCCAGGATTGCTTTGTTTTTGTCATCGACGCTACTCCATGTTCTTTTGTTATGGATGGTGCGGACTATAGCCAGCGGGTATTAATGCTTGATCCCTCGAAAGGGTGATTTGAAGCCCGCTAGTAGTCTAGTTCGTTGATTTCGGCGCGCTATCCCAGCCCGCTGCGAGCCAAGAATGGCCTGAAAACAGCAATTAGCAAGCCAAACGCTTGTTTGACCATGTAGTCATTTCCGATGAGCGCTACCGACGGGGCCTACAGGGTCGAGAGAAAACTGCTGCCGGCCGCTTGCCACTGCGCGATATCCAGGCGAATGCGCTTCTTGTCCAGCTTGCCGACACTGGTCTTGGGAACTTCGGTAACAAGGGCGATCTGGGTGGGTATCGCCCACTTGTTGATGTGCCCCTGCTCGACGAATGGTTTCAGGTGCTCCTTGAGACCTTTGGCATCCAGCGCCTGGCCTTCATGCAGCACCAACAGGGCAAACGGCCGCTCGCCCCACTGCGGATCGACCACGCCGACCACCGCGACTTCACGGACCGCGGGATGACGGCTGATCAGATCCTCGAGTTCCAGCGAGGAAATCCACTCGCCGCCGGTTTTGATGACATCCTTGATGCGATCGCGAATATCGATAAAGCCCATGCCATCGATGGTCGCCACGTCGCCGGTGTGCAACCAGCCGTGCTCCCAGAGCTCCTCGCCTTTCTCCGGCTCGCGGTAGTAACCCTGGGTCAGCCAGGGCGCGCGCAGCACCAGCTCGCCCTGGGAATCACCATCGGCCGGCAACAGTTCGCCGTTACCGTCCATGATCGCTGCTTCGACCAGCGGCACCGGCACCCCAGCCTTGATGCGATAGGTGATGCGCTCGTCCTCGCTGCCAGCCCACATTTCGTCATTGATATGCGCACAGGAAATCAGTGGGCAGGTCTCGGACATGCCATAGGCGGCGGTGAGCTGAATGCCCCGCGCCTTGGCGGCGTCATATAGAGCACGGTTGAGGGCGCTGCCGCCGATGATCATCTTCATGCCGCCGAAATCGTAGCCTTTGGCACTCGGCGCGTTCAGCACCATCTGCAGGATGGTCGGCACGCAATGGGAGAAGGTCACCTTCTCCTCGCGAATCAGTTTGCACAGCATGTCGGGCTCATAGCGGCCCGGATACACCTGCTTGATGCCCAGCATGGTCGCTGCGTAAGGGATACCCCAGGCGTGAACATGGAACATCGGGGTGATCGGCATGTAGACATCCTTGGTGCCGAGCAGGCGCACGCTGTCGACACTGCCCAGCACGCTGGCTTCGGCCAGGGTGTGCAGCACCAGCTGACGATGGGTGAAGTAGACGCCCTTGGGATTACCGGTGGTGCCGGTGGTGTAGAAGGTGGTGGCGACCGAGTTCTCGTCGAAATCCTCAAATGCGTAAGAGGTACCGGCGGCGGCCAGTAGTTGCTCGTACTCGCCGACCAGACCAGGCAGCTCGGCGGTCTTTTCTTCACCGTCGGTCAACAGCAGGGTTTTCTCGACCGTGGTCAATTGCCCGGCGATAGCGTTGTACAACGGCACGAACTCGCTGTTGACCAGGACGAATTTATCGTCGGCGTGATTCATTGTGTAAAGAATCTGTTCCGGCGATAGGCGAACGTTAATGGTGTGCAGCACCGCACCCAGCATGGGGATGGCGAACATGCATTCCAGATAGCGATGACTGTCCCAATCCATTACCGCCACTGTGTCGCCGGCCTTTACCCCCGCCTCGCTGAGCACGTTGGCCAACCGTGCCACCCGCTCGTTGAAGGTCGCGTAGTTGTAACGCACGCTGTCGCGGTAGACGATTTCGCGGGTTTTTTCATAGCGCACGCCGGACAGCAACAGACGTTTGATCAACAGCGGGTATTGATGGGCATTGGCCGCGGGAGGAATGATACGGGTCTGCAACATATCTGGGCACCTTTAGGCAATGGGGTATTGTTTTTTGATCATGCGACTCTAGAGCGCATGGCAGAGCCATAAATCAGTCCAAAGGATGATTTGCCGCGTGACTCTTTGGGCATTTTTGGTCACGCGTTAGAATTCGCCCATCGGTAGTCATAACCGCCTGTAATTTCAATAACCTGAATTCATAAGAGGTGAAAGCAATGTCCGGTATCGTTATCGTCAGTGGTGCCCGCACCCCCATGGGTGGTTTCCAGGGCAGCCTGTCCGGCGTGCCAGCCGTGGACCTGGGCGCCGCTGCCATTCGCGCGGCCGTCGAGCGCGCGGGTATTCCGGCCGGCGATGTGGAAGAAGTGATCATGGGCTGCGTACTGCCCGCCGGCCTCAAGCAAGGCCCGGCGCGTCAGGCTTCGCTGAATGCCGGCCTGCCGGCAGCCACCGGCTGCACCACGGTCAACAAGCTGTGCGGTTCGGGCATGAAGGCGGTGATGCTGGCCCATGATCTGCTCAAGGCCGGCAGCAACAAGGTGATGGTGGCCGGCGGCATGGAGAGCATGTCGAATGCCCCCTATATCCTTGAGAAAGCGCGCAGCGGACTGCGCATGGGCCACGGCGAAATCAAGGACCATATGTTTCTCGACGGCCTGGGGGATGCGCGCACCGGCCGTTTGATGGGCTCGTTCGCCCAGGAAACCGCTGACCAATACGGCATTACCCGCGAAGCCATGGACGCCTATGCCATCGAATCACTGAAACGTGCCCAGGCGGCAATCGCCAGTGGCGTGCTGGCAGCGGAAATCGTCCCGATCACCGTCGCCAGCCGCAAGGGTGAGGTCGTGGTCAAAGACGACGAGCAGCCCTTAAACGCCAATCTGGAGAAAATCCCAGGGCTGAAACCGGCATTTCGCAAGGACGGCAGCATCACCGCGGCCAACGCCAGCTCGATCTCCGACGGTGCCAGTGCGCTGCTGCTGATGACTGCCGAGGAAGCCGCCAAACGCGGCCTGCAGCCACTGGCGAAGATCGTCGGCCATGCGACCCAGAGCCAGGATCCGAGCGAGTTCACCATCGCGCCGATCGGCGCCATCGGCAACCTGCTGAAGAAGACCGGGTGGAACAAGGATGAGGTCGATCTGTTCGAGATCAACGAGGCCTTCGCCATGGTGACCATGCTGGCGATGCGCGAACATGGCCTGGACCATGCCAAGGTCAACGTCTACGGCGGCGCCTGCGCCCAGGGTCACCCGGTCGGCTCAACCGGCTCGAGAATCATCCTGACCCTGATCAACGCCTTGAAGAACACCGGCGGCAAGCGCGGTATCGCCGCGCTGTGCATCGGTGGCGGCGAAGCCACCGCGGTGGCGGTCGAGTTGCTGTAACGCTCCGAAGGGTCCGGGTCAGGACGCCGGCCCATCGCCTGCGTCCTGATTCCGGCTGATGATCAATGCAACTCGCTGAACGCCAGCTTCACGCCCAGCGCCACCAGAACGCCGCCCATCAGCCGGTCGAACCAGTGCCCCATGCGGGCAAAGCTGGCGCGTACCCGCTGCTGGCTGAACAGGCGAGCCACCAGGCAGAACCACAACCCGGTCGCCACGGCCAGATAAACGCCATAGCCCGCCTGCACCGGCAAGGGCGTGTGCGGGTCAATCACCACGGTGAACAGCGAGAGGAAGAACAGCGTCGCCTTGGGATTCAGACCATTGGTAACGAACCCCGCGACAAAGGCCGCACGAGGCGAACGCGCCCCCGCTTCCTGGCTCAACTGCGCACGCGAAGGGTCCGGTTTGGCGCGCAGGGCCTTGATCCCGATATACAGCAGGTAGGCAGCCGCCAGCCACTTCAACGCATTGAACAGAACGATCGATTGCGACACGATCAAACCGATACCGAGCAGTGAATAAGTCACATGCACCAGAATGCCCGTGCCGACGCCAATGGCGCTGAACATGCCGGCACGGCGTCCGTAGCCCACGCTTTCCCGCACCACGATGGCGAAATCCGGCCCCGGGCTGGCGACCGCGAGCAGGTGGATCAAGGCCACGGTAAGAAATTCTGTCCAGTACATAGCAAACTCGCCCATAAAAGTCCCAGAGCCGCCACAATACTCCCCGTCCCAAGTGCAATCAAAGGTACAGCTGATGAGCAAACATCGCCGCGCAGTATTTCTCGACCATAGCTCGCTCGATCTCGGCGACCTTGATATGGCGCCCCTCGAACAGGCCTTCGCCGAGTTGCAGGTGCATGATCGCAGCACCCCCGAACAAGTCATAGAACGCCTGCAAGGCGCCCAGGTGGCGATCAGCAACAAGGTGCCGCTCGACGCCAGCGTGTTTGCCGCCTGCCCCGAGTTGAAACTGGTACTGGTGGCGGCCACCGGCAGCAACAACATCGACCTGAAGGCGGCGAGTGAGCTGGGCGTGACCGTATGCAACTGCCAGGGCTATGGGACGCCTTCCGTGGCCCAACACACCCTGATGCTGTTGCTAGCTCTGGCCACCCGCCTGCCCGATTACCAACGCGCGATCCGCGAGGGTCGCTGGCAGCAAGCGCAGCAGTTCTGCCTGCTGGACTTTCCGATCGTCGAACTCGAAGGCAAAACCCTCGGCCTACTCGGCCATGGCGAGCTGGGCGGTGCCGTGGCAAAGCTGGCAGAGGCGTTCGGCATGCGCGTGTTGCTCGGCCAACTGCCGGGCCGGGCACCCCGTCCGGACCGTATACCGTTGCCCGAACTGCTGCCGCAAGTGGACGCCCTGACCCTGCACTGCCCGTTGAACGTCGACACCTTCAACCTGATCGATGCCGAAGAGTTGGCACTGATGAAGCCCGGCGCCTTTCTGATCAACACCGCACGCGGCGGCCTGGTCAACGAGCAGGCCCTGGCCGACGCCCTGCGCCGTGGTCACCTCGGCGGTGCCGCCACCGATGTACTGAGCCAGGAACCGCCCAGCGCCGGAAATCCCCTGCTCGCCGCCGACTTGCCGCGCCTGATCGTCACCCCGCATAGCGCCTGGGGCAGCCGCGAGGCGCGCCAACGTATCGTCGCGCAGCTGGCGGAGAACGCCGAAGCCTTCTTCAGCGGTGCGCCGCGTCGCGTAGTCTGAGGGTCTGTTCCCGTTTCATCGCGACCGCGCCGGAGCCTGTTTTAGCGCGAGGCAAGGCACGAGACGCGAAGTTTGGTCGTTCCAAATGAGCGTCGAGAAACGCAGCATCGCGCTAAAACAGGCCCGGCCCTACGGGTTGCGCGGAAAATATCGCCATGCGTTGTTGTAGGACTTGGCAAGGGAAAACGCGGACGGCTAGTCCATTACCTGTGTCCTACGCCTAGCGGATCGCCGCCCGGCCATGGCGAAATTTTGCGCGGCAACGCGGCTTGCGCTGAAACGGGAACAGACCCTAAGCTGCGCGCCATTTTTCAGGAGCGAATATGGACCCGCGAAGCGAAGTATTGCTGCGCCAGGCCGAGCTGTTCGGCGGCTCGTTGCTGCTCGCCGGCTTGCCCGCCGACGATCTGCTCGGCCAGTTGCCACAGGCGCGAGGCTGGAGCTGGCATGCCGGCGAACACGCGCAGCTGGAGGCGCGCTTCGCTGGACGCGTTCATTTCGACGTCCGTCCACCCGAAACGTCCGGTGCGGCGGCCGTACTCTTTCTACCGAAATCCCGCGAGCTGACCGAGTACCTGCTGAACGCCCTGGCGGCCTTTTTACCCGGTGGCCTGCTCTATCTGGTCGGGGAAAAACGCGCCGGCATCGAACGCGCGGCCAAGCAACTGGCCGCGTTCGGCAGGGCGCGCAAACTCGATAGCGCGCGTCACTGCCAGCTTTGGCAGGTAAAGGTCGAACATGCGCCCGCCGTACCCGACCTCACGGCCCTGGCCAAGCACTACAGCCTGGCACTGGCCGATGGTCCGCTCAGCGTGGTCAGCCTGCCCGGGGTATTCAGCCATGGTCGCCTGGATGTCGGCAGCGCCCTGCTGTTGCAGCATCTGGAGCAAGTGCCGGAAGGCCATATACTGGATTTCGGCTGCGGCGCCGGAGTATTGGGCGCCGCGTTGAAACGCCGCTATCCACAGAGCCGGGTGAGCCTGCTCGATGTCGATGCCTTCGCCGTCGCCAGCAGCCGCTTGACCCTGATGGAAAACGGCCTGGAAGCCGAGGTCATTTGCGGCGACGGCATAGACGCGGCACCCCAGGGTCTCAGCGCGATTCTCAGCAATCCGCCGTTCCACCAGGGCGTGCACACCCACTACCACGCCACGGAAACGCTGCTGCAGAAAGCCGTTGCGCATCTGAACCACGGTGGCCAGCTGCGCCTGGTGGCCAACAGTTTTCTGAAATACCCACCACTGATCGAGCAGCACCTCGGCCCCTGCGAAACCCTGGCCGAGGCCAATGGCTTTCGCATCTATAAGGCGAACAAGCGCTGAACCGGCGCTTGCTCTCCAGGCCTCGCTTGGGCAGAATGCGCGCGTCCTAGGGGAGTAGTCTCCCGCGAGCGCTTTGCAGCGCCTCGCCCGGCGCACGTCAACATACTTGGTCAGCAGACCATGGCGCGCGCGACCCAAGGCCCGATAGAGGGCCTGCGGTTTGACAAGACCTATGACACGCACACCTTACCCGGGGCGGGAAGGCTGTACGTGTCATAGCCATGTCGACCCGCCCCTTAGGAAAGCCTGATGCTGGAATCCCTGTTCGTTCCCACCCTGATCGTTGCCTTGGCCGAAATCGGCGACAAGACACAGCTGCTCGCCTTGCTGTTGGCGGCACGCTTTCGCAAACCCTGGCCGATCGTCTGGGGCATTCTGCTCGCGACACTCGCCAACCACTTCGCTGCGGGCGCCATCGGCAACTGGGCTGCCGGCCTGTTCTCCCCCGCCACGCTGAGCTGGCTGCTGGCCGCCTCCTTCTTCGCCGTGGCGCTATGGACCCTGGTGCCCGACAAACTGGACGATGACGACAACACTGGCCTGAAACGCTTCGGCCCTTTTATCACCACCCTGATCGCCTTCTTTATCGCTGAGATGGGCGACAAGACCCAGATCGCGACCGTAATGCTCGCCGCTCAGTACCCGCACCTGATTCTGGTGGTGATCGGTACCACCCTGGGCATGCTGGCGGCCAACGTACCCGTGGTACTTGCCGGCAACTTCGCCGCCGAGCGCTTGCCGCTGACCCTGATACGGCGCCTGGCAGCTGGCGCCTTTTTCGCCCTGGCCATTTATGCCGGCTATCAAGCATTGGCACTTAACGGAATTTTTTGACGCCAGAACCCTAACGACCTCTGCACCATCGCGTCGACTGCTGCTAGAGTGCGCAAGGACTTGCTCACTCGCACTGCAACCAGGAGGCGCCTGTGTCGTTGGAAGCACGTAAAAAGCTGGTTCGCAAACATATAGACCTGTCATGGAACAAAGGTCATCTGGCCCTGGCTGAGCAATTGCACAGCAAGGACTTTCTCTACAAGAGCTCGTTTGTCGGCCACCCGCTTAACAGCGAGGCCTTTATACGCATGGTGCAGGACATCCGACTGGCCATGCCGGACCTGGAAGTCGTGATCGAGGAATGCGTCGCCGAAGGCAACAAGGTCGTCACCTGGAGCACGCTGATCGGCACCATCGAAAAGCCCGCCCTCGGCTACCCGCCCAGCGACAAGGTGATGAGCATCTCGGCGATGGCCTTCTGGAGCCTGACGCCGAATAACGACATCCAGGAAATCTGCACGATGTTCGACATGGAAAGCTTTCGTGCGCAATTGGGCCTGGAAACCCGCCCCTTCGCTGAAAAAGCCCTGCCTTAATCTCCCCCACCCTGGATACGGCGCGCGTGGCGCAATATCCAGGTACGTACGGCCGGCTGTCAGCTGCCGCTCTTGGCCTGCCGATACAGCGGCATGACTTTCGGGATTGCCGCCTGCAACGCCGCGATCCGCGAGCTGGACGACGGGTGGGTGCTCATGAATTCGGGTGGCGCGCCCTCGCTGGCGGCGGCCATCTTCCTCCACAGGCTGACGGCGGCATTCGGGTCGTAACCCGCGCGCGCGGCCAACTCCAGCCCCAGCAGGTCCGCCTCGTTCTCGTTGCCGCGACTGTTGGGCAAGGTCAGGCTGTACTGCACCACCGTATCGGCCATGGCCATGGAGCCTTCGCCCAAGCCCAGCAGCGCGCCGGCGCCCTGCTTGGCCAATTCCACGCCATAGGCCCGCGACATGGCTTCACGGCTGTGTTCGCGCAGGGCATGGGCGATTTCGTGGCCCATCACTGCGGCAATCTCGTCGTCGCTGAGCTTCAACTTTTCGATGATGCCGCTGTAGAAAATGATCTTGCCGCCAGGGCCGCAATTCGCGTTCAGCTCCGGACTCTTGATCAGATTGACCTCCCATTGCCACTGCGCCGCATCTGCACGGAACAGCGGAGCCTGCTCGATCAAGCGGCTGGCGATGACCCGCAGGCGCTTGGCATTGGCGCTGCTCTTGTCCAGCACCCCCTTGCTCGAAGCTTCCCCCAACGTTTGCCGGTAGGACTGCGCATACATCTGATTGACTTCCTGGGTCGACAAGGCGCTGAACATATACTGTTTGCGGTCGACCCCCACCGCACCACCACTGGTGGTATTGACGGCCTGGCATCCCGCCAACAGCACTGCCGCGACCAGAGCGGATACAGACAACAACCGATTCATGCTGATCCTCCATATTAGTGAGCACGCTATGCTAGCAGCCCACCGGGAAACAACCTACGCGACCGCAACCGCAGCAGCGGGTGCCACTCAGCGCACCACGCTGCCAGGGACACCCGTTCGACTTGCAATATCGGCAACAGCGAACTTTCATCCATTAGGGCATTAAGGATTCGATAACTGCCTCCGATAGCCTTGGATAGGCATTAACCGCGCTGCGGAGTTCCCATGAAGTTCAAGTCCGTGCAAACCTCGGTTGCTGCCCTCACCGGCGCGATCATCCTCGTGGTGGTGGCGGCCCTGGTGCTCTACGCGCTGTTCGCCGGCCACCGTAGCCAGGCTCTGGTGCAGGAGCGCACCCAGACTTTGCTCGAACGATTCGTCGAACAACGCCTGGCGGCCCTGGTTCAGGTGCAAACACTGAAGATTCAGCGCGAGCTCGAACTGCCCCTGCAGATCACCGCCGATCTGGCTCGACTCAATGCCCTGCTCGGCATGCAGGACGCCAATGGTGCGCCGCTGCTTGCCACCAGCCGCGAAGAGCTGTCCAGTCTGCTGCGTGAAACCACGGCACAGAATCCCAAGCTGCTCGGCACCTACATTGGCTGGGAACCGAATGCCTTCGACGCCAACGACGACATCTACGCCGGTCCCAAGGACAACGGCTACGACGGCAGCGGGCGCTTCCTGACTTGGTGGTTCCGCAATCCCGACGGCAGCCTGGGGCTCGACGCGCTAGGCACCATGGAGAGCGAGAAGCTGCTACCCACCGGCGTGCGCGAAGGCGAATACTACCTGTGCCCGAAAGAACGCAAGCGTCCCTGTGTGATCGACCCGGCGCCCTACGACGTCGGCGGCAAAATGGTCATGCTCGCCTCGTTCACTTCGCCCATTCTGGTCAACGGTGAATTCCGTGGCATCGCCGGCGCCGACCTGGCGGTCAACTTCATTCAGGACCTGCTGCTAAGCGCCGACCGCGAGCTGTATGAGGGTGCCGGCGAACTGGCCCTGATCGCCAACAACGGCAGCCTGGTCGCGTCCACCCAGGCACCGGACAAACTCGGCAGCCAGGCCAGCGAACTGTTCGATACCGCAGCGCTGAATACTCTGAAGACCCTCGAAGCCAACAAAATCGAATACAACCTGCAGGCCGCGGACGATGCCGACAATGGCCGGATAGAGTTATTTCTCAACTTCCCCGTCGGCGACACCGATTCGCGCTGGACGCTGGCGTTGACCCTGCCGTTGAAATCCGTGATGGCCGACCTACAGGCACTACAGAGCGAACTCGCCGCCCAACGCGATGCCGACACCCTGGGAATGGCACTGGTGGGCCTGCTGATTGCGGCCATTGGCTTGCTGGTGGTCTGGTTCGTCGGCTACGGCATTGCCCGGCCGCTCCGCCAAATGGTCGCCATGCTCGAGGACATCGCCCAGGGCGAAGGCGATCTAACCCGTCGCCTCGATGTGCAGCGCAACGACGAGCTGGGCGCCATGGCCCAGGGCTTCAACCGCTTTCTCGGTAAATTGCAAAACATGATCAGCCAGGTGGTCGCTTCGGTACAAAAGGTCAGCGACTCCTCGGAATACACCGCCGACATCGCTATCCGCACCAACATGGGCGTGCAAAAGCAGCTGTCGGAGATCGAGCTGGTGGCCACCGCCGTGCACCAGATGACCGTCACCGCCCAGGACGTCGCACGCAACGCCACCCATGCCGCAGAGGCGGCCAATCATGCCGACCAGGCTGCCAACCTGGGCAAGCAGACGGTGCAGCACACCGCCGACGCGATTGCCGCCCTGGCAGAAGAGATAGGCCGCGCCGTCGGGGTGGTGCAAACCCTGGCCAAGGACAGCGAGAACATCAATGCGATTCTGGTGGCGATTCGCGGCATCGCCGAACAGACCAACCTGCTGGCCCTGAATGCGGCCATCGAGGCGGCGCGGGCCGGCGAACAAGGCCGTGGTTTTGCCGTAGTAGCCGACGAAGTGCGCAACCTGGCACAGAAAACCCAGAAGGCCACCGAAGAAATCCAAAGCATGATTCAACAGCTGCAACAGGGCACTCGCGACGTGGTGAAAGTCATGGAGGACAGCCAGCGCAAAACCGAAATCAGCGTGCAGCAGGCGGGCGCGGCCGACGAGGCCCTGGCCTCGATCACCAACGCGGTCTCGGTGATCAATGACATGAACACGCAAATCGCCAGCGCCGCCGAGCAACAGAGCGCAGTGGCCGAAGATATCAACCGCAATGTCACCAGCATCGGCCAGGTCGCCAACGAGGTCGCGGGGGGCGCCGACGAAGCCAGCAAGGCGAGCGCCGAACTGACCCAGCTGGCTGAACAACAGCGGCGCCTGATCAATCAGTTCAAGGTTTGAGGTCAATAGCTCGGCGGTTGGCCGCTCCCTGCACGCGAAGCAGTCTGCGGCCCGTCCGAACAGGGTCGAGCTTTTTGCCCTTACTTGCAGCTTATGGCTTGAAGCTCATGGCCTGTCTTATGGCTTACGCCGGCGTCAGGCACTCGGGTCCATCGAGTTTGGGGTCGTTGACCAGATTGGCCAGTACCCGTTCGCGCAATGTCGGCTGCGGGCCCGCCAACAGCGACTGCAACTGCGGCAACGGCGTATCCGCAGCCAACCAGGCGTCCTGAGCCGCCGCATCGAGAATCAGTGGGCGGCGCAAGTTGGCGGCGGCCCGAGTAATCACCGCCGCGCTCAAATAGACATGACCGTCCACCGGGTAGGCCTCCCACAACGCTGCGAAATACAGCGGCGAGCCCTCGCCGGTCAGCCAGTAGGGGCGCTTGCGCGCCGCACCACGCCATTCGTAAAAACCATTGGCTGGCAGCAACCCTCGGCGTAAATGCAGTGCTTCGCGAAACATCGGTTGCTCGGCCAACGTCTCGGCCCGCGCCTGCGCCGGAGTCTTCGACAGATCCTTCAGCCAGGCCGGAGTCAGTCCCCAGCGCACCCTCGCCAGCTGACGCTCGCCGTCGATTGCGCGCAGCAACAGAACCTGCGCATGCGGTGCGATATTCCAGTGCGGCTGCTGGTCAGCGGGAAACCCGGGCAGCGCGGCAAATGCCGGCGACCAGCGGAACAGGGCAAAACGTCCACACATGAAATAACTCGATAGCGGCTGGCGCAAGGAAGCTGGGACAGGAACAGAATGCAGCCGAATCGAACGCCATCGCCATGGCGATTGCAGACGCCCGGCGCCAGGCCCTTTCAGGCTAGCAGAGCAACACGCCCTGCTCATTCTCCGGCTCATCGCCGGTTAGCGGTTGCGCGCCATTGTACGCGGCGATCAATTGCTGCGCGCGTTCGGCTTGGCGGTTTTCCACCATCAAACCAAGCAGTCCGCATGCCGGAAGCTCGCCAATGGCGCCGATCAGATCGCGACCGGCCAGGTGGGTTTCGATGCCCTCGCTGGCGAGCATGCTCATCAGCAGCTCGGCCTCCATCAGGTCCTGCGGTTCGTATATGCGCTGCATCAGTCGTTCTCCCCCCGGGTATCCAATGTCCAGTCCTGACCATCGGTGTGCAGTTCGAAAACAATCGGCCGGCAACATACCGGGCAGTCCTCGATATAGTGCTGATCGCCGGCCGACAGATCCAACAGGGCCTCGACCGGCTCGCCGCAATAGGGACAGTGATAACTCTGGAGTTCCAGCATCGAAGCCTCCTTGTGACTTGCAGGTATAATCGCTGGTCTATTGCAGGCCCAAATACCGGGGCCACTCACTATTAACCGCAGCCGACCACGACAAGAGAACATGATGGGCGAATTCGATGCCATCCGACCTTACGCCGACGCCGAAGTACCCGCCGTTCTGGAACGCCTACTGACCGACCAGGCCTTTCTCCAGATTCTGACCCGCTTCCGCTTCCCGCGTTTGGCCCGCCCGCTCGGTTGGTTGCTCAAACCTCTTATAGCTCATCGCCTGCGTCTTGAGTTCCGTGGCATCGCATCGGTGAACGCGCTCCAGGAAAAAATCGAAGGCTATGTCGACCGCACGATCGAACATGCCACCGATGGCGTGAGCTACTCCGGCATCGAGCAACTCAAGGCAGGCAGCGCTTACCTGTTCCTCGCCAACCACCGCGATATCGTCATGGATCCGGCCATCGTCAACTACGCGGTTTACCACGCGGGCCTGACCACACCGCGCATCGCGATTGGCGACAATCTGCTGCAAAAGCCGTTCGTTAGCGACCTGATGCGCCTGAACAAGAGTTTCATCGTACACCGCTCGATCAGCGGCCGGCGCGAGAAGCTGGCCTCGTATCAGCTGCTGTCGGCCTATATCAATCATTCGATCCGCACTGATGGCGAATCGATCTGGATCGCCCAAGCCGAAGGGCGCGCCAAGGACGGCGACGATCGTACCGATTCGGCGATCCTCAAGATGTTCCATATGAGCCGCAAGGGCGAACCCTTCGCCGAAGTGATCCGCTCGCTACAACTGACCCCGGTGTCGATCAGCTACGAATACGACCCCTGCGATCTGGCCAAGGCCCACGAGCTGTATATCCGCGCGAGCACCGGCGGCTACACCAAGGCACCCGGCGAAGACGACCAGAGCATCGCCCGCGGCATCACCGGTTACAAAGGTCGTGTGCATGTGCATTTCAATGCACCGGTCAGCGACGTGCCGGACGACACCAAGCAACTGGCGCAGGCGGTGGATCAGCAGATTCTCACCGGCTATCGGCTGTTTCCGGTGCACTACCTGGCGTATGCCATGTGGTCGGAACGCGATCCGCAATTGCAGGTTCCCAGCGCGGAGCAACTGTTCCCCGCCGCAGAACTGGCGGCCGCGCAGATCGAATGGCAAAAGCGCCTGGATGCCTGCCCGGAACCGCAACAGCCCTATCTGGTGCTGCAATATGCCAACCCGGTGCGCAATCAGTATCGGATCAAGGCCGGGCTGGCGCTATAAGCGCTGACTGCGGACCTGAATAGCGGCCTCTTGCAGAAAGAGGCCTAACCTCAAGCGAGCCTAGCGCGCTATGGGCCAGGCGCGCCCGCCAAGCCTGCGCTTGTCAGCGATCTGCTAGAGCCAGGTGCTGAGCCAGGACACCACCAAGGCCAGCGCCAGGCTGGCGTAACCGAAGCGATAGAAGAAACGGTTCAAGCGCAGTGTCGGCTCGTCGAAGACACAGGCCGGTTCCTGCACCGCTTCCGCCTCGCTGTCGACCAGCAAACGGGCGACGGCGCGCTGCTCGCGCAGACGCGTGGCCAGTAGCAACCAGGCGCCAGAGAGCGCGAAGAAAAGCGCCAAGCCATTGACCACCTGACCGGGCTGCTCGCGAAATAGCGACCAGAGCATCTGCAACGACATACCGACCTCAGCTTCGATGGCAGCGGCATAGCCGCGCCTGAAAATCGCCCGCCCGGCAAGCAGCCAGGCCATTCAAATACGGCCGCGGAGTCTACCGAATGTCTCCGGTTATGACCGCCCTTCCCGACGGAATGCTTTGTCATAAGAAATTCATCTAAAACACTTACCGTGACCGACTGGTCAAACCCCTGCATGAAACGGCAACCCCTGTCTCGAAGATTGCCAAAACAGCACAAATTCCACGGAGGAACGATCCCATGTTGCAATTCGAATACCTCACCGACTCACTCGACGATGCGGTGAAGCAAGAAGAAATGGACGCTGTAATCGATGAGCTTTCGATTAATGTTCAAGACCATCACTGGCTCGTTTACTGTGCCCTTGGCGGTCACGAACACTATGATCTGCCAGAAATGAATCAACGGAGCGGCACCCGCATTCTCGAGGTCTACGCCGAAGCGGCGTAGATTTCAGCCGTAAAAAAGCCCGGTATCAGACCGGGCTTTTTTATGGGATTCGATTATTGCAGCAGCATCTGACCAATGCTCGGATCCTTGAACGCTCGGGTCAGGGCATCGCTCATCACATCGCTCACCAATTTGGTATTGGTTTCCTGGTTCGGCGCCATACCCGAACGCTGGTTCAGGGAAGCCCCATAGCGGCCACTGTAGCGACGCGAGCTGTTTTGCACTTCGAGGCGGAAGTTCGCGGTGATATCGGCCTCGGTGACATACAGCGTGTCTTTCGGCGCCTGGTACTTCAGTTCGGCCAGAGTCAGGGTCAGCTGCGGTGCGTTATAGGCGTTGGTCGTCGGCGTGAACCCCAGCAGGCGCACGGCGGCTTCGGCCTGAGCCTGCAGCTTGGGCAGGATGTCCTTGCCATTGACACTGATAGCGCTGGTTTCCGGATACAGGCCACCGCGCGTACCCAGTACCGGCGACGGCCGACCGTCGACAACCCGCACTACCACGGGTTGGCCTTGACCAACGGCCACCAGCGGACTGTTGATCCGCGGTTGCGGACTCAGCTGTTGCGGACTGTGGGCGCAGCCGACCAGAGTCAGGCTGACAGCGGTAACCAAGCCAAATAACAGACGATGCAGCATGCTCATCTCTCCAGGTGGGACGCAAAGTGGCCGGCAGTATACCAGCGCGTCGATACGCTAACAGCGCCGTGATTAAGACAGACGGCCACTGACGCGGGTTCCTGTAATGGCTCTGTCACACCCAAGTGGCATAAGACTTTAGTCGTCACTCGACAGGAGCCCCATGCCATGTTCTCGCTCGCTTCGCTGCTCGCGCCCCGTCCACCCATGCGCATTTACGCCCTACTCGACCAAGCCGGTGTATGCCGGGCCTTCCGCCAGTCAGCCCAGGCGCCACTAGGCGCGGGCTGGGTCGAGGTCGATCGGGAATGTCTCGCCTGGCTGCATAAACCGCTTCCCGGTAGCGCGCGCATCTCGACCCGCAACGCAGCATCGCGTCTGGGCAAGGCCCTATCCGCCTGACCGGTGGAAACAAGAAAATTCATAGCAGACGATCTATTTTTTTGCTTTCGCCTTATAATCACGCCCCGATTATAAGGACGCCTCCTGATCGGGCCCCGCCGTCTTGCTGATGCACTAGCCATCGGCCACGCCCCAGAGAGTCGCCCACTTCGTGCTGCCCCTTTCGGCTAGCCGCCTTCGCCCAATCTAGCAGGCCGTTGAACATAGTCGCGCTTGGCAATTTGGCGTTGAAATCGATCACGGGATAGCGGACCGCGCCCAGCGATTTCGTTTCGCTCAGCCTCGATCGCCCAGTTGCTCAACGGTTTGTGAAGCGCCTTGCCCACGCATGGCGAGATTGCGCGAGCGAGAGGCTGGCCCGTGCAGACGAACTTTTGAGGTTCGCGCTCCAAAAGGGCGTGAAAAGAACGGTTTAACAACTTCACAAGAGTGTGGCGAATATGAACGATCTTGCGGCTGCTATAAACGGCATTCCCCCTTCTCCAACTTATCTGGGATGGCTCGGCACTCGCTAACCCGAGCACGTCGATGCTAGGCCTTCGCCCTCTGGGCGCTGTATTTTCGGAGAAGTAGAAATGGCACAACACGATTACCAAACAGTGGATGCGGTGCTGGTAGGCGCCGGCATCATGAGCGCGACCCTGGCCGTGCTGCTGAAGGAACTCGACCCTGGCATCAAGCTGGAAGTCGTCGAACTCATGGCTTCGGGGGCTATTGAAAGCTCCAACCCATGGAATAACGCTGGTACCGGTCATGCTGGCCTGTGTGAGCTGAACTACACGCCGGAAGCGGCCGATGGCTCGATCGACATCGGCAAGTCCGTGACCATCAACACCCAATTCGAAGAGTCCAAGCAATTCTGGGCTTACCTGGTGGAGAAAGGCGCCTTGGGCGCGCCGAAAAGCTTTATCAACCCGGTACCGCACCTGAGCTTCGTACGTGGCCAGGAAGGCATCGAGTTTCTGAAGAATCGCTTCAAGGCGCTGACCCAGCACCACGCCTTCAGCGAGATGGAATACACCGAAGACCGGGCCACCATGGCCAAGTGGATGCCGCTGATGCTGCCGGGGCGCGACCCGAACGAGCCGATCGCCGCGACCCGCGTGGAGGCAGGCACCGATGTCAACTTCGGCACCCTGACCAAGCACCTGCTCGACCACCTGAGCAAGCAACCCAATGCCGCCGTCAAGTGCAGCCAGAAAGTCACCGGGCTTGAACGCAACGACCAAGGCTGGCGCGTCAGCATCAAGAATCAGCAGGATGGCAGCCACCGCGAGATCCAGGCCAAATTCGTCTTTCTTGGCGCGGGCGGCGGCGCACTGCCTCTGCTACAACTGTCCGGCATTCCGGAAGGCAAGGGCTTCGGCGGCTTCCCGGTCAGCGGTCAGTGGCTACGCTGCGACAACCCCGAAGTGGTCAAACAGCACCAGGCCAAGGTCTACAGCCAGGCCGCGGTCGGCTCGCCGCCGATGTCGGTGCCACACCTGGACACCCGCGTGGTGGACGGCAAGACCTCGCTGCTGTTCGGCCCTTATGCCGGCTTCTCGACCAAATTCCTGCGTCACGGCTCGTTCCTCGATCTGCCGCTGTCGGTCCGCCCGAGCAATATCGGCCCGATGCTGGCCGTGGCACGCGACAACTTCGACCTGACCCGCTACCTGATCAAGGAAGTGCTGCAGTCCGAGGAGAAGCGCCTGGAGACGCTGCGTGGTTTCTATCCGCAAGCGAAAGCCGAGGACTGGCGCCTGGAAATGGCCGGGCAACGGGTACAGATCATCAAGAAGGACCCCAAGCATGGCGGTATCCTGCAGTTCGGCACCGAACTGGTGGCGGCTCATGATGGTTCCATCGCGGCCCTGCTCGGCGCCTCGCCGGGTGCGTCGGTCACCGTTTCGATCATGCTCGACCTGATCCAGCGCTGCTTCCCCGAGCAGACCAAGTCCGCGCAGTGGGCGGGCAAACTCAATGAAATCTTCCCGGCAATGAGCAAGGTGCTCGCCAGCGATGCCGAGCGCTACCGCGAAGTACAGGCGCGCTCCAATGCGTTGCTGCAGCTGGATGAGTCCGCACCGGAGGCTACCCAGGCCGTGCACACGGCCTGATCAGCCAACTGGGAAAGTAAACGCCCCGACTGGTTCGGGGCGTTTTTTTTACGTCATGCTGACGTCTGAATGGGATGAAAGCTGAAGTAATGGCGCAGGGCTTCTACCATTTCCACATACTCGATGGGTGGCAGCTCGAGGGAGAAACCGGAGTCATAGCTCCCGGGCGTGACATCCTCGCGGCACCAATGGCAGTTGGCGGAAAAATCGATATAGCGCGGGGCGTCCGGCCCCGGGATTTTCAAGCGCATATCGAAGCTCGCGTTGACCAGCATCGGCAACTGACTGATCAATAACAAGCCATCGACCGACACATTGCCGATATAGCCCACCGGCTTATCGGTAATGCGATTGAATACCTTCAGATAGTAAGGTAATTGATGCCGCTCTATTCGAGGCTGAATCTGCATGGTGTCAAATCGCTAGAAGTGACTACTGAGTATGACCGCACTGTCACGCTTAGACCACGTTCAATCGCAGCGCTCTGTCATACGGTCGCGTATCTGGGCCCGGGCGGTATCCAGCTGCGCATCGCTGTAATAGGTGCGTTCGCCATTGGCTTCGGCTTTATAATAGCGCCGCCCCTCAGGTATGCCAGCTAATTGCCGACGCAATTCACTGCATTCCTTCTGCCGCTCGGCTTTACGCTCGGCCATAGCCGCCGAGGCTTGCGCCTGCTCTTCGCGTCGCGCATCGAAAAAGCGCGTGGCACGCTCTTGGCTCTCGATGGTCGCGGCATCGCGCTCAACCACTTGCGGCTTCACCTCGATCGACTCTGCACCGACTACCGTGGGCCGTTGCTCGAAATGCACCTGACCGCTGGCATCGACCCAACGGTAAATCTCTGCGCTGGCCAACCCGGGCAACAACAGCAGACAAAACAGCACTCGCATGGCATTCCTCCTTGACCGGTGCCATTAGCTTACCTCGTCGCCGTAGCCCCTCAGCTATCTGACGATCGACGGTGCGCTCCCATCAATGTGGGCATCCGGGTCTTTCTCGGGCGCCTTGGCATCCTGGTACCCCAGCTGCCGCAGGGTTTCCAGGCGAGCACGGGCGCGGTAGGCGTATTCGCTGCTCGGATAGCGGCTGATGATGAAATGATAGGTGTGTATCGCATCGAGGAACAGGCTCTGGCGCTCCAGGCACTGGCCGCGCAGCAGGGATATCTCCGGCTGCACGTAGTTGCGCGAACGACTGCTGCGTTCGGCCTTCGACAACTCCAGGATGGCCGTTTCGCAATCGCCCTGATCATAGGCGCGGTAGGCACTGTTCAATTCATGATCGAGGCTGTAGCGGTTGCAACCGGCAGCCCCGAGCGCAAGGATTACAATTAGCAGGGTTCTCATGGGTTCCTCCTCCAATGAGCAGTGTATCGACTAGGCCGACGGTTTCTGTAGCAGCGTGAACCTCGATAACCCGCCTGCCGATAGTCCGCTGCGCGCCTGCGGCGCGATGCAGCGTCTAAGCTGATACAGATCAAGTCGATCATGGAGTCATTACGCTGCAATAGCGCAATCATCCCCATCATCGTTTCGTTCAGTGCAAGGTCAGGGCCATGAAACTGCAAACGCTTTTGGTTGTTATCGATTCCCAACAACCGCACCAGCCGGCACTCGAGCGTGCGGCCTGGCTGGCGCGTAGGAATCGGGCGAGATTGCATCTGCTGCTGATCGAATACCACGCCACGCTGGATACCAGCCCGCTATTCGACAGCGCGGTACAGGCCAAGGGCCGCGCGGCGGCCCTGGAGCAAGCCGGTGCCTGGCTGGAGGAATATGTCGCGCCATTGCGCGCCGAGGGGCTCGAGCTGCACCTGGACGTGCGCTGGGGTAAGCCGCTGCACAAGGTGGTGGCGAGCAAGGTTGACGAATTGCAGCCGGACCTGGTGCTCAAGTCCGCGGCCCGCAACAACCTGCTGCAGCGCCTGCTGCTGACCAACAGTTGCTGGCAATTGATCCGCCATTGCCCGGCACCGTTGTGGTTGGTGCATCACGGCGCCTGGCAAGGCCACCGCCTGTGCGCCGCACTCGATCCGCTGCACAGCGCGGACAAACCCGCCGAGCTGGATCATCGACTGATTCGCGCGGCGCGCGAGCTGAGCGAGCAGTTCGGCCTGCAAGCACACTACCTGCATACCTACGCACCGCTGCCGCGCACCCTGGTGTTCGATGCCGAACTGGTCGGCGACTACGAGAACTATGTCGAACGCAGCGCCAAGCAGCATCGCGATGCCCTTGAGGACCTGATCGGCCAATACCCCATCGCCCGGCCCGACACCCACCTGATCGAAGGCTTCGCCGAAGAGGTGCTACCGCGTTTCGTTCGTGAACAGAACGTCGATTTGCTACTGATGGGCGCGGTCGCCCGCGGACAACTGGATACCGCCCTGATCGGGCATACCGCCGAACGCGTGCTGGATGCCGTGGAGTGCGATTTGCTGGTACTCAGGCCCGAGACAAAAGGTAGTGAGACCGAACAATGACTACAGGGTCCGCGCGTAGTAGCCTCGCGTTCTGCTTGATCTCAGGAGCCCGCGCATGACCGTTCGCCGTACCAAAATCGTCGCCACCCTCGGCCCGTCCAGCAACTCGCCGGAAGTGCTCGAGCAGCTTATTCTCGCCGGCCTGGATGTGGCGCGACTGAATTTTTCCCACGGCTCGCCGGACGAGCACAAAGCCCGCGCCGCACTGGTGCGCGAGCTGGCCGCCAAACACGGGCGCCATGTCGCCCTGCTCGGTGACCTGCAAGGCCCGAAAATCCGCATCGCCAAATTCGCCAACAAGCGCATCGAACTGAAAATCGGCGATCGCTTCGTGTTTTCCACCAGCCACCCGCTGACCGCAGGCACCCAGGAAATCGTCGGCATTGACTACCCGGATCTGGTCAAGGACTGCGGCGTCGGCGACGAACTGCTGCTCGATGACGGACGCGTGGTCATGCGCGTGGAGTCCGCCACCGACGATGCGCTGCATTGCGTGGTGACCATCGGCGGCCCATTGTCCGACCATAAAGGCATCAACCGCCGCGGTGGCGGCTTGACCGCACCGGCGCTGACCGAGAAAGACAAGGCCGATATCAAGCTGGCCGCCGAGATGGAGCTCGACTACCTGGCCGTCTCCTTCCCGCGCGACGGTTCGGATATGGAATACGCGCGCAAACTGCGCGACGAATCCGGCGGCACCGCCTGGCTGGTGGCGAAGATCGAACGCGCCGAAGCGGTCGCCGACGACGAAACCCTCGACGGCCTGATCCGCGCCAGCGATGCCGTGATGGTCGCTCGTGGCGACCTCGGTGTGGAAATCGGCGACGCCGAACTGTGCGGCATCCAGAAGAAAATCATCCTGCACGCCCGCCGCCACAACAAGGCGGTGATCACGGCCACGCAAATGATGGAGTCGATGATCCAGAACCCCATGCCGACCCGCGCGGAAGTCTCGGACGTGGCCAACGCGGTGCTCGATTACACCGATGCGGTGATGCTCTCGGCGGAGAGCGCCGCCGGGGCCTACCCGCTGGAAGCGGTGCAGGCGATGGCGCGGATCTGCCTGGGCGCGGAGAAGCACCCCACCAGCAAGAAATCCAGCCACCGCATGGGTACCGAATTCGAGCGCTGCGACGAAAGCATCGCCCTGGCGGCCATGTACACGGCCAACCATTTCCCCGGGGTCAAAGCCATCATCGCCCTGACCGAAAGCGGCTATACGCCGTTGATCATGTCGCGCATCCGCTCCTCGGTGCCGATCTTCGCCTTCTCCCCGCACCGCGAAACCCAGGCCCGCGCGGCCATGTTCCGCGGCGTCTACACAGTGCCGTTCGATCCGGCCGCGCTACAACCCGGCGAAGTCAGCCAGGCGGCGGTGGACGAATTGCTCAAGCGCGGCGTGGTGCAGGCCGGCGACTGGGTGATCCTGACCAAGGGCGACAGTTACCACACCATCGGTGGCACCAACACCATGAAGCTGCTACATGTCGGCGAGGCGCTGGTGTAAAACCGCAGGCAACGCAAAAGGCCGCTCGATTGAGCGGCCTTTTGCTATTCGGTATGTCCGGGTAAATGCCGGTGCTCGCAGCGAACCCTACGCGAACTTGCTGAAATCCGGCGCGCGCCTTTGCATAAAGGCGGTCAGGGCTTCGACGGCTTCCGGTGAGCGCAGTCGCTGGCCGAACAATTTGCCCTCCTCCTCGATCACCCGACGTAGCTCCTCGCGTCCCGGCGCACGCATCAAACGCTTGCTGTCGAGCACCGCCGAAGGTGCCAGGTGCTGGAAGCTCAAAGCCATCTCCCGCGCCTTGGCCAGGGTAGCCGCGCCGCCCTCAAGCGCCTGATTGGCAATCCCCCACTCAGCCGCCTGTTCGCCAGTGAAGCCCCGGCCCAACAGCAGCAGTTCGGCGGCACGCGCGTGGCCGAGCAAGCGCGGCAGAATCAGGCTGGAGCCGTACTCGGGGCACAACCCCAAATTGACGAAGGGCATTTTCAACGCGGCATCGCGGCTGACATACACCAGATCGCAATGCAGCAGCATGGTCGTGCCTATCCCCACCGCCGGGCCGCAAACCGCCGCCACCACCGGCTTGCTGAAATCGAACAGCGCGCGCATGAACTGGAAAACTTCGCTGCTGTTCAGGTCGCTGGGGGGTGCCTGGAGAAAGTCGGCGACATCGTTGCCGCTGGTGAAACACTGCTCGCCGCCGGTAATCAACACCGCACGCACACTCCCATCCTGATCGGCCTGATCCAGGGCTTCGGCCATGGCGCCGTACATCGCGCGGGTCAGGGCATTTTTCTTATCCGGGCGGTTCAGGTGCAAGGTCAACAACCGTTGTTCCCGGTCGATGCGCAGGTGCTCGTTCATGAAGTTTCCTAATCGGGAGGGACCAAGGCCCAATGGACAAGAGTCGTAAGGCTGCGCGCCGGACATTCGACGTATAACGACAGATGAGAGCAGACCCGCAGGCACTGGATTGACTCGCTTGAGCTTGCCGCGTGTCAGGCGTGCGGCAAAAACAGGTCGGAAAACATCTGGTTGCGTGGCATGCCAGCCAAATACAGGCGTCGGATAAAACCCTCGACGCTACTCGGGTGGCCGCAGAGTAAGGCGAGGGTTTGCCGTGAAACAAGTTTCAGTTCCGCCAAAGCGGCCGGTAATTCTGCCGCGCAGAGCAACTCGACCCGTAACTGGGGATGGGCCGCCGCCAGTTGTCGCAAGTCTTCGGCCAGGTAGTGTTCGGCGCTGTCGCGGGCCAGGTGCAACAGGCGAATCTCCGCGCCATGCTCATGGCGCAAGGCCTCGCGCAGCACCGCGTAGAGCGGGGCCAGACCGGTGCCCGCGGCCAACAGCCAGAGCGGCCGCGTCTGCCAATCGAGGTCGTAGTGCAGGGCACCGCCACGCAGCTCGCCGAGGCGCAGGCGCTGGCCCACGCGGAAGTTGCGCGCGGCGTCGCTGAACGCCCCGGGTTGACGGCAGTCGAGGTGAAACTCCAGCCAGGGATCTTCACCCGGCAGGCTGGCCAACGAATAAGGCCGGGCCACGCCGCTTTCCGTCCACAGCACCAGATGCTGTCCGGCGCGGTAGCGCAGCGGCTGGTCGGGTAGCACGCGCAGCCGCAGGACGTTGGGGCTGAGCCATTCGCAACTGTGGACCTGCGCGGGCAAGCCGTCCCGCAGAGGGTCGAACACCTCGACCTGCAAGTCCTCGACCAGCCGACACTGGCAGGCCAGCCGCCAACCCTGCTCACGACGCGACGCACTCAGCGCTTCGGGTTTGTCGTCCTGAGGTTCACCGTGGATGCAGCGCACCAGACAGGCATGGCAACTACCGGCGCGACAGCTGTAGGGCACCGCAATGCCCGCCTGGTGAAGCGCATCCAGCAAATTGCGATTGGCTTCGACCGGTAACCGACGGTCACCTACCCGCAACTCAGGCACTGACGTTTTTCCAGGTCGCGGCGCAGCGATTGCGACCGCTGTTTTTCGCCTGGTACAGCGCCTCATCGGCGCGATTCAGCGCCTCATCCAGGTCGTCACCGGGACTCAGCAGGGTCATCCCTACGGACAGGCTCAGCCCCTCCAGATCGAGACCCAGGGGTTTCGCCTGGCCATAGGCTATGCGCAAGCGCTCGCAACAGGCGGTGAGTTGATCGGCATCGGTATTGGGCAACAACAGAACGAATTCCTCCCCGCCATAGCGGGCAATGATATCGGCGTCACGCAGGCAGGTGCGCGCCACCCTGGCGAAAGTCTGCAGGACCCGGTCGCCCGAGGCATGGCCATGGGCGTCGTTGATCCGCTTGAAATAATCCAGATCGATCAGGGCCAGGCCGTGCAAACGATCAGGACGTAGATTGGCCAGTTCGCGCACGGCCAGACGCAGGAAATGCCGACGGTTATACAACCCGGTGAGTTCGTCGGTGGAGGCCAGGTCCTCGAGTTGTCGCATCATGCCACGCATGGTGTCCTGGTGCGCCTGCAACGCCAGGCGGCGCTGCCGCATACGCTTGCGCATCGTCTGGATATAGCTGGCAAACAGACTCAGCCATATCAACACACCGCCGAGCACACTGACCTGCATGATCGCCGCCGCGGGCCGGCTCAGCTGAAAGCTGTAGGCCTCGTACAAATTGATCGCGGCAAAGCCGAAGAACGCCAGCAACGAGCAGCGTACGAACACCTTCGGCGGCAGGTTGATGATGCCGAACAACAGGATCAGCACATACACCACCAGCAGACTGCCACGCCCATCGACGCACAGCGACATCAACAGCGTATGCCAGAACAGCGCGACCAGGACCTGAGCCTCGGTCAGGCTGGGATCACGAAAACGCAGATTGGCGCAAGACAGGAACAGGCAGAGGAACACCGCCTGGCTCAACAGCACCAGCGCGGAAAACAACAGGGCATCCAGCACCGAGGCGCGCAGCAGCCCATTGAACAGGGCCACCCAGCAGAGTATTGCGGTCAGCGCATAGGTCGACACTGCCATGCCGAAACGCTTCAGCAGCAGATTCTGGAGTGTTCGCTGAGTGACCCGCTGGCTGTTTGCGCTCATGGGCTCATGGGCTCCGTCCCATACTGGCATCTAGCCGTCACTCTACCCCCACGCTCCCGAAATGCCTAGAAGCCCGTCGGAACCTGCCCATGGGTAACGCCGAGCCCGCGCCCGAGTAGGTCGACTGTGCCCGGCGACGCAGGCGCGATATACTGCGCCGCCGTTTTTGTAGCTGCGTCGGGTCGTGGTCCGGCGTTCCCTTAGATGTTCCGCAATAATCCAGATGTTCCCCAATAAAGGAGCACTTGCATGACCGTGATCAAACAAGACGACCTGATTCAGAGCGTCGCCGACGCCCTGCAGTTCATCTCTTATTACCACCCCGTGGACTTCATCCAGGCCATGCATGAGGCCTACCTGAAAGAAGAGTCCCCGGCCGCACGCGATTCCATGGCACAGATCCTGATCAACTCGCGCATGTGCGCCACCGGCCACCGGCCGATCTGCCAGGACACCGGCATCGTTACCGTATTCATCAAGGTCGGCATGGACGTGCGCTGGGACGGCGCCACCATGAGCGTCGACGACATGATCAACGAGGGCGTGCGCCGCGCCTACAACCTGCCGGAAAACGTCCTGCGCGCCTCGATCCTGGCCGACCCGGCCGGCGCGCGTAAAAACACCAAGGACAACACCCCGGCGGTGATCCACTACTCCATCGTCCCCGGCGACAAGGTCGAAGTGGACGTCGCGGCCAAGGGCGGCGGCTCCGAGAACAAGTCGAAGATGGCCATGCTCAACCCGTCCGACTCGATCGTCGACTGGGTACTCAAGACCGTGCCGGAAATGGGTGCCGGCTGGTGCCCGCCAGGCATGCTCGGCATCGGCATCGGCGGCACCGCCGAGAAGGCCGCAGTGATGGCCAAGGAAGTGCTCATGGAGCACATCGACATCCACGAACTGCAAGCCCGCGGCCCGCAGAACCGCATTGAGGAGCTGCGCCTGGAGCTGTTCGAGAAGGTCAACCAGCTGGGCATCGGCGCCCAGGGCCTCGGCGGCCTGACCACCGTGCTCGACGTGAAGATCATGGATTACCCGACCCACGCCGCCTCGCTGCCGGTGTGCATGATCCCCAACTGCGCCGCCACCCGCCACGCCCACTTCGTACTCGACGGCTCCGGCCCGGCCGAACTGGAAGCGCCGGACCTGTCCGCCTACCCGGAAATCGTCTGGGAAGCCGGCCCGAGCGCGCGCCGCGTAGACCTCGACACCCTCACCCCGGAAGACGTACAGAGCTGGAAACCGGGCGAAACCGTGCTGCTCAACGGCAAGATGCTCACCGGCCGCGATGCTGCGCACAAGCGCATGGTCGATATGCTCAATAAAGGCGAAAGCCTGCCGGTCGATCTGAAAGGCCGCTTTATCTACTACGTAGGCCCGGTCGACCCGGTGCGCGAAGAAGTGGTCGGCCCAGCAGGCCCGACCACCGCCACGCGGATGGACAAATTCACCCGGCAGATCCTCGAAAGTACCGGCCTGCTCGGCATGATCGGTAAATCCGAGCGCGGCCCTATCGCCATCGAAGCGATCAAGGACAACAAGGCCGTGTACCTGATGGCCGTCGGCGGCGCCGCCTACCTGGTGGCCCAGGCGATCAAGAAGTCCAAGGTGCTGGCCTTCCCCGAGCTGGGGATGGAAGCGATCTACGAGTTCGAGGTCAAGGACATGCCGGTCACCGTGGCGGTCGACACCAACGGCGAGTCGGTACATATCACCGGCCCGGCGATCTGGAACAAGAAGATCCACGACAGCCTGGCGGTTGAAGTGAAGTAAGGCAGCCGCAAGCGACAAGCTGCAAGAAGAAGCCCGGCCAAGTGCCGGGCTTCTGCGTTTTCGCGGTCAATCGGCGCGCCTCGTTGCGACGCCCCCGCTCAGCACCCGCCCAGGCAGGCGTGGCGTACCCCTTCGTTGCCCAGCAGTTCCTCGCCGCTGCCGTTGACCATCATATAGCCGCGGTTGGACAGGCGCAGGGCGCGATCGGCGTTCTGCTCGACCAGGAAGATGATCATGCCGCCCCGGGCCAGTTCGCGCAGGGTTTGGCCCGAGCTACCCGCCACCCAAGCGCCGCGCCGCCCTCAGCGTGTTGTGCATCAGCATGGCGATGGTCATCGGACCGACGCCGCCAGGCACCGGAGTGATGGCCGATGCCAAGGGCGATACGGCGTCGAAGTCCACGTCGCCCACCAGGCGGGTACCGCCCTCAGGGTCGTCGACCCGATTGATCCCCACGTCGATGACCAGTGCGCCCGGCTTGACCCAGTCGGCCTTGACCAGCCCCGGTACGCCCACCGCCGCGACGACGATGTCGGCTTGCCGGCAGATGGCTTGCGGGGACAGGGTGCGGCTATGCACGATCGTCACCGTGCAGTCGTGCTGCAGCAGCAGGCTGGCCATGGGTTTGCCGACGATGTTCGAGCGGCCGATCACCACCGCGTGCTTGCCGCGCAGGTTCTCGCCGAGCTGCATCTGGATCAGCTGCAGCGCCCCCAGCGGCGTGCAGGGGATCAGCGCGTCCTTGAGCGCCCCGGTGGCGAGATGGCCGACGTTCACGTGGTGGAAACCGTCGACATCCTTCAGCGGATGGATGGCCTGGATCACCTTCTGCGCATCGATCTGTGCCGGCAGCGGCAGTTGCACCAGGATGCCGTGAATATCCGGCTCGCCATTGAGCCGGGCGATCAGTTCCAGCAACTGCTGCTCGCTGGTCTCTGCCGCCAGGTCGTACTGGCGCGAGAGAAAGCCACACTCCTCGGCGCGCCGGCTCTTGTTGCGCACATACACGGCGCTGGCCGGATCCTTGCCGACCAGGATTACCGCGAGGCCCGGGCGCAGGCCCTCGGCGTCGACACTGGCCTTGACCTCGGCGATCACGGCGGCGGCAGCGGCCTTGCCATCGATCGTGCGCGGGGTATCAGTGAAAAATGACGGTGCGGTCTTCATTGAGCAGGATCCTGTGTTCGAGATGGAGTTTCACGGCCTTGGCCAGTACATGGCTCTCGGTGTCACGCCCGATCGCGACCATGTCGTCGGCCGTGGCGGTGTGGTCGACGCGGTGCACGTTCTGCTCGATGATCGGACCTTCGTCCAGGTCAGCGGTGACGTAGTGGGCGGTGGCGCCGATCAGCTTCACGCCGCGCGAGTGCGCCTGATGATAAGGCCGCGCGCCCTTGAAACTGGGCAGGAACGAGTGGTGAATGTTGATCACCTTGCCGGCCAGTTCGCGGGACAGATCGTCGGAGAGGATCTGCATGTAGCGGGCGAGGATGATCAGGTCGATCTTCTGCTCGCGGACCAGCTCGAGCATCAGGGCTTCCTGCTCGACCTTGTTTTCCGCGGTGATCGGCATATGGAAGAACGGGATCCCCTCATGCTCGGCCCGGCGGCGGAAGGTCTGATGATTGGAGACCAGCGACACCAGCTCCATCGGCAGTTGGTTGATGCTGTTGCGATAGAGCAGGTCGTTCAGGCAATGACCGAGCTGCGACACCATGATCATCACCCGTGGCTTGATGTTCAGGTCGTATACCTGCCAGTCCATCCCATACGCCAGGGCAACGGGCGCGAAGCCTTGCTTGAAGCCATCCATGCTCAGCTTTTCGTCGACGATAAAGCACACCCGCATGAAGAACCGGTTGTTGTCCGGGTCCACATACTGGCCGCTTTCCATGATGTTGCCGCTCTGCGCCGCGATGCAGTTGCCAACGGCGGCGACTATGCCTTGACGATCATCGCAGGCGAGGGTGAGAACGAATTTCTTGACGCTCATGGACGGCTCCGGAATTGAGGCGACGGTGGTTGGGTTCTTGGTGTCCATCAGGACTGTCCCGATGGCTGGAACTCGGCGGCGTGGGCGATCGAGCGCTTGCGGATCGGCTGGTTCCTGTAGCGGCGCGGCTTCTGCCGGGCGAGCATCCACGGCCTGTCCGGGTCGACCGGCGAGACGCAAGGGTCGCCGTCCTGGCAAAGCGATGGCAGCCTGGGCAGCTCCTAGGCAGCACGCTTTTTAGCATTCCATTACCTCAGGTATTCAGGCTTGACCGGTTCTCCTCGCTTCGCCTTGAGGCGCTTCACTGGCCGGATTCAAGGCCAGATATTAGCTATGCTGGTGAGCACCACAATGGATTTGTTAGCATCCACGGATTCCATAATGGAATCCATCTACCGGCATTCCGATACCGCCTCGGCGAACCGCTCTAGGACAGGCCATGAAGACCAATTTCCGCCACCTGCCACCCCTGAACGCCCTGGTTTTCTTCGAGGCGGCCGCACGCTATCGCAGCTTCACCAAGGCGGCGGAGGAGCTGTGCATCACCCAGAGCGCGGTCAGCAAGCAGATCCACTTGCTCGAACAAAGCCTGGGGTTCGAACTGTTCAGTCGAGAAGGACGCCAGCTGTTGCTGACCGATGCCGGGCGGGAATTCCATAGCGATGTGAACGCCATGCTGCAGCAGCTGACCGATAGCGTCAGCCGGATTCGGCGCTGGTCGGACAACCAGAGCGTCACCATAACCTGTACCCAGGCGGTGTCG
Source organism: uncultured Pseudomonas sp. (assembly GCA_966210435.1). Taxonomy (GTDB): domain Bacteria; phylum Pseudomonadota; class Gammaproteobacteria; order Pseudomonadales; family Pseudomonadaceae; genus Aquipseudomonas. Next base: position 83,880 of record CBIHLF010000006.1, on the reverse strand, counting down.
CATTACTGGCTGTTCCCGCGGATTGCCCGTTTCAACACCCAGTTCCCGGATATCACCGTCAATATCTACGCCACCAACGACATCTCCGAATCCTCATGCCTGCGCTTCGACCTGGGGGTACTCAACGGCACCGCCAACTGGCGCATGCCGCTGCACAGCCATCTGCTGTTCAAAGAACGGATCTACCCGGTGTGCCGTTACGACTACCCGGTCGAGGGCCCGCTGGAGCCGGAGGAGTTGCTGGATCAGCGCCTGATTCATCTGGACCCGAATGCCTGGCGCTGGCCGACCTGGATCGACTGGTTCGGTCACTTCGGCATCGCCTTCACCATCCCCAAGAACGCGCAGCTGTTCAACCAGGTCACCCTGGCCCTGGACGCCACGGCCCAGGGCATGGGGATTGGCCTGGGCTGGGAGTTCATGACCCACGCCATGCTGAAAAGCGGAGAGATCAGGCGCGTCAGCGAACACTGCTACTGCACCGGGATCGACGATTACCTGGTGTACGCCAAGAACAAGCCGCTTTCGCCAGCGGCTGGCGTTTTCCGGGATTGGCTGCTGAACGACCTGCTGGAGAACTGACAGGTTCCCTGGTGCCGCCGCGCCCAGCAGGCGGTTGAACAGGTGGCAGGTCCAGTCGCCCCAATCGCCATCGAAGCGATCAAGGACGACAAGGCCGTGTAGCTGATGCCACTCACCCTAGCCAGTGAGCGGCATTTCTATTGCCTACCTCCGGCCGGTGCGCCGGATATGTCCCTGGCTCAAGCCTTACTCATTCGACTTCCGTTCCTTCAGCTTCTGCTCCACTTCGTCGGTGCGTTGCCGAATCTTTTCGGCGTTCTGCTCCTCAGTTTTCACCGACGTTGGGGTCAGCACTTTATCGACCTCCTCGGTAGCGGGATTGGGCTGTTCGATATCCTTGCGCACCACCTCGACCGGCTCCCCGGTCTGATCGCGGACACCTTGGTCTCGCGCGGTTTGCGTAGGGCTACGCGCTGAATCCTGCGGTCTGCTCATGGCCTTTACCTTTGACGTGGCGTTGATCTGAATATTGAGCGAGGAGCGGCGGTGCCAGTTCACCTTTTTAGCCGTCAGCGCCAGGCTCGCTGACGCCTTTAGTGAACATCCGAAACAGCTTCGAGTCCTATTCAGCAAGGCGATGAAATAGCAATCCGGTATCTCCCTGCTTTTCAGTCGCAAAGCCGTAGCGCCATGAGCGCCAATTCAGAGGCACGCCTATGGGCACAACCGCACCAACATCACGGGCGGGACGCCTCAAAGACAAAGGTTATAAATGATGGACGCAACAGAGCGGGTTCCTTCGGGCAGTCAGGGGCTGGACGCTATCCTGGGTGGTGGCCTACCACCGAACCGCTTGTATTTGTTGGAGGGTTCGCCCGGCGCCGGTAAAACCACGCTGGCGCTGCAATTCCTCCTGGAAGGCGTGGCGCGCAACGAACGCTGCCTGTACATCACCCTCTCCGAAACCAGTGAAGAACTGCAAGCCGTGGCGGCGTCCCATGCCTGGTCGCTGGAAGGCGTCGAGTTGTTCGAACTGGCCTCCGCGGAAGAGGTACTCGGCGACGGTCGGCAACAATCGATCCTGCATCCCTGGGAAATGGAACTGGGCGGCACCATCCGCCTGATCCAGAACGAGGTGGAGCGGATTCGCCCGGCGCGGGTGGTCTTCGACAGCCTTTCGGAGCTGCGCCTGCTGGCACAGGACCCGCTGCGCTATCGCCGCCAGGTGCTGGCGCTCAAACAGTTCTTTGCCCCGCGCCAGGCAACGGTGCTGCTGGTCGACGACCTGACCGGCAACCGCGGCGAGCGCGACATGCACTTGCACAGCCTCTGCCATGGGGTGATCACCCTGGAGCGCCTGACCCTGGAGTTCGGCGCATCACGGCGGCGCATGCAAGTGCAGAAGCTGCGCGGCGTGGACTTCGTTGCCGGGCTGCATGACTTCGCGATCCGCACAGGAGGCATCCAGGTATTTCCGCGGCTGATCGCCTCGCAGCACCATGCCGCCTTCACTGGCGACCCCGTGCTCAGCGGCGTTGACGGCCTCGATGCCCTGCTTGGCGGCGGCCCGTTGCGCGGCACCAGCACACTGATCACCGGCCCTGCCGGCTCGGGCAAAACCACCCTGGCCCTGCAGTACATCGATACCGCCTGCTTGCGCGGCGAGCGTTGCACACTCTACGAATTCGACGAGCGCATCGGCACCATGCTGATCCGCTCCGGCTCGATGGGCATGAATCTGCAGCGGCACATCGACAACGGCCTGCTGGATATTCGCCAGATCGACCCGGCGGAGCTGTCACCCGGAGAGTTCACCTGGCTGGTACGCGATGAAGTGGAGCGGCGCAATAGCCGCCTGATCGTGATCGACAGTCTGAGCGGCTACCTGGCGGCGATGCCCCAGGAGCAGCAGCTGATTCTACAAATGCATGAGCTGCTGTCTTACCTGAGCCAATGCGGCGTCATCACCATCCTGCTCAACCCGCAGCATGGCTTGCTGGGTACCATGTCCACCGGCAACTTGAATATTTCCTACGTCGCCGATGCGGTGATATTGCTGCGCTTCTTCGAGGCCGACGGGCGCATTCGCAAAGCGGTATCGGTGATCAAGAACCGCAGCGGCTATCACGAGGACAGCATTCGCGAACTGCGCATCGACCAGCACGGCGTGCGGGTCGGTGAAACCTTGATGAACTTCAAGGGCGTGCTGACCGGCACACCTGAATACAACGGCAAGATCTCACCGCTGATGGAAAGTCGCGCCAGTGCCAGATAAAAGCGCAGCACAAGGCCGGCGCGTGCTGATCAGCGCGCCCTTCGGCCGGGACGCCGAAAGCATTGGCGCATTGCTCGACAACGATGGCTACGAAACCATCATCTGCGACAGCATGCAGGACATCGCCGCCCTGCTCGACGATGCCACAGGCGCGGTGCTGGTCACCGAGGAGGCTCTGCAAGGGGACATAAGCCTGTTGCAGCTGGCGCTCGAAGCGCAGCCGTCCTGGTCGGACGTGCCCTTTATCCTGCTCGCCGCACGCCAATCCGGAAGTATCCAGCGCACGGAAGTTGCACGGTTCTGGTTACCGAGCATCGCCACCAACGTCATCGTCATCGAGCGGCCGCTGGGTTCCCTGTCGCTGCTCAGCGCCGTGGCATCCGCCATGCGCGCCCGGCAGAAGCAGTTTCTGATCCGCGACCAATTGACCGAATTGGCCGAAAGCCGCCGCGCCCTGCAGGCCAGCGAGAGCGAATTACGCCTGATCGCCGATTCGTTGCCGGTACTGATCGGCTTTATCGACACCGAGCTGCGCTATCGCTTCGCCAATCGGGCCTATGAGGACTGGTTCTACGTGCGGCCCGAAGAGATTGTCGGCCGTAGCGTGCTGGAGGTGTTCAGCCAGGCGGATTTGCAACTGCGCCTACCCCATATTCAAAGTGCCCTGGCCGGCATCCCCTCGCGCGTGGAGACGTCCTGGCCGCACCGCGACGGCACCCGGCGCGATGCCGACATCCGCTACCTACCCAGACGTGCCGCCAACGGGGAAGTCGACGGCTTCCATGTTTTCGTACTCGACATCACGGACCGCAAGAAGGTCGAACAGGTGCTGCGCGACACCGCCGAAACCCTCGAACACAAAGTCGCCGAACGCACCGCCGAATTGCATGCGGAGATGACCAACCGCGCACAAGCCGAAGCGGCGCTGCGGCAGAGTCAGAAGATGGAAGCCGTCGGCCAACTGACCGGGGGCATCGCCCACGACTTCAACAACATGCTGACCGGCATCCTCGGCGCCATGGACCTCATGCAGCGCCGAATCGCCAGCGGCAAGCTGGACGACCTGAAACGCTTCATGGACGCCGCGGTCCTGTCCGCCAACCGCGCGGCTGGCCTGACCCACCGCTTGCTCGCGTTCTCCCGGCGCCAGTCGCTGGACGCCAAGCCCCTGGATCTGCACGAGTTGCTGGCGTCCCTGGAAGAGTTGATACGCCATAGTGTCGATGAGCGGGTGACGCTCCGCTTCAACTACGGCAGCGACATTCCCTCGGTGATCGCCGACGCCAACCAGCTGGAAAGCGCCATTCTCAACCTGGCGATCAATGCCCGCGACGCCATGCCCGATGGCGGCCAACTGACTCTGACGACCAGCACCGTCGAACTCGACGAAAGCCAGGCTACGGGCAAACCGGCGATCGCACCTGGGCACTATGCCCTGATCAGCCTGTCCGATAACGGCGTCGGCATGCCGCCGGAGATGCTGGAAAAGGTCTTCGAGCCCTTCTTCACCACCAAACCGGTGGGCCAAGGCACCGGCCTCGGCCTCTCCATGGTCTACGGCTTTGCTCAGCAAAGCGGTGGTCAGGTGGTTATCGAAAGCCAGCCGGGCGTCGGCACCACGGTCAAACTCTATCTGCCCGCCGCCTCGCACCCGGCTGGCGACGCAGTGCCGGCGGCGCCGGCCTCATCGCGCGGACGCGGCCAGTGCGTGCTGCTGGTCGAGGACGATGCCGCCGTGCGCCTGCTGGTTCGCGAGGTGCTCGAAGAACTGGGTTATGACACCGTCGACGCCGCCGAGGCAGACGCCGCCACCCGGCTGCTGGCTTCGCCCATGAACATCGACCTGATGATCTCGGACGTGGGCCTACCCGGCGTGAACGGGCGTCAACTGGCGGAAATCGCCCGACAATACCGACCGCAGCTGCCGGTGCTGTTTATCACCGGCTACGCCAAGAACGCCGCCATCCGCTCGAGCTTTCTGGGCACCAATATGGACATGATCACCAAGCCCTTCTCGATGACCGACCTGGCGCACAAAGTTGGCGAGATGCTGTCCGCACAACCCTTTCCGACCGAGCAGGTGTTGTAACGTTGAAAGCGCTGTTGGCGACTGATGCCAGTCGCCAGGCCCGACGGTATCGCTCAAGTAACCGCTACCCCAGAAGCCCCTGGCAGGCGCCGCCTTCGCCGTCGCTCAACGCAGCGCCAGCCGCTGCGCATCGAATTGCTCCGGCCAGTCGCGACGGGTGAAGACCTGACCTTGCTCGCGCACACGACGGACCTCGGCCAGATCCAGTTCGCAGATCAGCCAGTGGCTGCGATCCGGGCATAGTTCCGCGCTTTCGGCGAAGATGCCGCTGGCCGGCATGCCATAATCCGGCGGCACATAGAGCGCGGCGCGGCCGATATTCTCGTCCAGCGCCGGCGACCAGGGCGCCAGGCCGACGGTGGGCGCCTGCAGCACGGCGAGCTGATTCTCCAACGCACGGGCCTGGGCGCCGATGCGCACGCGGTAAAAGCCGGCCTCGGTGTCGGTGCAACTGGGAGCGAGGATCAGGTCGACCCCGGCCTCCGCCAGGGTTCGTGCCAGCAGCGGGAATTCGTTGTCGTAGCAGATCAGAATGCCCAGTTTGCCCAACGCGGTGTCGAACACCTTGAGGCCGCTGCCAGCGGCGATGCCCCATTGCTCGCGCTCGAAGCGGGTCATGATCAGCTTGTCCTGGCTGCCCAGGCAACCATCCGGGCCGAACAACCAGGCGCGGTTGCGGTAGGCGCCATCGGCGTCGAGCACAGGCAACGAACCTGGTTGCAGATGCACTTTCAAGCGCCGCGCCAGGCTCTCGCAGAGTTCCAACCAGCGCGGCACGAGCGACTGGATACCGGCGATCGAGGCATGCAGATCGCTCCGTTCAGCCTCGGGCAACTGGCCGCTGAGCACCAGGCCGGCGTATTCGGGCAACAGCAACAGCTCGGCGCCCTGCCCCGCAGCTTGCTCGCACAGTGCGGTGAGATGGGCGGCGTAGGCGTCCCAGCTCAGCAGCAGGTCGATGTGGTACTGGCACGCGGCGACCTTGATCATCGGACTAGCGGGCCGTTGAAAAACGTAGGCGAGGCAGGCAAGACAAGGCAAAAACAGGCGAGGAAGCGGAGTTTACTGCTGTAAATGAGCATTCCGAGCCTGTTTTTAACGCAGTATTGCCAACGTAGGTAGTTGTTCAACGGCCTGCAAGCTCCTTCAACCAGAACGACATGGGTTTGGCCGACTCCTCGACCTCGTCCAGATCGCGCCAGTGATATTCGGTATGCAGTTCGGGGTGGTGCCGATAGCCGCGGCGCATCCAGAAGGCATCCAGCGGTTGGTAATCGGCGGGCCGCCGCGGATGCTCAAGCGGGCGCTGCACGGCGCAGAAGGCGCACCAGTCGAAGCGCTGCAGGCGCCGCGCATGGGCCTCGCGCTCGGCAAAGAAGCGCACGCCCAGGCCGCGCCCGCGCCAGGCCGGCAGCAGCACCGACTCGGCGAGGTAGAAAATCCGCGCGGGGTCCCAGCCGCCGGCGATAAAGGGCTGCTGAAATTCCTCGGTCTCGTCACCGAGCGGCAGCGCGGTGGAGGCACCGACCACCCGCCCCTGGTCGCGCACCAGTACACAAAGGCTATCGGCGCTACGCACGTAGGTGGCCAGGTACTCAGCCTCGTATTCGACCGAGCCTTCATACAGGTAGGGAAACTCGCGGAATACGGCGATGCGCAGGCGCGCCAAATCCTCGATGTGGGCCGCTATCTGCGGCCCCTGGAGCAATTGAATATCCATGCGGAGTCGTTCGTCAGCAGCAAGGTGACGCCGGCGGTTATACCGACGCAAAACAGCGAACTTATCATGCGGGTCGGCAAACCATTAAACGGACTACGACAGGAGCGTCCCCATGACCGCCACCGAACTGCTGCAGGCTTATTACGCCGCCTTCAACGCTGGCGACATGCCGGCCTTCCTCGCGCTGCTGGACGATGACGTGGTGCATGACATCAACCAGGGCGAGCGCCAGGTCGGCAAGGCCACCTTCGCCGCCTTCATGGACAAGATGAACCTCTGCTATCGCGAACGCCTGGAAGACATCGTGGTAATGCAGAACACCGACGGCAGCCGCGCCGCCGCCGAGTTCGTGGTGCATGGCCAGTACCTGGCCGACGACGAGGGCCTGCCGCCGGCCAATGGCCAGACCTACGTGCTGCCGGCTGGCGCCTTCTTCGAGATCAGGCACGGCAAGGTGGCGCGCATCAGCAATTACTACAACTTGCTTGACTGGATCGCCCAGGTCGGCTGAGAGTCGTGAGCGAGGCACCTGATACTGTCCGGGGCCTCGGTCGACTACCACGCATTTGCGCGCGCCCGCTCAACCGGGGCGCCCCGTGATCCGCCGGCTCGTATGCGACGGATACGCCAGCGATACCCCCACCGCCGACGATAAAGTCATAGCGGTTATTTATGGCCACGCACCACCACTGCGTCGATCACTTTGGCTTCACGGGTGTAGCTGAGAACGAAGTGCGCCACCAACCCGAAGATCAACCCCCAAAACGCCGCCGCCAGGCCGAGGAAACTCATACCCGAAGCAGTAACCAGGAATGTAATAAGGGCCGCCTCGCGTTGCTTCTCATCCACCATGGCCCCGGCCAAGCCGGTCGCGATAGCGCCGAACAGGGCCAGCCCGGCCAGCGAAGCGATCAACTCTTTGGGCAGCGCGGAGAACACCGAGGCCAAGGTGGCACCCAGAGTTCCCATCACGATGTAGAACACGCCGCAGGCGATACCTGCTACATAGCGCTTGCTTTGATCTTCGTGGGCCTCGCGGCCAGTGCAGATGGCGGCCGTGATCGCCGCCAGATTGAAGCCGTGGGAGCCAAACGGTGCCAACAGTAGCGAACCGATGGCCGTCAGCGAAATGATCGAGCGCGCCGCAGTCTGATAGCCCGCCGTGCGCAGCACGGCCATGCCAGGCACATATTGTCCGGTCAGGGTCACCAGCGCCAACGGCAGACCTATATTGATGATTGCGTGCCAGCTCCACTGCGGCGCGATGAAGATCGGTTGCGCCACACCGATGACGATCGAACCACCATTGAGTTCGCCCAGGGAGGCCGCGACAGTGCAGCCAACGATCAGAACCGACAGGATGGCGTAGCGTGGCGACAGACGCTTGAACACCAGGTAAGCCGTGATCATCGACAGCACCAGCCAGGGCTGGACCTTGATCGAGGTAAACAGATCCACCCCAAAGCGGAACAAGATGCCGGCCAACATCGCGGCAGCGATGGCTTTGGGCAGGCGATTCATCAGCTTGTCGAACGCGCCGCTGAGCCCCACGACCGCGATGATCAGGGCAGCCACTACATAGGCCCCGACCGCTTCGGCCAGTGACACCGTGGGCAGCATGGAAACCAGCAAGGCTGCCCCTGGCGTCGACCAGGCGGTGATCACCGGGATCCGCAGGCGCCAGCTCAGCAACATGCCGGTGATCCCGCTGCCAATGGAGATAGCCCAAATCCACGAAGATATCTCGGCATCACTCAACTGCGCCTCGCGCGCGGCCTGAAACACGATGATCAACGGTCCCGCATAGGAAATGACCACAGCGATAAAGCCGGCAACGATTGCCGAAATTGATAAATCCTTTCTAACTCGATCCATGATGCTCGATTCCAATTGGATGATCAGTGGGATGATTGACTAAATGACCAAATTGATTCGATCAAAATTGAGTATATTTTGAAAAAATGATTCGAATCAATGTGCGCAATTTGGTTTTTCCTATTTTCCCGCCCTACAGCCACCATCAAGCCAAGCACTAAAAATCTAATTAATTGATTTAATTAAATATTTATAGCATCCAAAAAAACCTCCATGCCCTTGAGCCAAGCCGAACGAGAGGCGCTACGGCCAGGCGCCAGGGCATACGCACCTCGTGAGCCCGGGCGGCGAACCCGCAAAACCTCTAGAGACGGTGCAAAAGCGTCGCACCCAGGCAGAACAGAGCAAATTGAGTCGATTATTTCTGCAATAAGCTCGATATGATATGGTCCAAAACCACCATTACTACTGGCAGCGACAGCATGTGGGCCCCTCACCTCAACGAGTTCAATCAACCCATGTACCTGTCGATCGCTGATGCGCTGGCGCAGGACATCAACAGTGGCTTGCTGAAGGGCGGAGACCGTCTTCCGACCTTAAGGCAGCTGGCCAAGGCACTGGATGTCACCCCCGGCACCATCAGCCGCGCCTACACTGAGGCGCAGCGCCGCGGATTAGTGCAAGGTGAAGTGGGTCGCGGCACCTACGTACTCGAAAGAACCCCTTCGCAGCCGCAAATACTTGCCCATACCCAGCCAGCCCAGCACGCACGCCCGGAAAGTCTTGATCTGTCCATCATCAAGCCGTATGGAGAGGCTCTTGAATATTGGCTAAGGGGCGCGCTGGTAAACCTAGCCAAGAGTACGGACTTCGAACGAGCGCTCGACTACGCCCCGGACGGCGGCCACCCGCAGCACCGCGAAGCCGGAGCCCAATGGCTGCGCCATTCACTGCCGGAAGCACAATGGCAACAGGTGGTAATCACCAGCGGGGCTCAGCATGGGTTGATGGTGGCAATCAGCGCGCTGACCAACTCCGGCGACCTGATACTCTGCGAGGCGCTTTGCTATCCCGGCATCATTTCGGTGGCCCATGGCCTGGAGCGGCAACTGCGCGGCGTTGCAATGGATGAGGAAGGCATCATTCCCGAAGCGCTAAGAGAAATCTGCATTCGGGATAAGCCGGCAATGCTGGTATGCGTTGCGACCTGCCAAAATCCAACCACCGCGATCATGTCCAATAAGCGTCGCGAGCAGATTGCCGCGCTCGCTGAGGAATTCGACTTCATCATTCTGGACGACGACATCTACGGCTTTCTCACCACCGATCCCAGCATCAAGCCTTTATCCGCGTTCGCACCAGACCGTTCGGTGTACCTGACAAGCCTGTCCAAGGCGGTGATGCCGGCGCTTCGAGTGGGGTACCTGTACAGCCCGCCCAAAATGCTTTCACGGCTGTCTTCGATGGTACGCAGCAGCGTCTGGATGGCATCGCCATTGACGGCGCAGCTGGCCAGCAATGTGATTACCGAAGGCCTGGATCACAAGCTTATGCGCATTCAGCGCAACGAGGCCGCCGTGCGCCAGGCTATTGCTGCCGAGATATTCAGTGGCTTCCAGATCAAGACCCAACCTCACAGCTATCATCTTTGGCTGACCCTGCCAGAACCCTGGAGTGGCGACGAGTTCGCCCTGTTGGCGCGCGCCAATGGTGTTCTGGTACTGAGCGGGTCTCAATTTCAAGCCGAGCGCTCCGGCACCATGAGCAATAGCGTCCGAATTGTACTTATGTCACCTACCAGCCACGACGAACTGCGATTTGCTTTGACTCAATTAGCGAGCTTGATCAATGCCCCTGATCCTCGAAGGTTTTATTAAGCTATGTGCCTTTTAACTGTTGCATAGAAGCCACGCGAAGTGCGGATGCCTTTTTATCCGCACAGCCCGCCTCGGCGTCACTGCCTGACCGGCCTCATGGAAATCTTCTGCGCCAGGCGCTCCGATGCGCAAGGTTCGACCGCAACGAACACTTAATTCTGCGTTAAGCCTCACCGTCGACACTCGCACCCAAGCTCACAATCGAGGTTCCCCCGATGGAACTGCCTTGGGTGTATCAAGACCGCGCTTTGGCGCAAATCGGCCGCGACCAGCCGCTCAGCCTCTACCTGACCGACGCCGCCAGCAAACGGCGATCGGGCCTGGAAGCGTTCATTCGTGAGCGCTTCGCCGAACTGCACGGCGCCCGGGTGCGTCACTTCATGCCCTGCCTGCTGGGCCTGGAAGACACCGAAGGGCAATTGCTCGGCGCTGTCGGCCTGCGCTGCGCCGCTGGCGGCCCGCTGTTTCTCGAGCGCTATTTATCGCGACCGGCCGAAACGGTGATCGCCGAGCAGCATGGCAAGGCCGCGCCGGATCGCCAGCAGATCGTCGAAGTCGGCAATCTGGCGGCAAAAAGCCCTGGTGCGGCGCGCCTGTTGATCGTCGCATTGACCGACCTGCTGGTGGCGATGGGTTTTCGCTGGGTGACCTTCACCGGTACCGCGGCGCTGCTCAATAGCTTCCAGCGTCTGGGTCTTTCGCCGCTGCCGCTGGGGCCGGCCGACCAGACCTGCATGGGCGACGAGCTGGCCGACTGGGGCAGTTATTACGACAACCAGCCGCAAGTCATGGCTGGCGACATTTATGCCGGGCATCAGCGCCTGCTGCATCTCGGCGCCTATCCGCGCCTCGGCCACCAAGCCCTGTACGCGATGGAGACCCTGCCCCATGTGGCCTGCCGTTGATCTGCTGTTTAACCGCCTGCATGAACACCCCGACGCTATCGCCCTGACCGAGGGCTCGCGGCAACTCGACTGCCGCGAGCTACTCGCCGAGGTGCACCAACGCAGCACCCACCTGCATCAGGCGGGCGCCAGGCGCATCGCCCTGGCGCTGGACAACGGTATCGACTGGGTGCTCTGGGACCTGGCAATTCTGTACGCGGGCCTGGTGTGCGTACCGCTGCCCGGGTTCTTTTCCGCCAGCCAACAGCAACACGTGCTCGACAGCGCCGGCATCGACTGCCTGATCGCCGCAGACGGCGCGCCCTTTGCCGCCCTTGGCTTCGCCGCGGGCGCCAGCGGTTTACTGCAACGCCCGCAGGACGATGCGCCCGCACTGCCGCACGGCACCTGCAAGATCACCTATACGTCAGGCACTACCGGTCAGCCCAAAGGCGTCTGCCTGGATGCCGAAACTCAGTTGCAAGTGGCGCGCAGCCTGGTCGAGGCCAGCGCCAGTTGCGCGGTCGAATGCCATCTGTGCGTGCTGCCATTGGCGACCCTGCTGGAGAACATCGCCGGGGTCTATGCGCCGCTGCTGGCCGGGGCCCGTGTCGAGTTGCTGCCGATGGCCGAAGTCGGCCTGCTCGGCGCCAGCAAGTTCGACCTGCAGCGCTTTCTCGGCGCACTGAACCGGGTCAAACCACACAGCCTGATCCTGCTGCCACAGTTGCTCCTGGCCCTGGTCGGCGCCAAGGAGCACGGCCTGCCGGTGCCGGATTCGCTGCGTTTCATCGCCGTCGGCGGCGGTCGCGTATCCAGCCAGTTACTGCAACGCGCCGACGCACTGGGTTTACCGGTTTATGAAGGCTACGGCTTGTCCGAGTGCGCCTCGGTGGTCTGCCTGAACACCCCGGAGAACCGCCGCATCGGTACGGTCGGCCTGCCGCTCGGGCATCTCCAGGTGCGCCTCGGCGGCGACCAGGAAGTGCTGGTCAAGGGCGCGCGCATGCTCGGCTACCTGGGCGAGCCGCCGATTCAGGACGAATGGCTGGGAACCGGCGATCTCGGTCATTTCGAGCATGACTTCCTGGTGCTGCACGGCCGCAAGAAACACCAGTTCATCACCGCCTTCGGGCGCAACGTCAATCCGGAATGGGTCGAGGCGGAGCTGGTCCAGCAACTGCCGATCGGCCAGGCCTGGCTGCACGGCGAAGCCTTGCCGGCGAATGTCGCGGTGCTGGTGCCACGCTTCGCCACTACCAGCGACCAGCAACTGGCCGATGCGGTCGAGCAGGCCAACCTGGCGCTGCCCGATTACGCCCGCGTGCATCGCTGGTTACGCGCCACCGCACCGTTCAGCAGCGACAACCAACTGGCCACGGCCAACGGTCGCCTGCGCCGCAACGCCCTTTTTCAACACTACCAAAGCGCCATCGAACAGCTGATGGCGGACGAACCCTGCTACGGAGAAACCCGATGAGCTTCTACGATTTCCTGCTCGAACAAACCACTCAAGAGCGCGAGTACCTGCTCAGTGCCCCGGTGATCCAGGGCGCGATCAGCGGCCAGGTCAGCCTGGAGAGCTACATCGCCTTCCTCACCGAGGCCTACCACCACGTCAAACACACGGTACCGCTGCTGATGGCTTGCGGCGCGCGCCTGCCCGAACGCCTGGAATGGCTGCGCGCCGCCATCGCCGAATACATCGACGAGGAATATGGCCATCAAGAGTGGGTGCTCAACGATATCGGCGCCTGTGGCGGCGATCCCGAGGCGGTCCGCCGCGGCATCCCCAAGCTGCCCACCGAACTGATGGTCAGCTACGTCTACGACCGCATCGCGCGCCACAACCCGACGAGTTTCTTCGGTATGGTCACCGTGCTCGAAGGCACCAGCATCGCCCTCGCCACGCAAGCCGCCGGAGTGATCCAGGACAAGCTGCAACTGCCGAGCAAGGCCTTCAGCTACCTCAGCTCCCACGGTAGCCTGGACCTGGAGCACATCGAGTTGCTGAAGAGCCTGATGAACCGCCTGGATAACAGCGACGACCAGGAGGCGGTGGTGCATACCGCCAAGGTGGTCTACCGCCTCTATGGCGACATGTTCCGCAGCCTGCCGCTGGCGGCTTAGGTAACCGCCTCCGGGCCAAGAGGAAACCCCATGAAACTCAATGAATGTCGTGCCCTGATTACCGGGGCCAGCGGTGGCATCGGCCTGGCGTTGGTCGCCGAAATGGCTGCCGAAGGCGCGCACCTGCTGCTGGTCGGGCGTCAACTGGACGCCTTGCGCACGCTGGAGCAGCGCTATCCGGGCAAGGTCGTGGTGGTGCAGGCGGATATCTGCACCAGCACTGGCCGCGAAGCGGTGGTGGCGGCGGCGAAACGCTTCGGCGGGTTGAACACCCTGATCAACGCGGCCGGCATCAATCGCTTCAGCCTGCTGGAACAGCACGACGAGCAGGCCATCGCCGAACTGATCGGCCTCAACGTAACCGCCACCCTGCAATTGACCCACCGTCTGCTGCCGGTACTGCGCCAGCAGGGCCAGGCATTGGTGGTCAACCTCGGCTCGACGTTCGGCTCCATCGGCTATCCGGGTTTCAGTGCCTACTGCGCGAGCAAGTTCGCCTTGCGCGGTTTCTCCGAAGCGCTGCGCCGGGAGCTCGCCGACACCAGGGTGAAAGTGCTGTATTTCGCCCCTCGCGCCACGCGCACCAGTATGAACGCCGACAATGTGGTGGCGATGAACGATGAATTGCACCAGGCCATGGACGAACCGCAGGAAGTCGCACAACAGCTGCTGCACGCGATTCGCCGTGAAGACGACGAACACTACCTCGGCTGGCCGGAAAAATTCTTCGTGCGCCTCAACAGCCTGCTGCCGCGCGTGGTCGATCAGGCCCTGCGCAAGCAACTGCCGATCATCCAGCGCTTCGCCCGCTCCAAATCCTAAGGACCACGACCATGCCCATGACCTTCCTACGCCGCACCTGCTGCACCCTGCTCTGCCTCGCCAGCCTGCCCGCCTTCGCCCTTAGCGAGCAGGGCCAGGAAAACCTGCAAGCCCTGCAAACGCGCTGGGCGGAAATCAACTATCAACTGCCCGAAGCACAGCGCGAAGCGGCTTTCGCCAAGCTCAGCGAACAGGCCAAACAAGCCCTCGCCGCCGAGCCCAAGGCGCCAGAACTGCTGATCTGGCGCGGCATCATCCTCAGCACCTATGCTGGCGCCAAAGGCGGCCTCGGCGCCCTGGGCCTGGTCAAGGAGGCCAAAGCCAGCCTGGAGCAAGCACTCGAAGAAGATCCCCGCGCCCTTTCCGGCTCGGCCTACACCAGCCTGGGCAGCCTCTATTACCAAGTGCCCGGCTGGCCCATCGGTTTTGGCGACGACGACAAGGCCGAAGCCCTGCTCAAGCAAGCCCTGGCGATCAACCCGGACGGTATCGACCCGAACTATTTCTATGGCGATTTCCTCTACCGCGCCAAGCGTTACGAAGAAGCCAAACAGGCCTTGAACAAGGCCCTGCAAGCACCGCCGCGGCCGAATCGGGCCTCGGCCGACCAGGGTCGCCGCGAGGAAATCACCAAGTTGCTGAAGCAGGTCGAGGCGAAGCTGGGCTAATCTGGCGCTATCAGGCTAGATACGAAAAATCGAGGATCGCGCATGCGCATTTTGCTGGTCGAAGACGACAAGGCCCTTGGCGAGGGGATTCGCACCGCGCTGAAACCCGAGGGTTATACCGTCGATTGGGTCCAGGACGGCCACAGCGCGCTGCACGCCCTGACCCACGAGAGCTTCGAGCTGGCAATTCTCGACCTCGGCCTGCCGCGCATGGATGGCCTGCAGGTGCTCAAACAGCTGCGCGGCGCGGCCAATCCGGTGCCGGTGCTGGTGCTCACCGCGCGTGACGCCACCGCCGACCGGATCGCCGGACTGGATGCCGGCGCCGACGACTACCTGGTCAAACCGTTCGATGTCGCCGAACTCAAGGCGCGCCTGCGCGCCCTGCTGCGACGCAGTTTCAATCGCCCGCAACCGGCCCTCGAATACCGCGGTATCAGCCTTGATCCGGTGAGCCAGGCCGTGACCTTCCAGGGCCAATTGCTCAACCTGCCACGCAAGGAGTTTCTCCTGCTCCACGAGCTGATCGCCCAGCCCGGCCGGGTGATGACCCGCGACAAGCTGCAGCAAGCGCTGTACGGCTGGGACGAGGAGCTGGAAAGCAACGCGCTGGAGGTGCACGTGCACCACCTGCGCAAGAAATTCTTTCCCGAACTGATCCGCACCGTGCGCGGCGTCGGCTACCTGGTGGATAAGGTCTGATGCTGTCGATCCGTGCCCGCACACTGCTTCTGGTCCTCGGTTTGCTCAGCCTGTCGATGACCCTGATTTCCTACAACAGCTACCGCGACGCCCAGCACGAGATCGAAGAACTCTTCGATGCCCAACTGGCACAAACCGCACGCCTGCTCGAAGGCATGGTCGGCCGCAACATGCCGCCAAGCGACCGCCAGGCTCTGCAGGATGCGCTCAACCAGGCGTTGCAGGCGCGCCAGGCGCAGGATGACGACAGCCTGGTCGAGGGCCACCCGTACGAGGGCAAGCTGGCGTTTCAGGTGCTCGACGAAAGCGGCCACATTCTGCTGCAATCGGCCAGCGCCCCGGCCGGCCTGCTGCAGCAGATGATCGAGGACTTCAACCGCGCCCAGGGCGCCGAACCCACCGCGCAGCCCGCCGTGGCGCAACCGCTGTCGGCCATCGCCGAACGGCTGCTCGGCTACCGCCGCGTGGCGCTCGCGGACTATCAATGGCGGGTGTTCATGCTGCGCGACCGCGCGGACAACCACTGGATTCTGGTCGGCGAACGCGAAGACGTGCGCGGCGAGCTGGTCGGCAATATCGCCCGGCGCAGCCTGTTGCCCGATCTGGTCGGCTTGCCTGCGCTGGCCTTGCTGGTGTGGCTGGCCGTCGGTTGGGGCCTGCGTCCGTTGCAGCGCATGGCCGAACTGATCAAAGCCCGTGCGCCGGACAACCTGGCGCCCTTGCTGCTGTCGCCGCTACCCGCCGAGCTGGAGCCGATGGGCGCGGCCCTGAACCGCCTGCTGATGCAGGTCAACCAACTGCTCGATCAGGAAAAGCGCTTTATCGCCGACGCCGCACACGAACTGCGCACACCGCTGGCGGTGCTGCGCATCCACGCGCAAAACGCCCTGGATGCCGAGGACCCGCTCGACCGCGAGGAGGCCCTGCGCCAACTTGGCGTGGGGGTAAACCGCGCCACCCGGGTGGTCGGCCAGCTGCTGACCCTGGCGCGCCTCGATCCCAATGGCGTGCAGCTGACGATGGTCGAACTCGACCTGCTGGGCTTTTTCCGCAACGAGCTCGCCGAGCTGATTCCCCTCGCACTCGACCGCCAACAGGAGCTCAGCCTCGAGGCCGACGAAACGGGCGATTACCGCCTGATCGCCGACGCGCCGAGCCTCGGCACCCTGCTGCAAAACTTGATCAGCAACGCGGTGCAGTACACCCCCGTCGGCGGGCGCATCCAGGTGCGTCTGCAGGTGCAAGACGACCGGATGATAGTGCGCGTGCAGGACAGCGGCCCCGGCGTCGACGAGAGCCTGCGGGAAAAACTCTTCGAGCGCTTCTACCGCCTGGAAAGCGGCCAAGGCGCCGGCCTCGGCCTGTCCATCGTGCTGCGCGTGGTGCAGCTGCACCGTGGCGAGATCAGCCTCAACGCCTCGCCGCTGGGCGGCCTGGAAGTCTGCGTGCAACTGCCCCGGCGCCTGGGCCCGACGGATGCCGGGCGAAACGATTGATCGCTAGCTGCTAGTGGCGGAAATGCTCGGGGGCCTGGGTGGCGACGGTAACGTCCAGGGTGATCGACTCGCCGTCGCGAAACTTCAGGGTCAGGGGGAAGTGCTGACCGACCTCAAGCGCCCGTCGAAGGTCGAACAGCATCAGGTGCGGGCCACCAGGGGCAAGGATCCGCTCGCTTTCCGGGTCGATGGAAATGTCCTCGATGGTGCGCATGGTGTCCTCGCTCAAATCGGCCACCGCGGCGTGCAGTACGATGCGCTCGGCGACAGGCGACGTTGCCGACTGCAGCACCCGCACCCTGTCGCCACGGTTATTGAGCACCAGAAAGACCATGCTGACGGGCGAATCGGCCGTCGCCGGAAACGCCCAGGCGGCGCGGGCGGAAAGCCCATTGTCCTGGCGTTCGTCGCTACCCGCCTGGCCGGCAGCCGCCTGGATCGGTGACACCTGCGCAACCAGCAGCATCAGGCACAAGCTGAACACACCAGGGCGAAACATGAGGTTGTCTCCATATCGGTAAGCCAATGCACGCATGCGGCATGCTTACCGATTCGAACCACACGCGCGGCCGCGGGTTCAGCCAATCGGTCAATCGTCGCGGGTCAGCACTTCGAGCAGTTCCACCTCGAAGATCAGGTTGGAGTTGGGCTTGATGTAGGCGCCGAATTCGCTATTGCCATATCCCAGGTGGGCGGGCACGTAGAGTTTGCGTTTACCGCCGACGCGCATGCCCATCATGCCCAGGTCCCAGCCCTTGATCACCCGTCCGGTGCCGATCACGCACTGGAACGGCTTGCCGCGATCATAGGAGGAGTCGAATTTGCAGCCGTCTTCCAGGTAGCCGTTGTATTGGGTGGTGATCAGGGCACCTTTGACCACTTCCTTGCCGTCGCCCAGTTGGATGTCTTCGATTTTCAGTTCGCCGATCATCTCGCGTTCTCTTGTTTTGGCCATGTTGTTTAGGGGGACTCAATGCCGCATCCGGCACTTAAATGACAGACTGCATGGCCGCGCAGCGAGTCACTCGGACTCCGGTTCCAATCTAGCCAACAGTGCCACCAACCCCTCTTCCAGTTGCGCCAGGGTCGCGGCCGGCAGGGGTTCAAGGATGCGCGCCTCGTTTTCGACGTGCGCCGTCACAGCGCGCTCGATCAGCTCGAGACCCGGCTCGGTCAACTGCACCAGCATGCTGCGGGCGTCACTGGGGTTGGGCGTGCGACTGACCCAGCCGGCCGCCTCCAGTTGCTGCAACTGACGGGTCATGGTGCCGGAGGTGATCATCAGCGCCGAAAACAGCGCGGTCGGCGCCAGGCGGTATGGCGCCCCCGAGCGCCGCAAGGTCGCCAAGACATCGAACTCCCACGAGCTCAAGCCGAAAGTGGCGAACACCTGTTCCAGCTCGCGCCGCAGCAATGCGGCACAGCGTCCCAGCCGACCGATGACCGCCATGGGGCTGGCATCAAGGTCCGGGCGCTCCCTGGCCCACTGCTGCAGGATGCTATCGACGGCGTCGCGGGGGCGTGACTGGGACATCGGTTACTCCTCGAATATTTATCTTGAATTCAAGATATATTGCCTCTAGGCTTGATTTATCTTGAATGCGAGACAATTTACATGAACAACACGCTGCTGCGCACGTCCTGGTTAAACATTCTGATCACCGCCCTGGCGCCGCTGATCTGGGGCTCCACCTACATAGTCACCACAGAGCTGCTGCCGCCGGACCGGCCTTTTATCGCCGCCACCCTGCGGGTGCTGCCGGCCGGCCTGCTGCTGGTACTGCTCTGCCGGCAACTGCCGGCGCGCGTCCACTGGGGTCGTCTGCTGGTATTGGCGGCGCTGAACATTGGTTGTTTCCAGGCCCTGTTGTTCGTCGCCGCCTACCGTCTGCCCGGCGGCTTGGCCGCGGTGGTGGGGGCAATCCAACCGTTGCTGCTGATGGGGCTGCTGTGGTCGCTGGAGGGACAGCGACCGGCGCAGCTGGCCATGGGCGCCAGCATAATGGGCATAGCCGGCATGGCCGCCCTGCTGCTGTCGCCGGACGCCAGTTGGGACGCGATGGGTATTGCCGCAGCCTTTGTCGGCATGGCCTGCATGGCGCTGGGCACCTACCTGAGCCGGCGCTGGCAGACAGGATTGAAGCTGCTGGCCTTTACCGGCTGGCAGTTGCTGCTGGGCGGCCTGATGCTGCTGCCCCTGGCGCTGCTGGTCGACCCACCCTTGCCCGCGCTGAGCCTCAGCCAGGGGCTGGCCTACGCTTACCTGTCGCTGTTCGGTGCGCTGCTGGCGTATGCCCTGTGGTTTCGCGGTATTGCCCGGCTGTCACCGGTGGCGGTGTCGTCGCTGAGTTTGCTCAGCCCGGTGATCGCCGTGCTGATGGGCTGGGCGCTGCTCGACGAACGCATCACCGGCGTGGCCCTGATCGGCCTGTTGACGGTGCTGGGTAGCATCCTGCTGGTGCAATGGACCGCCAGTTCGCCCCCGCCCGGCCGCAGCCGCGCCGAGGACTGCCTGCCACGTTGATCCGCCTGCAACACCGGCCCTGGCTTGAAGCAGTGCAGCGCTGCTTCAAGCCATCTGGTTAGTAGGCTGTTGAAAAACAGCCTACGCGGGCGAGACAAGGCAAAAATCGCCTGTTAGAAGCGCAGATTGACGCCGGTATAGAACGAGCGCCCCATTCCTGGCACAGCCATACCCCAGGCCGGGCCCGTGGTCATCGACATGGTCCGGCCCTGAGCGGTGTAGGCGCCGCCGGTGGGCAGGTAATAGAACTTGTCGGCCAGGTTCTCCACACCAAAATCGACCCGCAGCTTGTCCCAGCTGTGACTCAGGCGCAGGTTGAACAGGGTGTAGCCGGAGGTCTGGATTTCATTGCGCAGATCCGAACCGTCGTTCTTCGCCTGCACGCTGAGCATTTCCAAGCTGTTGCTCCAGCCGCCCAGTTGCTGGGTCAGAGTAAGCGTGGCGTTGAGCGGCATGATGTTGTACAGCTCGTCGCCGCTGTCGCGGTTTCTGCCGTTGCTGTAATTGACGACGGCCTGCAGGCCCCACTGGCCCAGGTCGTTGCGCGCCAGCGGCATATGCCCGGCGATATCCACACCATAGATGCGCGCCGATTGATTGGCGTACTGCAGCACATTGAAGGCATCGGCGGCGAAGGCCGTGCCCGGGTGTTTAACCGCGTCGATGTAGTTGTTGATGCGGGTATAGAACGGCGTGATCTTGAGCTCATGGGTGCGACGCCTGCTGTGCCAGTCGAAGGTCACCGAGGCGATATGCGCGGCTTCCGGCTTGAGCTCGGTATCGCCGACGTAGCCATTGCCGTCCCCGGCAAAGTTGTTCATGGTCGCGGCCATCGACCAGCTCGACCAGGTGTAACGCTCATACAAATTGGGCGAGCGAACCTTGCGCGCCAGGCCAAACTCGATATCCAGGCGGGCATCGTGGTTGTAGCGGGCCAGCGCGGTGAAGTCCCAATTATTGTCGTTCTGGCTGCGGTCGCTGGCGTTGAACGCGGCCGCCTCGGCGATCTGGTTGCCCTGGGCACCACCGTAGCCACTCACGGCAGCGGCGTCGCTGGCGACATGCTCGTAACGCAGGCCGACCAGGGTCAGCCAGGCCGGGTCGAGCTGCCGCTCCCATTCGCCGAACAGGCCGATGCGATCACGCTGGCCGTCCTCGATGTTGTCGAAGGTGCCGGGCCCCATGCTGCCACCGGAAGCCAGCCAGTAATCGTCCAGGCGATAGCGCTGATACTCGCCGCCCACGCGCAGCAGGTCGTTGTCGCTCAATTCGATATCGGCCGTGAGGGTAGCGCCCAGAGTCTTGCCCTGGCTTTCCATCGGCATGCCGGCGGCGCAGGTGCTGCCGATCGGGCCGCAGGCCTGGCCATCGATGGTCCCGGGCAGATTGGACTGCATGCCGTACCAGAAGCGCTTGTCCGGGCCGAAGTCCATCTCATGCTCGACCTTCTCGTGGTAAATCCGGGTGTCCAGGCTGCCCCAGTTGAACTGGGCGAGATGGCGCAGATTGACGCGTTGCTGGCTGTTGTCGGTCATGTCCATGCGCTGGTTGGGGAACAGCTCCTGCGGCACCTGCTGCTTACCCAGCCGGAGTTCGAGCAGATCCTCGCCCAGCTTGTAGGCCATGCTCAGTTCATCGTCGCGACGCTCATAGGCCGTGGAAGCCACTTCATCCAGCGCCGCGCCTTCTCCCGCGCGCCCGGTGGCGCGGCTGTCCTTGAAGGTGCCACCGGCCATGTAGTTGGCGGCCTTGCTGTAACTGCCGGCATAGCGGATATGAAACACATCGCTGGCATGCATGGCGGAGAAATTGCCGCCGCGAGCATCGTTGTTGCTGCGCAGGAATGCCCCGATTTCGCCCTGATCTAGGCTAGCCATGCCAGGCTCGGCGAACTCCGGCTCGGCGCTGTCGGCAATGAGGGTGCCGCCAATACTGTCGCCACCGACGCTGACCGGCGTGATACCAGCCAGCACCTGAAACCTGCCCAGATTGCTCGGTGCGATATAGGACAGCGCCGGATTCATGTGGTTGGGGCAGGATGCGATCAGATCCATGCCATCGACCTTGATGCGCAGACGATCATCGGCCAGACCGCGAATCGCCGGCAGGCTGGAGAGTCCGCCGGCACCATTGAGGCTGACGCCCGGCACACCGCGCAACAGGCTGGCGGTGTCCGAGGTGGCCGGGATCAGGCCACGAATCTGCTCGGCACTGGGTAGTTCGGCAGGCGCGACCAAGGCCTGAGCTTCAATCCGCATGGGCGGCAATTCGAGTGGCATCAGGGCAGCGGGATCGTGCGCCACCTCGCCAGCCAGGGCCATGGGGCTCAAAAGGGTCAGAACAAACAGGTAGCGGGGTTGATACGGGGGGATATGGATGGACATTGGCACAATTCCAGACAGAGAGGCGCATAAGGCGGCCGCACCAGGCAATGGCGCAGTCACACCGAATCACAGAGCAGCACGGAAGCCGTGCGGATCAGGTCTGGCTGGGTGGGGCGCGGGGCTGCGCACCGGGGAAGACGTCCGCAGGAGGCGGGGCCGGAACATCAAGCGAACGAGCAACGGAATGGCCCGTGCAAAGGGGCGGCAGTGCAAAGCCCATACGGGCCAGCGCCGGCGAGGACAGCAACAGCGTGCAGTAACCGCACTTGGCCCAATCACCGACATGGGGCTGTTGCTGCGGCGCTTTATGGTCGCTGGAGCAGGCCAGCTCGTCGAGCCACTGCAACTCGGCTGAAGATCGCGCCAACCCCTGCCCCAGCAAAGGCCCGAGCAGCAGCAGGCACATGGCCGCCAGGCCAAGCCAGTTGCCGTAACGAAGGGCGCGGGAGTGAGGCAAGCGAGGGTTCCTGATACAGGGGCCTGCCGCATGCTAGCCGGGCCCAGCCCCCAGGTCATCTGAGACACAGGGACGCACCCAGCCCCCTGCGGATCATCGCTGGTTGGCGTACTAACGCGCGGTGTTCGAGATGCCCGTACTGAGCGGTATTAGCTGCGCACCAGGCTGACACGCGCACCGGTCTGGGCCGCGCCCTGTCGCTGGGCGAGAAAACGCGTGCAACTGACCCTCAGGAAGGAGGCGAAATTCACCACTTCGCCGCGGTAGTCCATGACCTCGTCGTACAGCTTGGCGATCAGCTGGTTGGTGGTCATGCCATCGACCGCGGCGATCTCGGCGAGGATGTCCCAGAACTGGTTTTCCAGACGCAGGGTGGTGACCACGCCGCGAATGCGCAACGAGCGGGAGCGGGATTCATAAAGAATCGGGTCGGCTTTTACATACAGCTCGCACATGACTGAGCCTCAGGGTAAATCCAAGGTTTTGTACCCATTGCGTGTTGCATGGGTCGCCCGGTTAAGCATGGCCAAATCCAATGGGCAGAGCCTCAGCCGCGAGGGAAAAGTCTCGCGGCCGAGGTTTCAACCATACAACTTCACAGCTCGATGCGGGTACCCAGCAACCGCAAAAACGCCGCCAGCCATTGCGGGTGTGCCGGCCAGGCCGGGGCCGTGACCAGGTTGCCCTGCACGTGGGCCTGGTCCACAGGGATGTCCATATAGCTGCCGCCGGCCAGGCGCACTTCCGGCCCGCAGGCGGGATAGGCGCTGCATTCGCGGCCTTCCAGCACCCCGGCGGCGGCCAACAGCTGAGCGCCATGGCAGACCGCGGCAATCGGTTTGTTGGCGACATTGAAGTCCTTCACCAGCGCCAACACGGCAGGGTTCAGCCGCAGGTATTCGGGAGCACGACCGCCGGGGATCAGCAGCGCGTCGTAATCCTGCGCAACGACCTGGGCGAAATCGAAATTGAGGGCGAAGTTATGCCCCGGCTTCTCGCTGTAAGTCTGCTCGCCCTCGAAATCGTGGATCGCCGTGCGCACGCTCTGCCCGCTGCTTTTATCCGGACACACCGCATGCACGCTATGACCGACCATCAACAGCGCCTGAAACGGCACCATCACTTCGTAGTCTTCGACGTAATCGCCAACCAGCATGAGAATCTTCTTGGCAGCCATAGTGTTCTCCGGTGTTGAATGAGGGAGAAGCAGTATTGCGCCGCGCCGATGCTGGCGGGTAACAGCCTGCTACTACATAGGCCCGGAAATACAAGGGTGCGGAAATACGCAGCGAGAACATGCCGCGACGCCCACCCCACCCGGCCGGGTGGAGCTGAACGTCGACAAGCCGGCTAGAACAGCATGCGATCGCGTTGCTTACCGCCCCATACCGCCATCAGGCCGGCGACGAGCGCGCCACACAACAGCGCCACGAACATCCACAACGAACTCCATGCCGCGACTTTACGCGCCTGCTCGGCGGCACTCTGCAGCGCATTGCGCGCATTCTCTAGCGCCTGGCGAGCGCGCTCGAACACCTGCTCCACCCGCTGTTCGGCTTGCGCCTGGCCGAGGCCGGTGCGCTGCGCGACTACACGCCCGAGGTATTCACGGTCATCCAGGCTCAGTTGCGAGCCTTCCGAGGCGATGCTGTTGATAAAAATGCGCAACGCCTCGGCCCGCATGGCCTGATCCTCCGCGGGGGTGGTCATGGGTGCGGCGGTCTGATCGCTACGAAACAGCGTGTCGATGTAATAACCGAGCGAGCTTTCCTCACTCGGCGAACCCTCCTCCACCACACCCAAGGCCGTCCCCGCCGCTCCCGAAACCACGCTGGAAACGACCGTACCACCGGCCTGGATACCGCTGCTAAGCAGGTTGCCGACCGAGCCCAGCACCAGAAAAGCGGTCAACAGGGTCGCCAGCGACCACGCCAGAAAGCCATGGGCGCCATCACGGAACAGCGCTTCCTTGCCGCGCATCATGTCGGTATTCGCGCTGACCCAGCGCGCACGCAAACGCCCAGCCATATAGCCCCCCAGCCCCGACGCGACTATCTGGGTCACGGTGATCCAGACAATCGCCGAAATGCCCAGGGTCTGGCCGCTGATACCGCCGCCCATCCAGGGCGCGATTGCCGTGAAGCCAAGAGCCATGCCGAGCAGAATCAGGATCAAGGTCAGGGCAACCGAGCCCGCCGCACCGGCAAACACCGCCCGCCACGACACCCCGGGGCTGTCGGCCGGGTCCACAAGGTTGCCGACGTATACGTTATTGGTTTCGATCATGCCGCACCCCTCCTATTGATTAATCGCATTTAATCGTTGGTAGCCGGTTCAGCACTGCGATCCGCATTGGCTGGTCCTTTAAAGGCTCGCCCCCGCACAACGACGCCCGCGACAGGCGCGCCCCGGCGAATATCAATCCGCCGGGCTGCCCACTCAATACTCGACGGCTATCGCCAGGCGATCTAAAGCGCGCCTGGCGATACGACACCCGATTGGACTAGAACCTTTGAAAGCGGGGCGCGACGACAAGAACTGCCTGCACCCCCAACTGCAATGTTTCTCGATGACCTGCCAGTGAGTCGACCCGCAATCAGGCAGCCTGGTTCGAGGAATCTTGCTTCTGAGCCTCGCCGATCTGTTTTTTCAGCTCGGTTTTGCGCTCGGCCATTTGCTCACCCATTTCGTCCAGACGGGATTTACTGAGCAACTTGCGAGCGCGGGGAAACAGTTCGCGCTCTTCTTCGTCGATATGATGCTCGAGCAGCTCCTTGATCACCTTGACCCGACCGGTGAACTCGGGGGTCGATGGGTCGGTGCCTTTCAAGTCGGGAAGCACCAGCGAGTCGACGGTGCGGTGTTCTTCCTTGGCCTCGTAGAACATCTGCGCCTCCTCCTTGCCGCCGGCTTCCTTGAAGGCGGGATAGAGCAGCTCCTCTTCCAGCTTGGTGTGCACGCTGACTTCCGCTTCCAACTTATACAGCAGTTGGGTGCGGCCCTTGACCGCCCGCGTGGAAGACTCCTGCAGCTGGGTGAGAATCTCTTTGACGATCTGGTGGTCGGCTTTCAGCAGGTCAATGGCATTCATGGCAATAGCCTCTCTTGTCGGTAAAAAACGGGGTTACCTTTTTCCCGTCTTGAAAGAGCATTGAGCATGCCAAGCCGAAGCCTTATGTATTTTCTATCCATATCAATAAGTTAGAAGCCAGCCAGGCAATACCTGCCATGCAAGCTGCATGATCCGGGTATACCGCCAGGGCATTTTGCATGGCCAGCGCCGCTGCGTTCGAGCGGGCCGCTAGCGCCAGCGATCGAGCAGGTTGACCACCAGTCGATCCAGCCAGCCCCAGATGCGCTGCTGCACGCGTCGCCACAAGGGGCGGGCATGCCAGAGGTCGAGGGTGACTTCGAGGCTATCGGCGAAATCCGCGTGAAAGCACGCCGCGGCCGCGTCGGTCAGCGTCGGCTCGAGCGCTTCGAGATTGGCGTCGAGGTTGAAGCGCAGATTCCAGTGGTCGAAATTGCACGAGCCGATGCTCACCCAGTCGTCGACCAGAATCATCTTCAGGTGCAAAAAGCGTGGCTGGTACTCGAAGATCCGCACGCCGGCCTTGAGCAGTTTCGGGTAATAGCGCTGGCCGGCAAAGCGTACCGGCGGATGGTCGGTATGCCGCCCGCTGAGCAGCAAGCGCACCTCGACACCGCGCGCCGCAGCCTTGCGCAGCGCCCGGCGGACTCTCCAGGTCGGCAGAAAATACGGGGTCGCGAGCCAGATACGGCTCTTGCTCAGGGTCAGCGCGCGCAACAGCGAGCGGAGGATATCGCGATGCTGCCGGGAGTCGGCATAAGCCACCCGGCCCAACCCCTGCCCGACCGGCTGCCGCGGCAAACGCGTGAAACCCAGCCGCGGCCGCTCGCGCCAGCGCAGGCGCGCGTTGGCGGCCAGCCATTGGCGGTCGAACAACTGCTGCCAGTCGCTGACCAGCGGGCCGCTGATCTCCACCATCAACTCATGCCAGGCGCTCTGCGGTTCGCCGGGGACCCAGAACTCGTCAGTGGCGCCGGTGCCGCCGACAAACGCCGTGCGGCCATCGACCAGCAACAACTTGCGGTGATCGCGGTAGAAGTTGCGCAAGCCACGCCGCCAGCCCAGCGGGTTGTACCAACGCACCTCCACCCCGGCGGCGCTCAAGCGCAGGCGATCGGCGGGCAGCAGCCCCTGGCAACCGAAATCGTCGAACAGGCAACGCACACTCACGCCACGTTGCGCCGCGGCACAGAGCACATCGATCACAGCGGTGGCACAGGCACCGCTCTCGACCAGGTATTGCTCGAACTCGACGTGGTGTTCGGCGGCCGCTATCAGCTCGATCATCCGAGGAAAAAACACCGGCCCATCGTTGAGCAAAACGAAGCGGTTACCCTGGCGCCAGGGGAATACCGTATCGGTCATCGTGGCGCAGCCCGCCAGCCAGCCCAGGTTCGGCACATACGCATAAGCATCCGTCAGTTGGCACGTGTGGCCGCCACGATAGTCGCCCGCGGGCAGCGTTGCAAAGGCCAAGGGGCTTGGCTGGCAAAGCGCAGAAACGTATGCGATTTACCGGCGCCAGGTATTTTCTGAAGCCATGGCCCATGGGGGGGATAGGAATAACCAGCGGAAATCGACCGAAAGCGGGCGGTAGCGGGAGGCTAGAATCGGCCAGAAGCGGGCAGTCAGCAGCATCAATCTCATGGTTTGAGAATCATCTAGCCGGCATCCGCTTCGGCTCGCGGCGAACAGGGAGCTTCAGCGGCTCCCTGCTGGATGCGTGCCATCTCCTCATGGCTCGACATGCACGCCGAACCCCGTTTGCCCCGGTGCGATCTCCGGGCGCAGGGTGAGGTCTGGGATTTCGTAGGCGCCGGCATTCTGGGGGCGGAAGGGGATTGGCGCGGCGCTGAACAGCTCGTCCAGGCGCTGCCCGAGCTGGTCGCAGATCGTAGTGTAGCGGGCTTCGTCGATCTTGCCGGTGCGGTAGACCACGAATGGCGGCAGGACGTCGAAGCCGGGGTAATAGAAGATACCGTGGTGGATGGGGAAGAGCAGCTCGTCAATCGGGCCGTTGATGCCTCGTGGGCTGTAATGCGGCTCCCAACCTCCGGTGGTGACGATCAGCATGGCGCGCTTGCCGGCCAGCGTACCCTCGCCGTAGCGGTCGCCCCAGCGGGCGTCGGAATGCTCGCCCACGCCGTAGGCGAAACCATAGGCATAGACACGCTCCACCCAGCCCTTGAGGATGGCCGGCATGGAGAACCACCAGAGCGGGAACTGCAGGATGACCGCGTCCGCCCACAGTAGTTTCTCCTGTTCGTGCACGATATCCAGGCTCTGCAGGCCGTTCTCGTAGGCATGCTTGGAGTCGAGGGAGGGATCGAAACGCTCGCCGGATCGGCGCTCGATGCTGTCATCGGTATCGAGCTGCGCCTTCCAGTTCATCGCGTACAGGTCCGAGACCTGGACGCTGTGTCCTGCGGCTTCCAGGTGTTTGACTGTGAAGTCCTTGAACGAGCCGTTGAGCGATCGGGGTTCGGGGTGGGCATAAACGAGCAGAATATTCATGGCTGGGCCTCCAAGGGTTGTGTGTGGGCAGGATGGAGATTTGCCGGGTATAGTTGAAATGAATATCCGATATGCCAGGTATTGCGGTGAGTAATCTCGGAAGGCTGGACCTCAACCTGCTGGTCACCCTGGATGTACTGCTGGCGGAGCACAACGTCACCCGTGCGGCGGAGCGGCTAAACCTGTCACAGCCCGCGGTGAGCGTGCACCTCGCCAAGCTGCGGGAGTTCTTCGGCGATCCGTTGCTGCTGCCGGGCCCGCGCGGCATGCTCCCGACAGCGCGGGCGGACGAACTGCGCGAACCGTTGCGCCAGGCGCTGGAGACGCTGGGACACGCGGTGTCACCCACGCGGCCCTTCGACCCCGCCGAGGCCTGCCATACCTGGCGCGTCATGGCCTCCGACTATGGCGACTCGACCATCGTGCTACCGGCGCTGGCCAAGTTGCGCTCGGCAGCGCCGAATACCCGGCTCGCGGTGCTGGAACTGGTGCCGTCACGTATCGCGCGGCAAGCAGAACGGGGCGAGATCGACCTGGCCTTCCATACCCGAGACGACGCGCCACCTGAGCTGCACGGCCGCACCCTCTTCACGGAGCGCTACGTGCTGGCGGGCCGGGCGGGCCATCCCGAACTGGGAGCGCCGCCTACGCTGGAGCGATTCTGCCGGCTCGACCATGTGATCGTGTCGCCGAACGGCGGGGGCTTTCGCGGCGTGACCGACGAGACGCTAGCGGCGACGGGCCTGTCGCGCCGAGTGTCGCTTTCCGTTCCGCACTTTCTGTTCGTCATCTCGACTTTGCTGAGCACGGACCTGGTGGCGATGCTGCCTGAGCGCCTGGTTCGCGGAAACACTGCCCTGCAGGTGACCGAGCCGCCCGTTCAGGTACCAGGCTACGAGATGGTCATGCTCTGGCACGAGCGCTCCCATCGCGACCCAGCGCATCGCTGGCTGCGCGAGCACATTGCCGGGGCGATATAGCGAACCGGCCGACACTGCCGGCTACTTCATTCAGCCACGAACATCTGGATGAGTTGCGCGGCACCCGAGAGGATCAGTAGAGCAGCCAGCAGGACGAAACAATCGGAAACACCCATTGATGCTGCTGAGTGACATTATTGGGTCAACTCCAGCCTTCGTGGCGGGCTGCAGTCGACCCATAGCAGCCGGCTGCAACAGGAGTAAGCGGCCAGTCGGGAGTAGGATCTAGCGACTCAAATTGACGCTCGGTCAGGCGTGCCCTGTTGACCGCTTACTAGAAAGCTATTAACTGCACACCCTGCTAATGGAATGTGCAGCTCTGCTGTAGCTTTGAAAGATCTAGCTCACTTCATTGTCGGCATAGAGAACGAGACACTCTCGCGCACCCCAGCCGACGGCCAACGCTGAGTAACGGTCTTGCGCTTGGTGTAGAAGCGAACGGCGTCCGGGCCGTAGGCGTGCAGGTCGCCGAACAGTGAGCGCTTCCAGCCGCCAAAGCTGTGATAGGCCACCGGCACCGGCAAGGGCACGTTTATACCGACCATGCCGACCTTGATGTTGTCGGAGAAGTAGCGCGCTGCTTCGCCATCACGAGTAAAGATACAAGTACCGTTGCCGTATTCGTGAGCATCGATCAGGTCCATTGCTGCCTGCATGCTCTCGACCCGCACAACCTGCAGCACCGGGCCGAAGATCTCTTCCTTGTAGCTGAGCATCTCGGGGTTTACCCGATCGATCAGCGTACCGCCAACGAAGAAACCGTTTTCGTGTCCCGCCACCTGTGGGTTGCGGCCGTCGACCACGATGGTCGCACCCTGTTCTTCGGCGCTGTCGATGTAACCGACTACCTTTTGCTGATGGACCTTGGTAATCACCGGGCCGAAGTCGTTGCTCTTGTCCGAGTAGGCACCAACCTTCAGCGACTGCATGGCGGTCTGCATCTTCTCGATCAGCGCGTCGGCGGCCGCATCGCCCACGGCGACGGCCACGGAGAGCGCCATGCAACGCTCGCCGGAGGAGCCGAAGGCCGCGCCCAGCAGCTGATTGACGGCGTTATCTATGTCCGCATCGGGCATCACGATGGCGTGGTTCTTCGCGCCGCCCAGGGCCTGGCAGCGCTTGCCGTTGGCATTGGCGGTTTTGTAGATGTACTCGGCGATCGGAGTCGAACCAACGAAGCTGACAGCCTGGATGCGTTCGTCGCTGAGCAGCACGTCCACCGCTTCCTTGTCGCCGTTGACCACGTTCATCACCCCATTGGGTAGGCCGGCCTCCTGCAGCAGCTGGGCAATGAACAGGGTGGAGCTGGGGTCACGCTCGGACGGCTTGAGGATGAAGCAGTTGCCGCAGACGATGG
Organism: uncultured Pseudomonas sp.; assembly: GCA_966210435.1. Lineage (GTDB taxonomy): Bacteria > Pseudomonadota > Gammaproteobacteria > Pseudomonadales > Pseudomonadaceae > Aquipseudomonas. The sequence goes on along the minus strand of CBIHLF010000006.1, from coordinate 53,573 downwards.
CCATGGGGAACATCCACAGCGGCACCATCGCCGGGAAGTTGAACGGGGTGATCCCGGCCACTACGCCCAGCGGCTGGAACTCGCTCCAGGAGTCGATGTTCGGGCCGACGTTCTTGCTGTGCTCGCCCTTGAGCAGCTCGGGGGCGCCGCACGCGTACTCGACGTTCTCGATGCCGCGCTGCAGTTCACCCAGCGCGTCGTGGGCGATCTTGCCGTGCTCCTCGCCGATCATCTGGGCGATGCGTTCGGCGTTTTTTTCGAGCAATTCCTTGAAGCGGAACATCACCCGTGCCCGCTTGATCGGGGGGGTGTTGCGCCACTCAGGGAAGGCGGCTTCGGCGGCAGCGATGGCCTGCTCGACGGTCGCGGCCGACGCCAGAGCAACTTGCTTGCTGACTTCGCCGGTGGAGGGGTTGTACACGTCCTGCAGGCGAGCAGCGTCGCTGACGATCTGGCCGTTGATCAGGTGTCCTACTGTGCTCATGGGGCGACTCCTAGAAAATGGACGACAGGGCAAGAGGCCGCTGCCTTTATGTTGAAAAAGGAAGGGTTACCAAAGGCTGCTGTAGAGCTCGACCATTTGCTCGACGGTCGGCACACGCGGGTTGTTGCCCGGCGAGCCGGAGGCGAGCGCCTGTTGCGCCATGGTCGGCATCAGCTCGAAGAAACGTTCGCGGTCGATACCAAACTGCGCCGGTGTCGGCACCTGCAGCTCGTCATTGAGCGCCTGCAGTTCGGTGAGCAGCTTGGCGTTGGCCTGCTCGGCGCTGTCCTGTTCGCTGGCGATTCCCATGGCCCGTGCGCAATCGGCGTAGCGCTCGGCAGCGGCAGGGATGGAGAAAGCCGTCACGCAAGGCAGCAGCATGGCGTTGGACAGGCCATGAGGCACGTGGAAGAAGGCCCCTATCGGACGGCTCATGCCATGCACCAGCGCCACCGAGGCACTGGAGAAGGCGACGCCGGCGAGCGTCGAGCCCAGCATCATGGCTTCGCGAGCCGCCTGGTCGGAACCGTCGTGGTAGACCCGGCGCAGATTCGGGCCGATCAGGCGCATGGCCGCCAGGGCCTGGCTGTCGCTATAGAGGTTGGCCTTCTGGCTCACGTACGCCTCGATGGCGTGAGTCAGGGCATCGAGGCCGGTATCTGCGGTGACACGTGCCGGCAGACTAAGCGTCAGGCTGTAGTCGACCAGTGCCGCGACGGGCATGAAGCCGATGCCGACGCAGAGCATCTTCTCGTCGTTCTGCTCGTCGGTGATGATGGTGAATCGGGTGACCTCCGAGCCTGTTCCGGCCGTGGTCGGCACCGCGATGATCGGCAGGCCGGTCTCGGTAACGTTGCGCGGGAACTTGTAGTCGCGCATTTCACCGCCCAACTTGGCCAGGATGCCGATGGCCTTGGCACTGTCGATTGGGCTGCCGCCACCCAAGGCGATGATGCTGTCGTAATCGCCGGCGCGCGCCTTTTCCACTCCGGCCCGAATCGAATCGACCGTGGGTTCGGGAACGGTATCGGCGAAGATGTCCGCCTTCAGCCCGCTTGCGGCCAGGGTTGCCTGAATACGCCCGGCATACCCCAGTTGAACCATCATCTTGTCGGTAATCAGCAGCGGGCGCGAACAGCCGAGACTGCTCAGCACGTTTGGGATGGCCTCGCTGGCACCAGCGCCTAACTGCAGGATGCGCGGCAGTATCACTTGATTGGTCATGTGCACTCCAGGTTGTGTAGGCATGAGAAGACCCCTGGGACCTGCAAGGCCATCCCATGCGTTATCTAAGAACTGTTTGGCGCAGGCCGGGCAGTAAGGCTGCCCGGCGTTTACGCTATTGGTCGGAACTCAGCGGTGCCGCGGGATTAGGGGCCGCGCCATAGACATAGCCAGGGCTCCCCCCTTGGCTCGGTCCGTTCTGAATGGTCGGCGTCACGCTGTCGACGACCAGCGTCGGCGAGCGCAGACGCTTGCCAAAGTCCTGATCGAGCATGCGCATCAGCGACCAAGCGAGGACGCCCAGTACCGGAATCAATGGCAGGGCCACGATGATGGTGGAGGTTTGCACCGCCTTGAGCCCGCCGACCTTGATCAGGCCGACGCCAACCACCGCCAGCAGCAGCGCCCAGGTGATGCGAATCCAGCGGCGTGGTTCCTCATAACCGGACAGCTCGCGCGAGGTGACCGACGCCAGCACGTAGGCCGCCGAGTCCAGGGTCGTGGCGAGGAAGACGAAGCACAGCAGAACGAAGCCAGCGATGACCAGCTCGGCCATGGGCATGGTTTTCAGGATTGCCAGGACAGTGGCGGGAATACCCTGCTGGTTGAGAATGGCGCTGACGTCCAGAGCCCCTGAGAGCTGCAGGTCCAGGGCATAACCGCCCCACACCGCGAAGAACACCCAGCAACCCAGGCTGCCCCAGATCAGCTCGGCGAACACCAGCTCCCTGATGGTACGACCACGGGAGATGCGAGCGACGAACAGGCCCATCATCGGCGCATAGGCGATCCACCAGGCCCAGTAGAAGATGGTCCAGTCCTGGGGAAAGCTGCCTTTGGCGATCGGATCGGTCCACAGGCTCATCTGCACGAAGTTGTTGAACATCAGGCCGATACTGTTGGACCAGCCATTGATGATGAACAGAGTCGGGCCAATGGCCAGAACAAACAGCAGGAGCAGCACCGCCAGATAGACGTTGATATCGCTGAGCAGCTTGATGCCTTTGCTCAGACCGAACCACACGCTCATGCCGAACAGGGCGGTCCACAGGCCGAGAATCAGCATGTCGAAGCCGAACGAAGGTTGCACGCCGAGTACGTCCGAAGCCAGTGTCGAAACCAGCGGCACGGCCAAACCCAGCGAGGTGCCGACGCCACCGACGATGCCGAAGACCACCACTGTATCGAGCAGGATACCCAGCCAACCGTTGGCCTTGTCACCCAGGAGCCCTCGCGCGGCGACCGACAAACGAACGCCAGGTTGACGACGAACGTACATGGAGTAAGCAATGGGAATCGCCGGTAGGCAGTAGAAGGCCCAGGGCGTCAGGCCCCAGTGGAACTGCCCGTAGGCCAGTGCCCACTCGGCCGCCTCCTTGCTTTGGCCGACGAGGCCGCGTGGCGGGCCATCGAAGTAGTAGATCGGCTCGACCCAGGCCCAGTTGGCGATGGCGATACCGATGCCACCACAAAAGATCATGGCTACCCAACTGAAGTAGGAAAACTCGGGTAAATCCTCGGCGCGGCCAAGGCGAACCTGGCCGTAGCGCCCCAGGGCGAGCCACAGCAGAAACACCACCGCGGCAACGCCAGCGATCAGATAGAGCCAACCGAAATTGCCGGTGGCGAAGCCGAACAGCTGCTTGATGACCAGGTTCCCAGACTCGGGAAACAGGACCAGGGGAATGGTGATGCCGAGAATGACGGCTATCGAAGGCCAGAATACTCGCCCGTCCAGGGCTGAGCCGTGGTTAATGTTGCTCATCGCGAAAATCTCCTCTTGTAGGCTGGCTACGGCGGCGTGCGTTTAGCGATCGCCGGGAGCCGTAGTGCGCGGAAACAAAATGCGGGTTATCCGTCGTATCACTCGGCGCGCAAACGCTGCCGGTTAAAGAGAGGGCGATGAACATCGGGTATGGCTTTTTTGTATTTGTTATTCATGGTGCTTCTCACAAGGTCGCTTCAGGGGGAATCGCTCTGGCATGCCGGGCAGCGGCATGCCAGAGCGACGGCTGATACCGGGCGGTTAGCTCGGCAGGTACTCCTCACTCCAGCTTTCGCTGATGCTGTTGCGCTCGATCAGCGCGTCGATCTGGGCCTGGCTGTAGCCGAATTCCTGCATCACGCGGCGGGTCGAGGCGCCGAACTTCTCGGCCGGCGCCAAGGCGCGAATCGGCGCATTGCGCGGACGGATCGCGTAGGGATCCAACTGAGTGACGCAATGGCCGCTCGGGTGATCGGCATAGACGCTGAACGAATAGCTGCCGTTGTCGGTGCCGGGGCGGCCGTCAGCAGGGCGGCTGTAGCGTTGGCGCAGGCTGTCGAGGTTGTCCGGCGCCACCGCGGCGATATCGGCGGCGAGCAGGCGCTGCTGCCAGGTGGCGGCCGTTTCCGAGGCCAACGCCTGGTTGAGGAAGGCCGCTCGGTCGGCGGCGGCGCTGATGCCCGCCAGACCGGTCACGCGCTCCAGACGCTCCAGCTCCACCTCGCTGCTGTCCAGGTACAGCCAATCGTCAGCGGTGCGGTAGAAGCGCGACAGGTCGCTGTACCCAACGGCATCACGGCCTGACGGCTCATCGAAGGGGCTCCTGCCCGCATAGTCGAAGCAGAAGGGAATCTGCACCAGGTTGCCCAGCGACGCCAGGGAGGTGCGGGCGCGACTGACCTGACCGGTTGCCTCTTTGCGGTACAGCGCGGCGGCGACCCCCAGGGCGGCGGCGAAGCCGCACATGACGTCGATGGTGCCGACGTGGGCGTGCTCTTCCGGGGTCTGCATGCCGCCACCAAAGCGCAGCATGATGCCGGTGGTGGCCTGGATCAGGTCGTCGTAACCCAGATAGTCGGTACGCGGGCCACGACGCGGGCCGCCAAAACAGTCCAGCTGGCAGAAGATCACGCCCGGATTCACCACCTGCAGGCTGGCCTCATCGAGGCCCAGGGGCTCCAGCTGTCGATCAGGCGCGTTCATCACGATGACGTCCACCGAACGCACCAGGGTATTGAACACCTCGCGGCCATCCGCCTGGTTCAGGTCGACCAGAATGCTCTTCTTGCCACGCGCCGAGGACATGCCGAATACCACGGTGTTCCACGGGTCGTAGTTCGGGGTGGCCGGGTCGAGCTTGATCACATCAGCGCCGAAGCGGCCCAGGAACGAAGCCGAGTGCGGGCCGGCGATGACGTTGGTCAGGTCGAGAACACGCACGCCTTCCAGCCAGCCAACGGCTTTTTCGGACGGAGCAGGTAGCGCTGGCGAGGCACACTCGGCCAGAGTGGCGAGGGCCTCCCGGACATCGACCGTACGGCGCGGGTTGGGCGCCAGCATCATGGCTGCGCTATCTTCCAGCCAAGCGATAGCTCCCGGCTGCTTCATCTTGCCGTATTGCGGATCTTCGACCTCGACCACCAGGCCGGCGGTATTGGCGTGTTCATCGTGCAGCCACTCCTGCGTGGAGCGGTGCGGGGCGCCGGGGAACTGGCCTTCGCCGAAGATCTTTTCCCACTCGGCGGCGGTCTTGGTGAGGAATACCTCTTTCATTCGCGCCGAAATACGCTGGGCCCAGTGCGCCGGCAGCGGATAGACACCCAGCGAGGCATCGCCCTCCCACTGCTCCATCGGTAGATAAGGGTCTTCGACCTTGGGCAGGCCGGCAGCGAGCATTTCCTCATACAGGCCCATGGCCTGGAGGCAACGCTTGGCGTGGGAACGATGCGATGGGCACACCGCGTAGAACTTGCGGCCATCGGCGCATTCGTAGGTGCGGTAGAACGGATCTAGGTATTCCTGCAGATCCTCGTAGCTGAGGTTCATCGGCAGCTGCTCGGCGCGCCGGCGCTCGATTTCCTTCTCGCGCAGGGTCTTGTAGCGCAGCGGATAACCGTCGATCTTGATCGAGTTGTACGACAGCCCCTCCATCACGGCGGAAGCCAGGGGTACCTCAATTTCATCGCCCAGGCCGCTGCGTTGCCGCGCCTGCAGGGCAAGCACCACCGCGGACACCGCCAACATGGTGCCGTAGGCGGACGCCAGCGGCAGCGGCGAGAAGCTCGGGTTGATCCCCATCAGCACGCGGTTCTGGCCCATATCGGTGAACACCCCGGATGCCGACGCGATGATCGACTCGAAGGCACGCCAGTCGCGGCGCAACTCGTCGTTGCTGGCAAAGCCTGGAATGGACAGCGTGATCAGCTCGGGGCGCTGGCGCCGCAACTCGGTGAAGTCCAAGCCCAGGCGCTGCATGACGCCCGGGCGGAAGTTCTCGATCAGGATGTCGGCACTGGCGATCAGCGCCTTGGCGTCTTGCAGACCTTGGGCAGATTTGAGGTCGAGTTGCAGGCAGTGCTTGTTGCGGTTGAGCACGGCGTTGGCCGGGCTGTCCCACAGTGGCCCGCTGGGGGGATCGATATGGATGACCGTGGCGCCGAGGTCCGCGAGGATCATGGCCACGGCAGGCCCGGCGATGTACTGACCGAAGTCGATGACCTTGACGCCGTTGAGGGGTAATTGACTGAGCTGTCCCATGATTCACCATCGCTTGCAAGACCCGCTGCAATACGGGCTTTTGTTGTTGTGAGTAATCGCCGACATACCTAGCCCCAGCCTTGCCTCGGGGTTTGGCGACGACTTGCAGCGCTACTTTGGGAAAAATGGAGGAAGGCGAAAAGCAATAAAAAAAACCCCTAAGGCATGATTTTTTTTATGGCTGGATAAAGATACTTATGGGTGGCCAGGCTCTAGCGTCCGGCGATAGGGGTTAAAGCCGGCTCCTGAGGCAGGAGCCGATTATTGAGCGGGAAGGACTGGAAAGAGGCGCAGGTCCGGCTGGAGCGGGCCTTGGCGCGAGTGGGGAGGTTCAGTTTTCGAGGTGCGCGGTCTGAGCCTGCGATACCAGCCAGGCAATGAATGCAACGGCCTGGGGGTTGGCCGTAACCAGGGGGGAATACACCAGGTAGAAGGCTTCCTGGGTAGTGAAACGCTGTTCGAAGGGCGCGATCAGAGCGCCGTGATCGAGCATGTGCTCGACCAAGGAGGAGCGCGCCAAGGCCACACCCTGGCCCAGCTCGGCCATTCTCAAGGCCGAGATCAACGTATCGAATTGCAGCCCCTGGGATGAATCCACTCGGTCTGCCCCGGCCTTTTTCAACCAGTAGCCCCAACCTTCTTCATAGCCCAGAACATGCAGCAATTCGTGACGCGCTAGGTCCCCGGGCGTGTTCAGTGGCTTCAGCTCGGTCGCCAACGAGGGTGAGCACACCGGCACCAGAGAGTCCCAGGTCAGTCGATCCGCTTTCAGGCCAGCCCACTTGCCCTGGCCGTGGCGGATCTCCAGGTCGGCCTCGACGTCGGTATCGCCGACCCAGATATTGCTGGTGATGTGCAGGTTGATATCGGGGTGCAGCCTGCGAAACTCGGGCAGGCGCATCGCCAGCCAGTGGATGAAGAAAACCAGATTAACGCGCACGGTCAGTACCTTGCGGTGCCCCTGGCCGAATATCTCATCGGTGGCAGCGCTCAAACGCTCAATGGCTTCGTGAACCGCCGGCAGGTAGGCCTGACCGGCTTCGCTGAGCTCCAGCCCTCTGGGCAGGCGCTTGAACAGCGCGGCTCCCAGCTTCATCTCCAGCCCCTTGACCTGCTGACTCACGGCTGCCTGTGTCAGGTTCAGCTCTTCGGCGGCATGGGTAAAGTTGAGGTGGCGAGCCGCAGATTCGAACGCCCGCAACCAATTGAGCGGCGGCAAGATTTGTCTCATCAGGGACAGTCTCCAGGAATCATGAATCACCCGCTGCGAAGCTCCTCGCGGCGGGTTGATAAGGTGATCGGCGAGCAGGTAGCACCAATGAGCCTTGCCCGCGAAGTAGAAAATGACGTTACGGTGTCTTGAGGACCTGAGTTTGGGCCGAGCACGCGACACACAGACAGCTTAAGCAACCGCGCATGCATGGGACGTTTAGTTCAATACCATGGGATTGACACTGTAGACGATCGGTCTAATATATTTCCATGACTACTTCCAAGCCCCTGGCCCGTCGTGGCCGCCCCCCCAAGGTCGCGAGAACTTTTGAAGACACTCGTGAGGCCTTGCTGCATTGCGGCATGGAAGTGCTGACCGAGCAGGGCTTTGCCGCCACGGGGATAGATGCAGTGCTGAAACGTGTCCGCGTTCCCAAAGGCTCGTTCTATCACTACTTCGACAGCAAGGAAGCCTTCGTCCAGGAGGTGCTGCAGCGCTATGCCGCCTACTTCGCGCGCAAACTGGATCGCTGGCTGCTGGACGAAAGCGTTCTGCCCCTGCAACGCCTGAGCAACTTCGTCGAAGACGCCAAATCCGGTATGGCGAAGCACCAGTTTCGCCGGGGCTGCCTGGTGGGCAACCTGGGCCAGGAGATCACGGCATTGCCCGCCAGTTTTCGCCAAACGCTGGAGAACGTCCTTCTCGACTGGCAAGAACGGCTGGTCAATTGCCTGACCGAGGCAGTCAGCCTCGGACAGCTGAGGCAGGGCAGCGATTGCGATGCGCTTGCCGCCTATTTCTGGATCGGCTGGGAAGGTGCCGTGCTACGCGCCAAGCTGGTTCAGAACACACAACCGCTAGACACCTTCGCCACCGGTTTTCTGACCGGCATGGCGAGGTAGTGTTTTTTTCACCATTTATAGACGATCAGTCTAAATAAGGAGAGACCATGTTCCAGGCATTACTCATCGACAAAAATGAAGACCGTTATCAGACGCGACTGGCCGAGCTGGATGACACGCAGCTGCCCGAAGGCGACGTCACCGTACGCATCGAGTTCAGCACCCTCAACTACAAGGATGGCCTCGCCATCAGCGGTCGCAGTCCGGTGGTGCGGCGATTTCCCATGGTGCCTGGCATTGACCTGGCCGGTACCGTCGAAGTCAGCAATCATGCCCGCTACAAGACTGGTGACCGGGTATTGCTCAATGGCTGGGGCGTCGGTGAAACCCATTGGGGTGGGCTGGCCCAGAAAGCCAGACTGAAAGGTGACTGGCTTATCCCGCTGCCCGATCAACTGAGCGCACGTCAGGCCATGGCAATAGGCACCGCCGGATACACCGCCATGCTCTGCCTAATGGCGCTGGAACGTCACGGCTTGTCGCCAGACAGTGGTGAGGTGCTAGTGACTGGTGCCAATGGCGGAGTCGGTAGCTTCGCCATCGCATTGCTCGCCGGCCTGGGGTACTCGGTAACTGCTTCAACTGGCCGCCCGGCGGAGGCTGATTATCTGCAGAGCCTGGGAGCCACCACAATCATCGACCGCGCAGAGCTGAGCAGCCCCGGACGTCCCCTGGCAGCGGAACGGTGGGCAGCGGCAATCGACTCGGTGGGTAGTCATACTCTGGCCAATGTCTGTGCCGGCACACGTGCAGACGGTGCTGTCGCGGCCTGCGGTCTGGCTCAGGGCATGGACTTTCCGGCCACTGTCGCACCCTTCATCCTGCGCGGCGTCAGCTTGCTGGGGATCAACAGCGTTACCCGCCCCTATGAGGAACGGGGAACGGCTTGGCAACGCCTGTGCTCGGAGCTGGATCTGGCGCAGCTGGATGAAATTACTCGGGAGATCGCCCTTAGTCAGGCAATCGACGCCGCCAGTGACCTGCTCGACGGCAAAGTTCGCGGGCGGATTGTCGTGGACGTCAATCGCTAAACCGTGAGCGCTGATGGTTGGAAGATGGGGATTGCTTGGCGATGATTGTTACCAATCGAACGGATAGGCAGCGCTCGCCGATGGCAAGCTCTTCGCCGGTTCTTGCCTGATACTACAGGCAGCTTGGGGGCTGTTTGCGCTGGCCACCACAGGCAGTGAATAGCTCCGTCTTTTGTAGACAGCCGATGACCGCTCTTGGCCGGCAGCAGTCATTGCACTGACTATTCCTAATGACTCTTGGCCACACGCAATCGGTCGATTCGTCAGCAAACGCTCAGCTCACCAGCCCAACCAAGCCCCCTTCTCTATCGCTCAAAGTAATCCCGATAAAAAGCAGCCTTCCCATGGTGCCGCGCTATGCCCAACGCACTGCTACTGCTTCGGCAGCAGACGGCAACCCTGGCGCGGGCGCCGATAAACCGTGCGCCGCGACAACGGCATTACTTGGGCAATTGGTAGTCGTCCTGCCCCATCAGGTCGATGCCGCACTCCAGTTCGGCGATCCAGTCGAGAAAGGCGTCGATCATTTGCTTGCCCGCGAATGGCCGGCCGTGCTGCGGCACGATCATCGCGACATCCATGTGCCGCACCATGTTCGCCCATAGCCGACAGGCCTTGTTGCTGGCCATATAGCGACGGTGAAAGCCCAGCATGCTGGAAACGTGGCTGGCGAAGTCCTGCACCGGGCCGGCGTCGTCGACCATGGAGGCGCCCATATCGCCGGAGAAGAGGATTTTGCTCACCGGGTCGTACAACTGGAAGTTACCCACCGAGTGCAGAAAATGCGCCGGGACCGCCTTCAGCTTGCACTTGCCGAGGGCGAAGGAACTGCCCCGGTCGGGCAGTGCGATGATCCGGTCATAGGTGGAAATGCCGTGGTTGATTGCCAGGTAGTTGGCCGTCAGGTGCGGCAGAAAGCGCGCCCACAGCTTGGAGCAGATCACCTTCGCGCGGGTGTGCAGCAACCACTTGTCCAGCGACGCGATGATGTCCGGGTCCTGGTGCGACGCGAAGATATAGGTCAGGTCCTGCACCGGAATACGCTTGGACAGTTCCAGCGACAGCGGCATGTAGGTCAGGTCGCCGCCCGGATCGAGCAGCAGGTACTGCTGGTTGTCGGTGATCAGAAACTGGTTGGACTGCACCCCGTCGCCACTGACCAGATTGTCATACATCAGGCATTGGTGGTTGCCGTCATCGAACAGCACTACGGGGTCGCGTCGCATGGCAGGCTCTCATTGGAAAGCCCGCCAGCTTAATCATCGCGATGCCCGGCGTACTGACCTGGATCAATCGCCCAAGCGACAAGCCGGCAACCCTGCGGGCTGCTGCGTGGGTGCTCCGGCGTCGGCGCAGATTCCTGCTTTCTACAGCGTCACCGCCAACAGGGTCTGAGCTTTTTCCAGGCGCTTGCGCCGCGCCGAATTGGCGATGTTCAGCAAGCCTTTATCGCGCGCCCAGAGTTCGGCCCAGGGGGCGGGCCCAGCGGCAAAGGCCGCGTCCAACGCGTCGCCCAGGCCGTCGAATTCGGCGAACAACCCGGCCAGCAGCAGATGGCCGCTCGGCGCGCGGGGGCATTGGCGCGCCACCTCGGCGCAACCGGCCAGCAAGCCGAGCAGGCGCAGTTGCAGGGCCTGGGGCCAGTGGCTGTCCTGGCCGACGCCGAACAGCCAGGCCGTCACCGCGCACAGCACATGCGCGTCCTCGAGGCTGCGGAAGGGTTTCACATAGTCGTCCCAGCCATCGCCGGGCAAGCGCTGGCAGTGAACTTGATCGAGATGCAGGCGGCCGTGGTCGATGTCCGGCATCAGCGGCAATGCCGGCAGCACTTCGATACGCATCCCGGGAGCACCGGCGTACACCACACCCAGTGCCAGGCGAACCGCTTCGCCCTCGGCCTCCTCGCGGGCGGCGACCAGCAACCAGTCGGCCGAACCGGCGGCGGTGACGAAATCCTTGCGGCCATTGAGCGCCAAGGCATCCAGGCGTGTGTGCATGTCCGCCGGGCGGGTGCTTCTGTTTTCGGTCACGCACAGGGCGCCGAGGGTCCAGGGGGCGGATGGCCAGAGCACACGCAACGCACCTTGGTAACCGGCCAGAAAGGCCAGGCCGGGAGTCGCTGCCAGGCGCCCACCGAGCAACGCCAGCTCGAACGGCGTGGGAGTGCCCAGGCGCGCCAGCAGGCTGGCGTACCACTCATCGAGGCGCGCCGCCGGCAAACGGGGCTGGTCGCTCAATAGCTGTTGCCAGGGCATGGAAGCTCCTTGTCGCTGAAAGTCTCTGTCACACAAGCATCACCAAAACGTCATCCGGGTGACACCGCCTCTACCTAGCCTGAGATTGCCCAACAAGTTCGACCGGCTGCAAGGCTTAAAAGCCGGCTAATCAGGCCAGGTGAAATACCACCAACGAAGGTTAGGCAAGGCTGAGCGCTCGCCAAGGAGCCAACCGAGCAGCGCTGATGGTGACGCCGCATAACCGACGCAGTGATTTTCACCACGCCGAAACGGAGATGACGGCATGACCCAGATGGCAATTACCCGCGACCGCACCACCCCAGCCCGCCGCTTGCAAGCGGAACGCCTGCTGGGCGCCAATGCCCTGCGCGAAGCGCAAGCCCTGCGTTATCGGGTATTCAGCAGCGAATTCGACGCCAAACTCAAGGGTGCCGAATGGGGGCTGGACATGGATGACTACGATATCCACTGCCAACACATCGGGGTCCGCGACCTGGACAGCGGCGAACTGGTCGCCACCACCCGCCTGCTCGACCACCAGGCCGCCGCCGGCCTCGGACGCTTCTACAGCGAAGAGGAATTCAGCCTCGACGGCCTCGCCCATCTGCAAGGCCCGGTGCTGGAAATCGGCCGCACCTGCGTGGCGCCGGCGTACCGTAACGGCGCAACCATCGCCGTGCTCTGGGGCGAGCTGGCCGAAGTGCTCAACGAGGGTGGTTACCGTTACCTGATGGGCTGCGCGAGCATCCCCATGCAGGACGGCGGCATCCAGGCGCAGGCGATCATGCAACGCCTGCGCGAGCGCTACCTATGCACCGAGCACCTGCGCGCCGAACCGAAGAAGCCGCTGCCGACCCTGGATATTCCGGGCAACGTCATCGCCGAGATGCCGCCACTGCTCAAGGCCTATATGCGCCTGGGCGCGAAGATCTGCGGCGAGCCCTGCTGGGACGAGGATTTCCAGGTTGCCGACGTGTTCATCCTGCTCAAGCGCGACGAGCTGTGCCCGCGCTATGCCCGCCACTTCAAGGCGGCGGTCTGATCGCAGTTGCGCAAGGCTGGCGCTGTCCGTAGGGTGCGCCCTGCGCACCGCCGAGTACTGCTTGTGGCGGGCGCAGCAATCCCTGTGGTGCGCATGGCGCACCCTACCGCTGTAGCGCTTTGTCCGCGGAGAGGCCGATGAAGAAATTGCGTTTGTACCTGCGCCTGCTGCGTCTGCTGGCGGTGATTGCCCTGGGCAGCCTGCTCGCGGCCGGTGTCAGCCTGCTCGAGCGCCTGGTGCGGCATGACCTGATGCCGACCCGCCAGCGCCTGACCCGCTGGTTTCTCGCACGCCTGAGCGCGGCGCTGCCGTTCAGCCTGTCGGTCGAGGGCGAATTGCCGCGACAACCGATGCTGTGGGTCAGCAACCACGTGTCCTGGACCGATATCCCGCTGCTCGGCATGCTCGCGCCGTTGTCCTTTCTGTCCAAGGCCGAGGTGCGCGCCTGGCCGGTAGCCGGCTGGCTGGCGCAGAAGGCCGGCACCTTGTTTATCCGTCGCGGTTCGGGCGACAGTGGCCTGGTCAACCAGCAGCTCAACCGCCATCTACAGCGTGGCCGGCATTTGCTGATCTTTCCCGAAGGCACCACCACCGACGGCCTGGCCCTGCGCACCTTTCACGGCCGTCTGCTGAGCAGCGCGATCGACAGCGGTGTGGCCGTGCAACCGGTGGCGATCCGTTACCTGCGCGACGGCCAACCCTGCGATGTGGCGCCCTTTATCGGCGACGACGATATGCTCTCGCACCTGCTGCGCCTGCTCGGCAGCGAGCGGGCGCAGGTGCAGGTGCAGTTGCTGGCGCCGATCGCCAGCCGCGACCTCAGCCGCAATGCCCTGGCCCGCCAAGCGCAGCAGGCGGTGAGCCTGGCGCTGTTCGGCGAAATAGCGCTAGAAGCCCGCGAAAGCCAGGCGGCTTAAAGCTCCAGCAACCCGCGCTCGCGAGCGACAAACGCCTGCAACTCGGGATAGAACTGCTGAAAGTCCGCCAGCAGCGGCTGGTACAGCCGCTCCAGCTCGGCCATGGCGCCATCCAGCCCCTCGGGCCGCGACAAGCGCCGTTGCATGCCGAACAGCACCCGTTCGAGCACACGGAAATCGGCGTAGCTGCCGAGCCAATCCTGCGCCGCCATGCGCGGCGCGATCAGCGCCAGGCGCTCGGGCAGTAGCGGTTCGGCGGCCAGCACCCGATAGACCCGGCCGGTGAACGACGGCAGCGGCTCGGCGACATAGTCGGCCCAGTTCTGCGCCAGGCAGTGGTCGAAAAAGATATCCAGAAGAATCCCGGCATAGCGCCGCCGCTCGGCGGGGAAACGCGCGCGGGATTGAATCTGCAGGGGATGGCTGTCAGTAAACATGTCGATACGCCGATGCAGGCGGATGGACGCTTCGATCTCCGCCGGCCAGCGCCCGGCGAGCGGGCCTTTGACGAAATCCCCGTAGAGGCTGCCGAGCAATTGCGCCGGGGCATCGCCGCCGAGCTGAAGGTGTGCGAGGTAGTTCATGGCAATCCCATCGACATGGTCGATCATCACTATCTTGGCAAACGATCTGCATATTGCCAGACGCCGCTATAAGGTTCGTCGCAACGCGATACGCACTGTATCGCAATCCCAGTCCTGCTGACGGAAGCGCACTTATGACCACGCTATTCGACCCCATAACGATCGGCGACCTGCAATTGGCCAACCGCATCATCATGGCCCCACTGACCCGCTGCCGCGCCGACGAAGGCCGCGTGCCCAACGCATTGATGGCCGAGTACTACGTACAGCGCGCTTCAGCCGGCCTGATCATCACCGAGGCCACCTCGGTCGAGCCAATGGGCGTGGGCTATCCCAACACTCCGGGCATCTGGTCGGATGCGCAAATCAGCGGCTGGAGCAATATCACCAAGGCGGTGCACAACGCCGGCGGCAAGATCGTCCTGCAGCTGTGGCATGTCGGCCGCATCTCCGACCCCAGCTTCCTCAACGGCGCGGCCCCGGTCGCACCGAGCGCCATCGCCGCCAAGGGCCACGTCAGCCTGTTGCGTCCGGAGCGCCCCTACCCACTGCCGCGCGCCCTGGAAACCGAAGAAATCGGCGATATCGTCGAGGCTTATCGCCAGGGTGCGGAAAACGCCAAGGCCGCCGGTTTCGACGGTGTGGAAATCCACGGCGCCAACGGCTACCTGCTCGACCAGTTCCTGCAGGACAGCACCAATACGCGCAGCGACCGCTACGGCGGCTCCCTGGAAAACCGCGCGCGCCTGCTGCTGGAAGTGACCGACGCGGTGGTCTCGGTCTGGGGCGCCGGCCGGGTCGGCGTGCACCTGTCACCACGTGCCGATGCCCATGACATGGGCGATTCCAACCGTGCGGAAACCTTCACCTATGTCGCCAGCGAATTGGGCAAACGCGGTATCGCCTTTATCTGCGCCCGCGAACATGCCGCCGACGACAGCCTGACGCCGCAGCTGAAGGCCGCGTTCGGTGGTGTGTTCATCGCCAACGAAGGCTTCAGCAAGGAGCTGGGCAACGCCTGGCTGCAAAGCGGCAAGGCCGACGCGGTAGCCTTCGGCGTGCCCTTTATCGCCAACCCGGACCTGCCCGCACGCCTGGCACAGGACGCGCCGCTCAACCCGCCTCGCCCGGAAAACTTCTACGGCTCGGGCGCAGTGGGTTATATCGACTACCCGACGCTGTAACGAAGACGCCCTTGTAGGAGCGGCCTTGGCCGCGATGATCGCAGGGACAGACGCAAAAGCCGCTCGAAACAACTAATGCTGTTCACTTAAGCCAAGTGAGCAGCATTTTTTGTAGCCCGGATGAAATCCGGGGCAGTTTGGTGGCTGAGAAATCGCTCCCGGATTGCATCCAGGCTACGCGCTGTAACGAAGACGCCGCGCCCTGTAGGAGCGGCATTGGCCGCGATGAGAACCGGCGATACCGCCGCCGGATCGCCAGCAAGCTGGCTCCTACAAGAAGCGCAGCATTGCACGGCGTCAAGAAATGCTTAGCGCGCGTCTATCTGCTGTTGCAGGTTGCGGATCTGCGCTTGCAGGGTGTTGATGTTGCGGGTGGTCTGTCCGCGGAAGGCGTCGAACTCGGCGGTATCGGCACCGGCGGCCGGGCGGGTTTCCAGATCGCTCTTGAGCACCAGGATGTCCTGTTCGAGACGGGCGATCGCCGGGTTGGGGTTGCCGATTTTCTTCAGCGCCTCGACTTCTCCGCTCAGGCTTTTCAGCTGGCTGGCGAACTTATCGCTATCGGCCACTGCGGATTTCAACGCCGCCTGCTGGCTTTTCAACGTCGCCTGCTCGCTACCGAGGGTTTTCAGGCTGCCTTCGAATTTGCCGACCGCGCCTTGCTGAGCCTTCACCTCGTCGGCCAGTTGCTCGATGCGCTTGTCCTGTCCGCCCTGGGCGGCAGCCACCGTTTGCTGCTGCTTGCTCAGCTCCGCCAGTTTGTTTTCCAGCTGCTTGACCTGCAGCTTGAGCGCTTCGCTGCCGCTGGTGACCGACGACTCGGTGGCGACCACCTTGCCGGAAATATCCTTGATCCGTCCGGCGGCCTCTTCGCTGATGCGCGCAAAGCTTTCCTGGGTAGCGACCAGTTGCTGCTCCATCAGGCTGATCTGCTGGAAGCTCCACCAGCCCAACCCGCACAAGGCGATGGTCAGCGCACCGACCAGAGCCCAGAGCGGTCCGGTGCTGGCACGCTTGGCGGGAGCCACGGCCACGCCACGGGCATGGGAGTGGGCAGGCGCGGCAGGCTCGTGGTGGCCGACGAAATCGTCGCGGTCGCGCGATTCGGCGCGCAGGCTGGGCACATGATCGAGTTCGTCGTGAGCATCGTTACGCATGGGAGAACCTTCAAGAAAGAACGGAGAGCGCGAAATGCCGGGCAGTATACCGGTTAGCACGCAGCGCTTCAGCGTTGCGCAACGCCGGTGCGCGTCGCACCGATGAAGGGCGAGGTAATTCGCCGAAAGGCCGGTCCCCGCCCGACAGCCTTAGACTTTGTGAACTGGTACAAGCTTTGCAGTTCCCCTCGTGAGCCCGCCAAGTCGCATCAAGACGACAACGGCGCGAGCAATCACCACCCAGGGGGAGAGGCACATGGAACTGAACAAAGCGATGTTGGACTGCATGCAAGCGTTGCGTCGTCGTCTGCGCACTGAAATGGCCATCGACATCCGCCTCAGCCAGCCCGATGCGATCAACGCCATGCTCAGCGCGTGTCTGTTCTCCAGCGACGAAGAAACCCGCCAACTCGGTCAGCGTCTGGCCCAGTTCAGCGACAAAACCACTCCGGCCGCCAAACCGGCAACCCCGGTCGCGCTTCCCGCGACACTGCTGGATACCGCCCATGTCGGTAAAACGGGCGGTTCGGTGCGCATCTACCGCGGCCAGCGGGTCTACGCCTGAGGCATCGGTTCAGCGCTGTTGCTGGGCCTGCCACCATTGGCAGAACTCATCCAGCGCGGTCCAGATGCTGACCTGGGGGTCGTAGTCGAGGTATTCGCGGGCACGGTCGATATTCAGCGAAAAGTCTTTCGCCATCACCGCAACGCCCAGACGAAACAGGCTCGGTTCCGGGCGCCCCGGCAACAGTTTGCATAGGCTCTCGTTGACCAGCGCCGCGGCGTAGGCGACGCCATAAGGCATGTGCCGGGTGACCGGCGGTAGATGCATCTGCCGCAGCACATAATTGACCACGTCCCACAGCGGCAGCGGCGCTCCATTGCTGATGTTGTAGACCTTGCCGAGGGCCGGCTCGGCGGCGAGCAAGGCACTGAACAGCGCATCGTTGAGGTTCTGCATGCTGGTGAAATCGACCTTGTTCAGGCCATTGCCGATGATCGCCAGGCGGCCCTTGCGCTGCATCGCGATCAGCCGCGGGAAGATGCTGGTGTCGCCGGCACCGGTGACGAAGCGCGGACGCAAGGCGAGCACTTCGAGACCGAACTCCTGGGCACCGAAGACTTTCTGTTCGGCGAGGTATTTGGTCGCCCCGTAATGATCGGAAAAGCGCGTCGGGACTTGATCTTCCTTGATATCGACATGCGCCTTGCCATCGAAGTAGATCGACGGCGAAGACAGGTGGACCAGGCGCCGGACCTTTTGCTTGAGGCAGGCCTCGACGACGTTTTCGGTGACCGTCACGTTGGCCTCATAGAAGGACTGGTAGCGCCCCCATACGCCCACCGCGCCAGCGCAATGCACCACCGCCTCGACGTCCGCGCAGAGCCGTTGCACCAGCGCGGGGTCGGCCAGATCACCCTGAACGAACTCAGCGCCGCGCTTGACCAGATGCGCCACCCCTTCCGCGCGCCGACCATTGACCCGCACGCTCAAGCCCTGCTCCAGCGCGAAGCGGGCAAAACGCCCGCCAATAAAGCCGCTTGCGCCCGTTACCAGGATCTTCATCGTCGCTTCTCCGCACCATTGGCTGCATGCATGCACTCTAGCAATCAGGCGGCCGCCGTGCGCTGTCCTGCCGTGCCATAACAGCGACCTTGGCTACGAGGCGCCGGCAAAGGACACACAATCGCGACAATTCGCTGCAACCGGCTACCCTGCTTAGGCAACCAGCATGCGTGACAGGAGTTCACATGAGCGACAAGACCTGGATGATCTACGGTGCCAACGGCTATACCGGCCACCTGCTCGCCCACGAAGCACAGCGCCAGGGGCTCAAGCCGATTCTCGGCGGTCGCAACCCGGCGGCGGTGCATGCGCTCGGCAGTTTGCTCGGACTGGAATGCCGCATCTTCGATCTGCAGCAAGCGCAATGCGCGCGCGAAGCCTTGGCCGACGTCGCGTTGGTGATCCATTGCGCCGGCCCGTTCTCCGCGACCAGTGCGCCGATGCTCGACGCCTGCCTGGCCAGCGCCACGCATTACCTCGATATCACCGGCGAGATAGAGGTCTTCGAGTCGGCCCAGCGCCGCGATGCACAGGCCCGCGAGCGCGGCCTGGTGGTGTGCCCCGGGGTCGGTTTCGATGTAATCCCCAGCGACTGCCTGGCCGCCTGCCTGCACCAGGCGCTGCCCGACGCGACTCACTTGAGCCTGGGCTTCGACAGTGGCAGCGGCTTCTCCCCGGGCACCGCGAAAACTGCGCTGGAAGGCCTGCAATACGGCGGCAAGGTACGCCGCGCCGGCGTATTGACTGAAGTGCCGATGGGCTACAAAAGACGCACCATCGATTTCGGCCGCGGGGCAAAACCTGCAATGACCATTCCCTGGGGGGATGTCTCGACCGCCTATCACTCGACCGGCATCGACAATATCGAGTTCTATCTGCCGGCACCGACCGCCGTGGCCCTGGCACTGCGCTGCCTCGATCCGCTAAGGCCGCTGTTCGGTCTGCCGGTGGTGCAGAACGGTTTGCAGCGACTGATCACCAAGCGCGTACAGGGCCCCGATCAGGCAACCCGCGCACGCCAGCGCACCTGGCTGTGGGGCGAGGTGCGCAATGCCGCCGGCGAGGTGAAAACCGCCCACCTGGAAACGGCCAACGGCTATGACGTGACGGTGCATGGCGCGTTGCTCGCAGCCCTACACCTGCTCGACTACAACGGGCCGGGCGGCTACTTCACCCCATCGCGCCTGCTCGGCGAACGCTGCGTGGAGCGGCTGCCGGGCTCGGGGACGATCGTCATCAACTGACAGGCCGCGCTAACCTCGGTCAAAAGTTATAACCCAGGCCCACGCTATAGAAGAGCGCCCCGTCGTCATAACGGTCCCGCGCATCGTCACTGCTCTTGAACAGGAACTGGTACTCAGCCATGGCGGTGATGAACGTCTTGTCCAGCACCCAATACTTGATGCCGAGTTCCGGCCCCGCGATAAAGGTATCGTCGACCTGCTCGCCATAGACCCCGCCCACGCTCAAGCCCAGGAACGGCCGCGCAGCACCGGAACCGAAATGGTAGTCGTAGAACACCCGCGTGGAGCCATCGAACTTGACGTCCTCGCCCTCCTGATCAAAGGCATTGACGGACTGACGCACGCCCCACATGGAAGAATCGCTGAGGTATTGCCCCCAGCTGCCCTGAATGGAAAACACCGTGCTGTCGAAATCCTTGTCGCTGGTCCCCGCGCCGTTCAGGGTGATCTCCTGATCACCATTGGCCGGTCCGGCAAGTACCGCTGCAGGTGATAGGGCGGCGACCAACATGGCGGTTTTGAAGAGTCGATTCATGACTGTGCCTCTTATCCTGAGAATGGGAGAAGTACGCATAAACGACTCTGCGCATAGTCAGTGACTTGCGCTCCCTGCGGCTGTTCAGATTTTTTCTGCGTCATGCGCAAGGCGGCAAACAGCTATCCGCCGCCCCTCGTTCGAAGATGCCGTTGCGTTGCCAACAGCCCGCGGCAGGTTCGCCCCCAGAACTGTTTAGCTTCTTCCCAAGTGCGGGCGCTCGATCGACGCGCGCCCCCCGCACGCCAGCCCGAGGGCGGTGCCTGTGCCGACCTCTGCGGCCACAGCCCTGCGCCTCGATCAATTTTATTTACACAGCGTCAACTAATTCGCACGCTTCTTGCAGAATATTCAACACACCCTCCTCCTGTAACCTTTCCACCCGCGGAGTCACCAGACATGCCGTTGCGCCTGAAGCTTGCCGTCAGCTATCTGTTTATTGGTCTTTTTCCGGTGCTGGCGATGGCCGTCACGGTGTATCTGCAAGCGAGCCGCGCCCTGCAGGAGCAAACCTTGAACTCGCTGGAAGCCGTCGCAAATATCAAACAGCAGCAACTACTGGACAACCTGCAGGCCCGCCGCGACCAGATCAGCACCCTGGCCAGCAACCTCGGCAATGGCTATGCCGGGCTCAATGGCCCGTCGCTGGTCAGCGCCGCCAATTACGACCGGCCGATCTTCGAAAATTTCATCCAGACCTATGGTTACCGCGAGCTCAAGCTGATCGCCAGCGATGGCCAGGTGATCTTCAGCGCCTTGCGCGGCGAAGACTATCAGCAGAACCTCACCCAAGCGGCCTGGCGCGACCAGCCAATGGGGCGCATGGCGCAGGCCGGCCTGAACGAGCGGGTGACGCTGATCAGCGACCTGGCGATCAACCCGCAGAGCGGCGAACCCAGCCAGTTCCTGGTCAGCCCGGTGATCAGCGACGGCGTCCTCACAGCCGTGCTGATGCTCGAGCTGCCGATCGCCTCGCTCAACCGGGTGATGCAGACCCGCCAGGGTTTGGGCGAGGCCGGCGAAACCTACCTGGTCGGCAGCGATGGGCGGTTGCGTTCGGATTCCGTGCGCTTCGACGCGCATCAGGTGCAGCGAAGCCTGGCGAGCGCCGACGCGCAGATGGGCGAGGCCGTCGCCCGGGCCCTGCGTGGCGAAACCGGGCGCTTGAGCGAAGCCGGGCTGGACCATCAGCCGGCGCTCAAGGCGTTCGTGCCGCTGTCGTTCGACGGCCAGCAGTGGGCGCTGATCGCGGAAATGGACCAGGCCCAGGCGACCGCCGCGGTGCGCGCGCTGATGTGGCAGATATCGCTGCTCGCTACGCTCACCGTGGCCGCCGTACTGCTTGCCACCTGGCTGATCAGCCGCAGCGTGATGCGCCCGCTCGGCGGCGAACCCGGCTACATGGCCGCGCTCGCCGAACGCCTGGCCGCTGGCAAACTGGGCCTGCCGGAACGCTCCGCCCAGGGTCAGGGGTTGATGCAGGCGCTGCATGAGATGGCCGATGCCTGGCGCACCGTGATCGAGCAGTTGCGCCAGGCCAGCAGCGCGGTGGATAGCGCCAGCGGCGACATCCTTGATGCCGCCGGACAAACCAGCAGCCGTCTCGATCAACAGCAGGAGGCGCTGGAAATGGTGGTCAGCGCGGTCGACCAGATGGCCGCCACCGTGCAGGAAATCGCCAGCAGCGCCAGTCAAAGCGCCGACAGCAGCGAAGCCACCCGCGGCGCCTTCATTACCATGCAGGGCACCTTGCAACGCATGATCGGTCGCCAGGATCAGTTGCTCGACGGTCTGCGCCAGGCCGACCAGGTGGTGCAGACCCTGGCCGGCAACAGCCAGCAGATCGCCTCGGTGCTCGAGGTGATCCGGGCGATTGCCGAGCAAACCAACCTGCTCGCGCTGAACGCCGCGATCGAGGCGGCTCGCGCCGGCGAGCAGGGCCGCGGCTTCGCCGTGGTTGCCGATGAAGTGCGTAACCTGGCAATGCGCACGCGCAGCGCCACCGAGGAGATCGTGCAGCTGATCGGCACCCTCGACGACTCGTCCCACCAGGCCCTGTCGAGCATGCAGGGCTCGACCGAGCAGGCGCGCGCCCTGGAGGACGAAACCCAGGAAGTGCTCGGCTCGTTCGGCCAGCTCGATCAATCATTGCAGGCGCTGCATGGCCTGGCGTTCCAGATCGCCGCCGCGGCCGAACAGCAGGCCGCGACGACCCAGGAGGTCAACCGCCATATGCATCAACTCAGCGCCATGACCGCGGACAACCGCGAAAGCGCCGCCAACACCCGGCAACAGGGCAAACACCTGCAAACCCTGGCGGATGGTCAGCAGCGGCTGCTGGCGCAGTTTCAGCTGTAGGCGTCGCGCTTATGCGGCGGTCAATCGACGGGCACCAGCCAGGTTGGCGCATGACGCTGGATATGCCGGGTCAGGGCCGCCAGCAACTCGCCGCCGTTGCGCCAATGATGCCAGTACAGCGCGGTATCCAGCGGCCGCTCGGGAAGCAGCTCGCACAGGCTGCCGGCGGCCAGTTGCGCCTGCACCTGCAGCTCGGGCATCAAGCCCCAGCCGATCCCGGCCATGGCCAGGCGCACGAAGCCCTCTGACGAGGGGCATAGATGGTGGATAAACCGCTCCTCGACCCCGAGCGCGGATAGATAGCGATGCTGCAGCAGGTCGTCCGGCCCGTAGACGATCGCCGGCGCGCCGGCCAGTCGCGCTGCCGTCACCCCATCGGGAAAGTGCCGGGCGATGAATTGCGGGCTGGCCAGCGCGCGGTAACGCATTGCGCCCAGGGCAATCGAGCCCGCACCGGCCACCGGTCTTTCTGTGGCGCACAGGCAGGCGGCGACATCGCCGGCGCGCATGCGCTTGAGACCGACGTCCTGATCCTCCACCAGCAACTCCAGCAACACCCCCTGCTCGGTACAGAACTCGCCGACCGCCGCAGCCCACCAGGTCGCCAGGCTGTCGGCATTCAAGGCGATGCGCAGACGCTCGGGTGCGCGCCCCTCATCCAGCGCCGGCACCTGGCCGTGCAGATCGCGTTCGAGCAGGCGCACCTGCTGCACATGATTGAGCAGGCGCCGGCCAATGTCGGTGGGCGTCGGCGGCATGGCGCGGACCAGCACCGGCTGACCGACCCGCGCCTCGAGCAGCTTGATCCGCTGGGACACCGCAGACTGCGACAAACCCAGCACCTGGGCGGCCCGTTCGAAACCGGCCTGCTCCACCACGGCCGCCAGAGCGGCCAACAGCTTGTAGTCGAACAAATCGATTTTCCTTATGAAGGATAAGCAAGATTGCTTTTCCTTATACAACCTCCGCCCGCAGACTGGCCATACCCACATAGACCCAGGACGCCGCCATGACCGGAGAAACCTCGCTACCGACCCTGCTGCGCCAGATGAATCCGGTGCTGAACAGCGGCGACTACGTCTTCTGCAGCATCGCCGATATCGCCCAGCTACAGGGCCTGCAGCCGCTCGGCAGCTTTTTCGAGCGAGAGGGCATCACGGCGATCCTGGCCCGCGAGCAGGCCGAGCGACTGGGCCTCGGCTTCGACTATGTCGCCGCCTGGATGACCCTCGAGGTGCACTCGGCGCTCGCCGCGGTCGGCCTCACCGCCGCGGTCGCCACCGCACTGGCCGACGCCGGTATCAGCTGCAACGTGATCGCCGGCTACTACCACGACCATCTGTTCGTCGGCGCCGCGGACGGCGCGCGCGCCCTAACGGTGCTGCGCCGACTCGCCGGACGGGAGGAATGAACGCCATGTGGCAGAGTTACCTGAACGGCCTGGCCATCGCCGCCGGCCTGATCATTGCGCTGGGTGCGCAGAATGCCTTCGTGCTCGCGCAAAGCCTGCGGCGCGAGCACCATTTGCCGGTGGCCCTGCTGTGTGTCGCCTGCGATGCGGTGCTGGTCGCCGCCGGGGTCTTCGGCCTGGCCGCGCTGCTCGCGCAGAATCCGCTGCTACTGGGTATCGCGCGCTGGGGCGGCGCGGCCTTTCTGCTCTGGTACGGCGGCCAGGCACTGCTGCGCGCCTGCCGGCCCCTGGGCCTGCAACAGGCCGAGCGCCACATTCCGCGCTCGCGGCGTTCGGTACTGCTGGCCGCGCTGGCGGTGACGCTGCTCAACCCGCACGTCTATCTCGATACGGTATTGCTGATCGGCAGCCTCGGCGCGCAACAAAGCGCGCCCGGTGCTTATACCCTGGGGGCGGCCAGCGCCTCTTTATTATGGTTCTTCGCCCTGGCCCTGGGCGCCGCCTGGCTGGCCCCGTGGCTGGCACGACCGGCAACCTGGCGGGCGATCGACCTGCTGGTCGCGGCGATGATGTTCGCCGTGGCCGGACAACTGCTCGCCGGTTGAAGGGCAACCCCCCGACGGACCATCGAGAGCGCAGGCGATCCGGGGCAGACACCGCCTGTGAACGCCAGGCCCTGGATAGAGGCTTTCCCACACAGTTGCTGCGTGGTTATGGCGCAGGGCCGATGCTATGATCGGCGGTCTGCGGCAGGGGAGAACGATTTCCCGCCGCTCGGCAAAACGTACGAACTCTGCGCACCACCCTGCGTAACAAGTGTCATACGAGATGCCACGAGATGCGTGTCTGGCCGCCCGTGATCGGCCTTGCGCCCACCGCCCCGACCTGATCCCACCTGAGGAGATTCACCATGGCTTTCGAATTACCGCCGCTGCCGTACGAAAAAAACGCCCTTGAGCCGCACATTTCCGCCGAGACCCTGGAATTCCACCACGACAAGCACCACAACACCTACGTGGTCAACCTGAACAACTTGGTACCGGGCACCGAGTTCGAAGGCAAGACCCTGGAAGAGATCGTCAAAACTTCCTCCGGCGGCATCTTCAACAACGCCGCACAAGTGTGGAACCACACCTTCTATTGGAACTGCCTGAGCCCGAACGGCGGTGGTCAACCGACCGGCGCCCTGGCCGACGCGATCAACGCGGCTTTCGGTTCCTTCGACAAGTTCAAGGAAGAGTTCAGCAAAACCTCGATCGGCACCTTCGGTTCCGGCTGGGGCTGGCTGGTGAAGAAAGCCGACGGCTCCCTGGCACTGGCCAGCACCATCGGCGCCGGCTGCCCGCTGACCAGCGGCGACACCCCGCTGCTGACCTGCGACGTCTGGGAACACGCTTACTACATCGACTACCGCAACCTGCGTCCGAAGTATGTCGAAGCGTTCTGGAACCTGGTCAACTGGGACTTCGTAGCGAAAAACTTCGCCGCCTAAGCCTCGCGCTTGTGCACGAGAACCCGGCCGTGTGCCGGGTTTTTGCTATCCACCCGACCGACACCGGCACAAAGGCGCCGAACGGCACTCAAGCACTACGCACGACCTACCGACACAGTGCAAGCAGGCATTGGTCGAGCATCCCGCGCATTGTTCTGGGTAGCACTTGGCGTCATAGTTTCGACGGCGTCATGCAGCAACGGCAACCTTGGTCGTACTTCGAGCTGCTGGCCCTTTGACGGCAACCAGAAGATTGCCAATACTCTGAACGGACCGACACTTCCGGCAATACACAAGGAATCGCCACTTGAAGCTGGATCTGAAAAACAGCCTGTCTCTGAAGTTGCTGCGCGTGGTGTTGCTCTCGGCACTGGTCGTGGGCGTGGTGCTGAGCTGTGCGCAGATCGTCTTCGACGTATACAAGACCCGCCAGGCTGTGGCCAACGACGCCCATCGGATCCTCGGCATGTTCCGCGACCCCTCGACCCAGGCGGTCTATAGCCTGGACCGGGAAATGGGCATGCAGGTGATCGAAGGTCTGTTCCAGCACGAATCGGTACGCGTGGCCTCCATCGGCCACCCCAACGAACCGATGCTCGCGGAAAAATCCCGCGAGCCGGTGCAAATGGCTACACGCTGGCTGACCGACCCGATTCTCGGTCGGGAGCAGAGCTTCTCCACCGAACTGGTCGGACGTGGCCCCTACAGCGAATATTACGGCGACCTCAGCATCACCCTCGACACCGCCCAGTACGGCGCCAGTTTCGTCACCAACTCGGTGGTCATCTTCATCTCCGGCGTATTGCGCGCCATGGCCATGGGCCTGGTGCTGTACCTGGTGTACCACTGGCTGCTGACCAAGCCGCTGTCGAAAATCATCGAGCACCTGAGCAATATCAACCCCGACCGCCCCAGCGAGCACAAGCTGCCGATGCTCAAGGGCAACGAAAAGAACGAACTGGGGCTGTGGATCAATACCGCCAACCAGTTGCTCGCCTCGATCGAACGCAATACCCACCTGCGCCGCGAGGCGGAAAAAAGCCTGATGCGCATGGCCCAGTACGACTTCCTCACGGGCCTGCCGAACCGCCAGCAACTGCAACAACAGCTCGACCAGATCATCCAAGACGCCAGCCGCCTGCAACGCCGGGTGGCGGTGCTCTGCGTCGGCCTGGACGATTTCAAGGGCATCAACGAACAATTCAGCTACCAGACCGGCGACCAGTTGCTGCTCGCGCTTTCCGACCGCCTGCGCAGCCACAGCGGCCGTCTCGGCGCCCTCGCCCGGCTTGGCGGCGACCAGTTCGCCCTGATCCAGGCCAATATCGAACAACCCTACGAAGCCGCCGAACTGGCGCAGACCGTGCTGGACGACCTCGACACGCCGTTCCTGCTCGATCAGCAGGAAGTCTATCTGCGCGCCACCATCGGCATCACCCTGTTCCCCGAAGACGGCGACAGCACGGAAAAACTGCTGCAGAAATCCGAACAGACCATGACCCTGGCCAAGAGCCGCTCGCGCAATCGCTACCAGTTCTATATCGCCAGCGTCGACAGTGAAATGCGCCGCCGCCGCGAACTGGAGAAAGACCTGCGCGAAGCCCTGGCGCTGAACCAGCTGTACTTGGTCTATCAACCGCAGGTGGACTATCAGGACCACCGCATCGTCGGGGTCGAAGCCCTGCTGCGCTGGCAGCACCCGCAGCACGGCCTGGTGCCGCCGGATCTGTTCATCCCCCTGGCGGAGCAGAACGGCACCATCATCGCCATTGGCGAGTGGATCCTCGACCAGGCCTGTCGTCAGCTGCGTGAATGGCTCGACCAGGGCTTCAGCGACCTGCGCATGGCGATCAACCTGTCCACCGTGCAACTGCACCACGCCGAACTGCCGCGGGTGGTCAATAACCTGATGCAGGTCTACCGCCTGCCGCCGCGCAGCCTGGAGCTGGAAGTCACCGAAACAGGCCTGATGGAAGACATCACCACCGCCGCCCAGCACCTGCTCAGCCTGCGCCGCTCCGGCGCGCTGATCGCGATCGACGACTTCGGTACCGGCTACTCCTCGCTGAGCTACCTGAAGAGCCTGCCGCTGGACAAGATCAAGATCGACAAGAGCTTCGTTCAGGACCTGCTCGAAGACGAAGACGACGCCACCATCGTGCGCGCCATCATCCAGCTGGGTAAGAGCCTGGGCATGCAGGTGATCGCCGAAGGCGTGGAAACCGCCGAGCAGGAGGCCTACATCATCGCCCAGGGCTGCAACGAGGGTCAGGGCTATTTCTACAGCAAACCACTGCCGGCACGCGAACTGGCGCTGTACCTCAAACAGGCGCGACGCCTGACCAACAAGGCCAATCCGGCCACACTCTAGCAGGCGGTCTGCCGAGACCACCTGCTGGCCTGACGGTATCTCCGACATCCCGCCGCAGCGCTGCTGCAAACGCTCGGCCTGCTCTTGCCGCAGCGCCAACTCCCCCTGACGCTACGCGCTTTCCGCCCCCAGCCCATAGTCTCCTGCTCACATGCTGATCAGCGCCGTCGCGACTGAGCATCCAGCGCGCCGGCAGAAATCTGCGGCGGGGCGCAGGAAGTCAATTTGCAATCACCCTTTGCACAAAATGCAAATCTTTCGCATTATGTTTCAGCTTTTGCTGCGCAGCCCGCTGCGTACGAATCTGTTTTCAATACTCATGCAAGGACCTAATCATGCTTCGTATGCCTCTGGCTTCCGCCAGTCTGCTCGCCATCGCCATCAGCCTCGCCGGATGTGGTGAAGACAAAGCGCCTGCCACCACCAGCAAAACCGATGCGCCGGTCACCAATACCGCGCCGGCAGCCGTAACCGCATTCGATCAGGCGGCTGCGAAAAAAGTGGTTAGCCACTACGCCGACCTTGCCCTGGCCGTGTTCAGCGATGCCGCCAGTACCGGCAAGCAACTGCAAGCGGCGGTCGACGCCTTGCTCGCCAACCCGAACGACGACACCCTCAAGGCCGCCCGCGAAGCCTGGCTGGCCGCTCGCGTCCCCTACATGCAGAGCGAAGTGTTCCGCTTCGGCAACCCGGTGGTCGACGACTGGGAAGGCCAGCTCAATGCCTGGCCGCTGGACGAAGGCCTGATCGACTACGTGGCCGACGGCTATGAGCACACCACCGGTGCCGCCGGCGCGACCGCCAATATCGTCGCCAATAGCGAGATCCAGGTCGGCGAAGACAAGATCGATGTCACCCAGATCACCGGTGAGAAACTGGCCAGCCTGAACGAGCTGGGTGGCTCCGAGGCCAACGTCGCCACTGGCTACCACGCCATCGAATTCCTCCTCTGGGGCCAGGACCTGAACGGCACCAACCCTGGCGCGGGCGAACGCCCGGCTAGCGATTTCGTGGTTGGCGAAGGCTGCACCGGCGGCCATTGCGAACGCCGCCGCGAGTACCTGAAAGCCGCGACCGATCTGCTGGTGCAGGACCTCGACGAAATGGTCGGCCAATGGCAACCGAACGTCGCCGACAACTACCGCGCCAGCCTGGAAGCCGACTCGGCGGAAAACGGCCTGCGCAAAATGCTCTTCGGCATGGGCAGCCTGTCCCTCGGCGAACTGGCCGGCGAGCGCATGAAAGTCGCCCTGGAGGCCAACTCCACCGAGGACGAGCAGGACTGCTTCAGCGACAACACCCACAACTCGCACTTCTACGACGGCAAAGGCATACGCAACGTCTACCTCGGCGAATACAAGAAAGTCGACGGCACCATGCTGACCGGCCCGAGCCTGTCCGGCCTGGTGGCCCAGGCCGACGCTCAGGTCGACAGCGCCCTGCAGGAGGACCTGAAGGCCACCGAAGCCAAGCTGCAGGCCCTGGTCGACAGCGCCAACAACGGCCAGCACTTCGATCAGTTGATTGCCGCCGACAACACCGCCGGCCAGCAGATCGTGCGCGACGCCATCGCCGCCCTGGTCAAGCAGACCGGTGCGATCGAGCAGGCTGCCGGCAAATTGGGAATCAGCGACCTGAACCCGGAAACCGCCGATCACAGCTTCTGATCGCCGCGCAGCAACCCGCCGATGCGTCCCGCGACGCATCGGCTTTTTTCTGCCTGCGACTATCTGCCCGCCGGCGCGAATGCAAATCGGTCTTATTTAAACCAGCTCAAGCTGCTAAGATCGCCGCTCAAATTTCGAAGTGGATGTTGTCGATGCCTGGCCCACTCCAGCGCGTTTTCCCCTTGGCGCTGATCATGACGCTGGCCGCCTGCGACCAGAACGCGCAATTCACCCAGGCCGAACCTGGCGAAGCCCTGTCCGCCGGTAGCGCCACGGTGTTCAAAAGCGATCGCAACGCTTTCTCCCAGCCATCGGCCAACCTTTCGCCATCGCGGCGTCTGGACTTCAGCGTTGGCAACAGCTTCTTCCGCAACCCTTGGGTCATAGCACCGTCCACGACCATTGCCCGTGACGGCCTGGGGCCGCTGTTCAACACCAACGCCTGCCAGAACTGCCACATCAAGGACGGTCGCGGTCACCCACCGGAAGCCGAGGCAGTCAGCGCCTCATCAATGCTGGTACGCCTGTCGTTGCCGAACGGCAGCGCCGACGCCGAGTTGCTCGAGCGTCTGGGCGTGGTGCCGGAGCCGACCTACGGCGCGCAATTGCAGGACATGGCCGTTCCCGGCGTTCCCCCGGAAGCCAGGGTACGCATCAGCTACAGCCCACAGATGGTAACGTTCGCCGACGGCAGCAGCGTCGAGTTGCGCCGCCCGCAGCTGCAGATCAGCCAGCTGGGCTATGGCCCAATGCACCCGGATACGCGCTTTTCCGCACGCATAGCCCCGCCGATAATCGGCCTTGGTTTGCTCGAAGCCATCCCCGAGGCGGCTATCCTGGCCAATGCCGACCCGGACGACAGCAACGCCGACGGCATTTCCGGGCGCGCCAACCGCGTCTGGGACCGCGCCCAACAGCGCAGCGTGCTCGGCCGCTTCGGCTGGAAAGCCGGCCAGCCAAGTCTCAACCAGCAGAACGCCGAAGCCTTCGCCAATGACATGGGCCTGACCAGCAGCCTGGTCGCCCGGGACAATTGCAGCGCCAGCCAGAGTGCGTGCCTGGCGGCGCCCAATGGCGGTGCCAGCAGGCCGTTGAAAAACGTAGGCGAGGCAGCCGAGACAAGGCAAAAACAGGCGAAAAAGCGCAGTTTACATGGTGTAAATGAGCATTTTGAGCCTGTTTTTAACGCCGTATCGGCAACGCAGGTAGTTTTTCAACAGCCTGCCAGTGAAGTCAGCGACAGCATCCTCGCCAGCATCCTTTTCTACACTCGCAACCTTGGCGTACCGGCACGCCGCGGCGTCGACGAGGCGCAGGTGATCGCCGGCAAGAACCTGTTCCATGCCGCCGGCTGCCAGGGCTGCCATACTCCGCAGTTCACCACCGCCGCCGATGCCGCCGAGCCGGAACTCGCGAACCAGAGAATCCGTCCTTATAGCGACCTGCTGCTGCACGACATGGGCGAAGAGCTGGCTGATAATCGCAGCGAATTTCTCGCCAGCGGCCGTGAATGGCGCACCCCGCCGCTATGGGGCCTGGGCCTTGGCGAAGCGGTCAATGGCCACACCCAATTGCTACACGACGGCCGCGCGCGCAACCCGCTGGAAGCGATTCTCTGGCATGGCGGCGAAGCACAGGCGGCGCAGCAACGGGTACTGAATTTTTCCGCCGAGGAGCGCACCGCGCTGCTGGCTTTTCTGAATTCGCTGTAAGGAGCTATCGATGATTCGTTCCCCCCTTTCGCTCGCCCTGATCGCCTTGGCACTCGCAGGCTGCAGCGCATCCGACCCACAACAGAAATTGAGCGGCGCGCTCACCGACGGCGTCCTGCTACCGGCCTACAACACCTGGTACGAAGCCAATCGCCAGCTGTCCGCCAGCGCCCAGGCGTTCTGCGCCGACCAGCAGGATCTGGCCCAGGCGCGCCAGGCGTTCCTCGGCGCGCAAAGCGCCTGGGCCGCCTTGCAACCAATGCTGATCGGTCCGATGGCTGACAGCACGCGCGCCTGGCAGGTGCAGTTTTGGCCGGACAAGAAGAACCTGGTCGCACGCCAGGTTGAAGGCCTGCTCAATAGCAAACCGCAAATCACCCCGGCGGTACTCGATAAGTCCAGTGTCGTGGTGCAAGGCCTGACGGCTTATGAGTACATCCTGTTCGATTCGACCATCGACCTCGCCGAGCCGGCGAAAAAAGCCCGCTACTGTCCGCTGATCACCGCCATTGGCGCGCATCAGGAAAACCTCGCCGCCAACGTGCTAGAGCAGTGGCAGGCCGACGGCGGCATGGTCGCGCAGCTGAAAAAATTCCCCAACGAGCGTTACGCCGAGGCTCCGGAAGCGGTTGCCGAGCTGTTGCGTACCGAGGTCAGCAGCCTCGACGGACTGAAGAAGAAGCTCGGTACACCGCTCGGGCGCCAGAGCAAGGGCCACCCGCAGCCGTATCAGGCTGAAGCCTGGCGCAGCAACGCCAGCCTGGCCAACCTCGCCGCCGGCGTGGCCAGCGCCGAACGTCTGTGGCATGGCGCCGAACAGGACGGCATCCAGACACTGCTCGGCGACGATCATCTTGACCTGAAACAGCGCATGGACGCCGCCTACGCCGACACCCGCCAGCGCATCGCGTCACTGCAACGCCCCCTCAGCGAACTACTCGCCGACGAGGCGGGCCGCGCCGAACTGACCGCCGTGTACGAGAGCCTCGATGTCCTGCATCGCTTGCAGGAAGTCGAACTGGCGAAAACCCTCGGCATCCAGCTGGGCTTCAACTCGCACGACGGTGACTGAATGAAACGCAGACTTTTCCTCGGCCTGGTCGGCACCACGGCCGCGGCCACCGTTGCCGCGGCAAGTGGCGCACTGCATGGCTGGACCCTGCTCAGCCACGGCCCGCAACCGCTGCTGCTATCGGCGCGCAACGATGCCGAGGGCAAGCATTATGCGGTGGGTTATCGCCTGGATGGCGAGCAGGCATTCGCCACCCCGGTCAATGAACGCTGCCACGACGTGGTGGCGCATCCGAGCCTGCCGCTGGCGCTGTTCGTCGGCCGCCGGCCGAGCCGCGAAAGCTACCTGATCGACACCCGCGACGGCCGCCTGTTGCAGGTATTGACCGCCCCGGCCAATCGGCACTTCTACGGCCATGCGGTGTTCCACAAGGGCGGCGAGTGGCTTTACGCCACCGAGAACGACACCGACCAGCCGGGACGCGGCGTGCTCGGTGCCTATCGCCTGCAAGGCTCGCAACTGCTGCGGGCGGCGGAACATTCCACCCATGGCGTTGGGCCGCACCAACTGCTGTGGCTGCCGGACGGAGAAACCCTGGTGGTGGCCAATGGCGGCATCCGCACCGAAGCGGAAAGTCGCAAGGAGCTCAACCTTGATGCGATGGAGCCCAGCCTGGTGCTGATGAACCGCAATGGCGAGCTGCTGAGCAAGGAGAGCCTGTCCGAGCCGATGAACAGCGTGCGCCATCTGGCAGTGGCCGCCGACGGCACCGTGGTATCCGGCCAGCAATACCAGGGCGACTCGAGCGATACGGTGCCGCTGCTGGCAATCAAACGCCCCGGCCAGGCCTTCCAGGCATTTCCCATCGGCGAGGCGCAGCGCCTGGCGATGAACCAGTACACCGCCAGCCTGGCGATTCACGATGAGCTGCGCCTGCTGGCGCTGACCGCGCCGCGCGGTGGACGCTTCTTCGTCTGGGATCTGGACAGCGGCGAGTTACGCCTCGATGCGCCATTGGCCGATTGCGCCGGCGTCGGTGCAGTCGCGGAGGGCTTCGTGGTCAGCGCCGGAATCGGTCGCTGCCGGCTCTATGACTGCCGCACCAGCGCTATCGTTAGCCAGCCACTGAAGCTGCCTGCGGGGCTCTGGGACAATCATTTGCGCCTTGCCTGAATCGTCTTGAAGTAAATTCTTACTTCCCGCTCAAGAGCAAAGCGCAGCGGCCGACTTATACTGAGCCAGCATTGAGCCAGCACTCGCGCGCAGCAAACAGAAGGTCGGTCTCCGGCGCAGCTACCTGACGCGCCAGCCCCACAAGGAAGTCAGCGAAAAACCTCGTATTACATCGCGCGAGCCATCAACACCCTTTCCCTACGAGGTTTCGACTCATGTTCCAGAACTCTTTGCGAGCGCAGATTCTTACCCTTCTGGGCGGCAGCCTGGCGCTGATACTGCTGATCGCCTTGGCCTGTTTCAGCGTTCTCTCCAAGGATGTCCGCGCCTACCGCGGCCTGCTCGATGGCCCCCTTAGCGCCTCGCAACTGGTCGACGAAGCCAACGTGGAATTCAAGGTCCAGGTGCAGGAATGGAAGAATGTGCTGCTGCGCGGCTCGGACCCGGCCAGCCTGGATAAATACTGGGGCCAGTTCGAGGCGCAGGAGCGCAAAATCCAGAGCACACTCGACGAGCTGCAGGCCCTGGATGGCCTCGATCCATCGATCAAGAGCCAGGTGCAGCGTTTGCGCAGCGAACACCAGGCCCTTGGTAGCGCCTACCGCAAGGGCCGCGACGCCTTCGCCGCCGCCGGTGCCGACCCCAAGGCCGGCGATGCCGCAGTCAAAGGTATCGACCGCGCCGCCAGCGAGCAGATGAGCGAATTGGTCAATCTGCTGCGTGAGCAAAGCCACCAGCAGGCCAAGGCCATCGACGAAGAGGCTGATCGCATGGCCCTGCTCGGTACCCTGGTGATGCTCGGCTCCAGCCTGCTGATCGGCCTGCTCAGCCTGTGGCTGCTCAACCGCAATCTGATCGCCCCGATCACCAGCCTGATCGAACACATCGCCCAGCTCAGCCGCGGCAATTTCGGCGAGCGGGTGGATATCAGCCGCCGCGACGAACTCGGCCGACTGGCGGTCGCGGCCAATACCTTGCGCGATTTTCTCGTCGATATTTTCGGTCGTTTGAAGAGCAGCACCGGCGAACTGGACCACGTCAACCACGAGCTGAACACCATCGCCAGCCTGATGGCCCAGGGTAGCAACGAACAGTTCAATCGCACCGACCAAGTCGCCACGGCGATGCATGAGATGTCCGCCACCGCCCAGGAAGTCGCCCGTCATGCCGTCGAAGCGGCGCACGCCGCGGACGATGCGGATAACTCGGCGCAACAGGGCGGCACAGTGATGCGCGCGACCATTGAGACCATTACCGGCATCCGCGGCGAAATCGCCACCACCGCCGAAGTGATCCGCCGCCTGGAAAGCGACAGCGGTCGTATCGGCAAGGTCTTGGAGGTGATCCGTGGCATCGCCGAGCAGACCAACCTGCTCGCGCTCAACGCGGCCATTGAAGCGGCCCGTGCCGGTGACGCCGGGCGCGGTTTCGCCGTGGTCGCTGACGAGGTGCGCACCCTGGCCCAGCGCACCGCCGAATCCACCGCTGAGATCCACCAGATCATCGACACCGTGCAGACCGGCGCGATCAACGCGGTACGCGCCATCGAAAGCGGCCAATCGCGCAGCGAGGCGGGTGTCGAGCAAGTGACCCAGGCCGGCGAGATGCTGCAACGCATCACCAGCGCGGTGGAAGCGATCCGCGACATGAACCGACAGATCGCCACCGCCGCCGAGGAGCAGACTTCGGTGGCCGAGGATATCTCGCGCAACCTCACCGAAATCACCGCCATCGCCAGCAGCACCCAGGAAAATGTCAAGCGCACCCAGGCCGCCAGTCAGGACCTGCAAACACTTGCCGGACAGCTCAGCGGCGTCAGCCAACGCTTCAGCGCCTGACGGATTCCCGGCCGGCGACCCAAACGTCGCCAGCGACCGCCCGGGCGCTTGCTCCCCGCCCCTGCCCGCTCCGCCGGGCAGGGCTTCCCTCCTATCTATCCGCCGCCCCCCGTTCGCGCGGGCGGCAGCGCCGACCTGCAAAAAAAGCTAAACCGATCGCGCACTGTTCAGTCAGAACTAGTGCGCCGCGCGATTCAGACAGCTCAATTCAAACCCGCCAGACCGGTTCCGGCGCACGCCGCCACAGGTCGAGTTCGCGCGATTGAAACGAACGGGGAGGCAGCATGGAACACATCGGCAAAACCCGCTGGGCCATAGCCGAGGGCTATATCCCGCCATCCAGCAGCAGCGATTCGCGCCAGCTTCGCAGCCATGAAACGGCCTGTCTGCTGAATACCGGCGATCAGACGGCGAATGTCAGCATCACGGTGTTCTTCGCCGATCGCGAGCCGGTCGGCCCCTATCGGCTGACAGTAGCGCCGCGGCGCACTCGGCACCTGCGCTTCAACGAGCTCGACGATCCGCAACCGATTCCCACGGACACCGATTACGCCAGCCTGATCGAATCGGACGTGCCCATCGTCGTGCAACACACCCGCCTGGATTCGCGCCAGGCCGCACTGGCGCTGCTGAGCACCATGGCATATGCCGAGTGAGCGCCACCGCGCAATCCTAGCCACGGCCGGCATACGGCCGGTCATCCGTTTCCTCCTGGCGGGTCGCCGCTACCCCGCCCAGATTTCTTTAGCCCCTGGTAGACCATGCGCATACACCTCACTCCGCTGCTTGCGACTGTTTCCGCGACCGCCGGTGGGCGGTTGGCGCTGGCCGCCGAACAGGCGCCATTGCAATCGGCATTGAGCCCGCGGGCCGCGCCCGCCGAGCTGATCGCCAACCTGAGCTGGTGGATGATCGGCATCTACGGCCTGGTATTCGTCGTGGTCATGGCGCTCGGCCTGTTCGCCCTGTATCGCGGACGCAACGGCGAGCGGCGCTTGACCCACAGCGCCAGCCGCAGACTGGTGTTGCTCGGCGGAGTGCTGCTGCCGCTGCTGATCCTCACCGGCTTCAGCGTCGCCAGCATGCTGGTCGGCCAGGCCAGCTCACAGCCGTACCCGGACGCGGCGCTGACCGTCGAGGTGGTGGGCAAGCGCTGGTGGTGGCAGATCCGCTATTACGATCGCGATCAGCACCTGCTCGCTGTTACCGCCAACGAACTGCAGGTGCCGGCCGGGCAGCCGGTCAAGCTGCTGCTGCGCTCCAGCGATGTGATTCACAGCTTCTGGGCGCCGAATCTGGACGGCAAGACCGACATGATTCCCGGCCTGACCAATACCGCCTGGCTGAACATTCCGCAGCCCGGCGTCTATCGCGGGCAGTGCGCCGAATTCTGCGGCACCCAGCACAGCCTGATGGCATTCAAGGTGGCGGCGCTGGCGCCCGACGAGTTTCAGCGCTGGCTCGACCACCAGAGCCAGCCCGCCGTCGCCGCGGCCCTGAGCCACGACCAGGGCCGCCGGGTTTTCGCCGCCAGCGGGTGCGCCGACTGCCACAGCATTCGCGGCACCCAGGCTGATGGCGGGGAAGCGCCGGACCTGACTCATTTAGCCTCGCGCCAGACCCTGGCAGCAGGAACCCTGCCCAATACCCGCGGCCATCTGGCCGGCTGGATCAGCGACCCACAGAGCAACAAACCCGGCGCCTTGATGCCGGCCACGCCCCTGCAACCGCAGGAACTGCAAGCGCTGCTGGATTACCTGCAGGCACTGAAATAGGAGAACCCGGCAGGATGGAGGCACACACACGGGACATGCTCAACCGCACCTGGCAATCGCCGACCGGACTGATCGGCTGGTTCACCCAGGTCAACCAGCGCAAGATCGGCCTGCGCTTCATCGTCACCGCCTTCATCTTCTTTCTGATCGCTGGCGTGCTGGCATTGCTGATGCGCCTGCAGCTGATCACCTCGGAAAACGGCCTGATCGGCCCCGAGCTATACAACCAGCTGTTCACCATGCACGGCACCACCATGATGTTCTTCTTCGCCGTGCCGGCGATGGAGGGCTTCGCCATCTACCTGGTGCCGCTGATGATCGGCACCCGCGACATGGCCTTCCCGCGGCTCAACGCGTTTGGCTACTACGTCTACCTGATCGCCGGTATCGCCTTGTATCTGACCCTGCTACTGGGCATGGCGCCGGACGATGGCTGGTTCAGCTACGTGCCGCTGGCGGGCCAGAAATACTCGCCGGGGCAAGGCGCCGATGTCTGGACCACGGTCATCACCTTTATCGAGGTGTCGGCCCTGGCGGCGGCGGTGGAGCTGATCGTCACCATTCTCAAACAACGCGCGCCGGGCATGTCGCTGAGCCGCATGCCGCTGTTCGTCTGGTCGATCCTGGTGATGTCGTTCATGATCGTGTTCGCCATGCCCTCGGTGATAGTCGCGAGCATTCTGCTGGCGCTGGATCGCAGCTTCGACACCCTGTTCTTCGTCGCCGAGGCGGGGGGCCAGCCGCTGCTCTGGCAGCACCTGTTCTGGTTCTTCGGCCACCCCGAGGTGTACATCATCCTGGTGCCGGCGCTGGGCATGATCTCGGCGATCGTCGGCACCTTCTGCCGGCGGCCGGTGTTCGGCTACAGCGCGGTGGTGCTGTCGCTGGTCGGTATCGGTTTCATCTCCTTCGGCCTGTGGGTGCACCACATGTTCGCCACCGGCCTGCCGCAGCTCGGCCTGAGCTTCTTCACCGCGGCGAGCATGATGATCGCGGTGCCCAGCGGCATCCAGGTCTTCTGCTGGATCGCCACCCTGTGGGGCGC
Source organism: uncultured Pseudomonas sp. (assembly GCA_966210435.1). Classification (GTDB taxonomy): domain Bacteria; phylum Pseudomonadota; class Gammaproteobacteria; order Pseudomonadales; family Pseudomonadaceae; genus Aquipseudomonas. Next base: position 15,876 of record CBIHLF010000006.1, on the reverse strand, counting down.
GAAGATCCGCTTCGCCACGCCAATGCTGTTTATCCTCGGCTTCTTCGCGATCTTCGTGCTCGGTGGCCTGACCGGGGTGATGGTCGCCTCGGTGCCCTTCGACCGCCAGGTGCACGACAGCTATTTCGTGGTCGCGCATTTCCACTACGTACTGATCGGCGGCGCGGTGTTCCCGCTGTTCGGCGCGCTCTACTACTGGTACCCGAAGCTGTTCGGCCGGCTGATGTCGGAGCGTCTCGGGCGCTGGAGCTGCGCGCTGATGTTCATCGGCTTCAACCTGACCTTCTTCCCCATGCACCAGCTGGGTTTCGAGGGCATGCCACGACGCATCTACACCTACCTGACGGAAATGGGCTGGGGGTCGCTGAACCTGTTGGCCACCGTCGGTGCCTTCGTCTTCGCCGGCGGCACTCTGCTGACCCTGATCAATGCCTTCTATGCCCAGCGTCGCGGCGTGCCGGCCGGGCCCAACCCCTGGGGCGCGGACAGCCTGGAATGGGCCACCGACTCGCCGCCGGCCAACTACAACATTCCCAGCATTCCGATCGTCGACAGCCGCTGGCCGCTTTGGCGCAAGGACCGCCCCGGCGAAGTGCAGACCCTCGATGCCCTCGGCGAGGTGATCGGCCTGCGTGCCGATCGCCGCGAGGTGCTCTCGACCAGTGTGCTCGAAGCGCAGCCGCAGACCGTGGTGGTTCTGCCCAATCCCTCGATCTGGCCACTGCTGCTGGCGATCGCGGTGGCCACCGGCTTTATCGGCTTCATGTTCAGCGCCTGGTTCTTCGTGTTCGGCTTCTTCTTCAGCTTCTTCATGATTGTCGGCTGGCTATGGCCACAGCGGCCATGGCGGGAGGATTGAGATGAGCAGGCAGATTATCGACGTCAGCCAGTTTTCCCGCTTCCAGGCCGGCCGCGAGGCGCCACTGTGGTGGGGCATCATTGGCCTGATCCTGGTGGAGGCTTCGGTGGTAGCGAGCTTTATCGCCAGCTATTTCTACCTGCGTCTGTACCAGCCGCAATGGCCACCGGCGGGCGTCGAACCGCCGGAACTGCTGTGGCCGACGCTGAACCTGGCGCTGCTGCTGCTCAGCTGCGTCACCATGTGGTGGGCCGGACGCGCACTGAGCCGTGACCAGCGTGGCAAGTTCACCCTGGGCACCGCCATCAGCGTGCTGCTCGCCAGCCTGGTGCTGGTCTCGCGCTGGCAGCAGTTCCAGGCCTTCGAGGTGCGCTGGGACGAGAACCCCTACGGTTCCATCCTCTGGACCATCTCCGGTTTTCACTTCGTGCACGTGGTATCGGCGGTGATCGGTACCGCCGTGGTGGTACTGCTCAGCCTGCGCGGCTTCTTCACCCGCAAACGCCAGCTCGCGGTGGTGGTCGACACCCTCTACTGGTACTTCGTCGGACTGGTGTGGATACCGCTGTATGTCGTCCTCTACTGGGTACCGCGCTGGCTATGAAGCAGAGGAGTAACGGCATGCCTCAGACATCCCCGGCTCGTTCCGCTACCCCGCGCAAAGCCTCGCGCGTGCAGCTCGCATTCGCCTGGTTCGCCGGGCCGACGGCCTGGGCCGCGCACCTGGGGTTGCTATATACCCTGGCCGGCTGGGCCTGCGCCCGGGATGCGCGCTGGACGCTTTACGCGATCAGCGCCGCGAGTCTGCTGCTGGCACTTGGCGGTGTGCTCGCCAGCCTGAAGATCGACCGGCACAAGGCCATCGACGGACGTGACGCGCGGCCGTTCTTCGGCCGCAGCGGCTTGTGGCTTAGCCTGCTGTTCGGCGCGGTGATCCTGCTGCAGAGCGTGCCCATCCTGATCGTCAGGAGCTGCCAATGAAGCGCACCTCGCTGCTCGGCAGCGTCTTGCTGGCGGGTTCGGCCATGGCTTGGGCACACGTCATGAACCACGACCCGCAGGCGGGCCCGTCCTGGTTCGCCCTGGATCCCGGAACCTGGGTGCTGCTGACCCTCGCCGCGCTGCTGTATTTCCAGGGCCGGCGGCTGCTCCGTCAGCGCACTCGCGCGCCCGACACGCCCCAGGCGCGGCGCAGCCTGTGGCTGTTCTGTAGCGGCTGGCTGGCACTGGCGGTGGCGCTCGGCCCGCCACTCGACCCACTCGGCGGCTACCTGTTCAGCGCGCACATGGTCCAGCACGAGCTGCTGATGCTGGTGGCGGCGCCGCTGCTGGTGCTCAGCCGCCCCGGCGGGGTCCTGCTGTGGGGACTGCCGGCCGGCGGGCGGCGGCTGTTCGGCGCCATGCGCCGCCAGGGCGGATTGCGCAGCGCCTGGGGCTGGCTGAGTTCGCCCCACGGCGCCTGGCTGGTAAATGCGCTGGTGTTGTGGGGCTGGCACCTGCCAGCGCTGTTCGACGCCAGCGTGCTCCACGAAGGCGTGCATGCCCTGCAGCACGCCAGCTTTTTCGGCTCGGCGTTGCTGTTCTGGTGGGCCTTGCTGTACGGCAGCGGCCAGCGCAATCCGGGCGGAGTGATCTACCTGTTCACCACAGCCGTGCACAGCAGCCTGCTCGGTGCCCTGCTGACCTTCTCGCCCACGGTCTGGTATGCGCCCTACCTGGACACCACTGCGGTGTTCGGCTTGAGCCCGCTGGACGACCAACGGATAGGCGGATTGATCATGTGGATACCCGCCGGCCTGGTATTTCTCGCCGCCGGTCTGGCGCTGACCGCCCGCCTGCTGCGCGACGAGAACCCCATGGCGGCCGAACGCGACATTGGAGGTGAACGCCATGACTGATCGACGGCCCGCCTGCCTGGCACTGATTTTCATCCTGCTCGGCGGCTGCCAGCAGACCGAGGACAAGCACCTCGACCATTACAGCGGCGATCCGCAACGCGGCCGTCATCTGGTCGACGAGTACGGCTGCGGCGCCTGCCATCGGATCCCCCGGGTAGCCGGCGCTCGCGGCCAGGTGGGGCCGCCGCTGGAGCATATGGCGCGGCGCGGCTATATCGCCGGGGTACTGCCCAATACCGAGCAAGCCATGCTGACCTGGCTGCAATCGCCACAACAGGTGGCGCCCGGCACCGCCATGCCCGATCTCGGCCTGACGCAAGCGCAGGCGCGGGATATCGCCGCCTTCCTGCAGCAACTGGATTGAGCGCCAACGCATGCCCACGCCAAGGAGAATCCACCGATGAAGCGCCGCTACTGGATCATCGCCATCGTCGTCCTGCTGGTAATACCCGTGGGCGCTGCGACGGTGATCTACCTGGGCATCTACAACGTCGCCGCCACTGGCCAGCACACCGCGCCGGTGTACTGGCTGACCGAAACGGTGATGCGCTACTCCATCGCCAACCACGCCAGTGGCACCCAGGTTCCCGACCTCAGTGGCGAAGCCGGTATCCAGCGCGGCCTCGGCGCCTATCTGCAGCATTGCGAACAATGCCACGGCGGCCCCGGCGTGGCGCCCGCCCCTTTCGCCCTCGGCATGACGCCGGTGCCGTCGAATCTGGTGGAGGCCGCCCGGCGCTGGCCGAGCCGCGATATCCATTGGGCGGTCAAGTATGGAATCAAGATGACCGGCATGCCCGCCTGGAAATACCGGATGGACGACCAGCAGATCTGGGATCTGGTGGCGTTTATCGAGCGTTTGCCTCGCCTGGCACCCGCCGACTACCGACGCATGCGCGAAACCGCCGAGCACAGTCACCGAGAGGACGCCGGCGCCGAACAGCACAGGGAGGCGCAGCGATGAGAAACCGCTCGATCGACCCGCACATCCCTCGCCGGTGGCTGCGCAGCCTGTTGCTGGTCATCGCCCTGACAACGCTGACGGCATGCGACGACGATCTGCTGGTGGTGCCCGGCGTTGGCGTCGGCTATGACGAAGCCGGGCGCGAGGCGTTCAATCAATATGCCTGCACCAGCTGCCACGTGATCCCCGGTGTGGTGGGTTCGGACATTCACGTCGGCCCGCCGCTGACCGCCATCGCGCAGCGCAAATTCATCGCCGGCGTGCTGCCCAACAACCCGGAGAACCTGGTGCGCTGGTTGCGCGAACCGCAAAAGTTCGCACCGCGCTCAGCCATGCCCGACCTGGGCGTGAGCGAGCAGTCGGCGTTGGATATGACGGCCTACCTATACGGGCGCACCGCCGACGACTGATGCCATTGAAATGCCAGCAACCGCCCGAACGGCGCGGCCTTCGAGCTCATGACTCAGCGCTGAAGCACGCGATGAAATCATTTGCAGACAGGCTCTTTCTGACTACTCCGTCAACTGGCACTATGTTGCCTGTTCGCCAACTCCCGGCGCTCGCGCAGCGCCTCGCCAAGGATTCGGAATATGTTGCTCCGTCGCATGCTGATCATGCTGGCCGTCGTCCTCGTTGTCGTCGCCGCCCTCGCCGCCTTCAAAATCAACGCTTTCATGCAGATGGGCAAGGCCTTCTCGGCACCGCCGCCGGCGATCAGCGTATCCGCCGCCAAGGCCGAGCAGATGCCCTGGCAGAGTCGCCTGCCGGCGATCGGTACGCTGCGCGCGCGCCAGGGCGTGGACCTGACCGTCGAGGTCGGCGGCACGGTCAAGGAACTGCTGTTCCGTTCCGGCGAAAAGGTCAAGCTGAACCAGCCGCTGGTGCAACTCGACAGCGCCGTGGAGCAGGCCAGCCTGGCCACCGCAGAAGCCGAACTGGGCCTGGCCCGCGTCGAGTTCGAACGCGGCCGCAGCCTGGTCAACCGCCAGGCGATTTCCAAGAGCGAATTCGACCGCCTTTCAGCGCAGCTGCAGAAGGCCAATGCCAGCGTCGCCCAGCTCAAGGCGACCCTGGACAAGAAGCGCATCCTCGCGCCCTTCGCCGGCACCATCGGGATTCGCCAGGTCGATGTCGGCGACTACGTCGCCACCGGCACCACCCTCGCCACCCTGCAGGACCTCTCGCATCTGCAGGTGGACTTCTACCTGCCCGAACAGAAAGCGCCGCAACTGGCGATCGGTGAACGCGTGCGGATCAAGGTTGCGGCCTACCCGGACGAAGTGTTCGAAGGCCAGATCGATGCGATCAACCCCAAGGTCGAGGACAACACGCGCAATCTGCTGGTCCGCGCCGCCCTGGACAACCCCGAAGGCCGCCTGCTGCCGGGCATGTTCGCCGACCTGGCGGTGCTGTTGCCCGGCCAGGAGCCGCAGGTGGTGGTGCCGGAAACCGCGATCACCTACACCCTGTACGGCAATTCGGTGTACGTGATCGAGGCGAAAAAGGGCGAAGACGGTAAGGCCCAGCAGGACGACAAGGGCCAGCCGATGCTCGCCGTGCAGCGCCGCTTCGTCGAGACCGGTGAACGCCGCGCCGGGCTGGTGGTAGTGAACAAGGGCCTGCAACCCGGCGAACAGGTGGTCACCGCCGGCCAGCTGAAACTGGACAACGGCGCCCACGTGGCCATCGTCGCCGACCCGCAACAGGCCGCAGACGCGCCCCAGGCACCTGCCGACCAATAAAGCCAAGGCTCAAAGGACAGACATCATCATGGCGTTTACCGACCCCTTTATCCGCCGTCCGGTGCTGGCCAGCGTGATCAGCCTGCTGATCGTGCTGCTGGGCTTCCAGGCGTTCAACCAACTGAACATTCGCCAATATCCGCAGATGGAGAATGCGCAGATCACGGTGACCACCGCCTACCCCGGGGCCAATGCCGAAACCATTCAGGGCTATATCACCCAGCCGCTGCAACAGAGCCTGGCCAGCGCCGAGGGCATCGACTACATGACCTCGGTGAGCCGGCAGAACGTTTCGGTAATCACCATCTTCGCGCGCATCGGCACCGACACCAATCGCCTGTTCACCGAGCTGCTGGCCAAGGCCAGCGAGGTGAAGAACCGCCTGCCGCAGAATGCCGAAGACCCGGTGCTGTCGAAAGAGGCCACCGGCACCGCGCTGATGTACCTGAGTTTCTACAGCGACGAGTTGTCCAACCCGCAGATCACCGACTACCTGTCACGGGTGATCCAGCCCAAGCTGGCCACCCTGCCGGGCATGGCCGAGGCGGAAATCCTCGGCAACCAGGTGTTCGCCATGCGCCTGTGGCTGGACCCGGTGAAACTGGCCGCCTATGGTCTCGCCGCCGCCGACGTCACCAGTGCGGTGCGCCGCTACAACTACCTCGCCGCCGCCGGCGAGGTACAGGGCGAATACGTGGTGACCAGCGTCAACGCCACCACCGACCTGAAATCCGCCGACGCCTTCGCCGCGATTCCCCTGAAGACCGTCGGCGACACCCGCGTGCTGCTGCGCGATGTGGCGCGGGTGGAAATGGGCGCGGAGAACTACGACTCGATCAGTTCCTTCGACGGCATCCCCTCGGTCTACATCGGCATCCAGGGCACGCCCAGCGCCAACCCGCTGGATGTGATCAAGGAAGTGCGAGCGATCATGCCGGAGCTGGAGTCGCAGCTGCCGCCAAACCTCAAGGCGTCCATCGCCTACGACGCCACGCTGTTCATCCAGGCCTCGATCGACGAGGTGCTGAAAACCCTCGGCGAGGCGGTGCTGATCGTCATCGTGGTGGTGTTCCTGTTCCTCGGCGCGTTCCGCTCGGTGTTGATCCCGGTGATCACCATCCCGCTGTCGATGGTCGGCGTGCTCTTTCTCATGCAGCTGATGGGCTATTCGATCAACCTGCTGACGCTGCTGGCCATGGTGCTGGCGATCGGCCTGGTGGTGGACGACGCCATCGTCGTGGTGGAAAACATCCACCGGCATATCGAGGAAGGCAAGACGCCGTTCGACGCGGCGATCGAGGGCGCGCGGGAGATTGCCGTGCCGGTGATCTCGATGACCATTACCCTGGCCGCGGTGTACGCGCCGATCGGCTTCCTCGGCGGCCTGACCGGCGCGCTGTTCAAGGAGTTCGCCTTCACCCTGGCCGGCTCGGTGGTCATCTCCGGCATCGTTGCGCTGACCCTGTCGCCGATGATGTGCTCCAGGCTGCTGCGCCACGAGGAAAACCCCAGCGGCCTGGCGCATCGCCTCGACATGCTCTTCGAGCGCCTCAAGCAGCGTTACCAGCGTACCCTGCACGGCACCCTGAACACCCGCCCGGTGGTGATAGTGTTCGGTCTGATCGTGCTGTTGCTGATTCCGCCGCTGCTGATGTTCAGTGAGAAGGAACTGGCCCCGGACGAGGACCAGGGCATCATCTTTCTGATGGCCACGTCGCCGCAGCCAACCAACCTGAGCTACCTGAACCGCTATACCGACCAGTTCGTGAAGATTTTCAAGGAGTTCCCCGAGTACTACTCCTCCTTCCAGATCAACGGCTTCAACGGTGTGCAATCGGGTATCGGCGGCTTCCTGCTCAAGCCGTGGAACGAGCGCGAGCGCACCCAGATGGAAATCCTTCCCGAGGTTCAGCAACGCCTCGCGGGGATTCCCGGGCTGCAGATCTTCGGCTTCAACCTGCCGTCGCTGCCCGGCGCGCCAGAGGGGCTGCCGTTCCAGTTCGTGGTCAATACGCCGAACGATTACGAGTCGCTGCTGCAGGTCACCGAGCGGATCAAGCAGCGCGCTGTGGAGTCCGGCAAGTTCGCCTTTCTCGATATCGACCTGGCGTTCGACAAGCCGGAGCTGGTAGTGGACATCGACCGTGAGAAGGCCGCGCAGATGGACGTGTCCATGGAAGACCTCGGCCAGACCCTGGCCACCCTGCTCGGCGAGGGCGAGATCAATCGCTTCACCATCGACGGCCGCAGCTACAAGGTGATCGCCCAGGTGGAGCGTGCCTATCGGGATAACCCCGGCTGGCTCGACAGCTACTACGTGAAGAGCGCCAGCGAACAGATGGTGCCGCTGTCGACCCTGATCAGCGTGCACGACCGCGCGCGACCGACCCAGCTGAACCAGTTCCAGCAGCTCAACTCGGCGGTGATTCAGGGCATGCCGATCGTCAGCATGGGCGATGCCATCGATACCGTGCGGCAGATCGCCGAGGAGGAAGCGCCCCGTGGCTATGCCTTCGACTATGCCGGCGTGGCCCGTCAGTACCAGCAGGAAGGGAGCGCGCTCTATGCCACCTTCGGCCTGGCGCTGGCGATCATCTTCCTGGTGCTGGCGGCGCAGTTCGAAAGCTTCCGCGACCCGCTGGTGATCATGGTGACGGTGCCACTGTCGATCTGCGGCGCGCTGGTGCCGTTGTTCATGGGCTTTTCCAGCCTGAACATCTATACCCAGGTCGGTCTGGTTACGCTGATCGGGCTGGTCACCAAGCACGGCATTCTGGTCGTCGAATTTGCCAACCAGTTACGCCGCAATCAGGGCCTGAGCATTCGCGAGGCGGTGGAGGAAGCCGCGGCGATCCGCCTGCGACCGGTGCTGATGACCACCGCTTCGATGGTCTTCGCGATGATTCCGTTGATCCTCGCCAGCGGCGCCGGCGCGGTGAGCCGCTTCGATATCGGCCTGGTAATTGCCACCGGGATGACCGTCGGCACCCTGTTCACCCTGTTCGTGCTGCCGTGCGTCTATACCCTGCTGGCCAAACCGGATCGGCAACCGCAGGCTGCCAGCGCCGCCGCCCATTGAAGGTAGCGGCTGGCGACCTCAGCCGCTGGCGCGCATGCCCTGGGACAGGCTGTACATGAACAGCAGCAGGTCCTGGTCCGGGTGCAACTGCTCCTGCCCGGCGACATGCGCACGCGGCGGGCGCGGGCAGTTGTTCGCGCCATTGCTGGCATCGACCACACCCGGCTCGGGCTCGTACCAGGCGGCCACAGCGATGGATGCGACGCCGAGGGACGCCATGAGGAACAAACCTCGTGCGATTTCTAGCTTCATACCCACAACCTCTTGATAGAGCTATCAAACACAGTTCGATAACCGTAGACCAGCAGTGCCCAGCGCGCCGCGTTCCATGACGAATGGCGCCACAATCGGCACACCTGGCGACGGGCGGCACACCTGCCCCCCGCTCACAGGTCCACCTTGTGCAATACGTAAACCCGCCACATGGCATAGAACGGCAGAAAATCCAGGCGCTCGCGAACGCGAAATCCGGCCTGCCGAAGCTCGGCCTCGACCGTGGCTGCCGGCAATACAAAGCGATTCTGATGGTTCTCCGGGCTCGGATCCGGGCTGTGTCGCCGCTCCATGCGCTTGCGCCTCCAGGCCTTGAAATTGCCATCGACACAGAGCGATACGATCAGGCTGTCGCGCGTCACCCGCTGGCACTCGCGCAACAACATCAGCCGATGCGCGCTATCGCCGACATGGTGCAGCAAGTGCATGCAGAAAATGCTGTCCACCGAATTGTCCGGCAGGTCGATGACGAATGCCGAGGTCTGTAACGGCTGCACCCGCTTGACGATATCCGGCGCTTGCGCGGCGAAGGCGAGCTTGAGCATATCGGCCGAACTGTCCGCACCGATGATCACGCGATTGGACTTTTCCGCCAGCAGTGGCCAGAAATGCCCGGTGCCGCACGGCAAATCGAGGACCAAACCGGGATCGCCGACCAGCGCCAGGGCGTGACGCGCCAACTGCTCGTCGCGCCACTGCGATAGATGCCGCAAGAAACCGCCACGCTGTTTGTGCAGGTACTGCTGCGCGTGGTCGGCGTCGTACTTATGGGCAAACGCCAGGTCGACGGGACTGGGCATGGACAAGGGCACTCTTGGAGGATTGCCGCTAGCCTAGCCCTGGCCGCGTCAACGAGCGGTCAAAGCGTCGTGAAAAAAATGTCAGCGCGTCGCCGTCAGGCGGACGCTGAAACGACAGCCGTTCGGCTCCACCGGGCTCAGCGTCACCGCCCAGTCCTGCAGCTCACAAATCCGCTGTACCAGCGACAAGCCCAGGCCCAGGCCGTCACCCCGCTCATCGGAACCGCGTACGAATGGCTGGAACACCGACTCGCGCTCGCCCAGCGGAATACCCGCGCCGCTGTCTTCGACCTGAAAACAGCTGCCCTCGACCACCAGGCTGATATGCCCATGCTCGGTGTAGTGCCAGGCATTGCGCAGCAGGTTGCTCATCACCGTGCGCAGGAACGAGGCGTTGTAACGTTGCTGCTGTGGCTCATCCCGCCGATAGTCCAGGCGCAGGCCCTTGGCTTCGATAGTCGGCCGCCACTGCTCCACCAGTTCGTCGGCGATCTCCGCCAGGGTCGCCCGAGGCGCCAGGTCGGCCTCCTTGCGTTGCTCGCGCGCCAGCAGCAGGAACGTCTGCACCAGTTCGCCCATCTGCTCGCAAGCGCGCGCCATGCGCTGCAGCTGGCTTCGCCCGCGCGGGTCGAGGTGGGGGTTTTCCAGCAATAGTTCGCAGGAGCTGGCCATGACCATCAACGGCGTACGCAGTTCATGGCTGACATCGCTGGTGAACAGACGTTCGCGCTTGAGCACCAGGCGCAGCCGCCCGAGCGTATCGTCGAAGGCAGCGGCAAGCTGGCCGACCTCGTCCTCGGCGTAATCCGGGACCAACGGCGGCGCCAGGGCCAGCAGCTGGTCGCGATGGCGCACCTGACCGGCCAGGCGCACCACCGGCGCCATCACCCGCCGCGCGAGCAGCCAGCCGAGCGCGCCGGCCAAGGCGACACTGAGCAGAACGCCGATCAGCACCACGGAGAACAGCGCCTGTTCGCGCTCCTCGAACTCGCTCTGATCCTCCAGCAACACATAGCGGCGGCCGTCTACTTCGCGGACGATCGCATGGTAGGTCTGAGCGCCACGAAACACCTCGTGGAATCCCGGCGGCAGGTCGCGCAGATCCTCAGGCATGGCAAAGTCGCCCCAACCATCGCTGAAATAGAACAGCTGCTGCGGTTCGGGCTGGTGGCGCCAATCGTCGACGCTTTCCATTTGCAGCAGGCGGTCGAGATCGCTGCCCATGCCGCTGGACATCAACCGTTCCTCGACCGAATGGACGATCTCGACAATCCCCAGACCGAATACCCCGGCAACCAGTACCGTCATGAGCATAAAGGCGATGACGATACGCCGGGCCAGACTCTGCCTATATTCCATTGCCACTCTCGGCCAGGCGGTAACCAACGCCATGCACGGTGTGCAGCAGCGCAGAGGCGAACGGCTTGTCGATCACCTGCCGCAATTGATGTACGTGGCTGCGCAGGCTGTCGCTGTCCGGACAGTCGTCGCCCCATAGCGCCGCTTCCAGCACCTCGCGGCGCACCACGTGGGGACTTTTCTGCATCAGCACGGCGAGCAACTTGAGGCCGATCGGGTTGAGCTTGAGCGCGCGTCCGCCACGACTGACTTCCAGGGTGTCCAGGTCATAGCTCAGGTCGCCGACCTGCAGGCAACGCCGCCCGCCACCCTGGGCGCGGCGCAGCACCGCCTCGATGCGCGCGGCCAGTTCGGAGAGGGCGAACGGTTTGACCAGATAATCGTCGGCGCCAGCGCGAAAGCCCTGCAGACGATCGTCGAGCTGATCGCGTGCAGTAAGCATGATTACCGGAACGTCGCGCCGTGCATCTTCGCGTAGGCGCTGACACAGGGTGTAGCCATCCAGGCCGGGCAACATGATGTCCAGTACGATCAGGTCGTAATGTTCGGTGGCGGCCAGATGCAGCCCGGACAGTCCGTCCTGGGCGCAGTCGACGCTATAGCCCTTGATGCTCAGGTAGTCGAGCATGTTGGCGAGAATGTCGCGATTGTCTTCGACCAGCAGTATGCGCACGGCAATTTCCTCGTTGGCAGCGGCTAAATGATTGCACGCCGCCCAGCGCAGCGCCTGCTTTTAACGATTTTTTCACCTGCGATTCACCTTGTCACGACAGACGCTTGCGCAGACTACGGCCATCGACGTTCAAGGAATTGCGCCATGCCTCTGTCGCGCTCTGCTGCCCCGCATCGCCCAAGGGTCCCGGCTGTCTCCAACTGAACGACGCTTGCCCCGTGGCCACCCAGTCTGCGGGGCTTTTTTATTTCAAGCGCCAGCGCCGCCATGGAGCTATTCGATGCCCAGACACTCTGCCGTCATCACCAGGCCTGGCGTGCGCTTGCCGCTGCCGAAATTGCACCTGCCACTGCCTCAGTTGGCTGCTGTGCTGCTCTCGATTACGCTGCTGCTCGCCGGTCATGCCGGCTGGCAGCACCTGTGGCCGGTGCAGGCTGGCTCAGGCTGGCAGTACCGCGTGCGCATCGACCACCTGCCGCGCATCAGCGCACTGGCCCTGGACGCCGAGGGCAGGCTGTTCGCCAGCCAGGAATACGATCAGGGCCAGGGCCGCATCGTCGAGCTGTTGCCGTCCGGCGCAGTCGTTCCCCGAGTGACCGGGTTGTCCAAGCCCGACGGCATGCTCGCCTACCGGGGCGGCCTGGTGTACAGCCAGGAGCAAGGCCAACACAGGGTGAACTGGTGGCACGACGGCAAGCCTGAAACACTCTTCGAAGGCAACAGCATCGAGGAGCTCGCCACCGACGGCTATTACCTGTATGCCATCGAGGACATGCACGGCGATGGCCGACTGCTGCGCTACGACCCGCTCAGCCATGCACTATCGATTCTGCGCACAGGCCTGAACCAGGCCGAAGCGGTCGCCGCCTGCCCCGATGGCAGCCTGTTCTACAGCGAAAAAGCCAGCGGCACGCTCAAACGCTATAACCCGGACGGTCGCGACCAGATCCTGTTGCGCGGCCTCAACAAGCCCGGCTTCCTGCAATGTGGTGAAGATGGCCTGTGGCTCAGCGAGGACGCCACCCATATGGCCCGCCTGCTACGCATCGACCCGCTGAGCGGCGCCAGCGAAACCGTTCTCAGCCACCTGCGTTCCGGGCAGACCCTGCTGCCGCTGGATGCCGACCACTTCCTGCTCGCCGAGCAGGGCCGCGACCGCCTGCTGGAAATCAGCCGTCAAGTAGAGTCCCGTTGATGCTTCAAACTTCGTTCCGGCCCCGGCTCCGCCACCAATTGGCCTTTCTGCTGCTCAGCGCCCTGGGTTTTCTCCTGCTTTTCGCCGGACTGCGCGCCGCGCTGCTGGGCTATAACGCCGAACTGATCGGCCAGACCCCCTGGTCCAGCTTCGCCGAGGCGTTCTTCAACGGCCTGCGCTTCGACAGCCGCGTGGTGGTATTCATCTGCACGCCGCTGATCCTCGCCCTGCTCAGCCCCGCGGCCAGCGCCGCACGCGGCTGGCAGCGCGCCTGGCTGACGGCCCTGGCGAGCCTGACGCTGCTGCTCGGCCTGATCGAACTGACGTTCTATCGCGAGTTCCACCAACGCCTGAACAGCCTGGTGTTCCAGTACCTCGGCGAAGACCCGCGCACCGTGCTGAGCATGCTCTGGTACGGTTTCCCGGTGGGGCGCTACCTATTGCTCTGGGCGCTGGCGACGGTACTGCTGTATGTCGGCTTCGCCTGGCTCGACCGGCGGTGCCGGCCAGCCAGCGCGGCACCGAACAAACCCGCTCTACAACGCGTAGCGATGCACGGCCTGGCGTTTATCCTGGTGCTGCTGGTGGCCGTCCTGCTGGCGCGCGGCACCTTGCGTCAGGGCCCACCGTTGCGCTGGGGCGATGCCTTCACCACCGACTCGGTATTCGCCAACCACCTGGGCCTGAACGGCACCTTGACCCTGATCGACGCCGCTCGCAATCGCTGGTCGCCGACCCGGCGCAATATCTGGAAAGCCACGCTACCGACCGAGCAAGCGCAGCAAACCCTGCGCGAAATGCTGCTGACCAAGCACGACCGGTTGGTCGACGCCGACACGGCGGCAATCCGGCGCATCAGCACGCCTGACCCGGCCGCCGCCTCGCCGATCCGCAACGTGGTGGTGATCCTGATGGAAAGCTTCGCCGGCCACTATGTCGGCGCGCTCGGCGGCCAGGGCGAGATCACCCCGGAATTCGACAAGCTGACTCAAGAGGGCCTGCTGTTCACCCGCTTTCTCTCCAATGGCACCCATACCCACCAGGGCATGTTCGCCACCATGGCCTGCTTCCCCAACCTGCCGGGCTTCGAGTACCTGATGCAGCAGCCCGAAGGCAGCCACCATTTCTCCGGCCTGCCGCAACTGCTCAGCGAGCGAGGCTTCGACGACCTCTACGTGTACAACGGCGATTTCGCCTGGGACAACCAGTCCGGTTTCTTCAGCCAGCAGGGCATGCACAATTTCATCGGTCGCAACGATTACGTCGACCCGGTGTTCTCCGACCCGACCTGGGGCGTGTCCGACCAGGACATGTTCGACCGTGCCGCCACCGAACTGGCCGCCAAGGACCCATCGAAACCCTTCTATGCCCTGCTACAGACGCTCTCCAACCACACCCCCTACGCCTTGCCGGAAAACCTGCCGGTGGCGCCGGTCACCGAGTTCGGCTCGCTCAACGAGCATCTGACCGCGATGCGCTATTCGGACTGGGCATTGGGCCAATTCTTCGCCAAGGCACGCCAATCGCCCTACTTCAACGACACCCTGTTCGTCATCGTCGGCGACCACGGCTTCGCCAGCGATCAGCAGCTCAGCGATATCGACCTCTACCGTTTCCATGTACCGATGCTGATGATCGCCCCGGGCCTGCGCGAACGATTCGGCGAGCGGCGCGATATCGCCGCCACCCAGATCGACATAGTGCCGACCATCATGGGCCGTCTCGGCCTGCCGGTGGAGCACCAGTGCTGGGGCCGCGACCTGCTGGGGCTGGCGCAGGACGACCATGGTTTCGGCGTGATCAAGCCATCTGGCGGCGATCAGACAGTGGCCCTGGTGGCGAACGACACGCTGCTGGTGCAACCGCGTGACCAGGCGGCCAAGCTCTATCGCTATAAACTCGGCGCCGATGCCGGGGTCACGGCGATCGACGACGCCTCGCTCGGCAAACGCCTGAGCAGACGCCTGCAGGCATTCCTGCAGGTCGCCACGCGCAGCCTGATGGCCAACACCGCCGGCGCTCGCCCCTGAGCGCGCCTGCGCCATGAGCTCGGGGCGAGTTTTTATCGGCCGCGCACGCCCGGCGTTGGCGTAGATTGCTGGTGTGAACGGCGCCCACACGAGCCGGGTCGCTTCACCATAGCGGCAACAGCCGAACGCGACAGGCTATTGGTACAGCGCCCAAAAAATAGCCCTGACGAGCAGGGCTATTTGGCTTTTTAACTTTTAACTAAGGCGTGGGCGTGATTGCGCTAACCCTGCGGCCCCATCCCTTGAGACAGGCTGAACATGAACAACAGCAGATCCTGATCCGGCTGAATCACGTCGATCGTTCGTGCTCTGGGCGATAACGGCTCAAGCCCCAATTCGCTCTGACTCACCACATGACTGCCCGGCTCATGCCAGGCAGCAGCCGCTATCGAAGCCACGCTGAGCGCAGCCACAACAAACAATCCCCGTGCGATTTCCAGTTTCATCAATGCGACCCTCAATAGCGCGATTAAGCGCTGTTCGCTAACCCTAGACTCATGATCGTCACACCGCCACATACCATGACGGGTGGTCGTGACCGCCTGAGCGGTCCGATACCTGGCTCCGATCATCCTGATCAACAAACAAAGACCTCAACCCGTAACTGGGCGTCCGTCATCTATCGTGAGCCGCACCGGTGCAAAATGGTTCAAGCTATCGTCTCGCAGCTTGCGCCCTCATCGCCGGCAGTAACACCTACCAGGTCACCTTATTGCCCATTGGTATCAGATGGACGATTTGGCGGGACCTGCCATGCAACAGCCAACGACATTACGCTGCTACGCGGATAAGCGCGTGGCAGGCCACATCCCGGTGGATAAACTCGAACTGCATCCTACGCCCCGACCGCGCATCGCCGCGCGGCAATTCAGACGTATGGATAGACAAGGCAATT
Source organism: uncultured Pseudomonas sp. (assembly GCA_966210435.1). Lineage (GTDB taxonomy): Bacteria > Pseudomonadota > Gammaproteobacteria > Pseudomonadales > Pseudomonadaceae > Aquipseudomonas. The sequence continues at coordinate 109 of CBIHLF010000006.1, read as the reverse complement.
AATGCGCCAGCTTTCCCACGAGGTGGCGCGAGAATAAAAAACCCCGCGACAGGCGCGTAATGCTGTTCACTTAAGCGGAGCAGCCTTCCTATCCACTGGATAGCGGGTC
>CBIHLF010000005.1:0-168596 GCA_966210435.1 uncultured Pseudomonas sp. | reverse complement strand
GGATTTTCAGGGAAGCCCAATCGGGGTTCAAATGCTTAAGTGAACAGCATTACGCGACAGGCGCGGGGTTTTTGTGACAGCGATTGGGGGTGAGGCTGGCTTACATCATGCCGCCCATGCCACCCATACCGCCCATGCCGCCCATATCAGGCATACCACCGCCGGCGCCCTTCTCTTCAACCACTTCGGCGATCATCGCTTCGGTGGTGATCATCAGGCTACCGATGGAAGCCGCGGCCTGCAGAGCCGAACGGGTGACCTTGGCCGGATCGAGAATACCCATTTCGATCATGTCGCCGTAGGTGTCGGTGGCGGCGTTGAAGCCGAAGTTGCCCGAACCCTGCTTGACCTTGTCGACCACTACGCTCGGCTCGCCACCGGCGTTGGAAACGATCTGACGCAGCGGCGCTTCGACAGCGCGACGCAGCAGAGCGATACCGACGTCCTGATCGGCGTTGTCGCCTTTCAGCTCGCTGATGGCCTGCAGAGCGCGAACCAGGGCTACGCCACCGCCAGGTACCACGCCTTCTTCGACGGCTGCGCGGGTCGCGTGCAGGGCGTCTTCAACGCGGGCTTTCTTCTCTTTCATTTCCACTTCGGTGCCGGCGCCGACCTTGATCACCGCAACACCGCCAGCCAGCTTGGCCAGACGCTCTTGCAGTTTCTCTTTGTCGTAGTCGGAGGAAGTGTCTTCGACCTGCTTGCGGATCTGCGCAACGCGGGCTTCGATATCGACCTGCTGGCCGGCACCGTCGATGATGGTGGTGTTTTCCTTGCTCAGGATCACACGCTTGGCGTTACCCAGGTGCTCCAGGGTGGCGCCTTCCAGGCTCAGGCCGACTTCTTCGCTGATCACGGTACCGCCGGTGAGGATGGCGATGTCCTGCAGCATGGCCTTGCGGCGGTCGCCGAAGCCCGGTGCCTTGACGGCAGCGACTTTGACGATACCGCGCATGTTGTTCACTACCAGAGTCGCCAGGGCTTCGCCCTCGACGTCTTCGGCCACGATCAGCAGCGGACGACCGGCTTTGGCGACGGCTTCCAGCACCGGCAGCATTTCGCGGATGTTGGAGATCTTCTTGTCGACCAGCAGCAGCAGCGGGCTATCCAGCTCGGCAACCATGGTGTCCGGCTTGTTGATGAAGTACGGCGACAGGTAGCCGCGGTCGAACTGCATGCCTTCTACGACCGACAGTTCGTTTTCCAGGCCCGAGCCTTCTTCAACGGTGATCACGCCTTCTTTACCGACTTTTTCCATGGCTTCGGCAATGATGTCGCCGATGGAGTTATCGGAGTTGGCGGAGATGGTGCCGACCTGAGCGATGGCCTTGGTGTCGGCGCACGGCTTGGATTGGGCTTTCAGCTGGGCGACGATGGCGATGGTCGCCTTGTCGATGCCGCGCTTCAGGTCCATCGGGTTCATGCCGGCAGCGACGGCTTTCAGGCCTTCGTTGACGATGGCCTGAGCCAGTACGGTGGCGGTGGTGGTGCCGTCGCCAGCGTCGTCGTTGGCACGGGAAGCCACGTCTTTGACCAGTTGCGCGCCCATGTTCTCGAAGCGGTCTTTCAGCTCGATTTCTTTGGCGACGGAAACGCCGTCCTTGGTGATGGTCGGAGCGCCGAAGCTCTTCTCGATGATCACGTTACGGCCTTTCGGGCCGAGGGTCGCTTTAACCGCGTCAGCCAGGACGTTTACGCCGGTGAGCATTTTCTTGCGGGCGGAGTCGCCGAACTTAACTTCTTTAGCAGCCATGATGGATATTCCTCAAAATTCGTTTTGGTGGAACGCGATGCGCTGTAGCGGAGGCTGGATCAGGCTTCGATGACGGCCAGGATTTCGCTCTCGCCCATGACCAGCAGGTCTTCGCCGTCGACTTTGACGGTGTTGCTGCCGGAGTAAGGACCAAACACCACTTTGTCGCCGACCTTGACGGCCAGCGCGCGCACTTCGCCGCTGTCCAGCACGCGACCCGTACCCACAGCGACGATTTCGCCCTGGTTAGGCTTCTCGGCAGCGGAACCCGGCAGCACGATACCGCCCGCGGTTTTGGTCTCTTCTTCGCTGCGACGAATCACGACGCGGTCATGCAGAGGACGAAGCTTCATTTGTCGATCTCTCCCAAATAGTTGTTGTACATCGGCCGGTGCTTTCACCGGCGGGTTAGCAAAGTCCGGCGGGGCCGGTTGCGTTGCACCAGGTGCAACGCGGAAGTCTGATCTGCCGAAACCGACAGAAAACCTTGCGGTGACCGCTACATAAGGGCGTACAAGGAGATTTCAAGGGTGGCCGCCGAATTTTTTTCGCCTCGGCGCGCCATCAAGCCAGCCATCACGGGCGCTCTGCGGCGACACAGCGGGCACTACCAAGAGCGCCTCCCTGGCATACGGGGCCGAGCGTTTCCGTGTACCGGCGTCATCGCTCGATCAATCGCGGCGTTCGTACTCACCCTCGAGGACATTCGCCTTGGATGTATCGGGCCGCTCGCCCGCACGGGCACTCAGGTCCTCGTAGAACGCGCGCTGGCGCATGGCCTGTTCAGCGGCGCGTTGGCGCACCTTGTTGACCAGAATCCGCCGGGTGAAGGGAATCAGGCAGAACACACCGAAGATATCGCTGATAAACCCGGGCAACAGCAGCAATCCGCCACCGACCGCGATCAACAGCCCCTCGAGCATTTCCTGCTCGGGCAGTTCGCCGCGCGCCAGCTTCTCGCGGGCACGCCAGGCGGTAGCGATACCGGCGACGCGCAGCAGCACACTACCCAGAATTGCCGTAACCACCAGCAACAGCAGAGTTGGTAAAACGCCGATCGCACCGCCAACCTGAATCAGCAGCGCCAATTCGAGAAACGGGAACAGCAGGAATAAAAACAGAAAGGCACGCATTGAAAATTCCTAAGCGGAAGAACCTACTTCCAGTAGACAGAAAATATGGGGACTTGCGCTGATTTCAAGCCGGAGCCTGTAGCAAAGTGTGTACACATCATACGCTGGGCCAACTGTCGGCATGCGCCAGCTGCACCAGCGCCTGGCGAACCTCGCCGGGATTGCCGCAGGCTGCCGGAAACGCCAGCCAGTGAATGCTCTGCCCGATGCGCAAATGAAAGCCTTCGCCGTCGATCCCGACCATGCTGGCCGGCTCCTGGTCCGGCAGACCGCTCAACGCCACATAGTGCGCGATCGCACGCGCATGGTCACTGTTCATATGCTCGAGCATGGCCGCCTCGTCGGCAGCCGCGAAAGGATTGGCCAGCGCCACCTGATCCAGCCAGTGAATCGCGCCGAAACCGCCGATATAGCGCCAGCGCACCGGCTGCAGCTGCCAGAAATCGAAATCATGGACGCGATGATGGTCCCGTGCGTCGGGAAAATAGCGATAGTAGCGTTGCGCGGCCGCCTCGATCTGCGCTTCGTCATCGAGCTGCCGGGCCTCGGCGAGCAGCGTCAGGCGACCGACGGCCTGCACATCCTCGGCACCGCGCTCGCCCACCAATAGCGAACATTTGCCGTCGCGCTTGAGGTTGTGGGTGTGCTGGGCGATGCGGCTGATAAGGATCAATGGCCAACCCTCGCTGTCCAGACAATAAGGCACCACCGATCCGAAAGGGAAACCCGGCATGGCTTTGGAGTGGGTGGAAAGCACGCCACGGTATTCCTTGAGTAGTAATTCTCGGGCATGCTTAACGGCTTTCACGCTCACCTTGTGACTCCCTGCATAGAATCCGTCATAAACGGACAGACGTTAACGATTGCGATCTACGGCGCCAGCGGGGGAAAATTCAATACCTTGAGGGGATTTTCAATGCAACTCAATGACAAAGTCATCATCATCACCGGCGGCGGCCAAGGCCTGGGGTTGGCAATGGCCGAATACCTGGCGGGCAAAGGTGCCAAGCTGGCCCTGGTCGACCTGAACAAGGAAAAGCTCGATGAAGCCGTAGCCAGTTGCAAGTCCCTCGGAGTCGAGGCGCGAGCTTACCTGTGCAACGTCGCCAATGAAGAGCAGGTTACCCAGACCGTCGCTCAGATCGCCGAAGATTTCGGCGCGATCAACGGCCTGGTCAACAATGCCGGGATCCTGCGCGACGGCCTTACCATCAAGGTCAAGGACGGCGAAATCACCAAGCTGAGCCTGGCCCAATGGCAATCGGTGATCGATGTCAACCTGACCGGCGTGTTCCTCTGCACCCGTGAAGTTGCGGCGAAGATGATCGAGCTGAAGAGCGAAGGCGCGATCGTCAATATTTCCTCGATCTCCCGCGCCGGCAATATCGGCCAGGCCAACTACTCCGCGGCCAAGGCCGGCGTTGCCGCCGACACCGTGGTCTGGGCCAAGGAACTGGCGCGCTACGGCATCCGTGTCGCCGGCGTGGCACCGGGCTTTATTGAAACCGAGATGGTTGCCAGCATGAAGCCCGAAGCCCTGGAGCGCATGACCTCGGTCATCCCGTTGCGGCGCATGGGCAAACCGGCCGAGATCGCCCACTCGGTGGCCTATATCCTGGAGAACGACTACTACACCGGCCGTATCCTGGAACTGGATGGCGGCCTGCGCCTGTAAGGTATCGAATCCCGGGCCTCAGGCGATCGGCCTGAGCCCGGGCTTTACCCCGCGACCGCTTACCAACCGACGCCAAAGCCCAGGCTGTAATGGGTTTCGTCGAGGTCACCGTCCGAGCCGCTAACCACGTCCTTTTCCGCCTTCATGTTCAGCGATGCCCAATCGGTGACCTTGTAGCGCAGGCCCACCTCGGCATCCAGGGCATACTCGGCGACACTGGCCAATGGCTTGCCCACCTCCCCCGTACTGAACAACTCGACGCTCTTGCCGATCAGGTAGCGGTTGTAGTCCCATTTCGCGCTCAGCGCATAAAAGTCATCGCGCTCGCCGTCGGCGTAGAGGTAATCGGTACGATTGAGCAACCCGGCGACCGAAAAGGCGCCCAGCTCGTTGTCCCAGAACTGGTAACCCGGACCGCTACCGACGGTGCGCTGACGACGCAGGTCCTCGATCTTGTCGCGCTTGTACTCGAAACGCCCCTGCCAGAACCATTGCTCGGTGAAGAAGCGGTCGAGGGCATATTCGGCGTTCCAGTTATCGGTGGTCACCACCGAATCCTGAAACTGGCGGTTATAGCCGGCTTCGGCGTTATGCCGCCACAAGCCATGGCGCGCCTCGGCCTTGAGGTCGATATCGTAGTTGTCGGTATCACGCTCGGCCCGCTTGTAATCCAGGGCGGCGTCGATATTGCCGGTCAAAACCAGGTCTTCGACCATGGGCTTGGGTTTGAGAATCTGCTCGATAGCGCTCAGTTCGATGGTGCGCTCCTCGCCATTGACCAAGGTCACCCGACCCGGCCCGGCTGCGCGCAGGGCCTTGGCGCGCTCACCGCTCACGGCGCTTTCCTTGATCAGCAATTCCTGATCGCTTTCCAGGGTGGCGATCTGGTCCCAGTCCACGGCGATCGCGCCGCCGTACTCGGTTTTCAGCAGCAGCTTGCCGCCTTCGTAGAATTTGATTTTGCCGCTCAGGCGATCGCCGTTTTTCAGCCACAGCGTATCGGCGATGGCGGTGTTGGCAGCCACGGACAATGCCAGGCAGATCAGAGTTTTAGACGACATAGAGGACTACTTAGAGAGTGCAGGCACGGGAAAGCCGCGCATTATGCGTATGCGCGCCATTAGCACAAGCAGTGACTCCGACAATCCTGCCGAGTTCAGCAGCCAGGCGGCCTAAATCTGATGGAAGGTCTACCCATGGCCGCCCCGCCAGCCAATAATGCCGTCGCCCGCCAAGCGCATGCCCAAACCCGCCGCAAGAGCGTCAGCATGGAGAACTCGCAGGATGCCTGAGCATCGTCCACACCTCTCGCAGCATTCCCCCTCGGCCAGCGCGCAGGATCAGCTTGCGCGGCGCCAGGCGCTCTATATCACCCTCGCGCAAGTCCCCGCGGGCAAGGTCGTCAGTTATGGCCAGCTGGCTGACCTGGCCGGCCTTGGGCGCGCCGCGCGCTGGGTCGGCCGCACCCTTAGTCAGTTGCCTCCAAACAGCACCCTGCCCTGGCACCGGGTGATCGCCGCCAGCGGTCGCCTCAGTTTGCCCGCTGGCAGTGCTTCCGGCGCCGAGCAACGCGCCAGGCTGCGCGACGAAGGCGTGACGGTGGCGAACGATCGGGTGGATATCCGACGGCACGGCTGGCGTCCGATGGAGCACTGCGGTTAGAGTGCGCCCTTTATCAGGTCATCCTCAGGCAGAAACCCGCTCAATGCCCCGTAAAAGCTGGCGCGATGCCATCGCCGCCTACTCAAGCCCTTCGACCTTGGTGCTGCTGCTGCTCGGCTTCGCCGCCGGCCTGCCGTACATGCTGGTGTTCTCGACGCTCTCGGTCTGGCTGCGCGAGGCGGGGGTGGCGCGCGAAACCATTGGCTTCGCCAGTCTGATCGGGCTGGCCTATGCCTTCAAATGGGTCTGGTCGCCACTGCTCGACCAATGGCGCCTGCCGCTACTGGGAGCCCTGGGCCGCAGGCGTTCCTGGCTGGTCCTGGCCCAGGTGCTGATCGCCGCGGGTTTGGCCGGCATGGCACTGTGCGACCCGCAGACCCACCTGACCTGGCTGATCGCCCTGGCGGTACTGGTCGCATTTGCTTCGGCTACCCAGGACATCGCGGTCGATGCCTATCGCCTGGAAATCGTCGACGACAGCCGCCAAGCCGCGCTCGCCGCCAGCTACATGGCCGGCTACCGGGTCGCCGCGCTGCTGGCCACCGCCGGCGCGCTGTATTTCGCCGAAGGCTTCGGCTCGACCGTGCAGCTCTACAATCACAGCGCCTGGGCCGGCACCTACCTGGTCTTCGCCCTGATGATGGTGCCCGGCCTGCTCACCAGCCTGTGGATGCGCGAGCCGGCGGTGCCGCTGCAAACCCAACTGGCCGCCGCCCGCTATGGTTTCAGCCACCAGATCGCCTCGGTGCTGGTGCTGATCGTGCTGCTGGTGTCGGTGCCGGCGATGTTCACCCAGTTCTTCCACACCGACTTCGCCAGCCTGTTCACCGGCGAAGCGAGCTTGCTCGACCTGCTGCTCGAAGACCGCGCCTTTCTCCGCGCCCTGCTCTACACCATCCTCACCACCCTGTGCCTGTCCTCCATGGGACGACGCGGCCTGGCGCCAGTGCTGACCCCGGTCAACGACTTCGTCCTGCGCTATCGCTGGCAGGCGCTGCTGCTGCTCGGGTTGATCGCCACCTACCGCATGTCCGACACGGTGATGGGGGTGATGGCCAACGTGTTCTATATCGACCAGGGCTTCACCAAGGATCAGATCGCCAGCGTGAGCAAGCTGTTCGGCCTGATCATGACCCTGCTCGGCGCGGGGATCGGCGGGCTACTGATCGTACGCTTCGGCATCCTGCCGATTCTATTTGTCGGCGGCATGGCGTCGGCGGCTACCAACCTGCTGTTCATGATGCTGGTCAGCATGGGCGCGGATCTGCGGATGCTGATCGTCACCATTTCCGCCGACAACCTGAGTGCCGGTCTGGCGACCGCAGCGTTCGTCGCCTACCTGTCGAGCCTGACCAACCTGAAATTCTCCGCCACCCAATATGCCCTGCTCAGCTCGATCATGCTGCTACTGCCGCGCCTGATTGGCGGCTACTCGGGGGTCATGGTGGAGAAGTTCGGCTATGAGCAGTTCTTTGTCGTCACCGCCCTGCTGGGGGTGCCGACGCTGATCCTGATCGCCATGCAATGGCGCCGCGAAGGTCCGCAGGCGAATGGCTCGACCTCGACCAAGCGCAAAATCCCCGAGCCGAGCGATAATGCCGCGCTGAAGACCGAAGCCAACGGCTAGCTCCGCGCCGGAGCCTACGCTGGGTGCCTTCCTGTTTTAGCCGCGCTTGGCATAAAAGGGGCTGGAAGCATTGCGGCTAAAGCCCCCTCCCACCCATACGCCGTTTCGCGGCCTAGAGCACGGTAGTTGCTCGCGACGACTTGCCCTGTACACGGCGCCCAGGTGCGCCGCGCTGAAACAGAGGATCGGGCAAGCCCGGCGCGCACCTACTGTTGCTCAGGAGCACCCGACTGCACCAGGTGCACCACGCGCTGCGGGAACGGAATACCGATACCGGCTTCGGTCAGGCGCTCCTTGGCCAACTCGATGAAGTTGAAGGTCACCGGCCAGAAGTCCGGCGTCGCCACCCAGACGCGCAGCGACAGGTTCACGGCGCTGTCGCCCAGCCCGGTCACATGGACCACGGGCGCAGGCTCCATAAGCACTCGCGGGTCTTCGGCGATCTGCAGCAACACATCGCGAGCGCGCTTGATATCGCTGGAATAATCGATACCCAGGTTGATATCGGCACGGCGCACCGGCTCACGCGAGTAGTTGGTGATATTGCCGTTGGACAGACTGCCATTGGGCACGATAACCACCTTGTTATCGGCGGTTTTCAGCGTGGTATGGAAAATATGAATGCTGTCGACGCTGCCCGAAACGCCCTGCCCTTCGATCCAGTCGCCGGCGCGGAATGGACGAAACAGCATGATCAGCACGCCACCGGCGAAATTCGCCAGGCTGCCTTGCAGCGCCAGACCGATGGCCAGGCCAGCGGCACCGATCACCGCGACGAACGACGTGGTTTCCACCCCGATCATCGATGCCACGCTGACCAGCAGCAGCACCTTGAGCATGATGCCCGCCAAGCTGCCGATAAAGCTGTGCAGGGCGCGGTCGACGTTGCGCCGCTCCATCAAAAGACTGACTTTACGGGTCAGGGTATTGATCAGCCACCAACCGACCAGCAGGGTGGCGATGGCCAGAACCAATTGACCGCTGTATTGCAACACCACTGGTAGCCAGGTTTCGGACAATTTCACCAGTTGCTCTACATTCATTTCCATGGGACATCCCTTTTTTGCGCAAAAAAACCACCGCACCACAGTCCAGGGCGGTGTTCTGCGTATTCACTTCAAAGTACCAATTCATAACCGCGCGGCGCCGCTATCGGCCGAGTAGGCCCGAGCGCGACGCCAGCAGATCCGCTGACAGGCCGTTGAAAGACATAGCCAAGGCGGACGAGACAAGGCCCAGGCGGCCCATAAAAAGGGCCGAAGGCATAGTTACTGCTGCAAATGAGCGCGTGAGACGCCAAGTCCCGGGGCGCTTGAAGCGCCGTGTCGCCCATGCTGGAAGTTTTTCAACAGCCTGCCAGACCTTAATCGCGGAAGTTGTTGTATTGCAATGGCATACCGAAGTCCTTGGCACGCAAGGCAGCAATGGCCTCTTGCAGATCGTCGCGCTTCTTGCCGGTGATACGCACCTGCTCACCCTGGATGGCGGCCTGCACCTTGAGCTTGGCGTCCTTGATGTGGGCGACGATCTTCTTCGCCAGGTCCTTCTCGATGCCTTCGCGCAGGATCACTTCCTGCTTGACGTTCTTGCCCGAGGGATAGGCGTCCTTGAATTCCAGGCACTGCACATCGATCTTGCGCTTGACCAGGCTGAGCTTGAGAATCTCGATCATTTGCTCGAGCTGAAAATCCGCATCGGCCGTCAGGTTGACAGTCAGCTCTTTCAGTTCAAAGCTTCCTTTACCGCGCAGATCATAGCGACGCTCCAATTCCTTGATCGCGTTGTCTACGGCATTGGTCACTTCGTGTTTGTCCAGTTCGGACACCACGTCGAATGAGGGCATGGGTTTCCTCCAGATAGACGGCGCGCCAGGGATCACGAACCGGGCACACCAGGCTTGACGGTTAAAAAACCTGGCCATTATATAGCCGTAGATACAAACACTGTCCGGCCATCTACCGGGCCCATGCGATTTTCCTAGCGAGCCTGACCATGCCCAACCCCACCCTCAGCATCCTGGTCGTGGATGACGCCAAGTTTTCCAGCGCCATTATCGGCCGCGCGCTGAGTCAGGCTGGCTATCAGGACGTGCGCTTCGCCAATAGCGCGGCCGAAGCCCTGAAACAGCTCGAACAGCGTCCGGCCAGCGTAGTGCTCGCCGACTGGCTGATGCCCGAAATGGACGGCCTCGAGCTGACCGGACATGTGCGTCAGCTCGATGAAATGACCGACCACTACACCTACATCATCCTGCTGACCGGCAAGGAAGGCGGCAACGTCCTCGCCGAGGCCTTCGACCGTGGCGTCGACGACTTCATCAACAAGGCCTCGATGCATGCCCAGTTGGTGCCGCGCGTATATGCCGCCGACCGCCTGTGCAACACCTTGCAGCGCCTGCTGAATGAAAACCGCATGCTCACCAGCAATATCGCCAGCCTCGAACAGCGCAACCTGGTCGACCCGCTCACAGGCCTGGGCAACTCGCGCCACCTGAAACAGAAATTGATCGATTGCCTGCGCCAGATCGAGTCCCGCGGCGGCGCCCTGTGCTATCTGCTGATCGGCCTACAAACCAATCCGCCTCCGTCCACCAAGATCCACGACGAGCTGCTGCATGGCGTGGCCAGACGCCTGCAGCAGCTGGTACGGCCACTGGATGTGCTGGTCGCGCTCGACGACAGCCACTTCGTCATGGTCACCCTGCTGGACAGCCTGCAGGAATGCTCGCCGAGCAGCTTCAAGCGCCTGCACGAAGGGCTCAACCTCAAGGCCTTCAAGACTAGTGAAGGCTTTATCAGCATCAAGGCCGGCATCTGTCTGGTCGGTCTCGACGCGCGCGCACTGCCGATCGAACCGCTGACGATCATCGAGCACGCGGCCAAGCTGCTGCCCGAGGCCCATGCCAGTGGACGAGTCGCGGCGATGCGCTTGCCGCTGCCGCACTGAGCCCGCCGATGTGGCATATCCTCGGCGCCGGCAGCCTGGGCAGTCTCTGGGCCACGCGCCTGGCCCGGGGCGGTGCGTCGGTACAATTGCTGCTGCGTGATGCCGAACGTCTCAGCGCCTACCAGCGTGCCGGCGGCCTGACCCTGGTCGAGCACGACCGTAGCCAACTCTTTCCACTGCCGGCGCAAACCCTCGACGATGCCACGCCGATCCGACGCCTGTTGCTGGCCTGCAAGGCCTATGACGCCGAAGCTGCGGCGGCCCAGATTGCCCCACGCCTGACACCCGGGGCCGAGGTGATACTGCTGCAGAACGGCCTGGGTAGCCAGGATGCGGTCGCACAACGGCTGCCCGGCGTTCGCTGCATCCTCGCCTCGAGCACCGAAGGTGCGTTCCGCGACCAGGACTTCCGCGTCGTGTTCGCCGGCCACGGGCACACCTGGCTGGGTGATCCCCTAGACCTCAGCCCACCCGCCTGGCTCGACGACCTCACACGCGGCGGTATCGCCCATGACTGGAGCCTGGATATTCTCGGACGTCTGTGGCGCAAACTGGCGCTCAATTGTGCGATCAATCCACTGACGGTGCTCTACGACTGCCGCAACGGCGCCCTCAGCGCCCACCCCGCCGAACTGGCAACGCTCTGTGCGGAACTCTGCGAGCTGCTGCGAACCTGCGGCCAGCCCGACGCTGCCGAAGGGCTGCATGACGATGTGCTGCGCATCATCCAGGCGACGGCGTCGAACTACTCCTCGATGCACCAGGACGTGGTCCATGGGCGGCGTACTGAAATCGCCTACCTGCTCGGTTACGCCTGCGCCGCCGCACAACGTCACCGCTGCGTGCTGCCGCACCTAAGCAGCCTGCAGCAGCGTTTGCTCGACTATCTGGACGCACGTGGATTGCCCAGCCACTGAGCCGGCGTTACCCTGCTCGCACACACGTTAGAGCGGCTCTGTCCCCATGCTGTTGCGCCAACGCATCGAAAACCTGCCGGTCGGCCGCAAGCTGCTGGTCGCGCTCCTGGTATTGCTGGCGGCGGTACTGGTGGTCGCCAATCTGGCATTCATCAGCGCGGCCTACTGGATCTCCCAACAAAGCGTGGCGCCCCAGGCCCTGCACACCCTTGGCCGACTGATCGCCAGCCCGCAGCTGAGCCAGCCGGCGCTCACCTCACCGAGTGCCGCCAAAGAGCTGCTGAAACGCCTGGACGACTATGCGCCACTCCGCGCGGCCGTGGTCTACGACAGCAACGGCATCAGCATCGCGCAGCTGCAACGCGGCGAGGAGCTGCCCTTGCCGTCGCGTATCGAACTGGTGGCCAACTGGCGTCACAGCGAATTCCGCATCAACAAGCTGATCGAGCTGCCGCAGCCGTCCGGTCCGCCCGGACATCTGCTGCTGGTGGCGTCCAGCGAGCTGCCCGGCGCGTTTTACACCGGCACCCTGAGTGCGAGCCTGGTGATCCTCGCATTCAGCGTGGTGCTCTGGCTGATCGTCTCGCGGCAGGTGCGCCGTCTGATAACCCGACCGATCCGCCGCCTGGAGGAACTCTCGCGCCAGGTCACCCGCGAGGAAAACTATTCGCTGCGCGCGCGCCGCGGCAACCGCGACGAGATCGGCAGCCTGGCCGATGCCTTCAACACCATGCTGATCAGGATCGAAGCTCGCGAGCAACAGCTCAAGCGAGCCCGCGACGATGCCCAGGACGCATTCGACCATGCGCAGAACCTGGCCGAGGAAACCCGCCACTTCAACCGCAAGCTGGAACTCGAAGTCCAGGTGCGCGGCAAGATCGAGAAGAAGCTCACCGGCTTTCAGAAGTACCTCAACAGCATCATCGACTCCATGCCTTCGGCGCTGATCGCATTGGACGAGCAGTTGTACGTGACCCAATGGAACCAGGAGGCCACCGCGCTTTCCGGCACGCGCCTGGAACAGGCGCTGAACCAACCGGTTTTCCTCGCCTTTCCACCGCTGAAACCCTTTCTCGCGCAGATCAATCGCAGCATCGAGAAACACAAGGTCGAAAAAATCGAACGGGTCACCTGGAGCAAGGACGGCGAGCCCCGCCACTATGCCCTGACGTTCTACCCGCTGGTGGGCGGCAGCGGGCGCGGCGCGGTGATCCGGATCGACGACATCACCCAGCGCCTGAACCTCGAAGAGATGATGGTGCAATCGGAGAAAATGCTCTCGGTCGGCGGCTTGGCGGCCGGCATGGCCCACGAAATCAACAACCCGCTCGGCGCCATCCTGCACAACGTGCAGAACATCAGGCGGCGCCTATCCTCCGACCTGGAAAAGAACCGCGCGTACGCCGAGCAGATCGGCGTGTGTCTGCAAGCGATCGACGACTACCTGCAGGCCCGTGAAATTCCGCAACTGCTCGATGGCATCCAGCAAGCCGGTACCCGCGCGGCGAAGATAGTCAGCCATATGCTCAACTTCAGCCGCATGAGCAATCGCCAGCTGGCACCCTGCCTGCTCCCGGCAGTGATCGACCAGGCGCTGGAGATCGCCAGCAACGACTTCGACCTGACGGAAAGTTTCGACTTCAAGAGCCTGCAGATCATCCGCGAATTCGACCCCACGCTCGGCCCGGTGCCCGGCACCGCCAACGAGCTGGAGCAGGTGCTGCTGAACCTGCTGAAGAATGCCGCCCAGGCGATCCACCAGCGCAATGACGACACCCCGGGGCAAATCACCCTGCGCACCCACCGCGGTAAACACTGGGCGGAAATCCAGGTCCAGGACAATGGCCTGGGCATGCCCGAATCGGTGCGCAAGCGCATCTTCGACCCGTTCTTCACCACCAAGGAAGTCGGCGAAGGCACCGGCCTCGGCCTTTCGGTCTCGTATTTCATCATCACCAACAACCACAAGGGACAAATGGAGGTGCAGTCCACTCCGGGCCAGGGCACCTGCTTTATCCTGCGCCTGCCATTGGCTGTCGCCCCTCCTGAAACAGGTCTCTGAACATGGCTTATCGACTCTCGAAAATTTACACCCGCACTGGCGATACCGGCGAAACCGGCCTGGCCGACGGCCGCCGGGTGGCCAAGGATCATCCCCGGGTGGACGCCATGGGCGAGCTGGATACGCTCAACAGCCACCTCGGATTGCTGCTCGCCGAACTTGCCGAGCAGCGCAGCAGCTGCCCCGGCCTCGACGAGGTGATCACGGTACTCGCGCCCTGCCAGCATCGTTTGTTCGACTTCGGCGGCGAGCTGGCGATGCCCGAGTACCAGGCCTTGCAGGCCACGGAGATCGAGCGTTTGGAAGCCGCGATCGACCGCTGGAACGAAGAAGTCGGGCCGCTGGAAAACTTCATCCTGCCCGGCGGCTCGCGCCTGATCGCACAGGCCCATGTCTGCCGCAGCCTGGCCCGCGCGGCCGAGCGGCGCTGCCAGCAACTCAACGCAGCCGAGCCCATCCGTGGCGTCGGCCTGGCTTACGTCAACCGCCTGTCCGACCTGCTGTTCGTCGCCGCCCGGTTGATCGCCAAGCGCCAGGGTATCGATGAAGTGCTGTGGCAGGCGGCACCGAAGCCGCAAGCGTAGCCCGTAGATCCCACGGTCACCCGCAGGCCTGCATGCAATCACTTAGGTTGGAATGCAGAGAAACTCTGAACAAGCCCATCCCGTAGCCCGGATAAGCCTTGGCGCAATCCGGGAGCGGCGTCAGACCCGATATCCATCCCCGGATTTCATCCGGGCTATGAGAGCAGACTCAGGCGGCTCTCGAAGTGTCTCTGTTCACCGCTCAGCGGATCGATAAAGCTCAGGCCCTGGGCCAGCAGCTTGAGCGGCTTGTCGTAGTCGTCAGGGGCATCGGGGCCTTCGCTGACCTCGGGATAGAAGGGGTCGTTGAGGATGGCTGCGCCCAGGGCGGCCATATGCACGCGCAACTGATGCTTCTTGCCGGTAACCGGGTACAGGCCGTAGAGCCAGTGCTCGCCGAGTTGCCGCGCCACTTCGATGCGCGTCTCGGTATTCGCCACGCCCGCCACCTCCCGCATACGGAAAAATGGTTCGCCGGCTTCCAGGCGGGTCGCACGCAGCTGGGGAAAGCCCAGTTCAGGCAAGGCTGGCGCCAGCGCCTCGTAGCGCTTATGCATCTGCCGCTCGCGAAACAACGCCTGGTAAAGGCCACGGCTCTGCGGGTTAGTGGAAAACAGCACCAGCCCGGCGGTGTGCCGATCGATGCGGTGCAGCGGCACCAGGTCGGCATTGCCCAGGCGCTTGGCCAGGCGCGCCTGCAAGGTCTGCTCGACATACTCGCCGGCCGGCATCACCGGTAGAAAATGCGGTTTGTCGGCCACCAGCAGGTGCTCGTCGATATGCAGGATGTTCTCGACAAAGGGGATCGGCGTCTCCGCTGCAACCTCGCGAAAATAGTGGACCTTGAGCCCGGCCCGATAGGGGCTGTCGGCACTCAGGGGCTGCCCCTGCGCATCGAGTACCCGGCCGCGGGCAAAACGCTCGAGCCACTGCTCACGAGCGATAGCCGGGAAATGCGCGCACAGGCAAGCGAGCACCGTAGTCCAGTCGCCCTGGGGTAGGTGCAAGGTGCTGGGACGCATGTTGGACGGGGAACGGGCGGATACGGACATAACGGCACTCGCGGCGGCAGAGGCCTATTAGGCCGTAGCCGCCTGGCGGCAGTCAAAGTATCGCGGGACCAGGCACCGGCCAGACTGGGCCGGTGAGCGTAAGGGAAAGGCCGCGCCCCACTAGAGCAGAATCACCGCCCAGACCACGGCGATCAGAGTCAAGGCGACCATCTGCGCCGCGCTGCCAAGATCCTTGGCCTGCTTCGACAAAGGATGCAATTCGAGGGAGATACGGTCGATCGCCGCTTCGATCGCCGAGTTGAGCAACTCAACGATCAATGCCAGCAAGCACACCGCGATCAGCACCGCGCGTTCGACCCTGCCGACAGCCAGGTAGCACGCCAGCGGAATCAGCAGCCCATTGAGCAGCAGCAACTGGCGGAACGCCGCCTCGCCCTTGAACGCCGCCAACAACCCGGCCCAGGAATAGGCGCCGGCCTGCAGGACACGGCGCAAGCCGGTCTTGCCCTTCAGCGCCGAGGCGTCCGCGCTTGCCGCCAATGAATCGGATGTCATAAAGGGGACTCGATAAACAAAACGTCAGTCGACCAGCGAGCAGCCCGCCCGCTCCATTCGCAATCCGCGCCACCTTAGCGGCGGTGCCATCATGGCGCCGTGAAGAAGAGGTGAAAGAAGCGTGAAGCGACGCGGCTTGACGTTTTTTTCACACGTGCACGACAACTCCCTCACGCTTTTGCGGACAGACTGCAACGCACTCACCGAAGCGCTCGCCAGTGCCGGGCCCGACCTTTCCAGGCGCCTTGCCGCGGCGGCCTTATTGCCAGGATCGCGCCCGCCTGCACCGGTAGCGGGCGGCGCGCTCAACCTCAAGGGATACAACCTATGCCAAACAGTGCATTGCCCGCCTCGCGGCCCTATAACTTCTACCTGGGATTCGGCGTCCCGGTGGCGATCATGCTGCTATTACTGCTGCTGGATCCGACCACCATCGACTTCGCCATCGCCCATTGGGCCTATGACCCGCAGAGCGGCTTTATCGGCCGCCACAGTAGCTTTCTCGAAGACATCCTGCATGACCGCGCCAAGCAGGTGGTAATCACTATTGGCGTACTGGCGATTGTCGGCTTCGTTTTCAGCCTGTTGGTAAAGCCCTGGCGCCAATGGCGCCGGCCGCTCGGCTACCTGGTATTGGCAATGGGCATATCGAGTTCCTTCGTAACGCCGCTGAAAGCCTTGACCGCCGTGCATTGCCCCTGGAGCCTCACTGAGTTCGGCGGCCAGGAAACCTATACGCCACTGCTCAGCGAGCGAGCGCCGACGGCCAAACCCGGTCGTTGCTGGCCTGGCGGCCATGCCACCGCCGGTTTCTCATTCTTCGCGCTGTTCTTCGTGCTGCGCGATCGGCGCCCGCGCCTGGCAAAAGCCGCGCTGGGCCTGGCACTGACCCTGGGCCTGGTGTTCTCGGTGGGACGTATGTTGCAGGGCGCGCATTTTCTCTCGCACAACCTGTGGACGGCGCTGTTCGACTGGATGATCAGCCTCGGCTGTTACCGCCTGCTGCTGTACCGGCCGGCGGCCGTCCCCGCCCACGAGCAACCGGCGTCGGCGGCGCTGGAGATGCCCACCCAGTAGACGAGCGCGACCGGATCAACCCGGCCAGAATGCGCGAATACCCGCTACACCCTGGGCCCCGCTGGCCCAGGCCCTGGCGGTATCCGCCGGGCCGAGGCCACCAAGCAGGTAGGCCGGGGCGTTGAAGCCTTGCAGCAGTTCCGTGGCGCGCTCCCAGCCGAGCGGGCTGGCCTGCGGATGACTGCGTGTCGCTTGCAGTGGCGACAGCGTGACGAAATCCACCCCCAGCCGCGCGGCCATCGCCAATTCGTCGGCTGCATGGCAGGACGCCGCCAACCAGCGATCCCCAGGAATCGGTCGTGGCCCGCCGGCCAATTCGCGCAGTTGCCGGGATGTCAGGTGCCAGCCCGCGGTAGGGAAATCCTCCAGCCATTGCAGTGGCCCCTTGAGCAGCAGTTGCGCGCGTCCCCCAGCCAATTCCAGGACCTGCTCAGCCAAGCCGCGATACTGCCTGGCGTCGAGTTGCGGCGCGCGCAATTGCAGCAGACTCGCCCCCTGATCCAACGCGGTGCGGATACCATCGAGCAGGGTGAGCGGCTCGGACACATCCGGGGTGATCAGGTAACGCTCGGGTAAACGCGCCGCCGCGACGATCGGCCGATTGGCCGCCGGAAATGCATATTCGCTCAACCGCCAGGGCTCGACCCAGGCCAACGGCTGCCCCTCGGCACCATGCGCTTCGCCGTGAAACGCCGAGACGTCCCAGACATCCAGCAGCACCTGCTTGTCCGGGTAGTCGTGCCGCACCTGGATCAGCGGCCGCGCGGCGCTGGGCACGATGCCCAGCTCCTCCTGCAGCTCGCGGGCGAGCGCCTGCTCGACCGCCTCGCCCGCCTCGACCTTGCCGCCGGGGAATTCCCAGAGACCGCCCTGGTGCTGATCCGCCGCCCGCCGGGCGATCAGAATGCGGCCATCGGCACCGCGAATCACCGCCGCGGCCACATGAATGCGCTTCACCCTAGGCTTCCGCCAGCGCGGCCTGGTACCAGCGCTGAAAAGCCGGCCACTGGTAAATGGTCTCGACATAGGCCGCCGCAGCCTCGGGCAGCTCCACGCGGTAACTGCGCAGGCGCGCGGCTATGGGGGCGAAAAATGCATCGGCGATGCTGGCATGACCGAACAGGAAGGGGCCGTCCTGACCGAAGCCGGCACGGCACTCGGCCCACAGCGCGCAGATGCGCCGGATATCGTTCTGGGCATCGGCGGGAACAGCGGTCAGCGCCTGATCGCGCTTGAGGTCCATCGGCAGGTGCGTGCGCAGGGCGACGAAACCGCTGTGCATTTCCGCACAGGCGCTACGCGCCAACGCCCGGGCGTACTGCCCGCGTGGCCATAGGTGCGCCTCGGGGAAGCGCTCGGCAAGGTACTCGGCGATCGCCAGGCTGTCCCAGACCGGGCCTTCTTCGGTCTTCAGCACCGGCACCTTGCCGGTCGGACCATGGGCCAAGAGACGTGCATGGCTGTCTGCCTGATAAAGCGGCACGAGCAATTCCTCGTAGGCCGCGCCACTGAGTTCAAGCGCCAACCAGCCGCGTAGCGACCAGGACGAATAATTTTTATTGCCGATGACCAGTGCCAGTGACATGGGGCGCTCCTTGCTATGAATGAGGGAAGGTCGACTGACAGTAAAAGGCGCCCACACGAATAGCAATTCCGCTTGCGCATGGGGCTATAAGCGAGGGGAATAGCTACAAGGCGGGTGGCCGTCCCCTGCAAGCCGCGAGCGAGCGGCGTGACGCCCAGTGGACGACACAGCTGTTCGCTCTTAATTGCGGCTTGAGGCTTGCGGCTGCTTCAGGTGCGGTACTCGGCGTTGATCTTCACGTACTCGTGGGACAGGTCCGTGGTCCAGATCGTTTCGCTGCATGCGCCGCGGCCCAGCTCGATACGGATGGTGATTTCCGCCTCAGCCATCACCGCCGCGCCCTGCTCTTCGGTGTAGCTGGCGGCGCGACAGCCGCCGCGAGCGATGCATACGTCGCCGAGGAACACGTCGATCTTGCTGACATCCAGCTGCGCCACGCCGGCACGGCCAACGGCCGCGAGAATGCGCCCCCAGTTCGGATCGGAGGCGAACAGTGCGGTCTTGATCAGCGGTGAGTGGGCCACCGCGTAACCGACACCCAGGCACTCCTGATGGGTAGCGCCGCCGTTGACCTGCACGGTGACGAACTTGGTCGCGCCTTCGCCGTCGCGCACGATGGCCTGGGCCACTTCCATGCACACCGAGAACACCGCCTCCTTGAGTTTGGCGAACAGGTCACCGCTGGCCTGGGTGATTTCCGGCAGCGCCGCCTGGCCGGTGGCGATCAGCATGCAGCAATCGTTGGTCGAGGTGTCGCCATCAATAGTGATGCGGTTGAACGACTTGTTCGCCGCATCGCGCAGCAGATCCTGCAACACCGCCTGGGAGACCTTGGCGTCGGTGGCGATATAACCGAGCATGGTCGCCATATTCGGCTTGATCATCCCGGCGCCTTTGGATATCCCGGTGACGGTGACGGTGACGCCGTCGTGCACGAACTGGCGGCTGGCGCCCTTGGGCAGCGTGTCGGTGGTCATGATGCCGGTCGCGGCTTCGGCCCAATGGTTCTCCGAAAGATCGTCGATAGCGGCCTGCAAGGCGCCTTCGATCTTCTCCACGGGCAGCGGCTCGCCGATCACCCCGGTGGAAAACGGCAGCACCGCGCCTTCATCCACGCCGGCCAGCCGCGCCAGCGCCGCACAGGTGCGCGTGGCATTCTGCAAACCCGGCTCGCCGGTGCCAGCGTTGGCGTTGCCGGTGTTGGTCAACAGGTAGCGCACACTGCCGAGTACACGCTTCTTGGCCAGAATAACCGGTGCCGCGCAGAACGCGTTGAGGGTGAACACACCGGCCACGCTTGATCCTTCGGCGCAGCGCATCACCACCACATCCTTTCGGCCCGGGCGCTTGATACCCGCCGAAGCGATACCCAATTCAAAACCTGGAACCGGGTGCAGAGTAGACAGCGGGCCAAGACCAACAGCCATGGAAATGCTCCTTAGGTGAACGACTGATCGCGAAGGTAAAACGCCGCGAACGGCTAAGCCATTCGCGGCGTTGTTGAAAGCATGTGAAGCATAGCCTGTAGATCGGCGCCTGAGCAGCGCGATTTTCAGCTATTCCGTCGGCGGCGATACTCAGATCGACCGCCCAACGGACGCTGGGTTCAGGTCACCTGGCCATGGCAATGCTTGTATTTCTTTCCGGAGCCACATGGGCAAGGCTCGTTACGGCCAATTTTCTGCTCGGTGCGCACCGGTGCGGTCGCAATCGCCACATCGGCATCACCCTCTGCGCCACCGGCATCTTGCGACTGCGCCAGCGCCGAGGCCTCGGCATGCTGGAACTGCATACGCTCGGCCATCGCTTCGGCTTCGCGACGCAGGCGAGCCTCTTCCTCGGCCGGGTCCTCGCGGCGCACCTGAACGTGCGAGAGCACGCGAATGGTGTCGCGCTTGATCGAATCCAGCAGTTCCTGGAACAGGGTGAAGGATTCGCGCTTGTACTCCTGCTTGGGGTTCTTCTGCGCGTAACCGCGCAGGTGAATGCCGTGGCGCAGGTGGTCCATGGTCGACAGATGGTCTTTCCACAGGTCGTCGAGCACGCGCAGCAGAATCTGCTTCTCGAAGGTGCGCAACGCCTCGGCGCTGGCCATGTCTTCCTTCTCGTTGTAGGCGGCGACCAGTTCTTCGAGGATGCGCTCGCGCAGTGTCTCTTCGTAGAGCTTATGGTCGTCGTCGAGCCATTGCTGAATCGGCAACTTGATATTGAAGCCACTGGCCAGGGCATCTTCCAGACCGGCGATATCCCACTGCTCGGGCAAGGACTGCGGCGCGATGTACTCGTTGATGGTGCCGTCGAGCACTTCGCGGCGGAAATCGGCGATGGTCTCGCCGATATCGTCGGCGGCCAGCAGGGTGTTGCGCATGTGATAGATCACCTTGCGCTGCTCGTTGGCCACGTCGTCGAATTCCAGCAACTGCTTACGCATATCGAAGTTGCGGCCTTCGACCTTGCGCTGGGCTTTTTCGATGGCGTTGGTCACCATGCGGTGCTCGATCGCCTCGCCGGCTTCCATACCCAGAGCCTTCATGAAGTTCTTCACCCGATCCGAGGCGAAGATACGCATCAGGCTGTCTTCCAGCGACAGGTAGAAACGGCTGGAACCCGGGTCGCCCTGACGGCCGGAACGACCGCGCAGCTGGTTGTCGATACGCCGCGATTCATGACGCTCGGAGGCGATCACATGCAGGCCGCCGGCCTCGATGACCTGTTGATGGCGGCGCTGCCATTCGGCCTTGATCTGCGCGATCTGCTCGTCGGAAGGGTTTTCCAACGCAGCCACTTCGACTTCCCAGTTACCGCCGAGCAGGATGTCGGTACCGCGACCGGCCATGTTGGTGGCGATGGTCAGCGCACCCGGACGACCCGCCTGGGCGATGATCTCGGCTTCCTTCTCGTGGAACTTGGCGTTGAGCACCTTGTGCTCGATGCCTTCTTTTTCCAAGAGTTTGGAAACGTATTCGGAGCTCTCGATGGTCGCGGTACCGACCAGGATCGGCCGGCCCTGGGCCAGGCAATCCTTGATGTCGGTGATGATGGCCGCGTACTTCTCTTCCTGGGTCAGGTAGACCAGGTCGTTGAAATCCTTACGCGCCATTACCCGGTTGGTCGGGATCACGATCACCGCCAGGCCGTAGATCTGGTGGAATTCGAAGGCTTCGGTATCGGCCGTACCGGTCATCCCGGACAGCTTGGTGTAGAGACGGAAGTAGTTCTGGAAGGTGGTCGAGGCCAGGGTCTGGCTTTCCGCCTGAATCGGCAGCGCCTCTTTCGCCTCGATCGCCTGGTGCAGGCCCTCGGATAGACGACGACCCGGCATGGTACGACCAGTGTGCTCGTCGATCAGCAGCACTTGATTGTTCTGCACGATGTATTCGACGTTGCGATGGAACAGCTTGTGCGCGCGCAAGGCGGAATACACGTGGGTCAGCAGACCCAGGTTATGCGCCGAGTAGAGACTTTCGCCTTCGGCCAGCAGGCCGACCTCGGTGAGAATTTCCTCGACGAACTGGTGGCCGGCTTCGTTCAATTCGACCTGACGAGCTTTCTCGTCGATCTTGAAATGGCCTTCCTGGGTGACCACGCCTTCCTCTTCCTCGATGTGCTGCTTGAGGCGTGGGATCAGCTTGTTGATTTCGGTGTACAGCCTGGAGCTGTCTTCGGCCTGGCCGGAGATGATCAACGGGGTACGGGCTTCGTCGATGAGGATCGAGTCCACTTCGTCGATCACCGCAAAATTCAGTTCGCGCTGGAATTTTTCATCCAGGCTAAAGGCCATGTTGTCGCGCAGGTAATCGAAACCGAATTCATTGTTGGTGCCGTAGGTGATATCGGCGGCATAAGCCGCACGCTTTTCTTCCGGCGGCATAAAGGGCGTGACGATACCGACCGTCATGCCGAGGAACTCGTACAACGGGCGCATCCAGTTGGCGTCGCGACGGGCCAGGTAGTCGTTGACGGTTACCACATGCACGCCCTTGCCGGACAGCGCATTGAGGTACACCGCCAGGGTCGCCACCAGGGTCTTGCCTTCACCGGTGCGCATCTCGGCGATCTTGCCTTCATGCAGGGTCATGCCGCCGATCAGCTGCACATCGAAGTGGCGCATCCCCATCACCCGCTTACCCGCTTCACGGGCTACAGCGAAGGCTTCCGCGAGGATCTGATCGAGGGTTTCACCTTGCGCCAGGCGGGCTTTGAATTCATCGGTCTTGGCACGCAGTTGTTCATCCGAGAGCGCAAGCATCTGCTCCTCGAAGGCGTTGACGGCTTGCACCGTCTTGAGCATGCGCTTGACCTCACGCTCGTTCTTGCTTCCAAAGAATTTTTTCAACAAAGGCGCAAACATATCGACAGGTTCTTCCACGCGTGATGGATGGAGGACAACTCAAAAAGTCGCCTGTGCAGCCCTGATGGCTGCGTGCAAAGGGGGCATTCTACCCGGAAACGACGATGATGAAAGCGACGTTATCGGGCTGAGCGAAAATGCAGCGGGCGCCGACCGGCAGAGATCCACCGGACAAACGCGAACAACAAGGGACACAACAGACGACGACGGAGCATGACGCAAACGCGGCATTCCCCGCCAGCGAAACAGCACGCATACGACCCGCCGAATAACCCAGCAGGCACTTGAGCAGTCTCCGATATGAAGTGCATGGAAAACGATGAGTGAACGCTGTTATTCGATGCCGCTGACCCGGGCGATAAAGCTCGCCGGGTTGACTGGACGACCATTCTTGATCACTTCGAAATGCACGTGATAGCCGGTGGCGCGCCCAGTACGCCCGACCCGCGCGATGGTCTGACCGTGCTGCACCAGGTCGCCGATCTGCACCAGATTGCTCTGATTGTGCGCGTAGAGCGTGACATAGCCATCGGCATGGCTGATTTCGATGGTATTGCCATAGCCGGTCTTTCTGCCGGCAAAGGTCACCACACCGGCGCCGACCGCAACCACGTCGCTGCCGGCCTTGGCCGCGAAATCGATGCCAGCATGCTGGGTGTTGCGCCCTGTCAGCGGGTGCACCCTGATGCCGAACGGCGAGGAAATATAGCCCTGACGCACCGGCATCCCGGACAGGTATTCAGCCTCGCTCAAGCGGCGCTCGCCGATCACTTGCTCCAGTTCTTCGAGCAGTTGCTCGCGGCTGTCCAGGCGCAGGCTGAGTTGATCCAGCGCATCCATGAAGGGCGGCGGCGCGTAGGCCGCGTCGCCGGTCAAATCCTCGGCACCGCCCTGACCCACGTTCAGGGAAAAATCAAACTCGTCGGAGTCCAGATCGGCCAGCTCGGTCAGGCGTTCGCCGAGCGCATCGAGCCGGGTCAGACGGGCCTGTAACTCAGCGACATGGGCAGCGAAGGCATCCAGTTGGCGCTGCGAGTCGAGCCGCAAGGCCCCAACCTCGGCGCGCTGCTGATCGTCAAGCATGCGGTTCAACTGCACATCGACCGTGCGCCCCGCGCCATAGGGTGCCCACCATGCGCCGAAAGCCATGCCACCGGCGAGAGAAAGACCGATCAGCACCAGCATGGCGACCAACAACCAGCGCAAATCGAGACTGAGGGTGCGGGCAGCGCCATGGCGCCGGCTGAGTAAAATGATGTGCATGGATTCTCCCTTGGGTGGAAGCCAAGGCAGTAGCAGGGATTCTGCTACCATGGCGGCTCCACTTTGTCAGGCGTCCTGCCATGTCATTTCGTCCGTTGCCAGCTAAGGCGTCCGCCGCGCTAATGCGCGAAGCGAAGCCGCTCAAAGCGCTGTTCAATCAGGCTCAACGCCTCGATCACCTGCAACGCTCGCTGGAAAGCCAACTACAACCCGCCGCTCGCGAACACTGTCATGTCGCTTCCTGGCGCGAGGGCTGCCTACTGCTAATCGTCACCGACGGCCACTGGGCCACCCGCCTGCGCTATCAACAAAAACGCCTGCTCAGGCAACTGCAAACCCTCGAAGAGTTTGCGACCTTAACGAAAATCCTGTTCAAGGTACAACCGCCAACCGTCGAAAGACGTGGAACTAGTCACAGTATCCATCTGTCCAATAGCGCCGCCGAGAACATCCAGGCAACTGCCGAGAGTGTTAGCGACCCCAAATTGCGCGCGGCGCTCGAGCGCCTGGCCAAGCACCGCAAACCCAGCGAATAAAGCGCCACCCAGCTGGCTTTCAGCAATTTTCCGGCAGAAAAAAACAGGCCACCCGAAGGTGGCCTGAAGAAAACTCGGAGAGGGTTAAACCGCTGCTACCGGGCGCATATAGGAAATGGGTGCGGTATTCGGGTCATCGAAGGTGACCACTTCCCATGCGTCGGTCTGCTCGATCAACGCGCGCAGCAGGCGGTTGTTCAGGGCATGCCCCGATTTGAAACCTTTGAATTCGCCAATCAAGCTGTTGCCCAGCAGATACAGATCGCCGATGGCGTCGAGAATCTTGTGTTTGACGAATTCGTCCTCGTAACGCAGGCCGTCTTCGTTCAATACGCGGAATTCGTCGACCACAATGGCGTTATCCACACTGCCGCCGAGCGCAAGGTTCTGCGAACGCAGGAACTCGATATCACGCATGAACCCGAAGGTACGTGCGCGGCTGACTTCCTTGACGAAGGAGGTGCTGGAAAAATCGACACTGGCCGACTGGGTGCGGTTGCGGAACACCGGATGATCGAAGTCGATCTCGAAGGTCACCTTGAAGCCCTCGAAGGGGACGAAGGTGGCGCGCTTGTCGCCCTCCTCGACCGTCACTTCACGGGTGATCCGGATGAACTTCTTGTGGGCGTCCTGCTCTTGCAGCCCGGCAGATTGAATCAGGAACACGAAAGGACCGGCGCTGCCGTCCATGATCGGCACTTCGGATGCGGAGAGTTCGACGTAGGCGTTATCGATGCCCAGGCCTGCCATGGCCGAAAGCAGGTGCTCTACCGTATCCACCTTGACATCACCATTGACCAGCGTGGTCGACATGGTGGTTTCGCCGACATTGCCCGCTCGCGCGGGGATTTCCACGACAGGGTCAAGGTCGGTGCGACAGAACACGATACCGGTGTCCACGGGTGCCGGCTTCAGGGTCAGGTAAACCTTCTCCCCGGAATGCAGGCCAACGCCAGTGGCGCGGATGATGTTCTTCAAGGTGCGTTGTCTGATCATGGCTTGGCCGCTATAGCGCTAGTTGCGAATTGTTTTCAACAATGGCCGGCGATAATAGCAGAACCGGCCTTTGCTGAACACCAATCACCCCCATAGCCTCGATACCTTCTATCAATCGGCCTGACGACGCAGGAAGGCCGGGATGTCCAGATAATCGAGATCGTCCTGCGGATTCAGCTTAGCGGCAGTAGCGCCACCGCCGTGGCTTTGACGCTGAACAGTGGGGCGTTCGTAGTCCTTGTAATTGACACTCTGCTCACTGCGCGCCGGTGCTGCAGGCGAGGTTGTGACAGCGCTGGCAACCTGCACGGTGTTGTCGATAACCTTGACTGGCTTCTCGATTTTCGCACCCAGGCCGGTAGCCACTACGGTGACGTGCAATTCATCGCGCATATCGGGATCAATAACAGTGCCCACTTTGACGGTGGCGTGCTCGGATGCAAATTGTTCGATGATGTTGCCGACATCCGAATACTCACCCAGCGACAGGTCTGGGCCTGCAGTGATATTCACTAGGATGCCGCGTGCGCCCTGAAGGTTCACATCTTCGAGCAACGGATTGCGAATCGCCGCTTCGGTGGCTTCGCGAGCACGGTTCGGACCACTGGCGCAACCAGTGCCCATCATCGCCATACCCATTTCGCTCATCACGGTTTTCACGTCGGCGAAGTCGACGTTGATCATGCCCGGACGCTTGATAATGTCGGAAATACCACGCACCGCACCGGCCAGCACATCATCCGCCTTGGCGAAGGCCGACAGCAGGCTTGCGTCCTTGCCGAGGATGGTCAGCAGTTTCTCGTTGGGGATGGTGATCAGCGAGTCGACGCTTTCCGCCAACGCGCGAATACCTTCCTCGGCGATCTGCATACGCTTACGCCCTTCGAACGGGAACGGACGGGTCACCACCGCGACGGTGAGGATGCCCATTTCCTTGGCCACCTGGGCGATCACAGGAGCCGCGCCGGTGCCAGTGCCGCCACCCATGCCGGTGGTGATGAAGACCATATCGGTGCCTTGCAGCACTTCGGCGATGCGCTCGCGATCTTCCATCGCGGCCTGACGGCCGACGTCCGGATTGGCGCCCGCGCCCAGGCCCTTGGTCACGCCGGTGCCGAGTTGCAGGATGGTGCGTGCGCCGATGTTCTTCAGCGCCTGCGCATCGGTGTTGGCGCAGATGAACTCAACGCCTTCGATGTTGTTTTTCGCCATGTGGTTGACCGCGTTGCCGCCGCCGCCACCGACTCCGATGACCTTGATTACAGCACTCTGTGGTGCGCTATCTACGAGTTCGAACATTTCCCCTCTCCTTTATTACTTGGGTTGTAACGCCTACTGCATTGCTCGGGTTCGAATCAGAAGTTGCCTTGTACCCAGCGCTTCAAGCGCTCGAGCACGGGCACCTTCGATTCATCGTTGAAATTGCTGATTGCCGACATGGAGACGCCGTCGGTCTGCTTCTGCAGGCCGTACAGCAACAACCCCACGCCGGTGGAATAAATCGGATTGCGCACCACGTCGGCCAAGCCCTTGACGCTCTGCGGCATGCCCAGACGCACCGGCATATGGAAGATTTCCTCGGCCAGCTCGACCGCACCTTCCATCTTCGAGGTACCGCCGGTGAGCACGATCCCGGCCGGGATCAGGTCTTCGTAGCCGCTGCGGCGCAGCTCGGCCTGGATCAGCGTGAACAGTTCGTCGTAGCGCGGCTCGACCACCTCGGCCAGGGACTGGCGCGACAGATCGCGCGGCGGCCGGTCGCCGACGCTCGGCACCTTGATGGTTTCGCCGGCGCCGGCCAGTTTGGCCAGGGCGCAGGCATAACGAATCTTGATTTCCTCGGCGTACTGGGTCGGCGTACGCAGGGCCATGGCGATGTCGTTGGTGACCTGATCGCCGGCAATCGGAATCACCGCCGTATGACGGATTGCGCCCTCGGTGAAAATGCAGATATCGGTGGTGCCGCCGCCGATGTCGACCAGGCAAACGCCCAGCTCTTTCTCGTCGTCGGTCAGTACCGCATAAGCCGAGGCCAGTTGTTCGAGGATGATGTCGTCGACTTCCAGGCCGCAGCGGCGCACACATTTCTCGATGTTCTGCGCCGCGTTCACCGCGCAGGTCACCACATGCACCTTGGCTTCCAGGCGCACGCCGGACATGCCCAAAGGCTCACGCACACCTTCCTGGTTATCGATCACGTAATCCTGCGGCAGCGTGTGCAACACCCGCTGATCGGCCGGGATCGCCACGGCCTGAGCGGCGTCGAGCACGCGTTCGAGGTCCGCGGGGCTGACTTCGCGGTCGCGGATGGCGACTATGCCGTGGCTGTTGAGGCTACGGATATGGTTACCGGCGACGCCGACGAACGCCGAATGGATCCGGCATCCGGCCATCAACTGCGCTTCCTCGACCGCGCGCTGGATCGATTGCACGGTGGATTCGATATTCACCACCACGCCCTTTTTCAGGCCGCGTGACGGGTGGGTGCCGATGCCGACAATTTCCAATTGGCCATCGGCGGTCAACTCGCCTACCAGCGCCACCACCTTGGAGGTACCGATATCGAGGCCGACGATCATCTTGCCGCTCTGCACGTTTGCCATGGGTCCTGCCTTCTCCTGATTCACTGCACGACAGCGGTATCAGC
The DNA here is from genome assembly GCA_966210435.1 of uncultured Pseudomonas sp. Classification (GTDB taxonomy): domain Bacteria; phylum Pseudomonadota; class Gammaproteobacteria; order Pseudomonadales; family Pseudomonadaceae; genus Aquipseudomonas. The sequence continues at coordinate 140,214 of CBIHLF010000005.1, read as the reverse complement.
CGCCGTGGACGCGGGCGGCTCACGCCATGCCACGGCCAGGCCGTTGGCATAACGCAGATCGATCCGCGCGATATTCGCTTGCTGCTCTTTCAGCGCCTTTTCGTAGATCACACTCAGGCGCCGCATTTTTTCCACCAGATGGTCGCGGCCGAGCAACAGCTCGACACCCTGCCCGGTGGAGAGAAACCAACTGCCGCGCTCACGCAACTCCAGGCGCACCACGGTAAAACCCATCGGCCGCAGCAACTGGCTGAGCACCTGGTACTGCTGCATCACCTGCTGCTGCGCGCGCTTGGGGCCATACAACTGCGGCAGGTGCTGATAATTCGCCAGTTCGCTCGGCGCGAATGCCTGGCCCTGGTTGTTCAGCAGCGACTCGTCGCCCCAGCGCGCGATCGGCAGCTGCTCCTCCAGCTTCACCACCACCTGATCCGGCCATACGCGACGGACCTGAGCGTTGGCGATCCAGGGCATCTGCTCCAGCTCGTTGCGCATGCCAACCAGATCGACACTGAAAAAACTCGCGGCGACAAACGGCTCGATACGCTGCTGCACCGCCTGCTGGCTGATATAGCTGAGGTCGCCCTCGACGCTAACCTTGGCGATCGGCCGATCGGCATAGGGCATCAACCGTTGCGCCAGGTCATAGGCGCCATAGCCGAGGGCGAGCAGCAGCAACGGCCAGGTGATGCGCTTGAGCCAGGCGCCCATCCCAGTAATCCGCGGTTTGGCCAGCCACACCCGCGTGCCTATCGGCTCCTTCGCCACCAAACGGCTGGCGCCACGCGGCACAGGCTTGCCGCGCACCGGTGCGCGAGCAGATCCTGGCTGGTGACGCAGCGTGGCGACCATGGCTTAACCCCTTGCCTCTAGGCTGTCGGCAAGAATCGCCAGGACCAGTTGCGGGAAATCCAGACCGGCCGCCCGTGCAGCCATCGGCACCAGGCTGTGGTCGGTCATGCCCGGTACGGTATTGACTTCCAGCAGCCAGAATTGGCCGGCGGCGTCCTGCATCACATCCACCCGCGCCCAGCCCTGGGTGCCGACGGCTTCGCAGGCGCGCGCGCACAGAATTTTCAACTCGTCTTCCTTGGCCGCATCCAGGCCGCAGGGAATGCGGTACTGGGTGTCATTGGCCAGGTACTTGGCGTCGTAATCGTAGAAACTGTGCGGCGTTCCCAGGCCGATGGGCGGCAGTACCTGGCCGCGCAAGGTGGCGACGGTATATTCCGGGCCCTGGATCCATTGCTCGACCAGCACCTGCGAATCGTACTGGCTGGCGTCCTGCCAGGCGGCGATCAGCTCGTCCAGCGTCGCCACCTTGGCCATGCCGATGCTCGACCCCTCGTGGGCCGGCTTGACGATCAACGGGAAGCCCAGCTCGCTCGCCGCGGCCTGGCAATCCTCTTTGGACGCCAAGGCCGCATGCCGCGGTGTCGGCAGACCGAGGCTCTGCCAGACCTGCTTGGTGCGCAATTTGTCCATGGCCAGGGCCGACGCCAGGATGCCGCTGCCGGTGTAAGGGATGCCGGCGCATTCAAGCAGGCCCTGCATGCTGCCGTCTTCGCCGCCACGGCCGTGCAGCACGATAAAGGCGCGATCGATCTTCTCGGCCAGCAGGCGTTGCAGGAAGTCGTCGCCGACATCGATGCCGAATGCATCCACGCCGGCCGTTTGCAGTGCCTGCAGCACCGCGTTGCCGGATTTCAGCGACACCTCGCGCTCCGCGCTCTTGCCACCGAACAGCACCGCGACCCGCCCGAAAGCGCTGACCGGCAGCTGCGTTTTCATGCTTTCCGCACTCATTTCGATTTACCTTCGGTGGCGGCGAACAACGCGCTCTGCAGCAGTTGCGGAGCAACCCCGCCGATATCCCCGGCGCCCTGGCACAGCAGAATGTCGCCAGCGCGCAACAGCGGCTTGATCAACGGCGCCAACTCGACGCCACGCTCGATATAGATGGGATCAATCTGTCCACGCTGGCGGATGCTGTGGCACAGGTGCTTGCTGTCGGCACCGGGGATCGGCTCCTCGCCGGCGGGATAGACTTCCATCAGCAGCAGCACATTGGCGTCGGCCAGAACCTGTACGAAATCCTCGTACAGATCGCGGGTACGGCTGAACCGGTGCGGCTGGTAAACCATCACCAGACGCCGCTCGGGCCAGCCGCCGCGCACGGCCTTGATCACCGCCGCGACTTCGCGCGGGTGGTGGCCGTAATCGTCGACCAGCATCACGCTGCCACCGTCGACCGGCAGTTCGCCGTAGACCTGGAAGCGCCGACCGACGCCCTGAAAACCCGACAACCCCTGAACGATGGCCTCGTCGCTGATGCCTTCGTCGCTGGCGATGGCAATGGTCGCCAGCGCGTTCAGCACGTTGTGATTGCCCGGCATGTTGACCGACACGTCCAGCGGTTCGCGATCACGACGCAACACGGTGAAGAAGGTCTGCATACCCTGCTGGCGTACGTTGATCGCGCGCACATCGGCGCCTTCGTCGAAGCCATAGGTCAGGGTCGGGCGCGCCACCTGAGGCAGGATCTCGCGCACGATCGGGTCGTCCACGCACATCACTGCCAGACCATAGAACGGCAGGTTATGGAGGAATTCGATGAAGGTCTTCTTCAGCTTGCTGAAGTCGCCGCCATAGGTGCTCATGTGGTCCATGTCGATATTGGTGACCACCGCGACCATCGGCTGCAGATGCAGGAAGCTGGCATCGCTTTCGTCGGCTTCGGCGATCAGGTAACGACTGGTGCCGAGCTGGGCATTGGTGCCGGCGGCGTTGAGCCGGCCACCGATGACGAAGGTCGGGTCCAGGCCGCCGGCGGCGAATACCGAAGCCAGCAGGCTGGTAGTGGTGGTCTTGCCATGGGTGCCGGCGACCGCAACGCCGTGCCGATAGCGCATCAACTCGGCAAGCATTTCAGCCCGCGGCACCACTGGAATACGGCGTTCCAGGGCGGTGGCGACTTCCGGGTTGGCGGTGTTGATGGCGCTCGAGACGACCAGCACATCGGCGCTCTCGGCGTTTCTGGCATGGTGACCGATATAGATTCGCGCGCCGAATTTCTCCAGTCGCTCGGTGACCGCAGACCCTTTGAGGTCCGAGCCGGAAACCTGATAGCCGAGGTTAAGCAGCACTTCGGCAATACCGCACATACCGGCGCCACCGATACCAACGAAGTGGATACGACGGATACGGCGCATTTCCGGCTGCGGATAGGCTTTCTTGCTCTCAACCACGGGCCACCTCCAGGCAAATATCGACAACGGTGCGGGTTGCGTCGGGTTTGGCCAGGCGACGCGCGGTGCTGGCCATGTTGTTGAGTCGTTCGGGATGCATCAAAACCTCGGTCAGCTGCGCGGCCAGCGTGGCGGCGTCAGTGGAACGTTGCGGCAGGAGCACCGCGGCGCCCTCCCGGGCTAAATAGTCGGCGTTATGCGTCTGGTGATCGTCGATCGCGTGCGGCAGCGGCAGCAGAAATGCCGGCAGGCCGGCGGCGGCCAGTTCGCTGACGGTCAGCGCACCAGAGCGGCAGACCACCAGGTCGGCCCAGGCATAGGCGCGGGCCATGTCCTTGATAAAGGGCGCGACCTGCGCTTCGACGCCAGCTGCGGCGTAGCGTTCAGTAGTCACCTCGGCATGCTGCTTGCCTGCCTGGTGGAACACCTCGGGCCGCAACGCCGGCGCAACCAATGCCAGGGCCTCGGGCAACAGTTTGTTCAAGGGTTCGGCACCGAGGCTGCCGCCAAGCACCAGCAGCCGCGCCTGGCGCTTGCCTAGGGCATCGCGCGGGGTTTCCAGGAACAGCTCTTCGCGCACCGGGTTGCCGGTGGTGCGACGCTTGTCGCTGGCGCCGAAGGTATTCGGGAAGGCCTCGCAAACCCGGTTGGCGAATGGCGCCAGGCTGCGGTTGGCGGTGCCGGCCACGGCGTTCTGCTCATGAATGATCAGGGGCGCACCGCTCATTCGTGCCGCCAGCCCGCCCGGGCCGGTGACGTAGCCGCCCATGCCGAGCACGCAGACCGGCTGCAGTTCGCGCATCAGCTTACGCGCCTGCAGCAGCGCCTTGAGCAACTGGAACGGTGCCTTGAGCAGCGACAGCTTGCCCTTGCCGCGCAGGCCGCTGACGTCGATCAGGTGCAACGGCAAGCCCGCCGCCGGCACCAGTTCATTCTCGATGCCGCGCGGCGTGCCCAGCCAATGCACGCTGTAGCCGCGCGCCTTGAACTCGCGCGCACAGGCCAGCGCCGGGAACACGTGCCCGCCGGTGCCGCCAGCCATGATCAGCACATTACCGCGCATACCGGGGCTCCTTGGCGTTGCCGCCCTCGACGAAATCGGACTCGTCGAACGCGACGTCTTCGCTGCCCAGCTCGGTGCGACGCTCCCATTCGATGCGCAGCAGCAATGCCAGGCTGACACAGCAGATCACCAACGAGCTGCCGCCATAACTGAGAAATGGCAGAGTCAGGCCCTTGGTCGGCAGCAAGCCGACGTTCACGCCGATATTGATCAGAATCTGCCCGATCCACAGGAAGGCCAGACCATAGGCGACATAGGCGGAGAACAACTGCTTGGCCCGCTCGGCCCACAAGCCGATATACAACGCCCGCACGCCGACGAACACGAACAGCGCGACGGTCAGTAGCGCGCCGACCAGACCGAGTTCCTCGGCGAGTACGGCGAAGACGAAGTCGGTATGCGCTTCCGGCAGATAGAACTGCTTCTGGATGCTGTTACCCAGGCCAACGCCAAACCACTCGCCGCGGCCAAAGGCGATCAACGCCTGGGTCAACTGATAGCCGGAACCGAACTGATCGGCCCAGGGGTCGGTAAAGGTGATCAGGCGCTGCAGGCGGTATTCCTGGGTCTGCACCAGGATGAACACCGCGGCGACGGCCAGCGCGACCATCAGACCGAAGCGCAGCAGACCGACGCCGCCGAGGAACAGCATGGCCGCCGCCGCCCCCATCATCACCACGGTAGCGCCGAAGTCCGGCTCCAGCAGCAGCAGACCGGCCATCGGCAGCAGCACCACGAAAGGTTTGAAGAAGCCGGCCCAGCTCTCGCGCACTTCTTCCTGGCGACGTACCAGGTAGCCGGCGAGATAGATCACGACAAACACCTTGGCGATTTCCGAGGGCTGTACGTTGAACGCACCAAAGCCGATCCAGCGCGACGACCCGTTCACTTCGCGCCCGATGCCCGGCAATAACACCGCCACCAGCAGGACGAACGCCGCAAGCAAGAACAAGCCGCCGAGCCGCTGCCAGACGCGGATCGGAATCAGCAGCACCAGCCCGGCCGCCCCCAGACCTATCAGCAGGTAAATCAGATGACGGGTCATGTGGTACAGGGTATTGCCGGTATTCAGCGCCGCCACTTCGGACGACGCCGAAGTGATCATCACCAAGCCCAGGCCGAGCAGTGCCAGGCAGCCGGCCAGCATGGGGAAATCCAGGTCCAGGCCAGAACGACCGAACAGTGGCGATGGGTAGCGACGCAGTAAGGCGAGCATCAGGCGAGCGCCTCCACTGCTTGCGCGAACAACCGCCCGCGCTCTTCGAAATTCTTGAACATATCCAGGCTGGCACAGGCCGGCGAGAGCAATACCGCATCGCCCGGCTGCGCCTGCTCGGCAGCGCGGAGCACCGCCTCTTCCAGCGTGTTCACGCGGATCAGCGGCACTGCATCGCCGAGCGCTGCGGCCAGGCGCTCGGCATCGCGACCGAGCAACACCACGGCGCGGCAAAACTTCGCCACAGGCGCGCGCAGCGCGGAGAAATCGGCGCCCTTGCCGTCGCCACCGGCGATCAGCACCAGTTGCCCCGCGATATCCGCGCCCAGGCCTTCGATTGCCGCCAGCGCCGCGCCGACATTGGTGGCCTTGGAATCGTCGTAATAGGCGACACCTTCGCGCTCGCCGACCCATTGGCAGCGATGCGCGAGGCCAGCGAAACGCTTCAGGGTTTCCACCATCGGCTCGAACGGCAGACCCACGGCATGGCCCAGGGCCAGGGCCGCCAGGGCGTTGGATTGATTATGCGCACCGCGGATTTTCAGTTCGCGCACCGGCAACAGCGCATCGAACTGGAAGCCCAGGTATTTTTCGCCATTTTCTTCGATCAGGCCGAAGCGCTTGAAGTCCGCTTTGCCCAGGCCGAAGTACCAGCACGGCAAATCGTCGGCCACCAGCGGCCGCGACAGCGCATCGTCGCGATTGACCACTACCTGCCGTGCGCCGCGGAAGATCCGGTGCTTGGCCAGGTGGTAGGCCGGCAAGTCGGCGTAGCGATCCATGTGGTCTTCGCTGATGTTCAGGCAGGTCGCCACTTCGGCATTCAACTGATCGGTGGTTTCCAGTTGGAAGCTCGACAGCTCCATCACGTACAGCTCGACGTCATCATCGAGCAAGTCGAGCGCCGGAGTACCCAGATTGCCGCCGACCGCGACCTTCTTGCCGGCCGCCGCGGCCATTTCGCCGACCAGGGTGGTCACCGTGCTCTTCGCATTGGAGCCGGTGATGGCGATGATCGGCGCCTTGGCATAGCGGGCGAACAGATCGATATCGCCGGACAGCCGCACGCCACGCTGGGCCGCCTGCTGCAACGCCGGGGTGGCGATGGCCAGGCCCGGGCTGACCAGCAATTCGCTGGCGCGGCAGAGGAAATCCACATCCAGTTCGCCGCAGCGCACTTCCACCTGCGGGAACTGTTCGCGCAAGGTGGCGAGTTCCGGCGGGTTGGCACGGGTGTCGACCACGGCAAAGGGCAAGCCCTGACGCGCGAGGAAGCGCACCAGGGACATGCCGCTCTTGCCGAGGCCGACAACGATGCGGAAGTGGTCAGAAGCGATCAGGCTCATGCTTTCCTCAACGCAGTTTCAAAGTGGCAAGGCCGACCAGCACCAGAATCACCGTGATGATCCAGAAACGCACGATCACGCGCGGCTCGGGCCAGCCCTTGAGTTCGAAGTGGTGGTGAATCGGCGCCATGCGGAATACCCGCTTGCCGGTCAACTTGAAGGACGCGACCTGGATGATCACCGACAGGGTTTCCATGACGAACACCCCGCCCATGATGAACAGCACCACTTCCTGACGGACGATCACCGCGATGGTGCCCAGGGCCGCGCCCAAAGCCAGCGCGCCGACGTCGCCCATGAAGACTTGCGCCGGGTAGGTGTTGAACCACAAAAAGCCCAAACCGGCGCCGACCAGCGCGGCGCAAAACACGATCAGCTCGCCGGCGCCCGGCAGGTAGGGAATGAACAGGTATTCGGCGAACTTAACGTTGCCCGACAGGTAACAGAAGATCCCCAGGGCGCCGCCGACCATTACCGTCGGCAGAATCGCCAGGCCGTCGAGGCCGTCGGTGAGGTTGACCGCATTGCTCGAACCGACGATGACGAAATAGGTCAGCACCACGAAACCGAAACCGAGCGGGATGCCCACATCCTTCAACAGCGGCAGGATCAGGGTGGTTTCCGCCGGGGTCTGCGCAGTCATATATAGGAATACCGCGGCGCCCAGGCCGAACACCGATTGCCAGAAATACTTCCAGCGGCTCGGCAGCCCCCTGGAGTCCTTCTCGATCACCTTGCGGTAATCATCGACCCAGCCGATGGCGCCGAACAGCAGCGTCACCGCGAGCACCACCCAGACATAGCGGTTGTTCAGGTCGGCCCAGAGCAGGGTGCTGACCGCGATTGCGGAAAGAATCAGCGCGCCACCCATGGTCGGCGTGCCCTTTTTCGACAGGTGCGATTGCGGACCATCGTTGCGGACCGACTGGCCGATCTGGCGGATCTGCAGGGTACGGATCATCCAGGGCCCCAGCCACAGCGCCAGCGCCAGCGCGGTCAGCACCCCGAGAATGCCGCGCAAGGTCAGGTACTGAAAGACCGCAAAGCCTTTGTAGAACTGTTGCAGGTACTCCGCCAACAGCAGCAACATTTAGTGATTCTCCCCGGAAGTGCCACAAAGCGCTGCCACGACTTTTTCCATCGCGGCGCTGCGTGAGCCTTTTATTAGAATGGTGGTGTCGCCTTGTTCATGGCGTAACGCCTCGATCAGGCTGGCCTGATCGGCGAAATGCCGAGCGCCGCTACCGAATGCAGCCACCGCATGAGCCATCAGCGGGCCAACGGCATAGAGCGCGTCGACCTTGCCGACGGCATAGCTGCCAACATCTCGATGGCCTTGCTCGGCCCAGGCGCCCAACTCGCCGATATCGCCCAGTACCAGTACCCGCCGCCCGTCAAAGCCGGTGAGGATATCGATAGCCGCGCAAACCGACGTCGGGTTGGCGTTGTAGCTGTCATCGATGACCCGTGCGCCACTGCTGGCCAACTGCGCGACGGTGCGTCCCTTGACCGGCTGCAGCAGCTCCAGGCCGCTCTTGATGTCGAGCAGCGGAACGTTCAGTGCATGGGCGGCGGCGGCGGCGGCCAGCGCATTGGCGACATTATGTTCGCCCAGAAGGTTGAGCTGGATGCGCGCCTGGCCCTGCGCGCAATGCAGGGTGAAGGCAGGACAGCCGCGCGCATCGCGGGCCAGGTCGCTGGCATGGAAGTCCGCCGCCGAGTCATGCAGGGCGAAGCTCGATACCTGACGACCGGCCGCGCGTTGCTGCCAGGTGGCGAACGCCTTGTCGTCGAGATTGAGAATGGCCACACCGTCGTGGCCCAGCCCTTCGAGGATCTCGCCCTTGGCCTGGACGATCTTCTCCGGCCCGCCGAACTCGCCGACGTGGGCGGTACCGGCATTGTTGATAATGGCCACCTGCGGTTTGGCCAGGCTGACGGTGTAGGCGATTTCGCCGACATGATTGGCGCCCAGTTCCACTACCGCGGCGACATGCTCGGGCGCCAACTGCAACAGGGTCAGGGGCGCACCGAGATCATTATTGAGGTTGCCACGGGTGGCCAGCACCGCACCGTGCAAGCCGACCCGCAGAATGCTCGCGAGCATTTCCTTGACCGTGGTCTTGCCACTGGAACCGGTAATCGCCACCAGCGGCCCACCGAATGCCTGGCGATTGAGCGCACCCAGCTGTCCCAGCGCCAGACGAGTGTCGCCCACCAGCAGCTGCGGCAGCGCCACGTCCGCCACCTCGCGCTCGACCAGGGCGGCGACGGCGCCGCGTGCGGCAACCTCGGCCAGGTAGTCATGGCCATCGAAGCGCGGGCCGCTGAGCGCGATGAACAGCTGCCCCGGCTGAATCGCCCGGCTGTCGGTGCCGACCGCGTCGAAGGTGCGATCCTCGCCAATCAGGCGGGCATTCAGCGGCGCGCAGACTTCGCTCAAACGCAGGGCCTTAAGCATGCTTCACCGTCCATTCGGCCAGCGCCTTGGCGGCCTCGACCAGATCGGAGAATGGCTGACGCTCACCATTGATCTCCTGATAGTCCTCATGCCCCTTACCGGCCAGCACCAGCACATCGTCGGCATTGGCGCTGGCGATCAACTGGGCGATGGCCTGACCGCGACCATGGATGAACTGCACCTGGTCGGCGTCGCCGAAGCCAGCGCGGATATCGCTGAATATCTGCTGCGGCGACTCACTACGCGGGTTGTCGTCGGTCACCAGCACGCCATCGGCAAGACGCTCGACTACCGCCGCCATCAGCGGACGCTTGCCGCTATCACGGTCGCCGCCACAGCCGAACAGGCACAGCAGGCGCCCCTCGACATGCGGGCGCAATGCCTCGAGAACTTTTTCCAGCGCATCCGGGGTATGCGCGTAGTCGACCACCACCAGCGGTTTGCCGGCGCCGCCCAAACGCTGCATGCGCCCGACGGGCCCCTGCAGCTGCGGCATGACCGCGAGAATTTCGTCGAGCGGGTAATCCATCCCGAGCAGGGCGCCGACCACCGCCAGCAGGTTGCTCAGGTTGAAGCGGCCGAGCAACGAACTGCGCAGGCTGCGTTCGCCTTGCGGAGTTACCAGCGTGGCGAGCACACCCTGCTCGTCGAATCGCGCCTCGCGGCAATACAGATAGGCGCTGCGATCCTCCAGGCTGTAGCCGATCACGCGCGATGGATGTGCCTGCGCGGCAAGTTCACGGCCAAAGGCGTCGTCCAGGTTCAGCACCCGGCAGCGCAGCCCGGGCCAGGCGAACAGACGGGCTTTCGCCTCGCCATAGGCCTGCATCGAGCCGTGATAGTCGAGATGATCGCGCGACAGATTGGTCAATACCGCCACATCGTAGTCCAGCGCCGCCACGCGCCCCTGATGCAGGCCATGGGAGGAAACCTCCATCGCCACCGCACGTGCACCGGCTTTCTTCATCTCGGCCAGGCAGGCCTGCACGCCGATCGGGTCCGGGGTGGTGTGACGTCCCAGGGCCAGGGCGTTGTAAAAACCGTTGCCGAGGGTGCCGATGATGCCGCAGCGCTCGCCAAGCAGATCCAGAGCCTGGGCCAGCAATTGGCTAACACTGGTCTTGCCGTTGGTGCCGGTGATACCGATCAGGTGCAGGCCGCGACTCGGCTCGCCATAAAAACGCCCGGCAATCGCCGAAAGCTGACTGGCCAACCCCTTGATCGCGACCAGCTCCGCACTGGCGGCAGTCATCGCACTGGCCCCTTCGGCTTCATAGGCAACCGCGGCGGCGCCACGTGCCACCGCATCGGCGATGTGCACCCGGCCGTCCTGCTGGGTGCCGGGCACGGCCAGGAACAAGTCGCCGGGGCGTACCTTGCGGCTGTCCAGGGTCAGCTCGCGAATCAGCGTCGAGCTCGCCGCTTCCGGCAGCAATTGGTTCAGGGGCATCGGCATCAACTACGCCCTCCATTAGTGGTTTCGACCGCGGCGGTTTGCGACTCGCTGGCCTCTGGCAGGTTGTCCGGCACCACATTCATCAGGCGCAACGCACCGGCCATTACCTTGCCGAATACCGGCGCGGAAACCAGGCCGCCGTAATAGCCACCCTTGCTCGGCTCGTCGATCACGATGGCCACGGCGATGCGCGGATCGTTCATAGGCCCGAAACCGGCGAACAGCGAGCGATAGGCGTTGTCGCGGTAGCCACGGCTGCCCACCGACACCTTGCGCGCCGTGCCGCTCTTGCCGGCCACGTGGTAACCGGGAACCTTGGCGCGGAATACGCCGCCTGGCGCCTCGATGACCTGCTGCAACATGCCCTGGATGGTTTTCGCCACCGCCTCGGGAATCACCTGTACCGAATCCGGCGCGCGGTCCACCCGCACCATCGACAACGGCACGCTGCGCCCGGAGTTGGCCAGCACGGAATAGGCATGCGCCAGCTGCACCGCGGTCACGGACAGACCGTAGCCGTAGGACAGCGTCGCCGTCTCGGCCTTGCGCCACTCACGGTAATTCGGCAGGTTGCCGACCCGCTCGCCTGGGAAACCCAGGCCGGTATCCTGACCGAAGCCGACCTGTTGCATGACCGTGTGGATGGATTCGCCGCCGATATCGAAGGCGACCTTGCTCATACCGACGTTGCTCGACTTGATCAGGATGCCGGTCAGATCGAGCACGCCGCCGTCGACATGGGACACGTCGCGGATGGTATAGCGACCGATCTGCAGGGTGCCCGAGGCGACGTCAACCTTGTCACTGGGCTTCCAGCGCCCGCTTTCCAGGGCCGCGCTCATCGAAAAGGGCTTCATTGTCGAACCCGGCTCGAACACGTCGATCATTGCCCGGTTGCGCATCGCGGCGGGCTGCAGGCTCTTGCGATTGTTGGGGTTGTAGGTTGGCTGGTTGACCATCGCCAGCACTTCGCCGGTTTTCACGTCGACCATTACCAGGCTGCCGGCCTTGGCACCGAATTCGACCAGGGCGTTACGCAGCTCGCGATGGGCGAGATATTGCAGGCGCAAATCGATCGACAGCGCCAAGGCCTTGCCGGCTTTGGCGTTCTGCGTCACCTGCACATCCTTGATCAGCCGGCCGCGCCGGTCCTTGAGTACCTGACGCTTGCCCGGCACGCCCGCCAGCCAGTCCTCGAAGGCCAGTTCCATGCCTTCGCGACCGCGGTCGTCGATATCGGTAAAGCCGACCACATGCGCCGCCACTTCGCCGGCCGGGTAGAAGCGCCGGAATTCCTCGATGGCGTACACACCCGGCACTTTGAGGTCGAGCACGCGCTGCCCCTGCTCCGGGGTCAGGCCACGCACCAGGTACATGAATTCGCGCTCAGCATTGGCCTGCAGGCGCTCGGCGAAGCTTTTCGGCTCCTGCCCGAGCGCGGCCGCCAATGCCGACCACTGACCTTTAGCCGCCTGCAACTCTTTGCCATTGGCCCACAGGGTGGTGACCGGCGTACTGACCGCCAACGGCTCGGCATTACGATCGGTAATCAGACCGCGATGTGCCGGGATCGGAATGTGCCGCACGCTGCGGGCGTCACCATGAGCCTTGAGAAAATCATGATCGACCACTTGCAGGTCGACGATACGCCAGGCAATCGCACCGACCATCAGCGCCAGAAGCAGCAGCACCAGACGGAAACGCCACGGGTAAAGTGCGCCTTCGAGCCCGATCATGGCGTCACCATACGGACTTCGCCGGCGTCGGGAACGCGCATCTTCAGCTGTTCGCTGGCCAGCACTTCGATTCGGTTATGTGCAGTCCAGGTGCTTTGCTCAAGCACCAGACGTCCCCATTCGGCCATGGCTTTATCGCGGTAACTCAACTCGGCATAAAGGCCATTGAGCAACTGCCGATTCCAATGCGCACAGTAGGAAACCGACAGCGCGGAAGCCAGCACCGCCAGAAACAGCACCAGTATCAACAGACTGCCGCGTGGCAGCGGCTTGGCGAATACCGCGCTCATCGAAGCTTCTCCGCAACCCGCATCACCGCACTGCGCGAACGCGGGTTGGCCTTGAGCTCGGCCTCGGAAGCGAACTGCGCCTTACCGATCAGCTTCAGACGCGGCTCGAAGGCTTTCGGAATGATCGGCAGATTACGCGGCAGCTTGTCCTGTTCGCCCTTGGCATGTTTGCGCATAAAGAGTTTGACGATGCGGTCTTCCAGGGAGTGGAAACTGATCACCACCAGGCGACCGCCGACTTCGAGGGCTTCCAGCGCTGCATCCAGGCCGCGCTCCAGATCACCCAACTCGTTGTTGATATGAATACGCAGCCCCTGGAACGCACGGGTCGCTGGATTCTTGCCCTTCTCCCAGGCCGGATTGGCGACGGTCAGCACCTGTGCCAGATCGGCGGTGCGCTCGAACGGCTGCTCGGCACGACGCAGGACAACGGCGCGAGCCATGCGTTTGGCGAAACGCTCCTCGCCGTACTCCTTGAATACCCGGGCGATTTCCTCCTCCGGGGCGCTGGCGATCCACTGCGCCGCACTGAGCCCACGGGTCGGATCCATACGCATATCCAGCGGACCGTCGTTGAGGAAACTGAAACCGCGGGCGGCATCGTCCAGCTGCGGCGAGGACACGCCCAGATCGAGAAGAATGCCGTTGACCCGCCCCGCCAGACCGCGGACAACGATCTCCTCGCCAAGTTCCGCAAAACTACGCTGCACAACGACAAAGCGGCCGTCTTCGGCCGCTAGCGCTTCACCCGTCGCAATCGCTAAGGGATCTTTATCGAATCCCAACAAGTGACCATCCGGCCCGAGCTTCTGCAATATCAGCCGGCTATGCCCGCCGCGCCCGAAGGTGCCATCCAGGTAGCAGCCATCGGGCCGCACGGCGAGGCCTTCAACGGCTTCGTCGAGTAGCACGGTTATATGGCGAAAGCTGCCGGTCATAGTCACAGGATCAGGTCACGTAGATCGTCGGAAAGGGCGCCCGGTTGCTTGATGGCCGCCAGATCGGCGTCCGCCACAGCATTCCAGGCATCTTCATCCCACAATTGAAATTTATTGAGTTGGCCGACCAACATCGCGCGCTTATCCAACTTGGCGTATTCGCGCAGACGCGGCGGCACCAGGAAACGACCGCTGGCATCCAGCTCGAGGTCGACGGCATTGCCGATCAGCAAACGTTGCAAGCGGCGGTTTTCTTCGCGGAAGGACGCCAGCTCGCGCAATTTGGCTTCGATCAACTCCCACTCGGCCAGCGGATAGACACATAAGCAGGGGTCGATCGCATCGATGGTCACGATAAGCTGGCCGGCACAACGCGAAACGAGCTCGTCACGATACCGACTCGGCATCGCGAGGCGCCCTTTGGCGTCGAGACTGATGGCGTTAGCTCCGCGAAACACGATCGCGTTTCCCCTTTTATTAGCTATCCATGCCCAAAAAAACCCACTTCATGCCACTTTTTACCACTCGCGCACACTATAGGAACGCACCCACCCCACCGTCAAGGCGCCCAAAGCGGGAAAAACCCTTATAGAACGGAGATTTAGCGATACAAGCGGAAGAAGAAACGACAAACGGAGGGGGTACCGGCAAGGCAAAGCGAAGCAACACAATATGCTGCACTTCAAACTTAAAGTGATTTCTTAAGAGTAAGATTTTTTCGGTATTAGAAAGCGGGGGATGAAAGTGAAGCGGATCACAGAAGAAAGGTGGAGAGCCGATCTGTAAGCCGGGTTCTGTCGAGGACAGTCATTCCTCTACGACGTACATCACTGCACGTCTTTAGCAACCTACCCGGTTCCAGCGCGGGCCACGCCAATGGAACCCTATTTGGTCTTGCTCCGAGTGGGGTTTGCCTAGCCACGGACTGTTACCAGCCGTGCGGTGCGCTCTTACCGCACCTTTTCACCCTTACCGGCGCTTGCGCGCTTAGGCGGTTATTTTCTGTGGCACTTTCCGTAGGCTCACGCCCCCCAGGCATTACCTGGCACTCCGCCCTATGGAGCCCGGACTTTCCTCCCCCGCGTCCCGCAGAACGAAACACGGCAGCGACTGTCCGATCGACTCTCCGCCGGCAAGGTTAACGGCAGCGCCCTCGAAGAACAAGCTCAAGCGTCGTTTTGCCGCTCCAGCGCCACCTGATAAAGCAGATTCTTGCGCACCCCGGTGATTTCCGCCGCCAGTGCCGCAGCGCGCTTGAGCGGCATTTCCCGCAATAGCAGGTCGAGCACCCGCAGCGCCTCGGCACTGACCGCAGCCTCGCCTTCCGGCGCTTCCCAGCCGGCCACCAGCACCACGCACTCGCCGCGCTGCTGGTTACCATCTGCCGCTACCCAGGCGCTTAGCTCCGCCAGCGGCAGACCCTTGAGCGTCTCGAAAGTCTTACTGATCTCCCGGGCCAGCAATGCCGGGCGCTGATCACCGAACACCGCCTGCATATCCTGCAGGCACTCGAGAATGCGGTGCGGCGCCTCATAGAAAATCAGCGTTCGCGGCTCTTCCTTCACCTGCTCCAGGCGCCCGCGGCGGCCCGCTGCCTTGGCCGGCAGAAAGCCTTCGAAGATGAAGCGATCGGAAGGCAAGCCGGCTGCCGACAACGCTGCGATCAATGCGCAAGCCCCTGGCACCGGCACAACCGCAATACCGGCGGCCCGCGCCTGACGCACCAGGTGATAGCCCGGATCGGAAATCAGCGGCGTTCCGGCGTCGGAGATCAGCGCAACATCCTCGCCGGCCTGCAAGCGCGCGAGAAAGCGCCCGCCCTGAACGCGCTCGTTGTGCTCATGACAGGCCGCCAGCGGCGTACCTATACCGAAATGCTGCATCAGTCGCGCGGAGTGACGGGTGTCCTCGGCAGCGATCAAGGCGACATCGCGCAGAACTTTCAGGGCGCGCGCACTGATGTCATCGAGGTTACCGATGGGCGTGGCCACCACATAAAGCGTGCCGGGAGCAGTATTCGGAGCACCGGAAGCGGTCACAGCAAAACCTCTTGAAGAGCCAAAGCGCGCATTGTAGCCGGTCTGGCCCGGACAGCGCTCGGGCAGTACGAGATGACCGGGCGAAGCCGCCTCTCACGACCGCGCAACGACCGGCCCCGCGTCAATCCCGACAAACCGTGAACAGGTTCTGGCCCGCGAGATCGCAACGACCTTCAGCCGCGGGGTACAATTCCCGCTCATTTGATCAAGTATCAGGAACGCTTACATGATCGTTGTTCGCACGCGCCCACTTTCCGTGCTTTGCCTCGCCGGCCTACTCACCGCCTGCGCCGGCTCGCCCTCCTCCAATCTGGGCGAACTGCCGCGCACCCCACAAGCCAGCGTCGAGCAGATGCTGCAACAAGCAGGCGACAGCCAGCCCGAACAGGCCGCCCTGCTGCGCCTCTCCGCCGCCGACCAGGCCTACCAGCAGAACGACATCGGCCGCGCGACGCGGATTCTCGAGCAGGTGCAGATTGACAGCCTGAAACCGGCGCAACAGATCTATGCCAACACGCTGATCGCCGAACTCGCCCTGGCCCGCAACAAGCCCAAGGCCGCCTTGCGCGCCCTCAGCCACCCTAGCCTGCTGCGCCTCGGCGAACTGCCGGTGGAGCAGCAAATCCGCACCCAGCTGACGCGCGCCGCCGCCCTGCAAGCGAATGGACAGATCCTCGACGCCGCCCGCGAGCGGGTGTTCATCGCCCCATTGCTGAGCGGCGCGGCTGCGACACAGAACCACGAAACCATCTGGGAACTGGTCGCCAGCCTGCCACTGGAACAGCTGCAGGATGGCTCCGGCAGCGACATGTCCGGCTGGCTGACGCTGGCGCGCACCACCAAAACC
Organism: uncultured Pseudomonas sp.; assembly: GCA_966210435.1. Classification (GTDB taxonomy): domain Bacteria; phylum Pseudomonadota; class Gammaproteobacteria; order Pseudomonadales; family Pseudomonadaceae; genus Aquipseudomonas. The sequence continues at coordinate 123,574 of CBIHLF010000005.1, read as the reverse complement.
GCCGGCACCCTGGAACAGCAACAAGCCGCCATCGATAGCTGGCGCATGCAGCACCCCGACCACCCAGCCGCCCGGCAATTGCCGCAGCCCCTGGCCAAACTGCAGGCATTGGCCAGCGAGCCATTGACCGAAGTCGCCCTGCTGCTGCCGCAGGAAGGCCAATTGGCAGGCGTCGCGCGCGCCCTGCGCGACGGTTTCCTTGCCGCCTACTATCAGGCCGAGCAAAGCGGTCAGAAACCGCCGCACGTCCGCTTCTACGACAGCTCGCAGCTGACCTCCCTCGATGATTTTTACCGCCAGGCCAAGACCGACGGCGTGCAGCTGGTGATCGGGCCACTGGAGAAGCCGCTGGTCAAGCAACTCAGCGATCGCGAACAGCTACCGATCACCACGCTGGCCCTGAACTACAGCGAAGCGGGCCAGGAAGGTCCGGCCCAGCTGTTCCAGTTCGGCCTCGCCGCCGAAGACGAAGCCCGCGAAGTGGCACGCCGCGCCTGGGCCGACGGCATGCGCCGGGCGGTAGCCCTGGTGCCTCGCGGCGATTGGGGCGACAGAGTCCTGGATGCCTTCCGGCAAGCCTGGCAAGCCCAGGGAGGCAGCCTTATCGCCGCCGAACATGTCGATCAGCCGGTGGAACTGGCCAAACAGATCGCCAACCTGTTCCAGCTGCGGGAAAGCGAAGCACGCACCAACCGACTGAAGAACACTCTGGGCGTCCCTGTAGCCAGCCAACCCGCACGGCGCCAGGATGTCGATTTCATCTTCCTCGCCGCCACGCCGCAACAGGCCCAGCAGATCAAGCCGACCCTGGCGTTCCAATATGCCGGCGACGTTCCGGTCTATGCCACGTCGCACCTGTACACCGGCGCGCTCAGCCAGGCGCAATACCAGGACATGGACGGCATCCTGTTCTGCGAAACCCCCTGGCTGCTCGATAGCCAGGAACCGCTGCGCCAGCAGGTCAGCAGCCAATGGCCCCAGGCTGCCGGCAGCCTCGGCCGCCTGTATGCAATGGGCGCCGACGCCTTTCGCCTGGCACCGCGCCTGACCCAATTGAAGGCGCTACCCGATACGCAGATCGACGGCCTGTCCGGCAGCCTGAGCCTGAACCCGGCTCAGCGTATCGAACGGCAACTGCCCTGGGCGATGTTCCACGACGGCCAGGTACAGCGCCTGGCAGAAACGCCCAATTGATCGAGCGCGGCAGCACCCAGGACAGCGGCTCGGCCGCCGAGGCCCTGGCCCGGCGCCACCTGGAGCAGGAAGGCCTGCGCCTACTGGCGCAGAACTGGAGCTGCAAGCGTGGTGAGCTCGATCTGGTCATGCTCGATCGCGATACAGTAGTATTCGTCGAAGTTCGCTACCGTCGACATCAAGCCTGGGGCGGCGCTGCAGAAAGCGTCGACGCGCGCAAGCGCCAGAAGCTGACCCTCGCCGCCCAGCACTTTTTGCAACAGGAATCGCGCTGGGCCAGCCACCCCTGCCGCTTTGACGTGATAGCCATCAGCGCCAACGGCAATCACCCACCGCAACTGAACTGGATTCAAAACGCCTTTGATACCTGAACAGGCGCCCCACTGAAGGTTATATCTCCGATGGACATGCAAGCCCGCATACGTCAGTTGTTCCAAGCCAGCATCGAAACCAAGCAACAGGCCATGGACGTGCTCATCCCGTTCATCGAGCAAGGCAGCCAGGCCATGGTTCACGCCCTGCTCAACGAAGGCAAGATTCTCACCTGCGGCAACGGCGGCTCGGCCGGCGACGCCCAGCACTTTTCCTCCGAACTGCTCAACCGCTTCGAGCGCGAGCGCCCGAGCCTGCCGGCGATCGCCCTGACCACCGACAGCTCGACCATTACCTCGATCGCCAACGACTACAGCTACAACGAGGTGTTTTCCAAGCAGATCCGCGCCCTGGGCCAGCCCGGCGACGTACTGCTGGCGATTTCCACCAGCGGCAACTCGGCCAACGTGATCCAGGCGATCCAGGCCGCCCACGATCGTGAAATGACCGTAGTCGCGCTCACCGGTCGCGACGGCGGCGGCATGGCATCGCTGCTGCTGCCGGAAGACGTTGAGATCCGCGTCCCCTCGAAAGTCACCGCGCGCATTCAGGAAGTCCACCTGCTGGCCATTCACTGCCTGTGCGACCTCATCGACAGCCAACTATTCGGGAGTGAAGAATGACCCGCATCTCGCTGCTTCTCTTAACCCTGGCGCTGAGCCTGGGCCTCGCCGGCTGCGGTAGCCGCAGCATCGGCAATAAGATCGACGACCAGTTCATCGCCCCGGAAGTCGAGGCGAATATCGCCCGCGCCCACGCCGATCTGACCAGCCCTACCTCGCATATCGTCGTCACCAGCTACAACGGCGTCGTCCTGCTGGCCGGGCAAACTCCTCGCAGCGAGCTGAAGGCCTCGGCCGAACAGGCGGCGCGCCGGGTCCAGGGCGTCAGCAAGGTGCACAACGAACTGCAGGTACTGCAGCCCACCTCGCTACTGGCGCGCAGCAACGACTCGCTGCTGACCACCAAGATCAAGGCGCAGATGGTCGCAGACGCTACCGTACCCGGCACCCGTATCAAGGTGGTGACGGAGAACGGCATCGTCTACCTGCTCGGCCTGGTTTCACGCCAGGAAGCCACCAGTGCAACCAATCTGGTTCAGAGCGTCGGCGGCGTGCAGAAGATCGTCAAGCTGTTCCAATATACGAACTAGCCGCAGCTGCGTGCTGCGAGCAAAGTGAACAAAAACGCAGGGCGCCATAGGCGCCCTGTGTTTTACTTGAAGCTTGTGGCTTCCGGCCTGAAGCCAAGCATCACTTGACCACTTTCAAACTAGGCCGACCGCTGGGACGCGGCGGCTCGTCGTCCGGCGGCCCCTGCTCGTCAGGCTCCTCATTGCCGGCCACCGGCGCTTCCAGATCGAAGACCATGCCCTGGCCATTCTCCCGGGCATAGATTGCCAATACCGCGACAGCGGGCACATAGAGGCTGTGCGCTATGCCCCCGAAGCGCCCCTCGAAGCTCACCGCTTCGTTATCCATATGCAGATGACGCACGGCGCTGGGCGATACGTTGAGCACGATCTGCCCATCGCTGGCGAATCCGGGCGGCACCTGCACGCCGGCATATTCGGCATTGACCAGAAGATGGGGGGTGCAATCGTTATCGACGATCCACTCGTAGAGCGAGCGAATCAGATAGGGACGACTGGAGTTCATCAAAGCCTCCTCAAGCTTTACCGAGCCGTTCGAACCGGGCGAGCAGCGGCGCCATAGGCGCTAAACACAAGCGCCGGAGCAGCGACGATGCCACTTGGCGCCCACAACACATGCATGCTCGCGGAGATCGGTAGTAACCGAACACCACGGTTCTCTGCGGCTATTAGCGCATATCGCGCTCAACAGGGGAAAGACTAGCCTGAAAGGCCTCACGAGCGAACTGACGATCCATATAGTCGAGCAACGGCTTGGCGGCTTTCGGTAACTCGATACCCAAAACCGGCAAGCGCCAGAGAATCGGCAGCAGGCAACAATCGACCAGACTCAACTCCTCACTGAGGAAATAAGCCTTGTCGGCAAACAGTGGTGAAACGCCGGTCAGGCTCTCACGCAACTCCTTGCGCGCCAGCGCACGGGCCGGCTCCTTGCTACGCGAATCGAGAATCTGATCGACCAACTTGCACCAGTCCCGCTGAATCCGATGGATCAACAGACGACTATTGGCACGAGCCACCGGATACACCGGCAACAATGGCGGATGCGGATAACGCTCATCCAGGTATTCCATCACCACCGTCGACTCGTACAGCGCAAGATCGCGGTCCACCAGGGTCGGCAGGCTGGCGTAAGGATTGACCTCCAGCAGCCGCGGCGGGCAATTGCCACCCGTCACATTGATGATCTCGGCGCTGACACCCTTCTCGGCGAGCACGATGCGTACGCGGTGGGAATAGTGGTCGGCGGGGTCGGAGTAACAGGCCAACCGATTGGTCACGCCCATGGCGGTCCTCCTCGCTTATTTAAGTTATTCGGAAGCAGAAAAACTGCGCGCCCAACAGGGCGCGCAGATCAACAGCGAAGGGAAGCGACGATTTAATGCACGTCCTTCCAGTATTCGCGTTTGAGCAGGTAGGCAAACACGAAGAAGAACGCCAGGTACAACAGAACGTAGGTACCGATACGCTCGCTTTTCAGCTTGACCGGGTTGGCCGAGTAGGCAAGGAAGGTAACCAGGTTCTTGATCTTCTCATCGAACTCTTCCTCGCTCAGCGACCCCGATTTCGGCTCGATGGTCAGCTGATCGCAGGCTTCGTGAGTGATCGGCGTACCGGTCAGCGGGTCGAACAGCTTCTTGCCGTGCTCAACCACCTGTACCTGCTTGCAACCGATGTACTGATGCCCTTGCAGGCCAGCCAACACGTTAGGCATGCCCACATTGGGGAAGACCATGTTGTTGGAGCCCAGCGGCCGGGTCGGATCGGCGTAGAAGGTACGCAGGTAGGTGTACAACCAGTCGGTACCACGCACGCGAGCAACCAGGGTCAGATCCGGCGGTGCAGCACCGAACCAGGTCTTGGCATTCTCGGGCTTCATGCCGATCTTCATGTGATCGCCGATCTTGGCATCGCTGAACACCACGTTATCCAACATGATTTCGTGCGGGATGCCCAGGTCGTCGGCAACACGCTCATAGCGCTGGAACTTGGCGCTATGGCAGCCCATGCAGTAGTTGGCAAACGTGTGCAAGCCGTCCTGCAGGGCAACCTTGTCGGTCAGATCGATATCGACTTCATCCAGATGCACGCCAGCTTCGTTAGCAAAGGCAAAGGCTGGCAGCGCAGCAATAACAAACGCAGCAAATAGCTTTTTCATCAGCCCGTCACCCTTTCCGGAACCGGTTTGGTTTTTTCCATCCTGGTGTAGAACGGCATCAGGATGAAATACGCGAAGTACAGGAAGGTACAAACCTGCGACAGCAACGTACGACCCGGAGTCGGCGCCAGCACACCCAGCACGCCCAGGATGACGAAAGACACGCAGAACACCAGCAGCCAGATCTTGCTCAGCCAACCTTTGTAACGCATCGACTTGACCGGGCTACGGTCCAGCCACGGCAGGACGAACAGGATGGCGATGGCAGCCCCCATGGCGATAACACCCATGAGCTTGTCCGGAATCGCCCGCAAAATTGCGTAGAACGGAGTGAAGTACCAGACCGGCGCGATGTGCGCAGGAGTCTTGAACGGGTTGGCGACTTCGAAGTTCGGCTTCTCGAGGAAGTAACCACCCATTTCAGGGAAGAAGAACACCACGAAGCAGAAGATGAACAGGAACACCACCACACCGACAATGTCTTTCACGGTGTAATAGGGATGGAAAGGAATGCCGTCGAGCGGAATGCCGTTTTCATCTTTCTTCTTCTTGATCTCAACGCCGTCGGGGTTGTTCGAACCGACTTCGTGCAGCGCCAGGATATGCAGCACCACCAGCCCCAGAATCACGATCGGCAACGCCACCACGTGCAGGGCGAAGAAGCGGTTCAGGGTAATCCCCGAAATCAGGTAGTCACCGCGAATCCACTGGGTCAGGTCGCCACCGATCACCGGAATGGCGCCGAACAGCGAGATGATCACCTGGGCACCCCAGTAGGACATCTGGCCCCACGGCAGCAGGTAGCCCATGAAGGCCTCTGCCATCAGCATCAGATAGATCAGCATGCCGAAGATCCACACCAGCTCGCGCGGTTTCTGGTAGGAGCCGTAGAGCAGACCGCGGAACATGTGCAGATAGACCACGATGAAGAATGCCGAAGCACCCGTCGAGTGCAGCAGACGCAGAATCCAGCCGAATTCGACGTCACGCATGATGTATTCGACCGAGGCGAATGCCTCTTCGGCCGACGGGTTGTAGCTCATGGTCAGCCAGACACCGGTGACGATCTGGTTGACCAGCACCAGCAATGCCAGGGAGCCGAAAAAGTAGAAGAAGTTGAAATTCTTCGGTGCGTAATACTTGCTCAGATGGTCTTCCCACATCTTGGTGGCGGGGAAGCGCGCATCCACCCATTCCATGAACTTACTCATCATGCTTGCTCCTGGTCCACACCGATGACGATGACGTCATCCGTCTCGTATGTGTGCGGTGGCACCGGCAGGTTCAAGGGCGCAGGTTGCGCTTTGTAGACCCGGCCAGCGAGGTCATAGCGGGAACCATGGCAAGGGCAGAAATACCCTCCCACCCATTCGGCCCCGAGGTCGGCGGGCGCTACTTCAGGACGGAACGTTGGCGAGCAACCCAGGTGCGTGCACAACCCCACCAGCAGCAGCAGCTCCGGTCTGATCGAGCGTACGTGAGGATCGACATACCCTGGCTGGACCGACTTTTTCGACTCGGGGTCGGCCAGTCGCTCTTCGATCTTCACCAGATTCTTCAGGATTTCCTCAGTACGACGCACGATGAATACGGGTTGCCCCCTCCATTCGGCGACCATCTGCTGGCCAGGCTCGACCTTGCTCACGTTCACCTTCACAGGCGCACCGGCAGCTTTAGCCTTGGCACTCGGGAACCATGACCCCACGAACGGGACCGCGGCACCCACCGCTCCAGCAGCGCCCACCACAGAGGTGGCTGCTACCAAGAAGCGACGCCGGCCTGCATTCACGCCGTCATTGCTCATTCAGTCGTCTCCCATCAGCTTTATGGCCTGTTGGTCAGGCCTCTACTAAGTAAATTTCGAGTCGCGCAAAAAATTCGCCAAATGGTAATGAAAAGCCCCTTTTCTGACAAGGTAATTACCCCGCCGATAAAGGCTTAACACCGCGCAGGGCGCGGGACTCAACACTGCGGCATAACACCGCAGGGCATTCTTACGCCCATAAAAAACGCCCAGTTCCGCTAGGAAACTGGGCGTTTTTGAACGCAGATAGCGAATTAACGCTTGGAGTACTGCGGACGCTTACGCGCTTTACGCAGACCAACCTTCTTACGTTCAACTTCACGAGCATCGCGAGTCACGAAGCCGGCCTTGCGCAGGGCAGGACGCAGAGCTTCGTCGTAGTCCATCAGAGCACGAGTGATGCCGTGACGGATTGCACCGGCCTGGCCACTCACGCCGCCACCGATAACGGTGACGTAGACGTCGAACTTCTCGGTCATCTCAACCAGTTCCAGCGGCTGACGAACTACCATGCGGGCAGTTTCGCGACCGAAGAAACCGTCGAGAGTACGGTTATTGATGGAGATCTTGCCAGTACCGGCACGCAGGAAAACGCGAGCGGTTGCAGTCTTGCGACGGCCAGTGCCGTAATTTTGAGTCGCCGACATAATGAACTATTCCGTTAAATCTTCAGTTCTTGGGGCTGCTGAGCAGTGTGTGGGTGGGCAGCGCCCGCATACACCTTCAGCTTACGATACATGTCGCGACCCAGCGGATTCTTCGGCAGCATGCCTTTAACCGCGGTCTCGATCACACGCTCAGGCGCCTTGGCGATCAACTTTTCGAAGTTGATCGACTTGATGCCGCCCGGAAAACCGGAGTGAGAGTAGTACATCTTGTCGGTGGTCTTGGCACCGGTCACACGTACCTGCTCGGCATTGATCACAACGATGTAATCACCGGTGTCGACGTGCGGAGTGTATTCAGGCTTGTGCTTGCCACGCAGACGGCTGGCGATTTCAGTAGCCAGACGACCCAGGGTCTGACCTGCAGCGTCGACGACGAACCAGTCGCGCTTTACTGTTTCAGGTTTAGCAGTAAAAGTTTTCATTCTTTATAGCCTCAGGGGCCGCCCTGATAAATAAGACGGCGGATCTTACTGAATAGTGCGTACTTTGACAAGGTCAAAGGCAGCCGCAAACAGGCGCTATCGGGGGCTCGGGTCAGCGCGTCCGTCATACGGCAAGATTCTTCGGCAGGCGGCGCATCACTTCCACTGCAGAAAGAGGTGCGCAATTATGCAGATTGCGAAAATAAATACAACCTGATTGTATGGCCGTTTACCGAAGGAGCTCGAAATGGATTATCGCCAACTAGGCCGGACGGATTTGCAGGTCAGTGCCTTATGCCTCGGCAGCATGACCTGGGGTGAGCAAAACAGCGCCGACGACGCCTTCGCCCAGATCGAACGCAGCAAGGCCGCGGGGGTGAATTTCATCGACACCGCCGAAATGTACCCGGTGCCGCCGCGCGCCGAGACTTACAGCACCACTGAGCAAATCATCGGCGACTACTTCGCCAAGCACGGCGACCGGGCCGACTGGGTGCTGGCGAGCAAGGTCGCCGGGCCGGGCAACGGCATCGACTACATCCGCGGTGGTCAGCTCAAGCACAACCGCGCGCACATCACCGCCGCGCTGGACGCCAGCCTCAAACGTTTGCGCACCGATTGGATCGATCTGTATCAACTGCACTGGCCGGAGCGGCCGACCAACTTCTTCGGCCAGCTCGGCTACAAACACCGCGACAGCGACTTCACACCGCTGGAAGAAACCCTCGAAGTGCTCGACGAACAGGTCAGGGCCGGCAAAATCCGCCATATCGGCCTGTCCAACGAAACACCCTGGGGCACCCTGAAATTCCTGCAACTGGCCGAACAGCGCAACTGGTCGCGCGCCGTGTCGATTCAGAACCCCTACAACCTGCTCAACCGCAGCTTCGAGGTGGGTCTGGCGGAAATCGCGATCCGCGAAGACTGCGGCCTGCTGGCATATTCGCCCCTGGCGTTCGGCATGCTCTCGGGCAAGTACGAGGGCGGCGCACGTCCGGCCAATGCGCGCATCAGCCTGTTCAGCCGCTTCGCTCGCTACACCAACCCACAAGCCGAAGCGGCCTGCTCGCACTATGTGGCCCTGGCCCGCGAGCACGGCCTCGATCCAGCGCAAATGGCTTTGGCATTCGTCACCGCGCAACCCTTCGTGACCAGCAATATCATCGGCGCCACCACGCTCGAACAGCTGGACAGCAACCTGGCCAGCGCACAACTACGACTCTCCGATGAAGTCCTCGCCGGAATCGAGGCCATTCATACCCGACAACCCAACCCCGCGCCCTAGGGTCTGTTGCCGCTTCAGAACAAGGGCTGCTGACCGCCACGGCTATCGCGCCGCGATGCCAGGCGGTCGGCCAGCCGGGTCGGCTCGGGCAGGCGGTAATGACGCACGCAAGCCATCACCAAATCCGGCGCACGCTCAAGACTCACGCGATGGCCCGGCGAGACGATCAACGGTCGCACGCCGCGCTTGCTGCGCAGCACCCATCCGATTGTCCGGCCGTCTCGATCAAGCAAAGGCACCCGCGCCCCGCGCTGCTCCTGTAGCTGAGCATGGCTGCCGGTAAGGATTTTCTTGGCCACGCCGATGCTTGGCAGACCGCTCACCACGCCCAGATGCGCGGCAATCCCCAGACCCCGCGGATGGGCGATGCCGTGGCCATCGACGAACACCAGATCGGGCTCACGGGGCAATCCCGCCAATGCCTGCAGCAATGCCGGCAATTCGCGAAAAGACAGCAGACCCGGCACATAAGGCATGCGCGTAGGGATACGTGCCACGCACTCGGCCAACGGCTCGAGGGTCAGTGCGTCGAGCAAAACCGCTGCCGCCCGGGTGATCGAACCATCCTCCTCGAAGCCGACATCGACACCGGCGAAGCGTTGCAAAGGCGGGTAGTCGTCTTCCAGCCGCACCCGTTCGGCCAGGCGCGTCTGCAGGGTCCGGGCAGCGGCTACGCTGCCGTCCCAGCCAGCGAATGGTTCCGCGGCGAGCTCACTCAAAGACTTCATGACATCCTCCAGGCATTTGTCTGTTGGAGCGCCATGGCATTGCGCAAGTTCGCCGCCGGAACAGCGGCGTCTTCGGCGGTTACAGCGAGCGGGCGATGATTTCCTTCATGATTTCATTGGTACCGGCATATATCCGCTGCACCCGGGCATCGGCCCAGGCCCGCGCCACCGGATATTCCCACATGAAACCGTAACCGCCGTGCAGCTGCACGCACTCATCGAGCACCTTGCATTGCAGGTCGGTACCCCAGTACTTGAGCATGGCCGCGGTCGGCACATCCAGCTTGCCCTGCAGGTGCAGCTCCAGGCAGCGGTCGACGAATACCCGGCCGACCTGGATTTCGGTCGCCATCTCGGCCAGCTTGAAGCGGGTGTTCTGAAAGTCCGCAATGGCCTTGCCGAACGCTTTGCGCTCGCGGGTGTACTCCAGCGTCCACTTCAGTGCAGCCTCGGCCGAAACCAGCGCCCCGATGCCCACGGTCAAACGTTCCTGAGGCAGTTCCTGCATCAGATAAGCGAAGCCCATACCGGCCTGCCCGAGCAGGTTTTCCTTGGGCACCCGCACATCCTGGAAAAACAGCTCGGAGGTGTCCTGGGCCTTCATACCGACCTTCTCCAGGCGCTTGCCCTTGGCAAAACCCGGCGAGTCGGCCTCGACCAGAAACAGACTGGTGCCCTTGGCGCCGGCCTTGGGATCGGTCTTGGCCACCACTATCACCAGATCGGCCAGGTAGCCGTTGGTGATAAAGGTCTTGGAGCCGTTGATCACGTACTCGTCGCCCTCCAGCACCGCGGTGGTTTTCACCCCCTGCAGGTCGGAGCCCGCACCCGGCTCGGTCATCGCAATCGCGGTGACCATCTCGCCGGAGACCAGCTTCGGCAGGTACTTGTGCTTCAGCGCTTCGGAACCGTAATGCAGGATATAGGGCGCGACTATGTCCGAATGCAGGGAGAAGCCGATGCCGGTCAACCCCAGACGCCCGACCTCCTCGATCACCACGGCGCTGTAGAGAAAATCCGCGGACATGCCGCCGTACTCTTCAGGAATGTGCGAGCAAAGCATGCCCGCCTCGCCGGCCTTGTTCCATAAAGCGCGATCGATATGACCATCCTTCTCCCACTGCTGATGGAAGGGCACCGCCTCCTGTTCGAGAAACTTGCGCACACTGTCGCGAAAGAGCTCGTGCTCGGGACTGAACAACGTTCTGGGAATCATGCTGGCACCTGGGCTGGAGATAGGACGCGAGATAACGACTTTAACCAAGCAAACGCTTGGTTACACTGGACACAAACGCCAAAAAATAAGACGATCCAGCCGTATCTTGACCGCTTTCCCACCTCAATCAGCCAAGCGCGTCGCCCATGCCATTTCCGTACGTCCTCAGCCAGGAAGAACAACGATGACCACAGCTCTCAAGCGTGTAAGCATTCTGGCCACTGACGGCGTATTCGCCTCCACCCTGATGCAGGCCAAGGATTTCTTCCATATGGCCAGCCTGCGCTATGGCAAACAGCAGGGCATTGGCCTGGCGCCGGCTTTCGAGATCAACCTGGTCAGCCCGGACGGCCAGCCGGTGAGCAGCTTCAGCGGTGTACGGGTACCGGTGGACGGTGCGCTGGATGTCGCCGACCTGATCATCCTGCCGGCGTTCTGGGACGACTTCGACGCCCTCAGCCAGCGCCATCCCCAGGTACCCAGCTGGCTGAAGGACAGCCACGCCAAAGGCAGCGCGATCTGTGGCGAAGCCACCGGGGTGTTCTGGATGGCCGAGGCCGGGCTGCTCGACGGCAAGGAAGCGACCACCTACTGGCGCTTTTTCAACGAGTTTGCCGAGCGTTTCCCCAGGGTGCTGCTCAATCAGGAAAAGCATCTATCGGATGCCGATAACCTCTACTGCGCTGGCGGCGTCACCTCGGCCTGCGACCTGTATATCTACCTGATCGAGCGCTTCTGCGGCGCCGGCGTCGCCCAGGGCGTGGCCCGCGACATTCTCTACGAAGTGCAGCGCAATTACGCACCGGGACGCATCGGCTTCGGCGGCCAGAAGCTGCATCACGACATGACCGTGCTGCAAATCCAGCAATGGCTGGAGGATCACTTCGCCGATAAATTCCGCTTCGAAGACGTCGCCCGTGAACACAGCATGAGCATTCGCAATTTCATGCGCCGCTTCCAGGCGGCCACCGGCGACAAGCCACTGCATTACCTGCAACGCCTGCGCATCGAAACCGCCAAGGGCATGCTCAGCGCCACCCGCAAAAGCATCAAGACCATCAGTTACGAGGTGGGCTACGACGACGCCAGCTTCTTCGCCCGCCTGTTCCGCCAGCACACCGAGCTATCGCCCAATCAGTACCGCCGACAGTTCCAACACAAGGACGGCCCGGTCTAAGAACGTACAGCTTGAAGCTGCTTTTTAAGGCTTATGCGGACGCGACAGGAACTCATGGGACTGCATTTCCAGCAGGCGGCTGAGGGTACGCTGGAACTCGAAGTTCAGGCGGCCGCCGCTGTAGAGGTCCTTGAGTTCGACCTCGGCGGAGATGATCAGCTTGACGTTGCGGTCGTAGAACTCGTCGACCAGGTTGATGAAACGCCGCGCCATATCTTCCTTGTCCACGCTCATCTGCTCGACATTGGCCAGCAATACCGCGTGGAAGATCTTGCCTAGTTCGATGTAGTCGTTCTGGCTGCGCGGGCCGTCGCACAGCTCGCGAAAATCGAACCAGGCCACGTCGTCGCCAACCTTGCGCGCGACTATGGCGCGGTTCTCGATCATCAGCGGCTCGTTCTCCTGCACCGAGCAGTGCTCGGGCAGCAGGCTGCTGAAACTGCGTTGCAGGCTTTGCTCCGCCTCGGCATCCAGCGGCCAGTGGAACAACTCGGCCTGCTCCAGCGCGCGCAGCCGGTAGTCGATGCCGCTGTCGACATTGACGATCTCGGTGTGCTCCTTGAGCAATGCGATCGCCGGCAGGAAACGCGCGCGCTGCAAGCCATCGCGATACAAGCCGTCGGGCACGATATTGGAAGTCGCGACCAGGCTCACACCGTTCTTGAACAGCTCGTCCAACAGAGTGGCGAGGATCATCGCATCGGTGATATCGGAGACGAAGAACTCATCGAAGCAGATCACCCGGGCCTCGTCGGCGAAACGCTTGCCGATGATGGTCAGCGGGTTCTTTTCGCCCTTGAGGGTCTTCAGCTCCTCGTGCACACGCTTCATAAAGCGGTGAAAGTGCGTACGCACCTTCTTCTCGAACGGCAACGCATCGAAGAAGGTGTCGACCAGATAAGTCTTGCCGCGGCCGACGCCGCCCCAGAAATACAGGCCCTTGACCGGTCCTTGGGGCTTTCTGGCGAACAGCTTGCCGAACAGCCCGGGACGCTCGCCCTCGCTTGCCACCAGATCGTCGTACAGGCGCTGCAAATGGCGCACTGCCGTTTCCTGGGCCGCATCGTGGAAGAAGTCGGGGCGTTTGAGATCGGCTTGGTAGCGTTCTAGTGGAGTCATGATGGGTGAGCCGGGCCAGTAAAACGGGGGCGTCACTTTAGCGACGCCCCCGCGGATTGGCAATCACCGCTATGCAGGGCAAGGGACCGGAACGCCTGGGATGCAGCGTTATTCATTGCCGGACGGCATAGGTATCGCTGCGCTCAGGTCATTCCGCGGTGCCTCCCGACCTCGCCTACGCTGCCGCCAGCTCGGCAATCGCCTCTCGCAGGCGCAACATGGCCGCCTCCAGCTCCTCCGGCTCGGCATACGCCGGGCTATCGGCCAGGCATTCACCATCCAGCCACAGGGTGAACTGCTCGCCCTCGTCGGCACGCAACTCCAATGCATCGGCGCCGTTGGCGATCAGCCGCTGGCTGATGCTGCCGGCAGCCTTGGGGTCGCTGAAGGGGCGCGACAACAGCAACTGCTCGCCATCGGCGGCGAGAAAGCGGAAGCGGAAGCTGCCATCCTGCTCGCGGAAACTGACGAAACGCGCGCTCTTGGCGGCTTTCTTCTTGCCCCCTGCGCTACCCGCCGCCTGGCTGCGGAACGAGCGCAGGCCAACGGCCTCACGCAGCTCGCCGAGAAACGGCGTGGCGATCTTGCGCGCCTTGGCGGCGCCATCGAGCAGGATGTCTTCCAGCTCGCCCGGCTTTTCGATCAGGGCGTGATAGCGTTCGCGCGCCTCGCCCAATTCGGCCTCGATCAGTTGACACAGACGCTGCTTCGCTTCGCCCCAGGCCAGCCCGGCGATCAGCTCGGCGCGGAAATCCGCCTGCTGGGTCGGCGCGGCGAATGCCTGATAGAGGGTGAACAGGTGCGAGTTGTCCGGGTCTTTGGGCTCGCCGGGCAACTTGGAGTCGGTAACGATCCGCGCCACGGCGTCCTTGAGCTGCTTGCTGTTGCCGAACAACGGGATGGTGTTGTCGTAGCTCTTGCTCATCTTGCGCCCGTCGAGGCCCGGCAGGGTCGCGACGTCTTCCTCGATCACCGCTTCCGGCAGGACGAACAGCTCCTTGCCCTGACCGAACAGGTGATTGAAGCGCTGGGCGATGTCGCGAGCCATTTCCACGTGCTGGATCTGATCACGGCCGACCGGCACCTTGTGCGCGTTGAACATCAGGATGTCCGCGGCCATCAGCACCGGGTAGCTGAACAGGCCCATGGTGATGCCCGCATCGGGGTCTTCGCCCTGCTCGACATTCTTGTCCACCGAGGCCTTGTAGGCGTGGGCGCGGTTGAGCAGGCCCTTGCCGGCGACACAGGTGAGCAACCAGCACAGCTCGGGGATCTCCGGGATATCCGACTGGCGATAGAAGGTCGCCTTGTTCACATCCAGGCCGCAGGCCAGCCAGGTGGCGGCGATTTCCAGGCGCGAACGCTGGATACGCGCCGGCTCGTCGCACTTGATCAGCGCATGGTAGTCGGCGAGGAAGTAGAACGAATCCGCATCGGCCGCGCGACTGGCGACGATGGCGGGACGAATCGCACCCGCGTAGTTGCCGAGGTGCGGGGTGCCGGTGGTGGTGATGCCGGTAAGGATACGAGTGGTCATGGCGTTCGCTTGTTAGACGGAATCAGAGACGCGGCAACAGCAGATCCTTGAGATCCGTGAGTTTGCCGTGAAAAAAGTGCCCGCATTCTGCCACTTTCAGCAGCTCATGGGCACGCCCCAGGCCGGCGGACCAGGCATAAACCGCCTGCGGGTCTATCACTTCGTCGTCCTCGGGCTGGATCACTACCAGCGGGCAACGCTGTGCCGGTGGGCTTTCCGTGGTCAAGCGCTGTACCGCAGGCGCCACCATGATCAGTTGCGCCAGCTCTATTTCCTGGTTTTCCAGACGCCCGCCAAGGCTGGCGGCGACGAAGCCACCGAAGGAAAAGCCGAGCAGGGTCAACGGTAACTGCGGGTAGCGTGCGCGCAGCCAATGCGCCACCGCTTCGGCATCGTCGACCTCGCCGCTGGCCATATCATGGCTGCCGGCGCTGCTGCCGACACCACGGTAATTGAAACGCAACGTGGCCAGGCCGGCATCGCGCGCAGTGCGCTGCAAGGTCGAGACGACCTTGTTGAGCATGGTCCCGCCCTGCACCGGATTGGGATGGCAGATCAGCGCAACGCCGCGCGCCTCGGGTACATCGAGCGACAGGGCTTGCAGCGGCCCGCAGGGGCCTTCGATAAATACTGGGGTTTCGCGGGTGAGCAACGGGGAACTCCGTGACCTCTCAGAGGATCGACTCGTCTAGCTGACAGCCTGCGCCCTAGATACTCTTTGCGGTATACAGCGCAGGTTCGAGCCGTTAACGTAAAGCAAAGCCGTTTAGAGAGGAAGGACTCGTGGAACAGACGCTCACAGCCTGGTTACTACCGGCCGTTACCCTGGTAGCCGGTATTGCCATTGGCTTCCTGATCGCCCGCCTGGCGCCCAACGCGGCTCCCAACCGCACCCAGCGCCAATTGGACGAAATGCAGGAACGCTTCGACGCCTACCAGAGCGAAGTGGTCAGCCATTTCAACACCACCGCCAACATGGTGAAAAAACTCACGCAGAGCTATCAGGACGTGCAAGAACACCTGTCCGACGGCGCCAACCGCCTGGCCCTGGACGAATTGACCCGCCAGCGCCTGCTCGCCACCCTGCATGCCGACGATGGCGGCGAAAAACGCGAACGCCTGACACCACCGAAGAACAACGAAATGCCCAAGGACTACGCGCCGAAAAGCGCGGACGTGCCCGGCATGCTCGATGAAAGCTATGGATTGAAGAACAAGCGCTAGGCTGCGGAAAGTCGGCGTGCCGGAGTCCAGCATGTCGGCTATCCGGTCGGGTAACCTGGCCGATCAATGCCACTGAGGATCGCCGACACGCCGGACCGCAGCAAGCGGGCTCCTACAGACAACAAAAAGCCCCGCTGATCAGCGGGGCTTTTTGTTGTGCGAGTAACGGTTTAGATCGCGCCGCGCTCGCGCAGCAGCGCCAACACCAGCTTGACGCCCTCATCCACCGATACGCTTTGCGTGTCGATCACCAGATCGGCATTCTGCGGCACATCGTACGGGAAGGACTCGCCCGGAATGTTATCGCCGCCAGCGGCATACAACCCCTGCGGATCGCGCTCGGCACATACCTGCGGCGACGCCTGCACGTAGACGGTGAGCAGGCGCTCGCCACCGATCAACGCCTTGGCCTGTTCGCGGCCTTCGGCATCCGGGGCGACGAACGCCGCCAGGGTCAGCAGACCGGCCTCGTTGAACTGCCGCGCGACGTGGGCGGCACGACGCCAGTTCTCGGTACGCCCGGCACGGTCCTGCGGGAGGCCCTTATTGAGGTCATGACGCAGGTTCTGGCCGTCCAGTACATAGACCGCACGCCCCATATCGAACAGCTTGCGCTCCACGGCGTAGGCCAGGGTGCTTTTGCCGGCGCCCGACAGACCACTGAACAACACGGTGGCCGGCTGCTGACCAAAGCGCGCAGCGCGCTCTTCGGTGGACACATGGGCGAGCTTGCCGTGGTGCCCGTCGTTACGCTGGGCGCCGACCGGATCAGCGATGATCATGCCGGCGCCGACAGTGCCGTTGGTCAGCCGGTCGATGACGATAAAGGCGCCGGTGGTGCGGTTATGGGCGTAGCCATCGAGAGCGATGGGCGCATCCAGGGCGACCCGCACCTGGCCGATTTCGTTGAGCTGCAAGCTGCTCGCCGGACCATGTTCAAGGGTGTTCACATCGACGCGATGGGCAATGCTGGCGATCGAGCCCGGCACATAGCTGGTGGCGCGCTTGATGTCGTATTTCTTGCCCGGCAGCATCGGCTCCTCACTCATCCACACCAGCATGGCGTCGAAGCTGTCGCTGATCTGCGGGCGGCTATCGGCGTGCACCAGCATGTCGCCGCGGGACACGTCGATCTCGTCTTCCAGGGTCAGGGTCACGGCCTGGCCCGGGCCAGCGTGCTCCAGCTCGCCTTCGAAGGTGACGATGGACTTGATCTTGCTGCCCTTGCCCGACGGCAGGGCCACCACTTCGTCGCCCTTGCGCACGATGCCGCTGGCCAGGGTGCCGGCGAAACCGCGGAAGTTCAGGTTCGGACGGTTGACGTACTGCACCGGGAAGCGCAAATCGGTGAAGTTGCGATCACCAGCCACTTCCACGGTTTCGAGGATTTCCATCAGCGACTGGCCGTCGTACCAAGGCGAACGCTCGCTCTTGTTGACCACGTTATCGCCCTTGAGCGCCGACATCGGCACAAAGTGCAACGAACTCGGCTTGAGCGCGATACCTTCGGCGAACTTCAGGTAATCGGCCTTGATCTGCTCGAACACGCCCTGATCGAAGTCCTTCAGGTCCATCTTGTTGATGGCCACGACTATGTGCTTGATCCCCAGCAGGCTGGCGATAAAGCTGTGGCGCTTGGTCTGCGTCTGCACGCCGTAACGGGCGTCGATCAGAATGATCGCCAGGTCGCAAGTGGAGGCGCCGGTCGCCATGTTGCGGGTGTACTGCTCATGGCCGGGGGTGTCGGCGATGATGAACTTGCGCTTGGCGGTACTGAAGTAACGATAGGCCACATCGATGGTGATGCCCTGTTCGCGCTCGGCCTGCAGGCCATCGACCAGCAGCGCCAGATCGACCTCTTCACCAGTGGTGCCGGACTTTTTCGAGTCGCGGGTGATGGCTTCCATATGATCTTCGTAGATCATTTTGGAGTCATGGAGCAAACGCCCGATCAGCGTGCTCTTGCCGTCGTCGACGTTGCCGCAGGTGAGAAAGCGCAGCAGTTCTTTGCGTTCGTGCTGGGCCAGGTAAGCGAGGATGTCTTCGCTGATCAATTCGGACTGGTGCGACATCTTAAAAATACCCCTGACGTTTTTTCTCTTCCATCGAACCGGCAGCATCGTGGTCGATGACACGCCCCTGACGCTCGGACGTTCGAGTCAGGAGCATTTCCTGAATGATGTCGGTCAGGCTGGTGGCCGTGGACTCCACCGCACCGGTCAGCGGGTAGCAGCCGAGCGTACGGAAACGCACCATCTTCTTGGTGATGCGCGCCTTCTCTTCATCCGAGAGGTGCTCGAGGATGCGATCGTCGTCGATCATGATCAGGGTGCCGTTCTTCTCGATCACTTCACGCTCGGCGGCGAAGTACAGCGGCACGATCGGGATCTGCTCCAGATAGATGTATTGCCAGATATCCAGCTCGGTCCAGTTGGACAGCGGGAACACGCGGATCGACTCGCCCTTCTTGACCTTGCCGTTGTAGACGTTCCACAACTCGGGACGCTGATTCTTCGGGTCCCAGCGGTGCTTGCTGTCGCGGAAGGAGTAGACGCGCTCCTTGGCGCGGGACTTCTCCTCGTCGCGGCGGGCGCCACCGAAGGCCGCATCGAAACCGTATTTATCCAGGGCCTGCTTCAGGCCTTCGGTCTTCATCACGTCGGTGTGCTTGGCGCTACCGTAGGTGAAGGGGTTCATGTCCTGCGCCACGCCATCGGGGTTGATGTGGGTGATCAGGTCCAGGCCGTACTCGTTGACCATTTTCTCGCGGAAGCGGTACATCTCCTGAAACTTCCAGCGGGTGTCAACGTGCATCACCGGGAACGGCAGCTTGCCCGGAAAGAACGCCTTGCGTGCCAGGTGCAGCATCACGGCGGAGTCTTTACCGATGGAATAGAGCATTACCGGGTTGTCGAATTCGGCGGCCACTTCACGAATGATGTGGATACTTTCCGCCTCCAGCTGTTTCAGGTGGGTCAGTTTATCGAGCATGGCTACTCACGGTTTGCTGTGTAATTGGGCCGGCGGGCCGTGGACGAGCGCGCACTCTAGCACAGCACCCGCTTCTATTCAGGAGGCTATCTAGACCGAAACGATCTAGCTTTATATCGGCCGAACACCAGGTTCCCGGCGCGCCCGGGTCGATATATCTAGATTGGATTCGGGCAGTCGATAAACAGGTGTTCGAGGGCGAAGTGTCGCGCCAGATAATCGCCCAGCGCCCGCACGCCGTAGCGTTCGGTGGCGTGGTGGCCGGCGGCGATAAAACTGATGCCGTTTTCCCTGGCACTGTGGAACGTCTGCTCGGAAGCCTCGCCAGTCAGGTAGAGGTCAACCCCGGCGGCAATGGCCTGGTCGATATAGCCCTGACCGCCCCCCGTGCACCAACCGATACGTCGAATCATCTCGCCGCCATCGACCACCAGCGGTTCGCGCCCCAGGACATCGCGCACCCGCCGGGCGAAATCGGCGGCGCTCATGGCTTCGCCAAGCGAGCCGACCAGACCGACGGTACGCGGATTATCCGGTTCCAGCGGACCTTCGACGGTAATATCCAACTGCGCGGCCAGTTGCACGTTATTGCCCACCTCAGGGTGCAGATCGAGGGGAAGATGGTACGCCAACAGGCTGATATCGTTGGTCAGCAAGGTTTTCAGGCGCCGTTGCTTCATTCCGATGACACAGGGGTTCTCGCCCTTCCAGAAATAGCCATGGTGCACCAGCAGCACATCGGCCTCGGCCTCGACTGCGGCGTCGATCAGCGCCTGGCTGGCGGTTACCCCGCTGACGATCCGCCGTACCTGAGGCCGCCCCTCGACCTGCAGGCCGTTGGGGCAGTAGTCGGCGACTCGTGCGATGTCCAGGTAACGGTCGGCCTCTTCCTGCAAAGTTGTGAGGGCAATAGCCATTGTTATTCCTCAAACGTTGGTACAGACCGCTGCTTTATTGCTACACGGCCTTCTATAATGGCGCACCTTAAGGGCCCCACCCGGCCCTCGCAACCCTCAGGATTCGATTGATGCTCAAGGCCCTGCGTTTTCTCGGCTGGCCCCTGCTGGTAGGCGTATTGCTCGCGTTGCTGGTCATCCAGTATTACCCACAATGGGTCGGTATGCCGGCCCATGACGTGCAGCTGCGCCAGGCGCCAGCCTATCAGGGCAACCAGGAAGGCCCGGTGTCCTATGCCCGCGCCGTGGATACCGCCTCCCCCGCGGTGGCCAACCTTTACAGCACCAAGTTCGCCAACAAACCTTCCCACCCGCTGTTCGAAGATCCGCAGTTCCGCAAGTTCTTCGGCGATAACCTGCCCAAGCAGCGGCGCATGGAGTCCAGCCTCGGCTCGGCGGTGATCATGAGCTCGGAAGGCTACCTGCTGACCAACAACCATGTAGTCAGCGGTGCCGACCAGATCGTGGTGGCACTCAAGGACGGCCGCGAAACCTTGGCGCGAATTATCGGCAGCGACCCGGAAACCGATCTCGCGGTGCTCAAGATCGACCTGGAAAACCTGCCGGCAATTACCCTGGGCCGTTCGGACAACATCCGTATCGGCGACGTTACCCTGGCCATCGGCAACCCGTTCGGCGTCGGCCAGACGGTGACCATGGGCATCATCAGCGCCACTGGGCGTAATCAGCTGGGCCTCAATACCTACGAGGATTTCATCCAGACCGATGCAGCGATCAACCCCGGCAATTCCGGCGGCGCCCTGATCGACGCCTACGGCAACCTGGTCGGCATCAACACCGCGATTTTCTCCCGCTCCGGTGGTTCGCAAGGGATCGGCTTCGCCATCCCGGTCAAGCTGGCGCTGGAGGTCATGCGTGCAATCATCGAGAACGGTCAGGTGATCCGGGGTTGGCTGGGCATCGAAGTACAACCGCTGACCCCGGAACTGGCGGAATCCTTTGGCCTGGAAGGCAATCCGGGGATCGTCGTCGCCGGCATCTACCGTGACGGCCCGGCGCAGAAGGCCGGCCTGCAACCAGGCGATCTGATCCTCAATATCGATGGCCAGCCCGCCGGCGACGGGCGCCGCTCGATGAACCAGGTGGCACAGGCCAAGCCGGGCGAGCGGGTCCATATCGAAATCATGCGTAACGGCAAGCGCATGGACCTGACCGCGGAGATTGGCGTGCGACCGCCCGCCAACGACACCGAACGCAAATAGCGCCGCACCCGGACGGGATTTCGTCCAGGCATAAAAAAGCCGCAGCCGGGCGATCCCGCTGCGGCTTTTTCAATGGCGCCCTACAGGTCCTGCAGCGCGTCCAGCAGTGCCTGATTCTGCTCCGGCGCGCCGATGCTGATGCGCAGGAACTGATCGATGCGCGCCTGCTTGAAATGCCGCACTATCACGCCCTGCTCGCGCAGGCCGGCAGCCAGGGTCGCGGCATCCTTGTGCGGGTGGCGGGCGAAGACGAAGTTGGCGGCCGAAGGCAGTACCTCGAAGCCCAACGCCTGCAGACCGGCCACGACCGCTTCGCGGCTGTCGATGACCTGACGGCAGGTCTGCTCGAAATAGGCGCGATCCTCGAATGCCGCGGCTGCCCCAGCAATCGCCAGGCGATCCAGCGGGTAGGAGTTGAAGCTGTTCTTGATCCGCTCCAGCGCCTCGATCAGGTCCGGGTGGCCGACGGCGAAACCGACCCGCAGGCCAGCCAGCGAGCGCGACTTGGACAGCGTCTGGCTGACCAGCAGATTCGGGTACCTATCCACCAGAGCGATGGCACTCTGGCCACCGAAGTCGATATAGGCCTCGTCCACCAGCACCACCGAATCCGGGTTGGCCGCCAGCAAGCGCTCGATGGCATCCAGCGCCAGCACGCAACCGGTCGGCGCGTTGGGGTTGGGGAAGACGATGCCGCCGTTGGGCCGCGCATAGTCTTCGACGCGAATCTGGAACTGCTCATCCAGCGCTATCTGCTCGCAGGCAATGCCATACAGGCCGCAATACACCGGGTAGAAGCTGTAACTGATATCCGGGAACAGCAGCGGCTTGTCGTGCTGGAACAGACCGTGGAAGGCATGCGCCAGGACTTCGTCGGAGCCGTTGCCGACGAACACCTGGGCGGGCTGCACCCCATAGTAGTCGGCTACCGCCTGCTTGAGGCGCTCGCCATTGGGATCCGGGTACAGGCGCAGGTTGTCGTTGAGCTCCGCCTGCATCGCGGCCAGCGCCTTGGGCGACGGACCATAGGGGTTTTCATTGGTATTGAGCTTGACCAGCTTGGCCAGCTTCGGCTGCTCACCCGGCACATAGGGCACCAGGTCTTTGACGAAGGGGCTCCAGAATTTGCTCATCTGCCCTTCTCTCCTCGAAATGCGTGGGGTACGTCGGCGCACCCAGGGTAATCAGAAGGTGCGCGCGGCGCACCCTACCTCATTTGATGCGGTATTCGGCGCTTTGTGCGTGGGCGGTCAGCGACTCGCCGCGGGCCAGCACCGATGCGGTCTTGCCCAGTTCGGAGGCACCCGCGGCCGAGCAATGGATGATCGACGAGCGCTTCTGGAAGTCGTAAACACCCAGCGGCGAGGAATAGCGCGCGGTACCGGACGTCGGCAATACGTGGTTCGGCCCAGCGCAATAGTCGCCCAAGGCCTCGGCGGTGTAACGGCCCATAAAGATCGCCCCGGCATGACGAATCTGCGGCAAATATTGCTCGGGGTTTTCCACCGAAAGCTCCAGGTGTTCCGGCGCGATACGGTTGGCCACCTCGATGGCCTGCGCCATATCGGCGACCTGGATCAGCGCGCCACGGGCTTCGAGGGACGCACGAATGATTTCGGCGCGCTCCATGGTCGGCAGCAATCTGGCGATGCTAGCGGCGACGCGATCGAGAAACGCAGCATCCGGGCTGAGCAGAATCGACTGGGCATCCTCGTCGTGCTCGGCCTGGGAGAACAGGTCCATGGCGATCCAGTCCGGGTCGGTCTGGCCGTCGCACACCACCAGGATTTCCGAGGGTCCGGCGATCATGTCGATGCCGACCTTGCCGAACACATGGCGCTTGGCGGTGGCGACATAGATGTTGCCGGGGCCGACGATCTTGTCCACCGGCGGCACGCTTTCTGTGCCATAGGCCAGCGCCGCGACGGCCTGGGCGCCGCCGATGGTGAACACCCGGTCGACTCCGGAGATGCAGGCGGCGGCCAGCACCAGCTCGTTGAGCTCGCCGCGCGGGGTCGGCACCACCATCACCACTTCCGGCACCCCAGCAACCTTGGCCGGAATCGCGTTCATCAACACCGAGGATGGATAAGACGCCTTACCGCCAGGCACGTAGAGACCGGCGCGATCCAGCGGCGTGACCTTCTGCCCGAGCACCGTGCCATCGGCCTCGGTGTAGCTCCAGGAGTCCTGCTTCTGCTTTTCGTGGTAGCTGCGCACGCGCTCGGCGGCGATTTCCAGCGCCTCGCGCTGCTCCGCGGTAATGCGGCTCAGGGCCAATTCCAGGCGTTCGCGCGGCAGGATCAGGTCGGCCATGCCGGCAACTTCCAGACCGTCGAACTTCTGGGTGAACTCAACCAGGGCGGCATCGCCGCGCTCGCGCACGGCCTTGATGATGTCCAGCACGCGCTGGTTGACCGCATCGTCCGAGACGCTTTCCCAGCTCAGCAGATGATCCAGATGACGAGCGAAATCCTGGTCAGCGGCATTGAGTCGGCGGATGGCGATAGGTGCGGTCATAGCGGGCCTCGTAATTGGCAAATGCTCAGGCGCCCGTAGAGTACCAGCCGCTCCGCGCGGGCACCTGAGAATTCTGGCTATGACACGGATAGGCATGCGCGACCTATTGCCGCGCGGAAGGTCTTAGCTGGGATGTCGCGACTCGACCGCTTCGCGCAGGGTCTCGATCAGCGCCTGAATGCGCGCGTGCTGCATCTTCATCGACGCCTTGTTGACGATCAGCCGTGAGCTGATGTGGGCGATCAGCTCCTGAGCTTCAAGACCGTTGGCGCGCAGGGTGTTGCCGGTGTCGACCACGTCGATGATCTTGTCGGACAAGCCCACCAGCGGCCCCAGTTCCATCGAGCCGTAGAGCTTGATGATGTCGACCTGGCGACCCTGCTCGGCGTAATAGCGCTTGGCTACGTTGACGAACTTGGTGGCCACACGCAGCCGGCCCTTGGGCTCGGGAGCACCGACCGCACCGGCGGTCATCAGCTTGCAGCGGGCGATACGCAGATCCAGCGGCTCGTACAAACCCTGGCCGCCGTACTCCATCAACACATCCTTGCCGGCCACGCCGAGATCGGCGGCGCCGTGCTCGACATAGGTCGGCACATCGGTGGCGCGGACGATCAGCAGGCGCACATCGTCCAGGGTGGTCGGAATGATCAGCTTGCGGCTTTTATCCGGGTTTTCGGTCGGCTCGATACCCGCCGCCGCGAGCAGCGGCAGGGTGTCGTCGAGAATCCGGCCTTTGGAAAGCGCGATAGTCAGCATGGTATCAACCCGGAACGCGGCGGATTTTCGCGCCGAGCAGTTGTAGTTTTTCCTCGATGCATTCGTAACCACGGTCGATGTGGTAGATGCGATCGATCAGGGTGTCGCCCTCGGCGACCAGCGCCGCGATCACCAGGCTGGCCGAGGCGCGCAGGTCAGTGGCCATCACTGGCGCGCCCTTGAGCGTCTCGCTACCGGTGACGATGGCGGTGTTGCCTTCGACAAGAATGTGCGCGCCCATGCGGATCATTTCATGCACGTGCATGAAGCGGTTCTCGAACACGGTTTCGATCACCGTGCCGGTGCCCTCGGCAATCGCGTTGAGAGCGATGAACTGGGCCTGCATATCGGTCGGAAACGCCGGATAAGGTGCGGTGCGCACGTTCACCGCTTTTGGCCGCTTGCCCTTCATGTCCAGCTCGATCCAGTCGGCGCCAGTGGTGATTTCCGCGCCGGCTTCCTGCAGTTTGGACAGCACCGCTTCCAGGGTGGTCGGATCGGTGTCTTTCAACTTGACCCGACCGCCGGTAGCGGCAGCGGCCACCAGATAAGTGCCGGTTTCGATACGGTCGGGCATCACACTGAAGCGCGCGCCGCCGAGGCGTTCGACGCCATCGATGGTGATGGTGTCGGTGCCGGCACCGGAAATCTTCGCGCCCATGGCGATCAGGCAGTTGGCCAGGTCCACCACTTCAGGTTCGCGCGCGGCGTTTTCCAACACGCTACGGCCCTTGGCCAGGGTGGCGGCCATCATGATGTTTTCGGTACCGGTCACACTCACGGTATCGAAGAAGAAATGCGCACCGCGCAAACCGCCTTCCGGCGCCTTGGCCTTGATATAGCCGCCTTCGACATCGATGATCGCGCCCATGGCTTCAAGACCACGGATGTGCAGGTCGACCGGACGCGAGCCGATCGCGCAACCGCCGGGCAGCGCCACTTCGGCCTCGCCGAAGCGCGCGACCATGGGGCCGAGCACCAGGATCGAGGCGCGCATGGTCTTGACCAGCTCATAAGGCGCGACCAGGGTCTTGATCGCCCGCGCATCCACTTCCACGCTGAGCTTCTCGTCGATGATCGGCTCGATGCCCATGCGCCCGAACAGCTCGATCATGGTGGTGATGTCGTGCAGGTGCGGCAGGTTGCAGATGGTGATGGGCGCGTCGCCCAGCAGGGTCGCGGCGAGAATCGGCAGGGCAGAGTTCTTCGCCCCGGAGATGCGGATTTCGCCATCGAGGCGCACGCCGCCGGTAATAATCAGTTTGTCCATGATTCTCTCGGTTTAGGAGCGCGCAGCCCAATCGGCACGGCTGAAGAATTTCATGCTCACGGCATGGATGCTGCCATCGGCGATCCAGGCGTTCAGGTGGGCGTAAATCTGCTGCTGGCGCTTGACCGGGCTGAGACCGGCCAGTTCGTCACTGATGAGGCTCAATTGAAAGTTGCAGCCTTCGCCTTCAACTTCTACCTGGGTGTTCGGCAATTTAGCCTCCAGGAGGCTTTTTACTTCTAAGGCCTGCATGCTCAACCTCGGATCAATGCATGGATTAACGACAGCAGAGCGGGGCAACCTGTCGGAATGTTAGTCGGCCTAAGCGGATCAGCCTAACCGGCTTCCGCGGCCTGCGGGGCGAGCATCATACAAAAAAAGCCCCGCACCTGCGAACCCCGCATGGTGATAGGCCGACCAAGCACGGCGAGCGCAAGGGCTCAGGACTCGAGCGGCAGCAGCTCGAGCAGCTCGCAGACGCCAGCGATGCCGCGCATATCCTCGGGCAGATTCTTTACCGTCAGGGTTTTACCCGCGGCACTCGCGTCACGCATAAACGCCAACAACAGTGCCAGACCGACGCTACTGGATTTCTTCACGCCCTCACAATCGACCGTGCAGACCGAGGCCTGACTGGCGCCGATCAGGTGCGCGCCCTGCTCACGCAACTCCGGACCGCTCAGGTAATCGAGCACGCCGAGTAACTGGAAAGCACCCGGCGCCTGCTCGACGATACTCGCCCGACTCACGACTCGCCCTTGGTTTCGCGGGCCTTGGCCACGGTTTCCGCCCAGGTGGCGATAACCTTGTCCAGATCGTTGCTGTGGTTTTGCATGGACTGCGCGAACTGGTCGCGGAACAGCTTGCCGACATTGATGCCATTGATGATCACATTGCGCATCTTCCAGGTGCCGCCGTCGTTGACCATGGTGTAGGACAGCGGATAGACGACGCCCTTGCCATCGGTGATTTCCATATTGACCGCGGCACGCTTCGGATCCTGAGCACCGCTGGCCGGCAGCACGCGGATGTCCTGATTGTTGTATTCGAGCAAGGCATTACCGTAGAACTGCATCAGGCTACGCTTGAAGTTTTCCTGAAAGCGCTCCATCTGCTCCGGCGTGGCCTGGCGCGAATAGCGCACCGTCATGACGCCGCGGGAAATACCGTCGACATCCACCACGGGGCCGAGAATATCGTTCAACGCTTGATAAAAAGCCCCCGGGTCGCTGCGATAGCGCTCTTTATTGGCTTTCAAATCCGCCAGCAGCGCGTCGGTGGTTTGTTGCACGACCTCATGGGCCGCCGGGGCGGCGACGGCCAGCAACGGCAGTGCGGCCAGCAGCACCAATAAACTGTTACGCAGCGATTTAATCATTGTCCGCATCCTCATCATTTGGCCTGGTCTTTATTGACCGAATTGAGCAGGAATTTACCGATCAGATCTTCCAGCACCAGCGACGACTGGGTGTCGTAGATGGTACCGCCATCTTCGAGCACCTCCTCCTCGCCGCCAACACTGATGCCGATGTACTTCTCGCCGAGCAGCCCGGCGGTAAGCACCGAGGCGGTGGAATCGAGCGGCAGGTTGTTCACGTCCTTGTCGAGCGCCATGGTCACGCGACCGGTGTAGCTGTCGCGATCCAGATCAATCGCCGTCACCTTGCCGATGGTCACGCCGGCCATGGTTACCTTGGCCCTGACGGTCAGACCGGCAATGTTGTCGAAATGAGCATAAACCTTATAGGTGCCATCGCTGTCGCCCATCGTCAGGCCGCTGACACGCAGCGCCAACAGCAACAGGGCCAGCAACCCTGCCAGCAGGAACAGGCCGACACCAACTTCCAGGGTGCGGTTTTGCATCATCAGAAGTCTCCAAACATCAAAGCGGTCAAAATAAAGTCCAGCCCCAGCACCGAGAGCGAGGCATAGACAACGGTACGCGTTGTGGCACGACTGATGCCTTCCGAAGTCGGCTCGCAGTCATAACCTTGAAATACCGCGATCCAGGTCACCACGAAGGCGAAAACGATGCTCTTGATCACACCGTTGAGCACGTCTTCGCGGAAATAAACGCTGCTTTGCATATTGGCCCAGAACGAGCCCTCGTATACCCCGAGCCAGTCCACGGCGACCATCGCTGCGCCCCAGATACCGACCACGCTGAAGATCATCGCCAACAGCGGCATCGAGATGAAACCGGCCCACAAACGCGGCGCAACGATGTATTTCAGCGGGTCGACGCCGATCATTTCCAGACTGGACAGCTGTTCGGTGGACTTCATATTGCCGATCTCGGCGGTCAACGCCGAACCGGCGCGCCCGGCGAACAACAGCGCGGTCACCACCGGACCCAGTTCGCGCAACAGGGTCAGGGCGACCATCTGCCCGACCGCTTGCTCGGAGCCGTACTTGGCCAGAATGCTGAAGCCCTGCAGGGACAGCACCATGCCGATGAAAATCCCCGAGACCACGATGATCGCCAGAGACATCACGCCAACCGCGTAAAGCTGCTTGGTCAACAACTGCCAGGAATGACCGGTGGTGCCGCGGCCGAAAATCGCGCGCAGCAGGAACACGAACGAGCGCCCGAGCGTAGCGACCACATCGATCCCCGCACGACCGAACAGGCGAACCCGCTCGACTGCAGATACCTTGCGCATCAGCGCCCTCCCAATAAATCGTCGCGGTAACTCGCCGCGGGATAGTGAAACGGCACTGGTCCGTCCGGAGTGCCCTGCATGAACTGGCGCACCCGCGGGTTTTGCGAATTCATCAGCTCGTCCGGCGTACCCTGCCCGAGTACCTGGGTATCGCCGACGATGTACAGGTAATCGGCGATACTCGCGGTTTCCGCCAGATCATGGGAGACGACGATGCTGGTGATGCCCAACGCATCGTTGAGCAGGCGGATCAGACGCACCAGCACGCCCATGGCGATCGGGTCCTGACCAACGAAGGGTTCGTCATACATGAGAATCTGCGGATCGAGGGCAATCGCCCGAGCCAGCGCAACCCGGCGCTTCATACCGCCCGACAGCTCATCCGGCATCAAGTCGACAGCGCCACGCAAACCAACGGCCTGCAGCTTCATCAGTACAATGTCGCGGATCATTTCGTCGGGCAGCTGGGTGTGCACGCGCAGGGGAAACGCGACGTTTTCGAATACATCCAGATCGGTGAACAGCGCACCACTCTGGAACAGCACGCCCATCTGCTTGCGCATATCGAACAGCTCGCCACGCGACAGGGTCGGCAGATTCTGCTGATTGACCCAGACTTCGCCCTTGCTGGGCCTGAGTTCGGCGGCGATCAGGCGCAGCAGGGTGGTCTTGCCGCAGCCGGACGGGCCCATGATCCCGGTGACTTTGCCGCGCGGGATGGACAGATCGATATTGTCAAAAATTGCGCGGTCGCCACGCTTGAAACTGACGCCTTTCAGCTCGACTGCAAACTGTTTGTCGGCGCTCATCTGGACTCCTTGCTTAACGCTTCCCTGGAAGACGCATCGCCCCAGGAAAAGGGCACTGCCATATGCACCTTGGCGAAAATGGCCGCGCACTATAGCACTGAGCAATTGCCGCACCAAAGGTCGAAGATGTGACAAACCGCGATTGTTCGAGCATGCGCAAGTAATGAGCGGAGGATTGACAGGTGAGCCCGAGCGCCTTTCCCGCTATAATCGCCGCCTTTTTAATCATCATGTCCTTACCAGCTATCAAGAAGCCATTCAGATGACCCAGGCCAGTGAATTGATCAAATCGGCGCAACGCACCATTCGCCTTGAACTGGAGGCCGTAGAAGAGTTGCTGCAGCGCATCGATGGCGACTTCATCCGCGCCTGCGAACTGATTCTGGCCAGCAAGGGCCGCGTGGTGGTGGTCGGCATGGGCAAATCAGGGCATGTTGGCAACAAGATCGCCGCCACCCTGGCCAGTACCGGCACCACTGCGTTTTTCGTCCATCCGGCAGAAGCCAGCCACGGCGACATGGGCATGATCACCCGCGACGACGTGGTGCTGGCCCTGTCCAACTCGGGCTCGACCGCGGAAATCGTCACCCTGCTGCCGCTGATCAAGCGCTTGGGCATCACCCTGATCAGCATGACCGGCAACCCGGACTCGCCGCTGGCCAAAGCCGCCGAGGTCAACCTCGACGCCCGCGTTTCCCAGGAGGCCTGCCCGCTGAACCTGGCACCGACCTCTTCCACCACCGTTTCCCTGGTGCTGGGCGATGCCCTGGCCATCGCCCTGCTCGAAGCCCGCGGTTTCACCGCCGAAGACTTCGCCTTCTCCCACCCCGGCGGCGCTCTGGGCCGACGCCTGCTGCTGAAGGTGGAGAACGTCATGCATGCCGGTGACAGCCTGCCGACCGTGCAGCGCGGTACCGCATTGCGCGAGGCGCTTCTGGAAATGACCGAAAAAGGCCTGGGCATGACCGTGGTGATGGATGAGCACAAGCGTCTGGCCGGAGTGTTCACCGACGGCGACCTGCGCCGCGCGCTGGACCGCGGGGTCGATGTGCGCCAGGCGACCATCGACGAAGTGATGACCGTACACGGCAAAGTCGCCCGCGCCGAAATGCTCGCCGCCGAGGCGCTGAAAATAATGGAAGACCACAAGATCAGTTCTCTGGTGGTCATCGACGATGACGAACGGCCGGTCGGTGCACTGAACATGCACGACCTGCTCCGCGCCGGAGTGATGTAAATGGACGCAATCAGTGCCGACCTGCAACAACGCGCGCAAGCCATCAAGCTGGCGATTTTCGACGTCGACGGCGTACTCACCGACGGCAAGCTCTACTTCCTGGTCGACGGTAGCGAATTCAAGACCTTCAACACGCTCGACGGCCACGGCATCAAGATGCTCATCGCCTCGGGTGTGCGCACCGCCATTATCAGCGGCCGCAAGACCCCGGTGGTCGAGCGCCGCGCGCAGAACCTCGGCATCCAGCACCTGTATCAGGGCCGCGAAGACAAGCTCGTGGTGCTCGACGAGCTTCTTGGCGAACTGGGCCTAGACTATCAACACGTCGCCTACCTCGGAGACGACCTGCCGGACCTTCCAGTGATCCGCAGGGTCGGCCTGGGCATGGCGGTCGCCAGCGCCGACAGCTTCGTTCGCCAGCACGCCCATGCGGTCACCCGAGCGCGCGGCGGAGAAGGCGCGGCGCGTGAGTTCTGCGAGCTGATCATGCGTGCCCAGGGCAACCTCGACGCTGCACAGTCCGCCTATCTATAAGAGCCTCTCATGCTGCGTAAACTTCTCACATTCGCACTGTTCACAATCGCCGCCGCGCTTCTGGTGGCGGTGGGCTATTGGAATATCAGCCCCGAAAGCTTCGCCGAACACCCCGCTAAAACGGGCAACGAAAACCCCATCGACTTCTATGTGCTCAATGCCAACACCGTGCAATACCAGCAAGATGGCAAAGTGCACTACCGTATGAAGGCAACCAAGGTCGAGCACGTCAAAGCCAGCGACGTCACCCTGCTGACCAGCCCGAATATGGATTTGTACCGCGGCACCGAGCTGCCCTGGAAAGTCCGTAGCGAGCGCGGCGAAGTCACCCCCAAGGGCACCGAAGTGGAATTGATCGACAAGGTGCGCGTCGAGCGTGTCGACGCCAAGGGCCGCCCGACGATCCTCACCACCAGTCGCCTGACGGTATTTCCCGAGAAGGAATATGCGCAGACCAAGCAAGCCGTTAGAATCGACGCCGCCAATGGGGTCACCACGGCACAAGGAATGAAAGCGTATTTGAATGACGGCAGGATGCTCCTGCTGTCCAACGTAAGAGGCCAGCATGAGGTTCGTTAAAACCTTCCCCCTTCTGCTCAGCTTGGGCATCGCGCTCGGAAGCGCTACCGCCTGGGCATTGCCAAGCGATCGCGAGCAGCCGATCCGAGTACAGGCGGATACCGCGGAACTCGACGACAAACAAGGCGTGGCGGTCTATCGCGGCGACGTCGTGATCACCCAAGGCACCCTGAAGATCACCGGCGACAAGGTGACCATCACGCAAAATGCCCAGGGCGATATCGAGGTATTCACCGCCGTCGGCAAACCGGCCTACTACGAACAAAAGCCGGCTCCGGACAAGCAGATCGTCAAGGCCTACGGCCTGACCATCCAGTATTTCGCCGCCAACGAGCGCATCGTATTGATCGACCAGGCCAAGGTCATTCAGGAAGGCAACACCTTCCAGGGCGAGAAGATCGTCTATGACACCCAGCGCCAGATCGTCAACGCCGGTCGCGCCAATGGGGTCAACGTCACCACGCCACGCCCGCGTATCGACATGGTAATCAAGCCGAAAAACCCTCCAGCCGAACAGCAGGCCCAGTAGCAATGGCAACTTTGAGAGCCCAGCACCTGGCAAAGAGCTACAAAGGCCGACAGGTCGTTCGCGATGTCAGCCTGAGCATTGACAGCGGCCAGATCGTCGGCCTGCTTGGCCCTAACGGCGCCGGCAAAACCACCTGTTTCTACATGATCGTCGGCCTGGTACAGGCCGATCAGGGCCGCGTTCTGATCGACGACCACGACGTCAGCCATCAACCCATGCATGGCCGCGCCCGCGCAGGGATCGGTTACCTGCCGCAGGAAGCCTCGATCTTTCGCAAGCTCAGCGTCGCCGACAACATCATGGCCATTCTGGAAACGCGCAAGAATCTCGACCGGGCCGCACGCCGCAAGGAGCTGGAAAGCCTGCTGCAGGAATTCCATATCAGCCATATCCGCGACAACCTCGGCATGAGCCTGTCCGGTGGCGAGCGGCGCCGCGTGGAAATTGCCCGCGCCTTGGCCACCGCACCGAAATTCATCCTGCTCGACGAACCCTTCGCCGGCGTCGATCCGATTTCGGTCGGCGATATCAAGCAGATCATTCATCACCTCAAGGCCAAGGGGATCGGCGTATTGATCACCGACCACAATGTGCGCGAGACCCTGGATATCTGCGAAACCGCCTATATTGTGAATGACGGCCAATTGATCGCCGAGGGCGGTGCAGAAGCCATTCTGGCGAACCAGACGGTCAAAGAAGTTTACCTGGGGCATGAATTCCGCTTGTAACAGCGGTTTTTCTTAGCCAAACAGCCGCTAGCGCTAGGCAACTCACTAAAGATCAGGCATATAATTTGCTTCCTAGTGGCGTTTCGGCGCCCTGTAGTGGATTGCACATAGACGCCGGTAAATAAGGTCTGCAATGAAACCATCGCTAGTCCTGAGAATGGGCCAGCAGCTGACGATGACCCCGCAGCTGCAACAGGCCATCCGCCTACTCCAACTGTCCACCCTGGATCTGCAACAGGAAATCCAGGAGGCGTTGGAGTCCAATCCAATGCTCGAGCGTCAGGAAGACGGCGAAGATTACGATAATTCGGACCCCATGGCCGATGGCGCCGAAAGCAACTCGAACACGGAGCAGCAGGCCGAAACACCGTTTCAGGAAACCACCTACCAGGAAAACACGCAAACCGTGGACAACCTGGAAGATGGCGACTGGGGCGAGCGCATCCCCAACGAACTGCCGGTCGATACCGCCTGGGAAGACATTTACCAAACCAGCGCCAGCAGCCTGCCGAGCAGCAGCGACGATGACGACTGGGATTTCACCACCCGCACCTCCAGCGGCGAAAGCCTGCAAAGCCACATGCTCTGGCAGCTCAACCTGGCGCCGATGTCGGACAAGGACCGGCTGATCGCGGTCACCCTGATCGACTGCATCAACGAACAGGGTTATCTGGAAGAAACCCTGGAAGAAGTCCTCGAAGCCTTTGACCCGGATCTGGACATCGAACTGGACGAGGTCGAAGCCGTACTGCATCGCATCCAGCAGTTCGAGCCGGCCGGAATAGCCGCGCGCAACCTGGGCGAATGCCTGCTCCTGCAACTGCGCCAGTTACCGGCAAAAACCCCATGGTTGAGCGAAGCGCAGCGCCTGGCCAGCGATTACCTCGACTTGCTCGGCGGGCGTGATTACAGCCAGCTGATGCGACGCATGCGGCTCAAGGAAGACGAACTGCGCCAGGTCATCGAGCTGATCCAGAGCCTCAACCCGCGCCCCGGCTCGCAAATCGAATCCAGCGAGCCGGAATACGTGGTGCCCGACGTTATCGTGCGCAAGCACAACGACCGCTGGCTGGTGGAATTGAACCAGGAAGCCATGCCGCGCCTGCGGGTCAATGCGCAGTACGCCGGCTTCGTCAAACGCGCCGACTCCAGCGTCGACAACACCTTCATGCGCAATCAGTTGCAGGAGGCCCGCTGGTTCATCAAGAGCCTGCAGAGCCGCAACGAGACGCTGATGAAGGTCGCCACGCAGATCGTCGAGCATCAGCGCGGCTTCCTCGATTATGGCGATGAAGCGATGAAACCGCTGGTACTGCACGATATCGCCGAGGCGGTGGGTATGCACGAGTCGACCATTTCGCGCGTCACCACGCAGAAATTCATGCACACCCCGCGCGGTATCTACGAGCTGAAATACTTCTTCTCCAGCCATGTCAGCACCGCGGAAGGCGGCGAATGCTCGTCGACCGCGATCCGCGCGATCATCAAAAAACTGGTTGCCGCGGAAAATGCAAAAAAGCCGTTGAGCGACAGCAAGATCGCTGGTTTACTGGAGGCACAAGGCATCCAAGTAGCTCGCCGCACAGTCGCCAAGTACCGCGAATCCCTCGGTATCGCGCCCTCCAGCGAACGCAAGCGATTGATGTAGGCAGCACGACATGGAAGATCGATAACACCGCATATCCGGCTCCGTATTTCGCCGAAAGCAGCCATACTGCCAATAAGCCGATTACGCCAGTGCCAGGCTCAGGTCGTTAGAGTCTTCCACGCCCCAGTGTTCCGGTGGCAGGCCGTTGGCCTGTCTCTCATGCACGGCAACAAGGAGAATGCGGTATGCAAGTCAACATCAGTGGACACCAGCTGGATGTGACCGACGCCCTGCGCGACTACATCGACGAAAAACTCGGCCGATTGGAGCGCCACTTCGACAAGATCACCAATGTGCAGGTCATTATGGAGGTCGAGAAGCTCAAGCAGAAAATCGAAGCCACCCTGCACATTGCCGGCGGCGAAGTCGTCGCCAACGCGGAACATGACGACATGTACGCCGCCATTGATTTACTGACCGACAAACTCGACCGACAACTCATCAAGCACAAGGAAAAGCAGCTCGACCGTCAGCAGGGCGCAATGGCCCGCTGACATCGCCTACCTCCTATGATCCGACTTGAAAATATCCTGACCCCCGGCCGTTCCCTGGTGAACGTGCCGGGCGGCAGTAAAAAACGCGTCCTCGAACAAATTGCCAATCTGGTCGCGCACGAGCTGCCCGATCTCGATGGCCAGGACATCTTTGAAAGCCTTATAGCCCGCGAAAAGCTCGGCTCGACCGGTTTCGGCAACGGCATCGCCATTCCCCACTGCCGCTTGCCTGGCTGCAACGCACCCATCAGTGCGGTGCTGAGACTGGATGCGGCGGTCGACTTCGACGCCATCGACGGCGCCCCGGTGGATCTGCTGTTCGTGCTGTTGGTACCGGAAGCGGCCACCGACGAGCACCTCGAGCTACTCCGTCAGATCGCCAGCATGCTCGATCGCAGCGATGTGCGCGAACGCCTGCGCCAAGCCCCGGACAGCGAGGCTCTGTATCAGGTGGTGGTGGATACGCAAAGCCAACTCAATCGGGCCTGACCCATGCGTTTGATCATCGTCAGCGGTCGCTCCGGCTCCGGCAAAAGCACCGCCCTCGATGTGCTGGAAGACAACGGCTTTTATTGTATCGACAACCTGCCCGCCGGCCTGCTGCCAGAGCTTGCCGAGCGCACCCTGCTGCACACCGAAGCGCTGCTGCCGCAAGTTGCGGTATCGATCGACGCACGCAACCTGCCCAGCCAGCTCAAACGCTTTCCAACGCTGCTCGACGAAGTGCGGGCGCGCCACATCAAATGCGATGTGATTTATCTGGATGCCGACGAAGAGACGTTGCTCAAGCGCTTTTCCGAAACCCGCAGACGCCATCCGCTGACCAATGAAAACCGCTCGCTGGCCGAGGCGATCGCCGACGAAAGCCTGCTGCTCGGTCCTATCATCGATCTGGCTGACCTGAAGATCGATACCACTCATCTCAACCTGTATCAGTTGCGCGACAGCCTGAAACTACGACTGCTCAACCAGCCCGAACCGGGCACGGCGTTTCTGGTCGAGTCGTTTGGCTTCAAGCGTGGCATGCCGGTGGATGCCGACCTGGTGTTCGATGTGCGTTGCCTGCCCAACCCCTACTGGAAACCGGATCTACGCGACTTTTCGGGGCTCGATCAGCCGGTGGTCGACTACCTCTCGGCCCAGGCCGATGTCGAGGAGATGTATCAGGACGTCTTCGCCTACCTGACGAAATGGCTGCCGCGCTTCGCCGCCAGCAACCGCGCCTATGTCACCATTGCGATTGGCTGTACCGGCGGGCACCACCGCTCCGTATACCTGGCCAACCGACTGGGCGAAGCCCTCAAACCCCTATTGAAGAACGTCCAGGTTCGCCACCGCGACTTGAGTTAAGGAATTGCGCGATGCCCTCCTGTGAAATCACCATCATCAACAAACTCGGGCTGCATGCACGCGCAGCCGCCAAGTTTGTCGGCGTGGCCGGGCAGTTTCCCTGTCAGGTCAAAGTAGGTCGTAGCCCGGAAAGCCTGGTGGACGGCAAAAGCATCATGGCGGTAATGATGCTCGCGGCCGGCAAAGGCACAGCCATCCACCTGCATACCGATGGCGAACGGGAAGAGGATGCGCTGAGTGCGCTGATCGAACTGATCAACAACTACTTCGACGAAGGCGAGTAGGCGCAATAACCCGTAGGGTGCGCCGTGCGCACCACTGACTTAAAAGCCTGGTGCGCGCGGCGCACCCTACGCAAGCTGACGAAACAATAGCCCTAGCTACCCGCCACCGTCATCCGCTCGATCAGCACCGAACCGGTGCGGATATTGCTGCGCAGCTCCAGATCGCTTCCAACGGCGACTATCTGCTTGAACATATCGCGCATATTGCCGGCGATAGTCACTTCCTGCACCGGGAACTGAATCTCGCCGTTTTCCACCCAATAGCCGCCGGCTCCGCGTGAATAATCGCCGGTAACCATATTCAGGCCCTGCCCCATCAATTCGGTCACCAATAGGCCGCGCCCCATGCGCTTGATCAGCGCTTGCTGATCTTCGCTGCCATGGCTGACGAACAGGTTGTGCACGCCGCCGGCGTTGGCCGTACTGGGCATGCCCAGTTTGCGTCCGGAATAGGTGCCGAGAACGTAAGACAGCAACTCCCCGCGCTCGACGAAGTGTTTGGCATAGGTCGCCAGGCCATCGCCATCGAAGGTGGCGCTACCCAGCGCGCGAGGAATATGCGGACGCTCATCCAGGCTCAACCACTCGGGAAACAATTGCTGCCCCAGGGTGTCCTCGAGAAACGACGACTTGCGGTACAGGTTGCCGCCGGAAATCGCCGCGAGAAAGCTGCCGAACAAGCCGGTGGCCAACTCGGCGGAAAACAGCACCGGCACTTCACAGGTCGGTACCGGACGCGCGCCGAGGCGGCTGACCGCGCGTTCGGCGGCACGTTGGCCGATACCGACGGCATCGGCCAACAACTCGCCTTGGCGATTGACGTCGTACCAGTAATCGCGCTGCATCTGCCCGCCGGCTTCGGCAATCATCACGCAGCTCAGGCTGTGCCGGGT
The DNA here is from genome assembly GCA_966210435.1 of uncultured Pseudomonas sp. Lineage (GTDB taxonomy): Bacteria > Pseudomonadota > Gammaproteobacteria > Pseudomonadales > Pseudomonadaceae > Aquipseudomonas. The sequence goes on along the minus strand of CBIHLF010000005.1, from coordinate 86,050 downwards.
GCTGGCGTAACCGCCGATAAAGCCGTGACTGTTGCCGTAAACCCGGCAACCCTGGTGCGTATTGAGCGTGGTGCCGTCGGCATTCTTGATCCGCTTGTCCGCAGCAAAGGCCGCGGCTTCGCAGCGCAGGGCCTGCTCGATGGCCTGTTCCGGGCTGATCGCCCAGGCATGGTAAAGATCCAGATCGGCCAGATCGCGGGCCATCAGCGCCGCATCGGCGAGCCCTGCGGACTCGTCTTCAGACGCATGCTTGGCAATCGCCAGGGCCGCTGCCACGGTTTCGCGAATCGCCGCATCGCCGCTCGCCGAGGTACTCGCCGAACCCTTGCGCTGGCCGACATACAGGGTGATGCCGAAGCCCTGATCGCGATTGAACTCGACGGTTTCCACCTCACCCTGACGCACCGTGGTGGACAAACCCTGCTCAGCCGATACCGCGACCTCGCAGGCGCTGGCGCCCTGCTTTTTCGCTTCGGCGATAATCTGTTCGACCTGGGCCTGCAAGAAAGGCACGGCCTGAGGACCAACGCTATCTACTGCACTCATAAAAACTCCTGAACAATTATCGGCACGATGACGGCACTGGCGCCGAACGCTGCAATTGGAAACTTGCTGCTATCATGACGGCGTTTTCCATTGGACCACCTTCATGTCTGAATACCTTGACGACTTCTCCGGCGAGAAGAGCAAAACCCAGGTCAAACGCGAGCTGCATGCCCTGCAAGAACTGGGTCAGCGCCTGACCACCTTGAAACCCGACCTGCTGAACAAGCTGCCGCTGACCGACGAACTGCGTCGTGCCCTGGCCGAAGCGCCCAAGCACACCGCCAACGCCGCGAAAAAACGCCACGTCCAGTTCATCGGGCGCCTGATGCGCGATCAGGACACCGACGCCATCCTCACCCTGCTCGACCAACTCGACGCCTCCACCCGTCAGTACAACGAGCGCTTCCACAATCTGGAGCGCTGGCGCGACCGGCTGATCACCGGCACCGACGAAACGCTGGAAGCCTTTGTCGGCGACTATCCCGACGCCGACCGGCAACACCTGCGCCAGCTGATTCGCCAGGCCCAGCATGAACTGGCGCAGAACAAGGCGCCGGCCGCCTCACGCAAAATCTTCAAATACATCCGCGAACTCGACGAAACCCAGCGCGGGTTGCGCTAAAGCAGCCACAGGCTTCAAGCCGCAAGCAAGAGCAAGGCGGTTTTTCCCTTGCAGCTTGTGGCTTGCAGCGCTTGGCATGCTTCATGCCGTGCCGCCCACGGTAATCGCATCGATCTTCAATGTCGGCTGACCAACGCCTACCGGCACCGACTGACCGTCCTTGCCGCAGGTGCCAACGCCGCTGTCCAGAGCCAGGTCGTTGCCGACCATCGACACCTTGCTCATCGCCTCCGGGCCGTTGCCGATCAGCGTCGCGCCCTTGACCGGCGCGGTGATCTTGCCGTCCTCGATCAGGTAGGCCTCGCTGGTGGAGAAGACGAACTTGCCGCTGGTGATATCCACCTGGCCACCGCCCAGGTTGGCGCAATAGATGCCCTTCTTCACCGAGCGGATGATTTCTTCCGGGTCGCTTTCGCCGGCCAGCATGTAGGTATTGGTCATGCGCGGCATCGGCAGGTGCGCATAGGACTCGCGACGGCCGTTGCCGGTGCAGGCCACGCCCATCAGGCGGGCATTCAGCTTGTCCTGCATATAGCCCTTGAGCACGCCGTTCTCGATCAGCGTGGTGCACTGGGTCGGCGTGCCTTCGTCGTCGATGCTCAGGGAGCCGCGGCGCTCGGCCAGGGTGCCGTCGTCGACGATGGTGCACAGGCTGGAGGCGACCTTCTCGCCCATGCGTCCGCTGTAGGCCGAGCTGCCCTTGCGGTTGAAATCGCCTTCCAGACCGTGGCCGACCGCCTCGTGCAGCAACACGCCGGACCAGCCGGCGCCCATCACCACCGGCATGCTGCCGGCCGGCGCGGGTATCGCCTCGAGATTGACCAGGGCCTGGCGCAACGCCTCGCGGGCATAGCCCATAGCGCGGTCTTCCCGCATGAAATAGCGGTAATCGGTACGCCCGCCGCCGCCCTGGCCGCCGCGTTCGCGCCGACCGTTCTGCTCGACTATGACACTGACGTTGAAACGCACCAGCGGCCTGATATCCGCGGCCAGGCTGCCATCGACGGCGGCAACCATGACCCGGTCCCACACCCCGGCAAGGCTCACAGTCACCTGTTTGATCCGCGGATCGAGGGCGCGGGTGGCCTGGTCGACCTGCTTCAGCAATTCAACCTTTTCCGCCCGCCCGATCACGTCCAACGGGTTGTCGTGTCCATACAGCGCGGTCACCGCCGGGCTGCTGAAGGCCCGGACCTGACCATTCTGTCCGGCGCGGGCAATCGAGCGCGCGGCCTGCGCGGCCTGCGCCAAGGCGTCGGCGGTGATCGCATTGCTGTAGGCGAAACCGGTTTTCTCGCCGGACTGGGCGCGCACGCCAACGCCCTGATCGAGGTGGAAACTGCCCTCCTTGACGATGCCGTCCTCCAGCACCCAGGTCTCGGAAACCTGGCTTTGAAAATACAGATCGGCGGCATCGATACCCGGGCCGGCCAGATCGCCCAACACCCCGGGCAGTTGCTCGATACTCAAGCCACCGGGGCCCAGCAGGTGCTCGCTAACCGACAACAACATCTCGCTCATGGCTGCTTTATCCCGTTCATTTGCGTTCTATATCGGGCAGCCGCGGCTCGGCTGCTGCGAAAAATCGTTTGTGCTGCGCCACCGGCATGCGCTGGCGAATGGCTGCTTGCTCCAGCGGGTCGCGCACTGCCTGTAGGCAACCTTCGCCCTGCGCCTGCTCCGCCAGCACCCGCCCCCAGGGGTCAATGATCGCCGAATGGCCGAACGTCTCGCGTCCACCCGGGTGGCTGCCACCTTGGCCCGCGGCGAGGACATAGCACTGGGTTTCGATGGCCCGCGCGCGGGTCAGTACCTGCCAGTGCGCGGCGCCGGTTACCGCGGTAAAGGCCGCCGGAATACTGATCAACTCGGCACCAGCCTCACGCAAGGCGCCATAGAGTTCAGGAAAGCGCAGGTCATAGCACACCGTCAAACCCAAACGACCCAACGGCGTGTCGGCCACCACCAGTCGATCGCCGTGGGCGAAGTCATCGGACTCGCGGTAACGGCCGTGGCTGTCGGCGACATCCACATCGAACAGGTGCAGCTTGTCGTAACGCGCCGCCTGCTGCCCCTCGGCATCGATCAGCAGGCTGCAGGCATGGGCTTTGGCGTCGGGCCGGCCTTGCGGCGGCAAGGGTAAGGTGCCGGCGACTATCCATAAACCGAGGTCACGGGCGGTCTGCTTCAGCCACGGCAGAATCGGCCCTTCGCCCAGGGCTTCGCGGCGGCCCAGCTCGGCCAGATCGCGACGGCCCATGGCGGCGAAGTTTTCCGGCAGCACCGCCAGCCGCGCGCCACCGGCGGCGGCCTGCTCCAGCAGCGCTGCGGCTTGGCGTAAGTTGGCCAGTACATCGTCCTGGCTGACCATTTGAATCACGGCTACGTTCATGGCATCTCATTGACGAAAAGACGATAACGGCGCGAGCAGAGAATTGCGCCACGCCCCAGCCTATAACTTATTTGGGCTTTTCGAAGGGTTTATCGAAGCTGATCTGCGGATCCGACAACGACCCTTTGACGTCGTACTGCACGCTGGCGAAGCGCGCGATCCGATCACCGAGCAGTTTGTCCGCAACGAACAGCGCGCCGCCTATCGCCGGCGCCCCGACAATCAGCGCGGCCAGCGGCAGGTTGTTGCTGACCGGTAGGGTCACCAGCAGCTTGGCATCGATCATCTGATCGGCCATATCGAGGGTACCGTTGAGTTCGAGGTTGCTCGACGGGCCGGTCAGGGTGATCGGCTCACGCGTGGTGAACACGCCTTTCTCGGCGACCAGCAGCCCCTTGACCCGATCGTAGCTCAGCCCCTTGCCGAGCAGGTCGGAAAAGTCCAGGCGCAGCCGGCGACCGATCGAGTTGAAGTTGAGCAGGCCGAACACTCGCAGTGCCGACGCAGGCCCCTGCACCTCGGAGAATTGCCCCTTGCGCATGCTCGCATCCATGCTGCCGGTAAAGCGCTTCATGCTGGCCCAGGCCGGCGAGCCCGGCCAGTTGCCGTCGACATCTAGGTGGAAACTTTCACTGCTGGCGGTCGGGGAATAGTCCCAGGCCAACAATACATCCGCCAGGTCCTCGCCCTGCAAGCGCCCCTTGTACCAGCTGCTGGTCGCACCCGGAGCGCCCTGCCAACCGCCGCTACCACTCAGGTGCAGGCCTTTGAGGTTGAGATCCAGTTCATTGAAGGCCACGCCCTGGGCATCCGGTCTGATCTTCAGCGACCAGGCGCCCAGCGCTTCGGCGCCCTGCATGACCTTGGCGATGTGCACGTCCAACGCCGGGATGCGCCGGGGATCGACATCGCGCAACGGGTCTGGCTTCTCCTCCTCCACCGCCGCCGGCGCCTTGTCGGGCGAGCTGAAACGTGGCTCCGCGGCGGGGAAACGCAGGTAGTCGAGATCGACCGCAATCGGCGCCGCCAGTGCATCCGGCAGGTTGATCCGGCCTTTCAGGCGCTCGCTATCCAGCGTCAGGGCCCACATCGCCGGCGCCCGCTGCAGCTGCAGCGAGAGGTTGTCGAGGGTATTGCCAAAGCCGATAAAGCGCGCAATCTCCAGCTGCGCATCGCGAAACAGCTGCTGCGCATCCTCGTGCGGCACGCTGGCGTAGGGTTTCAGCGCGGCCTGCCAGGCGTCCCAATCCAGTTCCGTCAGGCGCCCACGCACGCGCAGCCCGGCTTCGCTGGGCAGGGACGCCGCACCGCCGCCCAGGCGCAGTTCGCCGCGACCTGTAGCCAACTCACCCGGCGCTGCGGCGAACGACAGGCTGGCCAGTTCAGCGTAATCCAACCAGTAACGGCGCTCCTTTCCACCGAGGCTCATGCGCCACTGCGCCGTGCGTTCGGCATTCGCGGCCTTGCCGAACGGCGCCGGCAGCTCTACGGCAAGCCCCTTCAGGTTGGAGTCCACGCGAAGCTGGCTATCGATGCCATCCAGGGTCAGCCGCAGGTCGTAGGGCAGGATGCCCTGCAGCGGCACGGCTTGGGTGACGCCAAGCCAGGCCGTCAGCTCGGCCAGTGGCATCTGGCCGCGCGCTTCGATAACACTGCGCGCCTGCCCGCCGCTGCCTGTCGCACGGGCCTTGCCGCGCAGCGCGTGGCCAAGCGCTCGGGCACGAATATCTTCGGCGCTCAAGCCCAGGGCCGTGTCGTAGCGGAACGCGCCGCTCAGCTGGCTGAGTTCCAGGGTGGGGTTACTCAACTTGAGCCGTGCGCCATTGGCGCTGAAATCCACCACCACCCGCGGCGCCGGCCCCTTGTGCAGCGGTATGTCGAGGTCCAGGCTTGCGTCAAGCGCGCCCTCGCCTTCCCAGCCGGCGAAGATCGGCGCCGTGCCTATGGGGGCCTCCTGGAGAATCTTCAGCGCGTCGCCAACGCTGCTGTTCAGCTGGCCCTTGAGCAGCAAATGCACGGGCTGGTCCGGCAAGGTCGCCACGTCGGCCCGGGTAGGACCGATCTGGCTGTCGAGCAAACGCCCGTGGGCCAGCCGCACCCGCACCCCGCTGCTCTCAATCAACACCTCGCCGCGGCCTTCGCGCAAGCTCGGCCAACCGGGCTGGAAGGCCAACTCGGCGTCTTCCACATCGAAATACAGGCTCAGGTTGCGGGCATTGTGCGGCGCGCCCTTGTTCAACGAGCCCTGATACTGGAAATAGCCCTGATTGACCTTGCCGCCGCGGATCGCGGTTTTCAGCCAGCTGGCCAGAGGCTCGCTCAACCCCGGCGAACGGGTCGGCAGGTACTTCTCGGTGTAACGCGCATCGCCGTTACGCAGGCCGACGCGCAGATCCATGTAATCTTCCGCGTCCTCGGCATGACGCAAGCGAATCAGGAAGTCGCCAGCGATATCACCCTCCTCGCCGGCCAGTTGCAAATAGGGGCTGCGCAGGGTGAAGGCTTGATCGTCGAGTTGCCAGTTCAGCCGCGCATGGGCCTGGCGATACCGCCAAGGTTTCGGAAACAACGTTTCCAGATGCAGCGAGAAGTTTTCCGTGGCCAGGCGCAGTTCGCCCTGGGCCAAGTCGCCACTCAGGCTACCCGTGACATTTTCCACCGCTGGCGACGCGTGAAAAGCGGCGAAACCGATGCCCTCCAGATTGCCGGAAAACTGCAGGCGCGTCGGCCCTTCGCGTTGTGGCCAGTAATCCAGCAGCAGGTTGCTCAGGGCGCCGTGGGGCTTCAGCTCACCGACTATCGCGGCGGCTTTTTCCGGCAAGGGTGCCACGGCTTCGATCAAGGGCAGCAGCGGCGCCAGGTCCAGGCGGTCGGCGCCCAACCGCCATTGTCCTTCACGCTCGGCGCTCTCGATAACATGAGTCAAGCTCAGCTGCGCCTGGCCCCAGCGTGTCTCGCCCTGGCTGAACGCCAGGTCGTCCAGCAGCAGTTCCACGCCCTGCTCGGTACGCTGGAAATAGGCGCTGAGCGCGACGTCGTCCAGCTCGGTGGCGGCGCGCTCGGCATAGGCGCCCTTGATTTCAGGGGCATGCAGACGCCCTACCGCGCGCTGCAAAGCGGAGTCGGCCCAGGTCAGCCAGACTTCACCCCCTGCCTGCAGGCGGTCCAGCCGCCATTCGCGGGTAAGGCGCGAGGGTAACCAGCGCGCCCAATCGGTCTGCGGCAGGCTCAGGTAAACATCGGCCTGCGCCTGCCGCCAGCTTTCGGAACGCACGCGGCTGCGCACCTGCAGGGCCAGCGGCTGACCATCGGGCAGCAGCAGGCGACCGTCCAGGCGCTGGCGGGTTTCGCCGTTGCGCAGCGACAGATTGACATAGGACAGGCTCAGCGCCGGCTGCTGCCAGGCCTGCAGCGTCACCTGGCTATTGAGCAGCGACAGCCGCTTGATCGCCTGCGCCTGTTGCAAGACCCGGCCGATATCCAGGCTCGCCGAGTCGCGGCGCCGCGGCAACCCCTCGAGCGCCCAGCCACCCTGTTCGTCCTGCAGCAGGCTCAGGTGCAAGCCTTCAAGCTCCAGCCGAGCAATGCGCGGCTGACGGGCGATCAGGCTGGCAAGCACATCGGGAACCACCCGCAGCTGATCCAGGTGCATGGCGCCATCGCCCTCGCCGATCTGCACGTCATGGGCGATCAGCAGCGGTGAAAAAGCCGCCCAACTGCCCTCCAGAGTGCCAATCGTGACGGACATGCCGAGTGCGGCCACGGCCTTGTCCTCGGCCTCCAGGCGATACTCGCCGACCAGCGGCACCAGCTCGCGCCCCAGGCTGACATACAGCGCCGACAGCACCAGGCCGAGAGCACACAGACCCAAGGTCCTGCGCAGTGTGACCACGAAAAAACGCCCCAAGGCTTCCATTCAACTCAACCTTTGCCGGACCCCGGACGCGTCATAGCAGGACCACATCGTATTGCTCCTGGGAGTACATGGTCTCCACCTGGAACTTGATGGTGCGCCCGATAAAAGCCTCCAGATCGGCGACATTGCCCGACTCCTCGTCGAGCAGACGATCGACCACCTTCTGGTTGGCCAGCACACGATAGCCTTCGGCCTGATAGGCGCGGGCCTCACGCAGGATCTCGCGGAAGATCTCGTAGCAGGTGGTTTCCGCGGTTTTCATCTTGCCGCGGCCCTGGCAGCAGGCGCACGGCTCGCACAACACCTGCTCGAGGCTCTCGCGGGTGCGCTTGCGGGTCATCTGCACCAGGCCCAACTCGGTGATACCGATGATATTGGTCTTGGCATGGTCGCGTTCGAGCTGTTTTTCCAGGGTGCGCAGTACCTGGCGCTGGTGCTCCTGGTCTTCCATATCGATGAAGTCGATGATGATGATGCCGCCGATATTGCGCAGGCGTAGCTGCCGACCGATGGCGGTGGCCGCTTCCAGGTTGGTTTTGAAGATGGTCTCTTCGAGCGTGCGATGACCGACGAAGGCACCGGTGTTGACGTCGATGGTGGTCATCGCCTCGGCCGGGTCGACCACCAGGTAACCGCCGGACTTGAGCGGCACTTTGCGCTCCAGGGCCCGCTGGATTTCGTCTTCGACGCCATGCAGGTCGAAAATGGGGCGCTCGCCGGGATAGTGCTCCAGGCGGTCGGCGATTTCCGGCATCAGCTCGGAGATGAACTGGGCGATCTTCTGATAGGTTTCCCGCGAGTCGACGCGAATCTTCTCGGTGCGCCCGCTGACCAGGTCACGTAGCGTACGCATGGCCAGGCTGAGGTCCTCGTAGATCACCGAGGGCGCCGGTGCGGTCTTGATCTGTGCGGCGATCTGGTCCCACAAGCGGCGCAGATAACGGATATCGGCGAGGATCTCATCGGCGCCGGCACCATCGGCGGCGGTGCGCAGGATAAAACCGCCACTCTCTTCGATGCCCTCGGCGGCGACGCAGTCGGCCACCACCTGCTTGAGCCGTTCGCGCTCGGCCTCGTCTTCGATTCTCAGGGAAATACCGACGTGGCTGCTACGCGGCATGTACACCAGGTAACGCGAAGGAATCGACAGCTGCGTGGTCAGGCGCGCGCCCTTGGTGCCGATCGGGTCCTTGGTCACCTGCACCACCAGGGCCTGGCCTTCATGCACCAGGGCGCTGATGCTTTCCACCGCGCTGCCTTCGCGGCTGGAGATTTCCGAGGCATGAATAAAGGCCGCGCGCTCCAGACCGATATCGACGAAGGCCGCCTGCATGCCCGGCAGTACCCGCACCACCTTGCCTTTGTAGATATTGCCGGCAATCCCGCGTTTCTGCGTGCGTTCGACGTGCACTTCCTGCAATACGCCGTTTTCCACCACTGCCACGCGTGATTCCATGGGCGTGATATTGATCAGAACTTCTTCACTCATGCGTCCATCTCTTCGGAGATGAAGCTGCTAGCGGGGTGGCTGAAGCGATCAGCGATAGCATCCATTCACCCGCGGCTGACAACCTCTTGACTGTGGACTGGCAATTGCCAGCACGGAATAGCGAATTCTGCGAGCAGTTCGGCGGTTTCGCACAGCGGCAACCCCACCACAGCCGAATAGCTGCCTTGCAATTGACTGACGAACACCGCCGCCAATCCCTGAATAGCATAACTGCCAGCCTTGTCCCGTGGCTCACCCGTCGCCCAGTAGGCATCGATTTCGGCGGTCGTCAGCTGACGGAAGCGCACCTGGCTGGCGACCACGCAGGTGCGCAGTTTGTCCGCCGCGACCAGCGCCACTGCGGTCAACACCTGATGCTCTCGGCCGGACAGTGCGCTCAGCGTGGCCACGGCCTCATCGCGGCTCGCCGGCTTGCCAAGAATCCGCCCATCGAGCACAACGGCGGTATCGGCGCCGAGCACCACGGCATCCGTCGAGGGTTCCAGCAAGGCCAGACCGGCCTGCGCCTTCTCGCGGGCCAGGCGCTCTACATAGGCGCGCGGCGCCTCGTCCGGCAGCAGATTTTCATCGATGGGGGCGGTTAGTGTCGTGAAGGGCAGCCCAATCTGGGTCAAGAGTTCGCGGCGCCGCGGGGAACCGGAAGCCAGGTAAAGCGTGGCCATGCAGACCTCTCCCAATTCGGATGGTGGCGAGGGCAGCCCCTGCCGGACGCTTGAGCGCAGGGCTCAACGGTCCGAGCTATCGCTCGATTAATTAACGCTCATGCGCTGGTGCACGCCGCGCAGGATCACGCAGACCCAGGGCCACAACAGCGCGCTGACCAATGCCGGCAGGATAAACGCCAAGGTCGGTGGACGGCTACCGGTCAGCGCGTTCAGCCACAGCTGGACCAACTGGGCCAGGCCGAACACCACCAGCAGCACGGTACTCTGTTGCCACATGGGAAACATGCGCAGACGTTGATGCAGGGTCATCACCAGAAAGGTGATCAGGGTCAGGATCAGTGCATTCTGCCCGAGCAACGAGCCATTCAGCACATCGGCGAGCAGGCCCACGCACCAGGCGGTGGCCATGCCGACTCGATGCGGCAAGGCCAATATCCAGTAGGTCAGGAACAGCGCCAACCACAGCGGCCGCCCGATCTCCATGAACCGCGGCATGCTCGCCACGCTGAACAACAGCGCCACGGCCAGGCTCAACCAGATCACCCAGACATTACGCGCACGCACGGCGATCATTGCCCACCCTCCTGGTTATCGGTCGCAGTTGCTGGCGCGCTGTCGGCGGCCTGCCGCGCCTGCTCCAGCGCCTTGCGGTCGGCCGCTTCCTGGGCCTGCGCCGAGTCGGTGGCGCGCTGTTCCGGGCTGCGCGGGTCGGTGAACACCAGCAGCATGTAGCGGGTGCGGTTGAGGTTGGCGGTCGGCGTCGCGCGAACGATGGCGAACGGCTGGCCGGAGTCGTGAATCACCTCGGTGACCGTGGCCACCGGGTAGCCCGAGGGGAAGCGCTGGCCCAGCCCCGAGCTGACCAGCAAATCGCCTTCTTTGATATCCGCGGTATCGGCCACATGGCGCAATTCCAGGCGCTCCGGGTTACCGGTACCGCTGGCGATGGCGCGCAAGCCGTTGCGATTGACCTGTACCGGAATGCTGTGGGTGGTGTCGGTCAACAGCAACACCCGCGAGGTATAGGGCATCACCTCGACCACCTGGCCCATCAGGCCGCGCGCGTCCAGCACCGGCTGGCCGAGCAGCACACCGTCCTTGCTGCCCTTGTCGATCAGGATTCGGTGGGTGAAGGGGTTGGGGTCGATACCGATCAATTCGGTGGCGAGCACGTCGTCGTCGACCAGCGCGGAGGAGTTGAGCAGCTCGCGCAGGCGCACGTTCTGTTCGGTCAATGCGGCGAGCTTCTGCAAGCGACGCTGCATCATCAGCTGCTCTGCCTTGAGCCGTTCGTTCTCGGCGGTCAGTTCGCTGCGCGAACTCAGCTCCTCGGTCGCGCTCTCCCAAAGCGTCACCGGCAAGCGCCCGAGCCAGTAGATGGGTTCGACAATCAAACCCAACTGGCTGCGCAGCGGTTTTAGCACGGCAAAACGCGCATCCACCACCATCAACCCAGCCGAAAGCACGGCGAGCACCAGCAGACGCACACCGAGCGAAGGACCTTTGGCAAATAGCGGTTTAATGGCGAGCTCCTCGCAGCGGCAAGCTTCGAGCTGTCAGCGACAAGCTGAAGCGGGGCACTGGTCGTCCAACCTTGCAGCTTCTGGCTTGTCGCTTGCGGCTTATTCCGAGGACAGCAGATCCATAGTGTGGCGATCCATCATTTCCAGGGCCTTGCCGCCGCCGCGGGCGACGCAGGTCAGCGGGTCTTCGGCGACGATCACCGGCAGGCCGGTTTCCTGGGCCAGCAGCTTGTCCAGATCGCGCAGCAGCGCGCCACCACCGGTCAGCACCAGGCCACGCTCGGCGATATCCGACGCCAGCTCGGGCGGCGATTGCTCCAGCGCGCTTTTCACCGCCTGGACGATGGTCGCCAGGGATTCCTGCAGCGCTTCGAGCACTTCGTTGGAATTCAGGGTGAAGCTGCGCGGCACGCCTTCGGCCAGATTACGACCGCGAACGTCGACTTCGCGTACTTCGCCGCCGGCATAGGCGGTGCCGATTTCCTGCTTGATCCGCTCGGCGGTGGATTCGCCGATCAGCGAACCGTAGTTGCGGCGCACGTAGGTGATGATGGCTTCGTCGAAACGGTCGCCGCCAACCCGTACGGATTCGGCATAGACCACGCCATTGAGGGAGATCAGCGCGATCTCGGTGGTGCCGCCGCCGATATCGACGACCATCGAACCGCGGGCTTCTTCGACCGGCAAGCCGGCACCGATGGCCGCAGCCATCGGTTCTTCGATCAGGAACACTTCGCGGGCACCGGCGCCGAGGGCCGATTCGCGGATGGCGCGGCGCTCGACCTGGGTGGACTTGCACGGCACGCAAATCAGCACACGTGGCGAAGGCTGCAGGAAGCTGTTTTCGTGAACCTTGTTGATGAAGTACTGAAGCATTTTTTCGCAGACGCTGAAGTCGGCGATGACGCCATCCTTCATCGGGCGGATTGCCGCGATATTGCCGGGAGTACGGCCGAGCATGCGTTTTGCTTCGGTGCCGACGGCAACGACGCTCTTCTGATTACCGTGGGTACGAATGGCTACTACGGAGGGCTCGTTCAGCACGATGCCGCGGTCGCGTACATAAATCAGGGTATTGGCGGTGCCCAGGTCAATCGAAAGATCGCTGGAAAACATGCCACGCAGTTTTTTGAACATGGGGAAGGGACCCTAGACAACGCGTAGGTAAAGGCAACACGCGGGTAACGCGCAGATAAAAAGTGCGGCAAACTCTAACAACGGCAGGGATTTTGAGCAAGGCGCCAATATGGTAGATTGCCGGTTTTTACGGGCTTCTGGGGGCCTGTCACGCTTGATCGCTGCCTGCAGTCGATCAGCGGGAAGTTCGACAGATCGCCAGGCCTATTCAACGCGGCCTTTGACCGCCTGTTCATGGCTTACGTTCCCGGTATGACCGGCGTAAAGCCACCCTTTGCACTGACTCCCTCTGACTTGGAGAACCCCAATGGCGCTTGACCGCTCCGACGTGGAGAAAATCGCCCATCTGGCCCGACTGGGTGTGAACGACGACGACATTCCGCGCACCACCGAGGCACTCAACAGCATTCTCGGCCTGGTCGACCAGATGCAGGCGGTCGACACCGACGGCATCGAACCCCTGGCCCACCCGCTGGAAGCTACCCAGCGTCTGCGCGCCGACGTGGTGACCGAAGAAAATCATCGCGACGCCTACCAAGCCATCGCCCCGGCCGTGGAAGACGGCCTGTATCTGGTTCCCAAGGTGATTGAGTAATGCATCGACTGACCCTGGCGGAAATCGCCCGCGCCCTGAGCGCCAAACAATTCTCCGCGGTGGAGCTGACCCGTGAACTGCTGGCGCGCATCGAGCGACTCGACCCGCAGCTCAACAGCTTTATCAGCGTCACCGAAGAACTGGCCCTGAGCCAGGCCGCGGCCGCCGACGCCCGCCGCGCCGCCGGCGAAAACGGCGCCCTGCTCGGCGCGCCGATCGGCCACAAGGATCTGTTTTGCACCAAGGATGTGCTGACCAGCTGCGGCTCGAAGATCCTCACCGGTTTCAAGGCGCCCTACGACGCCACCGTGGTCGAGAAACTCGCCGCCGCCGGCAGCGTGACCCTGGGCAAGCTGAACATGGACGAATTCGCCATGGGCTCGGCCAACGAGTCGAGCCACTACGGCCCGGTGAAAAACCCCTGGGATCTGACCCGCGTACCGGGTGGCTCCTCGGGCGGCTCGGCGGCGGCAATCGCCGCGGGCCTGCTGCCGGCCGCCACCGGCACCGACACCGGCGGCTCGATCCGCCAGCCGGCGGCGCTGACCAACCTCACCGGGATCAAGCCGACCTACGGCCGTGTCTCGCGCTGGGGCATGATTGCCTACGCCTCGAGCCTCGATCAGGGCGGTCCATTGGCGCGCACCGCCGAAGACTGCGCACTGATGCTGCAAGCCATGGCAGGCTTCGACCCCAAGGACTCCACCAGCGTCGACCAACCGGTGGACGACTACCTGGCCAGCCTGAGCCAGCCGCTGAACGGCCTGCGCATCGGTCTACCCAAGGAATACTTCGGCAGCGGCCTCGACAGCCGTATCGCCGATACGGTGATGGCGGCGGTCGAGGAGCTGAAAAAACTCGGCGCGACCATCAAGGAAATCAGCCTGCCGAACATGCAGCATGCAATTCCTGCTTATTACGTGATCGCACCGGCAGAGGCCAGTTCCAACCTGTCGCGCTTCGACGGCGTGCGCTTCGGCTACCGCTGCGAAAACCCGGTCAACCTCGAAGACCTGTACAAGCGCTCCCGTGGCGAAGGCTTCGGCGCCGAGGTCAAACGCCGCATTATGGTCGGCACCTACGCGCTATCCGCCGGTTACTACGACGCCTATTACCTCAAGGCGCAGAAGGTTCGCCGGTTGATCAAGAACGACTTCGTCGCCGCTTTCAACGATGTCGACGTGATTCTCGGCCCCACCACACCGAACCTGGCCTGGAAGCTCGGCGAGAAGAACCACGATCCGGTCGCCGCCTACCTTGAAGACATCTACACCATCACCGCCAACCTCGCCGGCATCCCCGGCCTGTCGATGCCGGCCGGCTTCGTCGATGGTTTGCCGGTGGGTGTACAACTGCTCGCCCCTTACTTCCAGGAAGGCCGCCTGCTCAACGTCGCCCACCAGTACCAACAGGTCACTGACTGGCACACACAAGCTCCGGCTGGATTCTGAGGACGACACGCATGCAATGGGAAACCGTAATCGGGCTGGAAATCCACGCCCAGCTCAGCACCCAATCGAAGATTTTTTCCGCCAGCGCCATCGCCTTCGGCGCCGAGCCCAATACCCAGGCCAGCCTGATCGACCTCGGCATGCCCGGCACCCTGCCGGTGCTGAATGCCGAAGCGGTGCGCATGGCCTGCAAGTTCGGCCTGGCGATCGATGCGCATATCGCGCCGCAGAACGTCTTCGCCCGTAAGAACTACTTCTACCCGGACCTGCCCAAGGGCTACCAGACCAGCCAGATGGATCACCCCATCGTCGGCAAGGGCTTCCTCGACATCACCCTGGAAGACGGCACCAGCAAGCGCATCGGCATCACCCGCGCGCATCTGGAAGAAGACGCCGGCAAGAGCCTGCACGAAGACTTCCATGGGATGAGCGGCATCGACCTCAACCGCGCCGGCACGCCGCTGCTGGAGATCGTTTCCGAGCCGGATATCCGCTCGGCCAAGGAAGCCGTGGCCTATGTCAAAGCCATCCATGCCCTGGTGCGCTACCTGGGCATCTGCGACGGCAATATGGCCGAAGGCTCGCTGCGCTGCGACTGCAACGTCTCGGTACGGCCGAAGGGCCAGGCCGAATTTGGCACCCGCGCCGAGATCAAGAACGTCAACTCCTTCCGTTTTATCGAGAAGGCGATCAACCACGAAGTGCAGCGGCAGATCGAGCTGATCGAGGACGGCGGCAAGGTGGTGCAGGAAACCCGCCTGTACGACCCGAACAAGGACCAGACCCGCTCCATGCGCAGCAAGGAAGAAGCCAACGATTACCGTTACTTCCCCTGCCCGGATCTGCTGCCGGTGGTGATCGAGCAAAGCTTCCTCGACGAAATCCGCGCCAGCCTGCCGGAATTGCCGGTACAGAAGCGCGAGCGTTTCGAAAGCCAGTTCGGCCTATCCGCCTACGACGCCAACGTACTGGCCGCCAGTCGCGAACTGGCCGACTACTTCGAGGCGGTCAACGGCGTGTGCGGCGATGCCAAGCTGGCGGCCAACTGGGTGATGGGCGAACTGTCCAGCCTGCTCAACAAGGACAACCTGGAAATCGAGCAGTCGCCAGTGTCCGCCGAGCAGCTGGGCGGGATGATCCTGCGGATCAAGGACAACACCATCAGCGGCAAGATCGCCAAGATGGTCTTCGAGGCCCTCGCCGCTGGCGAAGGCGCGAGCGCCGATGAAGTGATCGAGAGCAAGGGCCTCAAGCAGGTCACCGACTCCGGCGCCATCGAGGCGATGCTCGACGAAGTGCTGGCGGCCAACGCCGAGCAGGTCGAACAGTACCGTGCCAGCGACGAAGCCAAGCGCGGCAAGATGTTCGGCTTCTTCGTCGGCCAGGCGATGAAGGCCTCGAAAGGCAAGGCCAACCCCGGCCAGGTGAACGAACTGCTGAAGAAAAAACTCGAAGGCTGAGCCTTCCAATGGCACCGATCGACGCCGGGCTTGCCCGGCGTTCGTCTATCAGGAGGATCGGCGATGCTTACTCGTAGCCCGGACGCAATCCGGCAACAAGCGAACCCCCGGATTGCATCCGGGCTACGGAGATTCACGTCACTGCGCCATGGCCTGATCCTGGCTGCCCTATCAACCCTGCTCGCCGGTTGCGCCAGCCCAGGTCGGATCGACCTGCAGGGTTACCGCGCCGAGGGGCTGGCGTCCTACTACGGCGCCAGGCATCACGGCAGAAAAACCGCCAGCGGCGAGCGCTTCGACCAGCATGCCCTGACCGCTGCGCACCGCAGCCTGCCGTTCGGCAGCCGGGTACAGGTGACCAACCTGGGTAATGGCAAAAGCGTGGTGGTGCGCATCAATGACCGCGGCCCTTATGCCAGAGGCCGGATCATCGACCTCTCGCAAAAGGCCGCCGAACAACTCGACATGCTGCGCGATGGCGTGGCGCGGGTGCGCGTGGAGCAATTGGCCGAGTGAACACAGCCGTTTACAAAGAACCCGCAGACTCCGCTGCTCACCCGCTGGCATACCGCGTGCCGTTGATTAAACTAGCCGCACTTTTTTGGAGCCCTAAGCAATGACCCTGATGACCCTTGTCTACCTGCTCGCCGGCCTGGTGCTACTGGTGGCCGGCGCCGAAGTGCTGGTGCGCGGCGCGGCAAAACTGGCGGCGCAATTCGGCATTCCACCGCTGGTGATCGGCCTGACCGTGGTTGCCTTCGGCACCAGCGCGCCGGAAACCGCGGTCAGCGTACAAGCCGCATTCAACAACAGCGGCGACCTGGCCATTGGTAACGTGATCGGCAGCAATATCGCCAACGTGCTGCTGATTCTCGGCATGACCGCCCTGGTCGCGCCGCTGATCGTCTCGCGCCAACTGATTCGCCTGGATGTGCCGATCA
The DNA here is from genome assembly GCA_966210435.1 of uncultured Pseudomonas sp. Classification (GTDB taxonomy): domain Bacteria; phylum Pseudomonadota; class Gammaproteobacteria; order Pseudomonadales; family Pseudomonadaceae; genus Aquipseudomonas. The sequence continues at coordinate 69,292 of CBIHLF010000005.1, read as the reverse complement.
TGATCGGCGCCAGCCTGGTGGTTTATGCCCTGGCTTGGGACGGCAGCCTCAGCCGACTCGACGGCGCCCTGCTGTTCGCTGGCGTCCTCGGCTACACCACGTTTCTGATCATCAGTAGCCGCAAGGATAAAACCGCAGCCGCGGACGACGAATTCGCCAAGGAGTTCGGCCTCGACGAGGCGCCCAAGCCCCACGCCACAGCGATCAATCTGGGCTTGCTGATCGCCGGTCTGGTGCTGCTGGTGGCCGGTTCCAATTTTCTCGTCGAAGGCGCGGTCGGCCTGGCGCGGGCCCTCGGCCTGTCGGAACTGGTGATCGGCCTGACCGTGGTCGCCATCGGCACCTCGCTGCCCGAGCTGGCTACCTCGATCATGGCGGCCATCAAGGGCGAGCGCGATATCGCCGTGGGCAATATCGTCGGCAGTAACATCTTCAACCTGCTCTGCGTGCTGGGCCTCGCCTCGCTGGTATCGCCGAGCGCTATCCCGGTAGCGGCCAACGCCCTGGCCTTCGACTTCCCGGTAATGATTGCGGTCGCCGTGGCCTGCCTGCCGATCTTCTTCTCCGGCTACCGGATCAACCGCTGGGAGGGCCTGCTGTTCCTCGCCTACTACCTGGCTTACACCGCCTACCTGGTGCTCTCCTCCACCGGCCGGCCGTTCGCCGCGGTATTCGGCGATGCCTTGCTCGGCTATGCGCTGCCGCTGACCGCGGTGACCCTGGTGATCATTGCGGGCCGGTCCTGGCATAGGCATCGCCAAGCCTGAACCCAGCCCCGGAGAAGCCCATGAGCGATACCCACAAAGATGGCCTGCAGGTGCGCCGCGAGGTCATGGGCGATGCCTTCGTCGACCGCGCCCTGGACACCGCCACGGACTTCACCCAGCCGCTGCAAGACTTCGTCAATGCGCACGCCTGGGGCGCGGTATGGACCCGCGAAGGGCTGGACCGCAGGACGCGGAGCCTGATCACCCTGACGGCACTGACTGCACTGAAGTGCCCGCAGGAGCTCAAGGGCCATGTGCGCGGCGCGTTGAACAATGGCTGCACACTCGAGGAAATCCGCGAAACCCTGCTGCACTGCGCGGTCTATGCCGGGGTGCCGGCGGCCATCGACGCGTTTCGCGCGGCGCAGGAGGCGATCGCGGCCTGGCAGACCGACAACCCGGAAACGAAGTGATCCGGCTCACAGTTCGGCATTGACGCATCAAGATCGTCGAGCCGACATAGTGGCCAATTGGGCATAATGCCCCCCATTTTTCGTTACATTCGGTTCGCAGGCGCAAAGCCCGCCATACCACCAGCAAGGATGCTCATGTTCAGCTCGATGAAACGGATCAGCCGTCGCGTATTGGCAGTGTTCGCCCTGGCTTTCTTCGCCATCTTCCGCCTGTTTCGCTGGCTCCTGGCCGCTTTGGTCGGCCGCTGGCAGCCGCCATTCTGGCTGCGCAAGCTCTGTCAGGGCCTGTGCGCAACAGGTCGCTGGCTGCGCGCCCGACCGAAGCAGACGGCCCTGACCCTTGCCGGCCTGGCCGTGCTCGGCGGTGCCGGCGGCTATGCCTGGCACTGGTATCAGAACCTGCCGGTTCCCCATACGGTGGCGTATTCGGTGCATCAGCCGAAACTCACCCTATACGGCCGCAACGAGCCGCGCATCGACACCCTGCGAGTGGACTTCGCCGAATCCAGCGCGCCGCTGGAAGCTATCGGCCAACCGATCACAGCCGGCATCGGCATGACGCCCGAGTTGGCGGGCACCTGGCACTGGGCCGACGATCACAACCTGACTTTCACCCCGGCTGGTGACTGGCCGATCGACCAGGCCTACCACGTCGTGCTCGATCAGGAACGACTGCTGGCCGACGGCGTATTGCTCCAGAACTACGAATTCGATTTCCGCACCCAGCCGTTCAGCGCCACGCTGGCCCAGCGCGAGCTGTATCAGGACCCGGTAGTGCCGAGCCTGAAGAAGCTGGTGGCGACCTTTCGCTTCTCCCACCCGGTGGACGAGGACTCCTTCCGCCAACGCGTGTCGGTGGAGCTGGAGCGCGGCCTGGAATACCGCGACAAGGACCAGCCGTCGACCCCGGTCGTCCGTTTCAGCAAAAACCGTCTGAGGGCCTTCGTACACTCCGCGCCGCTGGCCACCCCACTGGAAAGCGCCACCGTAAGCCTTGGGGTAGAGAAAGGCATCAAGGCTAGCGACGGCGGCAACGCAACCAGCCAGAGTCTCTACACCTCGGCCACCGTACCCGGGCGCTACCGCCTGAGCTTTGGCAGCAGCGACATTCAGTTCGTCGACGACGAACGCGGCGACCCCGAGCCGGTGCTGATGTTCACCAGCTCCAGCGCAGTCAGCGACGAAGCCATCGCCGACCAGGTGCAGGCCTGGCTGCTGCCCGCGCGCAACCCGAACAACGGCGACTATTGGGGGGAGGATCTGGTCACCGAGGAAATCCTGGCCAAGTCCGAACGCCTGAAGCTGAGCCACATTCCCAGCATCGAGCCGCTGAACAGCCTGCACGCCTTCAAGTTCAAGGCCGCTCCCGGTCGCTACCTGTACGTGAAAGTGGCGGCCAGGGTCGAAGCGGTCGGCGGCTATCTGGCCAAGGATCCGACCTACAGCCTGGTGCGCATGCCGGCCTACCCGCGCGCGTTGCGCTTTCTCTCCGATGGCACCCTGCTCAGCCTCGGCGGCGAGCAGCAGCTCGGCTTCATGGCCCGCGGCGTGGCCGGCGCGCAGGTGGAAATCGCCCGTCTGCTGCCGAACCAATTGCACCACCTGATCGACCAGAACAGCGGCAGTTTCGCCCGACCAAGCTTTTCCAACGACTATTTCGACCGCCTGGTCGAGCGCATGGACCTGCAACTGCCGCTGAACGCCGACGACCCGGCGAAAACCCAGTACGGCCACGTCGACCTGGCGCCCTACCTGACCGCCAAGGACGGCCGCCACGGCATCTTCGTGATCAAGCTCAGCGCCCAGGACAACCCGAGCCGGCAGACCTTCGATTACTACTACGACGATAACCCGACCAACGACCTGCGCTTCGTCGTGGTGACTGACCTCGGCATCATCGCCAAGCGCAGCAGCGACGGCAGCCACGACCTGTTCGTGCAATCGCTGAGCAACAGCGGGCCGGTGGCCGGCGCCACGGTCGAGGTGATCGGCCGCAACGGCCTGCCGGTGATCAGCGGCCAGACCGACGAGAACGGTCAGGCCCACTTCGCCAAGCTCGATGAATTACAGCGCGAGAAGACTCCGCTGATGTACGTGGTCAGCTACGGCAGTGACCAGTCCTTCCTGCCGGTGGCGCGCAACCAGCACCGCCTCGACCTGTCGCGCTTCGACATTGGCGGCGAATACGACGGCGGCGTGCCGGACCGCCTCAGCGCCTACCTGTTCAGCGACCGCGGCCTGTATCGTCCCGGCGAAACCGCCCACTTGGGCATGATCGTGCGTAGCGCCGACTGGCGCGGACAGCTGCGCGGCCTGCCGGTGGAGCTGGATATCCGCGACCCGCGCGGCCAGAGCGTGCTGCGCCAGTCGCTGAAGCTCTCTGCCAGCGGCTTCGAGACCCTCGATTTCACCAGCAGCGAAGCGGCACCAGCCGGCACCTACAGTGCCACCCTGCGTCTGATCGACGACAACGGCCGCCGCAGCGAACTGGGCAGCACCGAATTCAAGGTGCGTGACTTCGAACCGGACCGCATGAAGGTCAAGGTCAGCCTGGCCGAGAAGCCGGTGAAAGGCTGGATCGCCCCTACCGCCGTGCAAGCTCGGCTGAAAGCCATGCACCTGTTCGGCGCACCGGCCAGCGATCGTCGGGTAACCGCCGAGATGACCCTATCGCCGGCCTATGCGGCGTTCGATGGCTACGGCGACTATCGCTTCCGCCTCAACAACTCGCTCGGCGACAACAGCACCGAAGAACTGGAAGAAAGCCAGACCGACGCCGACGGCGAAACCAGCTTCGACCTGCGGCTGAATCGCTTCGCTTCCAGCACCTACCGCCTTACCCTGCTGGCGCGGGTGTTCGAGGCCGAAGGCGGACGTAACGTCGCCGCCCAGAGTAGCCTGATGGTCTCCTCCGCGCCCTGGCTGGTGGGGGTCAAGAGCGTCGACTCGCTGAGCTACGTGAGCAAGGGCGCCAAGCGCGAGGTGCACTGGCTGGCCATCGGCCCCGACCTCGCGCCGCTGGCGGTGGACGGCCTGACCACCGAGTTGACCGAGCACCGCTACGTGTCGGTGTTGGTCAAGCAGGCCAACGGCACCTACAAGTACGAATCACGAATCAAGGACCTGCCGCTGGGCAGCCAGCCGCTGAGCATCGCCGCTGGCGGTAGCATGCAGACGCTGGTCACCAGCGAGCCGGGCGATTTCACCCTGACCCTCAAGGCCGCCGACGGCACGCCGCTGAATCAAGTGCACTACAGCGTCGCCGGGCGCGGCAACGCCAGCCGTTCGCTGGAGCGCAACGCCGAACTGCAACTGCGCCTGAACAAGGCCAGCTATGCCGAGGGCGACGAGATCGAGATCAGCATCCGCGCGCCCTACACCGGTGCCGGCCTGATCACCATCGAGCGCGACAAGGTCTACGCCCACCAGTGGTTCCATGCCGACAGCACCAGCAGCGTGCAGCGCATCCGCCTGCCCGAGGGTCTGGAGGGCAACGCCTATGTGAACGTGCAGTTCGTCCGCGACAGCGCCTCGCCCGAGGTCTACATGAGCCCGCTGTCCTATGGCGTGGCGGCGTTCGCCATCGACCTCGATCGACGCCGCATTCCCTTGCGCATCGAGGCAGCCGAACACATCGAGCCAGGCCAGACCCTGCAGATTACCGTGCACAGCGACCACCCCGGCCGCGCCGTGGTCTACGCGGTGGACGAGGGCATCCTGCAGGTCGCCCGCTACCAGACGCCGGACCCGCTCAAGCAGTTCTTCCGCAAGCGGGCCCTGGAAGTGCAGACCAGCCAGATCCTCGATTTGCTGCTCCCGGAATTCAGCCGTCTGTTGCAAGCCGCGGCGCCCGGGGGCGACGGCGAGGACATGCTCGCCGCGCACCTCAACCCGTTCAAGCGCAAACGCAAGCTGCCGGTGGCCTGGTGGTCCGGGCTGATCGACCTGCCGGAAGGCGAGACCACGCTGACTTACGAGGTGCCGGACAGCTTCAACGGCAAACTGCACCTGTTCGCCGTGGCGGTGGACGACAGCCGCATCGGCGTCGCCGAGGCGAACAGCGAAGTGCGCGGCCCGCTGGTGATCACCCCCAACGTGCCGGCCTTCGTCGCGCCGGGCGATGTGTTCAAGGTCAGCGCCGGGGTGTTCAACAACCTGCCCCACGAGGCCAAGCTCACTTTCACCCTGGAAACCAGCGCCGGCCTGAAGGTCGAGGCCATCGACCAGCCCGAGCTGACACTGGCGCCACGCCGCGAAGGTGTGGTGGAAGTCAGCCTGCGTGCCCTGGAGACCCTCGGTTCGGCGGACATGCGCTTCGTCGCCACCCTGGCTGACGGCAAGCGCGTGCAGATCGCCGAAACCACTTCGGTACGACCGCTGATCGAGCGCCGCGTGGCCCTGCAACTGGGCCGCTTCACCAGCTCCAGCCATGAGGTGCCGGTCAGCCGCGATCTCTACCCCGAACTGCGCGACGTGCAGTTCGGCGCCAGCGGCTCACCGCTGGCCTGGGCCAACGGCCTGGAAAGCTACCTGAACAACTATGGCTACAGCTGCACCGAGCAACTGGTCTCCAAGGCCATGCCGGCGCTGGTCTGGGGCAGCTCCGCCGAGGGCGTCACCCCCGAGGCGCTGCCGGCCTTCGAGAGCGCCGTGCGCATCCTGCGCCAGCGGCAGACACTCAGTGGCGGCTTCGGCCTGTGGGCCGCCAACCCGGAGGTGGTGCCGTTCGCCAGCCTGTACGCCACCGACTTCCTGATCGAGGCCAAGGAGCGCAACTATCCGGTACCGGGCGACCTGCTCACCCGCGCCAACGGCTACCTCTCGGAGCAGGCCAACGGCCCCAGCGAAGGCCTTGCCGAGCTGCGCGAACGGGCCTACGCCGCCTACCTGCTGACTCGCCAGGGCGTGATCACCAGCGGCGCGCTGGCGGATATCCGCGAGCGCTACGAGACCTACCACAGCCGTAACTGGCAGCAGGACATCGGCGCCGCCTACCTCGCCGCCAGCTACAAGTTGCTGAAGCAGGACAAGCAGGCGGACAAACTGTTCGAGCAGCAGGTCTGGCGCACCGTCGAGAAGGGCTGGACCAGCTACGGGCTGTACTACGACCCGCTGGTACACGACGCCGAGCACCTGCGCCTGCTGGCCAAGCACTTCCCGGAACGCCTCGACGAAGTGCCGCTGGAACTGCTCGACAGCCTCGGCGAGCGCCTCAGCGAACAGCGCTACAACTCGCTGTCCGCCGCCCTGCTGCTGCGCGCCCTGGACAGCTATGGCGAACGCGCCGAACAGGACCTCGACCTGCGCACCAGTGCCTGGCTCGGCAAACAGAACGAACAGCCGCTGGCGCTGAGCGGCAAGCCACCGCGCACGCCGGTGTCGGCGGCGACCAAGATGCTGCTGTTGCGCAAGGGCGGCGACGCCCCGGCGTTCTACATGCTCAGCGAAGCCGGCTACGACCGCGGCACGCCGGACAAGACGATCAGCGACGGCCTGGAAGCCGTGCACGACTACCTCGACCTGGACGGCAAGCCGGTGCAGCGGGTCAAGGTCGGCGACGAGTTCCTGGTACGCCTGCGCCTGCGCGCCAAGGAGCACGACCAGGTGCGTCAGGTGGCGGTGGTCGACCTGCTGCCAGGCGGTGTCGAGCCGGTCTACAAGCAACCGGCACTCAGCGACGATGAAAGCGAAGACGAGGCACCGAGTTGGCAGCCGCCGGTGGGTGAGCCGGACATGAGCGATTGGCACCCGGACTTCGCCGACGTGCGCGACGACCGCGTGGTGCTCTACGGCACCGTCTACCGCAATGCCGCGACCTTCACCTACCGCGTGCGCGCCACCAACGCCGGCACCTTCGGCACGCCGCCGGCCTACGCCGAAGGCATGTACGACAGCCGCCTGCAGGCCCGCGGCAAGGCCGGCACACTGGAAATCGTCAAACCCTGAAGTGCTGGCCGGATGCGCGCATCCGGCCAGCGGTGAGCACCCGAGCCCATGGCCAAAACCCGACTGAAACACTGGCTGTATGGGCTCGGCGCCATCGCAATGCTGCTCGTGGCCCTGCGCCTGTGGCCCCATGAGCCACTGCGCGAAGCGGCGCCGCTGTCGCGCATGGTGCTGGCGGAGAATGGCGAGCTGTTGCGCCTGACCCTTGCCGCGGACGGGCAGTACCGCCAGTGGACGCCCTTGGAGCAGATCGCCCCGGCGATGATCGAGGCCCTGCTACTCAAGGAAGACCGCAATTTCTACTACCACCCCGGCGTCAATCCCGCTGCGCTGCTGCGCGCGGCCACCGCCACCTACAGCGGCGGCATGCGCCAGGGCGGTTCGACCCTGAGCATGCAGTTGGCGCGGCGCCTGTACGGCCTGAACTCGCGGCGCATTCCCGGCAAGTTGCAGCAGATCGTCCTGGCGCTATGGATCGAGGCGCGGCATAGCAAGCACGACATTCTCGAGGCCTATCTCAACCTGGCGCCGATGGGCGGCAATATCGAAGGGGTGGCGGCGGCCAGCCGCATCTATTTCGACAAGCCGGCGGACCGGCTGTCCCTCAGCGAGGCCCTGGCGTTGGCGGTGATTCCCCAGCAGCCGGGGCGTCGAGGGCATTTCGGCCCCTCACTGCAGAAGGCCCGCGCGCGCCTGCAAGCGAACTGGCTCGCCGAATACCCGGACGACCCGCGCAATGCGGGCCTGCTGGACTTGCCGCTGAGCGCCAGAACCCGCCAGCAACTGCCATTTCGCGCGCCGCACCTCGCCGAGCAGCTGCTTGCCAGCCACCCGGGCACTGCACTGCTCAGCACTCTCGACTTGCCGCTACAGGGGCTGCTGGAACGGCTGGTCACGCAGTACCTCGACGAACACCGCCGCGAGGGCCTGCACAACGCCGTGGTCATGCTGGTGGACAGCCGCGACCAGGCGGTGAAGGCGCTGATCGGCTCGGCCGATTATTCTTCGCCGTCGATCCATGGCCAGGTCAACGGCACCCAGGCCCGCCGTTCGCCGGGCTCGACGCTCAAGCCGTTTCTCTATGGCCTGGCCCTGGACCAGGGGCTGATCCATCCGCTGAGCATTCTCAAGGACGCGCCCAGCGCATTCGGTGCCTTCCAGCCGGAGAATTTCGACGGCAAGTTCGCCGGCCCGCTGAGCGCCCAGGACGCGCTGGTGCGCAGCCGCAACGTACCGGCGGTGTGGCTGGCCAGCCGCCTCGCCGAGCCTTCGCTGTACGGGCTGCTGAAGAAGGCCGGCGTGCAGCGCCTGCGCGAGCGCGGCCACTACGGCCTGGCGCTGGCTCTCGGCGGCGGCGAGCTGACCCCGGCCGAATTGGCCCGGCTCTACCTGATGCTGGCCGGCGACGGCCGCCTGCGCGCGCTGCGCTATACCCGCGACGATCCAGCCGTTACCGGCCCGCAGCTGCTGTCCCCGCAGGCCGCTTTCATGGTGCGCGACATGCTGCGGCACAACCCGCGCCCGGATGGCCTGCCGCCAGATGCCCGCGGGCGCGACTGGCCGGTGGCGTGGAAGACCGGCACCTCCTGGGGCTTCCATGACGCCTGGAGCGCGGGCCTGGTCGGCCCCTATGTGCTGGTGGTCTGGGTCGGCAACTTCGATGGCCAGCCCAACCCGGCTTTCGTCGGCCTGAAAACCGCCGCGCCGCTATTCTTCCGCATCGCCGACGCGCTACCCCTGGCGCAGCCCAGCGTCCGGGCAGCGCCGGACAAACCACCGGCCGGCGTGGCCCGCGTCGAGGTCTGCGCCGCCTCCGGCGAGCTGCCCAACCGCTGGTGCCCACAGACGCGCAAGACCTGGTATATGCCCGGCGTTTCACCGATTCGCGTGTCCACTCTGCATCGCCCGGTGATGGTCGATCGACGCACCGGCCAGGCCGCCTGCCCACCCTACGATCCGGCGCATACCGAACTACGCGTCTACGAATTCTGGCCGACCGATCTGCAACGTCTGTTCAGCGCCGCGGGCCTGCCCCGGCGAACGCCGCCGGAACTACCGAGTGATTGCCAGGCGGCTGCAGCCGTCGACGAACACGATGCGCCGCGCTTCACCTCGCCGCTGACCCAGGTGACCTACAGCCTGCGTCTGTCGCAACCGGACGAACGCATCGCCCTGAGCGCCACGGCAGCCAGCGATGCGCGCACGCTCTACTGGTTCGCCGACCAGACCCTGCTCGGCCAGAGTTCGCCACAGGCGGGGATGAGCTGGCGGCCGCCACGGGCCGGGCAATACCACCTGCGCGTCAGCGACGACCAGGGCCGCGGCAGCAGCCGTATACTGCGGGTCGAGTTCCTGCCCTGATCAGCTCCAGCCGAGCCACTGCAGCAGGAACAACCCGAGGTTGATCGTCACCACCCCGGCTAGGGTGGTGATGATGATTATTGCCGCCGCCAGTTGGTGATTGCCGTTTACCGCGCGCGCCATGACGAAGCTGGCCGCGGCGGTCGGGCTGGCGAAATAAAGGAACAGAATCCCCAGATCGGCACCGCGAAAGCCGCAGAGCCACGCCCCCAGCGTCGCCAGCAGCGGCAACCAGACCATTTTCATCAGGCTTGAGCTGATCGCCATCGCGCTGCTCAGGCGCAACGCGGCCAGCGACAGGGTGCCACCGATGCAGATCAGCGCCAGCGGCAGGGTCATTTGCGCGAAGTAACGCGCCGACACCAGCAACCACTCCGGCAACGCAATCTGCCAATAAGCGAACGGCACGGCCAGCAGCACGCCGATAATCAGCGGGTTGCTGACGACGCTCTTGCAGATCGCTCCCGGACCGGCCGGGGTGTCGGCGCTGTAGATCGCCAGAACAATGGCCGACAGCACGTTGTAGCAAAGGATCACCACCCCGGCGAGGATACTGCCCACCGCCAATCCGTAGTCGCCGTACATGCTGGTGGCGAGCGCCAGGCCGACGATCCCGTTGTTGCCGCGAAAGGCGCCCTGGGTGTAGATGCCGCGATCCGCCGAAGGGCAGCGCAAAATCGCCCAGCCCCAGGCCAGCAAGAAGCTGACCAGCGTCGCCAGGGCGAAGTAGCCGAGCAGCGCCGGTTGCAGCGCGGTGCTCAGGTCCGCCTTGATGATGCCGAGAAACAGCAGGGTCGGCATGGTCCCGCGAAATACCAGGGACGAAGCCGTATTGACGAATGCCGTGTCGATCCAGCCCAGGCGCTTGAGCGCCACGCCAACGAACAGCATGGCGAATACCGGCGCGGTGATGGCGAGGGTTTGCTGAACGACGGCGAGCATGGCGGCCCCTGGCGAGCGATTACTTAGGGGGCTAATCATAGCAACAGAGGAGATACGACAACCTAGCAGTATCTGCGTCAAAGCTGGGCGCTGATCGGAATGGCGTGGCGATGCGATTCCGGATGCATCCGGGCCAGCAGAGCGCGCAACCCCGTAGCCTGGATAAGCGCAGCGCAAGCCGGGGCCGGCTCCACACTCCTAACCCGGCTTGTTCGGGCTGCGAGGTAGGCTTTGGAGCGCCTTGCGAATGCTTCAGCGCCGTACCGGGCGCTTCTGCAGTTTGCGCTGCAGGGTACGCCGGTGCATGCCCAAGGCGCGGGCGGTGGCGGAGATGTTGCCTTCGTGTTCGGCCAGCACGCGCTGGATATGCTCCCATTGCAGGCGGTCCACCGACATCGGGTTTTCCGGCACCAGGGTGTCCAGGTCGGCATGCTGGGTCAGCAGCGCGGCGAGTACGTCGTCGGCGTCGGCCGGCTTGCACAGGTAGTTGCAGGCGCCGCGCTTGATCGCCTCGACGGCGGTGGCGATGCTCGAATAACCGGTGAGGATCACCACGCGCATTTCGGCATCCAGTTCCAGAAGCTTGGGCAACAACACCAGGCCCGAATCGCCCTCCATCTTCAGGTCGAGCACGGCGTAATCCGGCAGGTCCTGTTCGGCCAGCGCCAGGCCCTCCTCGGCGGAGCCCGCGGTGGAGACACGCAAGCCGCGCCGGCTCATGGCCCGCGCCATGACACGGGTGAAGGTCGGGTCGTCATCGACCAGCAGCAGGTGCGGTTGCTCTTCACCTTCGAACAGGGATTCCGCTTCTTCAGTCATCGTCAACTCCTCTTACGGGCATACCGCCCTCAACCCTCGCCGCCACTCATCAGGCACGGGCATAAGCGCGCGGCAGCTTCAGCTCGGTGAGCGTGCCGCCCTCTTCGTGGTTATACAACTTTACCGACCCGCCGGCACGGTTGACGCTGGCCTGGCTGAGAAACAGGCCCAGGCCGAACCCCTTGCCCTTGGTGGTGAAGAATGGCCGACCCAACTGCTCGGCGATGGCCAGGGGCACGCCGGCGCCAAAATCGCGGATGCTCAGGCGCAGCCACTGGTGGTCCCAATCGAGGCGGATGTCGAGGTTCTCCGGACAGGCGTCGGCGGCATTGTTGAGCAGGTTGAGCAGCGCCTGGGTCAGGTCCGGCGGCGGCATGATCCGCGGCGCGGCCCCCAGGCCCAGGCATTGATAACGGTAGCTGGCTTCCGGACGCATCAGATGCCAGCGATTGAGGGTGGTCTCCAGCCATTCGACGCAGGGCTGCTCGACCACCGCCTGACGCCGCTCGGCCTCGGCGGCGCGCACCAGATGCTGCAGGGTTTCCTTGCACAGCTTGACCTGTTCCTGCAGCACCGCCAGATCCTCCTGCAGGGTCGGGTCGTTGTGCTCGCGGCGCAACTCCTTGATCAGCACACTCATGGTCGCCAGCGGCGTACCCAATTCGTGGGCGGCACCCGCGGCCTGGGTGGCGACGGCGAGCAGCTGCTGATCGCGCAGGCCCTCCTCGCGGCGCTCGGCGCGCAGCTGTTCCTGGCGGCGCAACTCCTCGGCCATCTTCGCGACGAAGAAGGTGATCAGCCCCGCGGCCAGGGCAAAGCTCAACCACATGCCGTAGATCAGCAGGCTTTCGCGCTGCCCGGGCAATTGCAGCGGGTGCGACCAGACCAGCAGCACGGTATAGCCGGTCAGGGCCAAACCGGAGAGGACGATGGTGTAGAACCAGGGCAGCGTCGCCGCGGCGATGGTCAGCGGCACCAGGTAATAGGAGACGAAGGGGTTGGTCGAGCCGCCGGAAAAATACAGCAGCACGCTATGAATGATCAGGTCGAAGCCCAGTTGCGCCGCATATTCCTGCTCAGTGACCGGCCAGGGGCCGCCCAGCCGCAACGCGGTCAGCACGCACAGCACCAGCGAAATCGCCAGGGTGATGCTCAGCTCCAACCAGGGCAGCGGCAACGCCCCCGAATTGTAGGCAAGCCCCACCGAACCGGCCTGGGCGGCCAGCACCACGATGCGGATCAGGGTAAGACGCCATAGGTTTTGCCGGCTGGCCGATAACAGCTGCACGGGTGCGAGCATGGGCTCTCCAAAAAAACTCGTTTTGCCGAGCCCGGCGAGTATAACCAAGGCTTGGCCCGATCGGCTGCGGCAACTGGCCGCAGGTGAACGGACAGTATTTTGCGCGGGGGCCTGTAGCGCCTGGCAGGCACTTCATGACCGAAGGGAGTCGACCAGGCGAATAATTTTCAACGGCCTGTTAACCCCAATGGTCCGATGCCTTCGTCTACCCTCTGCAACAGACCGCACCGAGCGTGCCCACTCCAACCAAGGAATCTCTCATGCAACCATTATCCCGTCTCGCCAGCGCCCTCGTCATCGGCGCCGCCGCTCTGCTCAGCCTCAGCGCCCAGGCCGACGAAGCTCGTTACAACCAGGTCGCGTTGCGCGCCGAAGTCAGCCATGAAATCAACCACGACCTGATGCACGTGACCCTCTACAGCGAAGCGCAGAACAGCGACCCGGCAACACTTGCCGCCGATATCACCCACACCCTCAACCAGGCGCTCGGTCAGGCCCGCCTGGTCAAGGGCGTGTCGGTCGCGCTCGGCAGCCGCAACAGCTACCCGGTGTACGACGACAAGGGCGAGGGGATTACCGCCTGGCGCGAGCGCGGTGAAATCCGCCTGGAAAGCGCCGACTTCGCCGCGCTGTCGAAACTGACCGGCGAGTTGCTCGCGGAGATGAAAATGGGCGGCATGGACTTCAGCCTGGCGCCGTCCACTCGCAAGACCGAGGAAGACGCCCTGATCAAGGAAGCGGTGAACGCCTTCAAGGCCCGCGCGCAACTGGCCACCGAGGCCCTCGGCGGCAGCGGCTACAAGCTGGTCAGCCTGAATCTGAACAGCGGCGGCTTTCAACCGCCGATGCCGATGCGCATGGCCAAAGGCATGGCGCTGATGGAGGCCTCGGCGACTCCGGAAATCGAAGGTGGCAGCAGCCACGTCACGGTCAGTGCCGACGGCATGATCGAAGTACAAATGCCCTGATTTGCATCGACCACGCACCTTCGGGGCGCACGGCAAAACGGTCGGGGCGCTATTGTCTCGACCTATCAAAAAATAAATCAATTAAAATCATATACTTACGTATTAAACAGAAAGTTCGCCAGGGATTATCACGAAAATCCATGGCGAATCATAAAACTTGTTTATTCGGACAGGAAATTCGGATGTTAATTGCAGATTTGCGACATTCACGGACAAACTCGTCACAGCTTCTACACTGATCGCCAGCAGATGACTTGCGCTCGGCACAGGCCCTGCATAGTTTGTTTCGGGTTCGGCCCACAAGGCCGGTCCTCGACGATAATGACAACAACCTGAGGCCATCATGCGCAAACACGCCGTCATTCCGTTTATCTTCACTGCTGGGCTGATCGCCAGCACCCCCTTCGCCCACGCCGCCAGCAACCTGGTGTTCTGTTCCGAAGGCAGCCCCGCCGGCTTCGATCCGGGCCTGTACACCACCGGCACCGACTTCGACGCCGCCGCGGAAACCGTATTCAACCGCCTGAGCCAGTTCGAGCGTGGCGGCACCGCGGTCATTCCCGGCCTGGCGGAGAAATGGGACATCACCGAGGACGGCCTGAACTACACCTTCCACCTGCGTCCCGGGGTGAAGTTCCACACCACCGACTACTTCAAGCCGACGCGCACCTTCAATGCCGACGATGTGTTGTTCACCTTCCAGCGCATGCTCGACAAGGACCACCCGTTCCGTAAGGCCTACCCGACCGAGTTCCCCTATTTCACCGATATGGGCATGGACGCGAATATCGCCAAGATCGAGAAGCTCGACGACATGACCGTCAAGTTCACCCTCAACGAGGTGGACGCCGCGTTTATCCAGAACCTGGCGATGAGCTTCGCCTCGATCCAGTCGGCCGAATACGCCGATCAGTTGCTCAAGGCCGGCAAGGCCGCGGATATCAACCAGAAGCCGATCGGCACCGGCCCGTTCGTGTTCAAGCGCTATCAGAAGGATTCGCAGATCCGCTTCACCGGCAACAAGGAATACTGGAACCCCGACGACGTGAAGATCGACAACCTGATCTTCGCCATCAACACCGACGCCTCGGTGCGCATGCAGAAGCTCAAGGCCGGCGAATGCCAGGTCACGCTGTTCCCGCGCCCGGCCGATCTCGAGTCGCTGCAGAAGGATCCGAACATCAACATGCCGTCGCAGCCGGGTTTCAACGATGGCTATATCGCCTACAACGTCACCCATCCGCCGCTGGATAAACTGGAAGTACGCCAGGCCCTGGACATGGCGGTGAACAAGCAGGCGATCCTCGACGCGGTCTACCAGAGCGCCGGCCAGTTGGCCGTCAACGGCATGCCGCCGACCCAGTGGTCCTACAACGACAGCATCAAGGACGCCGGCTACAACCCGGAAAAAGCCAAGGAGCTGCTCAAGGCCGCTGGCGTCAAGGAAGGCACCGAGATCACCCTGTGGGCCATGCCGGTGCAGCGCCCGTACAACCCCAATGCCAAGCTGATGGCCGAGATCCTTCAGGCCGACTGGGCCAAGGTAGGCATCAAGGCGAAGATCGTCACCTACGAGTGGGGCGAGTACCTCAAGCGCTCCAAGGCCGGCGAACACGACGCCATGCTGATCGGCTGGAGCGGCGACAACGGTGATCCGGACAACTGGCTCGGCACCCTGTACGGCTGCGACGCGGTCGATGGCAACAACTTCTCCAAATGGTGCGATGCCGACTACGACAAGCTGATCAAGGCCGCCAAGCGCACCACCGATGTGGCCGAGCGCACCGAGCTGTACAAGCAGGCCCAGGTGATCCTCAAGCGCGAAGTGCCGATCACCCCGATCGCCCACTCCACCGTCTACCAACCGATGCGCAAGAACGTGCAGGATTTCAAAATCAGCCCGTTCGCGCTCAATTCGTTCTACGGCGTCAGCGTCAAGTAGCAATCCACGGTCCGTTGAAAACGTAGGCGAGGCAGGCAAGACAAGGCAAAAACAGGCGAGGAAGCGGAGTTTACTGCTGTAAATGAGCATTCCGAGCCTGTTTTTAACGCCGTATTGCCAACGCAGGTAGTTCTTCAACGGACTGTTAGAGGTGTTGCCGGGCGAGTTACCCACCCATCCGGCAACCGGGCAACGGCGGCCTATCCGGTCGCCGCCTGCACGTACCGACCCACCTGAAGGATTCGCCGATGCCACGACGCACGCAATTGCCTTTGGTTTCACTGCTGCTGGCCAGCAGTCTGATCTGCACCCTGCCGGTGCAGGCAACCGCTAACAACCTGGTGGTATGTACCGAAGCCAGCCCCGAGGGCTTCGACATCGTCCAGTACACCGCCGCAACCACCGCCGATGCCTCGGCGGAAACCGTATTCGACCGTCTGGTGCGTTTCGCACCCGGCAGCACCGAGGTGGTGCCGGCCCTCGCCGAACGCTGGGAAATCTCGCCCGACGGCCTGAGCTACACCTTTCACCTGCGCCAGAACGTGCAGTTTCACCGCACCGCCTGGTTCACCCCGAGCCGCCCGCTGAACGCCGACGACGTGCTCTGGAGCCTGCAGCGCCAGCTCGATCCCGGCCATCCATGGCACCGCCTGTCGCTGCGCGGCTTTCCCTACGCCGAAGCGATGGCCATGGCCGCGCTGATCGAGCGTGTCGACAAGCTCGACGAACAGCGCGTGCGCATCGTCCTCAGGCATCCCGAGGCGCCCTTCCTCGCCGACCTGGCCATGGGCTTCGCCTCGATCTATTCCGCCGAGTACGCCGCGCAATTGCAGGCCGCCGGGAAGACCGAGCAACTCAACCGCCTGCCGATCGGCACCGGGCCTTTCGTCTTCGAGCGCTATGCCAAGGATGCCCAGGTGCGCTTCCACGGCAACCCGGACTACTGGGACGGCGCACCGGCGATCGACAAGCTGATCCTGGCGATCACCCCCGAGCCCAATGTGCGCCAGCAGAAACTCAGGGCCGGTGACTGCCAGATCGCCCTGTACCCGCGACCGGTGGACATCCCGGCGCTGAAGGCCGAGCCAACCGTGCAGGTGCTCGAACTCGACTCGCTGCTCACCGCCTATATCGGCATCAACATCCGCCACCCACCGCTGGATGATGCACGCGTACGCCAGGCGCTCAACCTGGCCTTCGACAAGGCTGCCTACATCCGCACCCAGTTCGGCGAGGGCGGCGCCAGCCCGGCTGTCGCCCCCTACCCGCCGACGCTCTGGGGCCACGACCCGCAATTGCAGGACTGGCCTTACGACCCTCAACGTGCGCGCCAGTTGCTGCGCCAGGCCGGCCACGGCGACGGTCTGAAACTGTCCATCTGGACCCGTCCCGGTGGCGGCCCGACCAATCCCAACCCGGGCATCGGCGCGCAGATGCTGCAGGCCGACCTGGCGGCCATCGGCATCCAGGCCGATATCCGCGTGTTCGAGTGGGGCGAGCTGATCAAACGGGCGAAGAACGGCGAACACGACCTGGTGTTCATGGGCTGGGCCGGCGACAACGGTGACCCGGACAACTTCCTCACGCCGAACCTGTCCTGTGCCGCCGCCGAGTCAGGCGAAAACCAGGCCGGCTGGTGCAATCCGGCTTTCGACCGTTTGCTCGAGCAGGCCCGTCGAGTCGCGGACCAGACGCAGCGCGCCGCGCTCTATCGCCAGGCCCTGGCGATCTTCCACGAGCAAGCGCCCTGGATCCCCCTGGCCCACCCCAAGCAATTCAGCGCCCTGCGCGCCGAGGTGCGCGGTTTCCAGCTGAGCCCCATGGGTTCGAACAATTTTTCCAAGGTGAAATTAGACCCATAGCCCCGGCGCATGACCGCGCCAGCACAGACGAGCCCCCGGATTGCATCCGGGCTACGCAAGACCAGAACAGCGCCGGGCCACGCAGCCCGACGCACCGATCCAACCGTTGGAGTACTGATAACCCATGTTGTCCTTTATCGCTCGACGCCTGGGGCTGTTGATCCCCACTTTCTTCGGCGTCACCCTGCTGACGTTCGCGCTGATCCGCATGATCCCCGGCGACCCGGTGGAGGTGATGATGGGTGAGCGCCGGGTCGACCCCGAAATGCACGCCCAGGCCATGGAGCGCCTGGGCCTGAACAAGCCGCTGTACGCGCAGTACATCGACTACATCGGCCAACTGGCCACGGGCGACCTCGGTGAATCGCTGCGCACCCGCACCAGTGTCTGGAAGGAATTTCTCACCCTGTTTCCCGCCACCCTCGAATTGTCGCTGGCCGCTCTGCTGTTCGCCGGCAGTCTCGGCCTGGTCGCCGGGGTGATCGCGGCGCTGAAGCGAGGCTCGCTGTTCGACCACGGGGTAATGGGCATCTCGCTGGCGGGCTACTCGATGCCGATTTTCTGGTGGGGCCTGCTGCTGATCATGTTCTTCTCCGTGGGCCTGGGCTGGACCCCGGTGTCCGGACGCATCGACCTGCTTTACGACATAGAGCCACGCACCGGTTTCATGCTGATCGACAGCCTGCTCAGCGACGAGGAAGGCGCCTTCGTCGATGCCCTGCAGCACCTGATCCTGCCGGCCATCGTGCTCGGCACCATCCCGCTCGCGGTAATCGCCAGGATGACCCGCTCGGCGATGCTCGAAGTGCTACGCGAAGATTACGTGCGCACCGCGCGGGCCAAGGGTCTGTCGCCGGCCAGGGTGGTATTCGTGCATGGCCTGCGCAATGCGCTGATCCCGGTGCTGACGGTGTTCGGCCTGCAGGTCGGCACCCTGCTGGCGGGCGCCGTATTGACCGAAACGATCTTCTCCTGGCCGGGCATCGGCAAATGGCTGATCGAGTCGATCGGCGCGCGCGACTACCCGGTGGTGCAGAACGGCATCCTGCTGATCGCCTGCCTGGTGATCCTGGTCAACTTCGTCGTGGACATTCTCTACGGCCTCGCCAATCCACGCATTCGCCATCAGCGCTAACAAGGAGCTCGCCATGTCCCTGCAGCAACCAACCGCCCCCGTAGCCGGGGTTGAGCGCAGCGATACCCAGGACGCCATCCGCCGGGTGTCGCTGCGCTCGACCCGGGCTACCGCCACTCCGTTATCCACCATCCAAAACAAGGGCGCACGAGCATGACGTCGATCACCACGCCTCTCGACCAGAGCCTGCTCTACCCCTCGCCGCTCAAGGAGTTCTGGCAGGCCTTCGCCCACAACAAGGGCGCCGTGGCCGGCCTGGGCTTCATGCTGCTGGTGATCTTCTGCGCGCTGTTCGCCCCCTGGGTCGCGCCGCACAACCCCAGCGAACAGTTCCGCGACTTCCTCCTGACCCCGCCGGTCTGGCTCGAAGGCGGCCAGGCGCAGTTCCTCCTCGGCACCGACGAGCTGGGCCGCGACCTGCTCTCGCGGCTGATGCACGGGGCGCGCCTGTCGCTGCTGATCGGTCTGTCCTCGGTGTTGATGTCGCTGATCCCGGGGATTCTCCTGGGCCTGGTCGCGGGCTTCTTCCCGCGCCTGCTCGGCCCCTCGATCATGCGTCTGATGGATGTGATGCTGGCCCTGCCGTCGCTGCTGCTGGCGGTGGCGATCGTCGCGATCCTCGGCCCGGGGTTGATCAACACGGTGATCGCCATCGCCGTGGTGTCGCTGCCCTCCTATGTGCGCCTGACCCGCGCCGCGGTGATGGGCGAGCTGAACCGCGACTACGTCACGGCCGCGCGCCTGGCCGGCGCCGGCCTGCTGCGCCTGATGTTCGTCACCGTGCTGCCGAACTGCATGGCGCCGCTGATCGTGCAGGCCACCCTGAGTTTTTCCTCGGCGATTCTCGATGCCGCCGCCCTGGGCTTTCTCGGCCTCGGCGTACAACCGCCGACGCCCGAGTGGGGCACCATGCTGGCATCGGCGCGCGACTATATCGAGCGTGCCTGGTGGGTGGTCTCGCTGCCCGGCCTGACCATCCTGCTCAGCGTGCTGGCGATCAATCTGATGGGCGATGGGCTGCGCGATGCGCTCGACCCGAAACTCAAGAATGCCCAGTAAGGAGCCCGTGATGACCATTCAAGTTACCCAGGTGCGCGCGGCGCACCCTACGCCAATGTCCCGTAGGCTGATGCGGGGCCGCCCAGGCTGCGCGCACCGCCATGGATTGGAGCGCAACGCATGAGCCTTCTCGATATCAAAAACCTCAGCGTGCGCTTCGGTGACGCCAATGCCGTGCCGGTGGTCGACGGCCTCGACCTGCAAGTCGACAAGGGCGAAGTGCTGGCGATCGTTGGCGAGTCCGGCTCCGGCAAATCGGTGACCATGATGGCGCTGATGGGCCTGATCGACGCGCCCGGCATAGTCGCCGCCGACGGCCTGCGCTTCGATGGCACCGACATGCTCAAGCTCAAGGGCCGGCAGCGTCGGCACATCGTCGGCAAGGACCTGTCGATGATCTTCCAGGACCCGATGACCGCCCTCAACCCCAGCTATACCGTGGGCTTCCAGATCGAGGAAGTGCTGCACCAGCACCTCGGCCTAAAAGGCAAAGCCGCCCGTCAACGCGCCCTGGAACTGCTCGAACGGGTGGAAATCCCGGCCGCCGCCAGCCGCCTGGGCGCCTACCCGCACCAGCTCTCGGGCGGCATGAGCCAGCGCGTGGCGATTGCCATGGCAATCGCCGCCGAACCGAAACTGCTGATCGCCGACGAGCCGACCACGGCGCTCGACGTGACCATCCAGGCGCAGATCATGGACCTGCTGCTGGGCCTGCAACGCGAGCAGGACATGGCCCTGGTGCTGATCACCCACGACCTCGCGGTAGTCGCCGAAACCGCCCAACGCGTCTGCGTTATGTACGCCGGCCAGGCGGTGGAAATCGGCAGCGTGCCGCAGTTGTTCGACGCCCCGACCCACCCCTATACCGAGGCGCTGCTCAAGGCGATTCCCGAACACAGCCAGGGCGAACGCCGCCTGGCCACCCTGCCCGGCATCGTTCCCGGCCGCTACGACCGCCCGCAGGGTTGCCTGCTGTCGCCGCGCTGCCCCTACGTCCAGGCGCATTGCCGCGAGCAGCGACCCGCGCTCGACACCCACGAACGCGGCGCGGTGCGCTGCTTCTATCCCCTCAACCTGACATCGGAGGTGGCGTGATGGCTGCTGAAAACAGCGTGCTCAGTGCCCGCGACCTGGCGCGCCATTACCACGTATCGCGCGGCCTGTTCCAACCCAGCGCCCAGGTCCAGGCGCTGAATGGCGTGTCCTTCGAACTTCAGGCAGGCAAGACCCTGGCGGTGGTCGGCGAGTCCGGCTGCGGCAAGTCCACCCTGGCGCGCGCCCTGACCCTGATCGAAGAGCCCAGCGCCGGTTCGCTGCAGATCGCCGGCCAGGAAGTCACCGGGGCCGACAAGGCGCAACGCAAACAGCTGCGCCGCGACGTGCAGATGGTCTTCCAGAACCCCTACGCCTCGCTCAACCCGCGGCAGAAGGTCGGCGATCAATTGGCCGAACCGCTGCTGATCAACACCCAGCTGTCACGCAACGAAAGGCGCGAGCAGGTGCAGGCGATGATGCAGCAGGTCGGCCTGCGTCCCGAGCACTATCAGCGCTACCCGCACATGTTCTCCGGCGGCCAGCGCCAGCGCATCGCCCTGGCCCGGGCGATGATGCTGCAACCCAAGGTGCTGGTGGCGGACGAACCGACCTCGGCGCTCGACGTGTCGATCCAGGCGCAGGTGCTCAACCTGTTCATGGACCTGCAGGAAGAGTTCGACACCGGCTACGTATTCATCTCGCACAACCTCGCGGTGGTGCGCCACGTCGCCGACGACGTGCTGGTGATGTACCTCGGCCGCCCGGTGGAAATGGGCCCCAGCGAACAGATCTACACGCGCCCGCTGCACCCCTACACCCAGGCGCTGCTGTCGGCGACCCCGACCATCCGTCCAGACCCGAGCAAAGCGAAGATCAAGATCGCCGGCGAACTGCCCAACCCGCTGTCCCCGCCCAGCGGCTGCGCCTTCCACCAACGCTGCCCGTACGCCAGCGAACGCTGCAGCGCCGAACGCCCGGAACTGCGCCTGCTCGATGGCAGGCAAGTCGCTTGCCACCATGCGGAGACGATTAACGGGTAGAAATCGCGGCCAAGGCCGCTCTTACGAAGCCAACGAGCACCTGTAGGAGCGGCCTTGGCCGCGATCCGCAAGCGCTACGAGACAGGCGCTAACGCCCAAAAAACCGATAGAACTCGCGCAGTTCGCTCTGGGTGTCGCTGACGCTGACCGGGGTGAAGCAGAGGTCGTGGTGGGTTGGGCATTGGGCCAGGCGGCTGAGGTCGAGCGGGTGCAGCCAGCCGAGTAGCGGATAACCGCCCATGGTCGGGTGGTCGGCCTGGAGGATGATCGGCTGGCCATCGGGCGGCACCTGGATGGCGCCGCGACTGACGCCCAGCGACCATTGTCGCTTGGGCGCTTGCAGGGCTTCACCGATCAGCCGAGCGCCCATGCGATCGGATTGCGGGCTGAGACGCCAGCTGCGGGCGAAAAAGCCCTGCAGCTGATCCTCGGCAAAGCTGGCCGCGTCGCCGCCGGTGATGACTCGTAGCAATGGCCTGGCCAGGTAGTCGGGCCGATACAGCCAGGGCACGCTGGCCCTGCCCGGGAAATGACCCGAACGGCACCTCAGCAGATCGCCGGCCTCCAGCTTATCGCCACGCCCGTGCAGGCCACCGAGGTTTTCCCGCTGATGGCTGCTGACGCTGCCCAATACCGGCGCCGCGCGAAATCCGCCGGGCACTGCCAGGTAGGCACGCTGGCCGCTACGGGCGAAGCCCAAGCGCAGACGTTGCCCGGCACGTAGCGGCAGGCGCGACCAGCCCGGCAGCGACTCGCCGTCGATGCTCAGCGGCATGTCCGCGCCGCAGCAGGCGACCCAGGTGTCGATCTGCGCCTGTAACTCGACGTCGCCCAGGGCGATTTCCAGCAGCGGCGTGCCCCAGGGGTTGCCCAGCAGGCGGTTGGCCCAGGCCGACGCCTGCAGGTCCAAAGATCCGGCCGGCGACACGCCGAGGTGCTGCCAGCCATGACGGCCGCGGTCCTGCAGCAAACTCAAGGGACCAGGCCTAAGCACCAGCAGCCCTTTCACAAATGTCCACCCTCGGCGCCGAAGCTGCGCTCGTCGATCGCCCGGAAGCGCACCCGGTCGCCCAGTTGCAGAAAGCATGGCGGCTCGCGCCGGGCATCGAACAGCGGCCAGGGGCAATGCCCGAGCAGGTGCCAACCGCCCGGCGAGCTGTGCGGGTAGATCGCCGTCTGCCGCTCGGCGATTGCCAGGCTGCCGGCCGGCACCAGTACCCGCGGAGTGGCCCGACGCGGCAGCGCCAGGGGCGAAGGCAAGTCGCCAAGGTAAGCGAAACCGGGGGCGAAACCGATGGCGCCGACCCGGTACTCGGTACCGACATGCAGGGCGATCACCTCGGCGACGCTGAGCCCACAGAGCCGGGCGACCTCGGGCAGGTCCTCGCCGATATAGCAGATGGGAATTTCATGCAGGCGCCCGAGGGGAGCGGCGCAAGGCTGCTCGATCCATTGTTCGAGCAATGGCGTCAGTCGCGCGGCCAAGGCCTGATGATCGGTGCGGGTGAGGTCGTAATGCAGCGACAGGCTGGTCCAGCCGGGCACCAGGTCGGTAAGCAGCGCCCCCAGCTCCTCGCGAATACGCTCGGCCAGCACGGCGATGCGCGGCGCCAGGGCGGCGTCCGGTTGTTCGGCCAGCACCAGCAACAGGGCTTCGGCGCCGGCCGGTTCGAGACGGATCATGTAGCGTCCAGCATCGCCCGCAAACGCCGCAGCACGGCCAACGACTCGGCATTGTCGCCATGTACGCACAGACTATCGGCGCGCAATTGCAACGGTTTGTCGTCGATATCGGCGAAAGGCTCTCCCTGGGCAATCGCCAGACCCTGGTCGAGAATCCGCTGCGAGTCGCAGTGCACCGCACCGGACAGGCGCCGCGGCGCCAGTTGACCATCGGCCAGGTAGGCGCGATCGGCGAAGGCTTCGAACAGCAGCGGCACATCGGCTTCATCGGCCAGGCGCAGCTCGCGGCTATTGTCGGTCAAGGCCAGAGTCATCAGCGGCAAGCCCTGGCGGTAGCTGGCGCAGGCTTCGAGGACCGCGGCGAACAGGGCATCGTTGCAGACCATTTCGTTGTACAGCGCGCCATGGGGTTTGACGTAGGCCAGGCGGCTGCCGGCGGCGCGGCAAAAAGCGTCCAGCGCACCTATCTGATAGAGCACCACGGCCGTCACCTCGTCGGGCGACAGCGCCATGTGCCGGCGACCGAATCCGAGCAGGTCGGGGTAGGCCGGATGCGCACCAATGCTTACCCCATGCTCCACCGCCAGATCGACGGTGCGTTGCATGGTCATCGGGTCGGAGGCGTGAAAACCGCAAGCCAGGTTGGCTTGATCGATCAACGGCATGGCGTGGGCATCGTCACCCATGCTCCAGACGCCGAAGCTTTCGCCCATATCGCAGTTCAACAGGATTTTTTTCATGGTCCCAAGCTTAGAACCAGAGCCGGGACGACACCAGCCGGATATGACTCGGGGTGGTGGTTTTTTCCAGGGGGGGCGGTAACGCAGCGCTCGGCCCGTAGCCTGGATAAGCCTTGGCGCAATCCGGGATGGCTTACCCCGGATTGCGCTAGTGCTTATTCCGGCCGCGACTCAATAGACATCACGGCGATAACGCCCCTGCTCCAGCAATGCCTCGACCGCCGCGTCGCCCAGCTGCTCACGCAGCACCCGGTCGACGCCGCCGGCCATGCCTTCGAGGCTGCCGCAGACATAGATGGCCGCGCCGCGGGACAACCATGCACGCAGCGGTTCGGCAGCCTCGTTCAGGCAGTCCTGTACGTAGCGCTTGTGCGCCTGGTCGCGGGAGAAGGCCAGGTCCAGGCGCGCCAGTTCGCCGCTGGCCAGCCAGCCCTGTAGCTCGTCCCGGCAATAGAAGTCATGGGCGGCGTTGCGCTCGCCGAACAGCAGCCAGTTATCCCGTTGCCCAGCGCTGACACGGGCCTTGAGCAGGCTGCGCAAACCGGCCAGACCGGTGCCGTTGCCAATCAGGATCAGCGGGCGCTCGTCCGCGGGCAGGTGAAAGGCGCTGTTGCGCCGCACCCGCGCCAACAGCGGCTGCTGCAGGGGCGCGATTTCGCTCAACCAGCCGGAACCAATGGCCAGCGCGCCATCGGCATGCCGTTGTTGGCGCACGATCAACTGCAATACGCCATCGCTGGGCAGGGAAGCGATGGAATAGTCGCGCGGCGCCAAGGGCACCAGGGCATCGAGCAGCCCTTGGGCATGCAGGCCGAGCAGATGGGCGAAGCTCTCCGGCAGCTGCTTGCTCGCCAGGGCCTGACGCAAGGCTTGCCGTATGCCGCCGAATTCGACCGACTCGTCGCCATCCAGGCCGAAGCGTTGCAACCAGGCGCGCACCACCTCGTCAGCCTGGCGCGGCAGCACTTGCAGAATATCGCCGGCCAGCCAGTCGTCGGCCGGCTCGCCGCGCAGGCCGATCAGGAAGGTCGGCGCCCCCTGACTGCCAGGGTTGAGCAGCTCGCGCTGGCACAGCGTCCACACGCCATAGTCTTCTCCCGCCAGCGTTGGCTGGGCGCCGGTCAGGCCGCCGAGCTGACGCTGCCAATCGGCCAGGGCGAGACGATCGCCGGCATCCACCCGCACCGGCTCGAACAGGCTGCGCGCGCCCTGGCGGCCAAGCCAGCCGTGCAGGCGCTCGGCGAAACCGCAGAACTGCCGGTACTGGCGGTCGCCGAGCGCGAGCATGGCATAGCGCAGATTCGGTAGCCCCAGCGCCTCGCCGAGCAGTTTGCGTTCGAAACCGCGGGCGCTGTCCGGCGCCTCGCCGTCGCCGAAGGTACTGACCACGAACAGCGCATGCTGCGCCTCGCCCAGGGTTTGCCGATCGATACGCGCCAGCGGCTCGACCCGCACGCCATGGCCCGCCGCCTGCAGTTGCCCGGCGGTTTGCCAGGCCAGCTGTTCGGCGAAACCGCTCTGGCTGGCAAAACCGATCAGCCAGTCGCGCGCACCCGCGCCCATGGCCGGTAAGGCGTTGCGCGCAGCCAGCGCAGCGCGCTTTTTGCGCCAGCGATCCAGGTACAGCAACCAGCCGGTAACGGCGAACAACGGCATGCTCAGGCTAGCCAGGAACAGCAGAATGCGCCCGGGCAGGCCGAAGTAGCTGCCGACATGCAGGGCGTAGACGCTGGCCAACAACTGATCACCGAACGCCTGCTCGCGGTAGCGCCGATGTTGCCGCGGTGCACCGCTTTGCGCATCCAGCTTGAGTTGGTTGAAGGCGCGCTCATGGGGCGCATCGTCGCGCAGGTATAACACCGTGACCGGCTGCCCGGGCGCTGCCGGCAGGCGCAGGCTGTAGCCGCTAAGCTGCGGCCCGGCGGCCCGCTGCAAGCCGGCCCAAAGCGCCGCAGGGTTCACCAGCGGCGCGCCCTCGCCACTGGCCGGAGCGCCACGACCGCCACGCTCGCGCGGCTTGCCTGCCGCTTCGCTGCCGAGCAGACCGGTGGCGCCGGCGCGGTACCAGTCATAGGACCAATACAGCCCGGTCAAGGCCGCGCAGAGATAGAACGCCAGGCACCAGGTACCGGCCACCGCATGCAAATCCCAGTTGAACGCGCGACCGCGTTTGGCCCAGTCCAGAGTCAGCCAGGTGCGCCAGTTCATGGCCTGGCGCGGCCAGCGCAGGTAGAGGCCCGAGAGGCAGAAGAACAGCAACGCCAGGGTGCTGGCGGCGGTAATCTGCTTGCCGTACTCGCCCATGGCGAGAAAGCGATGCAGCTCCAGCATCAAGTCGAAAAAGCCCTGCCCGCGCGGCTCGCCGAGCAGCTCGCCGCTGTAGGGGTCAAAATAACGCATCGCACCACGACGCTCGCCCGGCAGCGGCGCGAACATCACCTGCCCGGGCGCGTCGGCGGCGGCCTCCACGGTCAGGCGCACCACGCGCTGCCGGCTGACTGCCTCGATCTTCGGCAGCAGCAGATCCGCCGGCAGTACCCCGCCGTCGCGTACCTCGACCCGCAATACCTCGGGGTTGAGCGCGCGCAGCAGTTCACCCTGAAACGAATAGGCCGCACCGGTCAGGCCCATCAGCGCCAACACCAGACCGGCGCTGATGCCGAGCAGCCAATGCAATTGAAAGAGGATTTTCTTGAACACGGAGAATTACCTGCAAGAAGCGACGACCGCCGCGGTTGTCACTGCGGCGCAATTCTATTTGAGAAGCAGTTGCATTTGTTTTCGACGGACGCGGCTTTACTTCTAATTTACACAGGCGCCCTCCCGGCGATCTCGCGAGAAGATGTTGCATCCATGCGCCCAACGCCATCGTAGGGTGCGCCGTGTGCGCACCAAGACTCTGCAGCAGGTGCTGATGCGCGCAGCGCACCCTACTCATTGCCGCCCCTGAGCGGCTGCAGCGCATCCGGCCCGATACAGGACAGATCACGGCAGCCGCTCAAGGCCATGCTGACTTCCAGCTCTTCGCGCAACAGCTTAAGCAGGTGCGCCACGCCCAGCGCGCCGGCCGTGGCCAGGGCATGGATATAGGGCCTGCCGACCAGCACGGCATCGGCGCCCAGGGCCAGGGCCTTGAATACATCGGTGCCGCGCCGAATACCACCGTCCACCAGGATCGGCACCGCTGCGCCCAGTTCCGCGCGGATCGCCGGCAGGGCCTTCGGCGCCGGCCATTGCGAATCCAGCACCCGGCCGCCGTGGTTGGAGACAATGACGCCCGCCGCGCCCGCGTCCATGGCCAGGCGCGCGTCGCCCGGATGCAGAATGCCCTTGAGCAGAATCGGCAAACGGGTCTGTCGGCACAGCCAACGCACATCGTCCCAGGTCGGCGCCATCGCCAGCATGCCGTCGAATACCGCACTGCCGCCCGGCGGCACTTGGGGCAGGACTGGCGGCTCGGCGATATTCACCGCGGCGATGCCTTCCGGCAAGGTGAAGGCCGCGCGTTGTTCGCGATTGCGCAGCCCCGACACCGGCGCGTCCACGGTCAACACCAGGGCGCGATAGCCCGCTGCCTCGGCACGTCGCGCCAAGGCCAGGGTCGCGGGCCCGTCGCCCTGCCAGTACAGCTGGAACCACAGCGGGCCGGGCGCCGCTTCGACGACCTGCTCCAACGGCGTGGAGGCGAACGAGCTGAGCACTGCGCCGCCGCCCATCACCCCGGCCCCCAGCACAGTGGCCAACTCGCCCTCGGCATGAAACAGCTGCTGATAGGCGACCGGAGCCAACAGGATGGGATGCTGCAACTCATCGCCGAGCAATTGGCAGCGGGTATGGCCGCCGCGCAGATCGCGCAGCATGCGCGGCACTATCGCCCAATCGCGCCAGACATCCAGATTGGCCTGGCAGGTCAGCTCATCCGCCGCGCCGCCTTGCAGGTAGGCCAGTGCATTGGCATCCAGGCGTTGCAGGGCATAGCGCTGATAATCGCAGGCGGCGACCAGGTCGGCCGGGATCGCGCTCAGGGGTTCGCACAGGGCCATATCAGTCCGCCCACTGCCGCAGCAGGTTGTGATAGGTGCCGGTCAGGCTCACCACCTCGTCGCTATCGCCCAGATCGCGGCGCAGCTTGAGGATGGTCATGTCCAGATCGAAAAGCATTTTGCGTTGCCAGGCATCGCGCACCCGGCTTTGCGTCCAGAGAAAGGAGGCGATACGCGCGCCGCGGGTGACCGGCTCGACACGGTGCAGGCTGGTTGCGGGATAAATGATCGCATCGCCCGCGTCGAGCTTGATCTCATGCTCGCCATAGGTGTCCTCGATGATCAGTTCGCCGCCGTCGTATTCGTCCGCTTCGCTGAGAAACAGCGTGGTGGAGACATCGGTGCGCACCTGATCATTGCTGAAGCGATCGCGCTGCAGGGCATTGTCCACATGGTTGCCATAACGACCGCCGCCGCTGTAGCAATTGAACATCGGCGGCAGCATATGCCGCGGCAGCACCGCGGCAACGAACAGCGGGTGGCGCGCCAGGGCATCGGCCACGCGCCGCGCCAGCCCGGCGAAGGCCGGCGAATCCGCCGGGAACTGCAGATTCTGTTTGAGGCTCGCCGCCTGCGCGCCGGACGTCTGCACGCCGTCGACCCAGGCATGGGCCGCCAGCTCGGCACGCAGCGCGGCGACTTCCGGTTTACTCAACACTTCGGGGATATGCAGCAGCATCGATATCTCCTTCACAAATACATAACGCAAGAAGCCCGCGCTCGCGCGCAGGCTTCAGGTAGCACGGGTCGCGCCGTCAGAAACTCAGTTCGCTGGTGAGCATCGCCGAGCGCGGCGTACCCAGACGCACCCGCGAGCCGCCGTTGTTCAGGGTTTCGATGTACTCCTCGTCGAACAGGTTATAGACGTTCAGACGCAGGTTGAGGTTGTCGTTGATGCGGTAGGCGGCCATGGCGTCCGCCACCCAGTAGGAGGGGATTTTTGGCATGTTCTGGGTACTCAGATCGGTGCCCGAGGTGATTACCCGGTCCTGCTCGGACACATAGCGCGCGCCGCCGCCCAGGGTCAGGTCGCCCAGGCTATAGGACGTCCACAGGGTCGCGGTGAGGTCCGGCGACCAGCGCACACCGGTATTCTCGGAGGTGACCCCGGTGCTGGCCCTGTGGCTGAGCTGGTCGATCTGCTTGGTCTTCATATGGGCGATACCGGCAGAAACCTGCCAGAAATTGCTCAGCTGGCCGACCAGGCCCAGTTCGACGCCATCGACGCGGGTCTTGCCTTCCTGGAAATAGCGGGCGGCGAATGAATCGTAGCTGACCTGCTTGTCGTTCTCGGTGCGGTACGCGGCCAGGGTCAGCGCCAGGCGATCGTTCAGCAGATCCCACTTGGTACCCAGTTCGATGTGTTCGGTTTGCTGCGGATCCAGACCAACCTGCTCGTTGGACGACGAATCGGCGGCGCTGGCGGCCAGGTTGAAATTGTTGCTCCCCGGCGGAGTCAGCGAGTTGGCATAGGACAGGTAGATGCTGCCGTTTTCCCGCGGCTTGAACAGCACGCCGGCGTTCCAGCTGGTCAGATCGCCCGACTCGTAAGCGCTGCCCGGAACCAGCGCGTTAGCGGACACGGCGGCGCTGTCGGTCTCGGTGCGGAAGTGTTCGAAACGCACGCCGCCATTGAGCGCCCACTGCTCGTTCAGGTGCAGGGTGTCGAAGACATAGAGCGCCGCGGTCTTGGTCTCGCCGTCGGTGTAGGCGCCGGTCTTGTAAGCCTTGCCGAGAGCGTCGTGGGCGCTCGGGTCGTACAGATTGGCGGGCGTGATGATCACCGCCGGATAGACCACGCCGTCGATGGTCTGGGCTTTGGTGTCGTAACCGCGGTTGAGCTGCTTCTCGCTCATCAGCTCTAGGCCCGCGGCCAGCTCGTTGCGCAGGCCGAAGGTGTCGAAGCTGGCGCTCAGGCTGGTCTGGTTAGCGAGAATCTCGTTCTCCTGATCGACCACCTGGAGCCGGCGATCCACGGTCCAGGTCGCAGGATCGGCACTCGGCGCATTGATCGCATTGATGCCGGTGAGGGTGCGGTCGTTGTTGCTGCGGCCCCAGCGCGACAGGTTGCGCAGGGTCAGGGCGTCATTGAGGTCGTGCTCGACCTTGATGGTGAACATGTCGCCATCGATTTTTTCCTGATCGTTTTTCGAGCCGTAATAATTCTCGCTGTCGACCTTGCCGCCGGCATTGATGTCGGCGTTGGCGTTGTAGAAGCCGTGCATGCCGATGGTCGGGATACCGCCGTCCGGGGTGTTGTCCTGGCGTACATGCTGGGAATACAGATAGACCCGGGTCGCCGTATCCAGGCCGAAGGCGATGGAAGGCGCCACGCCGTAGCTGCTGTTGTCGACGTAATCGCGGCCATCGACATCGCCTTCGCGACGCATCAGGTTCAAACGGAAGGCCGAGTTCTCGCCCAGTTGCTGATTGATATCGGCGGTGAGGCTGCTCTTGTTCGCCGTGCCGTAACCGACGGTGGCGAAGATCTCGTCGCTGAGGGTCGGCAGCTTGGAGATCAGGTTGATATAGCCGGACGAGGCGCCGCGACCGATATCGGAACCGGTGGCGCCCTTGACCACTTCGACCTGTTCGAGGTTGAACACATCGCGGCTGACCGCGCCGAGGTCACGCACGCCATCGACGAAGGTCGACTGCTGGGTGGAGAAGCCGCGCATCATGAAGGTGTCGCCGGCCGAGGTGTTGCCGTTCTCGCCCAGCTGCATGGTGATGCCGGGGGTATTGCGCAACGCTTCCATCAGGCTGTTGGCGCCCTGCTCGCGGAGCATTTCCTTCTTGATCACCTGCACGGTCTTCGGCGTATCGAGCAGCGGCTGGGTCAGTTTGCTGTTGGCGCTTTTGTCGGCCTTGTAGGGCACCTCGGCCTTGGAGGTCACGACCATCTCCGGCAGGTTCAACTCGCCCCCCGCCTCTTCCGTCTGGGCAAACGCCATGCCTGGGATAGCGGCGGCGATCAGCGCGGCCAGTTGACTGACTTTTTGATGCTTGCGACTGCGAATGGTCATGCTTATCCCCAACAGAAAAGGTCTCCCTCCTTGCTCGCAAAAGGCGAGCGGCAGAGGAGCGCGGCAGGCGGAACGAATCGGCGCGCATGATAATAGTTGTCAAATACGAATACAATCGATTTAGATTAACCAGCATGGCGATTAGCCACGAGCTACAAACCGACCCTGAACGCAGCCGAACCGAGAGAGCAACCTGGGGAACATGACGATCTGAAAAGGCGCAGCACATGCATCCGCGGCTGAGCGCGGCTTGCAGCGGGAAGAATCAGCGAGCGCGCACGGCGGGGCCACAGGGGCCCGTGCCCGAGGTCTATTGCGAATGGAGGGGAAGGAGATGCAGGTCGGATCGACGACCCAGCTCCTGCATCCGGCCCTTGTTCTCGGCCTGGGATCGCCCTAGCGAACGTAGACCCTATGGGAAATCAGCGCGGGCTGGGGCGGGAGTCGGGCGGCAGGTGCATGGCCTCGATGCGATAGAAAGTCGCCTGCCCACCCTCGGTGGTGTAACCGGTATTGTCCAAGGCATAGACACCGGCCTTGAAATACAGCGGTGTGGTTTTCCATACGGAGTCCAGCCGGCCCACCCAGTTCGCACCGTAGCTGGTGATGCTCAGGGTACCGTGGGGGGTCAGGTGGATGCTGTAGGTAAAGCGCTGATCCAGCGGCACGCCAGTGGCCAGCACCACCTTGAAGGGGTAGGGATCCTTGGGCTTGTTGCGGATCTTGGCCACTACTGCGCCGATGTTGTTCCGGTACTGGTACTCCAACGTCACCAGCGGTGCTGGGCCGTATTTGACATGTACCTGACCAATGATAATGCGCCCACTGGACGGCACCTTGTTGACGCTGAGAGCCGCACGCAGCAGGTTATCCGCAGCGGGGAAATACCAGTTGCGCTGCGAACCGTCGGCATAGCTTTCGCGCAGCTCGGAACGCGGGAACTTGGATTGCAGCGAACTCGAACCGGTCACGGGCGCCCAGAACACCACGCCGCCGTTGGCCGCTCTGAAGTAACTGTCCTGATAGCCTTGCTGCAGCGCGGGGGCTGCAATGGTAGCGGAGGGGATGCCCTCTGGAATGGTGAGATTCCAGGCAGCCATATCGATCATGTTGACGTCCTCTTCCAAGCCCTGGAAGCCAACAACGAAATGGCCAAAAAAGAGCAAAATGCCAGTATTTAAGCGACTATTCGGCGAAAATGCCGCCAATGAATGAAAGCGCGGCCATTATCCCCATAGCCCCGCGCGAAGTTGCGATCTGGAGCACATTTTTCACCTGCAACCCCCATGACAGAGCCATTGCAGATAAACGGTAGGGGTTCAGCGCGCTGGAATCGGCAAGCGATGTTGCTCGTGGCTTAGCCCGAACACGATCATGGCGCGGCGCGTAATCCATCAGGCGATCGACCGCATTGCGCCGATGGCGGCTGCAACCAGTAATGGCTATAGAGCAAAAAAAATGCCGCTCACTTGGCTCAAGTGAGCGGCATTATCGCCGAGGCGGGTTTACCGGTAGCGGCGCTTACAGGTAGTAGGCTTTCAGCGGCGGGAAGCCATTGAACTCCACGGCGCTGTAGCTGGTGGTGTAGGCGCCGGTGGACAGCCAGTACATGCGATCACCGATGGCCAGGTTGAGCGGCAGACCGTACTTGTAGTTCTCGTACATGATGTCGGCGCTGTCGCAGGTCGGGCCGGCGATCACCACCTCTTCCATCTCGCCCTTCTTCTCGGTCCAGATCGGAAACTTGATCGCCTCGCCCATGGTTTCGATCAGGCCGCTGAACATGCCGACGTCGGTATACACCCAACGCTCGACGGCGGTACGCGACTTACGCGCCACCAGCACCACTTCGCTGACCAGGATGCCGGCGTTGGCAATCAGCGAACGGCCCGGCTCGAGGATGATTTCCGGCAGGTCGTCGCCGAAGTCTTCCTTGAGGAAGCGGATGATCTCTTCGGCGTAAGTTTCCAGGCTGTTGGTACGGGTGATGTAGTTGGCCGGGAAGCCGCCGCCCATGTTGATCATCTTCAACTCGATGCCGTCTTCTTCCTTGAGGCGTTCGAAAATCACCTTGACCTTGGCGATCGCCGCATCCCATACCGAGATATCGCGCTGCTGCGAGCCAACGTGGAAGGAGATGCCGTAAGGCACCAGGCCCAGTTGACGGGCGAGGATCAGCAGGTCCATGGCCATGTCGGTCTGGCAACCGAACTTGCGCGACAGCGGCCAGTCGGCGGTGGTCGAACCTTCGGTGAGGATACGCACATAAACCTTCGCACCCGGCGCGGCCTTGGCGATATTGCGCAGGTCGGCTTCCGAGTCGGTGGCGAACAGGCGCACGCCCTTCTCGTAGAAGTAGCGGATGTCCTTGGATTTCTTGATGGTGTTGCCGTAGCTGATACGTTCGGGACCGACGCCGCGGCCCATCACCTTATCCAGTTCGTAGATCGAGGCGATATCGAAGTTGGAGCCCTTGTTCTTCAGCAGATCGATGATCTCGACCGCGGGGTTGGCTTTCACCGCGTAATAGATGCTGGCGAATTCGAAACCTGCACGCAGGTCATCATAGGCTTTGTCGATGATCTGCGTGTCGATCACCACAAACGGGGTTTCATGCTGGCTGGCGAATGCCTTCATCTTCTGGAAGGTTTCGCGCGGGTAATAATCTTCAACCTCAATCGACATGCGAAGGACTCCATTGGCAAAACAAGCAAAGGTGGTTAGGGGGTGCCTTACTAAGTAATAGCAAAGCGCGAACGTCTGATCAGTTTCCCCACTTTGGTTCGCCTACTTCCCAAGGCATGTCGCCGAGTACCAGTGGTCTCTCGTCGTCAGTACTTGAGCCGGATGGATCGTTGCCAGCATGGACGTTCGGCCGCGAACTTTAGGACCAGCAGCCCCCGAGATCAATCAAAAATGCATCGGTTTGGCGTGCTTTTTCCCGAGCGCTCCCAATCGTCTTTTATCCTCAACAAAACGTCCGGAATGCTGCACAAATCGGCACCCCCAAAGACCTTAACTCTATAAATGGACCCCATTTGCCGCTGCGGTGTTCCTGGGACCGAACCAACGCGCCCCGCAATCTCGCCGAGATGGCGGCCTTAGATCAACAGGTCGCTGAACAGTTCTGATTGCAATTGCGAAAAGCGCTGCTTAACTGCTTAGAAAATCGGTACTCCTCCTAATACAAGGAAGTAGACATGCCCCCCATCGTTCGAACCTCGTACCTTGCGATTATTGGCGCCAGCGCGCTGTTGTCGGTTAGCCAAAGCCAGGCCGCCGCGCCGGTTGTGTATATGGACCAGGGTAGCGCCTGGACCGACAGTGACCGGCAGGACTATTACGGCCGCGACCAGGGCTCGCAGATCATGCCGCTGAGCTGGGCGATCGCCCTCAAGCAGCCCGACGGCTCGCCGTTCATGGCTGCCAGCCTGAGCCGCTACGGCTACCTGCCAAACCCGCAGAGCAATCCACCCGGTCTGCCGGTGGGTTTCACCGCCGCCAATAGCAGCGCCGGCCAGCAATTGGGCATGACCTGCTCGGCCTGCCATACCCGCCAGATCGACGTCGACGGCCAGTCCTACCGGATCGACGGCGGCCCGGCGATCAGCGACTTCCAGAGTTTTCTCGCCGACCTGGATACGGCCATGGGCCGGGTACTCGCCGACCAGGCGGTATTTGACGCCTTCGCCGCCTCGGTGCTCGGCACGGTCTCATCGCCTGCGCACAAGGCCGAACTGCGCCTGGCCGTGGAAGACTGGTACCAGCGCTATCACACCCTGATCTCGCGGGCGCTGCCGAAAGAGCCGTGGGGGCCGGCGCGCCTGGATGCGGTGGCGATGATCTTCAACCGCTTGACCGGCCTGGATATCGGCCCGCCACCGTCCTATCTGATTCCGGAAAATATCCGCGAAGCCGTGGCGCCGGTGCGTTATCCCTTCCTGTGGAACGCCTACCGGCAGGACAAGACCCAGTGGCCCGGCTTTGCCGATAACGGCAACGACCTGCTCGGCCTGGCCCGCAACCTCGGCGAGGTCTATGGCGTATTCGCGATGTTCCACCCGAAGAAGGACACCAAGGACCTGCTGAGGATCGACTACCTGTCGACCAACTCGGCAAACTTCTCCGGGCTCGCCGCCCAGGAGAAAAACATCGCCAAGATCGGCCCGCCCAAGTGGCCATGGGCGATTGACCAGGCACTCGCCAAGCAGGGCGAAGTGCTCTACAACCAACCCGAAGCGCAAGGCGGCTGCGCCGACTGCCATGGCATCAAGCGCGGCGCCTTCCGCTCGCTGAGCCACGAAACCTGGGCCACGCCGGTGCAGGACGTCGGCACCGACTCACGCGAGCACGACGTTCTGCAATGGACGGTGAATACCGGCGTGCTCAACGGCGCGAAAATCCCCTTCCTGGAAAAACCCCTGAAACCCACCGACACTGCCTTCAACGTGCTGGGCACCTCGGTGGTGGGTTCGATTCTGCAGCACTACGCGCGGGAGTTCCTCGGCAAAGAGACCATCACCACCACCAATGCCCTCTATATGCCAACCACCGCCCCGCTGAGCGGCGCGTTCCGCTCCACGGCGATCAAACCGAGCGGCGACTTCCCCTACGAAGCACGCGTGCTGCAAGGCATCTGGGCTGCGGCGCCCTACCTGCACAACGGTTCGGTGCCAACCTTGGCCGAACTGCTGAAACCAGCCGCCGAGCGCGTCGCCTCGTTCAAGGTCGGCCCGGCCTACGACATTCAGGCTGTCGGCCTGGCTGCCGAGCAGAGCAAATTCGGTGACTACACCCTCAGCACCACCGACTGCAACGCGCGCAACTCGGGCAACAGCCGCTGTGGTCACGAGTTCGGCACCACGCTGCCGGACGCCGACAAACTGGCCCTGCTGGAGTACCTGAAAACCCTGTAACCTCGCCCGCGCCGGTGGCTCAGACGAGCCGCCGGCCCGCGCTCGCATTCCCTAGGGCGGCACACTCCCGCGCGGCAGATACCAACCGCCCCCTGCTGACGGCAAGCGCCTGCGCCGCACGATTTCCGGCTATAATCGCGACCTTTTGCGGGAGCCAGCCTCCCCTCGATCCGATTCCTGCAGGCACGCACCCATGACCACTCAGGCCGCCGAAGTCGCCAAGCGCCGTACTTTCGCCATTATTTCCCACCCCGACGCCGGTAAAACCACCATTACCGAAAAGCTCCTGCTGATGGGCAAGGCGATTGCCGTGGCCGGCACGGTGAAGTCGCGCAAGTCCGACCGCCATGCCACCTCCGACTGGATGGAGATGGAAAAGCAGCGCGGCATCTCCATCACCACCTCGGTGATGCAGTTCCCCTACCGCGAGCACATGATCAACCTGCTCGACACCCCCGGCCACGAAGACTTCTCGGAAGACACCTACCGCACCCTGACCGCGGTGGACAGTGCGCTGATGGTGCTCGACGGCGGCAAAGGCGTCGAGCCGCGCACCATCGCCCTGATGGACGTGTGCCGGCTGCGCGACACGCCTATCGTCAGCTTCGTCAACAAACTCGACCGCGACATCCGTGACCCGATCGAACTGCTCGACGAGATCGAAGCGGTACTGAAGATCAAGGCCGCGCCCATCACCTGGCCAATCGGTTGCTACCGCGACTTCAAGGGCGTCTACCACCTGGCCGGCGACTACATCATCGTTTACACCCCAGGCCACGGCCATGAGCGCACCGAAACCAAGATCATCGAAAAGCTCGATTCCGATGAAGCCCGCGCCCACCTGGGCGACGAGTACGAGCGCTTTATCGAGCAGCTGGAACTGGTGCAAGGGGCCTGCCACGAGTTCGACCAGGACGAGTTCATGAACGGCCAGCTGACCCCGGTGTTCTTCGGCACCGCCCTGGGCAACTTCGGCGTCGATCACGTGCTCGATGCCGTGGTCGATTGGGCGCCCAAGCCGCTGGCGCGTGTCGCCCACGAGCGCACCGTCGAACCCGTCGAGGAGAAATTCAGTGGCTTTGTGTTCAAGATCCAGGCGAACATGGACCCCAAGCACCGCGACCGCATCGCCTTTATGCGCATCTGCTCGGGCAAGTACAGCCAGGGCATGAAAATGCGCCACGTGCGCACCGGCAAGGACGTGCGTATCGGCGACGCGTTGACCTTCTTCTCCAGCGAGCGCGAGATGCTCGAGGAAGCCTACGCCGGTGACATCATCGGCCTGCACAACCACGGCACCATCCAGATCGGCGATACCTTCACCGAAGGCGAGAGCCTCGGCTTCACCGGTATCCCGCACTTTGCCCCGGAACTGTTCCGCCGCGTGCGCCTGAAAGACCCGCTGAAATCCAAGCAACTTCGCCAAGGCCTGCAGCAGCTCGCCGAAGAAGGCGCGACCCAGGTGTTCTTCCCCGAGCGCAGCAACGACATCATCCTCGGCGCGGTCGGCGTGCTGCAGTTCGATGTGGTCGCCAGCCGCCTGAAAGAGGAATACAAGGTCGAATGCGGCTACGAGCCGATCACCGTCTGGTCCGCACGCTGGATCGAATGCGCCGACAAGAAGAAACTCGAGGAGTTTTCCAACAAGGCGGTGGAAAACCTCGCGCTCGATGGCGGCGGTCACCTGACCTACCTGGCGCCGACGCGGGTCAATCTGAGCCTGATGGAAGAGCGCTGGCCGGATGTGAAATTCAGGGCGACGCGCGAGCACCACTAAAGCTCAGGGTTTTGCCCAATAGCCCACCGGCATGTCCTTCTTCGGACAAGCCGGTTCAGTCCACCAACTCCTTAAGGACAAGGACATGTCCGTTTCGACAAAGCGGTGGCACCTGCTGCTTGTGGGCATTGCATGGCTGATCTCGCCCTGGGCATCCGCAGGCGCGCCGCCTTACGGCATTAACCTAGGCCGCCCTGAACTGGGCAGCAGCCTGATATTTTTTGCCACACTGGCGCTATTCGCCGGCATTTTCGCCTGGAAAGCCTGCCAGTGGGGCAACGCGTCAGAGCAACGGAAAGCGCACACCGACACCGACTCGCGCCAAAAACGATTTCCCTCTATACCTGCTGGCAGCCGCTTTGTTCTGGCGGAGCAGCCCAGCACATCAGCAAGCACCACGCCGTCCGAGCCGCACTCCGATACCGTCTCCACGCGCCGCTTCCGTCCGCCATCGCGAAAGGCAAGAAAACCCAAGCACAGCAAGCGCTGAGCCCGGTGCCACGCTCGCATATGAACACCTAGCCAGGTGCCCCCAAGCGCAGCTTTCCCATGGCTAAAAGCTCACGTATTCTGCGTCTCCGCCTTACAGGGAGTTGCACCATATGCGCACGATGCTCTTCGCCGTTTTAAGCCTGCTCGCCACACACAGCCTGGCCGGGGTGGAAATCCGCCAACCCTACTGGTACGTACAACTGGCCTGCGATGGCTACTCGCAATGCTTTGCCTCCAGCAACGGCGCCTACAGCTCCAACCCGAATGCCGCTCGACGCTTCGACGACCCAGCGAAAGCGCAGCGCTTCGTCGACAGCTTCACCAGCAGCATCCGCGACAAGTCGCCGCACATCGTTCAGGGTTTCGAC
The DNA here is from genome assembly GCA_966210435.1 of uncultured Pseudomonas sp. Lineage (GTDB taxonomy): Bacteria > Pseudomonadota > Gammaproteobacteria > Pseudomonadales > Pseudomonadaceae > Aquipseudomonas. The sequence goes on along the minus strand of CBIHLF010000005.1, from coordinate 30,658 downwards.
AGCAAGTGCCTGAGCGACGAGGAGGCACGCCGCCTGCAGCTTTCCGGCGGCCGCTGCCTGCCCTGAACAAGAGCGCGCAATCGGTAGGGGTGCCGCGCGCAACGGGCATCTGCGTCGGATGCTGAATGCCACAGCGTAGGTAGCAGGCACGACGAAAGCAGCCCGCTGGGCTGCTCGTGTAGCGCTTGACCGACATGACGAAAGCTCGCCCCGAGGTCACGCACCGCCGCACGGATCCTCCTGCAAGAGACCGCGAATTTGCCCGGTTCGGTCCGCGTGTCCGCTCAGCACGTTACACTGATACCCCTGAGCCCCCTGCTTTCCTGGGAGACCATGCAAACTCCACCTCTCATCCTTACCCCCACCCAACGCCTGCGTGAGCGTCGCCGGCGTTTGCGCAGCCTGCGCCAGCGCGCCGCATTCTGGCTCGGCGCGCTGCTGGTCGGCCTGATCGCGCTGGCCTTCGCCTGGCTCGCCGACCATGCCTTCGAGCGCTTCGAATGGCTGCTGGAACAAAGCGTCTACTGGCCCTGGCTGGTCACCCCACTGGGCTTCGCCCTGCTCGCCTGGCTGACCCAGGGGTGGTTGAAGGAAGCCAAGGGCAGCGGCATCCCGCAGGTAATCGCCTGCCTGGAGCAGCCGTCGGCACGCATGCGCAACCAACTGCTGGCGGTGCCTGTGGCGATTGCCAAGATGCTGCTGACGGTGGTCGCCCTGCTCTGCGGCGCCTCGGTCGGCCGCGAAGGCCCGACCGTGCACGTGGGCGCGGCGCTGATGTACAACTTCGGCCGGCGCCTCGGCCTGCATGGCCGGCATGCCCTGTCGGGGCTGATCCTCGCCGGCGGCGCAGCCGGCATCGCGGCGGCCTTCAATACCCCGCTGGCCGGTGTGGTATTCGCCATCGAGGAACTCAGCCATCGCATGGAACAAAGCTTTAATGGCCTGATCCTGATGGCCGTACTGATCGGCGGCATGGTCACCCTCGGCCTGCTCGGCCGCTACAGCTATTTCGGCGATCTCAGCGCCAGCCTGCCGCTAAGCAGCGCCTGGCTGGCGGTACTGGCATGCGGCCTGTTCGGTGGCCTGCTCGGTGGTCTCTATTGCCGCCTGGTATTGCCGGCCGGACGTGGCCCGCTGGCCCGCCTCGGTGCCTGGCGCGCACGCCGGCCAGTGCTGTTCGCCGGCGTCTGCGGCCTGGTGCTGGCCTTGCTCGGGATGATCTCCGGGCAACATGTATTCGGTACCGGCTACGCGGAAACCCGTGCACTGCTGGAGGGCCAGCCGCAGACCGACGGGCTGTTCGTGCTGTGGAAGTTCCTCGCCAATGTGGTGTCCTATCTGGCCGGAATTCCCGGCGGCCTGTTCTCGCCATCACTGGCGGTCGGCGCCGGCATGGCGCCGTGGCTGGTCGACTGGGTGCCCGGGATCGACCTGCAGACCGCCGGCCTGCTCGGCATGGCGGCCTATCTAGCCGGGGTAACCCGCACGCCACTGACCGCCACCGTCATCACCATCGAGTTGTCGCACAGCCAGGACATGGCCCTGCCGATCCTCGCCGCCAGCCTGCTGGCCAGCAGTATCTCGGCACGCATCTCGCCGCAGGCCCTGTACCGCGCATTCGCCACGCAACTACTGGACAGCCTCGCACCGCAACGGCAGAAGAGCGCGGCCGCACCGCCTCAAGCCGGGGTTCCAACCACCAGGGACTGAGCCTCGCCGCGCTTGAGCGAGGCGTACACCACGCCGGTCAATAGGCTGCCGGCGACGATCGCCAGCAGGTAGAGCGCGGCATGGTTGATCGCATTGGGAATCAGCAGCACGAACAGACCGCCGTGCGGCGCCATCAGCTTGCAGCCGAAGTACATCGACAACGCGCCGGTCAGGGCGCCGCCGGCGATGCTCGCCGGGATCACTCGCAGCGGGTCCTTGGCGGCGAAGGGGATCGCCCCTTCGGAGATAAAGCACAGCCCCAGCACCCCGGCGGCCTTGCCAGCTTCGCGCTCGCTCTGGGCGAACTTATGCCGGGCCAGCAGGGTCGCGATGGCCATGCCGATCGGCGGCACCATGCCTGCGGCCATCACCGCGGCCATGGGCGCGTAACTCTGCGAGGCGAGCAGGCCGACCGAGAAGGCATAGGCGGCCTTGTTGATCGGCCCGCCGAGGTCGACGCACATCATCGCCCCGAGCAGCAGGCCGAGCATGATCGCGTTGGTGCTGCCCATACCGTCGAGAAACGCGGTCAACCCGCTGAGCAGCCCCGCTACCGGTTTGCCGACCACGTAGATCATGGTCAGGCCGGTAAACAGGCTGGCCAATAGCGGGATGATCAGGATCGGTTTCAACGCCTCGACACTGGCCGGCAACTGCAGCCAGCGATTCAGCCCCCGCGCGGCGTAGCCGGCGAGAAAACCGGCAATGATGCCGCCGATAAAGCCGGCCCCCAGGCTGCCGGCGAGCAGGCCACCGATCATCCCCGGCGCCAATCCGGGGCGATCGGCGATGGAATAGGCGATATAGCCAGCCAATACCGGCACCATCAGTTTGAACGCCGCCTCGCCGCCGATCTGCATCAGCGCCGCCGCCAGACTGCCCTCCTCCTTGAACGCCTCGATGCCGAAGACGAACGACAACGCGATCAGCAACCCGCCGGCCACCACCATCGGCAGCATAAAGGACACGCCGGTGAGCAGGTGCTTGTAGGGCCCGCTCTTCGTGCTCGACTGGCTGGCCGCACCGCCGGCCTGCGCGGCCTCGGCCAGCGGCGCGCCTTCGCGTAGCGCTCGCTCGAGGGTTTGCCGGGGCTGCTTGAGGGCCACGCCGGTGCCGCAGCGGAATACTTTCTTGCCGGCGAAGCGGGCGCTGTCCACCTCGATATCGGCGGCCAGCAGCACCACATCGGCGGCGGCGATGGCGGCATCATCGAGCAGATTGCGCGCGCCGACCGAGCCGCGGGTTTCCACCTGCAGGTCAACGCCCATTTGCTCGGCAGCCTGTTGCAGCGCCTCGGCGGCCATAAAGGTGTGCGCCACGCCGGTTGGGCAGGCGGTCACCGCGACTATCCGTGGGCGCTGAGCGGAGTTGCTCGACGCGGCCTCTTGCAGCACTTCGGCGTGCTCGGCGGCATCGCGCAAGAACTGCTGCGGGTCGGCCAGGGCCTCGGCTGGCGTCGACCGCAGCAGACGCTTGCCGACAAAGCGCTGCAACGACAGCTCGCCGGTCGCGACCACGACCACCAGATCGGCGGCGGCGATTTGCGCCTCGCTCAGCGCAGAGGCATCAGCCGATGTGGCGCTCTCGACGTGAGTGGACCAACCCAGGCGCTGGGCCGCGGCATCCAGCAGGCGCGCACTGAGCACGCTGGTAACCCTGCCATTGGGGCAGGAGGTAATAATCAGCAGTTTCATGTGAGGGACCTCATTATTGTTTTAATCCAGAGGCGCGATGCGCACGCCCGCTTCCAGGCGCGCGAGCTGCTCGCGGTCATGCAGGCCAAAGCCCACCTGGGTCACCGCCTGGGCGGCAATCGCCGTGGCCAGGCGCAGCGTGCGCTCGGCGGGCCAAGCGCTGAGCAGGCCATGCAGGGTCGCCGCCAACAGCGAATCACCTGCGCCCACGGTGCTGACCACCTCGACCGCCGGCGGTACCGCACGCAAGGCGATATCCGCGCCATACCAATCAACACCCGCGGCACCGCGCGACAGCAGCACGTGCTCGACACCCTGCTCGCGCAAGCCTCTGACTGCCGCAACAAGCTCGTCGTCCGACGGCTCGGACAGCTCGCAGGCCTGCGCCAATTCCTCTTCGTTGGGTTTGATCAACCAGGGTTTGGCGGCCAGACCGGCGCGCAGTGCGGTGCCGCTGCTGTCCAGCACCAGCGGCAAGCCCAGGGCCGCGAGCCGACGCAGCAGCAACGTCAACCATTGCGGGCTGACCCCTTGCGGCAGGCTGCCAGCGACCACCACGGCGGCATGGCCAACGGCGATTCGCTCGAGCTGTTCCAGCAATTGTTCTTGATGCTCGGCGCCAACCAGCGGGCCCGGCCCATTGAGGTCGGTGACCCGCCCGCTGCGCTCGGCCAGCTTGATATTGCTGCGGGTCTCGCCCGGCACGCGGATGAAGGCATCGATCAGCCCGCGACGCTGGAACAGCGCCTCGAACGGCGCTGCATTGGCCGCGCCGAGAAAACCGCCGACGGTGACGCTATGGCCCAGATCGGCAAGCACCTGGGCGACGTTCAGGCCCTTTCCCGCGGCATCGCGGCGCATGCCCAGGGTGCGGTTGACCGCGCCCGGCTGCAGGGTGTCGAGGCTTACGGTCAGGTCCAGGGCCGGGTTCAGGGTCAACGTCAGGATCCGCGCCATCACCAGGTCTCCTCGATCAGCCCACGCACCGCTGCCGCGCTCTCCAGGGTCAGCGCCCGTTGCGCCAGGGCCTGGCTGTGGCGCCAATCCAGCTCGCGCACTCGCGCCTTGACCAGGGCAATGGAGCGCGCCGACACGCTCAGTTCATCCACCCCCAGGCCCACCAGCAGCGGCACGGCCAAGGGATCGCCGGCCAGTTCGCCGCATACGCCGACCCACTTGCCATGGGCATGGGCGGCCTCGACGGTCATGCCGATCAGGCGCAACACCGCCGGGTGCAGGCCATCGGCCTGGGCCGAGAGGGTCGGGTGGCCGCGGTCGATGGCCAGGGTGTACTGGGTCAGGTCGTTGGTGCCGATGCTGAAAAAGTCCACCTCGCGGGCCAATACCGGCGCCAGCAGCGCCGCCGAAGGCACCTCGACCATGATCCCGAGCTGCAGATCCGCCACGGGGATTTCCTCGCGCAAGCGCAGGGCCATATCCCGCGCCGCGCGCCATTCCTCAATGTTGCCGACCATCGGGAACATGATCCGCAGCGGCCTGCCGTCCGCAGCCGCCAGCAGTGCACGCAACTGGGTTTCCAGCAGTTGCGGGTGTTGCAGGGTCAGGCGGATACCGCGCACGCCGAGAAACGGATTGTCTTCGGCCGGCATCGGCCAATAGGGCAGCGGCTTGTCGCCGCCGACATCCAGGGTGCGCACCACCAGCGGCCGGCCTTGCAGGGCGTCGAACACCTTGCGGTACTCGGCTTCCTGGGTGGCCTGATCCGGCGCCTGCGGATGGTCCATAAACACCAGCTCGGTACGCAGCAAGCCCACGCCTTCGGCGCCGAGCTCGACCGCAGCGGCGGCGTCGCCGCTTGCGCCGATATTCGCCGCCACTTCCAGCGCATGCCCATCGAGGGTGATCGCGGCCTGCATGCGTTCGGCATGGGCGCGCTCGCGGCGCAGCTGGTTGGCCCGCTGCTCGCGCTGCGCCTGCTGCAGGGTCTGGGCATCGGGCGCCACACGCAGCAGGCCGCGCTCGCCATCGAGCAGCAACAAGGTGCCCTGCTCCAGCGCCAGTACCGCATCACCGGCACCGACCACCGCCGGAATGCCCAGCGCGCGGGCGATGATCGCGCTGTGCGCGGTGGCGCCGCCGCGCGCGCTGAGAATCCCCGCCACACGCCGACGATCGAGGCGGGCCACGTCCGAGGGCGCGGCTTCTTCGAGCACCAAAATATAGGGTTCGTCCGGCTCGGGCGGCGTTGCCACACCGCAGAGCGAGGCCAGCACGCGGCGGCCAATATCGCGTAAATCCGCAGCGCGCTCGGCCAGCAAAGCGTCGTGCAGGGCCTCCTGCTGCGTCGCCGCGATCTCGACTTCGCCGCTCCAGGCGGCCTCCGCGCTCGCTCCCTGGGCGAGGCGCGAATCGACATCCTCGCGCAATGCCGGGTCGCGCAGCATGGCCCGATGGGTAATGAAAATCTCGCGAACGGAGGCATCTGCGGTCGCCTCGACCAGGCGCTGGATATCCGCGTCGACGCTCGCCAGCGCAGCGTCCAGGCGCTCGCGTTCGAGCGCCAGGCCCTGCCCGGTTTGGCTGTAGGTCAGCGTGGGAAGACGACGCACCAGGGCCGGGCCGCTGGCGATACCCGGCGCGGCGGCCACCGCCTGAATCCGCGTGCCGACAGCAGGGGCCTGCAGCGGTGCGACGGCAACCATGGCAGGCACTACGGCACTCGCGGCGGGTAAGGGCTCGACTGTCTCACCGAGGCCGGCGCGCACCGCGGCCTCGACGGCAGTCAGCGCATCACCGGCAATTTCCGGCTCCGCGCTGAATGTCAGCGACTGTCCGCGGCGCGCGCCCAGGGCCAGCAATTTACTCAGGCTTTTGGCCGATACGCCCTGCCCGGGCGTCTCGCTCAAACGCACACGCACCTCACCGGTAAAGCTTTGAGCGAGTTCGCTGAGAATTTTCGCCGGGCGCGCATGCAGGCCATGAGCATTGGCCAGGGTGACCTGCATTGTCGGCCAGTCAGCCGGCACCTCGCCGCCCAGGGCTTCGAGCACGCAGCGGCTGGAACTGGCCTGACTGAAAGTATCGCCACGCCCCTCGATCAACAAATCACACAGACGCTCGAGCAACTGCCGGTGGGCCTCGCCCAGACTGGCCAGGCAGAACAACCCGGTCAACGGCTGCCCCTCATGCTGCAGCGGCTGCGCCGGGGCGACGAAGGCCAACCCGGGGCGCAATACCGCCTGCTCGCTGCTGAGCCACCAGAGGCCATTGCCCAGCGGCAAGGGTGCGCTCTGGGTCAGGCCGTTGGCGAAACCAGCGGCCGCGCAGCCGGCCTTTTTCAACAGGCGCGCACCTTGCCAGAGCAACTCGTCGAAATCCTCTGCGGCGCTATTCAATCCGATCAGTTGTTCGTCCAGCAGCAATGCCTGGGGCGCGCCTTGCAGCAGCGACAGAATCGCCTCGGCATCGCGCGCCTCGCGCAACGCCTGGCTGAGATCGTCTTCGCCGAGGGCTCGGGTCAGCAGCTGTAGCAGATGCAAATGCTCGTCGGATTGGGCGGCGATACCGATGGCCAGATAAACCCGCTGCCCCTCGCCCCACTCCACGCCTTCGGGAAACTGCAACAAGCACACACCGGTGCTGAGCACCTGATCGCGGGTTTGCGGCGTGCCATGGGGAATCGCGATGCCCTGGCCGAGGTAGGTCGAGCCCTGGGCTTCGCGCGCCTGCAGTCCGGCCAGGTATCCGACGCCGGCCCGACCGTCTTGCTGCAGCGCTGCGGCGACCAACTGCAGCGCGGCGTCCTTGTCTATAGCCTGCTGGTTCATGCGGACCTGGGCCACTGTCAATTCGAGCATGCTTCCTCCTGCGGTCCCGGCTCAGGGCCGGATATTGTTGTTAACGACTTTCGCCCTCAGCCGCTGCCAGGGAATGGAGATCGACTCTCCGATATGGCGCCACTTTTATAGACGCAACTTTTGCTGAATCGTTTCACCTAACAAGATTGGCACGTTACGCCATAATGCGTGATCCTTAAAGCCCAACCGTCGGCCAACCCATATCCGAGCAGGAATAACGCCGTGAAACTTAGCGATATCGCCCGCCTCGCGGGCGTTTCCGTCACCACTGCCAGCTACGTGATCAACGGCAAAGCCGCGCAACGGCGGATCAGCGACGCCACGGTGGCGCGGGTGCGCGCAGTGGTCGAACAACACGACTTCCAGCCCGACCCTCAGGCCGCCGGCCTGCGCAGCGGCCAGACGCGTACCCTGGGCTTTATCCTCCCGGACCTGGAAAACCCCAGTTATGCGCGCCTGGCCAAGCGTCTGGAACAGAGCGCCCGCGCCCGTGGCTATCAGTTGCTGATCGCCAGTTCCGACGATCAGCCGGACACAGAGCGCCAATTGCTGCAACTGTTCCGCGCCCGCCGTTGCGACGCCCTGATCGTCGCCAGCTGCCTGCCGGATGACGACGACAGCTACCAGCGCCTGCTCGCCGCCGGCCTGCCGGTGGTCGGGGTCGACCGGGCTCTGGACCCGCAACGCTTCTGCTCGGTGATCAGCGACGACCAGCAAGCCAGCCGGCAACTCACCGCCAGCCTGTTGCAGCCGGCCCCACGGCAGATCGCCCTGCTCGGCGCACGCCCGGAATTGAATATCAGCCAGGCGCGTAACGCCGGCTTTCGCCAGGCCCTGGCCGGCAGCGCCAGTGAACCGCTGCTGGAACAGGGACAAAGCTTCAGCCGCGACTGTGGCCGTCAGTTGATGGATGCGCTGTTGGAGCGCCTGGGCCAGCCGCCGGATGCGCTGCTGACTACCGCCTACGTCCTACTGGAAGGCGTGTTCGATGCGCTCAAGGCCCGCGATCTGCTGCACGGTCCCACGCCCATGGCGCTGGGCACCTTCGGCGACAACCTGCTGCTGGATTTTCTGCCTCTGCCGGTCAACAGCATGGTCCAACAACATGAAGCGATCGCCGAACAGGTGCTGCGACTGGCGCTGGGTGCGGTGGAGAACGACGATTACCATCCCGGCGTCCAGGCCGTGCCGCGCAAGTTCAGGCAGCGGCGCACGGAGTGAGCATGCAACTGATCGACACCCATACCCATCTGGACTTTCCCGAGTTCGACGCCGACCGCGCCGCGGTGCTGGCCAACTGTCGGACGCTGGGCGTGCAGCGCCTGGTGGTGCTCGGAGTGGAACACAGCAATTGGCAACGCGTTTGGGATCTGGTGCAGAACGGCTACCGTCTGTACGCCGCCCTGGGACTGCATCCGGTGTATCTGAACCAGCACCGACCGGAGCATCTGAGCGAGCTGCGCGACTGGCTGGCACGCCTTAGCGGCCAGCCAAAGCTCTGCGCCGTCGGCGAGATCGGCCTCGATTACTTTCTCGAAGACCTCGACCGCGAACGCCAGCAGCAGCTGTTCGAGGCCCAGCTCAAACTGGCCGTGGAATTCGAGCTGCCGGCGCTGATCCATGTGCGCCGCGCCCACGCCGCGACCATCGCCACCCTGAAACGCATTGCGCCGAAGCGCGGCGGCATCGTCCATGCCTTCGCCGGCAGCTACGAAGAGGCGCGTGAATACCTCAAGCTCGGCTTCAAACTGGGCCTCGGCGGCGCCCCAACCTGGCCGCAAGCCACACGCCTGCGCCAGGTGATCGCGCGCCTGCCGCTGGAAGCATTGGTTCTGGAAACCGATTCCCCGGACATGGCGCCGTCGATGCACGCCAACCAACGCAACAGCCCGGAATACCTGCCGGATATCTGCGCCAATCTAGCCGAGCTACTGAAGATCGCCCCGCAGCAATTGGCCGCCAGCAGCAGCCGCAACGCCGCCGAGCTGTTCGGCTGGGACATCGAGATAGCGCCTGCAACCTCGTAGATCCTGTAAGGTCTGCGGCCTCGCGGGGTGGACATGCCGAAGGCTTGTCCACCATCCGCATGTCAGCGACGGACAAGGCTGCGCGATATCCGCCCTACCAACGCGCACCTCGTAGCCCGGATGCAATCCGGGGAGCGATGTCGGCCGTTAGACCTTCCCCGGATTTCATCCGGGCTACAAAACTGTAGTCCCACTTGAAAAGCATCGCCGGGACGCCGGATCGCAATAAGCTGGAGCCTGCCCTCACCCGCGGCGAATGCAAGTCCATATGTGCCTGACAAATACGGCTAAAACGACAAGGTCCACCAAACGGCGGGCCTTGTCGGTCATGCAGCTACGGTCAGACGCGGAACGCGCCGATCAACTGCTTCAAGCGCGCGACCAAACCCGACAGCTCGCGGCTGGCCTGCTCGGTATGGCTGGCGCCTTCGGCGGTGCGCTCGCCGGCATGGCTGATTTCGACGATGTTCTGATCGATATCGTGGGCCACGGCCGTCTGCTCCTCGGCAGCGGTGGCGATCTGCTGGTTCTGGTCGACGATCATGCCGACCGCGGCGAGAATATTTTCCAGCGCCAACTGCACCTTGCCCGACTCGCTGACCGTAGAATCGGCCATTTGATGGCTGGTGCCCATCGCCTTGACCGCGGCGCCAACGCCGCCCTGCAACTTGGCGATCATCGACTCGATTTCTTCGGTGGATTGCTGGGTACGCTTGGCCAGATTGCGTACCTCATCGGCGACCACGGCGAAGCCGCGACCCTGCTCGCCCGCCCGCGCCGCCTCGATGGCCGCATTGAGCGCCAGCAGGTTGGTCTGCTCGGCAATGCCCTTGATCACGTCCAGCACCTGGCTGATCGAGGCACTGTCGCTGGCCAGCTTGTTGATCACTTCGACCGACTGATCGATCTCACCCGCCAGGCGCTGAATGCTGCCGACTTGCGATTCGACCAGGGCGCGACCGCTGACGGTTTCCTGATTGACGCTCTGCGCACTTTCCACCGCGGCAGCCGCGCTGCGCGCGACCTCCTGGGCGGTCGCGGACATTTCGTTCATCGCGGTGGCGACCTGTTCGATCTGGCTGCGCTGCCCCGCTACCGCCTGGTTGCTTTCACCGGATATCTGCTCGACCCGATTGGCCTGGTGCTCGACCTCGACCACGGTTTGGCCGACGCGCTCGATTAATTGGTGGATATTTCTCACGGTCTCGTTGAATACCAGGCCCAGCTCGCCCAGCTCATCTTTGCTCAACACCTTGCACTCGACGGTCATGTCGCCCGCCGCCACCTGATTCATCACCTGCCCCAGGCTGCTGAGGGTCGAACGAATCGACACATAAAAACCGCCGTAGAGATAGACGATCAGCAGGAATACCAGCACCAACGCGGCGACCAGCAAGCCGACCTGCGTGCGGTTTTCCTGCAGACGCTCCTGCAACTGCCGTTCGAGCAATACCAACACCGCATCGTTGAACTGATAGGTCTTGTCCATCGACGCGCTGACCTCGTCGTAGAACTGCTGCCAGGGCATATCCAGACTATCGGCGATCACCACCTTGTCTTCGAACAGCCGGCTGCTTTCCTTCAGCGACTCCTGGCTGGCCGCGGCCAGCTTTTCCAGCGCCATGCGGGCTTCCGAACTGCCTCTCAGCGCTTCCTGAATATTCAAACCGTATTCGGCATAACGCTTTTCCAACTCCAGCAGCAGGTCGTCGAACTGGGTGCTGGCCGCGGAGTTGAGAAAGCCCTGAGCCAGGGAATAGGAACCGAGCGCCCGGCCTTCACTCAAAGGCGCGGTGACCTCGGGGGTGGCGCTGGTGATCAGCTCGATCAGCTGACGCACTGCGGACTGTCGATCCTGGCTGAGCCCGGCCTGGCCGGCGACCAGCTTGATAAAGACCTGGGAGCTGCCCAGCAGCTTGTCCGCCAGGATGATTTTGCCTTGCAACAGATTTTCGTTCTTGACCGCCTGCAATTCGGCGATCAATTCATCGCGTTTCTGGTTGAACTCGGCGATCTCTTCATTGCTCTGCACCACAGGCGCTAGGTGCTGCAGATCTTCGCCGATGCTGTTTTGCAGCTTGAGCAGCCGCGCTTCGAGATCGCCCGCCTCGCCGGACTGGCCGATTACCGAGTGAATTTCCACCAGATCGACGAAGTTTTCCAGATTGCGCCGCAACGCCAGGGTTTCGCCGAGCAGGTCGATACTGTCGAGGGCCGCCTGCGTTGCGACATACTGGCGGTAGGAGTCGCGCACCAGATAGAAATTGGTGACGAGCATGGGCAGGAAGAACAGCACGCTAATCAGGCTGAATTTCATGCCGAAGCTGAGGCGATTCATCAGCGCGATGGCCGGATACAACACGGTCTTCACAGGACGTCTCCAATTTTAATTATTGTGGTGTACGCCACAGGCTCGACGAGCGCAGAGAAAGGATCGCAAATGGCACCCATCACATCGCGCCTACACCGACCTGTGGTCGCTGGAATCAGCGTGGCAAATACTCACCCATGGGCCTGACCTATTGCCTGAATCCAGTCGCTTTGCACCCTATATACCGGTTATCGACGCACTTCTCTGTAACTTAAGGTTAAGCATGCATTCACCACTTCGTCTCGGCATTGATCTGGGTGGCACCAAGATCGAAATAATCGGCCTGAAAGGCGGCCGCCAGTACCTCCGCCGACGGGTTGCAACACCGCAAGGCGACTACCCTGAAACCCTAGCAGCGATTGCCCGACTAATCGAAGCCGCAGAGCGCGAACTGGGTGAAACAGGCAGCGTGGGCATCGGCATCCCCGGCAATCGCTCGCCGGATCACGGTCTGATCAAGAACGCCAACTCCACCTGCCTGATCGGCAAGGATTTGCAGAGCGACCTGGAAAGCCGTTTGCAGCGCCCGGTACGCCTGGCGAACGACGCCGACTGCCTGGCCTGGTCGGAAGCCACCGATGGCGCGGGCACCGGAGCGGCGAGCGTATTCGCGGTGATTCTCGGCACGGGCGTCGGCGGCGGGCTGGTTATCCATGGTCGCTTGCTCGGCGGGCCCAATGCCATCGCCGGCGAATGGGGACATAATCCGCTGCCCTGGCGCCGAGCCGAGGACGGCCCGGTGCAGCGCTGTTATTGCGGCCAGGAGGATTGCATCGAAACCTTCCTTTCCGGCCCTGGCTGGGCCAGACGCAGCGCACTGGGCCTGGAAGCTCACGCATTGGTGGCGGCAGCCAATGCCAACGATGGCTTCGCGCAACAAGCGCTGGCGGCGTACTGCGATCAACTGGCCCGCGGCCTGGCCTCGGCGATCAACCTGATCGATCCGGAGGTGATAGTGCTCGGCGGCGGCCTGTCGAATATCCCAGCGCTCTATACCCGGGTTCCGCAGCTGTTGACCCGCTATGTGTTTTCCGACCAGGTCAACACCCGCCTACTGCCTGCGCAGCATGGCGACTCCAGTGGCGTGCGCGGCGCCGCCTGGTTATGGAACGATTAGGACAAGACGAACGCAATGGGCCGCCGCCCATCGCCGGCCATCAGATGAATAAAGTCCAGAACGCAAACACCGCGTACCAGAGCACCGCTGCGCGCACCAGCAACTGCCATAGGCTATCCAGACTGCTCACCCCGTCTTCACCGAGCACCGGAGCGGGGATTTCGCTGGCCGCACGCGCCACATTGATCACCAGCTGCGCGGCGGCGATATCCCAGCTCAGCAACTCGTGCAACAATGCCCGATTGACCCCGACGAAATTGCCGACCAAAGCGAAACTCGCCGCCAGCGCCCGCACCGGCAACCAATCGAGCGCATGGCGCCATTGCACGGCCTGTTCACGCAGCGCCTCCTGCTGGGTATGCTCGGCAAGCAACGCCAACAGCCGATAGGCCAGCGCGGCCAAAGGCCCGAGCAGCGCGTACCAGAAAATCACCGCGAAGAAGCTCTGATAAGCCTGCCAGACCAGATGGCCCTGCACGCTTTGCAATAAGGCCCCCTCTTCTGCCGCCTCCACCGCCAGATCGCGGCGCGCCACCAGATAAGCGGCCTCGGTGTCGCCGCGCCGCCAACTGTCGCGAAACGGCCCCAATGCGGCGAGCAGGTCACCGCGGCCCAAACTGTAGATCACCACCAACAGGTGAACCGGCAACGCCAACCAGCCATAGGCCAGCGGCTCGAGCAGGAGAAGCACCAGCCCGAGCACCAGTAAAGGCACGAGCACCAGCAGCGCCATAGCCAGCCAGGGCCGCGCCTGGCAATCCGGGTGGCTTTCAACCCTGGCCAGTAACCGCAGCCAAGGGCCGTCGAGCTGAATCCTGCTGCGCCAGGCCGAGAATTTTTCCACCCATAGCACCAGCAATAACACCAAAAAACTCATACTCCCTCCTCCCTCGTATGGTGCGTCAGCGCAGCATGCAAGCGCGCCCAGTCGAACGCTGGTCCCGGATCGGTCTTACGCGTCGGCGCGATGTCGCTATGCCCGCAGATACGCTCGGCAGTAATCGCTGGGTAGGCGGCTTGCAGTAAGCCGACCAACTCGATCAATGCCAAATACTGCGCATCGGTGAATGGCAACTCATCGGTGCCCTCCAATTCGATTCCAAGGGAGAAATCATTGCAATTTTCCCGACCGACGAAGCTCGATTGCCCGGCGTGCCATGCGCGCTGCAGACAGGAAACGAATTGAGTGATGAGCCCATCGCGCTCGATCAGAAAGTGCGCCGACACCTGCATGAAGGCGATCTCGGCAAAGTAGGGATGCTCGTCGGCGTCCAGTTGGTTCTGGAAGAACTCCTGCACCTTGCCGGTTCCGAACTGCCCCGGCGGCAGGCTGATATTGTGAATGACCAACAAAGAAATCTCGCCCAGTGGGCGAGCATTGAAGTTGGCAGAGGGACAGTGGTGAATGCCATGACACCAACCACTGGAAGAATCCAACTGCATAAAGGCTCCTTGAATGAGCCTCTACTTTAGCAGCCTGCCGGACATAGCGCTGTGACAACGAGCAGAACCATATTGGCGATCCATTCGCACGCCGCAGACGCAGCGCCGAAGATCGTCACACAGGCTGTATCAGCCGTTCTTGAGCCTGCGCAGGTTGCCGATCACCGACTCCAGAGCTCGATCGAACAACAAGGCATCATCGAGCAGGCGAATTGCACCGCGGCGGAACTCGACTGCCAGCCCCATGCGGGTTTTCTCGAGAACCTTCATGCCGGTGCGATTGACGAAAATGAATTTGCCGGTTGGTTTGATGACTGCCGCCAACTTGCAACGCAGCTTGTGCTCCTCATCCTCCTGAAACTCCACCCAACTGCCGACGCGCAGGCTATCGACCTGCAGCAACGCAGCGTCATCATCCGGCAAACTGATCTCAGGCTCGGCAGAACGGCTTTCACCAGGCGCGACCAGCACGATTTCCTCAACCACCTCGATCATCGCCGGTTCGGCAGCCGCGTCCTCGGGCGGCAACTCGAGCAGCGGCAAGGTAATCTCATCCGCACCGACCTCATCCAGAGTCTCGGCGCTTTCAGGCTGCTCGGCCTGCTGCACAGTTTCCGGTTCAGGTTCAGCGACCCGCTTGAAGCGCTGGAAGGCCTGCACATGCAGGGTTTCCAGGTGACTGAAAAACTCGCTGGTGGAAAACGGATCGAACGCCGCACTGGCCATGCCTTCGCGCAGGGCCTTGAGCAAGCCCGGCACCAGCTCCAGCAGGCGCACCCGGGTTTCCGGGTCATCCCGCGGTTCGACGCTCCAGATCAAATCGTCCATGGTCGCCAAAGCGGTCCGCCACTCCGAGGAATCGACGCCATGCTTGAGGCAAGTGAGCATCAGCACCTTGCTCCAGGCTTCCTGCAGCAAGCGCACCACGACTTCGGGAAGGATCTTGCCCAGCAGCCGCTCATTCAATGCCTGTTCGACCTGGCGGCGCGCCAACTCCGCCCTGGCACTGCCCTCCTCGGCATCGCGGGTACGTTGTTCCAGCAGCTCGCTACGGCGACGCTCATCGCCGGTAAAGGCCATGAAATCGGCCAACAACTCGGAAAAAATCACCGGATCGTCGACAAAGTCGTTGAGCAGGCGCTGCACCACCTGCTCGATCTTCTGATACAGGCTGTCGCGCTGCGCATCGCCCTGGTCGCCCCAACCGAGCGCGGCACTGGCGATCTCATTGAGCAGGCGACGTGCGGGGTGACTACCACGGCTGAAAAACGTCTTGTCCAGCACTGCGACTTTCAGCATGGGAATCTGGATACGACCGATCAATGCCTTCAGCGAGTCCGGCAAGGTACGGTCGTCGAGAATGAACTCGAACAGCATCGACACCAGGTTGATCACATCCTCGTCGACTTCGCCGACCACCCGCGCCTTACCGCTCTTGGCGCTGGCCCGCCCGAGCAACTGCTCGAGTTGCCCGCGCAGATCGAAGACGACATCCGGCTGCGCCGGCGCCCGCTGCTGCATATGCGATAGCAAACGCAACAGATCGTTGCTGGAGATCGGCATGGCTCCGACGGGCTGCTCGCGCCGAGGCAGCGCGGTACCCCGGACTTCCGACAGCAACTCCTGCAACGCCCCAAACACTTCTTGGACGCCGTCATCCGCATATTCGCCATTGTTCATGCCGGGCGCGGAAGACGCCTCACGCGAGCCCTGCGGCGCGGCAGATGAACGATTGGGGTTACGTCTTGCCGGGGTGGATCTCAATTCGGGCAACACGCCAGCGGCAATCAGGCCCTGGTTGGCATTGGCATAGAGCTGATCGAGATCACTCAATACATACTTCTCGAACAACTTGAGGATGATCAGCTTGACCTTGATCTCCACCCCCAGGCTGCTGCATGCATCCATAAAAAACTCGCAGAGCAGCACCGGCCCAAGCGGATTGCTCTTGTCATCGAGTTTCTTGCTGATCATCGCGTTGAGGCGCAAGGTCAGATGCCCAAGCGCCATGCTATCGCGGCTCAGCACCTTGGCGACCATCGCATCGACCGCTACCGACTCTTCCAGAGCGTCGTCCTGGACCAGGGACAAGGTCTCGAACGACACCGCATCCAAGGGCGCCGGCTTGCCGATTTCGTATTGATTGAGCGTGCCAAAGGATTCGAAAATCTTCTGCAGGAAGACCCGCTCGATATTTTTGCGCTTCAAACGCAAGTCGCGCATGGTTTCGAAAAACGCATTCTGCTCGGAGTTACTGGTCGAACGATCAGCCATCTCGAACAGGGTATCGTCGGCATTGTCGAACAGCGCCTGCAGCGACTGCTTGAGCTGCTGCGCGGCTTTATCACGCACCTGAATAAGAGCCACAGGCAACCTTCCTACCGACGAAGTGGGCGATTGTTCAGGCACCGGCTTGATCAGCGGCACCACATTCGCATCGTTCTTCATTACGAGTCTCCTGCAGACTAGCCCTGTTGGGCGAATTTGCCTGCACAGGTCACCTGAGCGTCATCCGCAACGTCAAAGGCATGGCGTCAATGTTTGGATCTAAATGTAAAGCCATTATAGGGATGCGCATACGCCCATCACGCCAGCTTTTCACCTAGACATGACTTACGTCACAGATGTAGCGAACAAGCCTCCGAGCGGCTAGTTCAGTGACCGTCTACGCCATAAAAGATTCAGCCAATTTGACGGTACGCGCGGACTGAGACGGCAAAGCAGCCCACTTAATGCGCCCTGCGGAACGACCGGACGCAATCTCCCTGCAGCAGGCGCTCACTATCCCTATAATCGCGCTACCAGATGAGTGGAGCCCGTTATGCCAAACCTTATCCTCGCCGACCTGACTGCCGAAATCGAAGCCAACGCGCGCCGCGCTCTGGCCGAGGATATAGGTAGCGGCGACATCACCGCACTGCTGATTCCCGCCGAACGCCTGGCCCACGCCACGGTCATCACTCGCGAACCGGCGATTGTCTGCGGTACGGCCTGGGTCGACGCGGTGTTCCGTCAACTCGACCCGAGGGTCGCCGTGCACTGGCAAGTACGCGACGGTGAACGCGCAAGCCCCAACCAAGCCCTATTCCACCTCGAAGGTCCGGCTCGTGCCCTACTCAGCGGCGAACGCAGCGCCCTGAACTTCCTACAAACCCTGTCCGCCGTCGCAACCCGCTGCCAGCACTACGCCGACCTGGTGCAAGGCACGGCGGTGAAGCTGCTCGACACCCGCAAGACCCTTCCGGGCCTGCGCCTGGCGCAGAAGTACGCGGTAACCTGCGGCAGCTGCCACAACCACCGCATCGGCCTGTTTGATGCCTTCCTGATCAAGGAAAACCATATCGCCGCCTGCGGCGGCATCGCCGAAGCCGTACGAACCGCCCACCGCATCGCCCCCGGCAAGCCGGTGGAAGTCGAAGTGGAAAGCCTGGAAGAACTGCGACAAGCCTTGCAGGCCGGTGCCGACATCATCATGCTCGACGAACTAAGCCAGGACGAAATGCGCGAAGCCGTCGCCATCACCCAAGGCCGCGCCAAACTCGAAGCCTCGGGCGGAATCAACGAAAGCACCTTGCGCACTATCGCCGAGACGGGCGTGGATTATATTTCGATTGGTACGCTGACCAAGGATGTGAAGGCGGTGGATTTGTCGATGCGGTTGAGTTTGTAAGGCTTCTCATACCCTGTAGGAGTTTGCCTGCAGCCTGCAACGGAGCGCTGTCGCGCAGCAAACTGTGTAGGAGCCAGCTTGCTGGCGATGCGCTGTCCGGCTAATCGCCGGGGCGCCGAACCGCAGCAAGCCAGCTCCACACCAAGCCTACGACAGACAATCGGGCAATCAGGCCGGTTGCTTAAGGGCGCCAGCCTGTTCCAGGATATTGAAGAACACGGTCTCCAACGAGACCGCCGGCTTCACCGTCAACAGATGCCCACCAACAGCGTTAAGCTGAGCAATAAAAGCGGGCAGCGCCTGCTGGCTAACCTCGCACTCATACTCGCCTTCGCGTAACTGGCGCGCAGCCGACTCAATGGCATGCGCGGCATTGAACCGCACGATCATCTGGTCGGCACGCTCGGCAGCCAATTCACGCGGCGAGCGCACAGTCAGCAACTCGCCCTTATTGATAAAGCCAAAACGATCGGCGATGCGTTCGACGTCGTGCAACACATGAGAAGTAAAGAAAATCGCCCCGCCCTGCTGCTTGAACTCGGTCAGGATATCCACCACATCCTTGCGACCGACCGGATCGAGGCCGGACAGCGGCTCGTCCAGCACCAACAGCTTGGGCTGCACTACCATGGCGTGCGCCAGCGCCACGCGCTGCACCGTGCCTTTGGATAGTTCGCGAATGCGCCGTCTGGCAGACGCCGCAATGGAAAAACGCTCCAGCCACTGCATGCACCAGGCGTCGGTATCCTTGCGTCTGATGCCGTACATGGACAGCCCCATACGGAGGATTTCCAGCGGCGTGAATTGCTCGTAAAGCGCCGGGGACTCGGGTACATAGGCAATGCCTTCACGCGACTCAGGATCGCGCGAGGAGGTGCCATAGAGCGTCACCTCGCCTGAATAGTCGTTGATCAGGTCGAGCATTACCTTAATGGTGGTGGACTTGCCAGCGCCGTTGGGGCCCACAAAGCCGAACACCTCACCCTCGGCCAGACTGAAGCTGACATCGCGCAACGCTTGTACCGATTTGCCCTTGACGCGAAAAGTCTGGCTAACGCCGTGAAACTCCAACGCAGCACTCAAGGCTGATCCTCCATGCCGGCGATCTTCAATTTTTTAAGAATAATGCGTCCATCGCGCAGTTCGTAGCCAAGCCTGAGCGGATCTTCCGGCAAGGCCGGCAATAAGCCGCGCTCGACCAGTTGATCGAGACTATTCAGCGCGCCATTTTCGGCCTCGAAGTGCCGCTGCGCCTCGCGCAATGCCACCAGCCCTTGCAGGCGCACTACTCGCTTGTCGAGCATACCGCGCAGTTTGGGGTCGCTCGCCGCGTCGCGCTGCCTGGTCAGGTAATCCAGGGCTAACTTCTCGTCAGCGAAGGTCTCCGCCTGCAGCATCACCGCCAGCTTACGAAAGCCGGCCGCATTGCCAGTGGCACGCTGCGCCGCCAACTCCAATGCACGACTGGCCTCGGCAATGTCTTTATTGAAGAACGCCTGGTTGAATCCATAGAAAAACGCGGGCAGCTCGTCCCAGAAACGACACTGCATTGCTCGGCGCAACACCTCGGTGCCCTCGCGATCCGCCCCGCCCCAGGCCAGCAGGCCGTTGGCTAGGTAATAGTTATCTTCATGGCAGGGGTTGAGTTCGGCCACCACCTGCTGGGCGCGCACCAGATAGCCGATATCCGCCTGCCCCAACTCCACCCCTGTGGCGGCCAGGCGCATAGTTTCCAGGCTGGCGGCGAGAAAGCGGTCGCCACCAAACAGCACCAGCAGCACCGGCGCGGCAATCACTACCCGCCCTTCTACGACGGGCGCCATCGGCGCAGGCACCTGGGCGCGCCACTGCGAGGCGACAGAGAACAGGCCGAAGCCCAGCAGTGCCAACAACAGGGGCAAGTAACGATGGCCCGGCATGCTCAGGCGAACCGCTTGCGTTGCAGCGCCCAGACCGCCAGCGCCAGCAGGGCGACGGCGTAGGCCAGATTACTTAGCAGCAACCAGGGCCAGTCGGCCGGCAGGAACTCCCATTTGCCGTAGAGCGCCAGCATACGCACGTCCAGCGCGCCGAGATCCGGCAACAAATAGCCCAGCACGCCGAGGCTACTGCGATAACCTTCAGCGTGGCCAACCAGCCCGATATCGCGACCGAGCAACTCGATAATGGTGCCATAGGAACGCGCCACCAGCATAAAGCCGAAGGTGCCGATCAACACAAAGCTCGGCGTAGAGGCGACGACCGCCAGCAGGGCCGCCAGCGCGGCAAGTACCAGCAGGTCGAGGGCCAGAAAGGCGATAGCGATTAGATAAGGCTGCCCCATGGCCACTGGCGTGGCCTGGGGATAGGTACCGCCAATAAAATCCGCCAGCGCCACCTGCAACAACCCCACCGCCAGCAGCACACCCAGCACTATTGCCAGCAGCGCGGCAAAGCGGCCGAGCAATAGGCGGCTGCGCGCGCGCGGGTAGGTCAGCGAGTTAAGGTAATAACGCTTGTCGAATTCCCGCGACAGCAGCTCTTGCGCCAGCAACACGATCAGCAGTGGCAGCAGCAGGCGAATAGTCGAAAAACCCACATCCAGCGCCACGGTCGCCGGCTGTCGAGCACCGAAATAGGCAGACAGAAGCATAGCCAGCGCCACCACTAATACCACGCCGGCCGCCATCCAGGCGGCATTCACCTTAAGCGCCAGGCGCAATGCAATCAGGAAATCGCGAAAGATAGGCATATTGTCAAGGCAGAGTTGGGATTAAATAAAAATCGACATAAGCGAAGAAGGCCAGTCGCCGAATGCATTAATAGAAAAATAACAGCCTGATTTTTCAAGTAAAGGATTGGCTGGAGACCGACATAGTGCTCGGAAAATGACAGAAGCGCCTTTGGCAATTCCATCCTACGATCCGGCATACCGTTACACCACAAAGCGGAACCATCTCACAAGAATTTAAATAACAACTTAACGTTTAGACGCCGACAAAACAGAAATTGCGTTTTTTGAATCAGCTGCAGCACTTAAATCATTCGCTTTAGCTCTAGCCTCCAAAAACAAAGGAGCTGCCAAAGACGCGAGAACGCCAAGGATGGCGATCACAATTAACAATTCAATTAAAGTAAAACCCAGAGAAATTTTCGACACTATTTAGCCCTATATGCCGAAAAGAGGGAGGCGCACCTCCCTCTTTCCGACTGCCTAGAGAGGCAGCGAAAGCATATCCACTACCTCACACAAGCCAGAGATTAGAGGTCTGCTGCGGTAGCTGCTTCAGCAGTAGTGCTGCCTCCAGCGACGCAGTTCGCGGCATTGGTACCAGTAACAGAACCACCCCGAGTGCTAGCAGTAAAGGCCAAACCACCTTGAACGGTAGCCGTACCGACAGTCGGAGCGCTGGCATCTGTGGCAGTGCAACCAGCTGGAGCAGAGGCGCTAGTTGGATCGCAAGCAACCTGCACATTGCCCTTACGACCAGTAGGGTGGCAGGTCGCTACGCCGATCACGTTATCGGTGGTGTTGCAAGCATAAGCACCAAAAACGTTATTGGACAGATTGATAGTCACATCCTCTGACAGCAAGGAACAATCATTACCGGTACCTGCAGTAATTGCGGTACCAGAAGGAATAACAGTGCCCGCATTGTCAGCCGCAAAGGCGCCGCTGACAATACCAACGCTAAGCATTACGCCAAAAATTATCTTTTTCATTAACTTCTCTCCTGAAATTTTTATCAACCCAGCCAATTAAAGCTGGGCCGCACTCATTACAGTAATAGCGTTTTTGGCGTCAGCGTTTGCTGTTGAGTCGTTGGCCTTGGCGCGATATTCGTTAAATTGCGGGATGGCGATGGCTGCAAGAATACCGATAATCGCAATTACAATCATCAGCTCGATCAGGGTAAAACCTTTTTGCTTCTTGAGAGACTTCATGGACAAGCTCCTATGTGGTTAAGGTCAGCGACCTGTTCGTACCAAAGCATTTGCCGTGCCAACACGCCAAGCCCCCTCAAGGACCAGCGCGAACCAATGATCCACTGCTACACACAATTACGCGACACGACAGCATCTGCCGTATTTTGTCACTCTTACTGGACGCGCTTGGGCTGCCTGCCAATTTAAGCTATAAGATTAGGACTCTCATCCCGTGAAAAGCCTTCCTATATATGAGCGACGCACCTAATTTGTCAGGCTTGGCTCGACAGCTGGTCAATGCCGAGCTACTCAGCGACACCGCTGCAGCGCAAGCCCACGCCCAGGCGCTGCGTAATAAAATTCCGCTAGTTTCCTATCTGGTCCAAAACAAGCTGGCCAGTAGCCGTGCCATTGCGGAAATCGCAGCAGAACAGTTCGGCCTGCCATTTTGTGACCTCAGCGCTATTGAAAAGGAAAGCCAACCCCGCGACGTGATCAGCGAAAAGCTGATCCGCCAGCATCGTGCCATTCCGCTTTATCGCAGAGGTAACAAACTGTTTGTCGGGGTATCGGACCCCACCAATCACCAGGCGGTAACCGATATCCAGTTTTCCACCGGCCTTACCACCGAGCCCCTATTGGTCGAAGATGACAAGCTCGGCGATGCCATCGAAAAATTTTTCGACACCGGTACCAGCGGCATGGAGGAGTTGGGCGATGTCGATCTGGACGGTGTCGATATCCAGGCGGTCGATGACGACGCCCAGGCCAACACAGAGGGCAACTCGGCAGACGATGCGCCGGTCGTACGCTTCGTCAATAAGATGCTGCTGGATGCAATTAAATCCGGCTCGTCCGACCTACATTTCGAGCCTTATGAAAAAACCTATCGGGTGCGCTTTCGTACCGATGGCATTCTGCGTGAGATCGCCAGGCCTCCGATCCAGTTGGCGCCTCGTATTTCAGCCCGTCTCAAGGTTATGGCCAGCCTGGATATTTCCGAACGGCGCAAGCCCCAGGACGGGCGCATCAAGATGCGCATCTCGAAAAGTAAATCCATCGACTTTCGCGTCAGTAGTTGCCCGACTCTTTGGGGCGAAAAAATCGTAATGCGGATCCTCGACCCATCGAGTGCGCAGATGGGTATCGATGCCTTGGGCTATGAAGAATCACAAAAAGATCTTTATATGGCAGCGCTTAAACAGCCCCAGGGCATGATTTTGGTGACCGGCCCTACCGGTTCCGGCAAAACCGTATCGCTATATACGGGCCTGAATATCCTCAATACCGTCGATGTAAATATCTCCACCGCCGAAGACCCGGTGGAGATCAATCTGGAAGGTATCAACCAGGTCAACGTCAACCCCAAGCAGGGCATGGACTTCACTGCGGCGCTGAAATCATTCCTGCGCCAGGATCCGGACATCATCATGGTCGGCGAAATCCGCGACCTGGATACCGCCTCCATTGCGATCAAGGCCGCGCAGACCGGGCATATGGTGATGTCGACCCTGCACACCAACAGCGCCGCGGAAACCCTTACTCGCTTGCGCAATATGGGCGTGCCCTCGTTCAATATCGCCACCTCGGTCAACCTGATCATCGCGCAACGCCTGGCGCGCAAGCTGTGCAGCAGCTGCAAGAAGGAGGTTCAGATCCCACGGGAAGCATTGCTCGAAGAAGGCTTCCCGGAAAACAAGATCGGCACCTTCAAGATTTACAGCCCAGTCGGCTGCGAAAATTGCAACGGCGGTTACAAGGGCCGTGTCGGGATTTATGAAGTGGTTAAAAACACGCCGGCCCTGCAACGGATTATCATGGAAGAAGGCAATTCCATTGATATTTCAGTGCAAATGCGTAAGGACGGCTTTAATGATCTGCGCACCTCGGCATTGCTCAAGGCCATGCAGGGCATTACCAGCCTCGAAGAAGTCAACCGTGTGACCAAGGATTAACCCATGGCGGCCAAAGCTCTAAAAACCAGCGTTTTCGTCTGGGAAGGCACCGATAAAAAAGGCGGCAAGATCAAGGGCGAACTGACTGGACAGAATCCGGCCCTGATCAAGGCCCAACTACGAAAGCAGGGCATCAACCCGCTCAAGGTTCGTAAAAAACCTGCCTCGCTGTTTAGTGCCGGCAAAAAGATCAAACCGCTGGATATCGCGCTGTTCACTCGGCAGATGGCGACCATGATGAAGGCAGGGGTGCCGCTACTGCAATCCTTCGACATTATCGGCGAGGGTTTCGAAAATCCCAATATGCGCAAACTGATCGATGAGGTAAAGCAGGAAGTGGCGGCTGGTAACAGCTTCGCGGCATCCTTGCGTAAAAAACCTCAATATTTCGACGACCTTTATTGCAACCTTGTCGACTCCGGCGAGCAATCCGGCGCCTTGGAAACCCTGCTAGACCGGGTCGCCACCTATAAAGAGAAAACCGAAGCCCTTAAGGCCAAGATCAAAAAGGCCATGACCTATCCGATCTCGGTGATAGTCGTGGCCGTAATCGTAACGGCTATCCTGCTAATCAAGGTGGTACCTCAATTCGAAAGCGTTTTTGCCGGTTTCGGTGCAGAGCTACCGGCCTTTACCCAAGTTGTTGTCGGCATGTCGCGCGGCTTGCAGGAGTGGTGGTTTGTATTTATCGGCGTTTTTTTTGCAATTGCCTTCAGCTTTAAGGAGGCTCACAAACGCTCCGAGAAATTTCGCAATTTCCTCGACAGGACACTGCTCAAGGCACCCATTGTTGGCGACATTCTCTACAAGGCCGTAGTGGCCCGCTATGCGCGTACGCTGGCCACTACTTTTGCCGCGGGCGTTCCGCTGGTCGAAGCACTCGATTCTGTCGCAGGCGCTACCGGTAACGTGGTGTTTAGAGATGCCGTAAATAAGATCCGTAACGACGTGTCCTCCGGTAGCCAGTTGAACTTTTCGATGCGTACCACCGGCATATTCCCTAGCATGGCTATCCAGATGACTGCCATTGGCGAGGAGTCCGGCTCGTTGGATGAAATGCTCGATAAGGTCGCAGGTTATTATGAAGATGAAGTCGATAACGCCGTAGACAACCTCACCACCTTGATGGAACCGATGATTATGGCGGTACTGGGTGTCTTGGTTGGCGGCCTGATCATTGCAATGTATCTACCTATCTTCCAGCTGGGCTCGGTGGTTGGTTAATTTATGCTGCTTGAATTTCTGGCCGGCAACTTGCCGGCCTTCGTTTTTTCCTGCCTGATTTTGGGTCTATTAATCGGCAGCTTCCTCAACGTAGTCATTTATCGCCTGCCCAAGATGTTGCAGCGCGACTGGCAAGAGCAGGCGCGCGAGGTGCTTGAACTGCCTGCACAGCCACGCGGGGAGACCTTTAACCTGGTTCTACCCAACTCCAAATGTCCGCACTGCAAGCATGAAATCAGGCCCTGGGAAAACATTCCGGTCATCAGCTACCTGTTTCTGCGTGGTAAATGCTCCAGCTGCAAAACCTCGATCAGCAAGCGTTACCCCTTGGTCGAGCTGAGTTGTGGCTTGCTCTCAGCCTATGTGGCCTGGCATTTCGGTTTTGGCTTGCAGGCTGGCGGTATGTTGCTGCTGACCTGGGGTCTACTGGCGATGAGCTTGATCGATGCCGATCATCAATTGCTGCCCGATATGCTGGTATTGCCGCTGCTGTGGCTGGGCCTGATCGCCAATTACTTCGGCCTGTACACCAGTCTGGGTGATGCGCTCTGGGGTGCGATTGCCGGATATTTGAGCCTGTGGTCGGTCTATTGGTTGTTCAAACTGGTGACCGGCAAGGAAGGCATGGGCTTTGGCGACTTCAAGCTGCTGGCGATGCTCGGCGCCTGGGGCGGATGGCAGGTGTTGCCACTGACCATTCTGTTGTCGTCGCTGGTAGGGGCGGTGCTCGGGCTGATTATGTTGCGCCTGCGTAACGCGGAAACCAGCACGCCGATTCCTTTCGGGCCTTACCTGGCGCTGGCCGGCTGGATCGCCTTGCTCTGGGGCGATCAGATCACCAGCAGCTACCTGCAATTTGCCGGCATGCGCTAGCCACGCAAGAAAGTCACGGAACCCGCCTGCAACGCTTACCGGCAGGCGGGAATCGTAACGTCACACCACCCCGGCATGCCTGCCGCGCACCAGCAACCTCCCCCGGCGTTCGCCAGCAGGCGGACGACTGCACTACAATCGCCGCTCGTTTATAGCCCAACGAGCGGCGAGCTGATGACAAAACCCTGGATTCTTGGCCTTACCGGCGGCATCGGCAGCGGTAAAAGCGCGGTCGCGCAATGCTTTATCGAGCGCGGCGTGCACGTGGTGGATGCCGACCACGCGGCCCGCTGGGTGGTCGAGCCCGGCAAGCCGGCGTTGGCGAAAATCGTCGAGCATTTTGGTTCGGGCGTATTACAAGCGGACGGCCAGTTGGATCGCAGCGCGCTACGTCGCCTGATTTTCGAGAGCGCCGAGCAACGTCAGTGGCTGGAGGCGCTGCTGCACCCATTGATTGGTCAGGAAATCATGCAGAACCTGGCGCAAGCTCAGTCGCCCTATGCCATTCTGGTTTCGCCCTTGCTGGTCGAGTCCGGCCAATACAAGTTGGCGCAACGCGTGCTGGTCGTCGATGCGCCGCCGGAACTGCAGTTACAACGCACCACGCTGCGCGATAATAGTCCCGCCGAGCAGATTCAAGCGATCATGCAGACCCAGGCCAGCCGCGAAGAGCGCCTGCGGCACGCGGATGACATATTGCTCAACGACAAGGACCTGAAGCACCTGGACGCCGAAGTCGAACGACTGCATCAATTTTATCTGACGTTAAGCGGAGGCCAGCCATGAGCCAACCCACCTTAGTGAAATGCCCGACCTGCAGCGCGCCCGTGGAATGGGGCCCGCAAAGCCCCAACCGGCCGTTTTGCTCCGAGCGCTGCAAGCTGATCGACCTGGGCGCCTGGGCGTCGGAAGAGCACGCCATCCCAGGAAACGAACTGGAAGACGAGCTGTTCTCCAGTGATCTGCCGCCACGCCAGCACTGAGTGCGCAGTTCAAACCAGCGTGGGGCCTCCTTGTTTCCACGCAATCAGCCAAACCGAGTGGCGCTTTTGTAGCCTGCAATCCGGGGCCAAGCCTCTGAGGACACCCGGATTGCCGCGCCTATCCCAGCTAGGGTGTTACATTTTCCCGTAGCCAGAGAGCCACTAAGGCCGCATAAAACCGTAATCGCGCTGATCGTCCAGATTCTCCGCGAGAAATTGCAATTCCGCCGCCAGGTCAGCCACCGCACGCTCGTGACTGCTGCGCTGCACCACCGCGCTGAGCAGCGCGCGCAAGGCCAGTGCCGGCTCGAAGCCCAGCTCACACGCCCGTTGTAGGCTCTGTTCGAGCTCGTGTTTGGCCCACTCATGCACACCCATCGCCACCCCTCCACACCTGATCGAAATCTACGCTTAGCCTGCCTGACAGGCCACGCTGCCGCTTGACCTGGATCAACCGGACGCTCCCCATCAAGCCGCGCGCACACCGCTCATCATTGCGGCTTATCGATATCCTTCCAGGGGGCGGACAGATAGCGACTGCGATTGAAGGTCTCCAACCAGTCCGGATAGAACACCACCAGCGCGGTTACCAGCATGCCATTGACAAAAGCCTCGGGAAAAATCACCAACCATAGATATCCGACGAAGTCCCCGAGCCAGAGCGGCATGGGAAATAATCCGTCGACCCACAGCACACCCAGCCCGGCCAGGATGCAGAGCAAGGCAGCCAGGGCCGCCGGGAAAAAACCGCAGAAAAAGATATACACGAACAGATTTCGCGGCTGCGTCCGCTCCACTCGAAGCGAGCAGATTTCGGTAACTGCCACCGGGATCACTATCAGCAACACCCCGTTCACGCCAAGGGCAGCGAGATCCTGGCGCCCCAGCAGCAACATTCCCAATTGCGCGACGAGCCCCGCGATCATCGCCAACGGCCAGTCCAGCAACAGGGTAACCGCCGTCATGCCAATCAAGTGATAGGACAGGCCAGAGGCGAAATCGCGTCGCACCAACCACAAGAGAAACAATGCCAACACAGTCCCGAACAGCAGATGCTGTCGCCGAAAATCGCTAACCAACTCCAGCCAGGGTGCGCGCCATAACGCCCAAAGCAGCAACGGCCCATACAGCAGCCAGCCGATAACCTGGGTGGTGGGTGAGAGCAATTGTGCAGCGATCATCTATTGTCCCCGTCATTAGCAGGCTGTTGAACATGACCTGCTTTGGCGATACAGCGTTAAAAATGCCTTGCACGTGAAGGCGGCACCCAAGCGGCAACCGGATAAAATCCTGCGCCGCGCACTTCCAGCCGGCTCGGCGCGCACGCTAAGCTTGCCCCATGGATGACTCCGACTACTTACGCCTGCTGACGCACCAGGCCGAACAAGCCAATGCGTTCCTGTCCAACGCACGCAAATGGGAACGCGAGCGCTGGGTATGCCAACGCTTGCTGCAAGCGTTGAATGTCAGACACCGCCTCGAAGAATTCGGCGCATCCGAGCAAGAACCGCCAGACGTGGTATTCCGCGAGGCCAACTTCGAAGTCTTCTTCGTTCTGGATCAAGGGCGTCGCCTGAATGACGAATGGCGCGCAGAA
This sequence comes from uncultured Pseudomonas sp., assembly GCA_966210435.1. GTDB lineage: Bacteria > Pseudomonadota > Gammaproteobacteria > Pseudomonadales > Pseudomonadaceae > Aquipseudomonas. Next base: position 2,270 of record CBIHLF010000005.1, on the reverse strand, counting down.
CTGGATCGTCGCCGCAGCGCCTTCTCGCTCAGCCAGTTGGTACGCCGCGAAGCCAGGCCCAAGCGAATTGGCGCCGCCGAGCTACAGGCCCGCCTGGCGCCGACTTTGCGCAAAAAAGCCCACAATTATATGGAACGCGGCCTCGACCTCAGCGAGCTCGATCTGTTGGCGTTCGTCAGCCTGAAGCGCTCCGTGCTGGATTTCAATAGTCACTTCCCGCCGCCCACCGAATATTTGCGCCAGGGTTGGCGCTCGCTGTCGCTGGTCGGCCCGACGTTCGCCCGAGTACTCTTCGCCCACCCGGACGCACCGACGTTTCTGCGTCACAATCTCGGACGCAGCGTGCTATTCGATGTCGGCATCAGTCTATGATGCTAGCGGTGGCGCGCCGAGCAATACCGCACCAAGTTCGCCTGAACGACAATCCGAACATTGAGCCGCCAACCAGCCCCCAGCTAGAATGCCGCGAATCCGCGGCGCAGTTGAGGGTCCTGCAACTGAGCCGACCTACCGAGGTGTCCATGTCCAGCCGCCTGAGCCCCGACGACCAAAAGCGCGTCGATCAGTACCTGAGCGCCCCACAACACCAAGTCGAACGCCAACCTTTCAGGGTATGGCGTTTGCTGCTGGTGATACTGCTCGCCGTAATCGGCCTGGGCCTGCTGAGCCGTCTTCTGAGTAACCTGGTGCTATGAGCTGCCTCGCGCTCGCCCGGGTGATACTCGCCGCATTTTTTTCAAACCTTGCGAGAATATCCCATGTCCCACCAAATCGTGATCGTCGGCGGCGGCGCCGGCGGCCTGGAGCTCGCTACCCGTCTGGGTAGAACACTGGGCAAACGAGGCCAAGCGCATATCACCCTGGTCGATGCCAACCTGACGCATATCTGGAAACCGTTGCTGCATGAAGTCGCCGCCGGCTCGCTCAACTCCTCGGAAGACGAGCTGAACTACGTAGCCCAGGCAAAATGGAACCATTTCGAGTTTCAGCTCGGCTGCATGTCCGGCCTGGATCGCGCAACACGACGCATTACCCTGGCTGCCGCCTATGACGAGGATGGTGAGTTACTAACCCCGGAGCGCGAGCTGGCCTACGACAGCCTGGTGCTTGCCGTTGGCAGTACCACCAACGATTTCGGCACTCCGGGCGCCGCCGAGCACTGCCTTTTCCTGGATACCCGCGAACAGGCCGAACGCTTCCACCGCCAACTGCTCAGCCATTACCTGCGCGCCCACGCCAGGCAAACCGACAATACCCAATTGATCAACGTGGCGATTGTCGGCGCAGGTGCCACTGGCGTGGAACTGGCCGCCGAGCTGCACCATGCCGCCCATGAACTGGCCGCTTACGGCCTTGACCGTATCCGCCCGGAGAATATGCGCATCACCCTGATCGAGGCTGGCCCACGCGTACTGCCCGCATTGCCCGAACGCATTGGCCTACCGGTGCACAAGACTCTGGAAAAGCTCGGCGTCACCGTACTGACTGGCGCCGCAGTCAGCGAGGTGAGCCGCGACGCATTGCAAACCGCGCAAGGCCAGACCATCCCCGCCAGCCTGAAAGTCTGGGCTGCGGGAATTCGCGCCCCGGCATTTCTCAAGGATCTGGACGGATTGGAAAGCAACCGCATCAATCAATTACAGGTGCGAGCAACCCTGCAAACCACCCGCGACGACAACATCTTCGCCTTTGGCGACTGCGCCGCCTGCCCCCAGCCCGGCCAGGAAGGCCGCAATGTGCCGCCGCGCGCCCAGGCCGCGCACCAACAAGCATCGCTGTTGGCCAAGTCGCTGAAACTGCGTATCGCTGGCCAGCCGCTGCCCGAATACCGTTATCGCGACTATGGCTCGCTGATCTCGTTATCGAGTTTTTCTGCGATCGGCAATCTGATGGGTAACCTGACAGGAAGCGTGATGCTCGAAGGCTGGTTGGCGCGGATGTTCTACGTGTCGCTGTATCGCATGCACCAGATGGCCCTGTACGGCGTGGTGCGCACGCTGCTACTGATGATCGGCGGACATATCGGGCGCAGTACCGAACCACGCCTCAAGCTGCACTGAGCCCTCAAGGGATCCGGGGGCGACCCCGGATTGTGCTGACGTTTATCCAGGTTGCGGATACCGGACAGTGCCGAATCGCAGGCAATAAAAAACCCGCACCAGGCGGGTTTTTTATCATTCAAGCGAACTTGAAATGGTGGGTCGTGTAGGATTCGAACCTACGACCAATTGGTTAAAAGCCAACTGCTCTACCAACTGAGCTAACGACCC
>CBIHLF010000004.1:0-176953 GCA_966210435.1 uncultured Pseudomonas sp. | reverse complement strand
GCCCCGGCCCCACCACCCAGACGCTGGCGTGCGCACCCAGCGCCAACAGCTGATTGGCCGAAGCGACGGCCACCCCCATGACCTCGGGCAAGCGCGCCTGCGCCGCAAACAGATTTTCGCCCCGGGTCGCCAGCGACACCAACCCGGCGCCGGCACGCAAAGCGCCCTGGGCGGTGAGCAGCGCCGCGCCGGCGAAACCGCGATCGCCGCCGACCACCAGCACATGCCCCAACTGTCCTTTGTGTACGGTGCGCGCTCGCCGAGGCGCAGCCGGCAGGTTGGCGCCACCGAGACGCTCGGCGCTGAACGCTTGCGCGGCCACACAGTCGGCATCGGCCTGCAGGTCGTCGAACAGCAGTTCGCCGACGAAATCCGCAGCAACGCCAGTAAACAGCCCCAACTTCAGCCCGATCAGGGTCACGGTCGCATCCGCGCGCACCGCGACACCAAGCACTTGACCGTTATCGGCCGACAGCCCCGAGGGGATATCCACCGCCAGCACCGGCAAACCGCTGCCGTTCAACCGTTCGATGGCGCTCAGGTAGGGCTCGCGCACCGCGCCGACCAGGCCGGTGCCGAGCAATGCATCGACCACCACGCCCTGCAGCACCGCCTGCTCGCTCCAGGGCACAATGACGACGCCCGCGGCCAACGCCTCGTCGCGCGCAGATGCGGCATCGCCCTGCAACTGCGCCGGATCGCCGACCGCCAGCACACACACCCGCCAACCCGCGCGCAGCGCCAGCGCCGCAACCAGATAACCGTCGCCCGCATTGTTACCCCGCCCGGCCAATACCGTGACCTCGCCCGCATCCGCCCAGCGCCGGCGCAACGCGCGCCAGATCGCATGGGCGGCGCGACTCATCAGCTCGAAACCCGGCGTGCCGGCGGCGATCAGCCGGGCGTCGAGTTCGCGCACCTGGGCGGCGCTATACAGGGTGAGGGGAAGATTGTCTGGCGATTGCGGCATGCGTCGGCTCCGATGTCTGGCAGAATTATACCCACCTCCGCTCTGGCGTCCCGTTCAGCATGACCATAGATTCACTCGATCTCGATGCCCTCGCCCAATCGATCAAGGAATGGGGCCGCGAACTTGGCTTTCAACAGGTCGGCATCGCCGGGCTGCAGCTGGGCGAGCACGAGGCGCACCTGCAACGCTGGCTGGATGCCGGATACCAGGGCGAGATGGGCTACATGGCCGCCCATGGCAGCAAACGCTCCCATCCCGAACAACTGGTGCCGGGCACCCTGCGCGTAATCTCGCTGCGTATGGACTACCTGCCAGGCGATACGCACATGGCCAAACGCCTCGGCGAGCCGGAAAAAGCCTACGTCTCGCGTTACGCCCTGGGCCGCGACTACCACAAACTGATCCGCAAGCGCCTGCAACAACTCGCCGAACGCATTCAGCAGCAGATCGGTCCCTTCGGTTTTCGCGCCTTCGTCGACAGCGCCCCGGTGCTGGAAAAGGCCATCGCCGAGCAGGCCGGTCTGGGCTGGATCGGTAAAAACACCCTGGTACTCAACCGCAAGGCCGGCAGCTACTTCTTTCTCGGCGAGCTGTTCGTCGATCTGCCCCTGCCGGTGGACGCGCCACAGGCCACGGAACACTGCGGGCGCTGCAGCGCCTGCCTGGATATCTGCCCGACCGCCGCATTCGTCGGGCCCTACGTGCTGGATGCGCGGCGCTGCATTTCCTACCTGACCATCGAGCTGAAAGGCTCGATTCCCGTCGAGCTGCGCGCACCGATCGGAAATCGGGTATTCGGCTGCGACGACTGCCAGATGGTCTGCCCCTGGAACCGCTTCGCCAGCCCAACCAAACAGAGTGACTTCCAACCGCGCCACCAGCTCGACAACGCCGAGCTGGCGCAGCTGTTCCGCTGGAGCGAAGAGGAATTTCTCAGCCGCACCGAAGGCTCGCCGCTACGCCGCGCCGGTTATGAGCGTTGGCTGCGCAACCTGGCGGTGGGCCTAGGCAACGCCCCTTCGAGTATTGCGGTGCTGGAAGCACTGGAGGCGCGCCGCGAACACCCGTCGGAACTGGTGCGCGAGCATGTAGCCTGGGCTTTAGCTCAGCATGGGCGTTAGCTGCAAGACGCCCCCCCCCAAGCCGCAAGTCAGCACGGAGGGCGAACCCGCCCCGTCAAGCCTCTGCATTTCTCTCGAAGCTTACGGCTTGAAGCTTGCCGCTGCCTTTCACACCTTGAGCAGGTGCTCGCGGTAGTACTTGAGCTCGGCTATCGATTCGCGGATATCGTCCAGCGCCTGGTGGCTGGCCTGCTTCACGAAACCGTCCTTGACCTGCGGCGCCCAGCGCTCGGCGAGGATCTTCAGGGTCGAGACATCCAGATAGCGGTAATGGAAATAGGCTTCCAGATTCGGCATATAGCGGTACAGAAAGCGCCGATCCTGGCCGATGCTGTTGCCACAGATCGGTGATTTGCCCTGGGGTACCCACTGCTCCAGGAATGCGATGGTCATCGCCTCGGCTTCGGCCGGGCCGATCTGGCTGTCGCGCACGCGCTGGGTCAGGCCGCTCTGGCCATGGGTGCGGGTATTCCACTCATCCATGCCGGCGAGCAGCTCATCGCTCTGGTGCACGGCGATCACCGGCCCCTCGGCAAGCACATTCAGCTGACTGTCGGTGACGATGGTCGCCATCTCGATAATCACGTCTTTGTCCGGCTCCAGCCCGGTCATTTCCAGGTCGATCCAGATAAGGTTCAGAGGGTTCTGCATGGTGTGCTCCTTGGCTTAGGCGACAAGTCTAGCGAATAAATCAGCCGGGCATATGCCACAGCAACAACCGCGAGCGACGCCAATCGTGCAGCTCGATCTGCTCGTCGGCCGGCACGCCCGGGATCTCGAAGGTATTACTGATCAACAGCGCGCCGGCCGGCAACTGCGCACGGGCTTTTTCCCAGACCGCGGCCATGGGTGCCGGCGAGAGAAAGCAATAGGCCAGATCGAACCCCGACAAATCGCAATGCCAGAGATTTTCATAGCGAATCTCGCAATTGGCTTGCCGCCAACAGCGCAGCCAGGCGATGGCGAATGGCAGCGGCGCGGTTTCGACGCCGACGAAGCGCCCTTGCGGAAACTGCCGTGCCAGACGCAACAAAGCGCCGGCAGGCCCGCAGCCGAGGTCGACGAAACGAAAACCGGCGGGTTGTCGAGCGAGCAACATGGTCAGCTGCCGACGGCTGTTCGCCCCGCTCAGGTAAAGCGGCACGCGTTCGCCGAAGCTGTTCCAGTTCACCAGCAACAGCAGGGCAAAGCCCAACAGAAACACCCAGGATGGCAGCGCCGCGCCATTCAGGAGAAGCACGGCGGGCACGAAGGCCAGATTCAGCCACCACCACCAACGCGACAATCCCAGCCACTGCCCCAGGCTCGCGGCCAACAACCCCTGCGCCAGCCCGGCGGCCAGCGGACCGGCACGCCAGGGCGACAGCTGCGCCAGCAGATAGATCGCGCCGGCAACCAGCAGCAGCGCAAGCACTTGCGCCAGCAAGGCCAATAGCGCCGGGTGGCGGCTCAAGCAGTGTCGCGTTCTATCCACCTGCACGCCCTCAATCCGCCAAAGTCCGGCAAGTCTAACAGGCCGTTGAAAAATCTAGGCGAAGCAGCCAGCGCAAGGCAAAAGCAGGCAGTTTTTCAACTGCCTGCTAACCGCCGCCGATCGACAATGTCCGCAGGGCCGCGCGTGCTAGACTCGCAACCGCTTTCATCGCACTTCAACTCTCGGAATGTTCATGGCCAAACGCCAACTCAACCGCCGGCAAAACTGGCGTATCGAAAAGATCCAGGGCGAGCGCGCCGCCCGCGCCGCCAAACGCGAATCGCAAGCCGTGCAGACCCTCGAAGGCGGCGACCTGGGCCCCGAACAGCTGGGCCTGGTGATCGCCCACTTCGGCGTGCAGGTCGAGGTCGAGGCCCTGGATGGCGAACTGGCCGGCCAGGTCTTTCGCTGCCATTTGCGCGCCAACCTGCCGACCATGGTCACCGGCGACCGCGTGGTGTGGCGCGCCGGCAACCAGGGCATCGGCGTGATAGTCGCGCAGCTGCCGCGCAGCACCGAATTGTGCCGCCCGGACACCCGCGGCCAGTTGAAGCCGGTCGCGGCCAACGTCGACCTGATCGTCATCGTCTTCGCGCCGCTGCCCGAACCCCACGCCAACTTGATCGATCGCTACCTGGTGGCTGCGGAACACGCCGGTATCCGCCCCTTGCTACTGCTGAACAAGACCGACCTGCTCGACGAGCAGAACGCCGTGGCGCTGAACGCCATGCTCGGTGTCTACCGCCAACTGGGCTACCCGCTGCTGGAAGTCTCCGCCCATGAAGGCGACGGCATGGCGCAACTGCAGAAGCGTCTGGACGGCCACGTCAGCGTCTTCGTCGGCCAGTCCGGCGTGGGCAAGTCGTCGCTGGTCAACAGCCTGCTGCCGGATGTCGACACCCGGGTCGGCGCGCTGTCCGAATTGACCGGCAAAGGCACCCATACCACCACCACGGCGCGACTGTTCCATTTCCCCGGCGGCGGCGAGTTGATCGACTCCCCGGGGATTCGCGAATTCGGCCTGGTGCATGTGAGTCGCGACGACGTCGAGGCGGGCTTTATCGAGTTCCACGAGCTGATCGGCCAATGCCGTTTCCGCGACTGCAAGCACGACCGCGAGCCCGGCTGCGCGCTGCTCAAGGCCCTAGAAGAAGGCCGCGTGCATCCGCAGCGCATGAGCAGCTACCGGCATATCCTGGCCAGCCTGCCGGAGGCGGATTACTGAATCGCCTGGCAGCATGAACGACAAGGCCGCGAATCATCGCGGCCTTGTCGTTTCTATCCGGCGAATAGCGAAGCAACCTAGTCGCGAGGCGCGCCGAGCGGCAAGCCCCCCTCGTCGAAGATATTCAATCGTTCAGGTTTGGCGACCGGCTCAGGCGAAGGTGGCGCGCTGTCCGCACCTGGGCCCATGCCATTACCGGTCGTAGGAGAATCGGCGGAGCCGGACGACTCGCCCTCGCCAGGCGCAGGCTCGGCACCCTGCTTACCCTCGATTTCGCGCTGAGCCTTCTTGGTCAGCACAACGATGTCGATGCGCCGGTTGACCGGGTTCAGCGGATCGTCGCGGTCGAACAATGCCGAGGATGCATAGCCGACCACCCGGGCCACCTTGTCTTCATCGTAGCCGCCGGCCACCAGAGCGCGCCGCGCCGAGTTGGCGCGATCGGCCGACAACTCCCAGTTGCCGAAATCACCGCGCCCGGCAAAAGGTTTGGCGTCGGTATGGCCGCTGATGCTGATCTTGTTCGGCACCGCTTTGATGGTGTCGGCCATGGCCAACAGTATGTCTTCGAAATAGGGCTGCAGGTGCGCGCTACCAAGGTCGAACATCGGTCGGTTCTCGGCATCGGTGATCTGGATGCGCAAGCCGTCCTGGGTGATCTCGAACAGGATCTGATCCTTGAAGCGCTGCAGCTCCGGGCTTTCGTCGACCTTGTTCTGCAACTCCTGCAGCAGCAACTCGAGACGTTCGCGCTCCGCCTCTTCGGCGATGCTTTCGGCCTGTTGCGGGTCGATATCGGTCTGGCCGCTGTCCTGCTGCTCTTGCGGTTCGGGGTTGAGCGTGCGATCGGGCGCAGGCGTCGGTGAACCGCCCAGGTCGATGACATAGGGACTGGCACTTTCGGAAAAGCCGATGGGGTCCTTGAAATAACCGGAGATCAGCTTCTTCTGTTCCGGGGTGGCCACGGTCATCAGCCACATCACCAGGAAGAACGCCATCATCGCCGTGGCGAAGTCGGCGAAGGCGATTTTCCACGCGCCGCCGTGATGGCCGGCGGCAACCTTCTTGACCCGCTTGACGATAATCGGCTGGTTGTTTTCCATGGCTTAGCCGTCAGCCCCCACGCATCGCCTGCTCAAGCTCGATAAAGCTCGGGCGATGGGCCGGATAGAGCACCTTGCGGGCAAACTCGACGGCCAGCGACGGCGGCATGCCGGACGCCGAAGCCACCAACCCGGCCTTGATCGCCTCGTAGACGTTCAGCTCTTCCTTGGCATCGTGCTCCAGGGCGCCCGACAGCGGACCGAAGAAACCATAGGAGGCGAGAATACCGAGGAAGGTACCAACCAGTGCGGTGCCCACCTTGTGGCCGATTTCGGCGTTGTCCGCTTCTGCCAGCACCGACATGGTGATCACGATACCCAGCACCGCCGCGACGATACCCATGGCCGGCATACCGTCCGCGACTTTCGCCACGGCATGGGCAGGGTGGTCGAGCTCTTCCTTGAGGCTGGTAATTTCCATATCGAACAACGCCTCCAGCTCGTGGGGAGCCATGTTGCCCGACGACATGATGCGCAGGTAGTCGCAGATGTACGCGGTCATCCGCTGATCTTTGAGAATCGCTGGGTATTTGCTGAAGATCGGACTGGCCGCTGGGTCCTCGACGTCACTTTCGATGGCCATCATGCCTTCGCGGCGACTCTTGTTGAGAATCTCGTAGATCAGCTTCAGCACATCCAGGTAGTAGCCATGGGTGTAACGGGAACTGAACATGCTCAAGGATTTCTTGAACACGTGCATGAACATGTGCCCGGGGTTGGCCTGAAGAAACGCGCCCAAGGCGGCGCCACCGATAATCATTACTTCGAAGGGGTGCACCAGTGCCATTAAATGACCGCCGGAAAGGATGAAACCTCCCAACACACAGGCAAGCACCACAATAATGCCGATGATTTTAACCATAGAAACAACGTGCCAAAGCCAAGGAAATGAGGACTGAGTAAAACAACCCTTCTATTTATCGGAAGTTATGCGCGAGACTATAGCCAGTTAAGGCTAAAAGCCAGCTTGGCTCAACCCGCATGCCCACACCGCAACCTCTACCGCGCACCCTCGCCACCTGGCTCAAACAGCTGGACAGCCCGCTATTGCCCGCGCCAGCGGACAACCTGCTGAGGGCGCAACGGATGGTGACCGATAGTCGCCGCTCACTACGCGAAATCGCCGATTCGATGCGCGACAGCCCGGCCATCGCGCTGCATTTACTGCGCGAAGCCAACCGCCCAGGCCAAAGCCAGAGCCAGAGCGCGCCAGTGGAAAGCCTGGAAAGCGCGCTGACCCGCCTGGGTCTCAAGCGCACGGAAGACCTGCTCAAACGCCATCCGGCCCTTCCCCTGGAACAGATTCCCCGCAGTCTGCGGCAGATGCACCTGATCAGCGAACATGCGGCGCAGCAGGCCAACGGCTTGTTCGCTGGCCGCCTCGCGCGTCTCTGGCAGGAAATTCACTGGGGCAGCCTGTTATTCCTTGCACCGATCTGGGCCCTGCTCAGCGCCCACCCGGAACTGTTCGATAACTGGGAGCAGCGCGTGCTGATCAAGGGCGAACCCAGCGCCAGGATCGAACAGGAGCTGCTCGGCGTCCCGTTGCTGCGCCTATGCCTGGCGCTGGCCGAACGCTGGCGTCTGCCGGAGTGGATAATCTCCGGTTATCGCCTGCTGCTCGACGACCGCCGCCTGCTGGTCAAGGCGTTGCATATCGCCCGCGACAATCAGCACCCGCTCCATCAGCGACAACTGCTCGACGAAGACCCGGCCCTGCGCCGCTGGCTGACCCAGCCCGGCAACTGCATCCTGCTGGCCAACGGCCTGGCGCTCAGCGCCCATTTCGCCTGGAACGACCCGCACAGCATGCGCTGGCAGCGCCTCGCCGGGCTCTACCTGCAGCTGCCGCTGGCAGAGGTGCAACAGCAGGTCCATCAGAACGCCGCCCAGCACGCCCGCCAGCAACACGACAACGACCTCTGGCATCCAGCCGAAGCGCTGCTCTGGCCATGGGATGCACGGCACCTGCGCGAGATGCCGGCGGCCGCACCCACGCCTCGGCCCGACCCATGGCGGCAGGCATGCGCGCAGCTGCTGGCACAGCCGAGCCCGTTCGGCAATCTCGTGCAACTCACTGCCTGCATGCGCGACGCTTTGCTGGCCTGCGGCATGCGGCGCGTGCTGCTGCTGATCGCCGACCGCAACCACAGCCGCCTGACGGCGCAGCAAGCCGTCGGCCTGGACAAATCGGCGACCGGCCTGTCGCTCGATCCGCAACACAGTAAGGTACTCATGCGCCTGCTCAAGGAGCCCGGGCAATTACGCCTGTCGCCAGCCAATATTGCGCAATTCTCCGCACTGCTGCCCGGGACGCTGAAAACCCTGTTCCCCAGCGAGCACCTGCTTATCCGTTCGCTGGCGAGCAATGGTCGCGTGGTGCTGATCGTGGTTGCCGATCAAGGCGGCGACAGTATCGGCGACGCCAGCCTGCAGGCGTTCGGCAAAACCTCACAGTGCATCGAGCGCGCCCTTGGCAACTTCGCCAGCCGCGGGCGTTAGTGTCCAGGTCAACAGCGCCGCACCTTTCCGCTACAATCCTCGCCTTTAACCGATTAAGGGGCCCGCATGAATGCTTTTACCGCGCTGCCATTGCTGATCGAACCGAGCGACCTCGCCAGCCGCCTGAACGCCGACGAGTTGATCCTGGTCGATCTGAGCAGTGCAGAGCGCTACGCCGCCGGACATATTCCGGGCGCCCGTTTCGTTGATCCCAAACGCACGCAACTCGGCCAGCCGCCCGCCCCCGGCCTGCTGCCGGAGCATGAGCAGCTGGAGCGCCTGTTCGCTGAGCTCGGCCATCGTGCGGATGCGGTCTATGTCGTCTATGACGACGAGGGCGGCGGCTGGGCCGGTCGCTTCATCTGGCTGCTCGACGTCATCGGCCATCAGCACTACCACTACCTCAATGGCGGGCTGCACGCCTGGCAGGCGGACGGCCGCCGGCTCAGCACCGAAGTACCGAGCGCACACAGCGGCACACTGGAGCTGACCCTGCACGACACTCCAACCGCGACCTGCGACTACCTGCAAAGCCGCCTGGGTGCGAATGACCTGGTCATATGGGATGCCCGTTCGCCTGCCGAATACCGCGGCGAAAAAGTCCTAGCCAGCAAGGCCGGACATATTCCCGGCGCGGTCAATTTCGAATGGACCGCCGGCATGGACGAGGCACGGGCCCTGCGCATGCGACGCGACTTGCCAGAAGTGCTGCAGGCGCTCGGCATCACGCCCGATAAAGAAATCATCACCCACTGCCAGACCCATCACCGCTCAGGCTTCACTTACCTGGCGGCCAAGGCGCTCGGTTATCCGCGCGTCAAGGCTTATGCCGGCTCCTGGGGCGAATGGGGCAATCGCCCCGACACCCCCGTCGAGCGCTGAGCCCAACACCCATGCGGCGTCGACGATCGCCTGCCGCTAACGCCTCAAGGATCACCATGAAACAGCGTCTGTTTATTCTCAGCCAGCATCTGCTGCCGCATCACCTGCTGTCGCGCCTGATCGGCTTTATCGCCGAATGCCGCATCGGCTGGCTCAAAAACCGTTTGATCGGCTGGTTCGCCAAGCAGTATCAGGTCGACATGAGCGAAGCACTGGTCGAAGACCTGCAGGCCTTCGAGCATTTCAACGCCTTTTTCACCCGCGCGCTGAAGCCGGGCGCCCGCCCGCTCGAGCAGAGCCCCGCAGCGGTTCTCTGCCCCGCAGACGGCGCGATCAGCCAGTTGGGCCAGATCGAACACGGCCGGATTTTTCAGGCCAAGGGACATAGCTTCAGCCTGGTCGAGTTGCTGGGTGGCGATACCGAGCGTGCCAGCCCCTTCGTCGGCGGCACCTTCGCCACCGTGTACCTGTCGCCCAAGGATTACCACCGGGTGCACATGCCGCTGACCGGCACGCTGACGGAAATGGTCTATGTGCCGGGCCGCCTGTTTTCGGTGAACCAGACCACCGCGGAAAACGTGCCAGAACTCTTCGCCCGCAATGAGCGCGTGGTCTGCCTGTTCGATACCGAGCGCGGCCCCATGGCCGTGGTCCTGGTCGGCGCAATGATCGTGGCCTCCATCGAAACCGTTTGGGCCGGCCTGGTGACGCCGCCCAAGCGCTGCCTGAAATCATTCCGCTACGACGACGCGGCACGCGCGCCAATCGTTTTGCAGAAAGGCGCCGAGCTGGGCCGCTTCAAACTTGGTTCCACCGCCATCGTGCTGTTCGGCGCCGAGCAGGTGCAGTGGGCTCAGGAACTCGCGGCCGGCAGCCCAGTGCGGATGGGCCAATTGCTCGGCAGCGCCACGCACACGGACTGAGCACCGCCCCGCCGTGGCGGCCCCTGGCGCGCCACGGCGTGACGCTCCTCTCAGCATCGCGCATGCGCGACCAACCGCTCTGCGATCGGGCTGCGACCGCGGGAAGATGCTGCTAGAGTTGCAGCACGACAGCACAAGTCGCCCGCCGGCATTGGGAGTGCCCGAGTTAGATGGATAAACAGCGTCACCACCTACAACTGCGCGTCCCCACGCTCGATAAGCGGAGCCTGTCCTTCTGCGATGCCACCCCGCGCGGGCTCAAACTCTGGATCGGCAAGCTGCCCAAAGCCAACATCGGTGAAACCGCCCGGCAGCTTTACCAGGCCCTGATCGAACTGAACCAACTGCTGACACCCTCGGATATTCGCCTGCAGATGCTCGAACTGCTGCGCCCGGAGGTGTACTTCGTGTGTCAGCAACTGGAGCGGCACTTCCTCAACCAGGCGATCGTTCTCGACGAGCGTCCGCGCAAAGTGGCCAATCTTTGCCAGGCACTACAAAACCATCTGGCGGTGGGCTACAAGTTGATCGTCGTCCATCTGGCCCCACAGCAGAACCTGGATCGCAACCAACTTCTCGCCACCGCGCTGCAGCGTGCGGTCTACAGCCTCTGCGGACCACTGGTACGCGCCACACAGTTATATTGCCCGGTCCCCGAAGGTCTCTGGCTGGAGCTGCATCAACTCTACCAAATCGCCCTGGAGCGCGACCTGCAACGCCGCGTGATTCGCGATCCGCAAGCCCGCCACGTCGACGACCTGAGCATCGAGCAAAGTTACCTGGCGGCCCTGATGCTCGGCTGCGCGCGCTGCAACCAGATGCGTCAGGCCGCTATCGCGCGCCTCGCCGAAGCGCTCGAACCCTGGAGCGCCCAGGTCAGGCTGCAGGCCGGCAACGCACCTTCGAGCCTGTTTGCCGTCGCCCTGACCGTGGACGGTCCGCCTCGCTACATCTCGCTGCTGCAGGGTGGCGAATTGCCGGGCAGCCTGGGCATCGATCCGACCCCGCTGGTCGATGCGCTCAAGGCTTATCTGCAGCTACCCGCGGAACAACGCAGCCAGTCCAGCCTGCTGGTTCCCGAAGGGCTCAGCACCGACATGCTGCAGCACCTCTGCGCCGCCTGGGGCGACATTTCCGAGCGCAGCTTTCAGCGCAACCAGGGGCAGGGCTCGTTGAACCTGTGCATCGGCATGAGCGCCCTGCATTTTTTCCTGGCCAACAAGCGCCCATTCAATGAAGTGCTGAAGCGCCCCAATGAGCTCGGCGCGGCGGTGTTCGAAGCACCCAGCGGCACACCGGATATCTGGGCGAAAGCCTTCGATGCCCCCAAGACCCGGGACTGGGCGCATCACCTGCCGATGGAGAACATCGAGTACCAGCGTAGCGGTGCGGACAACGTCGACAGCGGCGCCGCGCCCGCCGAAGGCTATCCGACGTTCACCCTGCCGATCGTCAACCACAGCCCCGGCGGCTACTGCATGTCCTGGCCAAAAGAGGTGCCGAGCCAGCTACAGGCGGGCGAAATCATCGGTCTGCAGGATTCGCCCGAACACGCCTGGAGTGTCGCAGTAGTGCGTTGGATCCGGCAGGTGCGCGGAGGCGGCACGCAGATGGGAATCGAGCTGGTCGCCCCCCACGCGGAGCCGTGTGGCCTGCAACTGGTGCGCAAGACCGAAAGCAACAGCCAGTACCTGCGCGCGCTTCTGGTGCCCGGCATCTCCGCAATTTCGCGGCCGGCTACACTGATTACTCCGCGCCTGCCGTTTCAGGAAGGCAACAAGGTGTTGGTCAACCGCAACGGCAACGAACGCCCCGCGCTGCTCAGCCGTCGGCAAACCAGTACGGGCAGCTTCAACCAGTTCGAATACCGCGAACTCGAGCAGCCGCCGGACGATCACGGGAAACCTGTCACAGCGCAGAAAAGCCGCGGCCCAGACGGGGAGGAAGACTTTGACTCACTCTGGAAGTCTCTGTAGATTGCCGTCTCTTCACCTTTTGTCGCCTTTTCGCGCCCGTTCGGCGCAGACTTGACTCAGCCATGGCCATTGAAAAAAAAACTATCCGGCTTTTGATTCTCGAAGATTCGCAAAACGAGGCGGAACGGCTCGTCAGCCTGTTTCGTAACGCCGGTCGCGCGACGCGCGTGCATCGCCTGACTTCGAGCGACGACCTGGCCGAGGCATTGAAGCAGAGCTGGGACTTGCTGATTTCCGCCCCCACCAGCGAGCACCTTGATCCGCACGAAGCCATCAATGCCATTCGCCGCCAGGCCAAAGACATCCCGGTAATTCAACTGCTCGCCGACAACGACTCCGACAGCGTCACCGAAGCCCTGTCCATCGGCGCCCAGGATGCCTTGCCCCAGGGCGAGGACGAGCGTCTGGTCCTGGTGGCCACGCGCGAGCTGAACAGCCTCGAGGAGCGGCGCGCACGGCGTGCGGCGGAAGTGGCCCTGCGCGAAGCGGAAAAACGCTGCCAGTTACTGCTCGACAGCTCCGTCGACGCCATTACCTATGTGCACGACGGCATGCATATCTATGCCAACCGCGCCTACATCGAGCTCTTCGACTACCCGGATAGCGACGAACTCGAAGGCATGCCGATGATCGATCTGATCGCCAGCGCCGACCAGGGCGCCTTCAAGGAATTCCTGAAGAACTACCAGAGCGCCGAGGGTAACGCGGAGCTGGTCTGCTCAGGGGTGAAAGCGGACGGCAAGAGCTTCGCCGCCCGCATGCATTTCTCCCCCGCCACCTACGACAGCGAACCCTGCATCCAGGTGGTGATTCGCGCCGAATCGGACAACGCCGAGCTGGAAGAGCGCCTTCGCGAGATCAGCAGCCAGGACCTGGTCACCGGTCTGTACAACCGCAGCTATTTCATCGAGCTGATGGATACCGCCGTCGAGCGTGCGGTGAACGCCGGCCAGCCGGCCAGCCTCGCCTACATGCGGCTCGACCAGTACGCCAGCCTGCTCGCCGACGTCGGCCTCGCCGGCATCGACCTGCTACTCACCGACCTGACCACGCTGCTGCGCGCCCACTTCCCCGGCGACGTGCAACTGGCGCGTTTCGGCGACGACGTATTCGCCGCCCTGCTGCTAGGCATGACCCCGGAGCAGTCCGAAGCCAGCCTCAACGCACTGCTGAAGAAAGTCGAAGGGCACCTGTTCGACGTCAGTGGGCGGACCGTACAGACGACCCTCTCGATCGGCGTTGCCGGCCTCAACGAGAAAACCCCCAAGTCCCAGGAAGTCGTAGACCGCGCCCATCGTTGCGCCGACGAAGTCGAAGGCAACTCGCTGAAAATCTTCAACCCTGCGGACGAGTTGGCCGCCGCCGCCAACCGCGGCGATCTGCTGGCGATGGTGCAGCAGGCGCTGGAAAACAATAGCTTCCGCCTGCTGTTCCAGCCGATCATCAGCCTGCGCGGCGACAGCCACGAGCACTACGAGGTGCTACTGCGCCTGCTCAACAGCAAGAAAGAAGAAGTACCGCCGCATGATTTCCTGAACGCCGCCAAAGAGGCGGGCCTGGGTGAAAAGATCGATCGCTGGGTGATTCTCAGCTCGATCAAACTGCTCGCCGACCACCGCAGCAAGGGACACAACACCCGCCTGTTCGTGCACCTGTCGAGCGCCAGCCTGCAGGACAAGACCCTGCTGCCCTGGCTCAGCGTGGCCTTGAAAGCCGCTCGCCTGCCATCGGACTCACTGGTCTTCCAATTCAGCGAACCCGATGCGATCGCCTGCCTGAAACAGGCCAAGGTGTTGACCCAGGGCCTGCAGGAACTGCATTGCAAGGTCGGTCTCAGCCAGTTCGGCGGCGCGATCAATCCATTCAACACGCTGAAACACCTGAACATCGACTTCGTCAAAGTCGACGGCTCCTACTCCCAGGATCTGAGCCAGGCGGACAATCAGGAAGCGCTGAAAACCCTGCTGGCGAGCCTGCATGCGCAAGCCAAGCTGACCATAGTGCCCTTCGTCGAGAGCGCCACCGTACTGGCCACGCTGTGGCAGGCCGGCGTCAACTACATTCAGGGCCACTACCTGCAGGGCCCCAGCCAGTCGATGGATTACGACTTCTCGGCGGGCGACGAATAACTGTCACGGGCAAAAAAGCCGACGCATGCGTCGGCTTTTTTATGCTTACGTACCCGCTGTCCTATTCCAGCCCGTCGCGATCGCGAAAACCCAGCAGGTAGAGGATGCCATCCAGGCCCAGGGTCGAAATGGCCTGTTTGGCCGACTGCTTGACCAGAGGTTTGGCACGGAACGCCACCCCCAACCCGGCAATCGCCAGCATCGGCAGATCGTTGGCGCCATCCCCCACGGCAATCGTCTGCTCCAGACGCAAGCCTTCCTTTTGCGCCAGCTCGCGCAGCAGGTCGGCCTTGCGCTGCGCATCGACGATCGGTTCGACCGCCACGCCAGTGACCAGACCATCGACGATTTGCAGTTCGTTGGCGAATACGTAATCGATACCCAGCTTGGCCTGCAATTGCTTGGCGAAATAACTAAAGCCACCGGAAAGAATCGCCGTCTTGTAGCCCAACCGACGCAACTCGCTAAATAGCGTCTCGGCGCCCTCGGTGAGGCGCAGCGAGGCACCGATGCCGCTCAGCACCTCCTCCGGCAAGCCCTTGAGCAGTGCCAGGCGCTCGCGGAAGCTGGCGGCGAAATCCAGCTCGCCGCGCATCGCCCGCTCGGTGATTTCGGACACTTGCTCCCCGACCCCGGCAGCCTTGGCCAACTCGTCGATCACCTCAGCCTCGATCAGCGTCGAGTCCATGTCGAACACCGCCAGGCGGCGATTACGGCGAAATAGCGAATCGCGCTGGAAAGCGATATCGACATTCAGCTCCTGGGCCACGCTGAGAAACTCCGCGCGCAGCCCCGCCGGGTCGGCCGGCTCGCCACGTACGGAAAATTCGATGCAGCCCTTGCCCTGATCCATCGGCGTATCGAGCGGCATACGACCGGACAGACGGTCGATATGGTCGATATTCAATGCGTATTTGGCAGTAATGGCGCTGACCCGCTGCAATTGCTCGGCCGTGACCTTGCGGGTCAACAGGGTGACGATATGCCGGGCCTTGCCCTGGCCGCTGACCCACTGCTGGTAATCCGCCTCGGAAACCGGTGTGAAGCGCACCTGCTGGTCGAGCTTGTAGGCGGTGAACAATACATCCTTGAGCACCGACGAAGCCCGTTCGGTATCGGGGATGTCGACCAGGATGCCGAATGAAAGGGTGTCGTGGATCACCGCTTGACCAATGTCCAGAATGCTCACGCCACCGTGGGCGAGAACGCCCATGATGGCCGCAGTCAAACCAGGACGGTCTTCACCGGTGATATTGATCAGGACGATTTCGCGCAAGGCGCACTCTCCAGAATAGGTTCGCGACCCGCATTCGCCATGCAGGCCTTGGAAAAGGCGCACATTCTACCCATTTTCGCCGCCCCTGGACCGTCGAAATATGGCGACGGCGCGACCGGAGCGCCCAAGCGCGCGTGAGCGTCACCGGCTACGCTCGCTAGGCGGGCCGCACTGAAGCACGCGAGCCACCCGGCCTGGCTGACGTCCAACAGGCCACTGAAGAACATAGGCGAGACAGCCGAGGCAATACCGATGGCGCCCCCACAAAAACAGGTGGAAAACGGACTGCGCCCGCATGCGAGGTTACCTGGGGTAAATGCGCCTATTCCTCGGACTCGCCCCCAGCCGGCTCTTTAATGACGCGCCGGCAACGCAGGAGGCATTTAAACAGCCGTCCAATGGGTAGATGCCTGGTCCACGGCTGATGCGGGGGGTTCGCGCGCCGCTTTGAACTGTGCAGGCCGACCGTTATACTGCGCGGCACTTCAATCGACACGAGCCGAGCTCTGTGAACCGGCCCTCCCCCGTAAAATCCGATAATTTCTTCCTCCTGCTCTTCCAGGCATTGCGCCAACGCCGCGTGCCTCTGGCATTGCGCATAGCCAGCCATAGCCTGCTTTTGGTTGCCCTGGCGCTGGTGATTTATGCCTGGGTGATCGGCATGCAGTTCAAGCAGGCCATGCAGCAGCAGGCCGACGCCATCGGTCAGAGCCTGATCGAGCAGACGGCGGCCTCCGCCAAAGAGCCGCTGGTGTCCAACGATGCCCTCAGCCTCAACGTGCTGCTCAATGAACTGGCAAAAAATCCGCTGGTGGCCCATGCGGTGATCTACAGCGTGGATAACCGCATTCTCGCCGAGGCCGGCTCACGCCCCGTTCAGGGGCTGCTGGGCGATACCGAAGGGATCTATTCGGTGCCCATCACCTTTCAGGAAGTGATCGCCGGCCAGCTGCGCATCAGCCTCGACATGCGTCAATTCCAGCAACCCATGACCATCAGCCTGCAGAGCATGGGCATTCTCAGCTTGATCCTGCTGGCCCTGGCACTGTCGCTGAGCATGCGCCTGGGACGGCATATCTCCACCCCGCTGCTGCAACTGCGCGTCTGGTTGCGCGATCCGGACGATCCGGCACCGGGCTCGGCGCGTCAGGATGAAATCGGCGATCTGGCGCGGCAGCTGCAGGCACGCCTGGTGCCGGAAAAAGCGCTGCCCGAACCCGAGGAAGACGACGAACTCGACGACGACACATTCGATGCCCAGGAGCAGGACGACTATTTCGACGAAGACGAACTGGATGACGAGCCCGGGTTCGAGGTACGCGACCTGCGCGACGAACGCTTCGACGACCTGGACGATGCCCCCACACCTGAGGACATCCCAGGCGCAAGCGAGGATCCGTTCAGCGAATTGAGCGATGAGTTCGAGACCGATCTGCCGACGCCAGCCCCCGAACCCGAACGCCCTCCACTGAGCGCCGTACTGGCCATACAGCTGGGCGCCCAGGAACAATTGCGTAGGCTGCCGCGCGCCCGCCTGCTGGATTTGCTGCAGCGCTACCGTGACTGCCTGGCCCAGGCGGCGGCGCTGTATCAGGGCGAACTGCATACCCTGAGCGACGGCAGCAGCCTGATGCTGTTTCACCACCAGGACAGCGGTGAAGACTACCTGACCCACGCGATCTGCTGCGGGGAGCTGATGCGCGCCCTCGGCCACGCCTTGCAGATCGAGGTCGCCGACAGCGGCATCACCCTGCAACTACAGCTCGCACTGACTCAGGGCGAATCCCTGCTCGACTTGAGCCAGGGCGACCTGCTGCTCAGCGAAACCGCTCAGGATGTACTGGCCCTCTCGCAACACAGCCGCAACCTACTGTTGCTCGACCGCCGCGTCGGCGACGATCAACGGGTACGCCAACACGCCCGGATCCGCGCCATTGCTAGCCCGGAAGGCACCTACTGCGTCGAGCGCCTGCTCGAACCCTATCCGGCGCTGCTCGAACGCCAACTGGAACGGATGCACGAGAGCCGCCCACACTGAGTGCCGGCGGCGCAGCTTAGAAGCGGAACACGTCCATTTGCTTGGCGGGCTCGATCACCGGCATCTGCGGGGCATTGTCGAGACGTTTCTCGGTAACCGGCGGCTTGGCCTTGGGCAGCGCAACCGGCTCCGCCTGCGGCATGTTGTTGATTGCGTCGGTCAGCTGTTCCGCCAGACGCTGCAGCAACAGACTCTGCGCATGCACCTGAGCGACCGGCGTGCCCAGATGCGCCTCCTGCAGGCGTACCAGACGACTGCTGCGCAGTGTGCCCGCGCCGTCCAGCAGGCGCCATTGGGCTTCCAGCACAGCTGGCCGCTTGGCGCCCGAGTCGAGCCGACTGATGTGCACAAGCACCTGAACCTCACCGTCGAAGCCGACCCGGTCCGGATACAGGACGATGCGGCTGGTGTTCAACTGCCCGGCCAGTTGGCGCAACAACAGCTGACCGACATCGTCCTCCAGGCTGCCGGCCCAGCGCTCACGCTGGCTGACAGTCAGGCTGTCATCGGGTTCGCGCTGAATCAGGTTTTCCCGCTGCAGGTAATCGGCCAATGTCAGCGGACCGAGCAAAACGGCCGGCCCCTTGTCGCTCTTGGGCAACTTCGGCTCGCCCTGTTCGAGCTGATAAAACTGCGTCTGATAAGGCAGCCACTGCGCGCACCCCTGGAGAACCAGCGCCGAGCACAGCAGCACCAGGGGCGAAGAGAAACGCAACAAACTCATCGAAAGATCACCTTGATTTACCCAATATGAGTGACTATTTACCAAAAATAAGCGATTGAGGCTGCTGATCAAGCCCTTCCAGCGTTCGCTGCATCGTCTTGCTCGCACGACCCAGCTCCCGCAACGCCTGCAACAATTCGTACTGTATTTCCGATTTCGGCCCCAAGCCCCGGCGCGTTTCAGCGGCCAATGCATTGACCTGCTCGAGTGCCTGCGACGTGCTCAAGGCCGCGCTGCGAATATCCGCAACCGCAGCGCGCAAATCAACGCTGCTGCGCTGCATATTATCCATGATCGGCGGCAATTGTTGCTCCAGACTGCCGCTTATCCGATCCAATTTTGCCAGCAATTGGCTCATGCTCACCAATCCTTGCTGCAATTGTGCCGAGTTGGTCAATTTCTCCAGCGCCGCCAGGGTTTTCTGCGCCGATGCCGCCATTTCCTGCAACGGCAGTTGACGCAGACTGCCGGCCAGTTCGCGCAGCACGTCGGCAACCTGATCGATGCGCGACGGCACGCTGGGAATGGTCGGCAGGCCGAGGTCGTGGGGCGAGCGGACATAGCCCGGTTCTCGCGGGAACATATCCAGCGCGACTATCGCCTTGCCGGTCAGCAGGCTCGGCGTTTGCAGCTGGGCGCGCAGGCCGCGCTCCACCAACTGGCCGATAAACTGATCCAACTCGTGTTTGCCGCCGCCCTCGCCGCTGGAACTATCCAGCCGCACCACCACCGGCATCACCACGTCCTTCAGCTGGCGGTCGTAGGACAGACGGATCTCGCGCACGGTGCCGACCTTGACGCCTCGATAAGTGACGTCCGCACCCACATCGAGGCCATCCAGCGAGCCGGTGAAATACACCACGTATTCGCTCGGCTTGGCAAACCAGCTGTCGCGCGACAGCAGCATGATGCCGACCACCAGCAGCACCAGGCCGCCAAGCAGGAAAGCACCGATCATAAAGGGTTTACGTGCCTCGCTCATCCGACCTCCATCGTCCGTCCGCCCTCGCCGCGACGCAAAAACCGCTGCACTTGGTCCGGCCCATCGTCGAGTAGCTGCTGCACGGAGCCGAGGGCGATTTGCGTGCGAGTCTCGGCATCCAGAAACAAGCAGGTATCGGCGACCGCATAGATGCTCGGTAATTCATGGGTCACCAACACGATGCTCGCCCCCAGGCTGTCGCGCAACTGCAGGATCAGCTCGTCCAGAGCCAGGGAGCTGATAGGGTCCAGGCCCGCCGAGGGCTCATCGAAGAACAGCACTTGCGGATCGAGCGCCAGCGCCCGCGCCAGAGCGGCGCGCTTGCGCATGCCGCCGGACAGCTGCGCGGGATAGAGCGCATCACAACCCGCCAGGCCGACCAAACCCAGCTTCAAAGCCGCCAGCTCGTTCAGCTCCGCTTCGCACAGCAGCGGGCGATAAGCCGCCAATGGCAGGCAGATATTTTCGCGCAGGGTCATCGCGCCCCACAGCGCGGCATTCTGATAAAGCACGCCGAAGTGTTGCTGCAAGGCGGCGCGGCGATTTTCGTCGCCAGCCCAGAAATCCTCGCCATCGAACAGCACTCGCCCTGCCAGCGGCGCCTGTAAACCGATCAAGTGACGCAACAGGGTGCTTTTGCCGCAGCCACTGCCCCCCATGATCACGAATATCTCGCCACGACGGACGCTGAAATTAAGCTCGCGCTGAATCACCAGCTTGCCGTACCCGGCGCTGAGGCCCTCTGCGGTCAACACGGCCTCGCCCATCTCAGATCCCCAACCGCGTGCAGATCAGGGTGATCAGCGCGTCGCTCACCACCAGAGCGACCAGAATACTGACTACCGCACCGGTCGCCGCCTGACCCACGGCCTGGGCATTACGCCCGCTACGCAGACCGTGCTGACAGCCGATCAAGCCGATCAACACGGCGAACACCAGGCTCTTGAAAATGCCCACGAGAAAGTCCGCAAGGTTGAGCATCTCCAGGCTTTGCGTCAGGTACAAGGGCGCGGATATGTCGAACAAGCCGGAGCCGATAACAAAACCACCGAGAATCCCCAGCGCATCGGCGAATACGCAGAGCAACGGCATGCTCACCAGCAGCGCCAGCACACGCGGCAACACCAGGAACTCCAGCGGCGGGAAACCGAAGGTCTTCAACGCGTCGATCTCTTCATTGGCCTGCATGCTGCCGAGTTCGGCGGCATAGGCGGCGCCGGTGCGCCCGGCCATGATCACCGCGGTCATCAAGGCGCCCATCTCACGGGTCATGCCGATGGCCACCATATTGGCGATATACAGCTGGGCACCGAAGGCTTCGAGCTGGGCCGCACCGACGAACGCGAGGATCAGGCCCACCAGGCTGGCGATCAGCGCGACTATCGGTAGAGCGCCCGGCCCGCACTGCTGCAAGGCCAGCCAGAAATCGCCAGCGCGCATGCGCCCGCGCCCACTCAGCTGCCTTGCGAAAGCCAATATCACTTCGCCGAGAAAACTACAGGTTTGGCCAATGGCCGCCAGCACTGCGAGCGCCAGCAAACCCAGACGCGATACCGGACCGAAGTGTGCCGGCGGTTCGTCATGCGCTTGGGTGGAAGGCGTCGCGGCCATTTGTAACATCCGCGCCGCGCCGTCGGGCAGGTTCTGCCAACGCAGTTCCACGCCTGCGGCACTGGCCAGACGCTGCAAGCGACGCAGCAGCGCCAGCAGGCTGCTATCCCATGCCGTGACCGCCACTGCCACCGGCAGTTGCGCCGGCAGTTCGCGCTGGCTACGCCATACAACGTCGAGGTCGGGCTTGCCGACATCCAGCAGCCAGGCGCCGCCCACGTTCAGGCACAGTTGCTGGCTGCCCTGCCCCGACCATTGCAGACTCGCCTGCTGCTTATCGCTCATGCGGCCTCCATTGGCAGGCCGTCGAAACACCAGGCGGGCGCTCAACGACCAGCGAACGCTATCGAAGCGGCATGGGACACCGCTTCGCGATTACTACCTAGCCGAGTGCCTCCACCAACAGCGCGTCGACCCGCTGGAAACCGCGCGGTAACTTGTTGCCGCGGCGTCCGCGTTCACCCTTGTAGTGTTCCAGATCGTCAGCCTTGAGCGACAGCGTACGCTTACCCGCCTGCAATACCAGGGTCGCGCCTACCGGCAACACGGCCAAGTCGGTCAGGTACTCCTCGCGGCTGGCGACCCGCTCGCCGGGAATACCGATGATCTTGTTGCCTTTGCCTTTACCCAGTTGTGGCAAATCGCGCACAGGGAACAGCAGCAAACGGCCCTCGGTGGTGACAGCGGCAAGCCAGTCCTCTTCGCGATTGGCCAGCGGCTTGGGCGGCACCACCAGGGCGCCGTTGGGCAGGCTGAGCAGCGTCTTGCCGGCCTTGTTCTTGGCCTGCAGGTCCTCGCCTTTAACCACGAAACCATAGCCGGCATCCGAGGCGATCACATAGAGGGCATTGTCGTCCGGCAACAGTACGCACTCGAAGGTCGCGCCCGGCGGCGGCTGCAGGCGCCCGGTCAAGGGTTCGCCCTGACCGCGCGCCGACGGCAGCGAATGGGCGGGCAGCGAGTAGCTGCGTCCGGTCGAGTCGATAAATACCGCGTATTGATTGGAGCGTCCCGGCGCGGCGACCTTGAAGCCGTCGCCGGCCTTGTACGACAGGCCGGTGGCATCGATATCGTGCCCCTTGGCGCAGCGTACCCAGCCCTTCTCGGACACCACCACCGTGACCGGCTCGGTCGGCAGCAGTTCGGTTTCCGACAGGGCGCGGGCTTCGGCGCGGGCGACGATCGGCGAACGGCGGTCATCGCCATAGGTCTCGGCGTCCTTGATGATTTCGTCGCGCACCAAACGCTTCAGCTTGGCCTCACTGCCGAGCAGGCTTTGCAGCTTGGCGCGTTCCTTGGCCAGGGCTTCCTGCTCGCCGCGGATCTGCATCTCTTCCAGCCGCGCCAATTGGCGCAGGCGGGTTTCCAGGATGTATTCGGCCTGCACGTCGGTCAGCCCGAAGCGCGCCATCAGCACCGGCTTGGGCTGATCCTCGGTGCGGATGATGTGGATCACTTCATCCAGGTTGAGGAAGGCGATCAGGCGGCCTTCCAGCAGGTGCAGGCGATGCTCGACCTTGTCCAGGCGGAACTGCAGGCGCCGGCGCACGGTGCCGACGCGGTACTCCAGCCATTCGCGCAGCATCTGCCGCAGGTTCTTCACCTGGGGCTTGCCGTCGAGACCGATGACATTGGTGTTGACCCGGTAGCTGGACTCCAGCTCGGTGGTGGCGAACAGGTGCTGCATCAGCTCGTCGGCATCGACCCGATTCGAACGCGGGATGATCACGATACGGCACGGGTGCTCGTGGTCCGATTCGTCGCGCAGGTCGGCGACCATCGGCAATTTCTTCGCCTGCATCTGCCCGGCGATCTGCTCCAGCACCTTGGAACCGGAAACCTGATGAGGCAACGCGGTGACCACGATATCGCCGTCCTCGATACGATAGACCGCGCGCATGCGCACCGAGCCGCGGCCGGTTTCGTAGATTTTCAGCAAATCCGCGCGGGGCGTAATGATTTCGGCTTCGGTCGGATAGTCCGGGCCCAACACGTGCTCGCAGAGCTGCTCGACCGTGGCGTCCGGCTGATCGAGCAGACGGATGCAGGCCGCGGCGACTTCACGCAGGTTATGCGGCGGCACGTCCGTGGCCATGCCCACGGCGATGCCGGTGGTGCCGTTGAGCAGGATATTCGGCAGCCGCGCCGGCAAGGTCGCCGGTTCATCGAGCGTGCCGTCGAAATTCGGCACCCAGTCCACGGTGCCCTGGCCCAGTTCGCTCAGCAGCACTTCCGAATAGCGTGACAGCCGCGCCTCGGTGTAGCGCATGGCGGCGAAGGACTTTGGATCGTCCGGCGCCCCCCAGTTGCCCTGCCCGTCTACCAGGGTGTAGCGGTAGCTGAACGGCTGCGCCATCAGCACCATGGCCTCGTAACAGGCCGAGTCGCCGTGGGGGTGAAACTTGCCGAGCACGTCGCCGACGGTGCGCGCCGACTTCTTGTGTTTGGAGTCGGCGTCCAGACCGAGTTCGCTCATGGCGTAAACGATGCGCCGCTGCACCGGCTTCAAACCATCACCGATATGCGGCAGGGCGCGGTCCATGATCACGTACATCGAATAATTGAGATAAGCCTGCTCGGTGAAATCGGCAAGGGAGCGGCGTTCGACACCGTCCAGGCTCAAATCGAGGGGTTCGCTCATGCGTGCCTCATTGCAAGTGAATTTAGTTAAGCGAAGTCGTCTGGCGCAGCTTCAAGATGCCGTCGCGCTGAGTGAATTCGAGTTGTTTCAGGGCGCTCATGCCCAATAGCACCTGGTCGCCATCCATACCCGGGGAAACCAGGGCGGCGACGTCATGCAGGAGAATCTCGCCCAGTTGCAGGCTATGCAGGCGCGTGCGGTAGCCGGTCGTCACACCGTTGGCGGTACTGATCTGCACCGGCATGCCTCGCGCCAGCCGCAAACGCTTGGCCAGGTCGGCGGGAATCGCCACTGCGGTGGCGCCGGTATCGAGCAAGAAAGTGACGGTGACATCGTTGATCTTGCCGTCGAGCAGGTAATGTCCACTTCGACCGCTGAGTAGCTGCACCTCGATATAGCCATCGCCATGCACCGATTGCGGCGCCTGGTTGGGGTTGTCCAGACGCGACTCCCAGCGCCCGAAGAAATGCGTCGCCAGCGCCATTGCGGCGACCCAGGCCACCACCAACATGACCCGTCCGGCACGCTGACCGGGCGCTGCCGCACTCATTTGGCTCGCCCCCAGCCATCCTTGGGTGCGGCGAACCGCCAGACAACCGGGCGGTGCTCGCCATCGGCGCGCTCCAGCCCTCCGTTGTCGACACCGACCCAGGCGCCTTGCGCATCGATCCACAGCGCCTCTGCCACACCATAGGACACCGGATAACGCCGCTCCGGCACCAGCGCCTGCTCGGCGAACGACCAGCAGCGCTCGACCTCGGCATTGCCCGGCGTACGCCGGCAGATGCGATGGGCCTGACGCTCGAGGGTAAACAGCTTGCCCTCGTAAAACGTCAGGCCGGAATAGTCCAAGGGGGCGGGTTCACCGCCCAACTGCGGCGGCGACGGCTCGCTACCACCTTCGCTCTGCAGCACGCAGCCACCGGTGCAATGCCAGCTCGAGCGGTTTTTATGCAATACCACCAATCCACGGTTCTGCGCTTCGGCGGCCAACCACAGACGCTCGCCTGGCGCATCCACCGCAATCCCCTCGAACAGCGAGTTGAAATGCAGCAGCATGCCGCTGGCGCGCGCCTGGCGCACCAGGCCATCGGGCAATTTCAGCCACTGCGGCTCGCCGGCCAGCGGCAGAAGCAACACCGCCGCCTGGCTTTCGCTGACGAGGTAGCGATTGCCCAGGGTGTCGCAGGACAGCCCTTCGAAGTCCAGGTCGCCACCACGCACCATGCCGGCGACCCAACCACGCATGCGCAAGCCCCAGGGCAATGCCGCCTGCGGTACCGGCGGGGCGACGAACTCTTCCGCTTCGGCCTGCCACACGCCATCGCCCCCCGGCAGGCGGTAGAGGCGCCCATCGCTGCGATCCGATACCGCCCACAGCGCATCGCCGCACCAGGCCAGCCCCGACAGGTTGCCGCCGGTCATGCCCTCTATCGGGTGTTCGCTCAGCAATTGCAATTCGGTCGGTGCGGCTGTTTCGGCGATCACCGGAGTCGCCACCAGCAACAGGGCGGCGAATAGATGCCGCATCAGAGCAGCACCTCGGCCAGGTTGCCCTTGGACTCCAGCCAGGATTTACGATCGCCGGCGCGCTTCTTCGCCAGCAACATGTCCATGATTTCCTGGGTACCGGGGTAGTCATCGAGGGTCAGTTGCACCAGGCGACGGGTATTGGGATCCATGGTGGTCTCGCGCAGTTGCGGCGGGTTCATCTCGCCGAGCCCCTTGAAGCGGGTGACCTGCGGCTTGCCGCGACGCTTCTCGGCGACCAGACGATCGAGAATGCCGTCGCGCTCGGCTTCGTCGAGCGCGTAGAAAATCTCTTTGCCCAGGTCGATGCGGTACAGCGGCGGCATCGCCACGTACACATGCCCCGCATCCACCAGTGGGCGGAAATGACGGACGAACAGCGCGCAAAGCAAGGTGGCGATATGTAGACCGTCGGAGTCGGCGTCGGCGAGGATGCAGATCTTGCCGTAACGCAACTGCGCCAGGTCGCTGGATCCGGGGTCGATGCCGATGGCCACGGCGATGTCATGCACTTCCTGGGATGCCAGCACCTCGCTGCCATCCACCTCCCAGGTATTCAGAATCTTGCCGCGCAGCGGCATGATCGCCTGAAATTCCTTGTCCCGTGCCTGCTTGGCCGAGCCGCCGGCGGAGTCACCTTCGACCAGGAACAATTCGGAACGCATCGGATCCTGCCCCGCGCAATCGGCGAGCTTGCCGGGCAATGCCGGGCCCTGGGTGATGCGCTTGCGCTCGACCTTCTTACCGGCCTTGAGGCGACGGTTGGCGTTGCTGATCGCCAGCTCGGCGAGCTGCTGACCGACCTCCGGGTGGGCGTTGAGCCACAGGCTGAAAGCATCCTTGACCACGCCAGCGACGAAGGCCGAAGCCTCGCGCGAGGACAAACGCTCCTTGGTCTGACCGGAGAATTGCGCGTCCTGCATCTTCATCGAGAGGACGAAAGCGATACGCTCCCAGATGTCTTCGGGGGCCAACTTGACCCCGCGCGGCAACAGGCTGCGGAACTCGCAGAACTCACGCATGGCATCCAGCAGGCCCTGGCGCAGGCCATTGACGTGGGTGCCGCCCTGGGCCGTGGGAATCAGGTTGACGTAGCTTTCCTGCAGCGTTTCGCCGCCTTCCGGCAACCATAGCAGCGCCCAGTCCACGGCTTCCTTGTTGCCGGCCAAGGTGCCGCAGAACGGCTCGTTGGGCAGGCGTTCGAACTCGCTGACCGCATCCACCAGATAGGAACGCAGGCCGTCCTCATAGAGCCATTCGACCCGTTCGCCGCTGGCCTTGTCCTCGAAGCTGACGTTCAGCCCGGGGCAGAGCACGGCCTTGGCCTTGAGCACATGTTTGAGGCGGCTGACCGAGAACTTCGGCGAATCGAAATATTTGCCGTCCGGCCAGAAATGCACACTGGTACCGGTGTTGCGCTTGCCGACGGTGCCGAGCACTTCCAGATCGCTGGCTTTATAACCATCGGCGAAGGTCATGCCGTATTCGTTGCCGTCGCGTTTGACGCGCACTGCGACCCGGGTCGACAGGGCGTTGACCACCGAGATGCCGACGCCGTGCAAGCCACCGGAGAACTGGTAGTTCTTGTTGGAGAACTTGCCACCGGCGTG
Source organism: uncultured Pseudomonas sp. (assembly GCA_966210435.1). GTDB lineage: Bacteria > Pseudomonadota > Gammaproteobacteria > Pseudomonadales > Pseudomonadaceae > Aquipseudomonas. The sequence goes on along the minus strand of CBIHLF010000004.1, from coordinate 150,236 downwards.
CAGCTTGGTGAGGATCAGCTCGACCCCGGATACGCCCTCCTCCGGGTGGATGTCCACCGGCATGCCGCGCCCGTCGTCGAGCACTTCCAGGGAGTTGTCCTCGTGCAGGATCACCTGAATCGAGGACGCATGGCCGGCCAGGGCCTCGTCAACGCTGTTGTCGATGACTTCCTGGGCCAGGTGATTGGGCCGGCTGGTATCGGTGTACATACCGGGACGCTTGCGCACCGGGTCCAGGCCGGAAAGGACTTCGATGGCGTCGGCGTTATAGGCGTTCTGTTGAGCCATGGGGTCTCTTGGGATCAATTGAGAGCGGAAAAGTCGATATCCTGCCATAAATGGCGGGGAATACCGGCGAAAGCGAAGAGCATCGGCAGACGCTCGGCAAAACCCTGAAAACCATGATCGCCGCCAGCCTGGATGCGCAACGCGCAGCTGCGGTAGTAGGCCTGGGCATCGCGATAATCGAGGGTTTCGTCGGCCGTCTGCAACCACACCTGATAACGACCGGGATTCTCGGGCGGCGGCACATCCAGCTCGCCCAGAGCCGCGACGTGATCGGCGGTCAGTTCCCAGGTCTCGTCGCTGTAGTAATTCTTTTGCGGGCCCAGGTAACCATCGAAGCGCAAGTGCGGACGCACCGCCGGATTGATCAGCAAGGCGCGCAAACCATGGCGCTCGGCCAAGTGGGTCGCATAGTAGCCGCCCAGTGAACTGCCGACCAGCAGAGGCCGACCGAGCTCGCGGATCAACGACTCCAGCTGGACCATGGCCTGACGCGGATGATGATGCAGGGCCGGCACCCGTAGCTGCTCAGTCAGGCCCATCTGCGCCATGGCCCGCACCAGCTGACTGGCCTTCAGCGAAGCCGGCGAGCTATTGAGGCCATGGAGATACAGGATAGATACGGTGTTTTCAGTCATGGAGCGGGAGGCTACTAGGACAAGGCCGCAAGCTGCAAGCCGCTCGGCATGCTACCAGTCCAGACTGCATGAACCTTTGGCTTGTACTTGCCGCTTACAGCTATCGACTTGCAGCTCGGTTCAATATCCCTTGACGCTGTAATCGACCTCGAACTTGATCCCCGTCACCCGCGATACGCCGGTATCCAGGCGCCCGTCGTCGAACAGGCGCAGCCAGCGGTAACCGGGCGCCGAGGTATCGACCTGAAACTCCTCGCTACCGGGGGCGAACTGCACGCAGGTCGAGGGCGAAGCAAGCAAGCGGATGTCGCCGCGCTGCTGGTCGAACTCCTGATGAATATGCCCCCAGAGCACCGCGCGCACCTGACTGAAACGCTCCAGAATGGCGAACAGCGCATCGGGGTTGCGCAAGCCGATAGGCTCCATCCAGCGACAGCCAATGGAAACCGGGTGGTGGTGCAGGCAAACCAGATGGTGACGCTGCGGCGCCTCGCTGAGTGCACGCTCGAGCAATGCCAGTTGATCGTCGCCGAGAAAACCCGGGACGGCACCGGAGATCGACGAGTCCAAAAAGGTGATCCGCCAGTTGCCCAGATCGATCACCGGCTCCAGAAAGTCACCGTTCTTACTAGCCGCTCGCATGGCCGGCACTTCGTCGTGGTTGCCGGGGAACCAGCGCGCCGGGGCGGGAATGGCCGCGGTCATCTGCCGAAAGCGCTGGTAGGAAGCCTCGCTGCCATCTTGCGACAGGTCGCCGCTGGCCACCATCAGATCGATCTGCGGCTGCTCCTGCAGCACCCGTTCGATCACTCGCTGCAGACTGTCCTGGGTATCCAGGCCCAGCAGCCTACCCGCCGCTTCGGCAAATAGATGGCTGTCGGACAACTGCACCAGCAGTACAGAGGATTCTGCGGTGGACATACGCGTGCTCGGCAAGGCCGACTCCTTGAGCATAGTGAATGAATTATGGTGGCTGGCGCGGCCTGCGGTAAACCCAGGAAGCGGGCATGGATCACAGAAAACCGGGCGCGACCCGAGGCGCGACTAGTTTATGAGGCCTTTTGCACTCAGCGCACCAACTCCATCTCATGTCCACAGGCTAGACAATGACTGAGCCATTCGCCGAGAAACAGATTGAGTTGGGTTTTTTCGTCGGGCTGGTGCATGGCGGCGTTGGGGTAGGGATAGATGCCGCGAAAGCGCCTGGCGCTCTGCGCACCGACGACTTCGGCCATGCGCGCGTCGTGGTAGACCCGTACTTCCAGCTGCGGTATCGGCAGCCAGGGCAGACTGTGTTCCTGACGCACCTGGATGGTCGAGGTGTAGGGGCAGGTTTCCACCACTTCCAGGGCCAATACGCCCAATAAGTGCTCGCCCTGACTCAAGGCGACACGGCGCGGCTGGCGAGGCGGATGAGGTTGCTCGCGCATTTCCGGCAGCAGCTGCATCAGACGCGCATAGTTGGCTTCGCAAGCGGCCTGCAGCTCGACCAGGTCGACCCTGTAGCGCTCGCGCAGCAGGTTCACGACCACAACCCCCGTACTTCGAGGCGGTTCAACGCCAGCCATTGCAGGGCGATGATGCTCGCGGCGTTTTCGATGCGCCCGTCCTTGACCGCATCCAATGCATCTTCCAGAGGCCAGACATGCACGCGGATATCTTCGCCCTCCTCGGCCAGGCCGTGTACCCCGCCAGCGCCCTCGCTGTCGCAACGACCGATGAACAGGTGCACGCGCTCGTCCGAGCCACCTGGCGAGGGGTAATACTGGGTAATCGGCCACAGCGAGGTAAGCGTCAGATCGGCCTCTTCGATCGCCTCGCGTAGCGCCACTTCTTCCGGCTGCTCGTCCTTGTCGATCAGCCCGGCGACCAGCTCCAGCAACCAGGGATTCTCGCTCTTGGCCATGGCGCCAACCCGGAATTGCTCGATCAGCACCACCGTATCGCGCTGCGGATCGTAAGGCAGCACACAGACCGCATCATGCCGCACGAACAGTTCGCGACTGAGCACAGGGCCCATGCCGCCGGCAAACTGGCGATGGCGCAACGACAAGCGATCAAGCTTGTAGAAGCCGCTGAAGCAGGACTCCCGCTTGAGTATTTCAACATCGTCTCGCTGCATAACGCCCCCCTAATTCAACATGAACGGGCCCAGAGGCCCGTCCCGCTTACATCATCATGCCATGCGCGGCGGCATGGCAAGGGCCTCATCAGACCTTGTGGTAGAGCTGCGCACCCTGCGCCTTGAACTCTTGCGCCTTGGCCTTCATGCCCTCCTCGACGTCCAGGTCGAGAGCGGCGATTCGTTGTTCTTCAGCATAGACCCGAACTTCCTGGGTGATTTTCATCGAGCAGAACTTCGGACCACACATGGAGCAGAAGTGCGCAACCTTGGCCGAATCCTTGGGCAGCGTTTCGTCGTGATAGCTGCGCGCGGTATCGGGGTCGAGACCGAGGTTGAACTGGTCCTCCCAACGGAACTCGAAGCGCGCCTTGCTCAGGGCGTTATCACGAATCTGCGCGCCCGGATGCCCCTTCGCAAGGTCGGCGGCATGCGCGGCGATCTTGTAGGTGATGATGCCGGTCTTGACGTCGTCCTTGTTCGGCAGACCGAGGTGTTCCTTGGGGGTCACGTAACAAAGCATGGCGCAACCGAACCAACCGATCATCGCCGCACCGATACCGCTGGTGATGTGGTCGTAGCCCGGTGCGATGTCGGTGGTCAGTGGCCCGAGGGTGTAGAACGGCGCCTCATCGCAGCACTCCAGCTGCTTGTCCATGTTCTCCTTGATCAGTTGCATCGGCACATGGCCGGGGCCTTCGATCATCACCTGCACGTCGTGCTTCCAGGCGATCTTGGTCAGCTCGCCCAAGGTCTCCAGCTCACCGAACTGCGCTTCGTCGTTGGCGTCGGCGATCGAGCCCGGACGCAGGCCATCGCCCAGCGAGAAGCTGACGTCGTAGGCCTTCATGATTTCGCAAATTTCCTCGAAGTGGGTATAGAGGAAGTTTTCTTTATGGTGCGCCAGGCACCACTTGGCCATGATCGAGCCGCCACGGGAGACGATGCCGGTAACGCGCTTGGCGGTCATCGGCACGTAGCGCAGCAGGACGCCGGCATGAATGGTGAAATAGTCCACGCCCTGTTCCGCTTGTTCGATCAGGGTGTCGCGGAACAGTTCCCAGGTCAGGTCCTCGGCGACACCGCCGACCTTTTCCAGGGCTTGATAGATCGGCACGGTACCGATCGGCACCGGCGAGTTGCGAATGATCCACTCGCGGGTCTCGTGGATGTGCTTGCCGGTGGACAGGTCCATCACCGTGTCCGAGCCCCAGCGAATGCCCCAGGTCAGCTTGGCCACTTCTTCCTCGATCGAGGAACCCAGCGCCGAGTTGCCTATATTGCCGTTGATCTTCACCAGGAAGTTGCGGCCGATGATCATCGGCTCCAGCTCCACGTGGTTGATGTTGGCCGGGATGATCGCGCGGCCGCGAGCGATTTCCTCGCGAACGAATTCGGCGGTGATTTCCTTGGGGATCGCGGCGCCGAAACTGTGCCCCGGATGCTGCGCGTCGAGCAGGCCGGCGGCGCGGGCTTCCTGCAATTTCATGTTCTCGCGGATGGCGACGTATTCCATCTCCGGGGTGATGATGCCCTGGCGCGCGTAATGCATCTGGCTGACGTTCTTGCCCGGCTTGGCCCGGCGCGGATTGCGCACATGGGCGAAGCGCATGGCGGTCAGTTCGGGATTGGCCAGGCGCTCCTGGCCGAAATTGGAACTCAGGCCGTCGAGCAGCTCGGTGTCGCCGCGATCGTCGATCCAGGCGGAGCGCACATCGGCCAGGCCCTGGCGCACATCGATGGTCACATCCGGATCGGTATAAGGGCCGGAGGTGTCGTAGACCATGACCGGGGCGTTGATTTCGCCACCGAAGTCGGTGGGTGTCACATCCAGGCTGATCTCGCGCATCGGCACGCGGATATCCGGGCGCGAGCCCTGCACGTAGACTTTCTGCGAACGCGGGAAAGGTTGGATCGACTGCTGGTCGACCTGGGCGCTTTCGCTCAGATTTTTTTGTTGTGGGGCACTCATCGGCGGCTCTCTCCTAGGCTGAATGTCGGAGCGAACCTGGATGGCAGCGAAGCGGGGCGCACCGGAGGCGGTGCCAGAGGACTCGTTGACGAGCACTTCTTGTTCCCTACGCAGGCTTTAACCCGATCAGGTTCAACGGGATCCGGCAGCTGCCAATCTCAGCCCCGCATTTGGGGCACCCCGACAAGAACCCGGCCAGTCTAATCAACCCCTACCGATAAAACCAACCGCGGAGTCAAAAAAACTGACCCACGCGTCGGATAGTGACGACGAACCCGCCATCACCACCGGACCACACGGCCTGTTGCAAATAATCGCACCAGGCACCGACCAACGGCTTGACCCCCTCGTCAGGCGCACTTAGCCTTGCGGATTACCGTCCAATTCAGGATTGCCCTAATGCTGCGCAAACTTCCGCTGACCCTTGCCGTGGCTTACGCTTGCGCCGGCCTGGCTTGGGCCGAACAAGCTCCCCTGGCCACCAAGACCGATCTGGTCGCCGTCTATAACGAAGCTGCCGACAACAACGCCGACCTGGCAGCGGCCCGCGCCGACTACCTGGCGCGCCGCGAAGTGGTACCACAGGCCCGCGCCGGCCTGCTGCCGAATCTATCGGCGGGAGCCGATATGAGCGATAGCCGAACCGAAATCGATTCGCCGGCACTCACCCGCTCGCGGAGCGGCGTGGTCTACCAGGCCAATCTCAGCCAACCGCTGTTTCGCGCCGATCGCTGGTTCCAGTTGCAAGCCGCCGAAGCGGTCAGCGAACAGGCCGCGCTCGAACTCTCGGCCACCGAGCAGAACCTGATTCTGCAGAGCGCGGAAACCTATTTCGCGGTCCTGCGCGCGCAGGACAACCTGGCCTCGACCAAGGCCGAGGAAGCCGCCTTCAAGCGGCAACTGGATCAAGCCAATGAACGTTTTGACGTCGGCTTGTCGGACAAGACCGATGTCCTCGAAGCCCAGGCCGGTTTCGACACCGCCCGCGCCAACCGAATCATCGCGCAGCGCCAGGTCGATGACGCGTTTCAGGCCCTGATCACCCTGACCAACCACGACTACAACGCAATCGAGGGCATCGAGCACAGCTTGCCGATCCTCGCGCCAGCCCCGAATGACGCCAAAGCCTGGGTCGATACGGCGGCGGCACAGAACCTCAACCTGCAAGCGAGCAACTACGCCATTGAGGCCGCCGAAGAAACCTTGCGTCAACGCAAATCCGGTCATGCGCCAACTCTGGATGCCGTGGCCAGCTACCAGAAGGGCGACAACGACAGCCTCGGTTTCAGCAACTCCGGCGTAGCAGGCACCCCGCACTACAGCGGCGATGCCGAGCAACGCACTATCGGCCTGCAATTGAATATCCCGCTGTACAGCGGCGGGCTGACCAGCTCCCAGGTCCGCGAGGCCTACCAGCGTCTGAGCCAGACCGAACAGCAGCGCGAGAGCCTGCTGCGCCAGGTGGTACAAAACACCCGCAACCTGCATCGCGCGGTGAATACCGATGTCGAGACCGTGCAGGCGCGCAAGCAGTCGATCATCTCCAACCAGAGCGCCCTGGAAGCCACCGAAATCGGCTATCAGGTCGGCACGCGCAACATCGTCGACGTACTCGACGCCCAGCGCCAGCTGTACAGCTCGGTGCGCAACTACAACGACGCGCGCTACGACTATATCCTCAACAACCTGCGCCTCAAGCAAGCCGCCGGCACCCTCAGCCCGGCGGACCTGGAGGCTCTGGGCAACTTCCTCAAGCCGGATTACGACCCGGACAAGGACTTCCTGCCGCCGGATCTGGCCAAAGCCGCCGAGGCGCAATTGCGCGGCAATTCCAGCTACTGAGCACCACCCCATAAAAAGAACCGGGCTTTGTTGCCCGGTTTTTTATGGACGTTCGATAGCCACTTCGGAGCAGTACCCAAGCTGCGGCGCAGCCGGGGAGCAGGCGCCCGCTCACCTAACGTGGCCGTGTTCGATCCGCGTGACGCGCCTGGTTTTAACCGAGCAAGCGCCCCAGCCCCGCCAACAGCCGGGCCAGCGCACCTTGATTGGCCTGCATCACCGCCGAGCCCGCTGCGCGCATCCGGGCCGCCTCGGCGGGTTCGCGCCAAAGCGCCGCCACCGCGTCGGCCAAGGTGCGGGCGTCCGTCACTTCGACCAGCGCGCCGGCATCGCGCAGCTTCGCGGCGATCTCGAGGAAATTGAACAGATGCGCACCGCTGAGCACCGGCAAGCCCAGCGCCGCAGGCTCGAGCAGGTTGTGCCCGCCGTTGGCCACCAGGCTGCCGCCGACGAAGGCGGTGTCGGCCAGGGCATAGAGCAACAGCAGCTCGCCCATGGTGTCACCCAGCAGCACCTGATCCGCGGCGATCACGGGTTCGCCGGTGGAACGCCGGCGCACAATGAAGCCCTGCTGCCGGCACAGCTCGAATACCGCGGCGAAACGTTCGGGATGGCGCGGCACCAGAATCAGCAAGGCCTCGGGCCATTGTTCGAGCAATTGGCGGTGCGCAGCTAGAACGATCTCGTCCTCGCCAGCGTGGGTGCTCGCGGCTATCCACACCGGTCGCTGCCCGGCCTGCCACTGCTGGCGCAAGTCAGCGGCGCGCTGGCGCAGCTCCGGCTCGATGCTCAGATCGAACTTGATCGAGCCCGTGACCTCGACGCAGGCGTCCAGTGCACCGAGCTTGCGAAAGCGTTCGGCCTCGGCGGCGGTTTGCACCGCGATCAGGCTCAGCTCCGCGAGCATCGGCGCAGTCAACCTGGCAAAGCGCGCATAGCCGCGTGCCGAGCGCTCGGACAGGCGCGCATTGGCCAGCGCCACGGGAATACCGCGCAGTGCGCATTGGTGAATATGGTTGGGCCACAGCTCGGTCTCCATCACCACCGCCAGGCGTGGCTGCACCCGCTGGAGAAACCGCGCCGCCGCCCAAGGCAGGTCGTAAGGCAGATAGCAGTGCTGGATACGCCCGTCGAACTCGGCGCCGCCGAACAGCGCCTGAATCCGCTCGGAACCGGTTGGCGTCATGCAGGTGATGGTGATCGGCAGGCCCGGGTAGCGCTTGAGCAAGGCGCGAATCAGCGGCGCCGCGGCGATGCTTTCGCCCACCGACACCGCGTGAACCCAGATGCCACCCGGTTTGCAAGCTGGCAAACCAAGCGCGAAGCGCTCGCCGATGCGCCTGGCGTAGGCCGGCGCGCGCCAGGCACGCCAGGCCAGACGCGCGGCGAGCAAAGGCAAGGCGAGGTGTAACAGCAGACTGTAGAGGGGTCTATTCATGGGCGCGCAGCTTAGCAGAGCCTCGGGGCGGATGGCCGCCCCTGCAAGCGGCTCTATTTGATAGCCCGGAGATATTCGGTAAAGCGCTCGGCTAGCCATAGCGCCGCCGGGCCGAGTGCCTGGTCGCGGCGGCAGACCAACTCGACCAGCAATGGCGGCGGTGTCCAATCGCTGCTCAATTCGACCAATTGGCCCTGATACGTCGGATATTGCAGCACGTGGCGCGGTAACCAGGCCCAGCCAAGATTACGCATCAGGAGTTCGGCCATGGTGTAGAAGCTGTCGGTGCGCCAGACCGCCGGGCTGATCTGCTCGCCACCCGGGTAACGGCTATCGGCCAACGCCATCAGCAACTGCCGGTGACGCGCCAGCGAGCGCCGGTCAACGTGCCGGCTATCCGCCAGGGCATGACCGGCGCCGCACACCGTGACCATTTCGATGCTGCCCAGATGCTGGCGCTCGAGGGCCTCGGGCATCGCCTCGTGATGGAACAACAGACCGAGGTCGGCGCGGCGCTCGACAACCTTGCGGGCGACCTCGCCCTGGGCGCCACTGGTCAGTTGCACTTCGAGCAAGGGAAAAGCTCCGGCCAGCGCTTCGAGGCTGTCGAGCACCGGCTGATAGGGCATCGCCTCGTCCTGCGCCAGACGCAGGCTCACCTCTTCGCCACGCACCAGGCCGAGCGCCCGACCTTCGAGGCGCTGGCATTGGCGCAGCACCTCGCGCGCCTCCTCCAACAAGGCGGCACCGGCAGCGGTCAGGCGCGGCTGACGACCGCTGCTGCGCTCGAAAAGCGATACGCCGAGATCGGTCTCGAGCATGGCGATGGCATTGCTGACCGCCGATTGCGCGCGCTTCATTCGACGCCCCACGGCGGAAAACGATTGACCTTCGGCAACGCTGAGGAATACCTGCAACTGCTCGAGATTCCACTGCACAAGCCATCTCCAAATCAGATAGGTATTAAGTTTACCCCATCGAGCAGATGCCTAGAATGAGCCGCATCAGACAGGAGACCCAGCATGAGCGGCTACCTTTACCTCGCCATCGCCATTACCGCCGAAGTCGTCGCCACCACCGCAATCAAAGCGCTGGACGGCTTGAGCAAGCCCATTCCGCTGCTACTGGTGGTAATCGGCTACGGCCTGTCTTTCTGGATGCTCAGTTTGGTGGTGAAAAGCATTCCGGTCGGCATCGCCTACGCCGTGTGGGCCGGCCTCGGTATCGTACTGGTCAGCATCGCCGCGGCCGTGCTCTATCAGCAGCGCCTGGACTTGCCGGCGGTGCTCGGCATGGGCTTGATCGTCAGCGGCGTGGCGGTGATCCAACTGTTCTCGCACAGCGCCGGGCATTGATGGGAAACCGCCGCAAGCGACAAACCGCAGACGGCCCATCTGGACATGCAGCTTGCGGCTCGCCATTCGCAGCTTGCCGTTATACTGCACCTCTGTTTTCACATTGAGGCACGCGCATGTCCCAAGCTCTGAGCACTGACGTTCTGATTGTCGGCGGCGGTATCGCCGGCCTCTGGCTGAATGCACGCTTGCGTCGCCAAGGCTTCGCCACCCTGCTGGTGGAAAACGCCAGCCTGGGCGGCGGGCAGAGCGTCAAGTCCCAGGGCATCATCCATGGCGGCGCCAAATATGCCCTGCATGGCGCCCTGACCGGCGCCTCCGAGGCGATCGCCGATATGCCGCGACGCTGGCGCGAAGCGGCGAGCGGCCAGGGCGAATTGGACCTGAGCGGCGTGCGCTTGCTGTCCGAAGCCCATTATTTGTGGTCGCCTGGCAGCCTGGCGGGCAATATCACCAGCTTCTTCGCCAGCAAGGCGGTGCGCGGCCGGGTCGATCAGGTCAAGGGCGCGGAACTGCCACCGGCGCTGCAGCATCCGAAATTCAAGGGCAAGGTCTATCGCCTGGCCGAGTTGGTGCTCGACGTACCCAGCCTGATCGCACGCTTGGCCGAACTGGCCGGCGATAGCTTGCTCGCCGCCGAACGCATCGAGCCGCTACGCGAGCAGGACGAATTGCGCGGGCTAGTGGTCGATGGCCGGGAAATTCGCGCACAGCGCATCATCCTTAGCGCCGGGCAGGGTAACGCTACGCTGCTGAGCGAACTGGGCCTTAAGCAGCCCGCACAGCAATTGCGCCCGCTGCATATGGTGCTGGTCAAGGGGCCGACCCTGAAACCGCTGTACGCCCACTGCCTGGGCGGTGGGCCGAAGCCGCGGATCACCGTGACCAGCCACCCGGCCGCCGACGGCGAATGGGTCTGGTACCTGGGTGGCGACCTGGCCGAAGCCGATGGCGTGGCGCGCGATAGCAGTGCGCAGATCAAGGCTGCGCAGAAGGAGGTTGCCGATCTGCTGCCCTGGGTCGACATGTCCAGCGCACGCTGGGCCACCTTGCGCGTCGAACGGGCCGAGCCGGCGCAGTCCGGACTGGTGCGGCCGGACAATGCCTTTCTCGCCGAACAAGGCAAACTGCTGGTCGGCTGGCCGACCAAACTGGCGTTGGCGCCGGACTTCGCCGATCGCGTATTGGCGGCACTGGACCGCGACGGCATTCAACCCGCCAGCCACGGACCATTGCCACCGTTACCACGACCAGCTATCGCCCCAGCTATCTGGGAGGAGTTGTTCTGATGCATAGCCTGCACACCCTGCATAACCTGCATCGCCCGCTGGGCTCGACCGATCTGCTGGTCTCGCCGCTGGGCCTGGGCACGGTCAAGCTCGGCCGCGATCAGGGGGTGAAATACCCGAACGGCTTCACCATCCCCGACGATGCCGCCGCCCGGCAATTGCTGGCCCGGGCCCATGACCTGGGAGTCAACCTGATCGATACCGCCCCCGCCTATGGCAGCAGCGAGGCCCGTCTCGGCCCCTTGCTGCGCGGCCAGCGCCAGCAGTGGGTGATCGTCAGCAAGGTCGGCGAGGAGTTCGACAATGGCCAATCGCGCTTCGATTTCAGCGCCGCTCATACCCGCCTGTCGGTGGAGCGCAGCCTTACACGTCTACAGACCGACTTTATCGACCTGATCCTGGTCCATTCGGATGGCAACGATATGTCTATTCTGCGCGACAGCGGGGTTTACGACACCCTTGCCGAGCTCAAGCGCGAAGGCAAGATTCGTGGTTTCGGCCTGTCCGGCAAAACCGTCGAAGGCGGCTTGCTGGCGTTGGAGCGGGGTGACTGCGCGATGGTCACCTACAACCTTAACGAGCAGAGCGAACTGCCGGTACTGGACTACGCCGAACAGCACGGCAAAGGCATCCTGATCAAGAAAGCCCTGGCCAGCGGACATGCCTGCCAAGCCACCGGGGAAGACCCGGTGCGCGCCAGCTTTGAGTTGATCTTCGCCCATCCGGCAGTGGCCAGCGCCATCGTCGGCACCATCAACCCGGAGCATCTGGCGCACAATATCGCCGTTGCCGCCGCGGTGATTCAGGATATCGCCTAAGCGCTCGCGATAAATCCCGAGGAGCCAGGCGCCGCCAACAACGAGGAGTCGAGATGCCGCGCACCCTGATCCGCAAGGACCCCAGCCGCTTCAAGACCCTGCAGCTGTTCGTCGAGGCCAATCCCGACGGTCTTAGCTACCAGAGCCTGGGCATGCCGCTGAACTTCGCGCAGATGCTCGAACGGCGCAAACCGGTGGCCATTGCCGACGCCCAGCACTTCGCCGTGGAGTTGGCCAACCTCGGGGTTTCGGTGCGTCTGACGCTGAGCTGGCAGGGACGCGAATATTGGGTTCTGGTGCGGCAACGGCGGGTCGACCGCGGCGACGTGGTGCTCAAGCTGATCTCCGGCTACGTGCCGGCCCACGAACTCAACCTGCCCCTGCTCACCGCCATTCAGGAAGTCGCCGAGGAATGCCTGCTGGAAACTCCCGAAGGCTGGCTGAGCGGCCGCTTCGGCGACACCTGGCTGCCGACACCCTACCAGGCGAGCCTGCGTTACCGGGAAACCGCGCACTTCACGCTCAGCTCATTGTCGGGCGCAGCGCGCCCGGTGCGCTGCGGCAATCTAAAACTACTGGAACGCCCGCGCGCCTATGTCCACCTGCCCACGGCATCGCTGCAACTGGTCTATGACATGCGCCTGGAACTGGCGAAGGAGATCAGGCAGCTCAGCCTGATGCATGTCGACGAACAACTGGAGGGCGACCAATTGATCGCCCGCCTTAACCGAGCGCGCCCGGACCTGTACCTGATCCCACTGGAACAAGGTCGGCCCACGGCGCAGCTCCTGAGCCTCAAACACGGAGTGTTGACCGGCGCTAGCACCCGCGGCCTGTGGCTGGCGGAAAGTTTCGCGCCCCAGGACGGCTGGCTGGTGAGCGATGAGCGCATCAGCTGGAAGGATTGGCTAAGCCAGCAGAATCTGCAGGCCACAAAAAAACACGCGGGGACGAACGCTCTATCCCGCGCGCGTTAATCCAGGTGTCTACTGCTTGCGAATTTTCTCGACGATCGCGGTGGTCGAGCTGTTCTCCACCAACCCCAGCACACGCACCTCGCCGCCATAGGCGCTGACAATGTCGGCACCAACCACTTGCCCGATGCCGTAGTCGCCGCCCTTGACCAGCACATCCGGCTTGACCTCGCGCAACAGGTTTTCCGGGGTGTCTTCGCTAAAGCTGACCACCCAGTCCACCGCACCGAGGCCGGCGAGTACGGCCATGCGCCGATCCACCGAATTGATCGGCCGGCCGGGACCTTTCAGGCGACTGACCGAGGCGTCGTCGTTGACCGCAAGCACCAGTCGATCGCCCTGGGCCCGGGCCTGCTCAAGATAAGTGACATGGCCGGCATGCAGAATATCGAAGCAGCCGTTGGTGAAGACGATCTTCTCGCCATGGGCGCGGGCGTCGTCGATGGCGACCAGCAACTGATCCCGGCTCAATACCCCACGCTCGGAACCCGCCTCGCGCTGTATCGCCCGGCGCAACTCCGGGGCACTGATGGCTGCGGTACCCAGCTTGCCAACCACGATTCCCGCCGCCAGATTGGCCAAGGCCACGGCCTGGGGCAATTCCTCGCCGGCAGCCAGACTTGCGGCCAGGGTGGAGATCACCGTATCGCCGGCACCGGTGACGTCGAACACTTCGCGGGCACGGGCGGGCAGATGCAGCGGCGGTTGCTGCGGGCGCAGCAAGGTCATGCCGTGCTCGCCGCGGGTCACCAGCAGCGCGCCCAACTCCAGCTCGCTCATCAGGGCCGCGCCCTTGGCCACCAACTCAGCCTCGTCACGGCACTCGCCGACGATGGTTTCGAATTCGTGCAAATTGGGGGTGATCAGGCTGGCGCCGCGATAGATGGAGAAATCCTTGCCTTTGGGGTCGGCCAATACCGCGATGCCCCTGCTGCGTGCCAGCTGCACCAGTGCCTGGTGATTTTGCAGTGCGCCCTTGCCGTAGTCGGACAGCACCAGCACCTTGATGCCCTTCAGCAGCGCCTCGACGCTCTTGGCCAGCGCCGCACTATCGGTGTCGAAACGCTCTTCGAAATCCATTCGCAGCAACTGCTGGTGGCGACTCATCACTCGCAACTTGACGATGGTTGGCTGGTGCTCGATGCGCTGGAAATGGGCGCTCACCCCGACCGCCTGCAAACTGTTGCTCAGGCTCTCGGCCGCCTCGTCCTTTCCCGTCACACCGACCAATACGGCCGGCGCGCCCAAGGCGGCGATATTGAGCGCGACGTTGGCGGCACCGCCGGGGCGGTCCTCGATCTGCTCGACCTTGACCACCGGCACTGGTGCTTCCGGAGAAATCCGCGAAGTGCCGCCATGCCAATAACGATCGAGCATGACATCGCCCACCACCAGCACGGTGGCCTGGTCGAAATGCGGCATGGACAACTTCATAGAGACTCCGGGAGCGAAAAAATTGCCGGAGATCATAACATTTACCAGTCGGCGGCGGCTTGCCTCGCCAAGCGTTTACCGCGCCGACCTACCTCACCGGACAGGCTCCTTCGAGCCCTATGCATGCGATTGAACCGCCTGGGTACGGCTAGATGCCCTTCGGCAACGCGTTGCCGTATGTGCTGCGGTAGCCCTCCAGAAACGCGGCCCATTGAGACGCGGTCATCGGCAAGCGGTTTTTCACCTGGCGCAAGTCATGACCCGACGCCCGCGAGGCCAGCAAACGCTGACGGGACTTTTCCAGATCGAGCAGCGCCACTTCGGGTTTTGCCCCATCGACTCGCACAAAGACATGCTTCAGGCGCAAGCAGCCATGCTGCCAACGACCACGATTCAAACGACCCAGCGCCCGCCCGAACTCTCGCAGGATCTCAAGCTGCAAGGCCTCGCCCCATACCAATTGAAGCTGCTCGGCATAGCAATCTTCCAGGCTCTTGAAACCTTCGAGCGCCTCGGTCACAAGCAGGGCCTGCCACTGCCCTTGTTCCTTGCGACAGGCTGCGAACACCAGGGCGGGAACGATAACGTTCAGCGCGTCACAAGCGAGCAAGGCTTCGCGCTCGCGCATGACGGTCGGATAGCCGAAAGGATGACGCAGACTGCGAAAAATGTGACCGCTCTGTTGTTTGCGGTAGAGCATCTGCCCCTTGTCGGAACGAATACGTTTGACACCACTCGTACCGCCACGCCGAACATTGGGCTCTTCCACCCATTCGCCTGGTATTTCCAGCCAGCGAGAAAATGCCTCGGTCTCTGGTAGCTGATTCAGTGTTGCAATGTTGGCGTTCATTTTTTATCCCTATTATTAAAATTCTGGCCTGACGGCCGGGGATTTCCAAACTTCAACGCGGCCCACTCAAGGGCACCGCGCTAATAAAGCGTGATTCCGGCCAAGCATCCAGGCAACCATAGGGCGGTCATGTCAACGCCCCGCACCGCCGGGATGCCCCCCCCCGGAAACCCCACTATGAAATGCAGCCTTACTCCTCCGGACTATCGCCCTCATCGCCCTTGAATTGCTTGGCATGCAAGCGTGCATAGTAACCGTTCAATAGCAAAAGATCGGCGTGGCGACCGCGTTCCACGATACGCCCCTGGTCCATTACCAGAATCAGATCGGCCTTTTCAATGGTACTCAGTCGATGTGCGATAACCAATGTAGTGCGCCCCTTCATCACCTCATCCAATGCGGCCTGGATATGGCGCTCCGACTCGGTATCCAAGGCCGAAGTCGCTTCGTCAAGAATCAGTAACGGCGCATCCTTTAACAGTGCCCGGGCAATGGCCAGACGCTGGCGCTGGCCACCAGACAACAGGACTCCGTTCTCTCCGACCAGGGTGTCGTAACCTTGCGGCATCTGCTCAATGAACTCGGCCGCATAAGCCGCCTCGGCGGCACCGCGAATGTCTTCGATCGGCGCCCCAGCGAGATCCCCATAGGCAATGTTGTTGCCTACCGTGTCGTTGAACAGGGTTACATGCTGAGTGACCAGAGCGATATGTCGACGCAGATTACGCAAGGTGTAATGTTCTACATCCACACCGTCGAGCAATATCTGCCCCTGCTCGTGGTGATAGAAGCGGGGAATCAAACTGGCCAGCGTGGACTTCCCGCTTCCCGAACGCCCGACCAACGCCACCATTTGTCCCGGCTCGGCGATAAAGGAGATGCCGTTCAATACCGGCTTTTCGCTGCCGGCGTACTGGAAACTCAGGTTACTGACCTCCAGGCGGCCGGACACGCGCTCGCGCTCCTCGCTACCGTGATCGACCTCAGGCGCCTCGTCGAGCTGCTCAAAGATATTGTCGGCGGCAGCCAGCCCCTTCTGAATTGTGGCGCTGACCTCGGAGAGTTGGCGGATCGGTTTCGGCAGCAATCCGGCGGCAGTGATATAGGCAACCAGCTCGCCTACCGAGGCATCTCCACGCAGGTACAACACCAAGTACATCAAGATTGCCATCGCGCTATAGATCACCAACTGCAGCATGGGCGTGAAGACCGCCTGAATGCGGGTCATCTTCAATGACTTATCCATGTTGTTGGTACTGGCGGTGTGAAAGCGTCTTTGCTCGTAACCTTCGCCACCAAAACTGCGGACCACACGATAGCCCTGGATGGTCTCGGAGGCGACGTGGGTCACATCGCCCATCGCTACCTGGATTTTCTTGCTTTGCTTGCGAAATTTGCGACTGGCCGAACCAACCATCAAGGCGATGATCGGTAGAATGCTGAGCAGCACCAGAGTCAACTTCCAGTTCATGTACAGCAAGTAACCGAACAGAAACACCACCGTCAGGCCTTCACGGAACACGACCTTGATCGCATCGGTAGCCGCCCCAGTGACCATGGTCACGTTGTAGGTGATACGGGAAATCAAATGCCCGGAGTTATGGTTATCAAAATAGCGATTCGGTAGCGTCAGCAAATTATCGAACAGGGCACAGCGCAGATCGTGAATCACGCCACGTGCCACTTTCGCCAGGTAGTAATTGCCCAGGAAAGCGCCTACCCCTTGATAGATGGCAATGAGTACAATCAATAGCGGCACACCATAGATCATCGATATGCCCAGCATCGTCGCATTCTCGGGATTTTCCAGCCCTTCGAGAAATAGCTTGAGCATGTGCGCCAGCATCGGCTGACTGGATGCGAACAGCAGAAACCCGACGATACTGACGGCAAATGGAACCCAGTAGGGCACCACGTATTTCAGCAGTCGCAGATACACTTTAAAACTGGATTGCCGTGCGGCATTGACCATGCGGTGGGCCTCATACAACTGGCTAGAGAGACAAGATGCGGATTGTAGCAGCGAACGAATTGCAAGATTGGCTAAGCCAAGGCGAGCTCCTGGAAAAAGACAGCCGTGGCGCCAAGGTGGTTCGTTTGCCAAACGGCCAGTTGCTGAAGATATTTCGCAGCCGACGTCTTCCCCTGATCGCCCGTTTGCGACCCGATGCCCAGCGCTTCGCAGAGCGCGCAGGGCGCCTGAAAGCACTCGGGATCGAAACACCGGAAATTAAAGAGTGCGGCTGGATCGACCGCGACGAAGCGGTCAGCTTTTGCCTCTATGTACCGTTGCAAGGCACTCCGCTAGACACCCTGTTCAATAACTCGCGCACTGAGTTCGACGCCCTGATACCAGCGCTGGCTGGTTATATTCGTCACCTGCATCAACTTGGTATCTACTTCCGCTCGCTGCATCTTGGCAACATCCTGCTTACCGCAGACGGCGGCTTTGGCCTGATCGACTTCCTCGATATCCGCTTCAAGGGGCGCCCATTGGGACGCATGTTGATCAAGCGCAACTTTCAACATCTGCATGGTTATCTAGTACGTCGCAAAGTCAAAAACTTCCCCTGGGATGAGTTGACCCAAGCTTATGCACAAGCGAGTAAATCATCCAACTGATCCAATCCGAGTTTAGGTACGACACTAGCTGGCAGACGACTCCCGATCGACAGGTTATACACTTGAAAATCCGGGTTCAGCACTCGACTCGCCATAAATTCGAAACAGGGCAGGATGTAATCCTCGTAATCGCCATCCAGACGACTTGGAACAGCCTCGGCTCCCTGTTCATAGAAGCGCCCCTTGCTGGAGTCCAAATCCATCCCGACCAGAAACACCTGACTGAATCCCAGGTGATAGGCCATCTGGATTCCCACATAAGGAATGGTACGACCGCTGAAGTAGCCTTTCGCAAGGTTACGACTGAAGCCAATCCGGTTGGGCTTTTGCCGGAACAATGAAAAGTCACACTGCAACTCCGGATCGCCACGCACCGCCCAGGCGAATTGCCGATAACTGAGAGGTTTACCACCATTTAACGGACGGTTGACCCGCTCAAGGTGATAGACGCCCTGCCGATCCAAGGCGCTCAACTCACCCTCAGGTATAGAGCCAATGACCCGGGCGCTCAACGCCAGATGCTGCGCCAGCCGAGTCGCCTGCAATAAAAGCGGCAGGCGATTGCGTACAAAGCTGCTGTCATCACAAAGATAAAAGTAGGGCGTGAGATTTGCCTCAACAAAACGATTAATGGAACCGTTCATCGCCATCATTGGATAGGTAGCATATCGCTGCAGCGGAAAGTCAGCGGCTGACGGCCCCGATGCAATAATGAATACCGCCCCCTGACAGGAATTACGCAAATCGGCCAACGATTGAACACCTGTTATACCGCCTACCATCCATAACTCCGTTTTTTATCTCGCGGCTTCGCCATCGCTACAGCCACTCCTGTCATCAAGGACGAGCTGCCGGATCATGACTCGCCGACCGCCTCGCCCCGAGGACCATGGCAAACGAAACAGGTAGCCAGGTAATCAACCAGTCCGCATTGGGTTTGAGCCATAGGCCGATGCCATCGGTCATAAGCGATACGCTGGAAAACACCCATAACGCCAGCAATGCTCGGCCCAGGGGCTCGCTTCTGTTTTGCCAACCACGCACCGCGGTAGCCGCCCAAAGCGAACAAAACAACAAAAGTCCCGGCACGCCCAAGCGTACGCCGGTATCTAGAAAGAAATTATGCGGGTGCTGGAAGATCTTACCAATGGCAGGCACGAGGATCTCATATTGCTTGAAGCCGACACCCCACAACCAGTTATCCAGCATCAGCCGAACACCGCCGCTCCATAGGGTCGGGCGATAAGATAGTCCTCGCTGCAACAGAATGTCGGGATTGACCAGAGCCACACAGGCAACGGACAACGCGACCAAGAAAATCACAAGAAAACCTTTGCGCGTTGGCAGTGCGCAGATCATCGCAATCAAGGTTGCGCATAAAGCAATCCAGACACCGCGCGTTTGACTGAGCCCGAGAAATAGCGCATACCCCAGAGCAGCTACAATCAAAGCGGCCGTCAGCCCTGGCTTATGCCGCCCGTCCCCGAACAGGACCGCGCCAATGACCGCCAATGCTCCAACCCCATGGGCAGCCATGATTACCTTGTCCCAGAGACCGATGGCGATCAGTCGCCCGGAGTGATGCTCAGCGATCAGGTAGTAATAAATAACCGAAAGGGTGGCACATGCCCCACCGACCAGCACTGCGATCAACAACAGGGATTCGAGCCGCATGCGATTACTGGAGGCAGCCAACACCATGCCAAACAATGTCAGTGCGACATAGACCGGTAGCTTTGCCTTGCTGACAGAGCCGCCTCCCTCAAGCCAAAGCACAAGCAATGTCCAAAGGGATAAAGCGCCGAATAGCAATACCTCTGGCTGGACCAGTAAGCTGCGAAAGGGCCGATGAAACAGCGCCAACAATGTCGGCAGCCAAAGAAACAGGATGATTAATTGATGATAAAGCTTATTGCTCGGTAGAACCCACGCGCCACACAGAAACACGAGAACGCCAATACCCCCCCAATTTGCCAATGCGCCTTGACGCACCAGAAGTAGATTGCTCAATTAATTCCCCAAACGCGCCATTCGCGCCGCAATGCGCTGCAATTGTGCTTTGTCAGCATGTTGCCATCCGCCTTTCACGCAGTACTCGTTGGCCATATAGCTTAAAAAATTATGTCGAACACCCGAATCCAACGGCCATTGCGGATACGCACGAACAATGTCGAAGAGCTCAACTGCGCTATCGGCATGCATAACCACCCCAGGGATGTTGAAAAACGCCTGCCCCAGGGTCAATACCGGCTTGCCCAGCAAAAGGCTCTCCAAGCCCACGGTAGAATTCAGGGTTATGACGAACTGGCTCGACTCGATCAGTTCCTGGGTGCTATTGCCATTGGCGAACAGCACACGCTCGCCTGCTCGCCGGTGCAAATCCGGATAGGTCTCGCGACTCGCGGGGTGCTCTTTGAATACGACAGTGATGCCCAGTTCATGCGCCAGGCGCTCCCCCACCCCGAATAACTCACGCATGTCGCTGATCCAGGGCGAAAACAAACGCACCTGAGTATCCCGATCATCCTGAAAAGGGATGAATACGTAGCGCTCGGGCAGTGCGATCGGCGTCAGGCCGGTATTGCGCGGTTTGCGTGGAATCAGCGTCACAGGGCAACCGGGATCATTGGTGCTTGTCTGATAGTCGCGGTAGAAGGCGGCTTCGCGAGGCACCGAGTTGCGATAGTTGACACCTTTGGTATCCAGAGTCGTGGTATCTGGCAGCAAGCCGTTCTCGAAAAAGAAGGTCTGGCAACTCTCAGGGATCAGGGATAACAGCAGTTGGCAATAGCGGTGCGAACCATTCCACATGGCTACATTGCACGGCTCTTCGCGAATCAACCAAGTCTGGAGCCGCAATGCCACCCAGGCCAACTCCAGACGAAGCAGAAGCTGGTAAAAAACACCGTCGTACTTGTGTTTGACTCTTCGTTCACGGCACTTTTCTTCAATTAACTGTCGCCAATCGATGCTTTTGATAACGCGAGGTAATTGCCAAGGCCTCGGCCACGGCAGCTTTCCGGGAGTCAGAACCTCGCCTTCGAGTTCGGTTTCGTCGAGCAAACGCTGAAAATATAAATATTGGTGTTTGGCCAAGGAAAAGAATAAAACCCTGTTCATCTCTTGCCCCCGACAACACATGCCGCGATATCGGCGAACATCCTTTCTGCTTGCGAGCGACTGTTGCCCACGAACTCGCGTACCGCGCGCAATTCATCCTCGCTGAATGCAATGTGTCGACGATCCGCCAGAGCGGCGGCATAGTTTGAATACACCCGACCATGCAACTGACAGGCGTCAAGCAAGGCCTCAATCTTATGGGTATTGGACCCGATAGCAAAAAACGGAGTCTCCGTCAGAATGCACAACGTCACACAATGGAACCGGCCGGTAACAACACCCTCACTTGCAGCCAGGCGTGCCAAAAAGCCTGGCGCGTAGGCCTCACCATACTTCCAGCGCAATAGTTTTATTTGCTGACGAGTAATGGTCTCGCCAAACGTCACAAAACGCGCAGCTGTGCGTCCACGCCACGCCTTGAAACGACTCCGCAAACTTTTCCAGACATAGCTCGGGAAGCCCTTACCAACCTGCAGCTGCGGCATCGCCCAGATACTCAGGTAAGTTGGTGTGGGAGGGGCAATTTGATGCAACGCGGCCCAAGCCTCCTGGGTTTTTTCTTCGTAGAAGCTGCCATTTACCAAGATACCTTTGCGAGCCTGCGCAGCTCGCGGCGGCGTCACGCTCAAGGTGAGATCGGGCACCACTTGGCTAGCGATCCCTGCGGCTTCAAGCTCCCGCTGGCTCATGCAGTCTCGCAGGTAGATTTTGGTAAATGCCCGGGCCGGCTCCACCAACGCCTGGTTGTTCTGCCAGACGCTGTTGATCAAGAAACAGCTGACCCCCAAATTTCGACAAAATGGCGCCAGCTCCACCAACATTTGCGCTGCACGCGCATCGTCATGAAGCGTGCCTTCACCATTGACGATGCACAGGTCGACGTTACCGATATCTGCCTGCAAACGCGCATCGTGTCGCCAATCATGGCGCATGGGGCACGCCTTGATGATCTGGATACCGGCCGCAGCAGCAAGCGCGTAAATTTGTTTAACGACAATCTGGCAGCCGTGATGCCGGTTGTGCGAGGTGTCGTTAAAAAGAATGGCTTTCAGCATTGTCTGTTACTGCTCGATGGTGGACGTGAGTGTTACGCCTGGTGGATCGTTGTTTTCCAGCAATGCCGACAGTGCCTGAATGCTCCAGACCAGGCCCCGGCAGCCGTGCGCAAGGTGATACTCGGCGAACAAAATCCCCTGCCGAATGGCCTGCTCTCGATTCTGCTCCACCCGAATGACGGCTTGCTGCAGCGCTTCCCGGCTGGAGATGCAGGCACCGAGAAAGCGCTCCTGGGCAAAAATATCCCGATCGTCACTAGCGTTCACATAGAGAACCGGGCGGCGTGACAGCGCCGCCTCGATCACCGCATTGGACATGATATTCACCACCAATGATGCTTGCTCCAGCGCCTCGGCCAGACCACTGGAGGCCGGCAACACCCTTACGTTGGCCAACGTGGCGGCGGCTTCGTTCCAGAAAGGGACGCGGCTGCGTGGGTGCGCCTTGATCAGCACCTGATACTCGGGGTTTTGCTTGGCCCAATCGCGCAAGATCGCGTAGGTGCGCTGATAGCCGGCCTCCTTTTCCTTATCCGGCCCGACGCCCAGCACCAACAGTGTGCGTATTGCCGGATCAGCTGGGTCTAGATCGAATGCTCTATCGATCATATGCGAGCCGGCCAACACCGCCTGCGAGGTGCCAAAGCGCAGCGCGCGCATCTGCAGAGCCTCAAGAGAACTCTGGCCAAACAGGAAGTAGTAGTCGTAGTCATTCATCCCCAGCCGGCGCGAACTCTCAGCCGTCGTCGCATGCGCCAACTGAACCAGCAACTTTCGCCGAGCATTCAACGACATCCGAAGAAACGGCGCATAGAGGCTACCGTTTCGATCATTCAACAGAATCTTGGGCTCATAGTGCGCAACCAGCCATTCGGCATGCGCCGCATAGCCGAAGTAGCGTAACGGCACCCGTTGAGGCGGGCGCTTGAGCCAGCGCTGACGCAGGATATCCGCGTGTTCCGGCAAGGCGGTTTCCAGCAGAGAGTGATCGCGACGCAGCCCCTCGATCAGCAGCTTCTTGCGCTGCATCGCAATGATCTTGGGCGCCGACTGCAGCAACAGAAAATCGCAGGGCTCGACGCTGCACGAGCGGGCGAGCCGTGCGTGCGCACCGAGACCGAATAACCAATCGCGCAGCGCCTCACGGGCAAAGCGCAAGCCGCTGCCGAGCAGACCATGCCGCTCACGGAGCAACAACCAACGATAACGGTCCAGCGCCCGCGCCTTGGCGGCCCAGGCCCCTGCCACGGGGATCTCCGGCTGGTTAGCGGTCGCCACGTCAGCTACCGGCGCACAAGGGCGCAATCATCGGCAGCGCCCAGAATCGGCGAGTGATGGCTTCATCCGAAAACTGCTCGCGCAACCTCGCTTGCATGGCCTCAGTACAAGCCTGGCGCTGCCCCGCATCCAGTTGCGCCATATGCAGCAAGCCCTGAGCCAGGGCGTCGTCATCCGCCAGCGGAAACAGTACGCCGACGCCTTCGACCACTTCGCGTGCGCCGCCACAGGCGGTGGCGAGCAAGGGTACGCCGGCGGCCATGGCCTCCAGCAGGACCATGCCGAAAGGTTCGTGATCGGAACTCAAAGCGAAGACATCAAATGCTTTGAAGTAGCGCCTGGCCTCGGGTACCTGGCCGAGAAACAGCACCTGCTGGCTTACGCCGAGCTCTCTAGCCAGATCCTTCAGGTCATCCTCCAAGCGTCCGCTACCCAATATCGCCAGTACGCTGCCGGCGGGGAGCCTAGGCAGGGCGTTGGCGAAACCGCGGATCAGAGTGGCTTGATCCTTGTCGGGGTGTAGACGTCCGACGTTGCCGACGACCCAGGCGTCGGCAGGCAAACGCAGCTCGTCGCGCGCGGCCGTGCGGCTCAGTTGGCTGGCTTGCAATTGCGCCACATCGATACGGTTATGCAATGCCTCAATGCGCTCGACCGGCCAGCCGGGCAGGCAGCGGCGGATATCGTCGCGCACCGCCTCGGACACACCGAGCAAACTCAAACGGCAACGAAACGCCTGGGCGAACAAACGCCGCGG
This sequence comes from uncultured Pseudomonas sp., assembly GCA_966210435.1. Classification (GTDB taxonomy): domain Bacteria; phylum Pseudomonadota; class Gammaproteobacteria; order Pseudomonadales; family Pseudomonadaceae; genus Aquipseudomonas. Next base: position 126,387 of record CBIHLF010000004.1, on the reverse strand, counting down.
CCAGCGCTGGTAGACGCTGAAGGCGTGATTGACCCCGACGATCGGCAAAGCAGTGGCCAGAGCGGCGATATACAGGGGCTTGAAGCGGTGCGCGAGGCACAGGACAAAAGGCCGCGAGCGGGCGATCGCGCGCAGGTCGCGGATCGCCCGCAGCTTCAGCCCGCGAATATCCTTGGAGCGATAATCCAGGAACAGCACCTCATCGGAGGCGCAGCCGGAGACGACCTGTGGATCAGGCGCACCCGTGAGAAAAACCGTGAGCACCTTGTAGCGGGTTCCCGCGAACAGACTGGCATATTGACGGGCACAGTCCAAAAATGGCCCGTCATAACCATGGCAAAACTGCAGCACCCATGGTTGCTCGACGGCTGTCGTCTCAGAGCGACTCATACCAATCCTTGCCGTCCTTGACCACAAGGATGTCTTCCATGATCAGGTACTGCAGGTCGGAGCCGTAGAACATGTTCAGGGCATCGGTCGGGGAGCAGATCATCGGCTCGCCACGACGGTTCAATGAGGTGTTCAGCGACACGCCGTTACCGGTGAGCTTTTCCAGTTCGAGCATCATGTCGTAGTAGCGCGGGTTGTATTCGCGCTTGAGCACCTGGGCGCGCGAAGTGCCGTCTTCGTGCACCACTTCGCTGACGCGGGTCTTCCACTCTTCATTGACTTCGAAGGTGAAGGTCATGAACGGACTTGGATGGTCGACCTTGAGCATCTGCGGGCCGACGCTATCGAGCATCGACGGGCAGAAGGGGCGCCAGCGTTCGCGGAACTTGATCTGTTCGTTGATGCGGTCGGCCACGCCCGGAATGCTCGGGCAACCGATGATCGATCGACCACCTAGGGCGCGCGGACCAAACTCCATGCGGCCCTGGAACCAGGCCACCGGATTGCCCTCGACCATGATCTTGGCGATGCGCTGCGGCATGTTGTCGATCTGTTTGAACACCGGCTTGCTTGGGTGACGGGCACAGGCGGCGATCACGTCTTCGTTGGAATAGGACGGGCCGAGGTAGACGTGCTCCATCTTCTCCACCGGCACACCGCGCTGGTGCGACACATAGGCCGCGGCACCGACCGCGGTGCCGGCATCGCCGGAAGCGGGCTGGACGAACAACTCCTTCACATCGTCGCGGGCGATGATCTTCTGGTTCAGCTTGACGTTCAGCGCGCAGCCGCCGGCGAAGGCAATCTTGCCGGTCTCGCGGATGATGTCGCCCAGATAGTGCTCCATCATTTGCAGCGCCAGCTTCTCGAATAGAGCCTGCATGCTCGCGGCATAGTGAATGTAGGGATCGTCGGCGATATCGCCGACGCGCTTGGGCCCCAGCCACTCGATCAACTTCTTCGAGAAGTAGAAACCCTTACCGTTTTCTTTGTAACGACGCAGGCCGATGACGTTGGCGTACTCGGTGTTGATGATCAGCTCGCCATTTTCGAATTTGGCCAAACGCGAGAAATCGTACTTGCTGGCATCGCCATAGGGCGCCATGCCCATGACCTTGAATTCGCCGTCGAGCATCTCGAAACCGAGGAATTCGGTGATCGCGCCATACAGGCCGCCGAGGGAATCAGGGTCGAAGAATTCCTTGATCTTATGGATCTTGCCATTCTCGCCGTAACCGAAGAAGGTGGTGGCGTATTCACCCTTGCCGTCGATGCCGAGGATTGCGGTCTTCTCTTTGAAACCGGAGCAGTGATACGCACTGGAGGCGTGGGCCAGGTGATGCTCGACCGGCTCGATCTTGATTTTCTTCGGGTCGAAGCCAAGCTGCTCCAGGCACCAGACGATTTTGTTGCGGTAGCGCTTGTAGCGGCGGTTGCCCATCAGGATCGCATCGAGGGCGCGGTCCGGGGCGTACCAATAGCGCTTGGCGTACTTCCAGCGCGCTTCGCCGAACAGGCTGATCGGCGCGAAGGGAATGGCCACCACATCGACGTCGGATGGCTTGATCCCGGCCTGCTCCAGGCAGAATTTAGCCGATTCGTAGGGCATGCGGTTCTTCGCGTGCTTGTCGCGCACAAAGCGCTCTTCTTCAGCGGCCGCGATCAACTTGCCGTCGATATACAGGGCGGCGGAAGGATCGTGACTAAGGGCGCCGGACAGGCCGAGAATGGTCAATGCCACTGGTTTTGCCTCTATTTCGAGCAGATGCCTGGCACCTGCGGTATGCGTTGGTCGAGCAGCTTGAACAGCGCGGAATCGGCTGGCCAGTTGCGTAAAAAGCGTGCGCGGTCGCGGGCGTAGGCCTTGGCGAAACTGCGTTCGTTATGGTGCTGCTGCATGGCATCGAGGTCGATCAGCGACCAGCGCGCCAACTGTTCATCCCAGAGCAGGTTGTAGCCCTTGAAATCACCGTGGCTGATGCGCTCGCGCAGCAAGGCGGCGAACAGGCGATCTAGAGCCAACAGGTCGGATTCCGGCGGCAAAGCCTGCCCTTCTTGAGCCAAGTAGGGCTGAAAGCGCGCGATTATATCCTGACCGCCGCAATATTCGGTAATCAGGTAGGCACGCCCGCGCAACCAACAGCAACGCCGCTCCAGCACCGCTAGCGGCCGCGGCGTGGAGATGCCGAGCAGTTGCAGGCGATGGCCTTCGACCCAGCTATGCCAGGCGCGACTCGGCCGCCAGAAACGCTTGAGCCAGTGCGCCAGATGTTTGATGTTGTAGCGTTTACTCACCAATACGCGGCCGCCCAATTCGACCCGCGCCACGGTGGCGGAGCCGCCGGTCTTGTAGATGTGCCCCTGCTCGGTAAGCAGATCGAGATTGTTCAACAGCGGCTCCAGACTTTTTGCGTCTTCGCGGCGCACGATGCGCAGGCCGAATGCCCCGACCCTGGCGGAAAACAAGCTGCAATCGCGGCCGAGTTTCTTCTTATAGTCGCGCCAACGCCAACGCCGGACCTTGGCGACCTCCCGAAGCAAGGCCTCAAGCGGCAGCGCATGCTCGCCATTGGCCAGCAGGTAATGCACCAGCAGCTCTTCGGTATAGGGCTCGAGCTCGGCCGGCAATTGGGCAAAGAACACCCCGAGATTCTCCAGCACCTTGTCCCGCGACAGAGGCTGGCCGGGCACCTCGGCGCGCACCCCGCCGCCATCGATGATAAATAGCCGGCCGTCGTGCCGAAGCAGGTTGTCCAGGTGCAGATCGGCCTGCCACAGGCCCTTGCCGTGCAACTCTCCGATCAAGCTCAAGGCCTCGCCGAGCACCGACTGCTGGCCGTCGGACAGCGGCGCTTGAAGTTCGACCGCGCGCCAGGCATCCCATAGGTTTTCGGCACCGTCAAGGTAATCGAACAACAACCAGCCGCCCTCGCCTTCACGCAAGCCGTCGGCCAGCAGCGCCGGGGTATTCAAGCCCTGTTCGGCCAGCCAGCGCGCGCCTTGCAGTTCGCGCTGAAAATGCCGCGCGGCGTTGCCGCCCACGACTAACTTGGCCAACACCTTGCGTCCACGCCACTCGGCCAGGCCGACATAGCGCTGCCCCGGCAGCACTCGCAACAACTGTTCAAGCTGCAAGGTCGCCGGACCAGCGGCATCCGCCAGCTCGATCGACAACGGCAGCACGGGGTTACGCCCGGCCCGGCTCAGTTCGGGCAGATTCACCGGCGCGCCTCCTTGTTGCTGCGCCGCGCTCCCAGACGACGAATCCAATGACCGACGTCAGCGCCCGCGGGCAGATACAGGCTCAACAACTGACGCACCTCAGCATCGCTCCAGACATTGGCGCGACGCAGCAAGGGCTCCAGATCCTTGATCCTGTCGCGCTCGCCGAACAACAGCGGGCGGGTCTTTTCCAGGTCGATCAGTTGCGCCTGAAACACCCCATCGCTCTGCTTGAGAAAAATATGCTTGGGATAAAAGCAACCGTGCACCTGCCCGGCTGCATGCAGCCCTCGGGCAAGCTCGGCACAAGCGCGCAGAATGCCCTGACGCTCGGTTTCGGGCCGCGCCTGCCAGGCGGGCAGCAGGCTGTCCAGGTCGCACCAACCGTCGAGCGCCCGCGTGAGCAGAATCGCACGGCGCTCACCCGCTACCCGCCGTTCGGCAAAAAAGGCTGCCTGTAACGCCGGGATACCCAGCGCCTGGTAGCGCCTGATATTGCGGAATTCGCGGGCGAAGGTCGGCTCGCCGAAGGGGTGCAGCAAACCACGGGTACGGTGATTGCTCTGCCGCTTCAGGTAGTAGGCGGCTTCACCCAGATCCAGCCGATAGACACTGCTCCAACCGCCGCGCTCGGTATTGGGCTCATCCACCGCCTCCAGCTGCAGCGCCCAGAGCGCATCGAAGCTGGCCAGAGCGTTTTTCTCCAGCAGGTCGCGGTCCTGCGCCGCTATGAAGTCCGTCATTCCCTACCCTCGAAAAAGCCGGTGATTTGCCGGATCTGCTCTTTATCGCGGCTCTGCAAACGCGCGCAATCACGGTACTGCAGGTAAAAACGCAAACGCTGGCTACGCGACAGCTTGTACTTGGCGATCTTGTCCAGACAGGCCAGATCCTTGATCACCCGATAGTGCAAAAGCGGCCCCCACCAGAAGGCACCGGTCGGACAATCGATAAAGAATAACTCGGCGTGCTCATTGACCAGCAGGTTGCGCCATTTCAAATCGTTGTGGGTGAAGTGATGGTCGTGCAGAGTGCGCGTGGCGCGGGCCAATTGGCGACTGACGCCATCCACCCAGCGCGGGTCATGCAAGCGCACATCGTCGCGCTTGGCCAGCAGCGCCAAATCTTCGGTAGCGGCCAATTCGCGGGTAATCAATGCGCCGCGGACGAACCGTCCCCACTGGCGCTCCAGCCCATAGGCAACCACGTTCGCCGTCGGCACGCCCCACTTGGCGAAATTCTTCAGATTCTGCCATTCGGCCTTGACCCTTGGCCGCCCCAGATAACGCCGCAGCCCCTTGCCGGCGCCCCAGTAACGCTTGACGTAGTAGCGCACACCATCACGCTCGAGACGGATCACTTCGGACAGCGGGTCTCTGGTCAGGCGCTGGCCTTGCAGAGCGAATACCGCCTCCAGACTGCCGAAATCGGCGGACAGCGCCTGGTACTCGTGGTCGAGTCTCCAGCCAGCCATCAGAGCGCCCCGCCATAACGTTGCTTGCGCGCGTACAGTTTGTCCGCCTTGCGCTGCAGCCAGGCGAGTGAGGACGCCTCGTCGCGCAGGGTCTGGCGTAGCGATTGCCGGCCCTTCAATTCGGCAAAGTAATCGCGCAGAAAGCGCAGCTTGTCGCGCCGGGTCAGATCGATATCGAGTATCGAGTAATACAGCGCCGCCAGATCCTTGTTGCGCCAGCGCAGAGGCACAGCAACGCGGCTCTGGGCGCGGTGCAGGTCGATCAGCGACAAGCGAAAGCTCTCGGCTGTCACGGGCTTATCGGTATGCAGCAGGAAGTGGCAGATATAACAGTCGCGGTGATTGACCCCGGCGCGGTGCATGCGTCCGGTCATGCGCGCCACTTCGCCGATCAGGGCGTGCTTGAGTGCAACTGGCGGCGGCGTGCGCGGCCAATCCATGCAGAAATCTTCCAGGCTGATGGTCGGCGCCAATTCCTCGGTGACGATAAAGGAATGCTGCGCCGCCGGGTTGCTGCCGCGCTCGCCATAGGCCACCGCGGTCATGGTCGATACGCCGACCTCGTGCAGACGGCCAATTGCCTGCCATTCCTGGCGCGCACCCAGCACCGGCAATTTGGCGGTGAGCAGGTTCTTGATGATTTCGCCCCAGCCGATACCGCGGTGGATCTTGACGAAATAGCCGCGCCCGGCGACTTCGGTGCGTAGCGTGCGGCGGCCTTCCAGCTCGCGATAGACCTGGCCTTGCAGGGCCTCGACCGCGGCAAAGGCATCGCGCCCGGCCCACAGGGTTTTAAAGGGTTCCGCCAGCACCAGCTTCATGTACGCGTCGCCAGGATAATGTCGGCCGCGTGCTGCGGCATGGAATAGAGGTCGGCGCAGTCGGCATAGGCCAAACCGTTGCGCCCCCAGAACGCACGACGCTGGTCGTCGGCGAGCATTTCGGCGAGCACCTGATTGAGCTGCTCTTGGGCGAACGGGCTGGGTAGCACCCTTCCGGCGTCCGCATCGGCGATGTAATGGGCGTAGCCGCAAACATCGGTGACCAGCACCGGCAGCCCCGCCACCACGGCTTCCAGCAGCACGGTGCCGGTATTTTCGTTATAGGCGGGGTGAATCAGTAGATCGGCGCCGAGGAGGAAGCGCGGAATATCGTTGCGACCTTTGAGTATCTGTACCTGCTCGGAGATCCCCAGCGTCTTGGCCTGCAGCTGGAAGGCGCGCGGGTCGTCCTGGCCGATGGCGATCAGCCGGCTGCGCTTCTTCAACTCGCGCGGCAGCGCGGCCAAGGCTTTCAGGCTGCGATCCAGCCCTTTGGTCTTGAAGCCCGAGCCAATCTGCACCAGCAGCAGATCGTCATCCGCCAAATTGAATTCGCGGCGGAACTCGGCGCGGATCTGCGCGGCATTGGCCGGTGCGCGACGATCCTGGGCGATGCCCGGCGGCAGCAGATGAAAACGCTGCCGCGGGGTGTGGTAATGCTTGATGAACAACGGTTGCTGCACTTCGGAAATCATCAGGATTTCGGTCTTGGCGTCCGCGGCGAACACTGCGCGCTCATAGTCGGCGAAGTGCTTGTAGCGCCCCCAGCGACGGTAGATCGGGTTGCGCAGGGTCTGCGCCTTGTCCTCGAAGCAGCCGTCGGCGGCGTAATAGACATCCAGCCCCGGCATCTTGTTGAAGCCCACCACCCGATCCACCGGGCGTTTGGCCAGGTCGACGGCGATCCAGGCGCTGAGTTTCTCGTTACGCTTGTGATTGAACAGCGCCTTGACCGGCACCACCACGACCTCGAAGCCAGCCGGCACCTCGCCCTCCCAGATCGGCGTATACACGCGAATCGCATGGCCGCGCGCCTGGCACTCCAGGGCGATGCGCATGAAGTCGCGCTGCAAACCGCCATAGGGGAAATACTTGTAGAGGATAAAAGCCAGCTGCATCAGACGCGCCCTTCAATCGTGTAGCCCGGACGAAACCCGGGGAAAATTCTCGGCAGCGGCATCAAACGGCTTCCTCGGCCAGCAACAAGGCCTCCAGCTCGGTGGCCACCCGCTGGGTCGTCAGGGTATCGAAGCAGGGCTTGTGGCGGTCGCCCGAGCCGGCATCCGGGCCGGTGGCGCACAGGTGAATCTGCGAGCGGCCGTACGCCCCGACCCGGCCCGGCCGGGTCGGACCATAAAGCGAAATGCTCGGCACATCCAGCGCTGCGGCCAGGTGGCCCAGGCCGGTATCCACCGCCACACAAGCGCTGGCCCCGGCGATCACCTTGGCCACGCCGGCCAGATTCAGCTTCGGCAGCACCGCAACGTTAGCCAGACCAGTGGCCAGGCGCTCGGCGCGCGCATGCTCGTCGGCATTGCCCCAGGGCAAACGAATGGCCCAGCCCTGGGCGCTCATGTGCTCGGCCAACTCGCGCCAATTGGCTTCCGGCCAATGCTTGCTCGGCCAGGTGGTGCCATGCAAAAACAACAGGTAGGGCTGGGTCACAGCGCCGGCCAGTTGTGCACGGTTCAGGCCGTAGTCGCCGACATCCTGCGGCACGGGATAGCCCAGAGCCTCGGCAAACAGCTGACGCACACGTTCGAGGGCGTGCTGTTCGCGCGGCACCGCATAGCGTCGATCATAGAAACGGCTGGCAATGGGTTCGCGCGCTGAACTGCCGTCCAGGCCAGCGACCGGCGCCTTGTTGACGTAGCGGGTCAACCAGGCGCTTTTCAGCAACCCCTGGGCATCGATCACCAGGTCGTAGCGGCTTTCATTCAAGCGCTGTTTAAAGCGCGCCCATTCGCCGTTTTTGAGGGTCTGCCAGAGGTGCTTGCGCCAACGGCGGATCGCCACCGGAATCACTTGGGCGACGGCCGGGTGCCAGGCGGGAATTTCGGCGAAGCCTTCTTCCACCACCCAATCGAACTGGATGCCGGGTATCGCGCGCGCGGCATCGGTCAACGCTGGAAGCGTATGGATGACGTCGCCGAGCGAGGAAGTCTTGACCAGTAGAACCCGCACTATTGGACCTCTAGCGGATCGGCCACCAGGCGATCGAGCGCCTCGATCACCGCGCCCGACTTGAGTTCGCGCAGGCAGTTGTAGTGGCCGAAGCGGCAGGTGCGATCGAAACAGGGGCTGCACTCGAGGCCCAGGCGGACGATTTCCACCTGTTCGGCCAGCGGCGGGGTGAACCCTGGCGAAGTGGAACCATAGACCGCCACCAGCGGGCGATTGAGCGCCGCCGCCACATGCATCAACCCGGAGTCGTTGGAGACCACGGCGGAGGCAGCGGACAGCAGGTCGATCGCCTCGGCCAGGCTGGTGTCGCCGGCCAGATTCGTCGCTTCCTCGCGCAAGCCGGGAATCAGCCGCAGGCGAATCTCCTCGCCGACCGGGTGATCGTTCTTCGAGCCGAACAGCCACACCTGCCAACCGAGGCGGATCTTCGCCTCGGCGACCTGAGCGTAATGTTCGCTCGGCCAGCGCTTGGCAATACCGAACTCTGCACCGGGACAGAGCGCCAGCACCGGGCGATCCAGGCTCAGACCGAACTTCGCCAGCGCCGCATCGCGGCTGACCGGATCGATCCGCAGGGACGGCCGTGGATACGGCTGGGGCAGCTCGGCACCCGCTTCGTAGGCCAGCGCCATAAAGCGCTCGATCATCAGCGGGTAGCGCTCTTTATCCAGAATACGCACGTCGTTGAGCAGCCCGTAGCGCATTTCGCCCTTCCAGCCGGTGCGCACGGGGATACCGGCGAAAAACGGCACCAGGGCGGACTTCAGCGAGTTGGGCAGCAGAATCGCCTGATCGTATTGGCCGGCCAGCGACTTGCCGATCTTGCGCCGGGTCGCCAGTTCGAGCACGCCATGGCCCAGGGGGAAACTCAGGGCCTGACGCACTTCGGGCATGCGCTCGAGTATCGGCCGACTCCAGTCGGGCGCCAGCACGTCGATTTCACAGTCCGGGTGGCGCTGTTTCAGGCAGCTGAACAGCGTCTGCGCCATCACCATGTCGCCCACCCAGCTGGGGCCGATAATCAGGATATTCATAAGTGCAGCCTCGAGCCGCAAGCCTTCAGCCGCAAGCTAAAGCAGCCAGAGCGCTTGCAGCTTGCAGCTTGTGGCTTGCAGCTTTATTTAACCAGCGTGCGCCATTCGGCGTGGTTGGCGGTTTTGCCGGTCACCAGGTCGAAATAGGCGGTTTGCAGTTTTTCGGTCACCGGGCCGCGGCGGCCAGCGCCGATCTGCCGGCCGTCGACTTCGCGAATCGGCGTGACTTCGGCGGCGGTGCCGGTGAAGAAGGCTTCGTCGGCGATGTACACCTCATCGCGGGTGATGCGCTTCTCGACCACCTGGATGCCATGTTCGGCGGCCAGGGTCAGGATGGTGTTACGGGTGATGCCGTTCAGGCAGGAGGTGACTTCCGGGGTGTAGATCACGCCGTTACGCACCAGGAAAATGTTCTCGCCCGAGCCTTCGGCAACGTAGCCTTCGGTATCCAGCAGCATGGCCTCGTCGGCGCCGCCGGAGACGGCCTCCTGCAGGGCCAGCATCGAGTTGATGTAGTTGCCGTTGGCCTTGGCGCGGGTCATGGAGATGTTGACGTGGTGGCGGGTGAAGGAGCTGGTGCGCACCTTGATTCCGACCTGCAGGGCTTCGTCGCCCATATAGGCGCCCCAGCTCCAGGCGGCGACTATCACCTGCACTTTCAGGCCGCTGGCGCGCAGGCCCATGGCTTCGGATCCGTAGAACACCATCGGGCGGATGTAGGCGCTTTCCAGGTTGTTCTCGCGTACGGCGGCGCGGGTGGCTTCGTTGATTTCGTCTTTGGAGAAGGGAATCTTCATGCCCATGATATGGGCCGAGTCGAACAGCCGATCAGTGTGCGCCTGCAGGCGGAAGATCGCCGTGCCGTCCGGGGTGTCGTAGGCGCGCACGCCTTCGAAGACGCCCATGCCGTAATGCAGCGTGTGGGTCAGCACATGGGTGGTCGCGTTGCGCCATGGCACCAGCTCGCCGTCATACCAAATCACGCCATCACGATCGGCCATCGACATAGTTGCCTGCTCCTCAAATTCGGTTGCTAATGCGATTAGTACATTCGTTCGTACAGCATAGGCCAGCCGCCGCGGGCGACCGACCCCATCAAATTCAGCTTAAACCCAGCTCCCGCCAGATACGCATCACGTCGCGCCGCTGCTGCTGGAACTGATCGCCGCCGACCACACCCGGCTGCTTCTGCAAGGCCTGACGATGGGCGGCCGAACGGTAGGCCTGGTAAATATCCCGTAGCAGACTGGCATCTTCGCCCGGCAGCAAACCGATGCGCTCCAGCCCTTCCAGAATGCGGATGTTATCGGTGAACTCCAGCAGTTCCGGGTACTGTCGCGACCACGCCAGGGCCGCGTATTGCACCATAAATTCAATATCGACGATACCTCCGGCGTCCTGCTTCAGGTCGAGCGGAGCGCCGGCCTCGAAGGCATTAGCCGCGGTGCCGGCGGCGGTGGCCTTGCTGCCGAGGTTGTCGCGCATCTTCGCGCGCATCTCACTGACCTCGACACGCAGCTTGTCCAGATCGCGCTCGCGCCCCAGAACCTGCGCCCGCACCGCTTCGAACGCCTTGCCCACCCGCGGACAACCGACCAGCACCCGCGCGCGCACCAGCGCCTGATGCTCCCAGGTCCAGGCCTCATTCTCCTGGTAGCGCTCGAAGGCGCCGAGGGAGCTGACCAGCAAGCCCGAAACCCCGGACGGGCGCAGGCGCATATCCACCTCGTACAGCTGACCGGAGTTGGTTTGCGCCGTCAGCAGATGAATGATCCTCTGCCCCAGGCGATTGAAGAACTGCGCACCGTCGATCGGCTTGGCGCCATTGGTTTCGGCTTGCGGGTCGCCATCGTGGATGAATACCAGATCCAGATCCGACCCATGGCCCAACTCGATGCCGCCAACTTTGCCGTAGCCGACGATGATGAAATCGGGATCGCACGGGTTGCCATCGGCACGCAAGGGTGCGCCATGCCTGGCCACGGTCTGACGCCAGGCCAGCGCCAGCACCTGATCAAGGATTGCCTCGGCCAGCCAGGTCAGGTAATCACTGACCTTCATTAATGGCAGGCTGCCGGCGATCTCCGAGGCCGCCACACGCAGGCGGTGCGCCAACTTGAAGTGACGCAGCGCCTCCATCTGCTGCTCCAGGTCGTCCTCGGGGATGCGCATCAAGCGCTCGCGCAGCTCGGCGGCCAACTCCGGCGCCAGCGGCGGCTTGAACAGACGCCCCTCGTTGAGCAGCTCGTCGAGCAGCAATGGGAAGCGGGCGATTTGTTCGGCGATCCAGGGGCTGGCCGCACACAGCGTCATCAGGCGCTGCAGGGCGCCGGGGTTTTCCGTCAGCAACACCAGGTAGGCCGAACGCCGCGCCACCGCCTCGATCAGCGGCAACACCCGCTCCAGCACCAGGTCGGGGTTATCGTGCTCCACCGCCTGAGCCAGTAGCCGCGGCATAAAGGCATCCAGACGCTCGCGACCGAGCCGTTGCATGGCACGCACCTGGTTACCATTGCGCAGCCCGGCCAGGCGCTGCCAGGCCGCTTGCGCATCGCTGAATCCGGCCTCGGCCAGCTGCCGGCAGGCAGCCTCCTCGTCCTGCACATCCTCCCACAGCGGCAGCCACTCGCCGCCGACCGCTTCGTCATCGGCGCTCTCGAGATCCTCGTCCGGGTCGGCGATCACCTGACGGAAATGCCAATCGACCCGACCGCGCCAGTGCATCAGCCGCTCGTGGAACGCCTGCCAGCTGTCGAAGCCCATGATAAAGGCGACCCGCGTCCGGTCCTGATCGTTGTCCGGGAGCATCTGCGTCTGCCGATCGCCAATCGCCTGCAGCGCGTGTTCGGTGTAGCGCAGAAACTGGTAGCCCTCGCGCAACTCCTCGACCACCGCTGCGGGCAGATAGCCCTGCCCTTCGAGCGTCGTCAGCACCTTGAGCAACGGCCTCTGCTGCAAGCTGAGGTCGCGACCGCCATGGATCAACTGAAACGCCTGGGCGATGAATTCCACCTCGCGGATGCCACCAGCGCCAAGCTTGATGTTCTCGGCCATGCCCTTGCGCCGCACCTCCTGCTGAATCAGCTGCTTCATGGTGCGCAGCGCTTCGATCGCGGAAAAGTCCAGGTAGCGGCGATAAACGAAGGGCCGCAGCATTTCCAGCAGGCGCGTGCCGGCCTGCTGATCGCCGCCGACCACCCGCGCCTTGATCATCGCGTAGCGCTCCCAGTCGCGCCCCTGATCCTGGTAGTACTGTTCCAGCGCGTTAAAGCTGAACACCAGCGAACCCGAGGAGCCATAGGGCCGCAAGCGCATATCGGTGCGGAAGACGAAACCGTCGACGGTGATCGCATCCAGCGCCTTGATCAGCTTCTGACCAAGGCGGATGAAGAATTCCTGATTATCCAGCGGGCGCTTGACTCCTTCGGTCTCGCCGCCTTCCGGGTAGCCGAAGATCAGGTCGATATCCGAGGACAGGTTCAGTTCGTGGGCGCCCAGCTTGCCCATGCCGAGAATCACCATGTGCTGCGCCTGCCCACTACGACGCCCGACCGGGGTGCCGAATTGCGTGCAGTGACGCGGATAGAGCCAATGGTAAGCCTGATCGATACAGGCATCGGCGAGGTCGGACAGATCCCGGCAGGTTTCGATCAGATCGGCCTGGCGGGTGATATCGCGCCAGATGATGCGCAGCTGCTGGCGATTGCGAAAGCGTCGCAAGCGCCGGGCCAAATCGTCTTCACCCTCGCAACCAGCCAGCGCCGCGAGCAGTTGCTCGCGCAATTCACCGGCCCGAAATGCGCGTTCGAGCAGTCCACTACCGGCCAGATCCAGCAACATCAGCGGGTCGCGCAGCGCTTGCTCGGTGACGAAATCGCTGGCGGCGCAGACCCGACGCCACGCCTCGTGCCGGGCATGTGGCCAGGCCGCGAAAGTCGACGTCACAGCGTTGTCAAACCCCGCCAGGACTGCGCGCAAGGCTTGCTCGGCATTCAGCGCCAGGGATTCGAGAGTGACCGGCAAAGAGGCCAGCACGGGAAGGCTCATGGTCTATCCTTTTTCGGCGGGCTGCCCGACTCGGCAAACGCCCGAACTAGAGCGGGGAGAGTCACGGACAGAAAAATAACTGTAGTTTTACTACCAACGTTTGTATCTCAGAGGCTGAAAAGAGCTTCGAAATGTAGTAAAACTACACAGAGCCGGCCCTATCCCCGGTCAAACCAAGAATTTACGCGGCCACTCACGAAGTCGGCCACGAACCCAGGCCTCCGATTCTGGAAGCCTTTCCGCCCTGGAGCAAGCCATGCAAGACCTTGATCCCGTCGAAACCCAGGAATGGCTGGACGCGCTGGAATCCGTCCTCGACCGTGAAGGTGAAGACCGCGCCCATTATTTGATGACCCGCCTCGGCGAACTGGCCACCCGTAGTGGTACCCAGTTGCCTTATGCGATCACCACGCCGTATCGCAACACCATCCCCGTAGGCCACGAAGCCCGCATGCCCGGCGACCTGTTCATGGAACGCCGCATTCGCTCGCTGGTACGCTGGAACGCCCTGGCGATGGTGATGCGCACCAACCTGCAAGACCCGGATCTGGGCGGCCACATCTCCAGTTTCGCCTCCTCGGCGACTCTGTACGACATCGGCTTCAACTACTTCTTCCAGGCCCCGACCGACGAGCACGGCGGCGACCTCATCTACTTCCAGGGCCATGCCTCGCCGGGCGTTTATGCCCGCGCCTTTATGGAAGGCCGGATCAGCGAAGACCAGCTCAACAACTTCCGCCAGGAAGTCGATGGCAAGGGCCTGTCGTCCTATCCGCACCCCTGGCTGATGCCGGACTTCTGGCAGTTCCCCACCGTATCCATGGGCCTCGGCCCGATCCAGGCGATCTACCAGGCGCGCTTCATGAAGTACCTGGAAGACCGCGGCTACATCCCGGCCGGCAAGCAGAAAGTCTGGTGTTTCCTCGGCGACGGCGAGTGCGACGAGCCGGAATCCCTCGGCGCCATCTCCCTGGCCGGCCGCGAGAAGCTGGACAACCTGATCTTCGTCATCAACTGCAACCTGCAGCGCCTCGACGGCCCGGTGCGCGGCAACGGCAAGATCATCCAGGAACTCGAAGGCGTGTTCCGCGGCGCCCAGTGGAACGTCAACAAGGTGGTCTGGGGTCGCTTCTGGGACCCGCTGCTGGCCAAAGATACCGACGGCATCCTGCAACGCCGGATGGACGAAGTGATCGACGGCGAGTACCAGAACTACAAAGCCAAAGACGGCGCCTTCGTGCGTGAACACTTCTTCAATAGCCCAGAGCTGAAAGAGATGGTCAAAGACCTCTCCGACGACGAAATCTGGAAGCTTAACCGTGGCGGCCACGACCCCTATAAGGTCTATGCGGCCTACCACGAAGCCGTGCACCACAAAGGTCAGCCGACCGTGGTCCTGGCCAAGACCATCAAGGGTTATGGCACCGGTGCCGGCGAAGCGAAGAACACCGCGCACAACACCAAGAAGGTCGATGTCGACAGCCTGAAGAAATTCCGCGACCGCTTCGACATCCCGGTCAAGGACGATCAGCTGGAAAACCTGCCGTTCTTCAAGCCCGAAGAAGGCAGCGCCGAATACAAGTACCTGCATGAGCGCCGCGCCGCACTGGGCGGCTTCGTACCGCAACGCCGGACCAACAGCTTCAGCATTCCGACCCCGCCGCTGGATACCCTCAAGGCCATCCTCGACGGCTCCGGCGACCGTGAAATCTCCACCACCATGGCCTTCGTGCGCATCCTCGCGCAGCTGGTCAAGGACAAGGAGCTGGGCAGTCGTATCGTCCCGATCATTCCGGACGAGGCGCGCACCTTCGGTATGGAAGGCATGTTCCGCCAGCTCGGCATCTACTCCTCGGTCGGCCAGCTGTACGAGCCGGTCGACAAGGATCAGGTGATGTTCTACCGCGAGGACAAGAAAGGTCAGATCCTCGAGGAAGGCATCAACGAAGCCGGCGCCATGAGCTCCTTCATCGCCGCGGGCACCAGCTACAGCTGCCACAATCAGCCGATGCTGCCGTTCTATATCTTCTATTCGATGTTCGGTTTCCAGCGTATCGGCGACCTGGCCTGGGCCGCTGGCGACAGCCGCACCCGCGGCTTCCTGATCGGCGGCACTGCCGGACGCACCACGCTGAACGGCGAAGGTTTGCAGCATGAAGACGGCCACAGTCACATCATGGCCGCGACCATCCCCAACTGCCGCACCTATGATCCCACCTACGGCTACGAGCTGGCGGTGATCATCCGCGAAGGCACGCGGCAGATGATGGAAGAACAGCAGAACGTCTTCTACTACATCACCGTGATGAACGAGGCCTACCAGCAGCCGGCGATGCCTGTGGGCGCCGAGGACGGCATCATCAAGGGCATGTATTTGCTCGAGGAAGACAAGAAGGAAGCCGCGCACCACGTCCAGCTGCTCGGCTCCGGCACCATTCTGCGCGAAGTGCGCGAGGCGGCGAAGATCCTCCGCGAGCAGTTCAATGTCGGCGCCGACGTCTGGAGCGTCACCAGCTTCAACGAACTGCGTCGCGAAGGCCTGGCCGTGGAGCGCAGCAATCGCCTGCACCCGGGGCAGAAGCCGAAGCAGACCCATATCGAGCAGTGCCTGAAAGGGCGTAAAGGCCCGGTCATCGCCAGTACCGACTACATGAAGCTGTTCGCCGAGCAGATTCGCCAGTGGGTACCGAGCAAGGAATACAAGGTCCTGGGCACCGACGGCTTCGGCCGCAGCGACAGCCGCAAGAAGCTGCGCCACTTCTTCGAAGTGGACCGCAACTGGGTCGTCCTCGCCGCCCTCGAAGCCCTGGTAGACCGTGGCGAAATCGAAGCCAAGGTGCTGGCCGACGCCATCGCCAAGTTCGGTATCGACCCGGAAAAACTCAACCCACTGGACTGCTAAGGAGCGAAACGATGAGTGAATTGATTCGCGTACCCGACATCGGCGGCGGTGAGGGTGAAGTGATCGAACTGATGGTGAAAGTCGGCGACCGCATCGAAGCCGACCAGAGCCTGCTGACCCTCGAGTCGGATAAGGCCAGCATGGAAATCCCGGCGCCCAAGGCCGGCGTGGTGAAAAGCATCAAGGTCAAGCTCGGCGACAACCTGAAGGAAGGCGACGAACTGCTCGAACTGGAAGCCGAGGGCGCCACCGAGGCTGCTCCCGCTCCAGCACCAGCCAAGGCGGTGGAGCCGGCAAAAGCCGAAACTCCGGCGCAGGCGCCAGCCGCTGCGGCGCCTGCTGCCAGCGCCAGCGCCAGCGCTAGCGTGCAGGACGTCCACGTGCCGGATATCGGTTCGGCCGGCAAGGCCAAAGTCATCGAAGTGCTGGTCAAGGCCGGCGACACGGTGGAAGCCGACCAGTCGCTGATCACCCTGGAATCGGACAAGGCCAGCATGGAAATCCCCTCGCCGGCTGCCGGCGTGGTGGAAAGCGTCGAGGTCAAGCTGGACGCCGAAGTCGGCACCGGCGACCTGATCCTCAAGCTCAAAGTGGCCGGCGCCGCACCGGCGGCTCCTGCCGCTGCAGCACCTGCGCCTACTCAGGCGGTGCACAGCACTCCCGCTGGCGCCGCGCCCGAGGTGGTCGCCGAGGTCAACGCCATCGCCAAACTGTCGGCCGCGGCCGCCAGCGCGGCTGCAGCGCAGGTACCGTCCAGCGGCAGCGCCGTACACGCGGGCCCCGCGGTGCGTCAGCTGGCTCGCGATTTCGGCGTGAACCTGGCCGAAGTCAAAGGCACCGGCCCGAAAGAGCGCATCCTCAAGGAAGACGTGCAGCTGCATGTCAAAGCCATGCTGCAGAAGGCCAAGGAAGCGCCGGCTGGCGCCACTGGCGGTGCCGGCATTCCGCCGATCCCGGTAGTGGACTTCAGCAAG
The DNA here is from genome assembly GCA_966210435.1 of uncultured Pseudomonas sp. Lineage (GTDB taxonomy): Bacteria > Pseudomonadota > Gammaproteobacteria > Pseudomonadales > Pseudomonadaceae > Aquipseudomonas. The sequence goes on along the minus strand of CBIHLF010000004.1, from coordinate 109,339 downwards.
TTCGGCGAAGTCGAAGAAGTGGCGATGACCCGCCTGATGCAGGTCGGCGCCGCCAACTTGCACCGCAGCTGGCTCAATGTGCCGCACGTGACCCAATTCGACTCGGCCGACATCACCGAGCTGGAAGCCTTCCGCGTCGCACAGAAAGCCGTGGCCGAGAAGGCCGGGGTCAAGCTCACCGTGCTGCCGTTGCTATTGAAAGCCTGCGCCTACCTGCTCAAGGAGCTGCCGGACTTCAACAGTTCGCTGGCGCCGAGCGGTAAAGCGATCATCCGCAAGAAGTACGTGCACATCGGCTTCGCCGTGGACACCCCGGACGGTTTGCTGGTGCCAGTGATCAAGAACGTCGACCAGAAGAGCCTGCTGCAACTCGCCGCCGAAGCCGCCGCGCTGGCGGAAAAGGCCCGCACCAAGAAACTCGCGGCCGACGACATGCAGGGCGCCTGCTTCACCATCTCCAGCCTCGGCCACATTGGCGGCACCGGCTTCACGCCGATCGTCAACGCGCCGGAAGTGGCGATCCTCGGCGTCAGCAAGGCGACCATCCAGCCGGTCTGGGACGGCAAGGCCTTCCAGCCCAAGCTGATGCTGCCGCTGTCGCTATCCTACGATCACCGGGTAATCAACGGCGCCGCCGCCGCGCGCTTCACCAAGCGCCTCGGCGACGTGCTCACGGATATCCGCACCATGCTGCTGTAACACCCGCTTCAACTTTCGAGCACGCCACGCTCGTACCCTCAACCCCGCCTCGTTGGCGGGGTTTTTTTTGACTCTGGATCGGCGGTGAGTTGTATCACCGGGAAGAGGGGCCAGAACGATTCAAGCCAAGGTCTGCATTGGCATCCAAGGTTCATGCACAAGAATTGCTGAGTTGTAGGGCGGACATACCGAAGGCCTGTCCGCCATCCCGGCGAGCAGCGGTAGACAAGGCCTCGCCATATCATTCCCTACGAAAGCGACTAACCCCATATACCACCTGCGGCGGGCTACCTAAGCCCCAATAACACCCTACCCCTTCTGCACATTGCGAATCAGAAAACTCAGCGCCTTGGCCAGTTCGGCGGCGCCCTGGTGATCGCGCACTATGGTCAATAACACGCCACCATCGGCCGGGTTGTGCAGCACACAGCTGATGCCGGACAGCGGGCAGTCATATTTGATAAAGGGGTCGACGCCATACAGGTTTATCCGTCGGTTATGCACCGCCACAGCACCGCTTTGCGCGTCGCGGGTTTCCTCACGCAACACCAGCTCGCCCGGCGCACCCTGGCTCAATTGATAAACCAGATCTTTGCGCTGGGCCTGACCGACCTGGTAAGCCGCACGCAACGCATAGGTCTTCAGCAGGTCATTGCTGTGCGCGAGCAACGCCTGGCCCTCGTCCTGGGTCAGGTACAGGCGCTTGAGCTCCGCCAGGTAACGCGCCTGCTCGGGGCTGCTCAGGCCCGCGGCCGGTTCGGCGCCCCAGCCCGGCGACGCAATCAGGCAGCTCCCCAGCAACGCTGCGCTTATTAGTTTTCTTGTCAGTCGCAATCGCATGATGCACCCTTACTGATAGCTATAGTGAAGTGAGCCGAGACCTCGCTTCGTCAGCATACTGGAAGCCAGCCAATCGATGAAAAGCCATCCCGATGCCGCTAATGGTTTAGCGGCCGAGGTTGTGACGCAGTTGCCAGTGCCGGCACGGCTCGGCATGTTGCGTTTCGAACGGCTCAACGAAGCCAGCTGGACCCTGTTGTTTCTCGACCCGAACTGCGAGCGCCAACTCGGGATCGCCGCAACCGAGCTCTGCACCCTGGTGGATTCCCCCTACGCCAGCCTGATGGAGCCTGAGGCGCGTCACCAGCTGCATGAAAGCATCCAGCTGCAACTGGTGCAGCAAACGCACTATCAGGTGCACTACACCCTGCACACCCCACTCGGCCCGCTCAACCTGCTCGAACTGGGTGAACCCTATAAACAGCATGGGCGACATCTGCTACGCGGCTACCTGCTGCCTACCCAGAGCGCGACAGCGACCCCGCCCCATGCACAAAACCCAGTACACATGCGGCGCCAGCAGGACCAGCGGCAACAAGCCCGCACCCAGGCGCAACAGAACCTGATCGTACGCCTGGCACAGCAGCGCTACAGCGCCGCCGATCCCCTCGCCGAAGCCGCCCAGCAGATCACCCTGGCCGCCTGCGACATCTATGCTGTGGCGCGCGCCAGCATCTGGACCCTGCATGAGCAGAGCCTCGAGCCGGTCGTGCTCTACCGCCGGGATATTCAGGCTCATGAATGCCCCAGCCCGATCGATATCAGCCGGTTTTCGACCTACCTGCAAGCATTGCAGGGTGGACGGGCGATAGACGCGCACAATGCCCTGATCGATCCGCGCACCTGCGAACTGCGCGAGGATTATCTGATCCCCCTGGGCATTGGCGCCATGCTCGATGCCAGCATCCGCGTCGATGGTGAAGTGGTCGGCGTGCTCTGCATCGAACATGTCGGTGCCGAGCGCATCTGGCAAACGGACGAGGTGGCGTTCGCCGGCGAACTGGCCGATCAATACGCCCAGGTGCTGAGCAATCAGCAGAGACGCACCACCGCCAGCGCCCTGCATCTGTTCCAGCGCGCCGTCGAGCAAAGCGCCAGCGCCTTTATCCTGATCGACCGCAATGGCCTTATCGAATACGTCAATTCGAGCTTCACCGCCATCACTCAATACACCGCCGAAGAGGTCAGGGGCCAGCGCCTATCCAGCCTGCCGGCGCTGGAAAACCTGGCCGGCCAGCTCGACGCGGCGCAGATCAGCCTGGAGAGGAACAGTCGCTGGCAGGGCGAGTTCCAGAGCCTGCGCAAAAACCGCGAGCCTTATTGGGCGCAGCTGTCGATCTCCAAGGTGCACGCCGACGACGGCAGCCTGACCCATTACATCGGCATCTACGAAGACATCAGCAAAAGCAAACAGGCCCAGCAGCATATCGAGCGCCTGGCCTATATCGACAGCCTTACCGGCCTGGGCAATCGGTACGCCTTTATCCGCAGCCTGGACAAGCATTTCGCAGCCAGCGCGCCAGCGTCCGTCAGCCTGCTGCTGGTGGATATCGACAATTTCAAACGAATCAACGACAGCCTCGGTCATCAGACCGGCGACAAGCTGCTGGTCAGCCTGGCCGAGCGGCTGGCCGTCAATGTCGACGGCGACGGTATCCTCGCGCGCTTCGCCAGCAACGAATTCGCCATCCTGATGCGCGTCGCCGACATGACCGCCGCGCAGCAGCTGGCACAGCAAGTGCTGCACAGCCTGGAACAACCGGTATTCGTCGACAGTCACCTGATCAGCATCACCGGCTCGGTCGGTCTGGCCTGCGCTCCGGAACACGGCAACGACCCGCAAACCCTGATGCAGCATGCCGGCCTCGCCCTGCACAAGGCCAAGGCCAATGGCAAGAACCAGCTGCTGGTGTTCAACCAGACCCTGAACGCCGAGGCCAGCTACAAGCTGTTCGTCGAAAACAACCTGCGTCGCGCGCTCGAACAAGGCGAGCTCGAAGTCTATTACCAACCCAAGCTGTGCCTGAAAAGCGGCCGCTTGCTCGGCCTGGAGGCGCTGTTGCGCTGGCACCATCCGGAAAAAGGCATGATCCGTCCGGATCAATTCATCAGCGTCGCCGAAGAAACCGGGCTGATAATCCCCATCGGCAAGTGGGTGGTGCGCCAGGCCTGCCGCATGAGCCAAAAGTTGAGCAAGAGCGGGCTCGGCAACCTGCAAGTGGCGATCAACCTGTCGCCCAAGCAGTTCTCCGACATCGATCTGGTCGGCTCGATAGCGGCGATTCTGCACGAGGAGCAACTCGACCCCGGCCTGCTCGAACTTGAGTTGACCGAGGGCCTACTGCTGGAGGCCACCGACGATACCCGCCATCAACTCAGCCGCCTGAAAAGCCTCGGCCTGACCCTGGCCATGGACGACTTCGGCACCGGCTATTCGTCGCTCAGCTATCTGAAGAAATTCCCCATCGACGTGATCAAGATCGATCGCAGCTTCATCATGGACATCCCAAAGGACGAGGACGACATGGAGATCACCTCCGCCGTGATCGCCATGGCCCATAACCTCAAACTCAAGGTCGTCGCCGAAGGCATCGAAACCGCCGAGCAACTGGCCTTCCTGCGGCGGCACAACTGCGATATCGGCCAGGGCTACCTGTTCGACCAACCGATCGCCGGCAACCAACTGGCTGACAGCCTGAAACGCTACCCTTGCCGGGGCTAGATACCGCTCATGCAGAAGCCCGCTTGCCGCTTCGGCGAGCATCCCGAGAGCTCGGCGCTCGCCCCGGCCAATCCACCGCCCCTCCGTAACGCCACGCCTACAATGTGGTCTACTTGGGAAACACGCCTGAAACGAGGAAACGGCCCATGGCTTTGCGTTCGCAAATACTCACCCACAAACTCGAACTGCCCAGCGCCGAGCAAGCCCTGCCCGGCCGCGACACCCCGCTGGCAGTGCCGGACGCCCATTATGTCAACGGCCACCCGCTGCAAGGACCGTTTCCCGCCGGCCTGCAGCAAGCGGTCTTCGCCATGGGCTGCTTCTGGGGCGCCGAACGGCGCTTCTGGCAACAGCCGGGCGTATGGACCACCGCGGTCGGCTACGCCGGCGGCCACACCCCGAACCCCACCTATGAAGAAATCTGCTCCGGCCTCACCGGCCACACCGAAGCGGTGCTGGTGGTCTTCGACCCGCAAATCACCAGTTACGAAGCGCTGCTGAAAACCTTCTGGGAAGCCCACAACCCGACCCAGGGCATGCGCCAAGGCAACGACATCGGCAGCCAATACCGCTCGGCGATCTACTGCCACAGCCCCGAGCAACTGACCGCGGCCCAGGCCAGCCAGGCGCAGTTCGAGGCCGAACTGACCAAAGCCGGCTTCGGCCCGATCACGACGGAAATAGCCGAAGCCCCGTCCTTCTATTACGCCGAGGCGTATCACCAGCAGTATCTGGCAAAAAATCCGGAGGGGTATTGCGGGTTGGGTGGGACTGGGGTTTGTTTGCCGGGGTAGTGAACCTTAGGCGCGGAATGCGAACCGGCAATGCAAAAAGGCATTACCGGTTCGGTCATATAGGGGGGGGCGATACAGATCACACTTTTCGACCTGGATAGTTGAAGCTGTTCTTCACGTGCTAGCCTTCTCAGCCCACGGACCTAACCGCCTTAGGATTTAGTACCGCATCTCGCCGTACCAAGCATTACCCAAGTCTGACATGCACCTGCACATGGCCGTGTAACTCAAATCAAAGGAACTAAGCATGCAAAGCCTTAAATATCTAGCCGCCTCATTACTCGTAACAGCAAGCTCCTTCGCCACTGCCGGCAGCCAACTGACGCTGACCAGCGAACCCGGCGACTATATCGGCCAGGGTAAAAATTACGTTTACAAGGATGCCGATTCGGCGTTCAAGTATTCGACCAACTACGATCGGGGCATCACAGTTTCAATCACCAACAGCAATACCTGGTGGACACTGAATCTGGCTGCCCCGGGCAATACGCAAATACAACCCGGCGTTTACGAACAGGCCGTGCGCTTCCCCTTCCAGCCGGCTGACAAGGCGGGGCTGGACTTTAGCGGTAACGGTCGGGGCTGCAATACCCTGACCGGCAAGTTCAAGGTTAGCGAAGTGTCCTATGACCCTGACGGAACCCTGACTTCTTTAAGTGCAACATTCGAACAGCACTGCGAAGGTAATGTCGCCGCACTGTATGGCGCCATTAACTACAACCTGGTTCCGCCGATGGGCGTCGATGTCAATGGCGTCAATACACTCAAGGCATCCTGCCAGAACAGAACCACAGGGCAACGCCTGACGTTCAAAACCAACTCGGTCAGCATCGACTGCAAGAAGCAAGGGCTGGATGTGCGCACCGATGATGAAGTGGTAGTGATCATCTACGGCAAGGCGCAATAACCCTCGCCAAGCCAGGTTATTGCATGCAGTAACCTGGCTTCTGGTGAGCGCCCGAAGCCGGGCCATTCCCCGCTCATCCGCTCCTCACTCCAGCTTTCAGACAGCCGGGTTGTAACGGTTGCGGCTTCTCTGTCCGGAATACCAAACAGCCAAATGCCCTCCCTTGGCGATATCAAATTGCCTTGATAGAGTGCGCATCCACCCCACTGGAAGACAGCGATCATGGATGCCCTGCCCTATCAAGCCCCTCAGGCCGACTTGACCATTGCCAGCGTCTTCTGCCGCCAATGCGGCAGCAAAATCGCCGCTGATGCCAATCAATGCCCGAGTTGCCTAGCCAGCCAAAACCTCAACCCCAAAAGCAAAATCACCGCCGGTGTATTGGCGCTTTTTTTGGGTGGCCTCGGTATTCATCGTTTCTACCTAGGCCAATGGTGGGGGGTGTTTTATCTGCTGTTTTGGGGAAGCGGAATTCCTTCCATTGTTTCTCTGGTCGAGAGCATCGTGTTTTTCTGCAGCAATGAAAGCAACTGGCAGCGCAAGTACGGCAACGTCAAAAATGGCTCTAACGTCCTGCTGGCGATAGTCTGCACGTTCATCTTCGTCGCCGTGATTGGCATGCTGGCGGCCATCGCCATCCCCCAATACCAGCAATATGTTGAACGCGCCAAGCAGGTGCAGCTTGAGCAGTAGCGTTAACCATGCCCGCTGCTAACGCATCCTAAGCGGCTAGCCAGCCGGCTTCTCTTCAATCAACCAATCCATCCGCCAACCCGCCTGCCCTTGCCGGAGCAGGCTGGTCAGCCAGGGCAGTACCTGTTTCAACTCGTCTTCCAGGCCCCATGGCGGGTTACTGATGACCAGGCCGGAGCCGTTCAGGCGTTGGGCGTCGTCGGCGGCCTGTACGTAGAGTTCGACGCGCAGCAGCTTGGGCGCAGGGCTTTTTTGCAGGTCGCGGTAGAAGCGCTTGAGTTGGTTCAGGTCCTTGATCGGGTACCAGATTGCGACCACCGCCTGGCGCATACGGCCGATGGCGTCGTTCAGCGCCTGCACGCAGCGTTCCTGTTCGTCGGCTTGTTCGAACGGCGGGTCGATCAGCAGCAGCGCGCGTTTCTCACGGGTCGGCAGCAGGGCGCGGGGGACGTGCCAGCCTTCGCCCAGGTGCACGGCGACGCGGCGGTCGCCGTGCATGTTTTCCTTGAGCAGGCGGCCGTCTTCCGGGTGTTTTTCGTTGAGGTGCAGGCGGTCCTGTTCGCGGGTGAGCATGCGCGCCAGCTCGGGGGAGCCGGGGTAATGGCGCAGCACGCCGTCGGGGTTCATCGCGCGGATCACTTCCAGGTAGTCGAGCAACGGGTCCGGCACATCTTCGGCCTGCCACAGGCGGTCGATGCCTTGCAGCCATTCGCCGGTGCGGCTGGCCTGGTCGCCTTGCAAGTCGTAGAGACCGACGCCGGCGTGGCTGTCGAGGTAGGCGAAGGGCGCCTCCTTGCGTGACAGCAGGGCGATCAGGCGGCTCAGCACATAGTGTTTCAGTACATCGGCGTGGTTGCCGGCATGGAAGGCGTGACGGTAATTCATAGATGGGCTCCTGTGGCCGCGCAGTTTAACAGGGCCTTGGGGGTCTACGTGTTCGCGCAGCGGTGTTGAACGAAGCGAATGCAGGGATGCGTAACGGACGAATCAATACGCGGTTAGCGCTGAGCGTGCTGGCACAGCCTTGTAACCCGGATGCAATCCGGGGGAGGCTCCTGCGGCCGCCAGCGCTTCCCGGATTTCATCCGGGCTACGGAATGGCAACCAGCACGGATCCTGTCCACACAAGTACGTACAACGGACAAGGACATAGTCCGATTTAAGGTTGCCGCGCCGCTCAAGCGACCGATTGCAGCGGCTGCGCGCGCAATAATTCGAGCAGATGCTCCAGCGCCGGGTGACTCGGCGCGTCGCGACGGCGCATCAGCAGGGTTGGCGCGGCGGCCAGGTCGCTGTCGATAACCTTGGCGGCCACCAGGCGACCGCGCGGGTGCAATTGCAGCAGGCTGCGCGGCAACATGCCGATGCCCATGCCCGCCGCGATGCCGCCGAGGATGGCGTCGATGGACCCGTAGCTCTGGCGTGCGCTGACCTGCAGGGCATGGCGCTCGCTCCAACGCTCCAGGCGCTCGCGGTAGTGGCAGCCCTCGGGGAAGCCGAGCAGGCTGACCGGGCCTTGCAGCAACGCTTCGTCCGCCAGACTGGCGGGCAGCACCAGCATCAGCTCTTCGCGCCAGATCACCTCGGCATCCAGCAGCGGATGCTCGAAGGGGCCGCCGATCAGCGCGGCGTCCAGGCGCCCGGCCAGCACCTGCTCGACCAAGTGACGACTGGTGCCGGTCAGCAGGCTGACATCGACCCGCGGCGCATCGCGATGAAAGGCCGCCAGCACCTCGGGCAAACGCACGGCGGCAGTGGTTTCCATCGAGCCCAGGCGCAAGTCACCAGCCCATACATCTTCCTGCACGCTGCGCCAGGCGGCCTGACACAGCTGCTCCAGTTGTTCGGCATAGCTCACCAGGCGCTCGCCCGCCGGGGTCAGACGCAAGCGTTGGGCCTGGCGCTGGAACAATACGGCGCCGAGCTGGCTTTCCAACTGGCGCAGGCGCGCCGAAACGTTCGACGGCACGCAATGCAATTGCTGCGCGGCCGCGCTCAGCGAGCCGGCGCGGCTGAGGGCGAGAAAATGCCTGAGCAATTGGGGGTTGAGCCTTTCCCAAGGCAACATGGCCAGCCTCCTATTCACTATGAGTGAAAAACAGTCGCAGTATTTTTCACTAGTAGTCGGATTGCTACAACCGCTAAGGTTCAAGGCCTCAACCCAGGCGTCTAGCCCATGACCACAGCTCAACCCCGTCATATCCTCCTGGCCCTGCTCGCCGGGGCCAGTGCGCTGGTGGTGGTGCACGGGCTCGGCCGCTTCGCCTTCACCCCGCTACTGCCGCACCTGGTCGCCGATGGCCTGTTCAGCCTCGAGCAAGGCGCGCGCCTGGCGACCTGGAATTACATCGGTTACCTGCTCGGCGCGTTGCTCGCCCTGGCCCTGCATGCGCCGCAGCGGATGCGCATCGCCCTGCCCCTGGCGCTGCTGTTGAATGCTTTGCTGACCCTGGCCCAGGGTTTTACCAAGGACTATCAGAGCTTGCTCCTGTTGCGTCTGGCCAATGGCATCAGCAATGGTCTGGTGTTCGTCCAGGCACCGGCATTGGTTCTCGAATGGCTGGCGCAGCGGCAACGCACGCGCCTCAGCGGCTTGATCTATCTCGGCCTGGGCGGCGGTTTGTTGTTATCCAGCGGCGTGGCGGACTGGCCGGCGGATTGGCTCAGCGGCGCCCAACGCTGGTGGCCTGCCGCGGCTCTGGCCCTGCCGATTGCCTTGCTGAGCGCCTATCTGCTTGGCCAATTGAAGGTGCAGCCGCATGCCTCGGTTGCCCGACAGTCAACCAGCCGGCTGTTCGATCGCGCCAGCACCCCGCTGTTTCTCGCCTATGCCGGAGCTGGCCTCGGCTACATATTGCCGATGACTTTTCTGCCGGCCCTGGCCCGCGAGCAACTACCGCTGGGCGACCCGCTGTTGAGCGGGGCCTGGCGCTGGACGGCATTGGCCAGCCTGGCCTCCATCGCCCTGTGGAATCACCTCGGCGCGCGCCTGGGCGACCGCCGCGCGCTGCTCGTCAACTACGCCACCCAGGCGCTCGGTGCGGCCGCGCCGCTGCTGTGGCCGGGGTCGTTCGGCGTGCTGCTTTGCGCGGTGCTGGTCGGTGGCACCTTTATCGGCAGCGTGTTTTTGACCCAACGTCTGGCTCGCTGCCTGCATCCGCACCAAGGCCCGCGGCTGTCGGCGGCGTTGATCGCGCTGTACGGCGGCAGCCAGTTGCTCGGCCCCTGGCTGGCCGAGCAATGGCTGGCGCAGGGCGGTAGCCTCGGACAAAGTTTCGCCCTCGGCGCCGCCGCGCTGATCTGGGCCCTGGGTTGGTCGTTTGCGGTTCCCGTGCAGTTATCAGAAAGGAGGTAATGCAATGCCCTACGTAAATATCAAGATCACCCGCGAAGGCGCCACCGCCGAGCAGAAACGCCAACTGATCGAAGGCGCCACCCAATTGCTGGTCGATGTGCTGGGCAAGAATCCGGCGACCACGGTGGTGGTGATCGATGAGGTGGACACCGACAACTGGGGCATCGGCGGTATTCCGGTGACGGAACGGCGGCGTAGCGAGGGCAAAGGCTAAGGGGCTGTCGGAGTCTGCAACGGCATCGCCAGCAAGCTGGCTCCCACAAGAGCAAGGGTTGCCTGGTCGCGCTACGCTGAGCAGGTTTTACCGCTTTATCACGCCGATGGATGAAGCTAGGCGCTGATTATTCATCGACCTAGACTGGCGCCAATCCATTGGAGGTAGCCCATGTCCGAGTCCCTGCTCAGTTCCCGCAACCTGGCCTTCGAACTTTATGAAGTGCTCGACGCCGAAGCCCTGACCCAGCGCGAGCGCTTTGCCGAGCACAGCCGCGAGACCTTCGATGCGGCCATCGACACCGCACGCAGCATCGCCGAGAACCTGTTCGCGCCGCACAACCGCAAGAACGACGAGCACGAACCGGAATATGTCGACGGCGCGGCGGTATTGATCCCCGAGGTCAAGCCGGCGGTGGATGCCTTTCTCGAAGCCGGCTTCCTCAATGCCACCCGCGAATTCGAGGTCGGCGGCATGCAGCTGCCGAACCTGCTGTCGCAGGCCTGTTTTGCGCATTTCCAGTCGGCCAACGCGGCGACCACCTCCTACCCGTTCCTGACCATGGGCGCGGCCAACCTGATCGAAGCCTTCGGCAGCGATGAGCACAAGCAACGCTTTCTGCAGCCGATGATCGAAGGGCGCTTCTTCGGCACCATGGCGCTGACCGAACCGCATGCCGGCTCGTCCCTGTCGGATATCCGTACCCGCGCCGAACCGGCCGGCGACGGCAGCTACCGGATCAAGGGCAACAAGATCTTTATCTCCGGCGGCGACCATCCATTGAGCGAGAACATCGTGCATATGGTGCTGGCCAAGCTGCCGGACGCGCCGCCTGGGGTGAAGGGCATCTCGCTGTTTATCGTGCCTAAGTTTCTGGTCAACGACGACGGCTCGCTGGGCAAGCGCAACGACGTGGTGCTGGCTGGGCTGTTCCACAAAATGGGCTGGCGCGGCACCACCTCCACCGCATTGAATTTCGGCGATAACGGCGATTGCGTCGGCTACCTGGTCGGCAAGCCGCACGCCGGCCTGTCCTATATGTTCCAGATGATGAACGAGGCGCGCATCGGCGTCGGCATGGGCGCGGTGATGCTCGGCTACGCCGGCTACCTGTACTCGCTGGATTATGCCCGGAGCCGACCACAAGGCCGCCAACCGGACGGCAAGGACCCGACCAGCCCGCAGGTATCGATCGTCGAGCACGCCGACGTGCGTCGCATGTTGCTCACGCAGAAGGCTTATGTCGAGGGCGCCTTCGACCTCGGTCTGTACGCTGCGCGCTTGTTCGACGACACCCAGACCCTGGCCACCGAGCAAGAGCGTCAGACCGCCCTGGAGTTGCTCGACCTGCTCACCCCGATCGTCAAATCCTGGCCCTCGGAGTTCTGCCTCAAGGCCAACGAGCTGGCGATCCAGATTCTCGGCGGCCATGGCTACACCCGCGACTACCCGGTGGAGCAGTACTACCGCGACAACCGCCTCAACCCGATTCATGAAGGCACCCATGGCATCCAGTCGCTCGACCTGCTCGGGCGCAAGGTGTCGATGAATGGCGGCGCCGCGCTCAAGCAACTGGTCAAGCTGATCCAGGGTACCTGCCAGCAAGCCAGCGAATACCAATCGCTGAATGCGCTACGCGAACCGCTCGAGCAACTGCTGGCGCAGCTTTCGGCGGTGACCCTGGCGCTGCTCGGCGATCTGATGAGTGGCAAGGTCAATCAAGGCCTGGCCAACTCGGCGCTGTACCTGAAAGTCTTCGGCCATATGGTGATCGGCTGGCGCTGGCTGGAACAGGCGATCAAGGCCGAGCAGGGCCTCGCCGCCGGCAACCCTGCGGACGTCGACTTCTATAAAGGCAAGCTGCAAGCCGCACGCTACTTCCTGACCTGGGAAGTGCCGAGCTGCCACCATGACCTGGCGATCCTCGAAACCCGCGACGACACCTGCCTGGGCATGCAGGACGCCTGGTTCTAAGACGTTCAAGACCAGGGGGGGCATGGCGGAGCCTTGTCCTCCGTTGGCGCCCCGATGGCGGACAAGCCTTCGGCATGTCCTCCCTACGAGCCCCCTCGGCCTGCATACAAACATAGATCTACGCCACAGCAACCTAGTAGCCCGGATGCAATCCGAGGGCGGCTTTTGCAATGACACCGCTCCCCGGATTGCATCCGGGCTACGCATTGCAGGCCGGGGATTTTTGACAGTGCCGCAAAGGCGCGGGTTAGAATCGACGGCAGGCGCCACGTAGGGCGCTCTTTCGTTTCTGCCCGGAGCCCCACTTGGACGCCAACACCATCAACAGCCTGTTCTTGATCGGTGCATTGCTGGTGGCCATGAGCATTCTGGTCAGCGCCTTCGGCTCCCGCTTCGGCATTCCCATCCTGGTGATTTTCCTCGGCGTCGGCATGCTCGCCGGCATCGACGGCCCCGGCGGCATCGCCTTCGACAACTACCCCATGGCCTATCTGGTCGGCAACCTGGCGTTGGCGATCATCCTGCTCGACGGCGGCATGCGCACCCGGGTGTCGAGCTTTCGCGTGGCGCTCTGGCCGTCGCTGTCGCTGGCCACCGTCGGGGTGATGATCACCGCCGGGCTGACCGGGGTCGCGGCGGCCTGGCTGTTCGACCTGAGCTGGATGGAAGGCCTGTTGATCGGCGCCATCGTCGGCTCCACCGACGCCGCCGCGGTGTTCAGCCTGCTCGGCGGGCGCGGGCTCAACGAGCGGGTCAGCGCGACCCTGGAGATCGAATCCGGCAGTAACGACCCGATGGCGGTATTTCTCACCGTCACCCTGATCGCCGCGCTCGGCGACGGGCAGCAGAACCTGGGCTGGAGCCTGCTGCTGCACTTGTTCCAGCAGTTCGGCATTGGTGCCCTGTTCGGCTTGGGCGCGGGCTGGTTGCTACTCAACCTGGTCAACCGCATGCAACTGGCCAACGGCCTGTACCCATTGCTGGTGGTCAGCGGCGGCCTGATCATTTTCGCCATCACCAACGCGGTCGGCGGCAGCGGCATTCTGGCGATCTACCTGTGCGGCCTGCTGCTCGGCAACCGCCCGATCCGCTCGCGCCACGGCATCCTGCACATGCTCGATGGCCTGGCCTGGCTGGCGCAGATCGGCATGTTCCTGGTGCTGGGCCTGCTGGTGACGCCGCATGCGCTGCTGCCTATCGCATTGCCGGCCCTGGGCCTGGCGCTGTGGATGATCCTGTTCGCCCGGCCCTTGTCGGTGGTTATCGGCCTGCTGCCGTTTCGCGCCTTCCATGACCGCGAACGGCTGTTTATCGCCTGGGTCGGCCTGCGTGGCGCGGTGCCGATCATTCTCGCGGTGTTCCCGCTGATGGCCGGGCTGCCGAACGCCCAGCTGTTTTTCAATGTGGCGTTCTTTATCGTCCTGGTGTCGTTGCTGCTGCAGGGCACCAGCCTGCCCTGGGCGGCAAAACTGCTGCGCGTAACCATTCCGCCGGTGCCGGTACCGGTGTCCCGCGCTGGCCTGGACGTACACCCGACCAGCCAGTGGGAACTGTTCATCTACCGCCTCGGCGCCGAGAAGTGGTGCATCGGCGCCGCCCTGCGCGAACTGAAGATGCCCGATGGCACGCGCATCGCCGCCTTGTTTCGCGACAAGCAACTGCTGCACCCCTCCGGCAGCACCAAGCTGCAGGCGGACGATCTGCTCTGCGTGGTCGGCCACGAACACGACCTGCCGGCGCTCGGCAAACTGTTCAGCCAGGCCCCGAAACGCGGCCAGGACCTGCGTTTCTTCGGTGACTTCGTGCTCGAAGGCGATGCGGCGCTCGCTGCGGTGGCGGCGTTGTACGGCCTGAAGCTCGACGGCCTCGACGGCCAGCAGCCGCTGGGACGCTTTATCGCCCATGAAATCGGCGGCGAGCCGGTGATCGGCGACCAGGTCGAATGGCAGGGGCTGACCTGGACGGTGGCGGCGATGGAGGGCCACAAGGTGCGCAAGGTCGGGGTCAAATTCCCCGAAGGCGCCAAGCCCGGCCCGGGCCTGTTCCTTTGATCGACCGCGAGCCGGCGGCAAACCGCTGACGGGCGCGCAACGGCCCCTGCCAGCCTGCTAGACTCGTGATCTTTTCCAGCCTTACGATCGCCCTCATGCCCTCTTTACGTATTCGCCTTGCCACCGCCCTTTTCGCGCTGTGCCTGAGTACCCTGCCGTTGTCCGTTGTGCAGGCAGCCGAGTCGCCGAACAGTGCCGACGTGCAGCGCAGCCTGGAGAAACTCGCCGAACGCAACCTGCCGGAAGCCGAAGCGCAGGCACTCAAGCAGACCCTGGAAAAAACCCTCAGCCTGCTGAACCTGAAGGCCGAGAGCGAACAACGCCTGGCCGCGTTGAAGAAGCAACTGGAAAGCGCGCCACGACTGATCGCCGAAGCGCAACGCGAACTGGCCCGGGTGAAGAACAGCCCGCCGATGGCCGTGAGCAAACGCTACGCCAACATGAGCGTGGAGCAGCTGGAGCAGTTGCTCAAGGAGCGCAGCAGCGAGTTGGGCGATTGGCAAAAACGCATTATCGACGCCAACAGCCTGGTGATTACCGCGCAAACCCGCCCCGAGCGCGCGCAGGCTGAAATCAGCAGCAATCAAGTCCGCGACCAGGCCATCGGCAATGCGCTGAAAAGCGGCCGCGAGGGCAACAAGACGCTGAGCAACGAGCGCCGCGAACTGCTCCTGGCCGAACGCGCCCAGCTCAATGCGCAAACCCAATTGCGTCGCCAGGAGCTGGCCGGCAACAGCCTGCTACAGGACCTGGGCAGCAGCCAGCGCGATCTGCTCGACGAGCGTATCCGCCGCGTCGAGCAGGAGCTGCTCGAACTGCAATCGCTGATCAACGAAAAACGCCGGGCGCAATCCCAGCAAACCGTCGCCGAACAATCCCGCGAGGCGGAAAAAGCCGGCCCCGGCACGCTGCTGTCCGACGTCAGCGCACGCAACCTGAAGCTCTCCGACTATCTGCTGCGCGCCACCGACCGCCTCAACCAGCTGACCCAGCGCAACCTGCAGACCCGTCAGCAGCTGGATGCGCTGAGCCAGAGCGACCAGGCCCTGGAGGAACAGATCAGCGTCCTGCAGGGCAGCCTGTTGCTGGCAAAAATTCTCTACCAGCAGAAGCTCTCGCTGCCGCCCCTGGACCTCGACAGCAACCTGGCCGATGAAATCGCCGATATCCGCCTCTACCAGTTCGAGTTGAAACAGCAGCGCGAGACCTTCAGCAACCCCAGCGCCTATGTCGATGAACTGCTTGCCAAGCAGCCTGCCGACACCCGCACCCCGGAGCTGCGGCGCAATCTGCTCGATCTGATCGAGACCCGCCGCGAGCTGCTCGACCGCCTCAACCGCGAATTGAACGCACTGCTCAACGAGTCGATCACCCTGCAGCTCAGCCAGAAGCAATTGCAGCGCACCGCCGACTCGCTGCGCGCGACCCTCGACGAACAGATGTTCTGGATCCCCAGCAACAAGCCGTTGGGGCCCGACTGGCTGGAGTCGGCGCCGCACTTGCTCGAACGCCAGCTCGCCGAGCTGTCCTGGAGCGCCAATCTGCGTCAACTCGTTGCCGGCCTCAGCGAGCGGCCGCTGCTGTTCTTACCCTTGCTGCTGTTGATCGCCGGGCTGCTCTGGAAGCGCAATCTGATCTACCGCAAGCTCAGCGAGCTGCACGGCGACATCGGCCATTTCAAGCGCGATAGCCAATTGCATACGCCGCTGGCGCTGCTGCTGAATATCCTCCTGGCGCTGCCCGGCTCGCTGTTTCTCGGGCTTTGCGGCCTGGCCTTGCAGATAGACGCGCGCGGGCAGAACGCCAACCTCGGCTCGGCATTTATCGAGATGGCCCAGGCCTGGCTGGTGTTCTACACCCTGTACCGCATCCTTTCGCCGGGCGGGATGGCCGAACTGCATTTCCGCTGGCCGAGCCAGGGCATGCAGTTCGTGCACCGACAGGTGCGCCGGCTGGGCTTCGTGGTGCTCGCCCTGGTGACCGTGGTGAGCATCGCCGAACACCAACCCGAGAGCCTGGCCGACGATGTGATCGGGATCGCCGTGGTGCTCAGTTGCTACGCCCTGATGGCGTGGCTGCTGCACAAGCTGCTGCTCAGCGGCCCGGCGCGCGAACATGCCTCGAGCTTCCGCATGCTGATCGGCTTCATCTTCAGCCTGGTGCCGTTGGCACTGATGGCGGCGGTGGGCTTCGGCTACTACTACACCGCCCTGAAGCTCAGCGATCAGTTGATCAACACCCTCTACCTGCTGATGATCTGGCTGGTCGTCGAAGCCACCTTTATTCGCGGCCTCAGCGTCGCCGCGCGGCGCCTGGCCTATCAGCGGGCCATCGCCAAGCGCCAGAGCCAGGCCAAGGAAACACCGGACAGCGCCGAGGCGGTGGCGGTCGCGCAACCCACCCTGGACATCGAACAGGTCAACCAACAATCGCTGCGGCTGATCCGCCTGGCGCTGCTCGGCAGCTTCCTGGTGGCGCTGTACTGGGTCTGGGCGGATCTGTTTTCGGTGTTCGCCTACCTCGACCATATCAGCCTCTACGAATACCAGAGCGGCAGCGGCGACGCGGCGAGCATGGTGCCGATCAGCCTCAGCGACGTGCTCGGCGCGCTGCTGATCGTCGGCATCACCGTGGCGCTGGCGCGCAACCTGCCCGGCCTGCTCGAAGTGCTGGTGCTGTCGCGGCTGAAGCTGGGGCAAGGCAGCGCCTACGCCACCACCACGCTGTTGTCCTATGCGATCGTCGGCATCGGCTTCGTCATCACCCTGTCGACCCTTGGCGTCAGCTGGGACAAGCTGCAATGGCTGGTGGCCGCGCTATCGGTCGGCCTCGGTTTCGGACTGCAGGAGATCTTCGCCAACTTCATTTCCGGCCTGATCATCCTGTTCGAACGGCCGGTGCGGATCGGCGACGTGGTGACCATCGGCAACCTGTCCGGCACCGTCAGTAAAATCCAGATCCGCGCGACCACCATCACTGATTTCGACCGCAAAGAAATCATCGTGCCGAACAAGACCTTCGTCACCGACCAGCTGGTCAACTGGTCGCTGAACGACACCATCACCCGCATCACCCTGAAAATCGGCGTCGCCTATGGCTCGGACCTGGAGCTGGTGCGCACCCTGCTGCTGCAGGCCGCCCATGAAAACCCCCGGGTGCTCAACGACCCGGCGCCGCTGGTGTTCTTCCTGACATTCGGCGAGAGCACCCTCGATCACGAACTGCGCGTGCACGTGCGCGAGCTGGGCGACCGCAATGCCGCGACCGACGAGATCAACCGCGCGGTGGACCGCATGTTCCGCGACAACGGCATCGAAATCGCCTTCCGCCAACTCGATGTATTCCTCAAGAACGTCAATGGCCAGGAGCTGCAGGTGCCCCATGTGTTGCCTGCGACGACCAGCGAGACGGAGCCGCAGCCGGATACCTCGCCACCGCTGCAAAACGACCCGACCTGAGGGCCGCCCTTCCCCTGCCCTGCAATTCCTAGCAAAATGCTCGGAATTGCAGGAGCCCAGCGTGAAACGACTTACCGACCTGAAATTCGACAACCGCTTCGCCCGCCTCGGCGACGCCTTTTCCACCGAGGTGCTGCCCGAGCCGATTGCCGAGCCGCGCCTGGTCGTCGCCAGCACTGCTGCGATGGCATTGCTCGACCTCGATCCGCAGGAAGCCGACAGTGCGGAGTTCGCCGAGCTATTCGCCGGTCACAAGCTGTGGAGCGAGGCGCAACCGCGCGCCATGGTCTATTCCGGACACCAGTTCGGCAGCTACAACCCGCGCCTGGGCGATGGCCGCGGACTGCTGCTCGGCGAAGTGGTCAACGATGCCGGCGAGTACTGGGACCTGCACCTCAAGGGTGCCGGGCAAACCCCCTACTCGCGCATGGGCGACGGCCGCGCGGTGCTGCGCAGTTCGATTCGCGAATTTCTCGCCAGCGAGCACCTGCACGCCCTCGGCATTCCCAGCTCGCGGGCTTTGTGCGTGACCGCCTCGAGCACCCCGGTGTGGCGCGAAAAGCAGGAAAGCGCCGCCATGCTGCTGCGTCTGTCGCCGAGCCATGTGCGCTTCGGCCACTTCGAATACTTCTACTACACCCGGCAACACGAGCAGCTGAAACAACTCGGCGAGCATGTGCTTGCCTGCCATTTCCCCGAGTGCCTGCAACAGGCCGAGCCCTACCTGGCGATGTTCCGCCAGGTGGTCGAGCGCAACGCCGAGCTGATCGCCCACTGGCAGGCCTACGGCTTCTGCCACGGGGTGATGAACAGCGACAACATGTCGATTCTCGGCATCACCTTCGACTACGGGCCCTATGCCTTTCTCGACGACTTCGACGCCAAGCACATCTGCAACCACTCCGATGACACCGGTCGCTACTCGTTCAGCAACCAGGTGCCGATCGCTCAGTGGAACCTGGCGGCGCTCGGCCAGGCGCTGACGCCGCTGGTCGAGGTCGATGCGCTACGCGAGACGCTCGCACTGTTCCTGCCGCTGTACCAGGCCCATTACCTGGACCTGATGCGTCGACGTCTGGGCTGGCTCGGCGCCGATGAGGGCGACGAAGCACTGGTCCAACGCCTGCTGCAATTGATGCAAGGCAGCGCGGTGGATTACACCAACTTCTTCCGTGAACTCGGCGACAGCGCACCGCAGCAGGCCCTCGCGCGCCTGCGTGACGACTTCACCGACCTCGCTGGTTTCGACGCCTGGGCCGCCGACTACCTCGAGCGCAGTGCACCGGATGGCGACGATCAGGCGCAACGGCGCACGCGCATGCACGCGGTCAATCCGAAATACATCCTGCGCAACTACCTCGCGCAGCAGGCCATCGAAGCCGCCGAACAGGGCGACTACGCCCCGGTGCGCGAACTGCATGCGGTACTGAGTCGGCCGTTCGACGAGCAGCCGGGCCAGGAGCGCTACGCGCAACGGCCACCGGACTGGGGCAAACACCTGGAGATCAGCTGCTCCTCGTAAGCCGGCGCGCCCATAGCCCGAATACCCCCCGGATTTCATCCGGGCCACAAAACGCGCGCTGCCAGGACGGACACATGACGCGGCCAGGTCCGCCACGGGCAAGCGGATGGTGGACAAGCCTTCGGCATGTCCGCCCTACGAGGCCGTAGACCTTGCACATGGACATGATCTAAATCGCCGACTACCTCCCCACGCCAGTAGCCCGAATAAGCCTACGGCGCAATCCGGGAACGGTTTAGCGCCAAGCCCCCTCCCCCGCAGTAACCCCGCCCGCTCGGCACTTTCACCCATTCAGGTGAAATACACCCGCTTTTCTCGCCCCTAGAATCCACAGCGCCACAAAAGGGCCTGTAGTGGCGACGGCCAGGCCCGCCCCCAACGGACTGATAGAGAGAAAACAATAATGAAGAAGATTCTGTTCGCCGCCATCAGCAGCCTGCTGATGAGTATCTCCCTGGCCTGCCAGGCCGCCTATACGGCAAATCCGGTGGTACTGGTGCCGGGTATTTTCGCCTTCGACAACATTGCCATGATCGATTACTGGTACCAGATCCCATCCACCCTGCAATCCCAGGGCGTTAAGGTCTATATCCCCAAGATCAACGCCTTCGACAACTCCACCAAACGCGGCAATCAGCTGATTCAACAACTCGACGGCTACAAGGCCGCCTCCAACGGCAGCATCCAGAAGTTCAACCTGATGGCCCACAGCCAGGGTGGCATGACCGCACGTTATGTGATGAACGTGCGCCCTGACCTTGTCGCCTCGGTAACCACCATGGCCACCCCGCATACCGGCTCGCCCCTGGCCGATATCACCACCGGCATCGCCCCGCCGGGCACCCTGCAAGGCGTAACCTTTTCGGTATTCGCCAATGCAGTGGGCAATCTGGTCAACATCCTCTCCAACAACTCGGCCAGCCAGTCCGACATCAACGCCATGCTCGGCGAGTTCACCAAGCCCGGCGCCGCCGCCTTTAACAGCATGTACCCCCGCGGCCTGCCGACCACCAAGTGCGGCGTCGGCCCGAACAGCGTCACCATTCCACGCAACAACGTCAACCACAGCGTCCGCTTGTACTCCTGGGGCGGCCGCGCACCGCTGACCCACATACTCGACGTCTCCGATGCCCTGTTCGGCATCACCTCCCTAGCCTTCATCGGCCAGGGTGAATCGGGCAACGACGGGGTCACCGGGGTCTGCGCCAACCACTTTGGCCAGGTGATCAACGACCGCTACTTTATGAACCACCTGGACATCAACAATCAGGTATTCGGTCTGGTGTCCTGGTTTGAAACCAACCCCAAGACCCTGTTCCGCAACCACGCCACGCGCCTGAAAAACGCCGGCCTCTGATAAGTTGCTGAAAACCGCTGCCCAGCCTTTCCTGGGCAGCCGCCGTTTTGTAGGGTGCGCCGTGCGCACCACAGGCTCGCCCTCTGCTCCGGTGCGCACGGCACAGCCTACCCATGCTGCTTCACCGGCAATCTCCACAGGCCATAGAACCCGTGATCAAGACCCGCTACCTGTTGCTGCTCGCCGCCCTGTGCCTGGGCTTCAGTCTCGCCGCCGTGCTGCTGTTTTTACCTCAGCCAAGCGACCCGCTCGCCGCCGCGGAGATCACCCCGACAGTCGCGGCAACCGCTGCCCAGCAGGCGCACGAGAGCAATCTGCAGATCCAGCAACAGCCCATCGACAGCCTACCGGCACTGCCTCCATTACCCCGTTCCCTGCAAGACACCCAGCACAATGTGCGTCTGCAAACCGACGCGCAGGGCAACTTGCAGCTCACTGCCGAGATCCTCTACCTATTCGAGTTCTACCTCTCGGCCCTGTCCGAAGAACCCCTGGGGGTCAGCCTCAATCGCATCAGCCAGGATCTCGCCGCGCAACTGCAAGGGCCGGCCCTTGAACAGGCCCGTGATCTGCTCAAGCGCTATCTGGATTTCAAGATTGCCCTGGGTGACCTGCACAACCTACCTGCCATCATGGACAGTCAGGGGCAATACGCCCTGGACGCCATCCGCCAGCGCCAGCAGCAGGTGCAGGCGCTGCGCCAGCAGCACTTTTCCAGCCATGAATACCAGCTGTTCTTCCAAGAGCAGGACAGCTACGACGCTTTTATGCAGCAGCAGCTGCGACTGGCCGAGGATCAGAGTCTGGATAGCCAACAGCGCCAGGAGGCCATCGCGCAGCTCGAACAACAGCTGCCAGAGCCCATCCGCCAGGCTCGCGAACAGGCCATGCAAGAGACCCTGGTGTATGAACAGGCCGAGCAAATGAAGCAGCAAGGCGCCAGCGCCGAGGAGCTGTTTCAGCTACGCGCTAAGGCACTCGGCGATGAAGCCGCGACAGCCCTTGCGCAACTGGATCAGCAGTACGCCGAATGGGACAAGCGCCTGGCTAGCTATGAGCAAGAACGCGCAGCCATTCGGCAGTCGGGGCTGAGCCCGCAGGATCAGCAAATGGCGGTCGCCAATCTGATCGAACAACGCTTCAAACCCGAGGAGCGGCTGCAGGTGCAGGCCATGGAGTTGTATCAATAGCTGCCAGGCTGTGGAAAAACCACCCGCTATCGACCGAGATTAAGCATCCAAGCCAAGCCCTGGGCCACATGCAACTCGCAGCTGTCGAGCAGCGGCAGCTGCGGCGACGCGCCCTCCAGTAACAGGCCGATTTCGGTGCAACCGAGAATCGCCGCTTCGGCGCCGCGCTGGCGCAATGCCTCGATGCACTGCAGATAGAAATCGCGGGCCTCGGGCTGAAACTGCCCCTGGCACAGCTCGGCGAAGATCACCCGATCTATCTCGACCATCTGCGCCGGCTCCGGGATGATCACCTCGATGCCGAAACGCTCGGCCAGGCGCTGGCGATAGAAGTCCTCCTGCATGGTGAAGCGCGTACCTAGCAACGCCGCGCGCTTGACGCCTCGCTGCTGTAACGCTTGACCGACCGCATCGCCAATATGCAACAAGGGTATGTCCACTGCAGCCTCGATGGCCGGCGCCACCTTGTGCATGGTGTTGGTCGCCAGCAGCAGCGCAGTGGCCCCGGCCCGTTGCAGGCCCTGAGCGGCTGCGGC
Source organism: uncultured Pseudomonas sp. (assembly GCA_966210435.1). Lineage (GTDB taxonomy): Bacteria > Pseudomonadota > Gammaproteobacteria > Pseudomonadales > Pseudomonadaceae > Aquipseudomonas. The sequence goes on along the minus strand of CBIHLF010000004.1, from coordinate 87,027 downwards.
CAGTAGATCGCCGGCAGTTTGCCAGTCACCCATACGCTGTAGCTCGGCGATCTCAGCGAAATCCACCGAGTGCAACAGCAAGGGCGCCGAATGCAAACCACCCAGTTGCTCGCGCACGCCCTGGTTGAGCAGGCGGTAATAGCTCGCCGTGGACTCCCAACTCATGCCGCCGAGAATGCCTAATTGGCGCATCGTCTTTCCTCCTGATCGATTGCCCGCGATTTATTCGGCGGGGTTATGGATGGCATTCAGGTTCATCGTCAGCAGCGCATCGCGCTTCGGCAGGTCGGCGACGCAGATCACCGTGCGCGCGGGTAAATGACCGGCGAACGCCTCGGCATAGGCCCTGTTCATCGCCTCGAAATCCTCGACGTGCTTGAGAAATACCTGCACGTGCAGGACGTCCGCCAGGGTGGCCCCTACCGAGGCGAGCATCAACCGCAGGTTCTCGAGGATTTGCCGGGACTGGGCGTAAGCATCGGTGCCCGCCATCCGTCCGGCGCCATCCACCCCCGGGGTTGCGGAGAGGTAAATGAACGGGCCGCTCTTGGCGATATGGCTGTAAGGGCCTATGGGTTCGAACAGCTCGGGCGGGGTGTAGGTTTCGACATTCATAAAAAATCCATGTTGATGAAGACGAGGACACCCTCGCACTTCGAGCCTAGCGCGACAGACCGCCGGCACACAGACACAGTAGGCCGCCAGGGCGGCGGTACAGCCTGAACGGGCATGCCCGTTTCCCTCATCCGGCGCTACGCGCCACCTTCTCCCGACGGCAGAAGCACATCAGGATGGCGCCGCTGCGCGATTAACGCGTTAATTCGAAAAGACATATAAACCTTCTCAAACATTCTTAGACTCTCTAAGCCGCAAGCCTTATCTTCTGCGCCTTGCGGGGTCGCCGTGTGCGTGCCCGCCACCTTATATGCGCTTCACCCGCTAAGGATTCTCATGTTCTGGGACTCGCTGCCCTTGCCGCTGATATTCGTCGGCGCCCTGCTGGTCTGGGTGCTGTATGCCTTCGTGCGCGAGAAGTGGAGCCCGGACATAGTCGCGGCGATCGCCGTGGCGGCGCTGCTGATCACCCAATTGCTCGAGCCCAAGGAAGTGCTCAGCGTGCTGTCCAACTCGGCACCGGTGACCATCGCCTGCATGTTCGTGCTGTCCGCCGCCCTGGAACGCACCGGCTGCATCGACGCCCTCGGCAACTGGCTCGGCGATCTGGTCGGCACCAGCCCGATCCGCGTACTGACCGGCCTGACGCTTACCGCCTTGGTGATTTCCGCATGCCTGAACAACACCCCGGTGGTGGCCATTCTCACCCCGGTGGCGATTTCCCTGGCCCGGCGCGCCGGTACCTTGCCGTCCAAACTGCTGATTCCGCTGTCCTACGCGACCATCCTCGGCGGTACCCTGACCATGATCGGCACTTCGACCAACATCCTGGTCGACGGTGTGGCGCGCAAGGCCGGCCTCGAACCCTTCGGTATTTTCGAGATCACCGGCGCGGGGCTGATCCTCGCCACCGTCGGCATGCTTTACCTGCTGACCATCGGTCGCCACCTGCTGCCCGAGCGCGACACCCTGTCCAAACAGCTGCGCCCGGACCTGGATCGCACCTTCATGACCGAGCTGCTGGTGCCACATGACTCGCCGGTGATCGGCAAAACCCTGAGCGAAGCCAACCTCAACGGCGGCAGCGGCCTGCAGGTGCTCAAGCTGTTTCGCGACGAACAGGAGCTCACCGAGCCGGGCCACGAGACCGTGCTGGCCAACGGCGACCGCCTGGTGCTGCACGGCCAGGTGAAGAATGTGGTGGAGCTGCGCGAGAGCGGCCACCTGACGTTCAACCGCAGCGACGCGTTCGAGACCATCAGCAGCCACGATGTGGTGCTGGCCGAAGCCATCGTCGGGCGCAACTCGCGTTACAGCCACCGACCGATGCGCGACCTCGACCTCACCGCGCGCTATGGCATCGCGGTGCTCGCGGTTCACCGCCAGGACGAGAACATTCGCGGCAACCTCGACGACTTCGAGCTGCAGTTCGGCGACGTGATGCTGGTCGAGGGCACGCCGACGCAGATCAAGCGCTTCGCCGACAACGGCGAGCTGATCAGCCTCAACGCCGTGCAGGAGCGCGCGTTCCGCCGCGACAAGGCGCCGATCGCGATCATCGCCACGCTCGCCGTGATGCTCCTCGCGGCGTTCGGCGTGATGCCGATCGAAGGCCTGGCGATCATCGGCGCGGTGGCCGTGCTGGCGACCCGCTGCCTGGACGTGGAAGACGCCTATAAAGCGGTGGACTGGAAGATTCTCAGCCTGATCTTCGGCATGCTGGCGATCAGCATCGCCATGGACAAGGTCGGCCTGGTGCGCCTGCTGATCGAAAACGTCATGAGCCTGATGCCCTGGGCCGGGCCGCTGTTGATGCTGTCGCTGATCTACCTGTTCACCTCGATTCTCACCGAGGTACTGTCGAACAACGCGGTGGCGGTGCTGGTAACGCCGATCGCCATCGGCCTGGCCCAGCACCTGGGCGTCGACCCACGGGCCTTCGTGGTCGCGGTGATGTTCGCCGCCAGCGCCAGCTTCGCCACACCGATCGGCTATCAGACCAACACCTTCGTGTATAACGCCGGCGGTTACCGCTTCACCGATTTCATGAAGATCGGCATTCCGCTGAATCTGCTGCTGTGGATAGTGGCGAGCGTTGTGATTCCCTGGTTCTGGCCGCTGACCCCGGTTTGACTACCGGCTAGCGGCTCCATCTAGCAGAACGCTGAAAACGCAGCTCGCGATCGTGGCTGTTTTTAACGCAGTATTGCCAACACAGGCAGTTTTCAGCCCGCTAATGGACATCGCCACCGGAGCCCCCTCATGAGCCAACCTCTGTTGATTCCCTGCCCGCACTGCAATGGTCTGAACCGCATCCCCGCCGAGCGCCTCGCCGATACGCCGCATTGCGGTCGTTGCAAGGCCGAGGTGCTGCCCGGCAAGCCGATCGAATTGAACCAGGGCAACTTCGCCAGCCAGCTCAAGGGCGACCTGCCGCTGCTGGTGGATGTCTGGGCCAGTTGGTGCGGCCCGTGCCGAGGGTTCGCGCCGACCTTCGAGCAAGCCGCCGCGCAACTCGTCGGTCGTTATCGCCTGGGCAAGCTGGACAGCGAAGCCAACCCGCAACTGTCGGCGCATCTGGCGATTCGCTCGATTCCCAGCCTGATCCTGTTCAGCGCCGGCAAGGAAGTCGCCCGACAAAGCGGCGCCATGTCTCTGCCCCAACTGCTGGCCTGGGTCGATCGCGCGGGCCGCTGAGCGAATCGGTCAGCGGCGTCGTAACCTCGGATCAATTGCAAGCGCGGGATGATTGGCTAGGCTGCTTGCACACACCTATTCGAGAACACCACGCATGCCGTTAGCCTTTGAGATCGCCCGCCAGCTCACCGAAGAGCAGATCGCCTTCGTCAAACGCAGCGGGCTCAAGGCGGAAGTGCTCGAGCCGGGGCGCGTACGCCTGTGCATGCCGCTGGCCGGCAACCAGAATCATATCGGCAGCATGTATGCCGGCGCCCTGTTCACCCTGGCGGAAATTCCCGGCGGCGCACTGTTTCTCACCAGTTTCGATACCCAGCGGTTTTACCCGGTGGTCAAGGAACTGAACCTGCGCTTTCGCCGGCCCGCTACCGGCGATATCCGGGTCGAGGCACAACTCAGTGCGCCGACCATCGTACAGCTGCAGAATGAGGCGTTGGAGCAGGGCAAGGCGGAGTACCAATTGACCCTGGAACTGACCAGCGAGACTGGCGAAGTGGTGGCTGAGAGTCGCGCGCTGTATCAGTTACGTTTGCATGAACAACGTGGGAACTTGTCTCAAATCAAAAGACCAGATAACTGATGGAGCCATGCTTCGCAATGGAGCCATACTGCTTATCTTTTAGTAGAACCGACATGTAGTAGAACCGACATGTATTGGCAGGAGAGCCGTATACCATGTTCAAACATATCTTGATTGCCCATGACCTGCGTGACACTGCCGACATGGCCTTGTGCCGGGCCGCCCAATTGGCGCAGCAACATGGCGCCAAGCTGACCATGCTGCATGTGCTCGACGCCAACAAAAGCGAGCAGGAGCATGAAAACGCCCGTCAGGCCCTGGATCTCAGCCTGACCCGCTACGCTCCCGCCGGCTGCGAGTTACGGGTATGCAGCGCCAGCAAAGCTTCCGACATGGTCCTGCAGCAGGTCGACGAACTGGCATGCGACCTGCTGGTGCTGGGCGCCCACCATCAGCGTCACGACTTTTTCTCCGGCACCAGCCTGGACCGCATCGCCCGGCGCTGCCCGGTGCCGCTGCTGCTGGTCGCGCGTAACGATGCGCGCCCCTATAAACGCGCGCTCTCGGCCATCGATTTTTCGCTGTGCGCGGTCAGTGCCTTGAGCCAGGGCTACTGCATGCTCCCCAACAGCGCCGAGCTGCATGCCGTACACGTGTTCGAGCCGAGCAAGGGCACGCCCAAGCAGGTCGAGGACCAGCTGCAACTGCAATGCGGACTGATCGACCAACTGATGCTCGACGAGGCGCAAAAGCTGCCAGCCAAGGGCCCGGCGCTGAGCCATTCAGTGCAGCAGGGCGGGATTCTGCGCTGCCTGCAGGAAAATATCCGCAGCCGCGAGATCGAGGTACTGGTGCTCGGCAGCCACGGCCGCAGCGCGCTGTCGCAGGCCCTGCTCGGCAGCCTGGCGCAGCATTTCCTGCACCGCGCGCCCTGCGATATTTTCGTGGTGCGTTAAGACGTAGCGACTGGACGACAAAGGCGCCCCAGGGCGCCTTTGTGCTTCTGTAGCCCGGATGAAATCAGGGGAAACCCGGCGCCGATCAATCGCTCCAGAATTGCATCCGGGCAGCTGATCGTTCCCACGTGGACGGTTCGACGCCTCGATATGGGAACGATCAACGTCAGCCAATGGTAGCCCGGGTTGAGCGAAGCGATACCCGGGTATCGGTGCCCTGGGTATCGCTGCGCTCAACCCAGGCTACGGGATGCACTTTGGTAGGGTGAGCATGGCGAAGCCTTGTCCACCGTTGGCGGGCAAAATGGCGGACAGGCCGGCGCAATCCACCCTAGGATTTTCCAGGCCTTGCACACCAACCTTGCCCATCTACCTTGCCCATCAACATAGGATCTACGGACGCCACCCGAGCTAGGACGCGGCGACCAACAGATCGTGCAGTTCGACGAACTGCTGGGTCAGCTTGTGGTTGCGATCCAGGTAGATCAGCGGTGTGCAGGTCTGGTGCGATTCGCGCATGCGCACCGAACTCATCAGGTTCACCGGCAGCACCGGCAAGCCTTCGGCGAGCAATTCATCGAGCAGCTGCTGCGGCAGGCTGGCGCGGGGCTGGAACTGATTGACCACGATGCCCTCGACCTCCAGGCCTTCATTGTGGTCTTCCTTGAGCTCTTCGATTTCCTGCAGCAGGCCATAGAGCGCATTGCGCGAGAAGCTGTCGCAGTCGAACGGGATCAATACCCGGTCGGCAGCGATCAGGGCCGACACCGTATAGAAATTCAGCGCCGGCGGGGTGTCCAGGTAAATGTGGTCGTAGTCTTCGGCCAGTTCGTCGAGCAGTTTGCGCAGCTTGTTGATCTTGTGTTTGGACTCGAGCTTGGGCTGCAGGTCCGCCAGTTCGGCGGTGGCGGTGACCACATGCAGGTTGTCGAACGGCGTTTCGTATATATCCACCCGCCCCTTCTTGGCAAAGGGACCGCTGGACAGGGTCTGCTTGAAGAACTCGGCGATCCCCATGGGAATCTCCGCACCGGTCAAGCCGGTGAGGTAATGGGTGGAATTGGCCTGCGCATCCAGGTCAACCAACAACGTGCGATAGCCCTGGAACGCGCTGACGGCCGCCAGATTACAGGCAATGCTGGATTTGCCCACGCCACCCTTCTGATTGAATACCACACGCCGCATAACCACCTCTCGATAACCACAATGCCGGAAGTCCGCCGATCCGGATCCGGGTTTCCCTGTCGGCCGCTGCACCTGGGCTGGCGGACTCCTGGGGATTCTATGCAAAGCGCATGACAAGGGCGAGGTATTCGGTCACCCCATGACCACAAACCTCCCGTCAGAACAATCGCACAAAATTTGCGCAACGGCCGTACGGACTGGATAATGCCGGCCATTCGCCACGGCGGCCCCGGCAGTTTCCTGCCAAACCCGGCCGCCGATCTCTACATGGAGCCTGACAAGGCCGGATCATCCGAGTGATGCACTTCAGGATCGAGCAATGGCGTGCCTGGGCCCCCGGCCTGGAAAACGCGGATGACTGGCGCCGTTGGTGTGCCGCACCCGCGCGCCTACCAATTGATGCGCAGGACGCGTCGGCGCAAGCGGACGTAAGCTTTCTGCCGGCCATGCAACGCCGCCGTCTGAGCCCCCTGGCGCGCATGGTCTGCCATGTCGCCTGGCCACTGGCCGATGCTTACGGCCAGTTACCGCTGGTGTTCGTCTCCCGGCACGGCGAGACCCCGCGGACTCTGGCTATCATCAACGACCTGGCCAACGACGAAGCGCTGTCGCCAACCCAGTTCAGCCTCTCGGTGCACAACGCGGTGATCGGCCTGTGGTCGATCCTGCGCGGCGATACCAGTGAGATGACCGCGCTCGCCGGCGAGAACGACGGTCTCGAGCAGGGCATGCTCGAAGCCAGCACACTGCTCGGCGAGGGCGCCCCTGCGGTATTGCTGGTGGTGGCCGAGGAAATGCCGCCGGAGCTGTATCGGCCTTATATTGACGATGTGCCATTCTCCCATGCGCTCGCGCTGCTGCTGACGCCCGGCCGGGAATGGCAGCTGACGCTACGTTCGGCCACTGGCGCGGTCGCCGAATGGCCCCATGCAATCAACCTGATTCGCGCTCTGTGCAGCGAAGAAGACGCAGTGCAACATCACTGGAAGAGCCGTCAATGGAACTGGTCACGCATCAAGGCCTGAGCCGCTACAGCGCGCCCTACTGCTGGCGCCTGATCGCCACCGCGCTGAGTTTCACCCTGTTTGGCATAGGCGGCGTAGTGCTGCGCGTGCTGATCTTTCCGCTGCTCGGCCTGTTGCCCGGCGACGCTCTGGCGCACCGGTCCCGCGCCCGCCTGGTCGTAAGCAAGACCTTTCTGCTGTTCATCAAATTCATGTATCACAGCGGCGTACTGACCTATTCGGTCGAAGGGGCCGAACGCCTTGGTCGCCCCGGCCAGATGGTGATTGCCAATCACCCCTCGCTGATCGACGTGGTGGTGCTGATCGCGTTCATCCGCGATGCCAATTGCGTGGTCAAGCAGAGCCTGTGGGAAAACCCCTGCATGCGTGGGCCGATCCGCGCCGCGCAGTTCATCAGCAACAGCGGCAGCCTGGACATGCTCGACGAAGCCGCCGGCGCGCTGCACGACGGACAGACGCTGATAGTCTTTCCCGAGGGCACCCGCACCGTTCCAGGGCAGCCGCCGCAGTTTCACCGCGGCGCAGCCGCCATCGCGGTGCGCGGCGCGCGCGTGGTCACCCCGGTGGTGATCAGCGTCACGCCCAGCACCCTGACCAAGGCAGAGCCCTGGTACAGCATTCCATCGCGCCGTTTTCATTTCCGCTTGCGAGTTGGCGATGATATCGACCCGCAACAGTTCAATGCCCTGGGGCCAGCACCGATTGCCTCGCGTAAACTCAACGATCACCTGCACCACTACTTTATGAAGGAGCTCGCCAAAGATGAGCGATCTACAACTGGAAATTAAGCATCTGATCATCGACGCTCTGGGCCTGGAAGACATGGCCGCCGAAGATATCGCCGCCGATCTGACGCTATTTGGCGAGGGACTCGGCCTGGATTCGGTGGATGCATTGGAGCTCGGCCTGGCGATCCAGAAGCGCTTCGGTATCAAGATCGACGCCGATGCCAAGGACACCCGCAAGCACTTCGCCAACGTGGCGAGCTTGGCGGCGTTCGTGACCGCACAAAAAGTCGCCTGAGGACGTTCGCAGATGCAAACCCGTGAAGAAGTATTCGTCACCCTGCGCGACGCCCTGGTCGAACTGTTCGAACTCGACGCCGACCGCATCACCCTGGATGCCAACCTCTATCAGGACCTGGAAATCGACAGCATCGACGCCGTCGACCTGATCGACCATATCAAGCGCCAGACCGGCAGAAAGATCGCCGCCGAGGAATTCAAGGCGGTACGCACCGTCGGCGACGTGGTCGATGCGGTGTTCAACGTCGTCCACGCCGCACCGAACTAAGACCGAACCTATGGCCCGTTTGTTCGGCCTGCTGCTGGTAGCAGCAGGCCTGCTCTACCCTTTTGCCGTGTATTACGGCATGGAGCACCTGTCGCCACGCCTGTTCGCCCTGCTGCTCGGTGGCCTGTGGCTGGTGCGCGCGCTGAGCCAGCGCCGCCAGCCCGGCAGCCGCTGGATGGCCGCCGCCGCCCTGGGCTTCTGTGTGCTGCTGGGTGTATCAGGCGAAGCCGCCCTGCTGCGCTGGTACCCGGTGCTGCTCAGCGCTTTGCTGCTGGCCGTCTTCGGTCTCAGCCTGAAGTTCGGCCCGCCGCTGGTCGAGCGCTTGGCGCGTTTGCGCGAACCCGACTTGCCGGAGGTGGCGGTGCGCTATACCCGCATCGTCACCCAGGTGTGGGCTGGTTTCTTTTTGCTCAATGGCCTGATTACCGCGGCGCTGACCCTGTGGGCGCCGCTGAGCTGGTGGACCTTGTATACCGGGCTGATTGCTTACGGCCTGATCGGATTGTTGTTTGCGGGAGAGTGGTTGGTGCGCCAGCGTGTAAGGGCCGATTCAAGGAGAAGCGCATGACCTGGGTGAACCTCGAGCAACTGCTGAGTGCAGCCCATCCCGGTCGCCCGGTTACCAGCGGCATGGATCACGCCGCCTGGCGGGCGCGCACTCTACGTGTGGCCGCCGCCCTGCAACAGCGCGGGATCAAGCGTGTCGCCCTGTATCTGGAGGATGCCGGCGAGCTGGCCGTGGCGCTGTTCGGCGCCTGGCACGCGGGGGTCGAGGTGCTGCTGCCGGCCGACGCCCAGCCACAGAGCCGCCAGCGCATGGGCGGGCAGAGCGATCTATGGCTCGACGATCTCGACGATCTCGATGCAGCCAGCCCATTACCGGCTGCCGCCCTGGATCTCGACCAGTGCCACCTGACCCTGTGCACCTCCGGCTCCAGCGGCGAAGCCAAGCTGATCGGCAAGAACCTGCGCCAGTTGGCCAACGAGGTCGAAGCGCTGGAACAGTTATGGGGTGCCGAGCTGCAAGGCGCGACCATTCTCGGCAGCGTCGCCGCCCAGCACATCTATGGCCTGCTGTTTCGCGTGCTCTGGCCGCTGTGCGCCGGCCGGCCATTCCTGCGCCGCGCCCAGCCGTTCCCGGAAGATCTGCAGCGTGAGAGCCTGGCCTGTGCCGACGGCTTCGCCTGGGTCGCCAGCCCCGCGTTATTGAAAAGGATGGGCGACAACCTCGACTGGCCGGCGCTTGGCGCGGTGCGCAAGGTGTTTTCCTCTGGCGGCGCGCTGTCCGCCGAGGCCGCGCAATTGCTGCAACAACAGCTCGGTCAATGGCCGACGGAAATCTATGGCAGCTCGGAGACTGGCGGCATCGCCTGGCGCCAGGGCGGCGAGCTGTGGCAACCGTTCGCTGGCGTCGAGCCGGGCGTGGACGAACAGGGTGCGCTCAACCTCACCTCGCCCTACCTGCCGAACGGGCAACGCGAACAGACCGCCGATGCCGTGCAAATCCAGGCCGACGGCCGCTTCGCACTGCGCGGGCGCCTGGACCGCATCGTCAAGCTGGAAGAAAAACGTATTTCCCTGCCCATGCTGGAACAGGTGCTGGCCGGCCATACCTGGGTCGCCGATGCGCGCCTCGGGGTGATTCAAGAAGGCCGCGCCTTTCTCGGCGGCCTGGTCGCGCTCAATCCGGCCGGCATCCATGCCCTGCGCAACCAGGGCCGCCGTGCGGTTACCGAGGCGTTGCGGCGGCATCTTTCCAGCCATTGCGAAGCCATTGCCCTGCCGCGGCGCTGGCGCCTGGTCAGCCACCTGCCCTATAGCACGCAAGGCAAACTGGCCCAGGCCAGCGTCGACGCAGTGATAGGCGCGCCACGCCCGACCCGGGTCGAGCAACTGAGCGCCCGGGAGCAAGACGGCGAATGGCAGGTCGAGCTGGAGGTGCCGCTGGACCTGGCCCATTTCACCGGTCACTTCCCGCAAACCCCGGTGCTGCCGGGCGTGGTGCAGATCGACTGGGCGCAACACCTGGCGCAAACGCTGATCGCCGACCTGCCGCCGCGTTTTTGCGGCATGGAAGTGCTGAAGTTCCAACAGCTGGTGCGCCCCGGCGATCTCCTGCAGCTGACCCTGCGGTTCGACACCACTCGCGGCAAGCTGTACTTCGCCTTTCGCAACGGCGAAGCGGCCTGCTCGTCCGGGCGGATTCTACTGGGGCCGGCGCAATGAGAACCTCCCGTAGGTTGGCGTTGAGCGCAGCGATACCCAACAAAACCGGCAGGGGTATCGCGGCGTTCAACCTGCACGGCCCAACCCACCCCAAGCAGGGCGCGGCCCATGCATAAGCCCTGCGCCGTCATCCCGGTATACAACCACGAACACGCCCTGCCGCAGGTGGTCGCGGCGCTGCGCGACGCCGGGCTGGCCTGCGTACTGGTCGACGACGCGTCGAGCCCGGCCTGCGCGGCGGTGATGGATCGCCTGGCAGAGCAGACGGACGTCCATCTGGTGCGCCTGCCGCTCAACCAGGGCAAGGGCGGCGCGGTGATGGCCGGCCTGCGCGAGGCCCGCCGCCTGGGTTTCAGCCATGCCCTGCAGGTGGACGCCGACGGCCAACACGACCTCGGCCATCTCGACACCTTTCTCGCCGCCTCGCGGGCCGAGCCGCAAACCCTGATCTGCGGCTACCCGCACTACGACGCCAGCGTGCCCAAAGGCCGTCTGTACGCGCGTTACCTGACCCATGTCTGGGTGTGGATCAATTGCCTGTCGCTGAGCGTTCGCGACTCCATGTGCGGCTTTCGCGTGTATCCGCTGCAACCGACCCTGGCGCTGATCGACAGCGTGGCCATTGGCCGGCGCATGGACTTCGACACCGAAATCCTGGTGCGCCTGGCCTGGCGCGAGCAGCCGATGCGCTGGCTGCCGATCCGCGTGCATTACCCGCAGGACGGCCTCTCGCATTTTCGCCTGTGGCACGACAACGCGCTGATCTCGAAGATGCATGCCAAGCTGTTCTTCGGCATGCTCGTGCGCGCCCCCCGGATACTCTGGCGCAGGTGCTGTCGATGAGCGGCAAGCGGCACTGGGCTGGGCAGCGCGAGCGCGGCAGCTTCATCCTGATGAAGTTCACGGTCGGCATGACGCGCCTGCTCGGCCGCCGGCCGATCGCCCCGCTGATCTACCTGATCGTGCTGTACTTCTTTGCGTTCGGCCGACAGGCGCGACGCAGCATCTGGCACTACCAGGCCAACCTCGCGGCCTGGAGCGGGCGTAGCGAGTTGCGCCCGAGCCGACGCGCGGTGTTCCGCCAGTTCATGGCCTTCGCCGACACCCTGCTGGACAAACTCGACGTGTGGAACGGTCAGCTGCGCCTGGAGCAGGTGACCCTGAGCGACCCGCACGACGTGACAGGGCAATTGCACCGGCAAGGCCGCGGGCAGATCCTGGTCGCCGCGCACCTGGGCAACCTCGAGGTATGCCGCGCCCTGGCCGAACTCGGCGAGCGGGTGCAGATGAACGTGCTGGTGCACACCAAACACGCCGAACAGTTCAACCGCCTGCTCTTTGATGCCGGCGCCAGCAACCTGCGCCTGATCCAGGTCAGCGAGCTGGATGCGGCGGTGATGCTGCAACTGTCCGAACGCCTGGAGCGCGGCGAATGGCTGGCCATCGCCGGCGACCGCGTGCCGCTCAAGGGCGGACGCAAGACCCGGGTGAACTTTCTCGGCGAGCCGGCGGCCTTTCCGCAAGGCCCCTGGCTGCTGGCCGGGCTGCTGCAGTGCCCGGTCAACCTGATCAACTGTCTGAAGATCGATGGCCGCTACCAGGTGATCATCGAGCCCTTCGCCGAGCGCATCCAATGGACCCGTGCCGAGCGTGACGCAGTGATCGCCGGCTGGGTGCAGCGCTATGCCGACCACCTCGCCGCGCACTGCCTTCGCGCGCCCCTGCAATGGTTCAATTTCTACCCCTTCTGGAACGAAGATGACGACAAATCAGCCTGATCCCATCGTATTCGGCGAACGCCCCCTGAGCATCGAGCAGGTCGTGACCCTGGCCCAGCGCAGCGCGCCGGCGCAGTTGCAGAGCGATGCCGCCTACCGCGAGAAGATCGCCAAGGGCGCGCGCTTTCTCGACAGCCTGCTGGACAAGGAAGGCGTGATCTACGGCGTCACCACCGGCTACGGCGACTCCTGCGTGGTGGCGGTGCCGCTGCATCAGGTCGAGGCGCTGCCGCGCCACCTCTACACCTTCCACGGTTGCGGCCTGGGCAAGCTGCTCGATGCACAAGCCACCCGCGCGGTACTCGCGGCGCGTTTGCAATCGCTGTGTCAGGGTGTGTCCGGGGTACGAGTGGAACTGCTCGAACGCTTGCAGGCATTTCTCGAATACGACGTGCTGCCGCTGATTCCGGAAGAAGGCTCGGTCGGCGCCAGCGGCGACCTGACGCCGCTGTCCTATGTCGCCGCGACCCTATCCGGCGAGCGCGAGGTGATGTTCAAGGGCGAGCGCCGTAGCGCCGCCGCCGTACACGCCGAGCTGGGCTGGACGCCGCTGGTATTGCGGCCGAAAGAAGCGCTGGCGCTGATGAACGGCACCGCGGTGATGACCGCCCTGGCCTGCCAGGCCTATTCGCGCGCCGACTACCTGCTCAAGCTGGCCACGCGCATCACCGCGCTCAATGTGGTGGCGCTGGAAGGCAACCCGGAACATTTCGACGAGCGCCTGTTCGCCGCCAAACCCCATCCCGGGCAGACCCAGGTCGCCGCCTGGTTGCGCCAGGATCTGGCCATCGATGCACCGACCGCGCCGCTGCACCGCCTGCAGGATCGTTATTCCCTGCGCTGCGCCCCCCACGTACTCGGCGTGCTGGCCGACAGCCTGGGCCTGCTGCGCCAATTCATCGAGATCGAGCTGAACAGCGCCAACGACAACCCGCTGATCGATGCCGAAGCCGAACGTGTGCTGCACGGCGGGCACTTCTACGGTGGACATATCGCCTTCGCCATGGACAGCCTGAAGAACCTGGTCGGCAACGTCGCCGACCTGCTCGATCGGCAGCTCGCCCTGTTGGTCGACACGCGCTACAACCACGGCCTGCCGAGCAACCTGTCCGGCGCCCCGGAGGTCAGCGCGATGATCAACCACGGCTTCAAGGCGGTGCAGATCGGCACCAGCGCCTGGACCGCCGAAGCCCTGAAGAACACCATGCCGGCCAGCGTGTTCTCACGCTCCACCGAGTGTCACAACCAGGACAAGGTGAGCATGGGCACCATCGCCGCGCGCGACGCCCTGCGCAGCCTGGAGCTGACCGAACAGGTCGCCGCCGCCGCCCTGCTCGCTGCCAACCAGGGCGTCTGGCTGCGCCAGCGCAACGGCAAGAACGACATCCCCGCGCCAGTGGCAGCGATGCGCGAACAGCTGGCCGCGGACTTTCCACCGGTGATCGAAGACCGCGCCCTGGAAAGCGAACTGCGCCTGTGCCTGACCCGTATCCGCGACCAGCATTGGAGCCTGTATGCGTAGCAAAGGCGTATTGCAGGCCGAGATCGAATTGCAGGTACCGTTCTTCGACGTCGACATGATGGAAGTGGTCTGGCACGGCCACTACGTCAAATACTTCGAACAGGCGCGCTGCGCCCTGCTCGACAAGCTCGACCACAACTACGTGCAGATGCGCGACGCCGGTTACGCCTGGCCGGTGATCGATTTGCAGGTCCGCTATGTCCGCGGCGCCCAGTTCGGCCAGACGATTCGCGTGCGCGCCGACCTGGTGGAATGGGAGAACCGCCTGAAGATCAACTACCTGATCACTGATGCCGCCAGCGGCGAGCGCATGACCCGCGGCAGTAGCGTGCAGGTCGCGGTGGAAATCGCCACCCGCGAAATGCAATTCGCCTCGCCCAAAGTCTTGCTCGACGCGGTGGAAAAGGTGCTGGCGTGAAGACGATTCTGGCCGGTTTCCAGCACTGGCTGAACGCCCGCATTCGCCCGGCGAAAACCAATCCCGTAGGTTGGGTTGAGCTTTGCGAAACCCAACGCGGCTTGGCCTGCGCAATAAAACGGTGCGCACCACCGCGGTTACCCAGCCAAAACAAAAGCCCCCCCCCCAGCAGCTGCCAAACAGAAATGTTGGCGCCAGGACGGGCCCCGTCAGAAGGCCGAACGCAGTCGCTATGGAAGGGGTTGAGCGGCATGGATGCCGCGAGAGCCGCGATGGGCCAGGGATGGCCCTTCGTCGGGGTGCCGCCCAGGTCGCGCCCCTGGAATAGCGATGGAGTGAGGGAAGTCGAGCGCAGCGAGACCCGGATGCCGGGCGTGCTTTCTCTTTGGTTACTTTCTCTTTGCACCGGCCGCCGCCGCGGGAGCAAAGAGAAAGTGACTCGCCCGAGGGGGCGAAACACTCTATTCCAAACACCCGCAGCAACAAGCCGGACACTAAGTGCCCTAAGCACCGTAGCCTGGATGCAATCCTGGAGACGAAGCTCACACTATTCCCGGATTACATCCGGGTTACTGGCGCTCCTGCTGTTTCTGACCAGCAATGCCTACGCCTTCGACCTGGAACAGCTCAGCGCCCAGCTGGCCAAGCCGGCCGTGGTGCGCGGGCCGCTGATCCAGGAAAAACACCTGCGTGCCCTGCCACAACCGCTGACCAGCCGCGGTCGGTTCGTCCTCAGCGCCGAACTGGGCCTGCTCTGGCAACTACAGAGCCCGCTGCAGCAGGATTACCGCATCGACGACAACGGCATCGCCAGGCGCACCGCCAACAGCTGGCAGCTGCAGCCCGGCCAGGATGTCGCCGCGCAGCAGAGCCGGCTGTTCCTCGCCGTGCTCAAGGGCGACCACAGCGGCCTGGCCCGCGATTTCGATCTGCAGCTGAGCGGCAGCAGCGAGGCCTGGCAGCTCAACCTCATTCCCCATTCGTTACTGCTCAAGCAGATTTTCCAGCGTATTCAGATCGACGGCGGAGCCCTGGTCGAGCGCATCGAACTACTGGAAACCCAGGGCGACAAGACCGTGCTGCGTCTGCCCGACAGCCAACCCGGCGAAGCCTTGAGCGAGCAGGAGCGCCGCGATTTTGCCCCGTAAGCAGCGCGCGCTGGAGCGCAGCCTGCCGCGGCTGTTCAGCGTTGTATTGCTGGCGCTGCTGGCCCTGGCCGCCTGGCAGTGGCGTAACGGTCCCCCCGTCGCCGCGAGCATGCTCGACCTGCTGCCCGAAGGCGCCGGCGACGCCCTGGTGCTGCGGGCCGAACAGCGCATGCAGGAGCCCTTGAACCGCGAACTGTTGCTGCTGATCGGCCATCCCCAGCGCGAACAGAGCATCGCCCTGGTGCAGCGGGTCGGTGCGCAATGGCGCGACAGCCAGACTTTCGAGCGCGTGCAATGGAGCCTGGACGCCGACTTGCCGGCCCTGCGCCGGCAATTGCTGGCCAGCCGCCTGGCGTTGCTGACGCCGGCCGATCGCCAGTTGCTCGTCGAACAGCCAGAAGTGTTCATCGAACAGCGCAGCGCGCAGCTGTTCGACCCCTTCGCCGCCTTCGGCCTGCTGCCACTGGAGCAGGACTGGCTGGGCCTGGGCGCCCGCGCCCAGCAGGCGCTGACCCCGCATAGCCGCATCCAGGCCGACCTCGGCAGCGGCGCCCTGCTGGTCGAAGACAACGGCATGACCTGGGCGCTGTTGCGCGCCCGCGTGCGCGGCGACGCCTTCGATCTGCAGGCACCGCTGACCATCGCCACGGCGGTGGCCGAGGTACGCGCCCAAGTGACCGGCGACGGCGGCCAGTTACTCGCGGCCAGCGGTCTGCTGTATGCCGCAGCCGGCCAGGCCCAGGCCAGCCGCGAAATCGGCTGGATCGGCGGCGGCGCGGTGCTCGGCATCCTCCTGTTGCTGGTGCTGGCCTACCGACGCGCGCGGGTGCTGCTCAGCCTGCTGCCGGTCGGCGTGGCGCTGCTGGCGGGCGTCAGCGCCTGCGTGCTGGTGTTTGGCCAGATCAATGCTCTGACCCTGATACTCGGCGCCAGCCTGATCGGCGTGGCCGCGGACTACCCACAGCACTACCTGAGCAAAAGCTGGGGGCAGCGCGACTGGCACAGCTGGAGCGCCCTGCGCGCCACCCTGCCGGGCCTGAGCCTGAGCCTGGGGACCAATCTGCTCGGCTACCTGGCGCTGGCCTTTACGCCGTTTCCGGCGCTGACCCAGATCGCGCTGTTTTCCGCCGCCGGCCTGATCGCCGCCTACCTCTGTTCGGTGTGTCTGCTGCCGGCGTGGTTCGCGGGCCTGCGCCCGAACCCGGCGCCCGGCCTGCTGACCCTTAGCGAAAAACTCCTGAGCCTGCGCGCCCGCCTGCTCGGCAAAATCGGCAGCGCGCCCCTGCTCGGCCTACTGCTGCTGTTCTGCGCCGGCGGCCTGTGGCAGCTGCACACGCAAAACGATTTGCGCCAATGGCTCGGCCAGGAGCCACGCTTGCTCGGCGAAGCCCAGCGCATCGCCGAACTCACTGGGCAACAACCCACCAGCCAGTTCTTCCTGGTGCGCGCTGCGGATGAAGCGCAGTTGCTGCAGCGCCAGGCCGAACTCGCCGCGCGTCTGGATCGCCTGGTGGACGACGGCGCTTTGCGCGGCTACCGCGCGCTCAACCAGTTGGTCGCGCCAAGCCAACAACTACAGGCGCTGCACGCGGCCTTGGCCAGGCTGCCCGAACATTGGCAAGCGCTGCTCGCTGTCGGCATTCCCGAAGCCGCGCTGCGCGCGGAATTGCAGCAATTGCTGAGCACGCCACAACCGACGCTCGACCAGGCCCTGGCCACGCCTCTCGGCGAAGCCTGGCGCCCGCTGTGGCTCGGGACCGACGCCGAGGGCCAGGTCGCCGGTCTGGTCAGTTTGCAAGGCCAGGCCCAGCGGGGGCAGCTCGACGCCGCGGCCGCGGGCCTGGCCGGCGTGCAACTGGTCGACCGCCTGGGCGAATTGAATGAGCTGTTCGCCGCCACCCAACTCAGCGCGGCGCAGCTCAAGCTGGCGGCCTGCGCCGCCATCGTGCTGCTGTTGTGCCTGCCCTTCGGCTTCGCTGGCGCCTTGCGCGTGGTCTGCCTGCCGCTGCTGGCCGCCGCCGCGGCCCTGGCCTGCCTCGGCTGGCTGGGCCAGCCGTTGACCCTGTTCAGCCTGTTCGGCCTGTTGTTGATCACCGCGATCGGCGTCGATTACGCGATCCTGATGCGCGAGAGCGTCGGCGGTCCGGCGGTCAGTCTGATCGGCACCTTGCTTGCGGCGATCACCAGCTGGCTATCGTTCGGCCTGTTGTTGCTCAGCCAGACCCCGGCCATCGCCAACTTCGGTCTGGCGGTCAGCCTCGGCCTGTTTTTCTGTTGCCTGCTGGCGCCCTGGGCGAGCAAGCCCGGGACCACCGCAGCGCAGGTGATCGCTTGAGCGCCCGCACCCTGGTGGCCCATCGCCGATGGTCCGCGACAGCCCCCCGGTTTTATCCAAGCGTCCCCGGCTATTCGTCGGGGCCCGCACCTGCCAACCCCTGCTGAAAACGAGGCATGCACCATCATGAAGTCTCTTGAAGTCGAACAACGCCAGGTTGTAGTCATCGGTGCCGGGCCCGCAGGGGCGATCGCCGCCGCCTTGCTCAAGCGCCAGGGGCATGATGTGCTGGTGCTCGAGCGCCAGCGCTTCCCGCGTTTCTCGATCGGTGAAAGTCTGCTCTCGCACTGCCTGGATTTCGTCGAGGAGGCGGGGATGCTCGAAGCGGTGCAAGCGGCAGGGTTCCAGACCAAGCACGGCGCGGCGTTCCGCTGGGGCGAGCGTTACAGCGAGTTCGACTTCCGCGATACCTTTACCGAGGGCAAGGGCTCGACCTATCAGGTGCTGCGCGCGGACTTCGACAAGCTGCTGGCCGACCAGGCCGAATTGCAGGGCGTGGAGATCCGCTACGAGGAAGAAATAGTCGCCGGCGACTTCAGCGGGAACAGCCCACGCCTGACGGTCAAACGCCTCGGCGATGGCCACAGCTACGAGGTGCAGTGCGCCTTCGTCCTCGATGCCAGTGGCTACGGCCGCGTGCTGCCGCGCCTGCTCGACCTCGACCTGCCGTCGACCTTCCCGGTGCGCCAGGCGGTGTTCACCCATGTAGAGGACCGCATTGACGCGACCTCGGGCTTCGATCGCGAAAAAATCCTCATCACCACTCACCCGGCCCTGCGCGATGTATGGTTCTGGACCATTCCCTTCAGCAACGGCCGCTGCTCCATCGGCGTGGTTGCCGAGGCGTCGCACTTCCAGGACCGCCCCGCGGACCTGGATGCCTGCCTGCGGCAGTTCGTCGAGCAAACCCCGAGCCTGCGCCAGACCCTGGCCAATGCTGTGTGGGATACCCCGGCACGGGCCATCGGCGGCTATTCGGCCAACGTCAAAAGCCTGCACGGCCCGGGCTTCGCCCTGCTCGGCAATGCCGCGGAGTTTCTCGACCCGGTGTTCTCCTCCGGGGTGACCATCGCCATGCGCTCGGCAAGCATGGCCGCCGGCCTGCTGCATCGCCAGCTGAATGGCGAAAGCATCGACTGGGAAGAACAATTCGCCGTTCCGCTGAAACGTGGGGTGGATACGTTCCGCGCCTATGTCGAGGGTTGGTACGATTGCAGCTTCCAGGACGTCATTTACTACGAACACGCGACCCCGGAAATTCGCCGCATGATCAGTTCGATCCTCGCCGGCTACGCCTGGGACCAGCGCAACCCCTACGTCGCCGAGCCCCGGCGGCGCCTGCGGGTGCTCAGCGAACTCTGCGCCATGAACGGATAGGGACATTGATGAACAACGCCACGCCCAGCCAGATCGCCCCGACTTATGTCGAGGAAACCCGTTTCGGCTTCTGGTTCCTGCAAAGCCATGTCTGGCAGCACCACGTATTGCGCGTGGCGATCAATGACCTCAAGCGCCTGATCGATACACCGCTGCCCGAGGCGCCGGTGCTGCTGGATGCCGGCTGCGGCCAGGGCAAGTCATTCGGCCTGCTGGCCGAGGCTTTCAAGCCGGCACGCATGCTCGGCCTGGATGCCGACCCGCACAGCCTCGCCTGCTCGCGCGCCGAGGCCGAACGCCTGGGGCTCGAGGTGCAACTGCTGGCCAGCGATTGCGCGGCCATCCAGCTGGCCGACGCCAGCGTGGATGTGCTGTTCTGCCACCAGACCTTCCACCACCTGGTGGAACAGGAGCAAGCCCTGGCCGAGTTCTGGCGTGTACTCAAGCCCGGCGGGCTGCTGCTGTTCGCCGAGTCGACCCGCTTCTATATCGACACCTGGGTGATCCGCTGGCTGTTCCGTCACCCCATGCACGTGCAGAAAAGCGCCGAGCAATACCTGGGTATGCTGCGCAGCCAAGGCTTCCAGTTCAGCGAACGCAATATCTCCTACCCCTACCTGTGGTGGAGCCGCGCCAAGGATTTCGGCCTGCTCGAACGCTGGGGCCTGCGCCGGCCCAAGCCAGTCGGGCAACGCGACGAGACCCTGGTCAACGTCGCCGCGCGCAAGCCGCTGGAAGCCGTCGCGCCATGAGCCGCCTGTTGTTGCTCGGAATTTGCCTGCTGTTGACGGCCTGTGCCGCACGCACGCCGCTGCCCGCCAAGGCGCCCGCGCTGAATACGCCGCTGGCGCTGCAAATCGAGCGCGCCCAGGGCGAGCAACGACAGAGCTGGTGGTTGGTGGTGCAGCGCGAGGGACCGGCGCTGCGCTGGTCGCTGTTCGATCCGCTTGGGGTGCCCCTGGCGCGGCAGTTGCTGGAGGATGGCGCCTGGCGTGCCGATGGCCTGCTGCCGCCGAACGACGAGGCGCGCGAACTGTTCGCCGCCCTGCTGTTCGCCTTGACCCCGGCCGATGCCTTGGCCGCACGATACCCGGCGAATGCCTGGCAGGCGCTGGCCGGCGGCCAACGCCGGCTCGATCCACACTGGCGCATCAGTTATTTGGCGCCGCTGGATTTCACCCTGTACCAAGCCGACGGCCCGAGCTACCGGGTCTACGCGCTAGCCGACCACGAGATCCCCTGATGCCCGCCTACCTGAACGCCCTGGGGCTGAACTGCGCCCTCGGCCACGACAAACAGACGGTGGCCGAGGCCCTGTTCGCCGGCGATGCCTCGGGCATGCAAGCGCAAGAGGGCTGGGTCAGCGGCCGCAGCCTGACCGTCGGCGCGGTCACCGCCGAGTTGCCCGCCATGCCGACTGGCCTGGAACAGGCGCATAGCCGCAACAACCAACTGCTGCTGGCCGCTGCATTGCAGATCGAGGCGGAGCTGCGCGACGCCATCGCCCGCCACGGTGCCGAGCGCGTCGGCCTGGTGCTGGGTACCAGCACCTCGGGCATCGACGAGGCCAGCCAGAGCATCGCGCGCTTCGTCCACGAGGGCGCACTGCCGGCGCACTACCACTACGCCCAGCAGGAAATGGTCGCACCGGCGCGTTTTCTCAGCGACTGGCTGGGCCTGTGCGGCCCCTGCTACAGCATCTCCACCGCCTGCACCTCGAGCGCGCGGGCACTGCTCAGCGCCCAGCGCTTGCTCGATCAAGGCTTCTGCGACGCAGTCATCTGCGGCGGCGTGGACAGTCTCTGCCGCCTGACCCTGAATGGCTTCAGCGCGCTGGAGGCGGTCGACGCAGAACGCTGCAAGCCATTCTCCGCGAACCGCAACGGGATCAATATCGGCGAGGGCGCGGCGCTCTTTCTTATGACTGGAGAGCCGATGACCAGGGAGCCGCTGAGCGAAGCGCCCAGTGGCGCAGCAATCGCCCTGCTCGGCGGCGGCGCCAGCTCCGATGCGCATCATATTTCCGCGCCCCATCCCGAGGGCCTTGGCGCCCAGCACGCGATGCGCCTGGCCCTCGCCAAGGCTGGCCTGAACGCGACCGATATCGACTACCTGAACCTGCATGGCACCGCCACGCAGCACAATGACGCCATGGAAAGCCTGGCCGTGCATGCGCTGTTCCCGGACGGCGTGCCCTGCTCCTCGAGCAAACCGCTGACCGGCCATACCCTGGGTGCGGCCGGCGCGCTCGAAGCCGCCTTCTGCTGGCTCAGCCTGAGCGGATATAACCCGCATAACCTGTTGCCGCCGCACCTCTGGGACGCCGAACCCGACCAGGCGCTGCCCGCCCTGCAACTGGTCAGCGCCAGCGGGCGCATGGCCCGCCTGCAGGGCCGACGCCTGATGAGCAATTCGTTTGCCTTCGGCGGCAGTAATATCAGCCTGATTTTCGGCGACCAGCCTGGAGAAACCCGATGACCTGCCCGTGGCCGATTGCCCAACTGCTGCCGCATGCCGGCAACATGATCCTGATCGATGAAGTGCTGCGCTACGGCGATGAGGATGTGCACACGCGCGTCACGGTGCGCGACCATGGCCTGTTCAATCAGGCGGACGGCAGCTTGCCGGCCTGGCTGGGGATCGAGCTGATGGCGCAGAGCATTGCCGCCTACGCCGGTTGCCAGGCGCATCAGGCCGACGAGCCGGTGCGCCTGGGCTTCCTGCTCGGCAGCCGTCATTACCAATGCAACGTCGATCGTTTCCCGGCTGGCAGCGAACTGCATATCACCGCTCTGCGCTCGTTGCAGGACGACAATGGCATGGGTGTGTTCGAATGCCACCTGCAAGGCCCCGGCATCGAAGCCGCCGCCCGTCTCAACGTGTTCTGCCCACCGCAGATCGCCAGCTACCTGAAAGAACAACCCCAGGACAGCGCTTTATGACCCCCACCAACGACCCGATTCTGGTCACCGGCTCCAGCCGCGGTATCGGCCGCGCCATCGCGTTACGACTGGCGCGCGCCGGCTTCGATATCGTCCTGCATTGCCGCTCGCGCCGCGATGAGGCCGAAGCGGTACAGGCACAGATCGAAGCCCTCGGCCGTACGGCGCGCATCCTCCAATTCGACGTCTCCGACCGCGCCGCCTGCCGGCAGCAGCTGGAGGCCGACATCGAAGCCCATGGCGCCTATTACGGCGTGGTCTGCAATGCCGGCCTGACCCGCGACGGCGCCTTCCCGGCGCTCAGTGAGGACGACTGGGATCAGGTATTGCGGACCAACCTCGACGGTTTCTACAACGTGCTGCATCCCCTGAGCATGCCGATGATCCGCCGCCGCAAACCTGGGCGTATCGTCTGCATCACCTCGGTATCGGGGCTGATCGGCAATCGCGGCCAGGTCAATTACAGCGCCTCCAAGGCCGGTGTGATAGGCGCGGCCAAGGCCCTGGCGATCGAACTGGGCAAGCGCCGGATCACCGTCAACTGCGTGGCGCCGGGGTTGATCGACACCGAGATCCTCGACGACCAGGTGCCCATCGATGAGATTCTCAAGATGGTGCCGGCACAACGCATGGGCACGCCGGAAGAAGTCGCCGGCGCGGTGAATTTTCTGATGTCCGAGGAGGCGGCGTACATTACCCGCCAGGTCCTCGCCGTGAATGGTGGGCTGTGTTGATGAATGGCAAACGGGTTGTGGTCACCGGCATGGCCGGCGTTACTTCGCTGGGTAGCGATTGGGCGAGCATCCAGGCGGCCTTCAAGGAAGGTCGCAGCGGCATCCGCTATATGCACGAGTGGGACAGGTTCAGCGAGCTGAACACCCGTCTCGGCGGCCCGGTGGATGACTTCGTCACGCCCAGGCACTGGACGCGCAAGCAAACCCGCAGCATGGGCCGGGTAGCCAAGCTGGCGGTACACGCCGCCGAACGCGCTCTGGAAAACGCCGGCCTGCTCGGCGACCCGAGCATCCAGGACGGCCGCATGGGCGTGGCCTGCGGCTCGTCGACCGGCAGCACCGACGAGATCAAGGCATTCGGCAACATGCTGCTCAACTCGGTCGCCGACGGCCTCAATGCCAACTCCTATATCCGCATGATGCCGCACACCACGGCTGCCAATATCAGCATCTTCTTCGGTCTCAAGGGCCGCCTGATCCCGACCTCGAGCGCCTGCACCAGCGGCAGCCAGGGTATCGGCTACGCCTACGAGGCGATCAAGTTCGGCCGCTTGCCGATGATGCTCGCCGGCGGCGCCGAAGAGCTGTGCCCGACCGAGGCCATGGTGTTCGATGCGCTCTATGCCACCAGCCTGAAGAACGACGCGCCGCACAGCTCGCCGCGCCCCTACGACAGCGGCCGCGACGGCCTGGTGATCGGCGAAGGCGCCGGCATGCTGGTGCTCGAAGAGCTGGAACACGCCCTGGCCCGTGGCGCGACCATCCATGCCGAGATCGTCGGCTTCGGCTGCAACTCCGACGGCCAGCACGCCACCAAGCCGGAGCAGCTGACCATGCGCGGCGCCATGCAACTGGCGCTCGACGATGCCGGCCTGCAGCCCGCCGCCATCGGCTACGTCAACGGCCATGGCACCGCCACCGAGCAGGGCGACATCGCCGAAAGCCTGGCCACCAGCGGGCTGTTCGGCCCGGGTATGCCGATCAGCTCGCAAAAGAGTTTCTTCGGCCACACCCTGGGCGCCTGCGGCGCGCTGGAATCCTGGTTCAGCATCGAGATGATGAACCAGGACAGCTATGTACCGACGCTCAACCTGGAGCACATCGACCCGGCCTGCGGCGAGCTGGACTACCTGCGCGGCGAGTTCCGCCAGATGCAGCATGAGTATGTGATGAACAACAATTTCGCCTTCGGTGGCGTCAACACCTCGCTGATTTTCCGGCGCTGGAGCTGACTCGGGACACGAGACGACCTCGAGGATCGCCGCTACAATCGCCTGAGGCCGCGGCGTGCGGCTTCCTCACCGATATCGCGCTTCTGTCATCGTCAAGGAGACGACCATGCAATTGAAAAAATCGACCCTCGCCGCCCTGCTCCTGGTCGCGGCCCTGCCCTCGGTCAGCCAGGCGCGCGACACCGCGCTGTACCCGAACTTCGAGGCCGCCGTGCAGGAGGCCACCAATGCCGGTCGCCTGGATGGCAGCGTGAAGTTCTACCTGGCCGGCACCAAGCCGGCCGGTAAAGTCAGCGTAATCAAATCCGGCGTGACCACCAGCAAGAAGACCAATGCCTTCAACAAGAGTGACGAAGGTGCCTGCAGCTGGGCCATGCAGTCGGCGCTGATCGCCTTCCAGAACGCCGCCAAGGCAGCCGGCGCGAATGCCGTGGTCAACCTGGCCAGCAACTACAAGAATGTCGAGTACAAGAACGCCGAGAACTATGAGTGCCATGCCGGGGCGATCATGGCCGGCGTCGCCATCAAGGGCGATCTGGCCAAGGTCAAATAAACCAGGTCGGCGTTGCGCTCGAGATTCGGCAACGGGAACGCTCCCGGTAGCGGGTCGGTCGACAGAGGAGACACCCCATCGCGCGGGGCTCCGATGTTCGACCGCCGGCATAAACTCGAGCTCAACTACCTCTCGCAGAGCTAGCCACAGACGCAGATTGCCGAGTTCTAGCGCGAGCCGGCCCGGGCAGCTCGCCCGGGCACTATCAGCAGCCCTGAAGCAGCAGCCCTGAAGTTGTGCCCACCGTCAGCCGTGATAAGCCGCCGACAGCTCATGCACCGCTTCGAAGAAGGCGCCGGCATGGGCCGGATCGACTTCCGGGGTGATGCCATGGCCAAGGTTGAACACATGGCCCGAGCCCTGGCCATAAGCCGCGAGAATACGCGCCACTTCGGCACGGATCGCTGCCGGCTTGGCGTAGAGCACGCTCGGGTCCATATTGCCTTGCAGCGCCACCTGGCTACCGACGCGCGCGCGGGCGCTGCCGATATCGCAGGTCCAATCCAGGCCCAGGGCTTCAGCACCGCTGTCCGCCATGGACTCCAGCCATAGGCCGCCGCCCTTGGTAAACAGGATCACCGGCACGCGACGACCGTCGTGTTCACGGATCAGGCCGTCGATGATTTTCTGCATATAGGCCAGGGAAAACTCCTGATAGGCCGCCGCCGACAGCGAGCCACCCCATGAATCGAAAATCTGCACCGCCTGCGCGCCGGCCTTGATCTGTCCGTTCAGGTAAGCGGTGACCGACTGCGCCAGCTTGTCGAGCAGCGCGTGCATAGCCTGCGGGTTGTCGTAGAGCATGGCCTTGGACTTGCGGAAGTCTTTCGATGAGCCGCCTTCGACCATATAGGTGGCCAGGGTCCAGGGGCTGCCAGTGAAGCCGATCAGCGGCACACGACCATTCAGTTCGCGGCGAATGGTACGCACGGCTTCCATCACATACCCCAGATCCTGCTCTGGATCGGGGATCGGCAGAGCCTCGATGTCGGCCATGGAATTGATGACCTTGTTGAAGCGCGGACCTTCGCCGGTCTCGAAATACAGGCCCTGGCCCATTGCGTCTGGGATGGTCAGGATATCGGAGAACAGAATCGCCGCGTCCAGCTGCGGGTAGCGATCGAGCGGCTGGATGGTGACCTCGCAAGCCAGCTCGGGGTTTTTCATCAGATTGACGAAGTTGCCAGCCTTGGCGCGAGTGGCACGGTACTCCGGCAGATAACGACCGGCCTGGCGCATCATCCACACGGGCGTGACATCGACGGGCTGCTTGAGCAGGGCACGCAGAAAACGGTCGTTCTTCAGGGCGGTCATGGCAATTCCTGAGCAATAACAAGCGGCAAAAAAGTGCGGGCATTTTCGCAGACCGCCAAACAAAAGGCACGGTGGGCGCCGTGCCTTTTATCCATTGCGACGATTTGACTCGCCAAGGCCAGCGAGTGATTTCGGCAGGACAATGACAAATCTCTGATGAGTTCTTGATGCTCCTTTCACACTCGAGCCCCTAAATTAGGCGCCGCAGCCTTCCCTGCAGCCCTGATGGACGTCCCTCCGATGAATAAACTCCCGGCAATCACCCTGGCTTTCTGGGTGATGAAGATATGCGCCACCACCCTTGGCGAAACCGCCGGGGATCTGCTTTCAATGACCCTAGATGTCGGCTACGCGGCCAGCTCGCTGATCCTCATCGGCCTGTTTCTGCTCACCCTGATCGGTCAGCTGCGCGCCCGCAGCTACAACCCAGCCCTGTATTGGACGGTGATTCTGGCCACCAGCACAGCCGGCACGACCATTTCCGACTTTATGGATCGTACCCTGGGCCTCGGTTATGCCACAGGCTCCGCGCTGCTGGTGACGCTGTTGATCGCGATCTTCACGATCTGGTACCGGAGCGAAAGGTCCTTGTCGGTCGACCATATCCAGAGCCGCCGAGGCGAGCTGTTCTACTGGGTGGCGATTCTGTTTTCCAATACGCTGGGCACGGCGTTGGGCGATTACCTGGCCGATGATTCCGGCCTGGGCTTTGCCGGTGGCGCGCTGTTGATCGGTAGCCTGATCGCCGCGGTGGCGGCGGCCAAATACCTTACCCGCCTCTCGCCCGTCGTCCTGTTCTGGCTGGCATTTGTGCTGACCCGTCCATTTGGCGCCACCCTCGGCGACTTTCTCAGCAAGCCGCTGGATCACGGCGGACTCGGTTTCGGCACCCTGGGTTCGTCCGCCGCACTGGCCATTACCCTGACGATGCTGGTGGCGGGCGCGGTATGGAGCAGCCGTCGCACGGCCCCTGGCAATTTTGCGGCGACGCCGAATAGCTGAATTAGCCAATAGCAGACACAACGAAGCCAGCCCCAGGGGCTGGCTTCGTGCATGGCCGTCCGGCCGATCGGCGTTTACACGCCGAGATAGTCGAGGATGCCTTCGGCGGCGTTGCGCCCTTCGAAGATCGCCGTCACCACCAGGTCAGAACCACGAACCATATCGCCACCGGCGAAGATTTTCGGGTTGCTGGTCTGGTGCTTGAACTGGCTCTGCTCGGGGGCGACGACGCGGCCCTGGCTGTCGGTGTCGATGCTGAACTGCTCGAACCAGGGCGCCGGGCTCGGGCGGAAACCGAAGGCGATCAGCACGGCGTCGGCCGGAATGATTTCTTCGGAGCCCGGGATCGGCTCGGGGCTGCGACGGCCACGGGCGTCCGGTTCGCCGAGACGGGTCTCGACCACTTTCACACCCTCGACCTTGTCCTCGCCGACGATGGCGATTGGCTGGCGGTTGAACAGGAACTTCACGCCCTCTTCCTTGGCGTTCTTCACTTCCTTGCGCGAGCCGGGCATGTTCGCTTCGTCACGACGATAGGCGCAGGTCACGCTCTTGGCGCCCTGACGGATCGAGGTGCGGTTGCAGTCCATGGCGGTGTCGCCGCCACCAAGCACGACGATGCGCTTGCCCTTGGTATCGATGAAGTCTTCCGCGTTCTTCTCGAAGCCGAGGTTGCGGTTGACGTTGGCGATCAGGAAATCCAGGGCATCGTAGACGCCTGGCAGGTCCTCGCCGGCGAAGCCGCCCTTCATGTAGGTGTAGGTGCCCATGCCCATGAATACGGCGTCGTACTCAGCGAGCAGTTGCTCCATGGACACGTCCTTGCCGACTTCAGTGTTCAGGCGGAACTCGATGCCCATGCCGGTGAAGACGTCGCGACGATTGCTCAGCACGGTCTTTTCCAGCTTGAACTCGGGGATGCCGAAGGTCAGCAGGCCGCCGATTTCCGGGTTCTTGTCGAACACCACCGGGGTCACGCCGTTGCGCACCAATACGTCGGCACAGCCCAGGCCTGCCGGACCGGCACCGATCACCGCGACTCGCTTGCCGGTCGGCACCACACGCGACATGTCCGGACGCCAGCCCATGGCGAACGCGGTATCGGTGATGTACTTCTCCACCGAGCCGATGGTCACCGCACCGAAACCGTCGTTCAGGGTACAGGCGCCCTCGCACAGACGATCCTGCGGGCATACGCGGCCGCAGACTTCCGGCAGGGTATTGGTCTGGTGCGACAGTTCCGCGGCGGCGAGGATGTTGCCCTCGGAGACCAGCTTCAGCCAGTTGGGAATGAAGTTGTGCACCGGGCACTTCCATTCGCAATAGGGGTTGCCGCAACCCAGGCAACGGTGTGCCTGGTCGCAGGCCTGGGCCGGCTTGAAGTTGTCGTAGATCTCGACGAATTCTTTCTTGCGCTGACGCAACAGCTTCTTCTTCGGGTCTTTACGCCCGACATCGATGAACTGGAAGTCGTTATTCAGACGTTCAGTCATAGCAAACCTCTTTACAGCAGCTTCAAGCTCTAAGGCTCAAGCCACAAGACAATCACGCTGGGTCGACAACCCCAAAGCTGCTTCTAACTTGCAGCTTGGGGCTTGCCGCTTGCAGCTGCTTTATTGCGGGTTGGCGCGGGTGCTGGAGAGCAGCGACTTCAGGCTTGCGGCCTTGGGTTTGACCAGCCAGAACTTGCGCAGGTAGTCATCCAGGTTCTCCAGCAGATGGGCGCCCCACTCGCTGGCGCTTTCCTGCACATACTCGCTCAACACACGTTGCAGGTGGCTGCGGTAGGCCTCCATGGCCTCGTTGTTGATCCGCTGGATCTCCACCAACTCGTGGTTGACCCGGTCATAGAAGCTGTTGTCCAGGTCGAGCACATAGGCGAAGCCGCCGGTCATCCCGGAACCGAAGTTATAGCCGGTCTTGCCCAGCACGCAGACGAAACCGCCGGTCATGTACTCGCAGCAATGGTCGCCGGTACCTTCCACCACGGCGTGGGCGCCGGAGTTGCGCACCGCGAACCGCTCGCCCGCAGTGCCAGCGGCGAACAGCTTGCCGCCGGTGGCGCCGTACAAGCAGGTGTTGCCGATGATGGCGCTGTCCTGGGTCTTGAACGGGCTGCCTTGCGGCGGAACTATAACCAGTTTGCCACCGGTCATGCCCTTGCCGACGTAATCGTTGGCATCGCCCTGCAGGTACAGGTTCAGGCCGCCGGCGTTCCACACGCCGAAGCTCTGCCCGGCGGTGCCCTTGAAGCGGAAGGTGATCGGCGCCTTGGCCATCCCCTGGTTGCCGTGCTTGCGTGCGATTTCGCCGGAAACGCGGGCACCGATGGAACGGTCGCAGTTGCAGATATCCAGCGCGAACTCGGCACCGCTGGCGGCGTCGATTGCCGGCTTGGCCAGCTCGACCATCTTCTCGGCCAGCAGGCCCTGGTCGAACGGCGGATTACGGTCGACCTGGCAGAACTGCGGCTTGTCGGCAGCAATCAGATCGCTGCCGAGCAACGGGCTGATATCCAGATGATTCTGCTTGGTGGTTTCACCCGGCAGTATCTCCAGCAAATCGGTACGCCCGATCAACTCCTCGAGGCTGCGCACGCCCAGCTTGGCCAACCACTCGCGGGTTTCTTCGGCGACGAAGGTGAAGAAGTTCATCACCATTTCGACGGTGCCGATGAAGTGGTCCTTGCGCAGCTTGTCGTTCTGCGTGGCCACGCCGGTGGCGCAGTTGTTCAGGTGACAAATGCGCAGGTACTTGCAGCCCAGGGCGATCATCGGCGCGGTGCCGAAACCGAAGCTTTCAGCGCCGAGGATGGCCGCCTTGATCACATCGAGGCCGGTCTTCAGGCCGCCGTCGGTCTGCACCCGCACCTTGCCGCGCAGGTCGTTGCCGCGCAGCGCCTGATGGGTTTCGGCCAGGCCGAGCTCCCAGGGCGCACCGGCATACTTGATCGAAGTCAGCGGCGATGCACCGGTGCCGCCGTCGTAACCGGAGATGGTGATCAGGTCGGCATAGGCCTTGGCCACACCGGCGGCAATGGTGCCAACGCCAGCTTCCGCGACCAGCTTGACCGAGACCAGCGCGGCCGGGTTGACCTGCTTGAGGTCAAAAATCAACTGCGACAAGTCTTCGATCGAATAGATGTCGTGGTGTGGCGGCGGCGAAATCAGAGTCACGCCGGGCACCGCATAACGCAGACGCGCGATCAAGCCGTTGACCTTGCCGCCGGGCAGCTGGCCACCCTCGCCGGGCTTGGCGCCCTGAGCGACCTTGATCTGCAGCACTTCGGCATTGACCAGGTATTCCGGGGTCACACCGAAACGGCCGGTGGCCACCTGCTTGATCTTCGAGCTGCGCACCGTGCCGTAGCGAGCCGGGTCTTCGCCGCCCTCGCCGGAGTTGGAGCGTGCACCCAGGCGGTTCATCGCCTCGGCAATGGCTTCATGGGCCTCGGGCGACAATGCGCCGAGGGAAATCCCGGCGGAGTCGAAGCGCTTGAAGATGGTTTCCAGCGGCTCGATCTGATCGAGACTCAGCGGCTGCTCGGCCAGTTTCAGCTTGAGCAGGTCGCGGATCATCGACACCGGGCGGGTGTCCACCAGGGCGCTGTATTCCTTGTACTTCTCGTAGTTGCCTTGCTGCACCGCGACTTGCAGGGTGCTGACCACATCCGGGTTGTAGGCGTGGTATTCGCCACCGTAGACGAACTTCAGCAGGCCGCCCTGCTGGATCGGCTTGCGGTTGTTCCAGGCCTCGGCCGCGAGCATCTTCTGCTCGGCTTCAAGGTCGACGAAACGCGCGCCCTTGATCCGGCTGGCGACACCACGGAAGCACAATTCGGTGACTTCATCGGCCAGGCCGACCGCCTCGAACAGCTGTGCGCCGCGGTAGGACGCGACCGTGGAGATGCCCATCTTCGAGAGGATCTTCAGCAGGCCTTTGGAGATGCCCTTGCGGTAGTACTTGAACACTTCATAGAGATCGCCGAGCACTTCGCCGGTGCGGATCAGATCGCCCAGCACCTCGTACGCGAGGAACGGATAGACCGCCGAGGCGCCGAAGCCTAGCAGCACCGCGTAGTGGTGCGGGTCGCGGGCAGTGGCGGTTTCGACCAGGATGTTGCAATCGCAACGCAGGCCTTTTTCGGTCAGGCGATGGTGCACGGCGCCGGTGACCAGCGCGGCATGCGCCGGCAGTTTGCCGGGCGCGATATGCCGATCGCTGAGGATCAGCAGGGTCTTGCCCGCGCGCACCGCCTCTTCAGCCTGGTCGGCCATGTTGCGCACGGCAGCCTGCAGACCAAGCGACTCCTCGTAGTTCATGTCGATGATCTGGCGCTCGAACCCAGGGCGTTCCAGGGTCGTCAGGGTGCGCCACTTGGCCGGCGAGATCACCGGCGAGCTCAGAATCACCCGGCTCGCATGTTCCGGCGACTCTTCGAAGATATTGCGCTCGGCACCGAGGCAGATCTCCAGCGACATGACGATGGCTTCGCGCAGCGGGTCGATCGGCGGGTTGGTCACCTGGGCGAACTGCTGACGGAAATAGTCGTACGGCGAGCGCACGCGTTGCGACAGCACCGCCATCGGCGTGTCGTCACCCATCGAGCCGACCGCTTCCTGGCCCTGCTCGGCGAGCGGACGCAATACCTGATCGCGCTCCTCGAAGGTGACCTGGTACATCTTCATGTACTGCTTGAGCTGGTCAACGTCGTAGAACGCCGAGCCGTGGTCGTTGTCGTCCAGGGTAGCCTGAATGCGCTGGGCACTCTTGCGCAGCCACTGCTTATACGGATGACGCGACTTCAGGCGGTTGTCGATGTCGTCGGTGCCCAGCACCTGGCCGGTTTCGGTATCCACGGCGAGGATCTGCCCCGGGCCGACGCGACCTTTGGCGATTACCTCCTCGGGCTGATAATCCCAAACGCCGATTTCCGAGGCCAGGGTGATATAGCCGTTGGTGGTGGTGACCCAGCGCGCCGGGCGCAGGCCGTTACGGTCGAGCAGGCAGACGGCATGGCGGCCATCGGTCAGCACCACGCCGGCCGGACCATCCCAGGGCTCCATGTGCATGGAGTTGTACTCATAGAACGCACGCAGATCGGCATCCATGGTTTCGACGTTCTGCCAGGCCGGCGGAATGATCATGCGCACGCCACGGAACAGGTCGATGCCGCCGGTGACCATCAGTTCAAGCATGTTGTCCATGCTCGAAGAATCGGAGCCGACGCGGTTGACCAGCGGCCCCAGCTCATCGAGGTCGGGAATCAGCGCGTTGGCGAATTTGGTGCGCCGCGCCTGCGCCCAGTTGCGGTTGCCGGTGATGGTATTGATCTCACCGTTATGGGCGAGGAAACGGAACGGCTGCGCCAACGGCCACTTCGGCAGGGTGTTGGTGGAGAAACGCTGATGGAACACGCAAATCGCGGTCTGCAGGCGCTCGTCACCCAGGTCCGGGTAGAACTGCTGCAAGTCGGCCGGCATCATCAGGCCTTTGTAGATGATGGTCTTGTGCGAAAAGCTGCAGATGTAGTGCTCGCTGTCGTCAGCGTTGGCCACCGAGGAGCGGCGACGGGCACCGAACAACTTGATGGCGAAGGCCTGGTCGGATAAACCATCGCCACCAACGAAGACCTGCTCGATCTGCGGCAGGCGCTCGAGCGCCAGGCGGCCGAGCACGCTGGTGTCGATCGGCACCTTGCGCCAACCAATCAGGCTCAGACCGGCCGCGAGAATCTCGCGATTCATGTTCTCGCGCGCAGCTTCAGCCTTTACCGGGTCCTGATTGAAGAACACCATGCCCACGGCATATTGCTTGGGCAGTTCGACGGCGAACGTTTCTTTGGCCACCGCCCGAAGAAACTGATCCGGTTTCTGGATAAGCAGGCCACAGCCGTCACCTGTCTTACCATCGGCGTTGATGCCGCCACGGTGGGTCATACAGGTCAGCGCTTCGATAGCGGTTTGCAGGAGGTGATGACTCGCCTCACCTTGCATATGGGCGATCAAGCCGAAGCCGCAGTTATCCTTGAATTCATCAGGATGGTACAGACCTGCTTTCATAGGGAACTCTCACCAGACAGCCTTTAAATCAGGCAAATTGCTTTTTAATTCAACTACTTACCATACAAGCAGGAGCTAGCTCCTGCTTTGCGCAGGCAAAAGGGAGGTCATTGTACATATCCGCCCACACCGTCACAAATCTTCGTGACGACCAGTTGAACGCGAATGTCGCAAAATCGAAGGATTAGACCAAAAGGTCGTGTTAACGACCGATAAGTCACGATCACACTTCAGCTCAAGGTGCGGGCACGAGCTCCTGACGGATACTGGCAAAGGTTCTCGGCCAGGGCTTACCCGCTTGAATGGCGGCTGGCAGGCGCTGTAGCGCAGCTTGAGCCTCCTGGCGGGTCGCGAAGCTACCATAGGTCACGACGTACAGGGGCTGCCCCTGATGCTGCTTCCTGAAGTAGTGATACTGCTCGCCGTGCTCACGCACGAAGGCTTGCGCACTGCTCTCGGCGCGCGCGCCGAGAATTTGCAGCGTATAACGCGACCCGGCCTGCGCAGCATACCAATCGGCCGCCACTGTCGACTTAGCGACTTGCGGCGCGACGACAGGCTTTGCTGGCGTAACGGGTTGCGGCTTGGAGACCGGCACGGGATCGACCTTCGCCGGCACCTCGGCCACCACAGGAACCGCAGGAACTACAGGGACCGCAGGAACAGCGGGAACCGACGGTACTGTCGGCACAGCCTCCTGAATAGCTACGCCACCTGCGCCGTCCGCCTCCTCGACGCCGGCCATACCTGCCGCCTGAGCCAAGGGCTCCCGAATCACCGGCTGGGCCTCACCCACCAGCGGCAGGGGCAATGGCTGACTGGTACCGGCGAACTCGATTGCCGGCGCCTGATCATCCTCAGGCACCGATGAAGGCTGCGCCGGCGGCGAACCCACCTCGGCGAGCGGAAGTGCCTGCTCAATTGGTTTCTGGGATCCAGGGTTGGAAACCACGGCGGCATCATGCCCTTGCATCAACCAGGCGGCCAGCACCCCGGCGACCACAACCACCAACGCCAATACGTGCTTCTTCGGCAGACTGAATCCTAAGCCGGCACGCTTGGCCAGTCCGCGTTGCGCGAGCATATTGTCGATCAGCACTTCACGGGCAACCTGATTGATCAGGCCTGGCCAGCCCTCGGCACGCGCCTCGATAGCCGCGAGCTGCTGATCGGAAAATACCGCCAGATCCCGACCGGCTCCCTCGAGACGCTGCGCCAGATACTCGCGGACCTCCTCATCGGTGTAGGGCATCAGGTCGATAATATGAAAACACTCTTCGCCATCGGCCAGGGCCTCCAGGCGCGCGCCCAGCTGCGGTTCGGCAAACAGGAAAACATGCAGGCGGCCTTCGCCATTGCCCGCCGCCAATGCCAACAAGCCGGTCAATGCGGCGTCGCTCAACTGCTCGGCGTCATCGACCAACAAGTAGGTTTCCTGGCCGGTCAACGCCATCTGCGCAACCTGAGCCAGAATTGCCCGCGGCTCGGCCTGCTGAATCTGCAATCCCTGGGCGACCTGACGGAACAGGCTGCCGGGATCCTCCGCCCCTTGCGCGGAAACCACTATGGTATGCACCGCCTGCTTGTTGGTGCTGGCAACCAACGCCTGACGCAGCAAAGTCTTGCCACTGCCCTCTGGCCCGGCCACCACCAGAAGCAACTGGCTGTAACGCGCCAGGTGGTGCAACTGCCCCAAAACCGGCTTGCGTTGCGCAGGAAAGAACTTGAAGCCCGGAACCCGTGCGGCGAAGGGGTCGTGGCTGAATTGATAGTGTGCGAGGAAAGCCTCGTCAGCATGCAAACCGGTCATGGGGCACTCTATAAAATGGGTAAAGCCGAAAATACTTAAAGCGCAGCGACCAGCGCGGCGTAATCCGCGCCAAGCGTGTCATGCAAAACTTCCCGCGGAAACTCGCCGGTCACCACCGCTTCGCCAAGACCACGCAACAGCACCAGACGCAGCCGACCATCGAGCACCTTCTTGTCGACCGCCATATGCTCGAGAAAGTGCTCGGGCAACATGTCTGCTGGTGGCACCACGGGCAAACCCGCCGCGATAAAAAGACGCATGGCCCGGTCCCGCTCCCGGGGCTGAATCCAGCCAAGTCGGCAGGACATTTCCAGGGCCATTACCGTACCCGCGGCGACCGCCTCGCCATGCAGCCAGACGCCATAGCCTTGATGCGTTTCGATCGCATGACCGAAGGTATGCCCCAGGTTCAAGGTGGCGCGCACGCCCGACTCGCGCTCATCGGCACCCACTACCCGGGCCTTCGCCGCACAGGAGCGCTCGATTGCAGTGGTCAGTGCCGACTGGTCGAGCGCCCGCAGGGCCCCCATATTGGCTTCCAGCCACCCAAGGAAGGGCTCATCACAGATGAGTCCGTACTTGATCACCTCGGCCAGACCGGCCGACAACTCGCGAGCCGGCAACGTCAGCAGGCTCTCAGTATCGATAAGCACCGCCTGCGGCTGGTAGAACGCCCCTATCATGTTCTTGCCCAAGGGATGATTGATCCCCGTCTTGCCGCCTACGGACGAGTCGACCTGAGAAAGCAGCGTCGTGGGTATCTGGATGAAATTGACCCCACGCTGGTAACAGGCAGCCGCAAAGCCGGCCATATCGCCAATAACGCCGCCGCCGAGCGCCACCACGGTGGTGCCACGGTCATGTCGCGCGCCCAATAAACCGTCGAAGATCAGCTGCAGGGTTTGCCAGTTTTTGAAGGCCTCACCGTCGGGCAATACGATCGACAGCGGGTTGAAGCCACTGAGCACCGCCTCCAGGCGGGCCAGATAAAGCGGCGCCACGGTTTCATTGGTCACGATAGCGACCTGGCGCCCGCCTATATGGGACGCGAGCAAATCGGCCCGAGCCAGCAGCCCGATCCCGATGTAAATGGGATAGCTACGCTCACCGAGATCGACCTGAAGAGTTTGCATGAAGCCCTCGCATTCAAAAGGGCCCTAGAATAGCGCAGTTCAGCTGCGCTTTAACGGGGGGGAAGCGCATCGAGGCGCTCTAAAATTTCTTGCACAACCAGACGCGGAGGACGCTCGTCGGTGTCGACCACGATATCGGCGATTTCGCGGTACAGCGGATCACGAATCGCCAACAGCTCCCTGAGCACCTTCCCTGGGTCCGCATTGCGTAACAGCGGGCGATTTCGATCACGCGAGGTACGATCGATCTGCTGCTCAACCGTGGCGTGCAGATAAACCACCCGTCCGCCCTGGCGCAAGGCGGCGCGATTCTCCGGCCGCATTACGGCACCGCCGCCAGTGGCGAGGACCATGCCTTCCTGCTCGCAGAGCTCGACAATTACCGCCTGTTCGCGCTCACGAAATCCGGCCTCGCCCTCAACGTCGAATATCCATGGAATATTGGCGCCCGTTCGCTGCTCAATCTCCTTATCGGAGTCCTTGAACGGGACTCGCAGCTCTTTTGCCAGCAATCGCCCGATGGTGCTTTTTCCAGCCCCCATCGGGCCAACGAGAATCAAATTGCTCACTGAATCAACGGCTCACCGCAATGGCTTGGTTGTTCATGATGCGCGGGGTGAGGAAGATCAGCAATTCCGACTTGCTGTCCTTGACCAGATCGCGCCGGAACAATCTTCCAACGTAGGGGATATCACCGAGCAAGGGCACTTTATCCACCGATTTGCTTTGGGTGTTGGTAAAGACACCGCCGATTACAATGGTCTCGCCATCGGTAACCAGCACTTTCGCATTCACCTCGTTCTTGGAGATCGCCGGCACACCGCCACTGGCAGCGGCATTCGAGAAGTCAGGCGCATCCTTGGTCACCTTGACCTCCATGATGATCCGATTGTCTGGTGTGATCTGCGGAGTCACTTCCAAAGAAAGACTCGCCTCCTTGAAAGAGGTGCTGGTAGCACCACTCGAACTGGCTTCCTGATAAGGCACTTCCGAGCCTTTCAGGATCTTTGCCGTTTCCTTATCGGACGTGACCACTTTAGGTTGGGAGATAACTTCGCCGTTACCGGTTTTTTCCATCGCCGACAGCTCAAGGTCCAGCAAGGTGTTATTCGTGATAAACCCAAGGTTCAGACCGACATTTCTACCTGATGCCCCCAAATCCACAAAAGTACCAGCTTGAGTTTCAAGTGGATCGGACCCCTTGACCAGACTATTGGTACCGCCCACGATAAAGTTGTTGTCACCCAGGCTGACACCGCGCCACTCAACCCCCAGCGACTTATCAAAGTCAACATTGGCCTCGACGATTCTCGCCTCGACCATAACCTGACGGACAGGTATGTCGAGCTGGGCAACAATACGACGCAGCTCGTCGAGCCGCTCCTGCGTCTGATAGGCAATGATGCTATTGGTACGGTCATCGACCGTGATCGAGCCCCGGTCATCACCTGCCTCTTCGGAGCTGGTGACCGATTGAAACAACTTGGCCATATCCGAAGCTTTGGCATAGTTGACCTGAATCAACTCGCGACGCAGCGGCGCAAGCTCGGCGATCTGTTTCTGCGATTCGAGTTCCTGACGCTCACGAGCGGCTATTTCATCCGCAGGAGCCACCAGCAGTACGTTACCCACTTTACGCTTGTCCAGCCCCTTGGTCTTGAGCACCAGATCCAAGGCCTGATCCCAGGGAACATTCTGCAAACGCAGGGTGATATTGCCCTTGACGGTATCGCTGGCAACCAGGTTCAAATCGGTAAAGTCGGCGATCAACTGCAGGACCGAACGGACATCAATGTCCTGAAAGTTCAGCGACAGCTTTTCGCCCGTGTAGGCAAAACGCTCGGCCTTGCGTTTCTCGACATCATCCTGAGTCAATGGCTTGATGCTCAGGGTGAGCTTGTTATCGGTCTGGTAGGCCAGGTAGTCATAGAACCCTGTGGGCTCGATAACAATGCTGGCCTTGTCGGCACTACCGGTTGCGCTGACAAACTGCACCGGGGTCGCAAAATCCTTCACATCCAGACGCACACGCAGCGATTCTGGTAGCTGGGTCTTGGCAAAATCCAGACGAATCTTGCCGCCCTGATCCTGGATATCCGGACTGACGGAAGCATCGGACAGGGTAACGACGACATTTCCCTCACCCTGTTCGCCACGCTGAAAATCAATATTGCTGATAGCTCGCGATTGCGCCGCATAGACCTTTGCCGGAGCTGGCTTGCTGACTGGCGCTACCGTAGCGGAGGCCGTATTGGCCTTAACCCCATCGCCCACTACTACATAGAGATTGTTGCCGTCTACGCGGGTATTGTAAGGCGCAAGATTGGTCAGGTTGATAATCAGGCGAGTGCGGTCTTTTGCCTCGACCACCGTCACGCTACGCGCGTTACCCACGCCCAGCTCACGATTTTTCGATCCCAGCTTGTTGGATACGCCAGGCAAGTCGAGCGCGATTCGCGCCGGCTGCTCGATGGTATACCCACGCGGCGCCAGCACCGGCTCATCGAAGGACAGCTTCAATTCGACACGATCACCGGGCAATGCCGCCACGTCCAAGGCCTGGAGGTCTGTAGCCAGCAGTGCTGGAGACGTGATCAACGCCAACAGTGAAAGGGCTAGACGCGAAAAAGAGCTATTCATTTTCAGGTTCCGTTGGGCAGACCGATTATTTTTTTTCATCTTCATTCCGCTCATTTAAGAGCGCTCCTTAAGGGAGATACTGCGCGGCCGCTCCAGCCAACCACCTTCACCATCTGGAACGATTTCAATCACATCAACCTTGGCCTCATCGATAGCGACAATCCGGCCATAATTTCGACCCAAATAGTCGCCTACCTTGACGCGGTGAACGCCGCCAGCACCACTGACCAGCGCAAACATGCCGCTGTCATTGGAAAGTGTCCCCACCATCTCGAAAACTTCGATATTGAAGCCCTCGAGAAACTGCTTGACCCGCGATTCATCAGGCTTGATTTCCTTCGAGCCCTTCTGCCGCTCCAGCAATTCGATCTTGACTGGAGGTTGGAATGGGCTGCGCTTCGCCGACGCGTTATAGGTAAAACTTTCATAAGGGGGGAACTTTGGCGCGGGTTCGATTGCACCAGGTGGACGAGCACGCACTTCGTCCATATACGATTGCAGATCGGAAAAGTCGTTACCGGACCCACAACCCACTAAGCCAACGGCAAGCAAACATACGAGGCTAGAACGAATCATTTTTTCGCCCCTTTCTTGGGCTTCTTCTGCGCACCACCTTGTTCCTCTTCCTTATCGTTATAGCGATAGGTCTTGGCCAATACGCTAAAGCGAAGTTTAGAGGTGCTGCCTGTGGTAGCTGGAAGCAACTCGAAATCATGCAGGGTCACGATTCGAGGAAGACTCGCGACACCCGTTACGAAAGTCGCAACATCGTGATAGTTACCCAACACTTTGATTTCAATAGGCAATTCGATATAGAACTGCTGCGTGACTTCTGGCAGCAATTTTATCGCCTCGAACTCCAAGCCACTGCCCAACCCGGTACGAGTGATGTCCTCCAGAAGCCCAGGCACTTCGGTATCGCTGGGCAACTGCCGAAGCAAGGCGCCGAACGAGACCTCCATCTCCTGCATTTGCTCTTTGTAGGCCTCGAGGTTGGCAGCCTGCGCTGCCTTGCTGGAAAATTGCCCCTTGAGCGTCGCTTCCTCGGCCTCATTGCGAGCAAGCTGCTCCTGCAGATCCTTGAGATGAAAGTTGTAGCCAAGTCCCAATACCAGAATCAGTATCAATATGCTTGCAATAACTTTTACCGCAGCAGGCCAGGAACCAATATTGTTTAAATCCAGCTCGCTCAAGTCCAGCTTGCGCAGGCCATCCAACGATTCACTCAAACTCATTTTTTAGCCTCCTCAGCGTCGAGCTTCGGCTGCGTCTGCTGCACAGCTAGCTGGAATACATTGGCCTGATCCACTGCGCCGGCAGTAACCGACTTGACCTCGGTAAGGTTGGGCGAAGTCAGCCATTCGGAGGCATCCAAATTCCGCATCAAATCCGAGACCCGATTGTTCGACTCGGCGGCGCCAACAATGGAAATATTATTTCCTTTCATTTTCAAGGCAGTGAAGTAAACACCATCCGGCAACGTTCTCACCAACTGATCGAACACCCGGCCGATAATAGGGCGATTGCCTTGCAGATCCTGGATGATCTTCATTCGCTCGATCAATTGTTGGCGCCGAGTCTTCAACTCGCTGATTTCCTTGATGCGCGCATCCAACACTGCAATTTCTTTTTTGATAAAAGCATTGCGTGCGTTCTGTTGCTCAATGGCGTTATTCAGGTATTGATCACCAAGAAAAACGATCCCTGCTGCGACGGCAAGAACACCTGCAAGGCTGACCAGAAAGCGCTGCTTGCGCTCCTCGCGTAACTGCTCGCGCCAGGGAAGAAGGTTAATCCGCGCCATTAGTCGAAACTCCTCATCGCCAGCCCACACGCAATCATCAATGCCGGAGCGTCACTGGCCAACGCACCTGCATTGACCTTGCCGCTCAGCGCCATTTCGGCAAACGGATTGGCCACCAGGGTCTGGGTACCGATTTTCTGCTGGATCAATCGATCGAGGTCCGGGATGGATGCGGTGCCGCCAGCCAATAGGATGTAGTCGACGTCATGGAACTGACCAGCCGCGAAGAAGAACTGCAGCGAACGCGATACCTGCTGAACCACCGCCTCCTTGAACGGCTGCAGAACTTCAGTGTCGTAGTCATCTGGAAGACCGCCTTGTTTCTTGGCAAGCCCAGCCTCTTCCACCGAAAGACCATAACGGCGCTGAACCTCTTCGGTGAGCTGCTTGCCACCAAACAGCTGCTCACGCGTATAGATAGTGCGGCCATTATGCAGAACGCTGAGTGTGGTCATGGTCGCACCGATGTCGACCACCGCTACCGTCAACTCATCACCTTCGCCCCCAAGCTGCTGGGCGAGCAGGCCGTAGGCGCGCTCCAGCGCATAGGCCTCGACGTCTACGACTTTGGCTGTCAAGCCGGCAAGGGCGAGCGCGGCTTCGCGGACCTCGACGTTTTCCTTGCGGCAAGCCGCCAGCAAGACCTCGACCCGATCAGCATTGCGCGGCGAGGGACCTTGTACCTCGAAGTCGATCGCCACTTCCTCCAACGGATAGGGAATGTACTGGTCGGCTTCGATTTTCAGCTGGTTTTCCAACTCGTCATCGGAAAGACCGGCTTCCATCTCAATGGTCTTGGTGATCACCGCCGAACCGGCAACCGCCACGGCGACTGTTTTCACCCCGGACTTGGCTTTGGCCAACACGCGCACTAGTGCCTGACCGACGCCCTCGAGTTCGGCGATATTCTTTTCGACCACAGCATTGGGTGGGAGCGGCTCGACAGCGTAAGCCTCTACTTTGTAGCGGCTTCCGGAGCGACTCAATTCGAGGAGCTTGACGGAGGTCGAACTGATATCGATCCCGAGTAGCGTATTCGCTTTCTTATTGAAGAGCCCTAGCACGACCGAATTCCTATTGGCATCCGCAACTTACGGACTATTTATGTTTTTTCACATTAAATAACAGTCTTGACAGAAGCGCAAATGGCTCCCCGGCAAAAAAACCGCTTATAATGTGAACAGTTTTCCCCTTTTTACCTTCTCTTCCTTTTAACCCATTCTTTTTTCTGGAAATCCCAAAATTTTGATGCGTTTGCTAAAGCTGTTCTGCTGGTCGGGTGTCGCTGTTTTTTGTGGGCTGCTACTCAGTTTAAGTGGCGCCTTCCTTTATCTTAGCCCTAGCCTGCCATCCGTCGAATCATTGCGCAGCATTCAGCTGCAAATTCCGCTGAGGGTTTACAGCAGCGATGCCAAGCTGATCGCGGAATTCGGCGAGATGCGTCGATCGCCCATTGCCTTCGCCGACATTCCCAAGGACTTCATCAGCGCCCTGCTTTCGGCCGAAGACGACAACTTTGCGAATCATTATGGCGTCGACCTTAGCAGCCTGCTGCGCGCTGCCACGCAAATATTGCGAAGCGGCCAGATTCAGTCCGGCGGCAGCACCATCACCATGCAGGTGGCGAAGAACTATTTCCTCACCAGCGAGCGAAGCTTTTCGCGCAAGATCAATGAAATCCTTCTGGCGCTGCAGATCGAACGCGAGCTGAGCAAGGATGAAATCCTCGAGCTGTACGTCAACAAAATCTACCTGGGTCACCGTGCCTACGGTATCGAAGCCGCCTCGCAGGTCTATTACGGCAAGCCGATCGGTGAACTCAGCCTGGCGCAGATGGCCATGATCGCCGGCTTACCGAAAGCCCCCTCCCGCTACAACCCGCTGACCAATCCCGAGCGGGCAAAAGCGCGCCGAGACTGGATTCTCGGCCGCATGCACCTCCTGGGACGCATAGATCAGCAACACTACGAAAGCGCGCTAGCCGAGCCCAATACCGCCAGCTATCACATGCAAACTCCCGAGCTGGCCGCGCCTTATGTCGCGGAGATGGCCCGCGCCGAAATGGTCGGCCGCTATGGTAGCGATGCCTACACCGAGGGTTTCAACGTATACACCAGCATTTCCAGCGACCTGCAAACCGCCGCCAACACCGCCGTGCGCGAAGGCTTGCTTGCCTATGACCAGCGCCACGGCTATCGCGGCCCCGAGAGCCGGCTACCGGGGATGACCCAGGAAACCTGGATGGCGGAGCTGGCCAAGCAGAACACCCTGGGCGGACTGGAGCCGGCAATCGTCACCCAGGTCGAGAAAAGCGGGATTCTGGTACTGCTGCGCAATGGCCAGGAGGAAGCCATAACCTGGGACAGCATGAAGTGGGCACGTCCCTTCCTCAACACCAACAGCCTGGGACCACGGCCACAGCAGCCGGCAGATGTCGCACAGATCGGCGACCTGGTACGGGTCCTCCGCGCGGAAGATGGCAGCCTGCAGTTCAGCCAATTGCCGCTCGCGCAAAGTGCGCTGATTTCCCTGGATCCATATAACGGCGCAATACGCGCCCTGGTCGGCGGTTTCTCCTTCGAGCAGAGCAACTACAACCGCGCAATCCAGGCCAAGCGCCAGCCTGGCTCCAGCTTCAAGCCTTTCGTTTACAGCGCCGCACTGGACAGTGGCTATACCGCCGCCAGCCTGGTCAACGATGCGCCCATCGTCTTCCAGGAAGCCGGCATGAGCGAAGCCTGGCGACCGAAGAACGACAACAACACCTTCCTGGGGCCGATCCGTTTGCGGGAAGCGCTTTACCGATCGCGCAACCTGGTGTCGATTCGCTTGTTACAGGCGCTCGGTGTCGACGCCACCCTCGACTACGTCAGCCAGTTCGGTTTCAACAAACAGGAACTGCCGCACAACCTCTCCCTGGCGCTGGGCACAGCCAACCTGACCCCGATGGAGATTGCGACCGGCTGGACGGTATTCGCCAATGGCGGATACAAAACCCAGCCATACCTGATCGAACGCATCGACGATCGACATGGCGAAACCCTGTATGTCGCCAACCCGCCGAGCACGCCGAATGCAACCCGCGCAGTAATTCCGAAAATTGCCGAACACGCAACGCCGGACGGCGAAACCAGCACTGCAGACCAGCTCCCAGCGACGACGCCCGCGGCAGCACCGCGGATCATCGACGAGCGCACTGCCTATATCATGACCAGCATGCTGCAGGACGTGATCAAGCGCGGCACCGGCAGACGCGCATTGGCGCTGGGCCGTGACGATTTGGCCGGCAAGACCGGTACAACCAACGAGTCGAAGGACAGCTGGTTCTCCGGATATAACGGCGATTACGTGACCACCGTATGGGCTGGCTTCGACCAGCCGGAGAGCCTTGGCCGCAACGAATATGGCGGCACTGTCGCCTTGCCGATCTGGATGCGCTATATGGGTGCAGCACTGAAGGATCGCCCAAGCC
This sequence comes from uncultured Pseudomonas sp., assembly GCA_966210435.1. Lineage (GTDB taxonomy): Bacteria > Pseudomonadota > Gammaproteobacteria > Pseudomonadales > Pseudomonadaceae > Aquipseudomonas. Next base: position 43,234 of record CBIHLF010000004.1, on the reverse strand, counting down.
ATCTACCTCCTGAACCGCAAGGTATCTTGACCCTGCGCATCGACCCCTACAGTGGTCGCGCCGCGCTGCCAGGAACGCCGGATGCCTATTTCGAGCTGTTCAAAAGCGAAGATTCACCGCCGCCAATGAGTGAACTGGACCCCGCTCTCGGCATTCCTGGCAGTCCGTTGCCTGCCGATGAGGCGGCCCCGATCGATTTGTTCTAGCAAGTGTCATATGCACATCAGAGCGATGAGCCGATCGAAACCGCGCAACCACCCAGGCTAGGCGCTCGTTGCGCGCTTCAGGAGTGCGCATTGGCGCCAGTGCGCGCAGCACAGCCTTCGAACCAGCGCCTGATAAGTGCCGAGCACTTGAGCGCAACAGAGCAGGACGCGCGCCCCACGGCGAATGCAGCCCTCAGGACCACCCGCTCGTCGCTTGGCGATACAGGGAAAGGTCCCCCTCCCGAGATCGCGGAACGCAGCCCGAATGCCGCACAAAGCTCACGCATGCGCAGTTAACGGAAACGCAGCCAATAAAAAACCCGCCTCGGCGGGTTTTTTATTGGCTGCGAACAGCGGTTTAGCCGTTAAACACGTCGTCCACCGACTGCAGCGGGTAGTGCTTCGGATAAGGCAGGGTCGCCACGCCGCTCTCGATGGCCGCCTTGGCCACTGCGTCGCAGACCACGGTGATCAGACGCGGGTCCATCGGCTTCGGAATGATGTATTCACGACCGAACTCCAGGGCGATACCGCCATAAGCGTCACAGACTTCCTGCGGCACCGGCAATCTGGCCAGATCACGCAGGGCCAATGCGGCGGCAATCTTCATCTCTTCATTGATTCGGGTGGCGCGAACGTCCAGAGCACCACGGAAGATGAACGGGAAGCCAAGCACGTTGTTGACCTGGTTCGGATAATCCGAACGGCCGGTGGCCATGATCACGTCATCGCGTACGGCATGCGCCAGCTCCGGCTTGATCTCCGGGTCCGGGTTGGAGCAGGCGAAGACGATGGGCGACGGCCCCATGCGCATCAGGTCTTCCTGGCTGAGCAGGTTGGCACCGGAGAGGCCAACGAACACATCGGCACCATTCAGCGCGTCGGACAGGGTGCGCTTGGGCGTCTCGTGGGCAAAAACCGCCTTATACTGGTTCAGATCGTCACGCCCGGAGTGGATCACCCCCTTGCGGTCGATCATATAGATGTTCTCGACCTTGGCGCCCATGCTGACCAGCAACTTCATGCAGGAAATGGCTGCCGCACCGGCGCCGAGGCAGACGATCTGCGCTTCTGGAAGAGTCTTGCCGGCGATTTCCAGCGCGTTGATCATGCCCGCAGCGGTCACGATCGCAGTGCCGTGCTGGTCATCGTGAAAGACCGGAATATCGCACTGCTCGATCAGCGTACGCTCGATTTCAAAGCATTCGGGCGCCTTGATATCTTCCAGGTTGATGCCGCCGAATGTGATGGAAATGCGGCGCACGGTATCGATAAATGCTTGCGGGCTCTCGGATTCGACTTCGATGTCGAACACGTCGATGCCTGCAAAACGCTTGAACAGGACGCCCTTGCCTTCCATTACCGGCTTGGATGCCAACGGCCCGAGATCGCCAAGCCCCAGAATAGCGGTGCCGTCAGAAATTACCGCGACCAGATTACCCTTGCCGGTGTAACGGTAAGCCAGCTCAGGATCACGTGCGATTTCACGCACAGGCTCAGCGACGCCCGGGCTGTAGGCCAGCGCCAGGTCACGAGCAGTTGCGGTAGGTTTGGTTAGCTCGACGCTCAACTTACCCGGACGGGGATTGGCGTGATATTCGAGAGCGGCGGTTTTTAGATCAGACATGGTGGCTTTCCGCTTTGGGCTGTTGACGGGCAGGCGGCCGAGCATACGCAAGTTGCCCACGGCTGCACAAGACTGACGCACCCCATCGGCAATAGCCGCAGCGGCCGGGTGCGCGACCGTAGAAATTGCCAATATAGCCACAAAAGCGACTTAAAAATGCTCTTTACCGACGTGTTACCTGCTTTTTCGCTCGCGTTCGCCTTGCACTAGATCGGCCAATGGACTGCTAGCGCACCTGCTTCAACCAGTCGCCCGATTGCGGCTCGCCAGAGGGATAAAGGTTATTCAGCAAGCGCAGAGTGTCCAGCGCATCCCCAGGCAAGCCGCTTTGCCTGGCCAGCGCCGCGAGGCTTTGGCCAGGAGTGGCCCGCAGCAAATGGATACGCAACGGCTCGGCCAGCTTGCGCTCGGCCGCCGCCAGCGGGCGCATGCTTTGAATCACCTGGATAAATGCCGGATCCCAAGTCTCTAACGCGCCACGACCGCGCACAGCACCGACGAGCAGGTAGCTGCGCGCAGCATGCTGCAGCAGCGCCACCCGCTTATCGCCCACCCGCGCACTGTAACCGCGCATCCCGGACTGGCGCAGCTCACTACCGTCGACCAGGCGCTGCCCGCCCACGCGCTGACGCAGCAATTGTTCAGGCGGCAAATTCTGCGGATTGGGCTCGAGCGTCATGACCACCAGCGCCAACTGATCCGGCGAATGCGCGACCAGGGCGTCGGAACGATTGATGATGATCCAGCCACGGGGATACATCAGGGTGAAATCCAGCGGCCCATGATAGAAATGCTGACCGCGGCGTATTCCGGTTTCGGCCGAATCCCCGAATGGCAGCCCTTCGAGATGGCGGAGAAACACCTCGCGATTGAGTTCCTGCCGCCCATTCGCCAGTGCCTGTGCCGGCCCCAGCACTTGTTGCAGACGCCGATCATTGTCCGGGTGAGTATCGAACAGGCCGTGATAACCACCGGCCGGTTGCGCCTCCCCGCGTTTCGCGGCCTGGTCGCGGGCGAAGACCTCCTGCGCCTTCAGCACCTTGACCACCGCGATCATCGCTTCGGGATCATAGCCACTGCGCGCCAGATACTGAGCACCCAGGCCATCGGCCTCCAGCTCCATGTCGCGACCATAGCCACGAACCAGCGCACTGCCCAGCACATTGGTCAAATCCCCCGCCGCACCGACTCCGGTACCGATCGCCACCGCCTGCCCGAGGATGCCCCAAGCGCTGGCCTGACTCTGCTGCTGCACACTATGGCGAGCGGTTACATGACCGATCTCGTGCCCCAGCACGGCGGCCAGCTCCGCTTCGGAGCCCAGATAGGCGAGCAGCCCGCGGTGAATGAAGATATATCCGCCAGGCAAGGCAAAAGCATTGATATCCGGACTATCGACTACCGTGAAACGGTAATCCAGTTGATTGCGGTGACTGGTACGCGCCACCCGCTCTCCGACCTGCTGCACATAGGTCTGCAGGGCTTCGTCGGCATAGCGTGGGTACTGCTTGAGGATTTCCTGGTTGTCGCGCCGACCGAGATCCAGCTCCTGCTGCTCACTCATCATCACGAAGTTCGTGCGACCGGTAGCCGGATTGACCGCGCATCCCGCGAGCTGGCCGAGCAGCACCAGCAACAGCAGCAGCCGCCCACTCACGGCAGCGCTTCCAACATCGCCGGATGGGTCAGCGGCAGCAACCAGCGCGCCTGGTTCGGCTTGAGCGCGCCGCGCTTGGCGCGATCGACCACCCAGCCACGGGCCTCGACCCGGCGCCCGACCAGGGCCTGCAACTGGCGCACGTCGAAACTGTCGAGTGCCTTCCCGTTCACCCGCAGCACCAGGGCATCGCCCATCTCCAGCCAGACGCCACCACTATTGCGCTCTACTCGCTGAACTTCGCCGCGGATCAGCGCGAAACCGGAGTGGCGCAGCTGCCCCGGGGTTTGTACCTCTGACTGGCGCCAGATACCGAGACGCGCGTGGCGTGCGCTCTGCTCGGCAGCACGCAGACATTCGACCAGGTCGACATTGGGCGCTATCGCCACCAGATAACCCAGGCCCTCGGCGAGCATCTGCGCCTCCAGGTTGCGCCCCCGCGCATCGTAAAGGTGGGCCAGGGTACGACCGTAATGGTCTTTGCCCTGATGCCCCACCTGCAAGCGGAGGCGTCCGTCGCTGGCCCTCACCAGTGCCTGCAATTGCTTGCGCGCCGCCTCGGCGAATGGCTCGGCGGAGCGCTTACGGTGCGCCAGCTCTGGGCTATTCAGACCAATCAGGCGAACGCTGCGACCATCGCTCAAGCGCAACGTATCGCCGTCCACGACCCGCTGCACGGCGACACTCGGCAAGCCATCCGGCATCGTGCAAAAGGCCAGCGCCGGATTGAAATAAATCGCGGATACAAAAAAGGCGCCCACCAGGGACGCCTTTTTCAGTAGCGAGGAACAACCCATCGGGGCATCCAACGCTGCGCGCAAGCTTACTGCTTGGCGCCGAACATGCCGAAGCGCTGCTTGAAGCGATCGACGCGGCCGCCGGTATCCAGCATCTTCTGCTTACCGGTGTAGAACGGGTGGCACTCGTTGCACACGTCCAGGCTCAGCGGCTTGTTCAGGGTGGAACGGGTTTCGATCACGTTGCCACAGCTGCAAGTAGCGGTGATGGCTTCGTAAGTAGGATGGATATCGGCTTTCATGATGTATTCCTCGGGCTATCGTGCCGCCATCCAACACTATTGTTGAATACCGCACGGAATTAGGCCGCGGATAATACCAGAGTGCCGCGGCGAAGCAAGCCGGCACGCTTGCCGGTCATCGCTCACCTGCATGCTAAGATCGCGCCTCGCTCACTCCCGACAGAGCCCAGGAGTTCCCCTCGCGTGCCCGACGCCATTCTGCGCCTCGCCCTGCCCTCGCCGCTACGCCGCCTGTTCGACTATCGCGCCCCGCCCGGCGTACCGCGTAGCGCGCTGCAGCCGGGCGTGCGCCTGCGCGTGCCGTTCGGCAAGCGCGAGCTGATCGGCATTCTGGTCGAGCTGAGCGAGCACAGCGACGTGCCGGCCGAAAAACTCAAACCGGCGCTGCAACTGCTCGATGCCCGCTCGCCGCTGCCGCCGGCACTGTTCAAGCTGTGCCTGTGGACCGCGCAGTATTACCAGCACAGCCTCGGCGACACCCTCAGCTGGGCGCTGCCAGTGCTGCTGCGCCAGGGCGAACCGGCCGAAGCGCGACAGGATCGGTTTTGGCGCCTGGCCGAGGGCGCAAAGCTCGACGATCCGCGCCTGAACCGTGCCCCGCGCCAGCGGGAAGCGCTGAAAATCATCGCCCAGCATCCGCACGGCGTTGCGCACCGATTGCTCAGCACATTGCAACTGAACAAGGACAGCCTCGATCTACTGCTGGCGAAGGGCCTGGTCGACATCGACGTACGCCGCCATAACCTCAGCGAGCGCCACGCCAACTGGCTGGCCCAGCCGGAGCTGACCCTAAACGCCGAACAGCGCAGTGCGATGCAGGCGATTCGCTCGGGCCTCGGCGGTTTCAACGCCTTCCTGCTTGCCGGCGTCACCGGCAGCGGCAAGACCGAAGTTTATCTGCAACTGATCCGCGAAACCCTGGAAGCCGGCAAGCAGGCCCTGGTGCTGATTCCCGAGATCAACCTGGGGCCGCAGACCCTGGCGCGCTTCCAGCAGCGTTTCAACGCACGCATCGCCTTGCTGCATTCGGCAGTCAACGACCGCGAGCGCCTGGATGCCTGGCTGGCGGCGCGCGACGGCGAGGCGGATATCATCATCGGCACCCGCTCGGCATTGTTCACTCCGATGCAACGCCCGGGCCTGATCATCATCGACGAAGAGCACGACGCCTCTTATAAGCAGCAGGAAGGTCTGCGCTACCACGCCCGCGACCTGGCGGTGGTACGCGCGCGCCAGGAAAACATCCCGATTCTGCTCGGCTCAGCCACCCCGTCACTGGAAAGCCTGCACAACGCCCACAGTGGCCGCTACGCGCTGCTGCACCTGCGCGAACGCGCCGGCGGCGCCAAGCCACCACGCTTCCTGCGTCTGGATGTGAAGAGCCGGCCGCTGGACTCGGGGATTTCCGGACCGATGCAGCAAGCGATCGCGCAGAGATTGGCGGCCGGCCAGCAGGTCCTGGTCTTCCTCAACCGCCGTGGATTCGCCCCGACCCTGCTCTGCCACGATTGTGGCTGGCTCTCCGAGTGCCCGAGTTGCGACGCGCGGATGACCGTACACCAACGCTTCCGCGAACTGCGCTGCCACCATTGCGGACACGTCGAGCGCCAACCGAGCAACTGCCCGACCTGCAACAACGTCGACCTGAGACCGGTAGGAGCCGGCACCGAACGGGCCGAGGAGCGCCTGGCCATCCTCTTCCCGGATGTGCCGGTACTGCGCGTGGACCGCGACAGCACCTCGCGCAAGGACGCCATGAGCACCCTGTTCAGTACCGTGCAACGCGGCGCACCCTGCATCCTGGTCGGCACCCAGATGCTCGCCAAGGGCCATCACTTTCCCCGGGTGACTCTGGTGGCGATTCTTGACGCTGACGGCGGACTGTTCTCGGCGGACTTCCGCGCCAGCGAGCGCATGGCGCAGCTGATCGTCCAGGTCGCGGGGCGTGCAGGCCGTGCGGAAGAAGCCGGCAAGGTGATTATCCAGAGTCATCTGGCCGACCACCCACTGCTGGTACAGCTGACCGAACAGGGTTATTTCGCCTTCGCCGAACAGGCCCTGAGCGAGCGCCGCAGCGCGGGCCTGCCGCCGTTCTGCCACCTCGCCCTGCTACGCGGAGAAGCCCACAAACCAGGACAGGCCGAAGCATTTCTCGATCAGGCCTGCAGCGAAGCCGAGCTGCTTCTGGGCGAACTCGGCCTCAGCGGCATCGAATTGCTCGGCCCGGTACCGGCCCCCATGGAGCGCCGCGCCGGCCGCTACCGCGCCCAATTGCTGATCCAGGCCAACACTCGCGCGACGCTGCACCGACTGCTGGGCAGCTGGACTCAGGCCCTGGAGCAGATGCCCAGTGGCCGCGCGGTACGCTGGTCGCTGGATGTCGACCCCATCGATTTGTTTTAAGCGGCAAGCGGATCAGCTTGAAATCGGGGCGCCAGCGCACGCTTTTACTGACCGCTTATGACATGCAGCTTGAAGCTGCGCCCTCCGGGCGTCGATAATGCCCAATTTTCCACCAGCGCCTTCGGGTGCCGCCGCTGACAACGGCCGACCGAGTAGATCATGAAAGACAGCATTCGCCACCTGATCCAGCAAGCCCTGACCCGCCTCACCGCCGAAGGCGTGCTGCCCGACGGCCTGAGCCCGGCTATTCAGGTGGAGAACACCAAAGACAAAAGCCACGGTGACTTCGCCAGCAACATCGCCATGATGCTGGCCAAGCCGGCGGCCATGAAGCCCCGTGACCTGGCGGAGAAGCTGATCGCCGCGCTGCCGAACGATGCACAGATCAGCAAGGTCGAAATCGCCGGCCCGGGCTTTCTCAATTTCTATCAGAACACCGACGCACTGGCCAAACGCCTGGACGCCCTGCTCGCCGACGAGCATCTCGGCGTACGCAAGACCGGTGCGCCGCAGCGCGTGGTCGTCGACCTGTCGTCGCCGAACCTGGCCAAGGAAATGCACGTCGGCCACCTGCGCTCGACCATCATCGGCGATGCCGTGGCGCGGGTGCTGGAGTTCCTCGGCGACACCGTGATCCGGCAGAACCATGTCGGCGATTGGGGCACCCAGTTCGGCATGCTACTGGCCTTCATGGAAGCCAACCCGGCCGCCGCCGAAAGCGAGCTGGCCGACCTCGAAGGCTTCTATCGCGCGGCGAAGAAATGCTTCGACGACTCCGCCGAATTCGCCGAACGCGCCCGCGAACTGGTGGTGCAGCTGCAAGCCGGCGAGCCGGAATGCATGCGCCTGTGGCACCGCTTCAACGATATCTCCCTGTCGCACTGCCAGAAGGCCTACGACCGCCTCGGGGTGAAGTTGAGCCCCGCCGACGTCAAGGGCGAGAGTGCCTATAACGCCGAGCTGCCGGGCATCATCGAGGCCCTGCGCGCCAAGGGCCTGCTCAGCGAAAGCAACGGCGCGCAGTGCGTGTTCATGGACGAATTCAAGAATGCCGAAGGCAATCCGCTGCCGGTGATCGTGCAAAAGGCTGGCGGCGGCTACCTCTACTCGACCACCGACCTGGCCTCCATGCGCTACCGCAGCGAACAGCTCAAGGCTGACCGCGTGCTGTATTTCGTCGACCAACGCCAGGCCCTGCACTTCCAGATGGCTTTTGAAGTCGCGCGCCGCGCCGGCTTCGTGCATGACGGCATGCAACTCGAACACATGGGCTTCGGCACCATGAACGGCGCCGACGGTCGCCCGTTCAAGACCCGCGACGGCGGCACGGTGAAGCTGATCGACCTACTCGATGAGGCCGAAGAACGCGCCTATGGCCTGGTCAAAGGCAAAAACCCGGACCTCAGCGAAGAAGAACTGCGGCAGATCGCCCATGCGGTCGGCATCGGCGCGGTGAAATATGCCGATCTGTCGAAGCACCGCACCAGCGACTACAGCTTCAATTTCGAACAGATGCTCAGCTTCGAAGGCAATACCGCGCCCTACCTGCTGTACGCCTATACCCGGGTGGCCAGCGTGTTCCGCAAGCTCGGCAAGAGCTTCGAGCAGATCGAAGGTCAGTTGACACTGCAAGCGCCCCACGAAATCGAATTGGCCGGCAAGCTGGCGCAATTCGGCGAGGTACTCAATGGCGTGGCCGAGAAAGGCGTGCCGCATCTCCTCTGCGCCTACCTCTACGACCTGGCCGGGCTGTTTTCCAGCTTCTACGAGCACTGCCCGATTCTCTCGGCCGAGGACCAGGCCACCCAGCAAAGTCGCCTGCGTCTGGCCGCCCTGACCGGCCGCACGCTCAAGCAGGGCCTGGAGCTGCTGGGCCTGGAAACCCTGGAGCGCATGTAAGTGGCAGCGCGCAAGAAAGCCGCGCCGAAACGCGGCGCCAGCCGCTATCAGGCACCGGCGAAGAAATCCGCGCCCGGTTGGATCTGGCTGGTCAGCGGCTTGGTGATCGGCGGCTTCATGGTGTTCCTGTTCAGCCTCGAACCTGGCCGGGACGACATCAAGCGTCCCCGCGGCGAGCAGGCGAACAGCCAGCAAGGCACCAAGCCCACAACAAGCAAGACGGACAAGAACGAGCCGAACAAACCCAAGTACGACTTCTACACCCTGCTTCCCGAGTCGGAAGTGATAGTTCCGCCGCAAGAGCCGGAGCCCGCCAAGCCCGAGCAGAAGCCCGTCAGCCCCGAGGAAGCCGCGAAAATCGACACCGCGCGTGCCGAAGCGGCGCTCAAGGGCCTGACCCCGCCACCTCCACCGTTGATCGCGCAAGCGGCCACCAGCACCCAGTTTTTCCTGCAGGCCGGTTCCTTCCGGCGCCGGGAAGATGCTGACAGTCTGCGCGCGCAGATCATCCTGCTCGGGCAGAACGTGCAGGTCGAATCCGGCACCGTGCGCGACGAGACCTGGCATAGGGTGTTGGTCGGCCCCTTCGCCACCCGCGAGCAGTTGGCCGGCGCGCAGAAGACCCTGGCCGGCAACGGCTTCAGCAATCTCCTGCTGCAGCAACGCAAGACGCCCTGAGCAGCAACTCGCGGTCGCATTCGGTTACAAGCCGCCGAGGGTTTCCGTCCATCGGCGTGGCCCTAGACTTGAACCTCGCACCCTGCGCCCCCATTTGAGTCTGCATTGGGCACTTTCGCCCCGCTGCGTGGAGACTCTCCCTTGACCACCATCGTTTCAGTGCGCCGCAACGGCAAAGTCGTCATGGGCGGCGACGGCCAGGTGTCCCTCGGCAATACCGTGATGAAAGGCAACGCGAAAAAAGTCCGTCGGCTCTATCACGGTCAGGTATTGGCAGGCTTCGCCGGTGCCACCGCAGACGCCTTTACTCTGTTCGAACGCTTCGAAGGCCAGCTCGAAAAACACCAGGGCCATCTGGTACGCGCCGCCGTCGAACTGGCCAAGGACTGGCGCACCGATCGCTCCCTGAGCCGTCTGGAGGCGATGCTCGCGGTCGCCAACAAGGACGCCTCGCTGATCATCACCGGCAACGGCGATGTCGTGGAGCCCGAGCACGGCCTGATCGCCATGGGTTCCGGCGGCGGTTTCGCCCAAGCCGCGGCCATGGCGCTGCTGCAAAAGACCGAGCTGAGCGCCCGCGAGATCACCGAAACGGCCCTGAATATCGCCGGTTCCATCTGCGTCTTCACCAACCAGAATCTAACCATCGAGGAAGAAGACTGCGCCGAGTAAGCGCGGTTTCTGCCGGAGTACGCCTGCATGTCCATGACCCCTCGCGAGATCGTCCACGAACTCAACCGCCATATCATCGGCCAGGACGACGCCAAACGCGCCGTGGCCATCGCCCTGCGCAACCGCTGGCGGCGCATGCAGCTGCCGCTGGAGCTACGCGCCGAAGTCACACCGAAGAACATCCTGATGATCGGCCCCACCGGGGTCGGTAAAACCGAAATCGCCCGCCGTCTGGCGAAGCTGGCCGGTGCTCCCTTCATCAAGGTCGAAGCGACCAAATTCACCGAGGTCGGCTATGTCGGCCGCGATGTCGAATCGATCATTCGCGACCTCGCAGATGCCGCGGTGAAGATGCTCCGCGAGCAGGAAATCGTCCGCGTGCGCCATCGCGCCGAAGATGCCGCCGAAGAACGCATCCTCGATGCCCTGCTGCCGCCTGCCCGCAGCTTCGGCGAGGAATCGGCATCGAACGACAGCAACACCCGCCAGCTGTTTCGCAAGCGCCTGCGCGAAGGCCAGCTGGACGATAAGGAGATCGAAATCGAGGTCGCCGAGGCGTCCGCCGGCATCGAGATCATGACCCCGCCGGGCATGGAGGAGATGACCAGCCAGTTGCAAAACCTGTTCTCCAACATGGGCAAGGGCAAGAAGAAGAGCCGCAAACTCAAGGTCAAGGAAGCGCTCAAGCTGGTGCGCGACGAAGAGGCCGCACGCCTGGTCAACGAGGATGAGCTGAAAGCCCGCGCCCTCGAAGCAGTCGAGCAGAACGGCATCGTCTTTATCGATGAGATCGACAAGGTCGCCAAGCGCGGCAATGTCGGCGGCGCCGATGTTTCCCGCGAAGGCGTGCAGCGCGACCTGCTGCCGCTGATCGAAGGCTGCACGGTGAATACCAAGCTGGGCATGGTCAAGACCGATCACATCCTGTTCATCGCCTCAGGCGCCTTCCATCTGAGCAAACCGAGCGACCTAGTGCCGGAACTGCAGGGCCGCCTGCCGATCCGCGTCGAACTCAAGGCATTGTCGCCAGAGGACTTCGAACGCATCCTCAGCGAACCCCACGCCTCGCTGACCGAGCAATACGCAGCGCTGCTCCAGACCGAAGGGCTGAACATCGAATTTGTCGCCGACGGCATCAAGCGAATCGCCGAAATCGCCTGGCAGGTCAACGAAAAGACCGAGAATATCGGCGCCCGGCGTCTGCATACCCTGCTCGAGCGCCTGCTCGAAGAGGTCTCGTTCAGCGCTGGCGATCTGGCTGGACAACAGAATGGCCAGCCGATGATGATCGACGCCGCCTACGTCAACCACCATCTCGGCGAACTGGCGCAGGACGAAGATCTCTCGCGCTATATTCTCTAAGAGCAGCCTCAAGCGACAAGCTACAAGTCACAAGCGCCCCGCTTCAACTTGTAGCTTGAGACTTGCGGCCTGGAGCTTCCCATGCACATCCCCAGCGCGATCAAGCTGCACAAAACCAGTAGGACTCTGGAACTGCGATACGGTGCCGCCGAGAGCTATAGCCTGCCCGCCGAGTTCCTGCGGGTACATTCGCCCTCGGCCGAGGTGCAAGGGCACGGCAAGCCGATCCTGCAGACCGGCAAGCTGCACGTCGGCCTGACGCACATCGAACCGGCCGGCAACTATGCACTAAAACTGTGCTTCGACGACGGTCACGACAGCGGCCTGTTCACCTGGGACTACCTCTATCGCCTGGCGACCACACAGGCAGAGCTTTGGGCGGATTACCTCGCAGCACTTGAGGCTGCGGGAAAATCACGCGACCCGGACGAATCCGCAGTCAAGCTGATGCTGTAATCTTTCCCCAATGAAATTTCTTTCCACGCAATAAGCGCACCGCATGGGCCCGCATCAGCGGGAGCCCATTGGTCGGCATACCGTTGAAAAACCACCTGGGTTGGCAATACTGCGCTGGGCGTCTCGAATACGAGCCCAGACCAGCCACCCCGGGCCAAAATGCTCATTTACGGCACCTCACCTCAAGTACGATCCCTGCCATTTCTCGCCTGTTTTTGCGGCGACACCTGGTCATTGCCTTGGCTATTCGCAGACGTGCTTCAACGGCCTGTTAGAGCGCATTTTCTAATCGATATCGGCATACTCCTCCCATCTCGGCCCACCTCGCGGCCAGCTTGCACAAATTCAAAAACTCGGGTAACCAGAGGCTATGGATAAGCTTTCTGCGTCAGGCCCGTCTGATGCATGGAAAAGTTGCGGATCGTTCCGCCCCCCTTCAAACCGGGCAGTACACGGCCCCTTGGCCCTGTGTAGCACACAGCCGTACGCCGGTATCCGTCTCAGGACAATGGAGCGTTGTAGATGACCGATAAAAGCAATGACGATCTGAAGTCGCAGGCATCAGAGAATACCCTCGGCGTGAATCCGGTTATCGGCATTCGCGGCCGGGATCTTCTTACTGCGGCGCGCCTGGTGCTAAGGCAAGCGATCAAGCAGCCCTTTCATAGCGCCAAACATGCCGCGCATTTCGGCATTGAGTTGAAGAATGTCCTATTGGGCCAATCGGAATTGCAGCCCGAACCCGGCGATCGTCGCTTTGCCGATCCGGCCTGGAGCCAGAACCCGCTGTACCGGCGCTATCTGCAGACCTACCTGTCCTGGCGCAAGGAGCTGCACGACTGGGTCGAGCACAGCAACCTGTCGGAACAGGACGCCAGCCGCGGTCATTTCGTGATCAACCTGATGACCGACGCCATGTCGCCGAGCAACACCCTGGCCAACCCCGCCGCGGTAAAGCGTTTTTTCGAGACCGGCGGCAAGAGCCTGCTCGACGGCCTTTCCCATCTGGCCAAGGACATCGTGCACAACGGCGGTATGCCGAGCCAGGTGAACATGTCGGTGTTCGAGGTCGGCAAGACCCTGGCCACCACCGACGGCGCGGTTATTTTCCGTAATGAGGTACTGGAGCTGATCCAGTACAAACCGACCACCGAGCAGGTGCACGAGCGCCCGCTGCTGGTCGTGCCGCCGCAGATCAACAAGTTCTACGTATTCGACCTGTCGCCGGAAAAAAGCGTGGCGCGCTTCCTTCTGCGCAACGGCATTCAGACCTTCGTGGTGAGCTGGCGCAACCCGACCAAGGCACAGCGCGAATGGGGGCTTTCGACCTATATCGAAGCGCTCAAGGAAGCCATCGAAGTGGTCTGCAAGGTTACCGGCAGCGCGGACATCAACATGCTCGGCGCCTGCTCCGGCGGCCTGACCACCGCGTCGCTGCTCGGCCACTATGCAGCTCTCGGCGAACAGAAGGTGCATGCCCTGACCCTGCTGGTCAGCGTCCTCGATAACCGCCTGGAAACCGACGTCGCACTGTTCGCCGACGAAAAGAGCCTCGAAGCCGCCAAGCGCCGCTCCTACCAGGCCGGCGTCCTGGAAGGCAGCGACATGGCCAAGGTATTCGCCTGGATGCGGCCGAACGACCTGATCTGGAACTACTGGGTCAACAACTACTTGCTCGGCAACGAGCCACCGGTATTCGACATTCTGCACTGGAACAATGACACCACACGCCTGCCCGCCGCGTTGCATGGCGAGTTCATTGAGATGTTCAAGTCCAACCCGTTGGTTCGTAGCGGCGCGCTGGAAGTATGCGGTACACCGATAGACCTGAAGCAAGTGACATGCGATCTGTATTGCGTAGCCGGAACCACCGACCACATCACCCCGTGGGAGTCGTGCTACAAGTCAGCCAAACTGTTTGGCGGCAAATGCGAATTCGTACTGTCCAACAGCGGTCATATCCAGAGCATCCTCAACCCGCCGGGCAATCCCAAGGCCCGCTACATGACCAACAGCGAAATGCCCGAAGGCCACAAGGCCTGGCAGGAAAGCGCTACCAAACATGCCGACTCCTGGTGGCTGCACTGGCAAACCTGGCTGGCCGAGCACTCGGGCAAAACCCATAAGGCGCCCGCCAACCTGGGCAACAAAAGCTACCCGGCCGGCGCAGCCGCTCCTGGTACTTACGTGCACGAGCGCTAATCGGCCGAGCATTGCACAACATTTGTCGGCGGCACCGGGAAGTGCCGCTCGCCAGCGTCGTCGGGAAGGTCTAACTCGGTATTTTATTTATTAGGGCTTCTGCGCATGTCGTTACCTTTCGTATTCCGTACCATCGAGCTGGATGGCCAGACCATCCGCACCGCGGTTCGCCCCGGCAGCGGCAAGATGGCCCCGCTATTAATTTTCAATGGCATCGGCGCCAACCTGGAATTGGTCATGCCATTCGTCAAGGCACTCGACACCGACCTCGAAGTGATCGCCTTCGATGTACCCGGCGTCGGCGGCTCCTCGACTCCCAATACGCCGTACCGCTTTCCGGGTCTGGCCAAGCTGGCGGCACGCATGCTCGATTATCTGGACTACGGCCAGGTCAATGTGATCGGCGTGTCCTGGGGCGGCGCCCTGGCGCAGCAGTTTGCCCATGATCATCCCGAGCGCTGCAAGAAACTGGTGCTCGCGGCGACCTCGGCCGGCGCGGTGATGATCCCGGGCAAGCCCCGGGTGCTGTGGTGCATGGCCAGCCCACGACGCTATGTGCAGCCTTCCTATGGCGTATTGATCGCCCCGGAAATCTATGGCGGCGCCTTCCGTCGTGATCCAAGCCTGGCCATGGCGCACGCCAGCAAGGTGCGCTCCGGCGGCAAGATGGGCTATTACTGGCAGCTTTTCGCCGGACTGGGCTGGACCAGCATTCATTGGCTGCACAAGATCCGCCAACCCACGCTGGTGCTGGCCGGTGACGACGATCCGCTTATTCCATTGATCAATATGCGCTTGCTGGCATGGCGTATTCCCAACTCGGAACTTCACGTAATCGATGACGGTCACTTATTCCTGGTTACTCGGGCCGAAGCCGTAGCGCCGATAATCATGAAATTCCTTGCCGAGGAACGCCACCGCGCAGTGATGCACCCGCAGCCTGCCCGCAGCAGCCACTGATGTCAGGCTCGCATTGTTGTAGTGCGTAACCCTTGAGCTTGGCCCAATTCCGGGGCCGCCAGCTGTGGATACGGGCACACATGTACCCGTAACGCGGTCCTGGCGCACTCTGGTACAAGCCTTGCTGCTTGGTTGTAACCCTTGAAGTCTCATGGCTTGACGACGGAGTGTTGCCCTATGCGAGACAAATCACCCAGCGACCGATTACCGACGCCAGTCAAATTCATGACCGCACAAAACGCGGTGATAGGCCTGCACAGTCGCGATCTCTTCTCCACCGTCCGCACGCTGCTGCTGCAGGGCCTCAAACATCCGGTCTACAGCGTCCGCCACGCGCTCGCGCTGGGTGGCCAGCTCGGCCGCGTACTGCTTGGCGACAGCCCTTATAAAGTCGACCCACGCGACCCACGCTTCACCGACCCCACGTGGCGGCTCAACCCATTCTATCGGCGCGGACTACAGGCCTACCTGGCTTGGCAAAAGCAGCTCGATCAATGGATCGACGACAGCGACCTCGAACCCGACGAGCGCGCCCGTGCACGCTTCGTCGCCAAGCTGCTTGGCGATGCTCTGTCGCCCTCCAACAGCCTGCTCAACCCGCTGGCGCTCAAGGAACTGTTCAACACCGGCGGTGCCAGCCTGTTCAAGGGTCTCGGCCACCTACTCGACGACCTGTTGCATAACGACGGCATGCCCAGTCAGGTCAACAAACAAGCCTTCGAAGTCGGCCGCAACCTGGCCGCGACACCCGGCGCCGTGGTGTTTCGCAACGAGTTGCTAGAGCTGATCCAGTACAAGTCCATGAGCGAAAGGCAGTACGCCAGACCCCTGCTGATCGTGCCGCCGCAAATCAACAAGTTCTATATCTTCGACCTGTCCAGCAGCAAGAGCTTCGTCCAGTACGCGCTGAAGAACAGCCTGCCAACCTTCATTGTCAGTTGGCGCAACCCCAATACCCAGCACCGCGAATGGGGCCTCTCCAGCTACGTGAAAGCTCTGGAGGAGGCGCTCGAAGCCTGCCAGGCGATCAGCGGCAGCAAGGAAGTCAACCTGCTCGGCGCCTGCGCCGGCGGCCTGACCATCGCCGCCCTACAAGGCCACCTGCAAGCCAAGCGCCAGCTCCGCAAAGTATCCAGCGCCACCTACATGGTCAGCCTGCTCGACAGCAAGATCGACAGCCCGTCGACGCTGTTCGCCGACGAACAGACCCTGGAAATGGCCAAGCGCCGCTCCTATCAGCACGGCGTCTTCGATGGCCGCGACATGGCCAAGGTATTCGCCTGGATGCGCCCGAACGACTTGATCTGGAACTACTGGATCAATAACTACCTGCTCGGCAAGGAGCCGCCCGCGTTTGACGTGCTCTATTGGAACAACGACAACACCCGCCTGCCCGCCGCGCTGCATGGCGAGCTGATCGACTTCTTCAAGCACAACCCGTTGACGCGCCCGGGCGGGCTCGAAGTATGCGGCACACCGATCGACCTGCAGAAAGTCACCGTCGACAGCTTCAACGTCGCCGGAGCCAACGACCACATCACGCCCTGGGATGCGGTGTATCGCTCGGCGTTGCTGATTGGCGGCAAGCGCCGCTTCGTGCTCTCCAATAGCGGGCATATCCACAGCATCCTCAACCCGCCCGGCAATCCCAAGGGCAGCTACTTCGAGAACGACCAGTTCAGCGGCGACCCGCGCGCCTGGCTGTATGACGCGCAAAAGTACGAGGGCAGCTGGTGGCCGCAATGGCTGAGCTGGATTCAGGAGCGCTCGGGCGAGTTGCATGAAAGCGAGCAGGCGCTGGGCAACCGGCAATACCCAACCATGGAGGCCGCACCGGGTACCTACGTCCATGTCCGCTGAACCGAATGAATCCAGACCGATCGCGCCCCAGTGGCGCGTCCTTTCTCGCATACCGCAGCAGAATAAGAAGACCGGATGAAAACCAGCGAGCGTATCCTCGAATGCGCCAGAGTGCTGTTCAACCAGCAAGGCGAACCCAATGTTTCCACCCTGGAAATCGCCAATGAGCTAGAGATCAGCCCAGGCAATCTGTATTACCACTACCACGGCAAGGAGCCGCTGATCCTCGCTCTGTTCGAGCGCTTCCAGGCGGAACTGGCGCCCCTGCTCGATCCGCCCGAAGACGTCAGCCTGGATATCGAGGACTACTGGCTATTCCTGCACTTGATCGTCGAGCGCCTGGCGCACTACCGCTTCCTGTTCCAGGACCTGTCCAACCTCGCCGGGCGCTTACCGAAGCTGGCTCGAGGCATCCGCAACTGGCTTAACGCCTTGAAGCGCACGCTGGCGGCATTGCTCGCGCGGCTCAAGGCCGAAGGCCATCTGGCCAGCGATACCCAGGCACTCGGCCAACTGGTCGAGCAGATCACCCTGACCCTGCTGTTCTCGCTGGATTATCAGCGCATCCTGGGTAACGAAGGCGAGAGCCGCCTGGTGGTCTATCAGGTGATGATGCTGGTTGCGCCCCACCTGAGCGAGGAATCGCGCTTCGCCGCCGAACACTTGGCGCAGCGCTACCTGGAAGCTTGATCGCCCAGACGAAAACGCCCGGCACTGGGCCGGGCGCTTGCGTGTAGCTCAGTCAGCCTTACGACTGACTGGCCGGCGGTGTCACCGGTGCAGCAGCGGCGGCGACAGTAGGCGCCGGTGCCGCTGCAGGCTTGGCCGCCGGCTTGGCTGCGGCTTTCACCGCTGGTTTCGCTGCAGCTTTCGCTGCCGGCTTGGCCGCCGCTTTCGGGGCTGGCTTGGCCGCAGGCTTGGCTGCTGGCTTCGGCGCAGGTTTCGCTGCTGCCTTCGGCGCCGGCTTGGCCGCCGCTTTTGGGGCTGGCTTGGCCGCGGGTTTAGCCGCAGCCTTGGGGGCCGGCTTGGCTACGGCTTTGGCCGCAGGCTTGACGGCTGGCTTGACCGACTTGGCCGATACACCGGTCAATTGCTCGATCTTCTTGGTCAGGCTATCGACTTTGGCATTGAGCGCCTTCACTTCATTACGGCTCGGCACACCGAGACGCGAAATGGCGTTGTTCAAGCGTTTGTCGAAAGCTTCTTCCAGCTCGCCCCATTTACCGATTGCACGATCTTTTACTTCATCCACTTTGGACTTGGCAGTACCAACTCTGGAACCGACAGTGGACTTCACGGCGTCGACTTGTTTATCAACTTCGGTCTTCGCCACCTTCTCGGCTTTTTCGCCATCCTTGACCAGCGTATCGAACAGCTTGGTGCCGTCCTTGCTGACCTTCGAATAAGCGCCCAGGCCTGCTAACCAGATCTGACGGGAGTATTTTTCAATCTCGCCGACCCAGGAAGACGCCTGCTTTTCAGCTTTCTTTTTAACAGCCATCCCGCTCTCCCTATTTCTTGTTCTGCGCTACTTGCTCGAGCAATGCGCTCAGCTCATCAAGCTTAGCAGACAGAACTTCGATGTCCTGTTTGGAAGGGATACCGATACGGTTGAGGGCGCTGGCTACACGGGTATCGAACGCTTTCTCGATCTTGTCGAGACGACCTTCGACTTTACCTTTCACACTGCTGACATTGGTCTTGACGCTATCGAGCTGGCTATTGGCAGCTTCGACCTGTTCGTTGATCAGCTTCTTACCTTGCTGTTCGACGTTTTCGCCATTCTTGACCAGCTCTTTGAAGTACTCGGCGCCTTCCTGACCGGCCTTGGCGTAAGCACCCAGACCTGCGAGCCAGATCTTGCGAGCGTAAACCTTGACATCGCTCAGCACGGTACCGGCCTTGTCTGCGGTCTCATCGACCTTGGCGGCAGTCTTGCGTACGGCCTTGTTGGTTTTTTCCGCGGCCTTGTCTACCACCTGATTGGCTTTATCTGCGGTCTCGTTGACTGCATCAGTGGTTTTGGCTTCGGCGGTATCGATATTTTGTTCAACGGCGGATTTCGACATGGTGCACCTCACTCTATTGGTTTCGAGGAAACGCCCACGGGATGCAGGCTTAGCTGCAAGGTATCGAGGAAAATTAGAATCCGCATACTAAGCACAGACGTACCAGCAAAAAATCGGTGCCGCGCCAAAACCTCAGGCCTTCAGGCTTTTATCCAGCACCTCTTCGATTTCGCGTTTGATGCTGCCGCTCATGGCAGACAGCAGCAGCCCAAGGCTCAGCTGCACCCTGACGCTATCCTCGGCGACATCGATCTGGCCGTGGGCGCCGCTACGCTTGAACTCCAGCGTATCGCCCGTCCAGTGGTAGCGTACGCTGTACTCCCGAGCCAGGCGTTCGGCCAGCTGTTCGGCCTTCTGCCGAGCGACTTCGCGGCCGAGTCCATGCGACCGCTCGACATTTATTTTGGCCATGTTATTTCCCCTCGCTGGTTATTCATCGTTCAAGCTGCGACCTTAAGTCGCTGCGCGCTTAGCGACAAGCATCTACGGTAATTGCGCAGAATGGGCCGCGGCCAATAGCCGCAAAAGCTATACGCTCCTGGCAGGCCGTCGAAAAACTACCCGCGCTGGCAATACTGCGTTGAAAACGGCCTGCCAGTTGCAGCTTATGGTTTACGGCGTACCGCTGATAGCGGCTTTTTCGGTTTAGAATAAGCGCCACTTTTAAGCCTCTCTGTGTAGGGAATGGGCAAGATGAACGACCCGCGCAAAAGCAGCGACAGCGAACCCACCACGCACTTCGGCTTCCAGGACGTGCCGGAAAGCCAGAAGGCGCAGAAAGTCGCCGAGGTGTTCCATTCGGTGGCCGCCAAATACGACCTGATGAACGACCTGCTCTCCGGCGGCATGCATCGCCTGTGGAAGCGCTTCACCATCGAGCTGTCTGGCGTGCGCGTCGGCAATCGGGTGCTGGATATCGCTGGCGGCACCGGCGATCTGACACGCAAATTCGCCAACCTGGTCGGTCCGACCGGCGAGGTGGTACTGGCCGACATCAACGATTCAATGCTCAAGGTCGGCCGCGATCGCCTGCTCGACCTCGGCGTCGCCGGCAATGTCAGCTTCGTCCAGGCCGATGCCGAGAAGCTGCCGTTCCCGGACAACCACTTCGATGTGGTGACCATCGCCTTCGGCCTGCGCAACGTCACCCACAAGGAAGACGCGATCCGCTCCATGCTGCGCGTGCTCAAGCCCGGCGGTCGCTTGCTGGTGCTGGAGTTTTCCAAACCGTCGAGCCCGCTATTGTCGAAGGTCTACGACACCTACTCGTTCAATTTCATGCCGCTGATGGGCAAGCTGATCACCAACGACGCCGAAAGCTACCGCTATCTGGCCGAGTCGATCCGCATGCATCCGGACCAGGACACGCTCAAGGCGATGATGGTCGAGGCCGGTTTCGAGCGCGTGACCTACCACAACATGACCGGCGGCATCGTCGCCCTGCACCGCGGCATCAAACCCTGATGTTATTGACAGGGCTGCTCGCCGGCGTCGAACTCGGGCTGAACCGGGTGCTCGCCATGGACAGCACGGCGTTGCCGCGCCTGGCGCGCCTGCACGGGCGCATCATCGCGCTGGAGTGCTCGGCACCGCAGCTGCAACTGTTTATCCGCCCCAGCGCCGAAGGTCTGGGCCTGGCCGCACACTATGCCGGCGAGCCCGATTGCCGGCTGCGCGCGCCGGCATCCAGCCTGCTGCGCCTGGCCTCCGGCAAGAACCAGAGCGAGGTGCTGCACAGCGCCGAAGTCAGCCTGGAGGGCGACACTGCCGCACTGCTGGACCTTGTCGGCGTGCTCCAGGATCTCGAACTGGACTGGGAGTACGAACTTTCGCGCTGGCTCGGCCCGGTCGCCAGCCAGCTGTTCGGCAGCCATGTGCGCAGCCGGGTCAACTGGACCCAGCAGACCCTCGACAGCCTGCGCCTGGACCTGGCGGACTACCTCAGCGAGGAATCACGCAGCCTGGTCGGCAAGCGTGAAGCCGATGCGCGATTTGCCGAGCTCGACCGCTTGAAGCTTGCCCTCGACCGTCTCGATGCCCGCATCGAACGCCTTTCCCAACGCCATAAGCCCACCGCATGAAGCTGCTCGCCGTCCGTCGCTTGATACGTATTCAACGTGTAGTCGTCCGCTATCAGCTCGATGACCTGTTGTTCGCCTTGCCGCTACCGCTGTGGTTGCGCGTCAGCCGTTTCGTCCTGCCCTGGCGCTGGCTGCCGCGCAGAGCGCTGCCCCTGAGTAGAGGCGCGCGCCTGCGCCTGGCGCTGGAAGAGCTCGGGCCGATCTTCATCAAATTCGGTCAGCTGCTTTCGACCCGGCGCGATCTGCTGCCGGCGGATATCGCCGACGAGCTGGCGAAACTGCAGGACCAGGTGCCACCGTTCGACCCGGCGCACTCGCTGGCGTTGATCGAAGCGCAGCTCGGTGCCCGGGTCGGCGAGGTGTTCGCCCGCTTCGACGCCCAACCGCTGGCCTCCGCCTCGGTCGCCCAGGTGCATGGCGCGCAGCTCAAGAGCGGCGAAGAAGTGGTGGTGAAGGTGATCCGTCCGGGCCTGAAACCGATTATCAAACAGGATCTGGCCTGGCTGTTCCTGCTGGCCAAGATTGCCGAGAAGGCTTCGTCCGACGCGCGCCGGCTGCGCCCCGTGGAAGTGGTCTGCGATTACGAAAAAACCATCTACGACGAACTCGACCTGCTGCGCGAGGCGGCCAACGCCAGCCAGCTGCGGCGCAACTTCGAAGGCTCGCCGCTACTCTACGTGCCCCAGGTGTACTGGGATCTGTGCCGGCCGAAGGTGCTGGTCATGGAGCGCATCTACGGTATCCAGGTCACCGATCTGGATACCTTGGCCGACCAACGCACCGATATGAAACTGCTGGCCGAACGCGGCGTGGAGATTTTCTTCACCCAGGTGTTCCGCGACAGCTTCTTTCATGCCGACATGCACCCCGGCAACATCTTCGTCAGCACCCGCCAACCTTGGAACCCGCAATATATCGCCATCGATTGCGGCATCATCGGCAGCCTGACGCCCGAGGACCAGGATTACCTGGCGCGCAACCTGATCGCCTTCTTCAAACGCGACTACCGCCGCGTCGCGCAGTTGCATATCGACTCTGGCTGGGTGCCGGCCGACACCAAGGTCAACGATTTCGAGGCGGCAATCCGCACCGTTTGCGAACCGATCTTCGAGAAGCCGTTGAAGGACATATCCTTCGGTCAACTGCTGCTCCGCCTGTTCCAGACCGCACGACGCTTCAATATGGAAGTGCAACCGCAACTGGTTCTGCTACAGAAGACCCTGCTGAATATCGAGGGGCTGGGCCGCCAGCTGTACCCGGACCTGGACTTGTGGAGCACTGCTCAGCCATTCCTCGAACGCTGGATGCGCGAACGAGTCAGCCCACTGCACCTGCTGCGCAACCTGCAGCAGCAGGCCGAACAAGTGCCGCACCTGTCGCAGATCGCCCGCGACACCCTGGAACGGCTCAACCAACAGAGCAATGCGCCGGGCCAAGCACGCGTCGCCAACACCCCCTGGCCGGTACGCCTGCTCGGCGCCCTGCTGATCGCCGGGGCGGCGACTCAGGGCCTGGCGCTCAACCCACAGGCCTGGCCAAACTGGGCGATGCTCGCCGCTGGCCTGTATCTGGTGCTGCGCCGATAGCCACATACGAGCCGTACTGGCACACTACCCAACTTTCGAACAGGCCCGCGACGGCGAATGCAACGATGAACGATTGGCTCGACGAAATCAGCTGGAACAGCGACGGCCTGGTGCCGGCGATCGCCCAGGACCATAAAACCGGCCGTGTGTTGATGATGGCCTGGATGAACCGCGAAGCCCTGGCGCTGACCGCCGCCGAGCAGCGTGCGATCTATTGGTCGCGTTCGCGTGGCAAGCTATGGCGCAAGGGCGAGGAATCCGGGCATGTGCAGCAGCTCCACGAACTGCGCCTCGACTGCGACGCCGACGTGGTGATCCTGATGGTCGAGCAGATCGGCGGCATCGCCTGTCACACCGGCCGGGAAAGCTGCTTCTATCGGGTATTCGAAAACGGCGCCTGGAAAACCGTCGATGCCGTACTCAAGGACCCGCATGCCATCTATGCCGCAGGACACAAACATGAGTGACATGGGCATGACCGACACCCTGAGCCGCCTGGCCGAGGTACTCGAATCGCGCAAAGGCGCGGCCGCAGACAGTTCCTATGTGGCCAGCCTGTACCACAAGGGTCTGAACAAGATCCTCGAGAAAGTCGGCGAAGAGTCGGTGGAAACCATACTTGCCGCCAAGGATGCCGAGGTCAGCGGCGATTGCAGCGACCTTATCTATGAAACCGCCGATTTGTGGTTCCATAGCCTGGTGATGCTCGCCGCCCTCGGTCAGCATCCGCAAGCCGTGCTGGACGAGCTGGACCGACGCTTCGGCCTGTCCGGGCATGCAGAAAAAGCCGCACGTCCAAACAACTGATCAACCTATAACTACGGAGTACGCACTATGGGATTCGGTGGCATTAGCATTTGGCAACTTCTGATCGTGCTGTTGATCGTGGTCATGCTGTTCGGCACAAAACGCCTGAAAGGCCTGGGTTCCGACCTTGGCGGTGCGATCAAGGGCTTCAAGAAATCCATGGGTACCGATGACGACAAGCCCGCCGTGGAAGAACCCAAAGGTCAGACCATAGACGCCCAGGCGCGCAAGGTCGAAGAACCCGCGAAAAAAGACTAAGCCATGTTCGACATCGGCTTTACCGAGCTACTACTGATTGGCGTGGTCGCGCTGGTCGTGCTTGGCCCCGACCGCCTGCCTGGCGCTGTGCGCACGGCAGGCCTGTGGATTGGCCGGATCAAGCGCAGTTTCAGCGCGATCAAGGCCGAGGTCGAGCGCGAGATAGGCGCGGACGAAATCCGTCGCCAGCTGCACAACGAGCAGATTCTCGACCTGGAGCGCGACATGCGCAGCATCAAGGACGACCTGCTTTCGCCGCCAAGTAAATCCCCAGCCGCCGGCAATGGCGCAGAACCCGCGCCACCTGCGCCTGACGTCGCCAGCCAGGACAAATCCCCAACATCATGAGCCGCCTAACGGACAGCGACCAGGAAATGCCCCTGGTTTCGCACTTGACCGAGCTACGTACACGCCTGCTGCGCATCGTCGGCGCCGTCTTGCTGCTATTTGCCGGGTTGTTTTATTTCTCCCAGGACATCTACGCACTGGTCGCCGCCCCGCTGCGCGCCTACCTGCCCGAAGGCGCGACCATGATCGCCACGGGCGTCGCCTCACCGTTCCTGACGCCGTTCAAGCTGACCATGATGGTCGCGCTGTTCCTCTCCATGCCGATCATTCTCCATCAGGTCTGGGGCTTCATCGCGCCGGGGCTGTACAAGCATGAAAAACGCATCGCCGTTCCCCTGCTGATTTCCAGCATTCTGCTGTTCTACGGCGGCATGGCCTTCGCCTACTTCGTGGTATTCCCGATCATGTTCGGCTTCTTTGCCAGCGTGACCCCGGAAGGGGTGGCGATGATGACCGACATCGGCCAGTACCTGGATTTCGTCCTGACCCTGTTCTTCGCCTTCGGCGTGGCATTCGAAATTCCGGTGGCGACCTTCCTGCTGATCTGGATCGGTATCGTCGATATCGAAACCTTACGCAAAGGCCGCCCCTATGTAGTGGTCGGCTGCTTTGCCGTCGGCATGGTGCTGACCCCGCCGGACGTCTTCTCGCAAACCCTGCTGGCGGTGCCGATGTGGATGCTGTTCGAGGCTGGCCTGCTCTGCGCCGGCCTGGTCAAGCGCCGCGACGAACACGCAGAGGATGACGACGAGGACAGCGAAACCGAGGACCAACCTCCAGCTCCGCTGCCGTGAACCTGCTGCTGCTGGAAGACGCCGACTTTATCGACGCCGAGCGCGTACGGCTCAGCGGCCGACGCCTCAAGCACCTGCAGGAAGTGCACCGCGCCGAAGTCGGCGACAGCCTTCGCGTCGGCCGGGTGAACGGCCTGATGGGCAGCGGCCAGCTTCTCAGTTTGACTGCCGAGTACGCTGAACTGAGCGTCACGCTCGCCCAGACGCCGCCCGCCAAACTGCCGTTGACCCTGCTGCTGGCCTTGCCACGGCCGAAGATGCTGCGCCGGGTGCTGCAGACGATCAGCGCCATGGGCGTGCCCAGGCTGGTGCTGCTGAACAGTTACCGTGTCGAAAAAAGCTTCTGGCAAACGCCCTTTCTGAGCCCCGAAGCGATTCGCGAACAACTGATCCTGGGCCTGGAACAGGCGCGCGATAGCGTGCTGCCCGAGGTACTGATCGAAAAACGCTTCAAACCCTTCATCGAGGACCGCCTGCCGGCACTGGCCGCGGGAACCCTGGGCCTGGTCGGCCACCCCGGCGACTATCCGGCCTGCCCACGGGCGGTCGAGCGCGCCGTAACCCTGGCAATAGGCCCGGAGGGCGGCTGGATTCCCTACGAAGTGGAAAAGCTGCAAGCCGCCGGCCTGCAGCCCGTGCAGCTCGGCGAGCGCATCCTGCGCGTCGAAACCGCGGTCAGCGCCCTGCTCGCCCGCCTGTTCTAACGCCCGTACGCCTGCGCGACCCGATACAGCGGCCGCGCCCGGCTATTGCGCGCAAGGGCCTGCGCTTACAGGCGCACGCTGGCGAAGGTCGACTCGCCCTGGGCGCGGGTCAATGCGGCCATTGCCGACGAGGTCGAGGGACGCATCAGGTCCTCCGGCATCGGGACCAGCGCGACCACGCTCGAGCCCTGCTGGCCGGCGCGCTCATCGCGCGGTGGAATGCCGAAGTATTCGCGGTAGCACTTGGAGAAATGCGGCGTGGAGACGAAGCCGCAGACCGAAGCCACCTCGATGATCGACATGCTGGTTTGCTTGAGCAACTGCCGCGCGCGGATCAACCGTAGCTTCAGGTAATAACGCGACGGCGAGCAGTGCAGGTACTTCTGGAACAGCCGTTCGAGCTGCCGACGCGAAACGTCGACATAGTGCGCGAGCTGATCGAGGTCGATCGGCTCCTCCAGATTGGCCTCCATCAGCGCCACTATTTCCTGGAGCTTCGGCTGGTTGGTGCCGAGCATATGCTTGAGCGGCACGCGCTGGTGGTCCTGCTCGTTGCGGATACGCTCGTAGATGAACATCTCGGAGATCGCCGCCGCCAGCTCGCGGCCATGTTCGCGACCGATCACGTGCAGCATCATGTCCATCGGTGCCGTGCCGCCCGACGAGGTATGGCGGTTGCGATCGATGGAAAACAGCCGGGTGGTGACCGCCACCCGCGGAAAGGCTTCCTGCATCGAAGCCAGGCACTCCCAATGCACGCTGCAATCGTAACCGTCGAGCAGGCCGGCCTTGGCCAGAGCCCAGCTACCGGTACATACCCCACCCATCTGACAGCCATGCCGCGCCTGGCATTGCAGCCAATGCAGGTGTTCGCGACTGACGCTTTGCTGGATACCCACACCGCCACAGACGATCACCGCATCCAGGCGCGGCGCATTGGCCAGGCTGGCGTCCGGAGTGATCTGCAGACCGTCGCTGGCGCTCACCGGCAGGCCATTCAGGGTCAGGGTGTGCCAACGGTACAGCTCCTTGCCGGAGAGCTGGTTGGCCATGCGCAGCGGCTCGACCGCTGAAGCCAGGGAAATCAGGGTGAAGTTATCCAACAGTAGAAAACCGACGGACCGGGGAACCCGATTCTGGGCTTGCGCCCCTTGGTTGAACTCTGACATCAGCGGATCCTCATGCAACGCAACACAGGGTATCGAGCCTTTTAGCGGGCCCTTAATGGGGCTTGTGCTGCGCTAACCCGTTGCATCTTTTTCCGTGCGGCCAAGCTGCAGCCATCGGTAACAGGTAACGCATACAGCCTTATTCTTGCATCCAGCCGAGCAATCTCAGTGGGCGGAGATTACAACGCAAAGGTCATGCCTAAATTGATTGAACATCCAATTAAAAAGCGACTTACCAGTCGAAGCTTGCCGCACTAGGCATAGGCAGGAGCGACATGGGTTTTCCATTTGCGACAACCAGAGCCCTGATTTCAATGCTCTTGAGCATTTCGGTAGCACCGAGCGAGCCATTGCCACCCATGCGCTACATGTAGAAATAAATAGACGGTAACAGCCCCGCTGTAACCGCCTCGACCGACAATTCCGACGGCCTGCACCGTTAGCAGGCACGCCGTGCATCACCGTGGTCAAAACAGGCCACCACGCTCAACATTCGATGGCGCTGACCGCCAAACCGCCGCGCGAGGTTTCCTTGTATTTGTCGTGCATGTCCGCCCCGGTATCACGCATGGTGCGGATTACCCGATCGAGCGAAATGAAGTGCTGACCGTCGCCGCGCAATGCCATCTGCGCCGCGTTGATCGCCTTTACCGCGGCAATCGCGTTGCGTTCGATACAGGGCACCTGAACCAGCCCGCCAACCGGGTCGCAGGTCAGGCCGAGGTTGTGCTCCAAGCCGATCTCGGCGGCGTTCTCCAGCTGCTCCGGAGTGGCCCCGAGAATTTCCGCCAGGCCGGCCGCGGCCATGGCGCAGGCCGAACCGACTTCGCCCTGGCAGCCGACTTCAGCGCCGGAGATCGAGGCGTTCTTCTTGCACAGGATGCCGACCGCCGCAGCGGCCAGCAGGTAGTCGACCACATCGGCCTCGCTCACCGCCGGGCTGAAGCGCACGTAGTAATGCAGCACCGCCGGAATGATCCCGGCCGCGCCGTTGGTCGGCGCGGTAACCATGCGCCCGCCAGCGGCGTTTTCCTCGTTGACCGCCAGGGCGAACAGGTTGACCCACTCCATGCCGCTCAAGGTCGAGCCGATCACATTGGGTTTGCTCATTTCCTGCAGGCTGCGGTGCAGCTTGGCGGCGCGACGCTTCACATTGAGCCCGCCGGGCAGAACGCCCTCATGTACCAGGCCCTGCTCGACGCAATCGCGCATGGCGCGCCACAAACGCATCAAGCCGCTGCGAATCTCTTCTTCGCTGCGCCAGGCTTTCTCGTTGGCCATCATCAGTTCGGATACGCGCAGGCCGTGCTCGCGGCACAGCGCCAGTAGCTCCTCGGCGCTGTCGAAGTCATAGGGCAAACGCGTGTGGTCCTGGTCCAGCACGCCACTGGCGGCCTGCGCCTCATCGACCACGAAGCCTCCGCCCACCGAGTAGTAAGTGTTTTCGTACAACAGTTCACCTTCATGGGCGAAGGCGCTGAGGGTCATGGCGTTCGGGTGGTAAGGCAGGTTTTCGTCGAGCAACCGCATGTCGCGTTGCCAATCGAAAGCGACCTGCACCTGACCGTCGAGCGGCAAACGGCCGCTGGCGAGCAACTGATCGATGCGCGGCGCGATGCTCGCCGGATCGATACGATCCGGCCATTCGCCCATCAGGCCCATGATCACCGCCCGGTCGCTGCCGTGGCCAACCCCGGTGGCGGAGAGCGAGCCATACAAGCGTACCTGCACCCGGCCGACCCGCTCGAGCAGTTGCTGCTCACGCAACACACCGACGTAGAGCGCCGCGGCGCGCATCGGCCCGACGGTATGTGAACTGGACGGCCCGATGCCGATCTTGAACAAGTCAAACACGCTGATAGCCACGACAGGCTCCTGCTAGGGAATAACCCGGCCATCATCGAGATTTCACCAAAGCATCTGGCTCCAATTCCGACAAAGTCGTATCCAAACCCGCCAAAGCCTCCCATGGCCGGACGACCCGCACCGCCGACCTGGCCGGCGAAGACGCCCAGCACTCGCGACCTATAGCTGCAGAGCACTATCCGCGATCGTCCAAGCGCGGTTTTTATCAGCCACCTGCGGCACGAAAACAGGCGTTTCGCAGACAGCCTCAAGCATTAGCCGCACGGCAAAATATTCGTTAAATACCCATTAAAAATGCCGACAAATTCTGCGAAAAAGAATGATCACGATGCATTTATCGTTCACTCCCGATCCAGGCGCAGCTAAAGAAACGACACCCACCTCCGCCCCACTGAAATACGACAACAGCGTTCCACTTGCGACGCCGCGCATAGGCAACGCGCAAAGGCAGCCGGCATGATCGGCACGCGCGCAGCCTCGCCGGCCCGGCCACGCGCATGTCCCGGCACCTAGCCGGATAGCCCCGCAACCGGTTATAGGAGCCACGCTATGAAGCTGAAGAAATATCTGCTGGCTGCAGCCCTGAGTACCCCCATGCTGGCCCAGGCCGCCGATCCTGCGAGCTGCGATATGGTGCGCTTCGCCGATGTCGGCTGGACCGACCTGATCACCACCAATGCCGTGACTCGCCTGGTGCTCAGTGAGCTGGGCTACCGTTCGCAGGTCAAACGCATGTCGGTGCCGGAAACCTTCAAGGCGCTGCATGACGGCGAGCTCGATGTGTTCCTCGATACCTGGATGCCCACCTCGGAAAAGGACATCCGCCCTTACCTGGACAACGGCTCGGTCGAGTTGCTGACGGTCAACCTGGAGGGCGCCAAGTACACCCTGGCGGTCAACCAGGCCGCCTACGATGCCGGCCTCAAGGACTTCGCCGATATCGCCAAGTTCAGCAAACAGCTGGGCGGCGAGATTCAGGGCATCGAGCCGGGCAACGGCGGCAACCAATTGATCCAGCAGATGATCGACAAGAACGCCTTTGGCCTGAAAGGTTTCAAATTGGTCGAGTCCAGCGAGTCGGACATGATCCTGCACGTCAAACGGGCCGATCACCTGAACCAGTGGTCGGTATTCCTGGGCTGGGAACCGCACCCGATGAACAACCAGTTGAACATGCGCTACCTGAGTGGCGGCGATGACTATTTCGGCCCCAACCTGGGCGGCGCCACCGTCTACACCACGGTGCGCAAGGGCTTCACCAGCCAGTGCCCGAATGCCGGTCGACTGTTGAAAAACATACGTTTCAGCCTACAGATGGAAAACGACCTGATGGAGGCGATCCTGAACAAGAACACCAACCCCCGCCGCGAAGCCAAAGCCTGGCTGAAAGCCAACCCGAAGGTGCTCGATCAATGGCTGCAAGGCGTCACCATGCGCGACGGAAACCCGCTAAAACCGTCATTGGACCCACTGAAAACGCCATAAATTTCATTTTTTTCAATTTCCTCTCAGCCCCCGACATACGGCGGCTAAGCCGCAATCCATGGCTGGAAACCGCTGCCGGCGCGGCTTTCAGCCTTGGCCAGGCGGTCAAAAAATCTGTTATGGTTTTTTAGGGCGCACGCTATGTCGTCGCCCAATACGTCAGGGTCGCAATTCGATAATTGCATATACCCGAAGACTATATCGTTGAGTCAGCCGATTTCGTCGCTGTTGAAACTCGGCGGATTGTTGAACGCATAACGAGCGAAGGTTAAGGCGGCAGATTAGATGCCGAACAACCTGACGCCAGCGGTCGATTATTCGCCAGGAGAGACGACAGACCGGAGCTCCCAAGCTCTGGACCGAAGAAAAAAAAGCGCTGGCTCCCTCAATCGGGCGCCAGCCCAACAAGAAATTTCGGATGTACGCGCATCTCGGTTCGAGATGTGTAATTCCCACGGATTGGGTTTCGTAACACTGCCAGAGGGTTTGGAAAGCGGTTTGCAGCACGGCACAGCAAGGTTCACTCGACAGCACACCCCAGCTACGTCCATTGCCCTCGCGGCAACTGGAGCGTCGCCCCGGTTGTGCCCGAT
The DNA here is from genome assembly GCA_966210435.1 of uncultured Pseudomonas sp. Classification (GTDB taxonomy): domain Bacteria; phylum Pseudomonadota; class Gammaproteobacteria; order Pseudomonadales; family Pseudomonadaceae; genus Aquipseudomonas. Next base: position 12,453 of record CBIHLF010000004.1, on the reverse strand, counting down.
GAGCCAAGAGGTGGCGCGCGGCGAAACGAGCTCCAACCCCCGCAAACAAGTCAACCCACACAGGCAAGAACAGTCGGCATCACCCAACGTGCGCCTCATGGCAAGCGTGCGGTTCCGTGGCACTGGTCTGGTTGTCTACTGAAGGGGAACCATCCCATGCAGTCTGGAAAAATCGTCGTCAAAAACCTCTATAAGGTTTTCGGCGCACAGCCTCAAGAAGCCATCGACCTGCTCAAGCAGGGCTGGAGCAAGGATCGGATCCTTGCTGAAAAAGGCGCGGTGATCGGCGTCAGCGACGTCTCGTTCAGCGTCGAAGAGGGCGAGATCTTCGTCCTCATGGGCCTCTCCGGGTCGGGTAAGTCCACACTTATCCGCCTGATCAATCGCCTGATCGAACCCACCGCTGGCGATGTCTTCATCGACGGCCAGAACGTCGCCAAGCTGCCCAAGGCGCAACTCATCGACCTGCGTCGCCGCGACATGAGCATGGTCTTCCAGTCGTTCGCCCTGATGCCGTCGCGCACCGTACTGGACAACGCCGCGTTCGGTCTCGAAGTGGCGGGCAAGGGCCGCAAGGAGCGCGAGCAGCGCGCCATGGAAGTGCTCAAGCAGGTCGGCCTCGACACCTTCGCCCACAAGCATCCGCATGAGCTGTCCGGCGGCATGCAGCAGCGCGTCGGCCTAGCCCGTGCGCTGGCTGTCGACCCCTCGATGATCATCATGGACGAGGCCTTCTCCGCCCTCGACCCACTCAAGCGCCGCGAAATGCAGGACGTGCTGCTGGAGCTGCAGAAGACCCATCGCCGCACCATCATCTTCGTCTCCCACGACATCGAAGAAGCCATGCGCATCGGCAACCGCATCGGCATCATGGAAGGCGGCAAGCTGGTACAGATCGGCACCCCGCAGGAGCTGATCGACAACCCGGCCAACGACTACGTACGCAATTTCTTCCAGACCGTCGACACCAATCGCTATCTCACCGCCGGCCAGCTGATGGCCGACAGCGTGCCGCTCTACGTGCACAACGGCAGAGCACCGGACGCGCAGAAGGTCTGCCAGGAACTGCAGGCGCTGGACAAGCACTATGCCTTCGTCGTCGACGAACAGAACAATTTCCAGGGCTCGATCAGCCTCGAACGGATCGCCCTGCTGGTCGAAGGCGGCGCAACCTGCGGGCTGGACGGCGACGTACTCAAGCAGATCAACCCGGTTCCCGAAGACATGCCGCTGGATCAAGTGATCGAGCGCCTGGTGGACAACGAGGGGCCGATTCCGGTGATCGACAGCAATGGCCGTTACAGCGGTGCCATCAGCAAAGGCCGACTGTTGACCCGCCTGCAGGGAGAATCCCATGAGTGACAAGAAGCTCGACCTGGGCAGCTGGGTCAACGATGTGGTGCAGCATCTGCTGGACAACTACAGCGAGGGCTTCGACAGCCTCGGCGGTGTGGTCAACGGTTTCTCCGAAGCCATCGAATGGCTGCTGACGCTGCCGCCGGCCTGGCTGCTGATCTCCATTTTCGTCGGTCTGAGCCTGTGGCGCATCAGCTACAAGTTCGCCATCTTCACCGCGGTATCCTTCATCCTGATCGAGGCCACCGGCTTCTGGGAGCAGACCGTGGTGACCCTCGGCCTGACCTTCTCGGCGACCCTGATCAGCCTGTTGCTCGGCATCCCGATGGGCATCTGGGCGGCGCGCAGCGAGCGGGTCTCGACCACCATCCGGCCGATCCTCGACTTCATGCAGACCATGCCGGCGTTCGTCTACCTGATCCCGGCGGCCATGCTGTTCGGCCTGGGCCGGGTACCTGGAATCATCGCCACGGTGATCTTCGCCATGCCGCCGGCGGTGCGCCTGACCAACCTCGGCATTCGCCAGGTCAACAAGGAAATCATCGAAGCCGGCCAATCGTTCGGCTGCAACTCCCGCCAACTGTTGTTCAAGGTGCAATTGCCGAACGCCATGCCGTCGATCATGGCCGGGGTCAACCAGACCATCATGATGGCCCTGTCGATGGTGATCATCGCCTCGATGGTCGGCGCTGGCGGCCTGGGCAACGATGTACTGGCGAGCATCCAGCGTCTGGATATCGGTCTAGGCTTCGAAAGTGGCATGGCCGTGGTGTTGCTGGCGATCATCCTCGACCGCATCACCGAAAGCTTCGGCACCCCGAAAGCCGCCAAGCGCAGCAATCTGGTCGCCTGGTTCAGCGGCAAACTGCAACGCCAATAAAAACCTGGCCAATAAAAAACTATACGTTCGCACAACACAGGGAGTCGCAGATGAAAACGATTAAAACGCTCGCAGGTGTCGGCCTGCTCTCCGTTGCGATGTTGCAAAGCGCCTGGGCGCAGGAACCGGAAAGCTGCAAGATGGTGCGCTTCGCCGAAATCGGCTGGGCCGACATCGCCGCCACCACCGGCGTGGCCATGACCCTCAGCGAAGGTCTGGGCTACCAGACCCGCAAGATCATGGCCTCGGTGCCCATCGCCTTTACCGGGGTGAAGAACAAGCAGATCGACGTTTTCCTCGGTTATTGGGCGCCCTCGATGGACGCGGTGATCGAACCCTTCACCAAGAACGACGGCGTCAAGGTGCTGCCCAAGGCCAATCTCGAAGGTGCCAAATACACCCTCGCGGTGCCGACCTATGCCGCCGAAGCCGGCCTGAAGAGCTTTGCCGATATCGCCAAGTTCAAGGATCAGCTGGACGGCAAGATCTTCGGCATCGAGCCGGGTAACGACGGCAACCTGCTGATCGAGAAAATGATCAAGGACAACCAGTTCGGCCTCGGCGAATTCAAAATGATCGAATCCAGCGAAGCCGGCATGCTGGTGCAGCTGCAACGCGCGGTGAAGAAGCATCAGCCAGCGGTATTCCTCGGCTGGGCGCCACACCCGATGAACACCCAGTTCGACATCACCTACCTGGAAGGCGGCGACGACGTCTTCGGTCCGGACTTCGGCGCCGCCAAGGTCTACACCGTGGTACCGCCGGATTATCAGGAACGCTGCGCCAACGTCGGCAAGCTGCTGGATAACCTGCAGTTCACCGTGGAAATCGAAAGCCAGCTGATGGAAAAGGTGCTCGACAAACAGAACCCGACCGAAGTCGCCAAAGAATGGATCAAGGCCAACCCCGAGATCCTCGACAAGTGGCTGGCCGGCGTCACCACCTATGACGGCCAGGACGGTATCGCCGCCGTGAAGAAACACGTCGGCCTGTAACCGCCGCACCGCGCCCTGCCCGCCCGCCTCAGAACCGGGCGGGCAGGCCCAGCCAACGTTTTAAGCAACAGTCAACGAGCGAAGCCAGAGCGCTTATCGCCGGCCTTGCTGTTGCCCGAATTTGCCGATTTGCACCTGGAGCGATCCGGGAACGGACCGGCGAATAGCAGGATTGACCCGAACACCCAAGTCGCGCAGGGCCTACAGCCCGAGCCGACCGGTAAAGCAGCACCGGCCGCAAGGCCAATAAGAAGAACGCGCCAGTAACTCCATGAACTGCAACTTTCACCGACGGAGCAATACCCATGCGTAAACTCAAGACCCTCTGCCTGCAAAGCCTTGGCGTCGCCGCCCTGGCCATGGGCATGACCACCGCCATGGCCGCGGATAAACCCACCCTGACCATCGGCTACGTCAACGGCTGGGACGACAGCGTCGCCGCCACCAATGTCGCCGGCGAGATCCTTCGCGAGAAACTCGGTTACGACGTGCAACTGAAGCCGGTCGAGCCTGCCATCATGTGGCAAGGCGTGGCCCGCGGCGATCTCGACGTCACCCTCTCGGCCTGGCTGCCCGCCACCCACGGCGAGTACTACGAGAAGCTCAAGGACAAGGTCACCATACTCGGCACCAACTATGCCGGTGCCAAGATCGGCCTGATCGTACCTGACTACGTCGAAGCCAAGACCATCGCCGACCTCAACACCTACAGCAAAGAGTTCGGTGGCAAAATCACCGGCATCGACGCCGGCGCTGGCGTGATGCGCCGCACCGAAGACGCGATCAAGGAATACCAGCTCAACGACATCAAGCTGATGCCGAGCTCGGGCCCGGCCATGGCGATCGCCCTGACCCGCGCCGAGAAGAACAAGGAAGCCATTGCGGTGACCGGCTGGATTCCGCACTGGATGTTCGCCAAGTGGAAACTGCGCTTCCTCGAAGACCCGAAAAAGGTATTCGGCGACGACGAGCATGTCGACACCGTAGCCAACCCGGGCCTCGAGGCCAAAGCACCCGAAGCTGCCGCCTTCCTGAAGAAGTTCTCCTGGAGCGGCGAAGAAGTTGGCGCCGTGATGCTCGCTGTCAGCGAAGGCGCCAAGCCTGAGCAGGCGGCAAAAGACTGGATCGCGAAAAACCCTGAGCGCGTTGCTGCCTGGTTGAAATAACCGTCAGCTGACCTTGCGCTATTGAAGCGGGCCTCGGCCCGCTTCTTTTTTTTGAGTTGGAAACCGCGCAGAGGGGACCGCTTCCGACAGGTGCATCCGCCCCACCGACGTGTGAATAATTGCCGCGACTCGTCGCCATCACCCAAAACTGCAAAGTCATCCCTGACGCTCAGCCGGCCCTCCCCTCAAGCCCGCTCGACCCGGCACTGGAAGCAGTTGTATTTCGAGCGCACATGCACATAGGCGACGCTGGAATCGCCGAGGATGCTCTGGCAGCTTTGCGCAATATCCTGGCCCGCCACCACGTTGCCGGTGTCGTAGCGAATCCAGTGATTTTCGTCGTAGCCCCTGACGATTGCCGGGGCGAGATAGTCGAACCAATACGGAAAAGTCTCGCCCTCGTAGCGCTGGCAGGGTTGTGCATGGAGAAAGATCGGCCCCGTTTCCGCGTAGGGTTGCAGGCTGTCGAACGGACGATGGGCCAGTACCAGTTTCTCGCTGCCGGCGGGGATCAGTTCGAGGCAATGCCGACAGGGGTTGGCCAAGCCCTCGGCAGTTCGACGCAGGGCTGGTTGGCCGTTGGCGTCCGGGCCGCCGCGCCAGATGCGGGCGCATTCCTCAGTAGCAATCCCTCGAATCTTCAATTTCATTGTGTGCTCCTCATTGCCGAATCGGCTGGTGAGGCGCACTAAAACATTCGCGGCCAACGCCATCTATCCGCTTCTGGCTTTCAAACTTGCGCGGGACAAGGCAGCTCAGGTGTGGAATCGGCATACCGATTAACCAACGCCGCCCAGCGGCAAGCGGGTTAGCGCTGGGAACACCAGCCAGCGGGCCGGGTCTGGTAAAGGACTCAAGCAAGGAGTAGCTCCCCATGCAGCGCGCAACCTTGTTGTCGCTGGGCAGTATCAATGCGGATTTCCAGGTCCGCACCACTGAGCCGCCCGGCAGCAGGGAGTTGTTGCATGGCAGCGAATTTCGCAGGTTTTCCGGCGGCAAGGCGGCCAATACCGCTTGGCTGGCGGCGTATTTCGGCCATCGCAGCCAACTGCTCGGCCGGGTCGGCGACGACGATCTGGCCGAACAGGCACTGGGGCCATTGCGCAAGGCTGGCGTGGACTTATCCGCGGTCGGCCGGGTGAGCTGTGAGGCGACCGGCGTGGCGATGATCATGGTGCCGCCGGATGCGAAGAAATACATCGTGCTGGCCAGCAATGCCAACGACTGCTGGGGTCCGGCTGCGATCGCCGACATGTGCGCGGCCATCAATCGCGCGGCGCTGCCGGCCGGGCTGGTGCTGAACTGCGAAATCCCGGCCGAAGTCGCCCGGCAGGCGCTGGAGGTGGCCTGTGCCCGCGGCATGCCGGTGGTACTCGACCCATCGTTTGCCGAACGGGTGGACCCGCAATGGTTCGGCCGCCTGCTCGCCATCACCCCGAACCTCAGCGAAGCCGGCAGCCTGGTGGGCTTTCCGATCGAGTCGCTTGAGCAGGCGGCCCAGGCCGCGCGGCGTTTGCGCGAAACGGGGGTGAGGATCGTCTGCCTCAAGCTTGGCGACGGAGGCTGCGTACTCGACTACGGCAAGGGCGCGCTGCACATTCCCGGCGGCACGCTCGAGCCGGTCGACACCACCGGCGCTGGCGACGCCTTTACCGGCGTCTTGGCGGTCGCCCTCCTGGAAGGCCGCGAACCGCAGGAGGCAGCAGCCTGGGCGGTGGCCGCGGCGAATATCGCGGTGACCGGCTATGGCTCGCAACCCGCCTACCCGCCGCGCGCCCATGTGCTCGCCAGCGCCACCAGGCTGCTGAGCAAGGCCAGGTGTCTGGATGGCTGACAAAGCCGCCCGGCAGATCGGTTTCAGCCATTACGACCCGGCGGACGAGCGCCGCCGCGAAGCCTTGCTCGCCCTGGGCAACGGCCGCCTGTGCTGGCGCGCCAGCGCACCGGAGGCCGCCGCGCCGCAGGCCGAGCGCGACCTGCACTATGCCGGACTGTACCGCGCCGGCTGGTACGACGAGGCGCCGCGCCAGGTCAACGGCGAGACGGTCGCCGTGGCCGCACTGGTCAGGCTGCCGGACCCATTCGGCCTGAGCATTTCCGTGGATGGCGGCGAGCACTGGTTCTACCCGCACCCCGCCACGCTGCTCGGCTATCGGCAATGCCTCGACCTGGAGAGCGGCCTGTTGCTGCGCGACATCCGCTTCACGCTTGGCGGGCACGACCTGCATCTGCGCGAGGAACGCTTCCTGAGCATGGCCAACCCGCACCTGGCGGTTCTGCGCTGGGAACTGCAAGTTCCGCCGGCGATCGTTTCGTTGCGCGTGCGCAGCGTGCTCGACGGCGAGGTCGAAAACTGCCTGGTGCAGCGCAATCGCGCCTACGAGGGGCGCCGCCTGCAGCGGCTGGCGATCGAGCACAACGGCCACGGATGCGCCACGCTCAGCGCCAGCCTGAGCGACCCGGCGCGTTATATGGCGATGGCCGTGGTTACCCATATCGATGGCAGCCAAGGCGACTGGACGACCTGCCTGGATGGCGCGCGCCTGCAGCAGGAAGTCGACTGCCGCCCGGACGCCAGCGGTCGCCTGAAGATAGAGAAACGCGTGCTGATCAAGCACGAGCGCGAACTGCCGGCAGACTCGACTGCGGCCCGCCAGCAGATTGCGCAGCAATTGCCGGACAGCTCGTTCGCCAGCCTGCTCGACCAGCACCAGCGCGCCTGGCGCCGGCTCTGGGTGTGCCTGCCGCTGCGGGTATCGTCGCCGGCAGTCGAGCGCGCCCTGCACCTGCACGCCTTTCACCTGCTGCAAAGCCTGGCGCAAAACAGCCGCGGCCAGGACCTGGGCTTTCCCCCGCGCGGCTGGCAGGAAGGTTATTACGGCCAGGTGTTCTGGGACGAGATCTTCGCCGTTGCCCTGCTCGCCACGCACCTGCCGGCACTGGCGCGGGAGCTGCTCGGCTATCGTTACCGACGTCTCGATGTGGCCCGCGAACGCGCCCGCCGAGCCGGCCTGCGCGGTGCGATGTTTCCCTGGCGCAGCGCACGCAGCGGTGAGGAGGAAACGCCGCCATTCCAGTGCAATCCGCTGTCCGGGTGCTGGATACCGGACCACACGCACCTGCAGCGGCATATCGGCGCGACCGTGGCTTTCGATGCCTGGCAGCTGTACCTGGCGACCGGCGAGGAGGCGCTGCTGGCTGGCCAGGTTGGCGAGCTGATCGTCGAGGTCGCGCGCTTCTGGGCCAGCATCGCCAGCTACGACGAGGCGCGCGCTCGCCATGTGATCTGCGGGGTGATCGGCCCGGACGAATATCACAACGTCTACCCGCACGCAGCCCGACCTGGGCTCGATAACAATGCCTACACCAACCTGATGGCCGCCTGGACCCTGCGCCAGGCCCTGGAAGTGCTCGAAGTGCTGCCTCCGGTCAGGGCCGAGGCGCTCTGCGCACGCCTGGGTATAGAGCAGGCGGAAAGGCAGCAGTGGGAGCACATCAGCCGGACCCTGTACCTGCCGATCAGCGAGGACGGCCTGCTCAGCCAGTTCGACGGCTTCGAACGCCTGCAAGCGGCTCCGGCGGGCTGGCTGCGCGACCAGCAACCGCGCCTGGACTGGTGGCTGGAGGCCCGGGGCGACAGTTGCGACCGTTATCAGGTCAGCAAGCAGGCGGATGTGCTGATGCTGCTGTATCTGTTCCCTCCCGCACAGCTGCACAGCCTGTTGGAACGCCTCGGCTACCCGCTCGACGAAGCGGCGCTGAAGCGCACCCTGACCTATCACCTGGCGCACCTCAGCCATGAATCGAGCCTGTCGCGGGTGGTCTGCGCTGGCGCGCTGGCGCAATTCGACGCGGCTGCCTCCTGGGCATATTTCCAGCAAAGCCTGCAGGTGGACCTCGATGCCCCGGCCCACAGCGGCACCATCGAAGGCGTGCACCTGGGCGCGATGGCCGGCTCGCTGGATGTACTGCAGCGTCATTACCTCGGCCTATGGCCTGCGCACGATGGCTTGCACGTGCAGCCCAGGGCGCCAGCGGCGCTCGGCGATGTCGACTGGCAGCTGCACTACCGCGGGGCCAGGTTGCGGGTCCACTTGACGGGCGAAACGCTGCGTATCGCCGCGGATGTCGGCAACCTCAACCATTGCCTGATCCGCCACGGCGGCGGCCGGGCCTGGCTGCGGCCGGGCGAGACACTGGAGCTGCCCTGTCCACGCGCCTGAACCCGGCCGAACGCGGCACACCCGCGATCATCGCCTGAACTTCATCCGCTGCGTCTCTGTCGGTATTTCAATAATCACCGCGCGGGCCCGGTATTGCTTGCGCCAGGCATGCCCAGGGGAGCTCGATGGAAAACCAAGCCGAATACCTGCGTAAAGATGCGATGCCATCCGACATGAACATGGACGAGCATATGCACATGATGGCGCGCCGACGCGACGCCACGCGCTGGTGCCATTTCGTCAATATCGCCCTGGGTTTCTGGGTACTCAGCGCACCCTTCATCTCCGGATACCTGACGCTCGCCGCCGGCGACCTCGACCTGCCGCGCGTGGCCCTCGAACGTTCGATTGCCGGCGTGGAGTCCCGCGCCCTGTGGATGACCTGGAGCGACCTGCTCAGCGGTACGCTGATCGTGGTGTTTTCCGTGCTTTCGCTGCTGCGCATCAGCTGGAGCCAGTGGGCCAACGCCTGCATGGGACTATGGCTGATGTTCGCCCCGCTGCTGTTCTGGACGCCCTCGCCGGCCAGTTACAGCAACGGCCTACTGGTCGGCGCCCTGGTCATCGGCCTCTCCGTGCTGGTGCCGATGATGCCGGGCATGAGCATGTCCGGCATGATGCAGAAAGCCTCGGTGCCGCCCGGTTGGGACTACAACCCCTCGACCTGGCTGCAGCGCCTGCCCATCGCCGTGCTCGGGCTGCTCGGCATCCTTCTCGCGCGCTATTTGGCGGCCTATCAATTGGGCCATATCGACAACGCCTGGGATCCGTTTTTCGGCACCCAACCCAACGGCACCGAGACCATCATCACCTCCGACATGTCCAAGGCCTGGCCGGTGCCAGATGCCGGGGTCGGCGTCGTGGCCTATATGCTGGAATTGCTGATGGCGGTGATGGGCGATGCGCGGCGCTGGCGCACCATGCCCTGGATGGTCGCGGCATTCGGCGTGGTGGTCGTGCCGCTGGGGGTGGTGAGCATCTTCTTTATCATCGCCCAGCCGATCGTCATCGGTACCTGGTGCACGCTATGCCTGCTGCAGGCGTTGGCAATGCTGGTGATGATGCCCTATGCCCTCGACGAATTGGTCGCCATGGGGCAATTCCTCAAGGATGCGCTGCGCCGCGGCAAGCCGTTCTGGCGCAGCTTCTTTATGGGCGACGCGATGGAGGGCGCGCGTGAAGAGCAGCGCCCTGAATTCGAAGGTCGCCTAAGCCATATGGCGATGAAAGGCCTGTATGGGGTGAACCTGCCCTGGAACCTGGCGTTGCTGTGCCTGATCGGCGTCTGGCTGATGTGCACCCGGCTGATCTACGGCACCGCAGGCGCCATGGCCAACAGCGACCACCTGATGGGATCGCTGCTGATCACCGTATCGGTGCTGGCCATGGCCGAGGTCGCCCGCCCGCTGCGCTGGCTGAATATCCCCATCGGCCTGTGGCTGCTCGCCGCGCCCTGGATACTGGCCGGCGGCGGCCTTGCTGCGGCGATCGGCAGCATGATCGCAGGCGTGCTGATAGTCGCGGCCAGCCTGCCGAAAGGTCCGATTCGCCATCGCTATGCCGGCTGGAATGAATTACTGCGTTAGTCGCTCACGGCCCCATTCCTGGCTATTGCCGCGTCCGCCGATTGCGCTAATCTGCACAGACTTCGCCCCCGCCCGCGCGGGTGCGGCAGGGAAGCCCGCAGACAGATAAGGAAGCCCATGCAGGTGAACGACAAACCTACGCAGCCGCAGCTGATAATCCGACCCGCCGGCGAAACGGATTCGCCCGCCATCGCCGCGCTGATCGACAGCCTGATTCCGCAGATCGTGGAACCAGGCGCGCCCGCCGCCGAAGTCTTTATGGCGAGTATTTCCCCAGCCGCTATCGCCGGCTATATCCGCAACCCCGACTATCGCTACTTGCTGGGTTTTATCGGCGAAACCCTGGTCGGCGCGGCTGCGATGCGCGACAACCGCCACCTCTATCACTTGTTCGTCGATGCGCGGTTCCATCGCCGGGGCATCGCCAGGGCGCTTTGGCTGCAGTTGCGAGAGGCGGCCATGGAGGCCGGCAACACCGATGAATTAACCGTCAACTCATCGATCAATGCCATTGCCGTCTACACCCGACTCGGCTTCGTCGCCGCGGGCGAAGTGCAGCACAAGAACGGCCTGCAGTTTCAACCCATGCGGCTGGCAGCGGACCAATAACCAGATAAACGCCAGCTCTGACCATCAACAAGGAAGCCCGATGAACATCAAACCAGCCCTTATCCCCCTACTACTCGCCCTCACGCTCTCGGCTTGCGGCAAACCGGTACCCGCAGAAAAAGCCGCCTACGTCGGCGAATGGCAAGCGCCAGCCATGTACCTGCTGATCACCCAGGATGGATCGGTGCGCTACAAGCGCCTCAAAAGCGGCGCGACCACCTCGGTCGAAGGCCCGATCAAAGGCTTTGTCGGCGATAACCTGGAAGTCGGCATCGGTCCGATGGCCACCACCTTCGTCGTCAGCCAACCACCGCACCAGGACGGCGGCCAATGGAAAATGACGGTGGATGGGGTGGAGCTGAGCAGGCAATAGGCCAACCAGCACATTTTGCTGATCACGACCGGCAAGGCTGAACAGACCACGTCCGAGCCGAATTATGTGCGGCAGCTCTCACTCCACCGTCCGTATAGCCAATGGCTTACACGCTCCCGCAGCGATCTGCCCTGTCGGCGCTTTAGTTCAACCCCTAATCTGTGTCCATCAGCTGCTGCGCAGGACGCGCACAGGGATCACGGACGATCGACCATGGCCCGGATGGCTACCGACAGGACGTTGGAATGGTCTGAGAAAAAACCCGCCTCGGCGGGTTTTTTGTTGTGCGCGATTAAAGCGCCCGGCAACGACTGAGCGCCCTGTGAGACGCTGGGCAGCCGCAAAACCCACCTGAGCCTGATTGCCATGTTTGGAACTCAAGACCTGCTGCTGTTCATGATTACCGGCCTGTTGTTGAACATGGCCCCCGGCCCGGACTCGTTGTTGATCATGGCGCGTAGCGCCGCCCATGGCTGGCGCGCGGGCTCGGCGGCGGCATTGGGTATCGGTGCAGGCACCTTCGTGCATGTGTTCGCCGCGGCGATCGGCCTATCGGCGCTGCTCGCCACCTCGAGCACGGCGTTCGCCGTGGTCAAATATCTGGGTGCGGCCTATCTGCTATATGTGGGTTTCGCCATGCTGATCGCCCGGAAAAAATCCGCAGCGGACGCAGCCACCCCGCTCGCACCGCCACCGACCCTGTCGTATCGACGCATCTTCGCCCAGGGCTTTCTGACCAATGTACTGAACCCGAAGGTCGCGGTGTTTTTCCTCGCCTTCGTGCCCCAGTTCATCGCACCGGATGCGCCAAACAAGGCGTTGGCGTTTATCCTGCTGGGCTGCATTTTCAATTTCAACGGCATGCTCTGGTGCCACTTCCTGGCCGTATCGTCGGCATTCGCCAGCCGACGCATTCAGGCCAGCGAGACGGTTTCGCGCTGGTTGAACCGGTTGATTGGCGGCGTATTCATATCGCTCGGTATCAAGCTTGGACTCGCCGAGCGTACTTAGACCGCAGGAGCAAAGCCCCGGGGGGCGACGCCTGCACGCCATGGCGCTGCTTTGCAGCACGTACGGGTGATCGAGGATGCGTACGGGGTCGCTCATATCGAAGCGCCATTGGCGGTCGTCGCCAGTGAAGTGGGCCCGCAGTTCGGTTCGGATCACCTGCCTGTGCTGACCCGGCTCGCCTTGCGCACAGCCGAGTAAGTTTTGGCTCTGTCCCAATAGCGTGTTGCAGGCCGCTTTTGTAGGGTGGGTTAGCG
>CBIHLF010000003.1:0-189978 GCA_966210435.1 uncultured Pseudomonas sp. | reverse complement strand
TGTATCGCATGGCCGCGGCGTTGTCGCCGTCCACCGAACCGAAGTTGCCCTGGCCATCGACCAGCAGGTAACGCAGGGAGAACGGCTGCGCCATACGCACAATGGTGTCGTAGACCGCGGTATCGCCGTGCGGGTGATATTTACCGATGACGTCACCGACCACACGGGCAGACTTCTTGTAAGCCTTGTTCCAGTCGTTGCCCAACTCGCTCATCGCGAAGAGCACCCGACGGTGCACGGGCTTCAAGCCGTCGCGCGCATCCGGCAGGGCTCGCCCGACGATTACGCTCATCGCGTAATCGAGGTAAGACTGCTTGAGTTCGTCTTCAATATTGACCGGGAGGATTTCTTTGGCCAGTTCGCCCATGAGTAGCCTGATTCCTTTTTCTAGTGAAGCCCCGCAGCGCCCATCCTGAACGTTGCAAAGCCCGTCGTCGCGACTTCAGGTCAGCGACGACTCACGACAAATCAATGAGTTATGCCATGTAACTGCGCAGTTGAGATGCCCAGCAATGGGCACCCTGAAAACCGCGGGAGCTTACCATAATCACCGCCGCGCACCTATCCCCTGGCGACCTTAATCGCCTGGGCAGATGCGGCGCTGCAGAGAGACGATTTCAGGCTGACCGGCACCGGCGAAAGCTTCGCCCCGAGGGCCGCGGAACGCCGCCCCCTCCTACAGACAGGCAGCAGGCTCAATGCAGACGCTTGCGGCACATCAGCTGGGTCATTTTCGCCAGGTCCGGGCGTTCGACCACGCCCTTCTCGGTCACCAGAAAATCAATCAGGTCAGCCGGAGTGACATCGAATACCGGGTTGAGCGCCTCGACACCGCCAGCCACCGGCATCCCGTTGAGCGTCAGCAATTCGCTACCGGCACGCTCCTCAATAGGAATGTCCTCTCCGCTTTCCAGCGTCATATCGATGGTCGAACTGGGCGCCACCACCATAAAGCGCACGCCGTGGTGCATGGCGCTGACCGCCAGCTGATAGGTACCGATTTTGTTCGCCACATCGCCATTGGCAGTGATGCGGTCGGCGCCGACCACGACCCAGGTGATACCACGGGTTTTCATCAGGTGCGCAGCGGCCGAGTCGGCATTCACGGTCACCGGAATACCGTCTCCGCTCAGTTCCCAGGCCGTAAGGCGCGAGCCTTGCAGCCAGGGACGGGTTTCATCGGCGTAAACTCGCTCGACCAAGCCGTCGAGATAGGCTGCGCGAATCACCCCCAGCGCAGTGCCGAATCCGCCCGTGGCCAAAGCGCCAGCATTGCAATGGGTCAGAATGTTCTGGGCGTTGCCCTGATGCCTGCGAATCAGCTCGACGCCAAGCTGCGCCATGGTCAGATTGGCCTCGCGATCGCTCTGATGAATGCCCACGGCCTCGGCCTCCAGCACCGCCAGCGGCTCGTCACCATCCTTGATCCGCGCCAGTCGCTCGCGCATGCGATTCAACGCCCAGAACAGGTTGACCGCCGTGGGTCGGGAGTCGGCCAGCAAGGCGAAATCGTCCTGCAACGCCAGACGCCAGTCACCGCCCGCGGCCAGGCGTGCAGTGGCGGCCAGTACCACCGCATAAGCTGCGGCGATGCCGATGGCCGGTGCACCACGCACAACCATGTCGCGAATGGCCTGGGCGACGCCCGCGGCGGAATCGTACCTGCACCAGGTTTCCTCGAAGGGCAGTGCGCGCTGGTCGAGCAGATGCAGCGCGCCAGCCCGCCACTCGATGGCCCTGACCTTCTCTGCTGCCAGCAATTGCTCGCGCATGACATACCTCCACCGGAAAAAGCCGATAAGTATACCTGTAGATGCCGTCCGCCGATTGCTCGGCGGTACGCGAACGGAAACGCCAATCAGCCGGCGGCATGCAATCACGCGACTTCTAGCGCACGGCGTTCCCCTATAAACTGCGTGATTTTACCAGCAGCGGAACCACCACTATGCCCGAAGCCCCCCTCGACCTACTCCTGCTGCCCACCTGGCTGGTGCCGGTCGAACCTGCAGGCGTGGTGCTGAAAGAGCATGGCCTGGGCATTCGTGATGGCCGCATTGCGTTGATCGCACCACGCGCCGAAGCCCTCCAGCATGCGGCCCTGGAGGTGCGCGAACTGCCCGGACGCCTGCTCACGCCCGGCCTGGTCAATGCCCACGGGCATGCCGCGATGACCCTGTTCCGCGGTCTGGCCGACGACCTACCCTTGATGACCTGGCTGGAGCAGCACATCTGGCCGGCCGAGGCCAAATGGGTCAACGAGCAGTTCGTCCAGGACGGCACCGAGCTGGCCATCGCCGAACAGCTCAAGAGTGGCGTCAGCTGTTTCGCCGACATGTACTTCTTCCCCGAGGTGGCCTGCGAACTGGTGCACAAGAGCGGTATCCGGGCGCAGATCAGCATCCCGGTGCTGGACTTCCCGATTCCCGGCGCCCTCGATGCAGGCGAAGCGTTGCGCAAGGGCCTCGGCCTGTTCGACGACCTCAAACACCACCCGCGCCTGACGGTGGCTTTCGGCCCGCATGCGCCCTACACGGTGAGCGACGACAAGCTGGAAAATATCCGCATGCTCGCCGAAGAGCTGGATGCCGGCATCCATATGCACGTGCAGGAAACCGCGTTCGAGGTGCAGCAGAGCCTTGAGCTTCACGGCGAACGGCCGCTGGCCCGCCTCGCTCGCCTGGGCCTGCTCGGGCCGCGCTTCCAGGCCGTACACATGACCCAGATCGACGATGACGATATCGCCCTGCTGGTCGCCAGCAATACCAGCGTGATCCACTGCCCGGAATCCAACCTGAAGCTGGCCAGCGGCTTTTGCCCGGTGGAAAAACTCTGGCAAGCCGGGGTCAACGTGGCCATCGGCACCGATGGCGCGGCCAGCAACAACGACCTGGACCTGCTTGGCGAAACCCGCACGGCAGCCTTGCTGGCCAAGGCCGTCGCCGGCTCAGCCACCGCCCTGGACGCCCATAGCGCACTGCGCATGGCCACCCTGAACGGCGCGCGCGCACTAGGCCTGGAGACACGAATCGGCTCGCTGGAAATCGGCAAAGCGGCCGACCTGGTGGCGTTCGACCTGTCCGGCCTGGCCCAGCAGCCGATCTACGACCCGGTTTCGCAATTGATCTACGCCAGCAACCGCAACTGCGTCGAGCACCTGTGGGTGGGCGGCAAGCAATTGCTCGAAGGCGGTCGTCTGACACGCCTGGACGAGCAACGGATCATCGCCAACGCCCAGGCCTGGGGGACGAAGATCGCCCGACAGGCCTAAGGGGCTCGCGGGATGGGCCGGGCGGCGCTCCGCTTTAGCCGCGATGAACTGACACCTCATTTGCCCAGTCGCGGCTAAAAGACCAGCAACACCCACTAGTGCGACAAACTGACATACATTGAATGGCCTGCAGCCATCCACCCCACAACCTGAAACTGGCACCATAGGCGCATCGAGCCTCAGGCTTCCCGCCTCCAGTTCTATCCAGGGATTTTTATGAGCAACGTCGACCACGCCGAAATCGCTAAATTCGAAGCCCTCGCCCACCGCTGGTGGGATCGCGAGAGCGAATTCAAGCCGTTGCACGACATCAATCCGCTGCGTATCAACTGGATCGACGAACGCGTGGGCCTGGCCGGCAAGAAGATTCTCGATGTCGGCTGCGGTGGCGGCATCCTCAGCGAGGCGATGGCGCAACGCGGCGCGACCGTCACCGGCATCGACATGGGCGAAGCGCCACTGGCGGTGGCCCAGCTGCATCAGCTGGAGTCGGGCGTGTCGGTGGAATATCGGCAGATTACCGCCGAGGCACTGGCCGCCGAGATGCCAGGACAATTCGACGTGGTCACCTGCCTGGAGATGCTCGAGCATGTACCGAATCCGGCTTCGGTGATCCGCGCTTGCCATGCGCTGGTCAAGCCCGGCGGCCAGGTGTTCTTCTCCACCATCAACCGCAACCCCAAGGCCTACCTGTTCGCCGTACTGGGCGCGGAATACCTGCTGCGCCTGCTGCCCCGCGGCACCCACGATTTCAAGAAGTTCATCCGCCCCTCCGAGCTAGGCGCCTGGAGCCGCGATGCCGGCTTGCAGGTCAAGGACATCATCGGCCTGACCTATAACCCACTGACCAAGCACTACAAGCTGGAAGCGGATGTCGCCGTCAATTACATGGTCCAGACGCTGAAGGAGGCGTGATGCGTTTGCGTGCAGTGCTTTTCGACATGGACGGTACGCTGCTCGACAGCGCCCCGGACTTTATCGCCATCTGCCAGGCCATGCGTGCCGATCGCGGCCTTGAGCCCATTGCCGAGAAGCTGATCCGCGATCAGGTCTCCGGCGGCGCCCGCGCCATGGTCACCTGCACCTTCGCCATGCAACCGGAAGCAGAAGGCTTCGAGGCTCTGCGCCTGGAATTTCTCGAGCGCTATCAGGAACATTGCGCGGTGCTGACCCGACCGTTCGACGGCATCGAGGAATTGCTCGCCGATATCGAAAGCGCCAAGCTGATCTGGGGCGTGGTGACCAACAAACCGTTGCGCTTCGCCGAACCCATCATGCAGCGCCTTGGCCTGGCCGAGCGCTCGTCGATCCTGATCTGCCCGGATCACGTGACCAACAGCAAACCCGACCCCGAGCCGATGACACTCGCCTGTTCGCAGCTGGGCCTGGAGCCGGCCAGCGTGCTGTTCGTCGGCGACGACCTGCGCGATATCGAGTCCGGTCGCGCCGCCGGCACCCGCACCGCGGCCGTAACCTACGGCTATATTCACCCGGACGACAACCCGCGCAACTGGGGTGCCGACGTGGTCGTCGAGCATCCGCTGGAATTGCGCGCCGTGCTCGAACGGGCGCTATGCAGCTGCTGACACAGCAGCTGCTGGCTGCCAGTACACTCCCACTCTTCAGCTGTTAACTTGAAGCTTGCCGCTTGAGGCTTGCCGCTCTCCGGAGGAGCCCCCATGTTCCAGTATTCCACCCGCCCCGACCTGCTCAAGGACCGGGTGATCATGGTCACCGGCGCCGGTCGCGGGATTGGCGCCGCCGCCGCGCAGACCTTCGCCGCCCACGGTGCGACCGTGCTGCTTTTGGGCAAGACCGAAGAAAACCTGACCCGCGTCTACGATGCCATCGAGGCCGCCGGACACCCGCAACCCGCGCTGATCCCCTTCAATCTGGAAACCGCCCTGCCGCACCAGTACGACGAGCTCGCAGCGATGATCGAGGGCGAGTTCGGCAAGCTCGACGGCCTGCTGCACAACGCCTCGATCATTGGCCCGCGTACCCCGCTGGAACAGCTGTCCGGCGACAACTTCATGCGCGTCATGCAGATCAACGTCAATGCCATGTTCATGCTGACCAGCACCCTGCTGCCGCTGCTCAAGCTGTCGACGGACGCCTCGGTGGTGTTCACCTCCAGCAGCGTCGGCCGCAAAGGGCGCGCTTACTGGGGCGCCTACGCGGTGTCCAAGTTCGCCACCGAGGGACTGATGCAGGTATTGGCCGACGAGCTGGACGGCATCGCCCCGGTACGCGCCAATAGCGTCAACCCGGGCGCCACCCGCACCGACATGCGTGCCCAGGCCTACCCCGGGGAAAACCCGCAGAACAACCCGACGCCCGACGAGATCATGCCGGTGTATCTGTACCTCATGGGTCCGGACAGCAGCGGCGTGAATGGCCAGGCTTTCGACGCCCAGTAATGCGCGCCGGTTTCCTGGCGCCGCCGTGCATGCGGCAGCGAATTGCCACCACAGGCGCCAGACAACCGGCAAAGAATTGCCAATCCGATCACAAAAATAATCTAACCACCTGAAATAAATAGATTTTTTTGAACTGGCACAAAACTGGCTAATCATCTGTACCGGAGCGCGCCGTCAACGCGCCGAGCATCAGAGGTTAAGCAGTATGGGTCCACACAATCAGTCCAACACCGTCGACTTCGATGCCGCCAAATTGCAGCGCCTGGGCTACGCCCGTCATGCCCGGCAAACGCTCAAACCGGTCAGCCTGGCGCAGCTGCGCCAGCAGTTGAGCCTGCAGTTGCAGACCTCCCTGGAGGTCGACCGTATCCTCGGCCTTTTTTACCGCGAAGTGCAGCGCCTGGTGCCGCTCGACGCCCTGGGCTATCAATTGGCCGCCTCCGACCTGCGTTTCGAATTCGGCGAACGCGGCAACCACACTGCCGGCTATCGCCTGAGTCACGAAGGCGAATACCTGGGCGAGCTGATCTTCCGGCGCAGCGAACGCTTCAGCGAAGAAGAACTTGGCCGCCTGGAATCATTGCTGGCGAGCCTGCTGTTCCCGCTGCGCAATGCCCTGCTCTACCGCACAGCAGTACAGAGCGCCCTGCGCGACCCGCTGACCAACACCGGCAACCGTCTTGCCCTGAACCAGTCTTTGCAACGCGAAATCGATCTGTCACGGCGCAGCCTGCAGCCCCTGTCGATGCTGATGCTGGACATCGATCATTTCAAACAGATCAACGACAAGCACGGCCACGCCTACGGCGACGAAGTGCTGAAAGCCGTGGCGGCGACGCTGCGCGATCAACTGCGCAACGTCGATCTGGTATTCCGCTACGGCGGCGAAGAATTTCTGGTGCTGCTCTCCGGCACCAGCCGCGAGACAGCCGCCCTGGTCGGCGAACGCCTGCGCAATGCGGTGCAGAATCTGCAGTGCCTGAACCAGAACCAGCAGATCCTGGTATCCATCAGCCTGGGCTGTGCAACCTTGCTACCCGGCGAGTCCTCTGACAGCTTGCTGCGCCGCGCTGACAGCGCGCTGTACGCGGCAAAGCGCAGCGGCCGCAATCGTTTGAACATGGCCGGCTGAAGTTCAGCCGAAACGAAAAAAGGGACTCTTTCGAGTCCCTTTTTCATTTCCCCGCCCTATTTACTCCGGCTTGCGGCTGCCGCGACCAAAACCCGGACGCTGACCTTCGCCCGTCGGCTGACTGCGACGCTTGACCGGTGCACCCGCCGGCTTGCGCGCCGGGCGCTCGCTCAGTTCCACGCCCGGACGCTTGGCCGCGGGTTTGGCTGGACGCTTTTTATTGACGTCACGCGGGCGCTCGGCAACCGGCGTGCCTTTGCCGGCCGGGCTGCGCCCCTGATCCGCGCGCGGCGCACGCGGGGTACGAACCGCATGCTCGCCACCTTCGCCGCGAGGGCTGCGCACGGGACGCTCGCCACCTTCAGCACGCGGGGTGCGGGTCGGTCGATCGGTAGCTTCGCCACGGGGCGCACGCCCACGACCTTGATCGGCGTCAGGCTGACCAGCCCCATGAGCCGGGCGCAAGGTGCGCGCCGGACGCTCGCCACGACCGACCGGCTTGGCCGATTTGCGTTGCAGGCGATCCAGCTTGTCGCGGGTCTTTTCTTTCATATCCGGCAAGGCGACCGGCTTGAGGCCGACTTCTTCGCTGAGGATATCCACTTCGCGCTGACTCATCTCGCGCCAGCGGCCCATGGTCAGGTCCGAGGTGATGAACACCGGGCCGAAACGCACGCGTTTCAAGCGGCTGACCACCAGCCCCTGGGATTCCCACAAGCGACGTACTTCGCGGTTACGGCCTTCCATCACCACGCAGTGATACCAGTGGTTGAAGCCAACACCGCCGGGCGCGACCTTGATGTCAGTAAACTTGGCCGGGCCGTCTTCGAGCATCACGCCGGTTTTCAGGCGCTCTATCATCTCGTCGTCGACTTCACCGCGCACACGCACGGCATATTCGCGGTCCATCTGGTAGGACGGGTGCATCAAACGGTTGGCCAGCTCGCCGTCGGTGGTGAACATCAGCAAGCCGGTGGTGTTGATGTCGAGACGACCGATATTGATCCAACGACCTTCTTTCGGCCGCGGCAGACGATCGAACACCGTCGGACGACCTTCCGGGTCGTCACGGGTGCAGATCTCACCTTCGGGTTTGTTGTAAATGATCACGCGACGCACGCTTTCAGCGGCTTCCTCGCGTTTGACCAGGCGACCATCGATGGCGATGGCGTCATGCAGGTCGACCCGCTGACCGAGACCGGCAACCGCGCCATTGACCTTGACCCGGCCGGCGCTGATCCAGCCTTCGATTTCGCGGCGTGAAGCCAGGCCCATACGCGCCATGACTTTCTGTAGTTTCTCGCCTGCAGGGCTATATTCTTCGGATTCACTCATCTGGGCACCTCCCGGTGTTATCTCTAGTGATAGGACGACTAAGAACCTATTCAAAGTCTGCTGCGCGTCGGCCCTGCTGCGTTAGAAACAGGCTCGGAATGCTCATTTACAACTGTAAACTCCGCTTCCTCGCCTGTTTCTGCCTTGCATGGCTCTAGCTCGCGCGCCTTTGAACAGGCTCTTGAGTCGTCGAAGGGCCGCGGAGCATACGCTAATCGCAGCTACTACGCACGAATTCAGCCTAGTTGGCGGATGAGAGAGCGTCGGCGCCTTGCGACAGCCGGTTTATTCACTCGCGATTAACGATGCTCACGCTGCCGAGCGGAATAATAAACGCGCGATCATCCACAGCACGGCGTAGGGACCTTGTTGGGTTACGCGGCGGCAAACGGTGATGTCGCAGTTTGTACCGCGCCGGTTGCCGCTAACCCAACAACCGCACGTACCGCACGCGGCCTTTGTAGCCCGGATGCAATCCGGGGAAACCTTGCCGCCAATTTCACAGATCGCCCACGGACTAACTCAATCCCGCGGCAGTTCTTCCTGATCTACGGGCATCTCAGTGTCCTCGGTACGCTCCTCGGTATTGCTATCGCCATCCGCTTCGCGCAGGTCGTCGAAGTCGATCTTCAGGCCCTGCTCCATCGAATCCAGTTCGGCCAGCAGGCTGCTGAAGCTGGTTTGCTCGCCTGCCTCGGCGACCGGCTCGTCGCCAATCGACAGATCGCCTGCCGCCAGGTCCGCCCGCGCCTGCAAGCTCTCTGGGACGGCCACTTCATCGTCGAAGGCCAGCATCGGCTCAGGTTCCAGCTCGCGCAATGCGGCGAGCGGTGGCAATTGATCGAGGCTCTTCAGATTGAAATGATCGAGAAAACCCTTGGTTGTGGCGAACATCGCCGGCCGCCCCGGTACGTCGCGATGGCCGACGACGCGGATCCACTCACGCTCCAGCAGGGTTTTGACGATATGGCTGTTGACCGCCACGCCGCGCACGTCTTCGATCTCGCCACGGGTGATCGGTTGGCGATAGGCGATCAGCGCCAGGGTCTCCAGCATGGCCCGTGAGTAGCGTTGCGGGCGCTCTTCCCAGAGCCGCCCGACCCAGGGCGCATAGCGCTCGCGCACCTGCAAGCGGTAGCCGGAGGCAACCTCGACGAGCTCAAAGGCGCGGCCCTCACAGGATTTGCCCAGGTGCGCCAGGGCCTTCTTGAATACGCCGGGCTCCGGCCGCTCGCCCTCTTCGAACAACTCGAACAGGCGCTCCAGCGATTGCGGTTTGCCGGAGGCCAGCAAGAAAGCTTCCAGCAGGCTGGCAAGATCGCGGGGGTCGGTCAGATTCATGCTCATTCAGCTCGCGCACGCACGTGGATGGGGCCATAGGCCTCGTTTTGTACCAGTTCGACCAGGGATTCCTTGATCAATTCGAGTACCGCCATAAAGGTCACCACTACGCCCAGGCGTCCCTCTTCCGCGGTAAAAAGCCCGACAAAGGGCACGAAGGCACCGCCCTTGAGACGCTCCAGAATCTCGCTCATGCGCTCGCGGGTGGACAGGGCCTCGCGGGTGACCTGATGACTCTCGAACATATCGGCGCGGCGCAGCACCTCAGCCATCGACAGCAGCAACTCTTCCAGGCTGACATCCGGCAACAGCTTGCGCGCCCGCGCTTCGGGAGCATCCAGACGCGGCACCGTGAGGTCACGACCGACCCGCGACAAGCCGTCGATGCCCTCGGCGGCGGCCTTGTAACGCTCGTATTCTTGCAGGCGACGAATCAGCTCGGCGCGTGGGTCGTCCTCTTCGGCCTCCGCCTCGCTGGAGCGCGGCAACAGCATGCGCGATTTGATTTCGGCGAGCATCGCCGCCATCACCAGGTACTCGGCGGCCAACTCCAGGCGTACCGACTGCATCAGTTCGACATAGCCCATGTACTGACGGGTGATTTCCGCCACCGGGATGTCCAGCACATCGATGTTCTGCTTGCGGATCAGATACAGCAGCAGATCCAGCGGCCCCTCGAACGCCTCGAGAAACACCTCGAGCGCATCCGGCGGGATATACAGATCCAGCGGCATTTCGGTAACCGCCTGACCGTAAACCAGGGCGAACGGCAGCTCCTGCTGGGCATGGGCCTGGCTGTCGACGACGGGTTCGTGTGGCGGGTTATCCATGGGGTTCTCTTGACGTATCAGCGGTAGTTCAAACCCAGCGCCAGACGCACCTCGGTGAGGGTTTCCCGCGCTTCGACGCGCGCGCGCTCGGCGCCTTCGGCGAGGATGCCGCGGACCACATCCGGGTTTTCCTGATAGTCGGCGGCGCGGGCCTGCAAGGGTATCAGCTCCTGCTGCACCGCCTCGATCACCGGCCCTTTGCATTCCAGGCAGCCAATACCGCCACTCTTGCAGCCCTGCTCGACCCACTCGCGGGTCGATTCACTGGAATACAGCTGGTGCAGCGGCCAAACCGGGCAATTGGCCGGATCGCCCGGATCGCTACGATGGCAGCGCGCCGGATCGGTCGGCATGCGTTTGATTTTGTCTTCGACTTCCACGGCGCTGTCCCGCAGGAAAATCGAATTATTGTGCGACTTGGACATCTTGCCGCCATCCAGGCCGAGAATTTTCGGCGTTTCGCCGAGCAGCGGCTGGGGCTCGGGCAACAGCACCTTACCGCCGCCTTCCAGGTAGCCGAACAACCGTTCCTTATCGCCCAGGGTGATCACCTGCTGATCCTTGAGCAATGCCCGCGCGGTTTCCAGGGCTTCGCTATCGCCCTCCTGCTGATAGGCTTTGCGCAGTTTGTTATAGAGCGCGGCGGTTTTCTTGCCGAGTTTGAGAATGGCCATTTCGGCCTTTTCCTCGAATCCGGGCTCGCGGCCGTATAGATGATTGAAACGTCGCGCGACTTCGCGGGCGAACTCGATATGCGCCAGCTGGTCGCTGCCCACCGGCACCAATCCCGCACGGTAGACCAGGATGTCGGCGGCCTGCAGCAGCGGGTAGCCGAGAAAGCCGAAGGTGCTCAGATCCCGCCCGTGAGGCAGTTCCTGCTGTTCTTTATAGGAAGGTACGCGTTCCAGCCAGCTGAGCGGGCAGATCATCGAGAGCAAGAGATGCAACTCGGCATGCTCCGGCACCTGCGACTGGATGAACAGGGTCGCAGAGCTGGGGCTGACGCCGGCGGCCAGCCAATCGACCGCCATGTCCATGACGTTGTCGGCGATTTGCCCCGCCTCCATATAATCGGTGGTCAGCGCATGCCAATCGACGATGCAGAAGAAGCATTCATAGGTGTGCTGCAACTTGATCCAGTTTTTCAGCACACCATGGTAATGGCCGAGGTGTAAACGGCCGCTGGGGCGCATGCCGGAAAGCACGCGGCGCTCAGAATCGACAAGACTCAATCGGGGTTACCTAAACGAATCAACAAGGGGCGCAGTATAGCGAGCCCAGAACGCCTCGCGAAAAAAACACGACCTGCGCCGCAGCGGCCTTGGCTGGGGCTGTGCATCAGTCGTAAACGACATCGCCAGGTGCGAATTGCCTGCGCCCTTCGGGCACCGCGGACGCGCCGGCCGCCGGGCGCGGGCCATCGCGCCCGGGCATCGGTCAATCGCGGGTGAAAGGCGATGGGTCGCCGCAGCCCACGCGCACCACTTCAGGCTCGTCGTCGACCAGACTGACCACCGTGGAGGCCTCCAGCCCGCCGAAGCCACCATCGATAATCAGATCGACCTGATGCTCGAGGATCTGGCGCATTTCGTAGGGGTCGCTCATGGGCAGGGTTTCGCCCGGCAAGATCAGTGTGACGCTCATCAACGGCTCGCCGAGTTCAGCAAGCAGCGCCTGGGCAATCGGGTGGCTCGGCACCCGCAGGCCGATGGTGCGCCGCTTGGGATGCAGGACCATGCGCGGCACTTCGCGGGTGGCATTGAGGATATAGGTATAAGGCCCCGGGGTATGGGTCTTGAGCAGGCGGAAAGCGCCGGTATCGACCTTGGCGAACAGGCTCAATTGCGACAGATCGCGGCAGACCAGGGTGAAATTGTGCTTGTCGTCCAGCTGGCGCAACCGCCGTATCCGCTCCACTGCACCTTTGTCGCCGATATGGCAGCCGAGTGCATAGGACGAATCCGTCGGGTAGACGACCACCCCGCCGGCCCTGATGATTTCCACGGCCTGTTTTATCAGGCGCGCCTGGGGGTTTTCCGGATGAATCTGGAAAAATTGGCTCACGCTTAATCCCTGTTCAGATTGCGGTAGGCTGCTGTACATGCAGAAAACGCGCCCAAAGTGGGGAAAGGTCTTCGGGAAGCGGGCGATACATGCCCAGTTCCGACCAGTCGCCCGGTGCATGAAAATCACTGCCGACACTGGCCAGCAGACCGAATTCGCGCGCCAAAATCGCCAAACCGCCGACCTGCTCGGCAGGCTGCATACCATTCACTACTTCCAGTGCATGGCCACCCGCCTGGGCAAAATCGGCGATCAACTTGCGCCGCTTACTACGAGTAAAGTCGTATTGCCACGGGTGCGCCAGACTGACCCAGGCGCCGGCTTGCAGCAGGGTATCGATGGCCTGGTCGAGCGCCGGCCAATGCTGTTTGACATCGCCGAGCTTGCCCGACCCCAGCCATTTGCGAAACGCCTCGGCTCGGTCCTTGACGTGTCCGGCCCGCACCATGAATTCGGCGAAGTGCGGCCGCGCCGGCGCATTGCCGCTGTCGCCCAGTTCCTGCTGCACGGCACGTGCGCCCTCCAGCGCACCCGGCATGCCCTTGGCCTCCAGACGCCTGGCGATTTCCGCGGCGCGTAGCCAGCGGCCATCGTGCAACTCGGCGATCGACTGGCGCAGCGCTGGCGCATCGGTGGCGAAGTCGTAACCGAGCACATGGATAGTGGCGCCGCCCCAGGTACAGGACAGTTCGATACCATTGACCAATTGCATGCCCAAGGCGCACGCAGTCGAACGGGCTTCGTCGAGGCCTTCGAGGGTGTCGTGGTCGGTCAGCGCGAGCATCTGCACACCTCGCTCATGGGCGCGCGCCACCAGCACGGCAGGCGCCAGCGCGCCATCCGAAGCGGTGCTGTGACAATGCAGATCAACATCCATAGGGGCCGCGCTTTCTCAGTTGTATAGGCTTGTTATTATGCCGCCCCAAACGCACTCTAGCTGCCGCCACGTGAGAATTCCTCAAATTAGCTCGCGTTTGCCTGCCGCCAGGGGCTTTCTGCGCTACATTCTCAGCGCCGCAATTACCCGGCGGCGTTATCGCCAGGCCATTTGACCGAGGACCACCATGCTCTACGCCATTATCGCCACCGATGTCGCCAACTCGCTGGAAAGCCGCCTGGCTGCGCGTCCCGCGCACCTCGAGCGTCTGGAACAACTGAAAACCCAGGGTCGCCTGGTACTCGCCGGCCCTCACCCAGCAGTCGACAGCAACGACCCGGGCCCGGCGGGCTTCTCCGGCAGCCTGATCGTTGCCGAATTCGAATCGCTTAGCGCCGCACAGATCTGGGCCGATGCCGACCCCTACCGCGCAGCGGGCGTGTATGCCTCGGTACTGGTCAAGCCATTCAAGCGAGTGTTGCCCTGAACGACCGACTTCGCCCGCGGCAATGCCGGCACCAGCCCCGCGAAGGGCGATGAGCCCGGGCAATCTCTCAATCAGAAAATAGGAGTTCCGATGCGTCCAGGCCCCTTGTCGTTGCTGCTCACCGTACTACTGTTGCCCTGCCAACTGCAGGCCGAGCAAGACCCGCAGCAGCCTGTGGCAGAGAGCGAGACAGTCGCACCGCAGCTGCAGGAGCAACGACTGATCGCCAGCGAGCAGCAACGCGAAGCCTTGACCGCGGAATCCCAACGTCTGCGCCAGGACAACCAACGCCTCAAACTACAACTCAAGACGGCGCAGGCCAGCGCCCCCCATCCCCTGCTGAGCGAGCAACAGATGTGGTTCGCCATCGGTGCCGGATGCGCTCTGCTGGGCGTGCTCGCCGGGGCCTTGCTGCGCGGCGGCCGGCGCTCGCGTCGCGAATGGTTGAACTGATCGATCCATGAACACCTTGCTACTGATCGACGACGACGTCGAACTCTGTGAACTGCTGGTCAGCTGGCTGACTCAGGAAGGCTTTCACGTCGGCGCCTGCCATGATGGCCAAGCGGCGCGCCATGCATTGGCCCAGCAAACACCCGACGCCGTGGTGCTCGATGTGATGCTGCCCGACGGTAGCGGCCTGGAGCTGCTCAAGCAGTTGCGTGGCGAACATCCGGAAATGCCGGTATTGATGCTCTCGGCACGCGGCGAGCCGCTGGACCGGATCATCGGCCTGGAACTGGGCGCCGACGATTACCTGGCCAAACCATGCGACCCCCGCGAACTGACCGCACGCCTGCGTGCCGTGCTGCGCCGCAGCCTGCCGGCGCCCGTCTCCGGCCAGTTGCAGGTGGGCGATCTGTGTTTCAGCAAGGCGCGCAGCGTAGTCAGCTTTACCGAGGGCGAACAGGAAGTGCTGCTGACCCTGTCCGAAAGCCGGGTACTCGTCGCCCTGCTCGAACACCCGGGCGAACCGGTGGACAAGCAAACCCTGGCGCAACTGGCACTGGGGCGAAAACTGACGCTCTACGACCGCAGCCTGGACATGCACGTCAGTAATCTGCGCAAGAAACTCGGCCCCCACGCGGACGGTCGCCCGCGCATCGTTGCGCTGCGCAGCCGTGGCTACTATTACAACCGATGAAGTAAAACCGATGTAGCGGATGCTGAGGCGCCCTGCCCTGACGGCTCTTTACCCAAGCTTTACCCTTGCCTGACAGCCCCTGACCCTGGTCACCCTAAACTGGGCTCATCCGGTATCGACCGGTTTCAGATTAGGAGACTCATCATGCGCAAGACCCTCACTGCCGCTCTGTTTGTCCTGACGCTGCCAACCCTGGCGCTGGCCATGCCGATGTCCGATGGCGATGGACCTCGTCATGGCGAACACGGCCAACGCATGTTCCAGGAGCTGGACCTCAGCAAGCAGCAGCAACGCGAAATGCACAACTTGATGGGCGAGCAGATGAAAAGCCGCCACGAGATCACCAAGCGTTATCTGGACAAGCTGCCCGCCGCCGAACAGAAAGCCATGCAAGATGAGCTGAAGGCGGCCCAGGAGCAGAACCAGAAAAGCATGCGCGCCCTGCTCAACCCTGAACAACAGAAAGCCTTCGACGAACACCAGAAGAAAATGCAGGAACGTCGCGCCGACCGCGAAGCGTTCAAGGCCTGGAAGGCCGAACAAGGCGACAAGAGTTAAATTTCCAACCATGCAGCCCCCCGACCTCGAGTCGTGGGGGCTCTTTGTCGATAAGGATGTACCGTGCGTTCATTGTTCTGGCGGATCTTTGCCAGCTTCTGGCTGGCCATCGCCCTGGTGGCGGGACTCTCGCTGCTACTGGGGCGCATGCTCAACCAGGACGCCTGGATTCTCAGCCGACACCCGGCCGTCGTGGGGCTGGCCGAAGGCTGGACCCAGCGTTACGAGCAATTCGGCCCCCAGGCCGCGCAGGACTTTCTGGAACGCCGCAAAGAGCAATTCCATATCAATGTGCAGGTGCTCAGCGATACCGGCCAACCCCTGGTACGCGGCACCTTCCCGCCCCGCGCAGCCGCCTTCGAGGCCCGCGAAGGCGACCGTAAACGCCTCCCCTGGCGTCGCTTCAATGCCGAGTACAGCAGCCCTTCGAGCGCGGAAACCTACCTGTTCATTTATCGCATCCCGCATCCACAACTGGCCGCCTGGCAACGCGACAGCCTGCTGCTGCCCTTCAGCGCCCTGGTGATCGCGCTGGTGGTGCTGACCCTGTTCAGCGTCCTGCTGACCTTGTCCATCACCCGCCCACTGAATCGCCTGCGCGGGGCGGTGCATGACCTGGGCCAAACCGTCTACCAGCAAAACAGCCTGGAGCGCCTGGCCAAGCGCCGCGACGAACTGGGCGTGCTGGCCGGCGACTTCAACCGCATGGGTGCACGCCTGCAAGGATTGATCGGCAGCCAGCGGCAACTACTGCGCGATGTCTCCCATGAACTGCGCTCGCCGCTGGCGCGCCTGCGTATCGCCCTGGCTCTGGCCGAACGAGCGGAGCCCGAAGAGCGCGACAAACTCTGGCCGCGCCTGCATCGCGAGTGCGATCGCCTGGATGCCTTGATCGGTGAAATCCTCACGCTCGCACGCCTGGATACCGATCTGGGGGCGGCGCAACCGATCGATCTCACGGCCATGTTGCTCAAGGTACGGGACGAGGCGCTGATCGATGCCCCGGAACATCAGCTGAGGCTCCAGGCGCAACCCGGCATCCAGATCAATGGCTGGCCGGACCTGCTCCAGCGCGCCGTGGAAAACCTGCTGCGCAACGCCTGGCGTTTCAACCCCGCCGGCCAGCCGATCGAGCTTGGCGTGACCCGGCAAGCCGACGAGTTATGCCTGAGCGTGCGCGACCACGGCCCCGGCGCCAGCGAGGATTGCCTGCCGCGCCTCGGCGAACCGTTTTTTCGCGCCCCCGGGCAAACCTCCGGCGGCTACGGCCTGGGCCTGGCCATTGCCCGTCGCGCCGCCGAGCGGCATGGCGGGCGCCTGGAGCTGGGCAATCATCCGCAAGGGGGATTCAACGCCCGCTTGTACCTACCCTTGAATTCGGCCGCTCAACCGGCCGCGTGACAGGCCAACAAGGCGCCGGCCAATGGCGAGCGGCGCCAGGTTTTCCCCAGGTTGTCAGCCGGGCCAGGCACTGACGAAGTCCTCCACCGGCACATCCGGCGGCGTGCGCAGCTCACGCTCAGGGGTACCCAGGTAGAGAAAGCCGATAATCTGCTCGTTTTCACTCAAGCCCAGCCCCTTCGCCACATGCGCGTTGTAGGCCAGTTCGCCGGTGCGCCAAACCGCGCCGATGCCCTGCACATGCGCCGCAAGCAGAATGCCATGCGCGGCGCAGCCCGCGGCAAGGAGCTGCTCCTGGGCCGGCACCTTGAAATGGTTCTGGATATTGGCGATCACCACGATCAGCAAGGGTGCGCGCAGCGGCATCGCGCGCACCTTGGCCAACTGCTGTTCATCTGGCGCGCCCTGCTCGGCAGCGGCGACCTGGGCCTGAGCGAACAGCTCGCCCAGATGTTCACGCCCGGCGCCTTCTATGGTGAGAAAGCGCCAGGGCCGTAAAACTGCATGATCGGGCGCACGCAGCGCGGCGCGGAACAACAGCTCTCGCTGAGCGGCATCCGGCCCCGGTTCTACCAGACGCGGCACAGAAACCCGGTTGAGCAACGCATCAAGCGCATCCATCTGCAATCTCCCAAAATACACAAAGGGCGATTCTAGGGCCTGCAGCGGTTTGATGGCGAGCCGCGTGACCACCACGCCCCGCTCAATCGCGCTGGATTGCCGACCAATACCAGAGCAGCTGCCAACGCTAGGCTACGCGCTCCGGCTGGATACCCGGTTGCAACGGCGGCACCAGCGGCGGGAGACCATGGGCCCGACGAGCGTCGTCGCAGCGCGGGTTGTGCTCGCCATTGACCCAGGACGCCTCGAATTCACGGCAGGGGCTGGAGCGCTTTTCATACAGGGTGCAACGCACACCACCACCCACTTCGCCAAGCAGGGCTACGCAGCGCGCCGGCTTATGCTCGGTGCCGCGCATGGCGACCCGATGCGGGGTGATCAGCACCACCTGATCATCGGGCACAGTACCGCCGGCCGACTGGCATTCACCCCAAAAGAAAGACACACGAAAATGCGCGCAGCAAGCGCCGCACGTAAGGCAAGGATTAGTGTTCGACATGATTTTAGAGGGCTCAGAAACCGGCAAGGGCCGGCACCTGGGGGGCTATTCTATGCTGCGCCGGGCGCTTGTAAAGCGGGCGGCAGAATTTCTTTTTGGCGCCGCTGCAACGATCAGCGGCAACCCGCGCGCGCCCCTTGAAACCACCGTGGTCAGGCGCTTTCGGCGCCGCCGTAGCAGCCCGCTGGCGGACGCTTATCGGCCCCAAGCCAGGCGCTTTTCTCGCCGACTT
The DNA here is from genome assembly GCA_966210435.1 of uncultured Pseudomonas sp. GTDB lineage: Bacteria > Pseudomonadota > Gammaproteobacteria > Pseudomonadales > Pseudomonadaceae > Aquipseudomonas. Next base: position 171,769 of record CBIHLF010000003.1, on the reverse strand, counting down.
TCGCCCGCTCGATAAGAGATTCGGCCACTTCGCTTACGGTTCCCTGGCTGTTGGCTCTAGAATGGCGGCACTTTTCCCGCGGAAACCCCTTCAATGGCTTGGCCGACCATACGAATTATCGCGTTCATCAATGGAATTTTCCTGATTACCCTGGCGGCGGGCATGATAGTTCCGCTGCTGACCTTGCTGATTTTCGAACGGCACTACGAACTGAAGGCCTTTCTCTGGTCCAGCCTGATCACCGTCATCGCAGGTCTCGCCATGGTGGCGCAGGGCCGTCCGCAACATACCCAGCTGCGCCCCCGCGACATGTATATGCTGACCACCGCCAGTTGGCTGATCGTCTGCATCTTCGCCGCGCTGCCCATGACCCTGATCCAACATATCAGCTACACGGACGCGTTCTTCGAAACCATGTCCGGCATTACCACCACCGGCTCGACGATTCTTTCCGGTCTGGATGACACCTCGCCGGGCCTGTTGATCTGGCGCTCCATGCTGCAGTGGCTGGGCGGCATCGGCTTTATCGGCATGGCCGTAGCGATCCTGCCGCTGCTGCGGGTCGGGGGCATGCGCCTGTTCCAGACCGAATCCTCGGATTGGGGCGAAAAGGTCATGCCGCGCTCGCATATGGCGGCCAAGTACATCATTTCGATCTTCGTCGGCCTGACCCTGTTCGGCATCGTCGCCTTCCACCTCTCGGGCATGAGCTGGTTCGATGCGATCAACCATGCAATGACGGCGATATCGACCGGTGGCTACTCCACCTCGGACAACTCCATCGGCAATTTCGGCCCCGCCACCCATTGGGTCGCCGTCGTCCTGATGATCCTCGGCGGCCTGCCCTTCACCCTGTATGTGGCGACCATCCGCGGTAACCGCAAGGCCCTGCTGAAAGATGAACAGGTCCGCGGCTTCCTCGGACTGCTGGCCGCCACCTGCCTGATATTCAGCGTCTGGTTCTGGATGCACTCCGACTACGAATTCCTCGATGCACTGCGCATCGTGACCCTGAACGTCGTTTCCGTGGTGACCACTACCGGCTTTGCCCTTGGTGACTACAGTCAATGGGGCGACTTCGCGGTGATGATGTTCTTTTACCTGACATTCGTCGGCGCTTGCTCGGGCTCGACCTCCGGCGGCTTGAAGATTTTCCGCTTCCAGGTCGCCTATACCCTACTGCGCAGCGGACTGACCCAATTGGTGCACCCGCGCGCAGTGATCAAGCAACAGTACAACGGCCATAACCTTGACGAAGAAATCGTCCGTTCGATCCTGACGTTCTCGTTCTTCTTCACCGTCACCATCGGCGCCATCGCCCTGGGCCTGACGATGATCGGGCTGGACTGGATCACCGCGCTGACCGGTGCCGCCACGGCGGTGTGCAACGTCGGTCCCGGGCTGGGACCGATCATCGGGCCGGCCGGCAACTTCTCGTCCCTGCCGGACGCCGCCAAATGGCTGCTGTCGCTGGGCATGCTGCTCGGCCGACTGGAAATCCTTACCGTATTGGTGCTGGTCACCCGCACCTTCTGGCGTCACTGACAGGCCGGCTGTCACTGACACACCGGGCACCTGGCCATTGGCACTCTGCAATCTTGGGGCGAGCTTTTGCCCGCGGAGCCCCTGCTGGCTGCCGGCCGATTGCTTGATGAATATGGTGAAAAGCTCGCCCCAAGGTCGCAATGCTGTTTACTTATGCCAAGTGAGCAGCACTTTTCTGTAGCCCGGATGGAATCCGGGGACCTCTGGCGCCTGCACAACCGCTCCCGGATTGCATCCAGGCTACGCGTTGGGTACCCGGCGTACGGTAAATGCCCCGAGATGCCGCTTAAGTGAACGGCACTACGCCCCGAGGTCGGGCCTCCTACACTATCCGCACCATTCGATACTTGCGTATAAATCAAACAGCGCGTGCAACACGCAATTGGGACAGCGCCATAAAAAAGGCCGGTCATATGACCGGCCTTTATTCAACATGACTGCGTCAATTCACACTCAACCTATCGCGGTTCCTCTCCATGATGGACGCCCCGATACCTTTGACTTCAAGTAATTCATCGACCGATGCAAACTTACCATGCTCCTCGCGATAGGCCACGATGGCCTCCGCTCTGACCTGGCCAATCCCTAACAACTCACGCTGCAAAGTAGCGACATCGGCGGAATTGAGATCGACTTGAGCAACCGCAGCAACCTGAACCTCCTCGGCCTGGCTGGCTGGTTTTGGAGAGATCTCGGCGGCCGAAACAGCTAGCGACGCGGAGGCAAACAGCGCGAATAACAGGGAACTGAGTCGTGCTTTAAACATGTTGTGAGTCCTTTCGTGAGTTTCGATAACGTGGGACATCCCGCTCCACGTTTTTAAAAACTAGCCGCTGTCGGCGCTCTGTCAACTTTATCGAAGGATTTTTCGAAAATTTCCTGTCGCCTATTCAGGAAAGCCCCCCTCGCCCGCTGCACCTGACGCCACTGGATGCGCCATCGCTATTGCTGCAAGTGCCCGTAGAGCTTCGCATAGAGGCCACCATCGGCGATCAGCTGCTGATGGCCACCGTCCTCGGCGATACTGCCACCATCGAACACCAATACCCGGTCCGCCTGCTTAACCGCCGACAAGCGATGGGCGATGATCAGCGTCGTGCGCCCGCGCAGAAACTGATTGAGGGCCTGGTGCAGGGCGTACTCGGTGGCCGCATCCAGGGCCGAGGTCGCTTCGTCGAGGATCACCACCTTGGGCTCGGCGAGCACCATCCGGGCGATTGCCAGACGCTGGCGCTGCCCGCCGGATAGACGCACCCCGGAGCGTCCAACGATGCTGTCCAGGCGATTCGGCAGCATACGAATGGTATCGGCCAACTGGGCGATTTCCAGGGCTCGCCAACAGGCGTCGTCGCTACGCTCGCGGCCCATGCACAGATTCGCCCGCACCGTGTCGTTGAACAGCGCCGGATGTTGCAGCACCACGGCAACGTTTTCGCGCACGCACTCGAGGCCAATTTCCTCCTGGCTGCAGCCGCCAAAGCGAATGCTCCCGGCCTGGGGCGTATAGAGGCCGAGCAGCAGCTGCACCAGGGTACTTTTGCCGCCGCCACTGGCGCCGACGATGGCGACCTTTTCCCCGGGCGCGATGCTCAGGTTGAGTTGTTTGAGCACCGGTTCGTCGCCATAGGCGAAGGTCAGGTTGCTGACCTCGATACCAACGGTATCGTGCCCGCGAAACGGATCGACGCGCCCGGGATACTGTGGCTCATCGGCGCGCGCCAGCAGTTGATTGATCCGCGTCAGCGCGCCGCCAGCGGCATAGAAGGCGTATTGCAGGCTGAGCAATTGCTCGACCGGACCGATCATGAACCACAGGTAGCTGAACACCGCGAGCATCTGACCGATCGACAGATCGGAAAACAGCACGGTGATCATCGCCGCCGCACGAAACACATCGATGCCGAACTGGAACAGCAAGCCACTGGCACGATTCGAGGCGTCGGTTTTCCACTGCGAGGCCACCGCGTGATCACGCACCTCGCGCGCCTTGCCGCCCAGGCGCCCGAGGAAATGGCCCTGGCGGTTACCCGCGCGGATTTCCTGAATGGCTTCCAGGGTTTCGGTCAGCGCCTGGGTAAAACTCGAGGTGCTGTCGTTCTCCAGCTTCTTCAGGTGCTTGACCCGCTTGCCCAGCAGCACGGTGGCGTAGATCACCAGCGGATTGAACAGCAGAATCAGCAGCGCCAGCTGCCAGTGCATCCAGATCAGAATCGCCGAGGTCCCGGCCAGCGTCAGCATCGCCACCAGAAACCGGCTCAGGGTCTCGCCGACGAACTTGTCGAGGGTCTCCAGATCGGTCACCAGGTGGGTGGTAACGGTACCGCCGCCGAGACTTTCGTATTCGCCGAGGGAAATGCGCTTGAGGCGCTCGATCAGACGGATGCGGATGCGGTAGACGATGTCCTTGGACAAACGGGCGAACTGGCGCGCCTGCAGCACGTTGAAGACCAGCGCCGAACCCCGTAGCAGCAAGGTCAGCACCAGCATCAAACCGATATAGCCGACCGCGACCTGCCAGTCGGCGGGCAGAAACTTGTTCATCACCTGCAACGCGGCATTGCCGTCGTGCAGCAGCACTTCGTCCACCAGCAAGGGCAACAGCAACGGAATCGGTACGCTGCACAGCGTCGCCAGAACGGCCACCAGGTTAGCCAGGATCAGGGCCTTCTTATGGTGCAACGCGAGCCGACGAACTTCTGCCCAGCTCAAGCGATCAGGCATGGGCGCCACGCTCCAGCCAGCGCGCGAGCAACGGCTGCAGCGCCTCGAGCGGCTGGTAACCGTTGGTCAGCAAGGCCAGTTGCCCGTCACGCTCGGCCAACAGTGTGGGGAAGCCAGCGATGCCCAGGTCCTGCACCCAGCTGAAATCGGCCGACGTGGCAGCGCGCTGTTCGGCGCTGTCGAAGGCTTCGGCGAACACGATACGGGGGATGCCCGCTTGCTCGGCCAGCTCGACCAGCACACTGGCGCGGGTCACATCCTTGCCTTCGGCGTAAAACGCACGCTGGATCAACTTCGCCAGCGGCCAGGCGCTTGGCCTGTCGAGATTGCGCGCGGTAACCACCGCCCGGCAGGCCGGCTCGGTGTCGTAGACCATGCCCAGGGGCAGGCCATCGGTAAAATTGAACAGCTGGCCGGTACTGGCGTTGACCGCTTGCCAATATCCCAGATAACGCACCCGCGAAGCGGCATCGATCGCCACGCTGTCGCGGCGCAAACCGCCGAGCACCAGATCCACACCGAGACCTGCGGCACCCGCCTGCTCAGCGAGGGCGTCCAGCACCGGGGCGAAACCCCAGCACCAGGAGCACATCGGGTCCATCACGTAGAGCAGGCGCGCTTGCATGGTCAGCCCTCAGCTGTTTGACGCGGATTGTAACCAAGCGGATGGGGCATGTTGCGCGCCTTGGCCAGTTCGATCTGCTTCTGCCGCTCGCGCGCGCCGGCGCGGGTCTTCTCCGGCAGCGAGTCCCAGCAATGCGGACAGCTGACCCCAGGGGTATAGAACTCGGACTGGCGGTCCGTCACGGAAATCGGCGTGCGGCAGGCATGGCACTGATCGTACTCGCCTTCGCTGAGATCGTGGCGCACCGTCACCCGGTTATCGAAGACGAAGCAGTCGCCCTGCCAGCGGGTCTGCTCCTGGGGCACTTCCTCGAGGTATTTGAGGATGCCGCCCTTGAGGTGGAACACTTCCTCGAAGCCTTCGCCGAGCATATAGCTGGAAGCCTTTTCGCAGCGAATGCCCCCAGTGCAGAACATCGCCACCTTCTTGTGCTTGGCCGGATCGAAGTGCGCCTTGATGTAATCGGGAAACTCGCGGAACGACTTGGTCTGCGGATCGACCGCGCCTTCGAAGGTGCCGATGGCGACCTCATAGTCGTTGCGCGTATCGATCAGCAGCACCTCTGGGTCGGCGATCAGGGCGTTCCAGTCCTTGGCTTCGACATAGGTGCCGACCTGCCGGTTGGGATCGACCCCAGGCACACCGAGGGTGACGATTTCCTTCTTCAGTTTGACCTTGGTGCGGTAGAACGGCTGTTCGGCGCAATAGGACTCTTTATGGTCGATATCGGCCAGGCGCGGGTCCAGGGCGAACCAGGCGAGCAAACCGTCGATGCCGGCACGGCTGCCGGACACGGTGCCGTTGATGCCTTCTTCGGCGAGCAACAAGGTACCTTTGATGCCGTGCTCGAGCATGGCTTGCAGCAGGGGTTCGCGCAGCGCTTGGTAATCCGTCAGGGTGACGAACTTGTACAGCGCCGCCACAACGATCTTATCGGTCATGGGGATGTCCTTCAGTAGTCGCCCACGTAAAGGGCGGACTGGGCATTGAAAAAACGCGCCGACCAGAAGGCCGGCGGGTAGCGCAGTTTACGGTTGTTGCGGCTTGAGGTGTAGGGGCGGATTGTCTCAGCGCCCTCTCACGGGGTCGGCGGCAGGCGCCGTCAACCCAGGGCGCTGCCGCCCCTGCAGGTCGGCGAGGCCGGGGCCTCACCGCTTTGCGCCCACTCCTCGGGCGTGTAGGTGTGCAGCGCCAGGGCGTGTATCTGACTCATCAGCTCGCCCAGACAGGCGTAGGCCCGCTGATGGCGCTTGACCGCATTGAGCCCGGCGAACTGCGGGCTGACGATCACCGCCTTGTAATGGGTTTCCAACCCCCGGCTGTGCATATGGCTTTCATCCAGCACCTCGAGGTGCTCGGGTTGCAGGGCGGCGAATGCCGTCTGCAGTTGTGCGAGTTTCGACATCGCTATTACTCCGCTTGCTTGTCGCCCAGATCGGCACTCATGTCCGCGAGCAGTTTATTCACCTCGGGCACTGCCTGCTCTAGCTTGCTCTGGGTCAAGCGAGCCGACTGCGCGGTAAGCGCCGGGACTTTCAACAGGACCTTCTGGCCCAATGGCGATTCGTAGAACGCGATCAGTTCCTTCAACTCCGCTTCGCTGAAATTGCTGGTGTAGAGCTTGACCATGTCCGGCTTGATCTTGTCCCAACCCACGGCATTGTCCAGCGCGATATTAGCCTTGGCCTGATAGCTTTCGAGCAGCGCCTGCTTGTTCTTCGGCGCATGACTCTCGGCAAAGCGCTGGGCGAACATCTGCTGCACCTGGGCGTACACCGGCACGACCAGCTTGTCGGCATGGGCCAACTGCAGGAAGCGTTCCGCATCGGCGGCATGACTGTTGCTGTCGGCCAGTACCGGCACGCTGCAGCTCAGCAGAGCAGCGGCGCACAGGCCAGTAAAACGGGACATTGGGAACTCCTGGGTAACGGGCTGAGTCGGTTTGACCTAGAAGCCGGGTATTTTGTGCCCTACCCCTGCAGTACTCAAGCAGGCATTACCGTGCACGAGATCACATTTCGTCTGACTACTGGCGCACTGCTCGCCAAAAGAACAAAATGCCAGCACTTGTCCTACTCTATCGGTGTGGTCAAGCTCCCAGGCGTATCTATCGATTTCCGCACCTGCATGTCGACCAGACAACACAGCACACACATGGACGTGTCCGATGACTAGTTTCCCCTACCCCCAGCAGGGCCTGCCCATTGCGCTCTGCACTGCCGAAGGCGCACTCAACCCCGACGCCATCGGCTGGTCCAACCGACCCCGGGTGCATTGCACCATGCCCGGACACTGGGGACGCCGCAAACGCTGGAACCACTGGTGCATCGTCACCCCGCACTGGATGCTTTCGCTGACCCAGGCCGACGTCGACTACGTGGGCTTCGGCGCCATTTATTTCCTCGACCTGCAGACCGGCGAGTCGGTCACCCATAACCAATCGCGCCTGTTCGCTCGCGGCTGTGAGCTACCGGAATCGCCCCAACACAGCCACGGCTTCGATCACCCGCGCCTGCAGCTGCGTATCGCCGAACATCCGGGCCGCGCGCGCCTGACCGTATCGGTGCCGGCAATTGGCGGTGAGATCATGCAGATTGCCCTGGATATCCAACGTCCGCTGCATATGGATTCGGTCAACCTGGTCGCGCCACTCGATGAACATGGCTTTCATGCCACCTGCCGGCAAGTGGGCCTGCCGGTCAGCGGTACCGTGCAATGGGCCGATCGACACTACAGCTGCAATGCCGGCCAGAGTTTCGCCTCGCTGGATTTCGGCCGCGGCGTCTGGCCGCTACACAGTCATTGGATACGTGCCGCCTTCGCCGCGCCCGGCGGTATCGCCGGCAACTTCGGTTCGGGCTGGACCGATCACAGCGGCCTCTCGGAAAACGCCCTGTGGTTCGGCGGCGAGCTGCAGCACATGGAACAGCCCGTGATAATCGAACAGAACGGGCACGATTCCATGACCCCTTGGCGCCTGAATACGGCCAACGACCAGGTCGACCTGACCTTTACCCCCCGCCAGAAACACACCATGTGTCCCAAATTCGGCCCGCTCTACGCGAGCCGGCAGCAATGGTTCGGTTACTTCTCAGGGGTACTGCGCGGCCCCAGAGGTGAGCGCGTACCGGTCGATTCGGCGCTTGGCTGGGCCGGCAGGAACGAGGCGCGCTGGTAATCGACCCATGCCCCGGATCGCCGGAAAACGCCAACAACAGACAAACACTCGCGGCCATTGAACCAGTGAGCGCCCGCAACAGCCTAAACTGTCGCAAACGCACCAGGAGAAAACGCATGAGCCGCATCGAAACCGACAGTCTCGGCCCGATCGAAGTCCCTGAAGATGCCTATTGGGGCGCACAAACCCAACGCTCGCTGATCAACTTCGCAATTGGTCGACAGACCATGCCCTTGCCCGTGCTGCACGCCCTGGCGCTGATCAAGAAAGCCGCCGCGCGGGTCAATAACCGCATAGGCGAACTCCCTCAGGATATCGCCCGCCTGATCGAACAGGCCGCCGATGAAATTCTCGCCGGCCAGCACGACGACCAGTTCCCCCTGGTGGTGTGGCAGACCGGCAGCGGTACGCAAAGCAACATGAACGTCAACGAAGTGATCGCCGGACGTGCCAACGAGCTGGCGGGCGGCACCCGCGGCGGCAAGAGCCCGGTGCACCCCAATGACCACGTCAACCGCGCCCAGAGTTCCAACGACTGCTTCCCCACCGCGATGCATATCGCCACCGTGCAAGCCGTAATGCACGACCTGCTGCCGGCCGTGGCGCAACTGCGCGATGGGCTGCAAGAACAGGCCGAGCGACATGCCCGGGTGCTGAAAACCGGCCGCACGCATTTGATGGACGCCACACCCATCACCTTCGGCCAGGAACTGTCGGCCTTCATCGCCCAGCTCGATTACGCCGACCGCGCCATCCGCGCCAGCCTGCCGGCGGTCTGCGAACTGGCCCAGGGTGGCACCGCAGTCGGCACCGGGCTCAACGCTCCCAAGGGCTTCGCCGAAGCCATCGCCGCCGAATTGGCCGCATTGAGCGGCCTGCCATTGATCAGCGCGCCGAACAAGTTCGCCGCCCTGGCCGGCCACGAACCGCTGACCAGCCTGTCCGGGGCGCTGAAAACCCTGGCCGTCAGCCTGAGCAAAATCGCCAATGACCTGCGCTTGCTCGGCTCCGGCCCCCGCGCCGGCTTTGCCGAAGTGCGCCTGCCGGCGAACGAACCGGGCAGTTCGATCATGCCGGGCAAGGTCAACCCGACCCAATGCGAAGCGCTGTCGATGCTCGCCTGCCAGGTCATGGGCAACGATGTCACCATCGGCTTCGCCGCCAGCCAGGGTCATTTGCAGCTCAATGTGTTCAAGCCGGTGATCATCTACAACGTGCTGCAATCGATTGGTCTGCTCGCCGACGGCTGCCGCAACTTCCAGCAGCACTGCATCGAGGGCCTGCAAGCCGACACCCGGCAGATGGCCGCGCACCTGGAGCGTGGACTGATGCTGGTCACCGCCCTGAACCCGCATATCGGCTACGACAAAGCGGCGGAAATCGCCAAGAAAGCCTATGCCGAAGACCTCACGCTGCGCGCCGCGGCCCTGGCGCTGGGCTACCTGACCGAGGAACAGTTCGATAGCTGGGTGCGCCCGGAAACCATGCTGGGGACGCAGTAACCATGACCGAGGCGAAAAGCGGCGCGACGCCGATCGAAGGCGATGGCAAACGCATCCTGATGATTCTCGGCACGCCGAAGACCGCCAGCTTGTGTGACGCGCTCGGTGAAGCCTACGCACAGGGCGCCCGCAACAAGGGCCATGTGGTACGCCAACTGAAACTCGGCGAGATGAGCTTCGACCCGATCCTGCATGGCGGCTACGAGCACAGCCAGATCCTCGAACCCGACCTGCTCGAAGCCCAGCGGCAAATCCACTGGGCCGAGCACCTGGTCTTCGTCTATCCGGTCTGGTGGGGCGGCATTCCCGCCTTGCTCAAGGGCTTCTTCGACCGCACCTTTCTGCCCGGCTTCGCCTTCAAATACCGCAACCGCTCGCAACTCTGGGACAAACTGCTGAGCGGACGCACGGCCGATTTGTTGGTGACCATGGACACGCCGCCCTGGTACTTCCGCTGGATCTACGGCGCCCCGGCCCACCGCCAAATGATCCGCACCATCCTCGGTTTCAGCGGCATCAAAACCCGCCGCCTCAGCGAATTCGCCCCGGTGCGCCCCTCCTCCGAGGCGCAACGGCAGAACTGGCTACGCCGTGCGGAAAGCCTCGGCAGTCGGGCTTGAGCGCTAGGTACGAGCGGGATCGACACCCGGCTGCCGATAACTCTTGCTGTAGGAGCCAGCTTGCTGGCGCTCCCTCTACCCCAACACCTCACTCAAGGGGATAAAACGCACCGAGTCGCCGATCGCCAGCGTCGTGCCTTCAAGCACCTCGGCAAACCCCTCGGCCCAGGCCGCACTACGCAATACGCCAGAACTCTGATTGGGATAAGGCAGCACCCGGCCATTCTCCAAACGCGCGCGCAGGTATTCGCGACGCTTGCCCGGTTTATCCCAGACAAACCCCGCCGGCACACTGAAGCCCAAAGGCTCGACCCGCTGCACACCGAGGCGGCGCAACAAATAGGGCCGCGCCAGCAAGGCAAAGGTCACTAGGGTGGATGCCGGATTGCCCGGCAAACCGATTACCGGCACGCCGCGAAAATGTCCGCAGGTCAGCGGCTTGCCGGGCTTGATCGCCAGTTTCCAGAGCGCCAGCTCGCCTTCTTCGCGCAACGCCAGGCCGAGGAAATCCGCCTCGCCCACCGACACCCCGCCGGTGGACAGAATCAAGTCGACATCGCCCAGCGCCGCCAGCGCCGCGCGGGTCTGCTCCAGATCATCGACGAGGATGCCGGCATCCACCACCGCGCAGCCGAGGCGCTGCAGCCAGTTGATCAACACAATGCGGTTACTGTTGTAGATTTGCCCCGGCCCGAGAGTGCGGCCGGGTTCGACCAACTCGTCGCCGGTGGACAATACCGCCACGCGCATACGTCGGCGCACCGGCAACTCGGCAAACCCGAGCGAAGCGGCCAAACCCAGTTCGATCGGCCCCAGGCGTGTTCCCGCAGGCAAGACCTCATCGCCGATGCGGGTTTCCTGGCCCTGGGCGCGCACGTTCTGACCCAGCCGCAAGGGTTCGCTGAAACTGATCCGGCCATCGTCGTCGAGTACGGCGTTTTCCTGCATCTCCACCGTATCGGCGCCTGGCGGCATGGGCGCGCCGGTGAAAATCCGCGCACAACTGCCCGCCTGCAACGGCTCGGGCGCGCTGCCCGCCTGGATCCGCTGGCTCACCGGTAGCGGCTCGCCGGTCCAGTCGGCCAAGCGCAAGGCGTAGCCATCCATCGCACTGTTAGGCCACGGCGGCAAATCCAGCCCGGCGATCAGCGGCTCGGCCAGTACCCGGCCGGCGGCTTCGCCCAGGGCGATCCGCTGCGTCTCAAGAATCGGTGTTGCCTCGGCCATCGCCAGCAAGCGCTGCAATGCCACCTCGACCGGCATCAGGCCGGGTTGATCGCAGCTGCTCATCCACGGCTCTCGCAAGCCGGGGCCTGCTTCAGGTGGGCGACGAAATTGCAGGGCCTGTGGCGTGCGTCCAACTGTTCGGCAAGGATGCCATCCCACGCGGTGCGACAGGCATTGGTCGAGCCCGGCAGGCAGCACACCAGGGTGCCGTTGGCCAAACCGGCCAGCGCGCGCGATTGCACGGTGGAAGTGCCGATGTCGGCGACGGAAATCTGCCGGAACAGCTCGCCGAAACCATCCACCTGTTTATCCAGCAAACAGCTCACCGCCTCGGGCGTGCTGTCGCGCCCGGTGAACCCGGTACCGCCGGTAATCAGCACGACCTGCACCTCGTCCTCGGCAATCCAGGTGGCGACCTGGGCGCGAATTTTGTACAGGTCATCCTTGAGCAATACCCGCGCCGCCAGGGTGTGCCCGGCCGCCTGCAGGCGGTCGACGAACAACTGGCCGGAGGTATCGGTTTCCCGGGTGCGGGTATCGCTGACGGTCAGCACGGCGATGTTGAGCGGCACAAAGGGCGCATCGGCCTTATGCGTCATAAAAAGGCTTCCTGTTGTCCTGAAGAATGCCCGGTGTTATATCACAGCCCTCCCCTTTTTCGAGGCTCCAGCATGCCATCCGTCAGCACCGCAACGCCCTGCTCCGTCCTGCTCCTGGCCGGCGGTCGCGGGCAACGTATGGGCGGACACGACAAAGGTCTGCTCGACTGGCGCGGTCGCCCGCTGATCGCCTGGGTGCATGATCTGGTGCGACCGCTTACCGATGATCTGATCGTTTCCTGCAATCGCAACCAGGAACGCTACGCCGCCTTTGCCGACCACCTGGTCAGCGACGAGCAAAGCGACTTCCCCGGCCCGCTGGCCGGCATCCGCACCGGTCTGCACGCCGCCCGGCACAGCCAACTGTTGGTATTGCCATGCGACGCGCCCTTGCTCGACCGTGCCCTGCTCGATGAGCTATTGAGCCAGGCCGGCAACCACCCGGTGATGGTGCGCCAGGGCGAATATTGGGAGCCGCTGTTCAGCCTGATCCCGACCGCCCTCGGCGCCGACCTCGAACGTGCCTGGCTGGCCGGCGAGCGCAGCCCGCAACATTGGCTGCGCCAATTCGAGCCACGCGCGCTGCAATGCCCGGAGGGCGACTTGCGCCTGGCCAATTTCAATACTCCGGACCTTCTAGAAGGTCCTGCATGAACTTAGACGTTAAACGACCGTCGGATGCCATAAGCGCTTTACCCCAACACAACGCTGAGTGCGTTCAATCAACCACGGAGATACAGCATGATTAATCGGACCCTTGCTGCCCTTTTGCTCGCAGTAGGCCTGGCCTCTCTCACGGCCTGTGCATCGCCGACTTTGATCACCCTGAACGATGGCCGTGAAATCCAGGCGGTGGACGAACCCGATTACGATGAAGAGTCGGGGTTCTATGAGTTCGAGCAACTCGACGGCACCCGCGCCAAGGTCAACAAAGATCAGGTGCGCACCGTCAAGGAGTTGTAACTGCATCAGGGCGCCAGCCTTGTGGAACGGTACCGGTAGCCGCCTGATGCGTACCAGCCCGGCAGTAACAGTCACTATGCCGGGCGTTTTAGATCGCCAAAAAATTTAAGCTAACCCCTTGTGCCGCAAAACTTTTTGAGTACAATCTCGGCCTATTCGGAGTGTAGCGCAGCTTGGTAGCGCGTCTCGTTCGGGACGAGAAGGTCGCAGGTTCGAATCCTGTCTCTCCGACCAAATCCCGGTTTTAGCGCACTTGCTACACGCGTAAAAAAACCACAAGAAGCCCGCCTCACCGCGGGCTTTTTTGTGCGCGATGGTTTTATCCCCGCACGCGCCGCCGAAGTACTTTTTCGCAGGCAACAAAAAACCCGCCGAAGCGGGTTTCTTCCTGACCATCCAACATCCTGTCGGCAGCCTCCTGGCTATGGTCGATCATCCTTGATCCTGAGCGCGTCCTGCGCTGCAGTGGATGGGTGTAGATTACGCATCCGGCTCGGGCGGCAAAATAGCTAAAGTCGCCGACCTCTGTAGGACATTCGCTATAGGTGGAGCAGATCGCCATTTTCAGATCCTGGCCTGCCCCCTTCCCTTCTCTAAGCGCGAGCGCCTGAAGTGCCGCGAGCGTTTTTCTTCTGCAGGATCATCGACGCTTCGTTGTAGGCAGCCTGGAAGGTCTCGCCACCGAGCCATTCCACTGCGGTGTCTTCGTCCTCACCGTGGAAGATCCAGCGATAGGTGATCAGCAGGCCCATCATGAAGTCGGTCGCGGAGTCTTCCGCTTCCTCGGCGATCACCAGCTCCAACACCGGGTATTGGAGGAACACCAAGCACATGGCCAGCAGGCTGATGTCTTCACCGATTTTCATCGTCTGGAACAGGTCGTCGAAGTCCGCCGGGTCGAAACCGTTCTCTTCGATATCCTGGAAATCGAAGGTGCTCAGGTCGATTTCAACATCATCGAACGGCTCGTTGATCAGCGGATTGGCCAGCAGCGGATGTACGACACTGACTTTGGACTTACCCGAACGGTTCTGCTTGGCCTTGGCTTTGGCCCGCCGGGCGCGTTTTTGCTGTTTATCTGGGGAGGCCATAGAGGCGAGCTCCTTGTCCGGTGTAGCCATATTTATGGCACGGGATTATCAGGCGTCTATTGTATTCAGTCTTGGCTGGCTTGGTTGGGTCGGAGGCCAGAGGGGGAATTTTTTTCTGCTCTGAAGGTTAGCTTTCGGCCGAGGCTGTGTAAAAACGTTTTCGAGCCGGCTTGATGGTCTGAGCCGGAACAAAAATCGCGTTCCTACGCAAATTTCAGGTCTGCCGACTGACCAAGCAGCTGCAGATTTTAAGTAGCAACGCAGACTTCAAAACGGAGCCTGCGTTTTTACACAGCCAGGACCAGAAGCGGACGTTTAGATATGGAAAAATTAATCCGTATCCTTTTCGTAGCTTAGGGAATGGGTTAGTACCAGATGCTTGAGCGGTGCGCTGACAGCGCTTGCTCATTGGCATGCGGAGTTTCTAAGGTAGAGGCTGACATTGGCGCCCCTGTTCTTTCAGGTTCACTTTTAAAAGGAGTTTTTCGTGTCGACCACCGAAGCCACACCCAGCGCTGAGGAACTTGCTGCACTGGAAGCGTTATTCGCAGAGATGGCTGGCTACTTCAGCGAAAGCGGCGAGCGGCGCCGGTTTATGCACGCGGCTAACGGCCTATCTGAAAGCGATCTTTATCTCTTGCAGGCAGTGCTGGGCGGCAAGCTCAAACTCGAAGCTGCTCGGGCGGGGGCAGCTTCGGCGCAAAGCCCGCTGCGTATTGCCAACGCACTGCTGGAATTGGAAACCACGGTCAAGAAAAGTAAAGATCGGGTACTGCTGGATTTCATCTTTGCGTTACTGCAATCGAAGAAGGTTGCCAAAGGTTTAAGCCGTGTGTGGTTTTTTCCCTGGGAGTTGGCGCTGATCCTGAATAAAAATCTGACGGCCGAACATGTCCGGTTTATTTGGCTGAGCAAGAAGGAGGATTACGCCAAGGAACTGGTGCCTAGCTCCGCACGGGTGTTGGTGAAACATCCCAATTGTCCGCCGGATGTGCTCGAAGAATTATTGCCCTGCGACGATGCCATGCTGCGCAAAAGTATTGCGATGCATCAAAACACTTCCGCGGAAATCACCCGTTTCTTTCTCAATAGTCAGCGCAAGCCTGAGCGGTTGAGTCTGGCGTTGTCGCGTTATGCCAGTAGCGATGTGCTGCTCAGTTTGCTGGAAGACAAATACGACGAGATAAGCCGGGCGGCGAAAAAGAACCTGGCCAAACGCTTCCCAACCCAGGAGGTTACCGCCGCCGTAAAGACTGCCATCGCAAGTAATATTGCCAAGCCCTTCGTCAAACCGGTAGCGCCTAAGGCCCCGTTCAACCCGTGGGAAGCGGCCCGGGCCAGTAACGAAAGCATTCTTGCGATGGAGAGCGGCCAGCGCAAACGGGTGGCAGACGCGACCTCCGACCCGGAGCTGTTGCGTTTGTTGGCGATGGATAGCAGTAAAGCCGTGCGCAGAGCTGTAGCCAAAAAAGCGTTGGCCGGGTTGGATGTGCTGACGGTATTGGCGAAAGATCCGGACACCGAAACGTCGAACAGTGCGCTGAGAGCGATTTCCAGAATATCCCCAGGCGTTATCGCTGAGGACATATTGAGTGTCGAGGCCATCAATGCAGCGTATCGGGAGATCGCTTTGCACGTGGCGCAGAACAGCCGAAAACCGTACTACGACGAGCATTTCAGCGCGCAGGAAAAATTGCGTTTTTCCCAAGCGCTGCTGGTTGCCGAGCACACCAACAACCCGATGATTCAACTTATGCTGGTCAAGGACCTAGAAACGATTCCCCCGACCAGCACCGTGCGCTGGGATTTGCTCTCGGCTGTTTCGGCCAATAGGCATTTGAGTGAGGCAGTCTGTAGGAAGATCGTGGTCGTTCTTGAATTCGGCGCGTGGGGGCCTATAGAGCGTTGCAACAGTTCTGCGTTGTTGCGGGAGTTTCTCGAACCGGGATCCGTCAAACCGCATTATCACTCAACTATTGAAGCGCGGTTAGCTGTATTGATGGCCAAGGATTCGATCGGGTAGGCGAAAATGCACAGGTTTCTGGGCCAAAAGGGAATAGATTCTCCTATTCCAAACGTCCGATTTTGGCCGACTCTGGCCTATTGCTACCGGCAACTCCCGGCCAGAAACCGACTTTTTCAACACAATAGGCCATAAGCGGACGTTTGGCATACAGTTGGTATGACTGCCTTCTTTTAGACGGAACGTTGAGTGTAATAATGCGATTTTGGCCGCGTACTATTGGCGAGTTTTTCGCTAGGATGCAGCAGGCTTCCGATCTCAATCTCTGTTTGGCCGCAAATCTGGTGGGGTGTTCCGTCCGTCATAGGTGAAAATAGAGATAGCTGTTGATTGATGGGCGAGCCGCGCGAAAGGCCAAGTAGGTTCAGTCGGTAATCACCTCTATGGAAGGATCAGATATGTTGAATTACGGCCCTCAAAGCGCTCTGAAATTAACCGATGAGCTGGAAGAGGAAATATTCAAGATCATAGCCGCGGATGATGCCGAAAAGTTCAATTTACTTCTTGAGCAAGGACTTTCTTTGGGTCATCGATTTAGCGGTTCATGGATTGGAGATCTTCTGAGCAATGACCCTGAAATTATCAATTTTTATCACTGGACAGTTCCACAAGTTATCGTATTAAAAAATGCTTTGAAGATTGCCGGCAACGTATTTTCACTACACGTGCAGGCACTCTTCCCCTATAAAGCTCCTATAGCCGAGGCCGCCTTATTGGGAAAGGCTGACATGATCCGCATTATGATCAGCAAAGGTTTTGATCCTGACAAGAAGCGTCATACCGAACCACCGCTATTAATCGCAGTTATCAGTGGTAATTACGAATGCTGCGAAGCGCTCGTCGGGTCCGGGTTGTGCAATCCCTACGTAAAAGATCGATACGGCAGGGTAGGAAAAGATGATCGCCCGCTCGGTGAAGCCGCGAGGCAAGGACGAATGGATATTGTCAAACTCATCGTAGAGTTTAAAAAAGACAAAAAAACGCTGGTTCGCGCAGCAGTTCTGGCTGCAGAAAATGGTCATGAAGAAATTGCACTGTATTTACTAGATAACCTGGACGCAGGCAGGAAGAAAGGTAGTAGCCAAGAGTATCCTTACCATATGGCTATACCCGCTGTTAAACACCGAATGATTAGTGTGATTGAGAGACTATTGCGGGTTGAGCCACGCATACTTGATCTGGTTGACAATAATCGGACTATGTTGTCTACCGCATGCGAGCATAATCATATTGACTTGGTAGAGTATTTCGTTGGTTTGGGGGCAGATGTGCATGCCACCGATTCACCGAAATATATTGTTTACTCTGGGAAGGGCTTTGCATCCTGCGCAGCAGAAGAACTTTTCGAGGCTTGTTATCAGCCGCCTCCGGGCGCAGGCGACATGAGAATATCCCTGCCCTTATATAGCCAGACACCTAGCAGCCCGCTGGCCGAGGCGGCGGCGAATGGACATCTCGAGATTGTAAAGATGCTGGTAGAGTGGGGAGTAAATATTGACACAGCGTATATTAAGTCTCCCAAGTATGGCATGGATAGGAAGCTGACATACGGTGCTCCGGCCATTGATCTTGCAAGGGCTTATGGCCACGGAGCTGTTGTTGAGTATCTGTCGGCAGTATCTTAAGAAGGTTCCGGTAAGAATGGGCGGGACAGATTTATTTCTCCCAATCTAAATATTCGCTCCTAGCCGATTATTGCCCTGCACAAGGGGCTGTTACTGTCGAAATGCCGCGCTCACCGACGTTCAAGCTGTCGATACTTTGACTATAAGGAACACATGATATGGCTGTTGGTATTCCCGCAAAAAAAGCGACCTTCCGCTTTGCGCAAAAATTCAACGGCGTGGTTTCAGTGGCTTTGGGCAGTGACCGACTCTATGTTCTGTACAGCTCCGATGAGGGAGCAGGTAAGCGTTTTTTCAAAGACTTCGACTTGATCCATTACGATGGAGTCGAAAGCAATGTGCCGAGCTATCTGAATCGCGAAGCCGAAGCCCGTTGGCGTCCCATGTTTTTTGAGGGCGATCTGCTTTACGTATACGGCGACGAGCCGGAGCTGATTGATGTCAGCCAATGGCAATCGAAATACAACGAGTACCAGGGCCGGGCCAATCCAAATTGGGCGCTCGACGGCCGCTTCGCCTACGACGGTACGCGGATCTACCGGGCTTTTGGATGGAACGATTACACCAAAGGCCTGGATATCGTCGAGAGCAACAAGGTCGTGGATAACGCCGATATCGACATCCAATATTTTATGCCTTCTAGTGACTCTCTAATTTATGGCGTGCGCCTTTCAACTCCTACGTTTTGCGTGTACTCACTCAGCGAAAAAACGGTGAAGCTTGAAGTGCCTCTGCAGCAGTTCGAGTTTGCCAATGGTGAGCCCAAGGCTGCGGTCTCGCGGGTGGGTGATAGACTCTACGTGCTGGCGGGCAACCATGTGCTGGTCATCGACCTGAACACGTTCACGGTGGCGGCCGATTTTCCTTATTTCAATAGCGATTTTATGCAGGCCCTGCTGGCTGGCTTGAAGTACAGAAACCTCGCTTTTCCACAGTTTATAAGTGCCTCACGCGAAACTCTGGTACTGAGCAATACCGGCAGCATCGGTTATGTTGTGTGCTTGTCGACTAACGGCGGGCAGGTGCTATGGGCACGTAAAAGTAATTGGGAAATGTGTGCTGCCGATACGGATGGCGACCTTGTGTTCGGCCTTGAGGAGCGCCGACCTCGTGCCTGGGATAAATACACCGGTGAAGAAGTATGGCAGGCCTCAGCAGGAACCATTGCTAGCAACATCGATGTAAAAGGCAAGTGGTTAGTATTTCATCAGCCGGCAGGCGATATCCAATGCTTCACATGGAAAAAGCCCTATGTGTCAGCTCATCGCCCGAGCTAACAGATGACCGACGTGGCCTCTTCTTTGTTGAACTCGCTAACAAAGGTTGCACAAGCAAAGGAGTGCGACCTGCTTGCTTAGGTCTTTTGGCACGAAAAGGAGTTAGGGAAGGTCTGCTATTGGCCGATTCTGTTGAAAAAGTAGGTTTATGAGAGAGCTGCTTTTCAGTAGCTCAGAAATCGCCCGATTTCGGCGTTGCTACGTAAAAAACAAGACAGCTCCGTCTTCTGAACGAACCAGATTTCAACGTCGCTAACGCTCTTTCAGGAGCAAAAAACGCGACAGGACTTTTTCAACAGAATCGGCCAAAAGCGGACGGTCAGACAATTGCTCTATCCACGATTGCTCTAGCCGCTCAAATGAGCCCTTTTTCTGCTAGTTGGCGATAGTGTTCGCCGAGGGCGGTGAGACGAATGACTTTACTCTCCATGGCTGCATGCCACATATGCGGAGCGCCCTCAGGTACTACAAGCCCAACACGGTTGTACTTCTGGAGAATTTTGAAGACCGCATTGTGATTAGGATCGGGGGCAGGGATGCCTTCCGGATTCTTTGCCCAAGATTCGTGACGCTCAGGCTCGTAGGAAGGGTCTAGTTGGAACTGGAAGCCGGGGTTTGGGAAAAACTCTGAGACTCGGCGAAGCTCAGCAAGCTCTAAAGGGGGCTGTACCTTCCGCAATGAGACGAAGCGCTTAACGTTAGTTTTAAACACCGGCCGCTGCGCCCATGGTCCAAGCGATTGATCTACATGTGCATAGACACCACCTGGCGTCACATCTCCAACTAAGTTTGCGGCAGCACCTCCGAGAGCATCGACTAGCAAACAGGTGAAGACGCCGGCGCCGTTTTCCTCTGTTGCGTATTGTTCCGCCGTTGAAGCGGTGAGAATCGTCACCCCATCGCTGATCTCCGCCACGTGCTGCTGCAGCGCACTGCCTCCTGCGACACCACTGTGGCAGCTATCGAGAATAACTACCCGGTTTTGGATTCTCGATTGATTGGCCATCGTCATGATTTCAGCCAATGAAACGCCGTCATGTCCCGTTTTCACATCCGAAGAGCAAAGGTAGCCACCAGTTGCCTCAATGTGACCATGCCCAGCAAAATAGAGGAGCGAAATCTCACCGTCACCAGAGAAGAGTTCTTCGATAGCTTGGCGAAGCTCATCTCGTGGAACCGAATCACTTGGGCCAGTGGCAGTTAAATGCTTCACGCCGAAGTTCACTGAGCCATCGGCATGGCGGTCAAGCATGGCTTTAACCGCGAACGAGTCGTTCACGCACCCATAAAGTGGCGAGACGCTGGCGTAATGGTCGATGCCGACAACGAGTGCTTTACGCATCAGAGGTCGTCGATCCAAGCGGCAATGTTGTCCCAAGTCCAAAGCATCGTATTTACACCGGCGAGATCGATACGATCCTCCTTATAGGCCCAAATGCCGCGGATCTTCTTTTTCTCCTCCTTAGCGCATTGGATCTCCCACTTCTGCCCACTGGAGTTGAGAGAGTTCTTGCTGACAATTACCAAGACGCCATCAGACCGGAGAATCCGCGTCCGCACCTTCTTCTTCCACTCGTCGTCGTAGGCCTCTTTGACGGACATATCAACGTACTCAAACGGCGACTCTGTATGCAAAGACTGTCCCTTGATCATATCCCGGATGCGTGCGTCCTCAATTGCGAAGGCAACGAATACAACTTTCTTATCGGCCATGAAACACTCCTTTGGTTAAGGCACACGATCAAGCTATGCGACAGACAAGTACGTAAGCAGGTACTGCTCTCAAATGCTCATTTCTTAGGCGGTGGAGGTGGAGCTTTCGGCGGCGCTGCTGGCCTTTGGCTTGTCGTCTCCTTACTCACCCCATTTTGAACATGGGAGCTTTTGCCATCTAACTTTTCTGACATTCACAGTCACCTTTTAGGAGCGGGAGGAGGAGCAGAAGGCGGTATGGGAGGCTTGGAGCCTACGGCCATGCTACCCAGGCTAACCCTATCGTAAGTAGGGACGCCATGCTTTCCTGATTTATCACTCACAACCGTTACCTCTATCCACGTGGTGGTGCGGGCGGTGCTTTCGGTGGGATTGCAGGGCGTTGATTGGCCGGAGGCTGCTGGGGACGACTGCCGCCACTAGGGCTTCGCGGAGGCGGCGATATGCCTCTTTCCTCATACATGACCGAACCTCATTTGCTAGGAGCTTTAGGTGGTGCGGGTGGCGGAACGGCTGGACGAATATTCGAAGGCGCAGGAGGACTCACATTTGCCCCTTCGTTTTTCGGACGGTGCCCAACCAGACGTCCGCTCTGACTGCCCTCTTTTGACACGTGGCACCTCCTATGGAAGAAACTCGACTAAATAAACATCAGCATTAGCTATTAAGTAACTCTCAATACCCGGCATCTCCACCCACTCATTGTTCTCGTCCATCCAGCATGGATAGGTAATAAGGAAATGGCCGTCTTTTGGATCGGTCGGCCAAACAGCGGGGTACCCGAAAAGGCGTCTACCATCAAGCAGTGTTAGCACCACTGACCTTCCTTCACGCTTACGGAAGGCATATATCCATTCTGGATATGATGAGCGAGAGGTAAGGGTTAAGCGTCTGGCAAGCTGGTATAGATAGTCATGATTCGATGCGAAAGCAAGCCCCAGCCCAAGCCCTATCGCCAAGGTGATACCCCAGGCGCTCTCTATCTGTGGAGTCCATGGTCCGAGCGAATGCCAGTTGTTGCCGACGTACTTCAATACCAGCTCGATTCCCGACACGACCATCGTAATAACACCGGTCCCGACAAGCGCTTGCACTGTTCTCTCGAATTGACCTGGTTTTTTTACATCGGCTAGCCAGTAAAAAATCAGGGTCGTAATGAAGCCTGGGATGAGCATTTGCACCAAAGGGATGATTTTCGTCGTCAAGTCTTCCATTACGGCTCATCACATGATGTCACTTGGCTATGACTATACCTCTGGCGTTACCGCGATGCATCTACTGAGTCATCGGATGCCAACTCATGGCCTGTTGTATGTGTATCGGAGTCGCCCGCCGCGTTCCTAGAGACCCTCAAGCCAGCAAAGAGGTCAGCTGAGTCACCGTGAATCAGTCCGCTATTGGCCGACTCCAGCCTGTCGTGACAGGCGACTCCCGGCCAGAAGCGGATATGCCCATGTGCCGTTGCTCAGAACTCCAGAATCATCTCATGCCAAGCCATGCCGCCATGGTCGGAAGTCGAAGGCTTCATATAACCGTAGCCCATGCGCTTGTAGAGCTCGACGTGGCGCTCCTTGCACATCAGGTGGATGGTCTTCTTGCTCATCGCCTGCATGCGTTCGATGAAGGTGCGCATCATTAGCGAGGCATAGCCCTTGCCTTGGTGCTCGGGGGCTATCACCACCGACATGATGACCACGTTCGGCGCCTCGGCATCATGGCCGACCAGCTCCTTGAACTCCTCATCGGACATGACCACCTGGTGCGCACAGCCACTATTGATGAAGCCAATGACCTGACCCTCTAGTTCCATGATCAGAAAACCCTGTGGGTACTGCTCGATACGAGTGGCGATCTTCTCTCGGGTAGCTGCTTCATCCCCCTCGTAAGCCGATATCTCAATCTCATAGCAGCGGGAGGTGTCTGCCGGCATGGCGGTGCGAAAAGTGGGTGTGCTCATGTTGCTGTTCCTGGCCGCCGTACGGGCTCGATAAGGGATTCGAGACAGAATGGTAGAGAAGTCGCAAAATGCATGTGCTGCATTCTTTTCAGTAGGCCATGAACACTATGCACTCCAACCTGCGTCGTCTCGATCTCAACCTGCTGCTGGTCTTCGATGCCCTGTTCCGCCACCGCAGCGTGGCGGCGGCGGCCGACGAGCTGGCGATGAGCCCTTCGGCCTGCAGCCATGCCCTATCGCGGATGCGCGAGACATTGGCCGACGAGCTCTTCGTGCGAGCCGGCAATGCCATGCAGCCCACCGTGCAGGCCGAGCTGATGGCAGGCGGCGTGGCCGACGCGCTGCGCATCCTCGCCGACCGGCTGAGCAGTGCCGCACCGTTCACCCCTGAGAGCAGCACCCAGACTTTTGTCTTCGCTGCTACCGACTACACCGCCTATGCGTTACTGCCCTCGCTGGTGGCCAGGCTGGGGCAGGTGGCGCCCCACCTGCGCCTCAAGATAATCCATGCCAGCCACCGCGACTCACTGGATGAACTGCGCGAGGGTCGTATCCACTTTGCCCTGGGGGTCACGCATGGCCATGCACCGCTTCCGGAGGGCATCAAGGCGCTGGATTACCTGAGCGATGACTACGTGGTGGTTGCTCGCCAGGGACATCCGCGGATCGGTACAAGCCTGTCGTTGCAGGCGTACCTCGCCGAACGGCATATCGCCGTGCTGCCCTGGGAGGATGCGAGCAGCGTGATCGACTCGGCGCTGGCCCGAGTGGGGCTGCAACGGGATGTGGCCGTGCAGTTGCCCAGCGTGATGGCGGCCCCCTTCATCGTCGCCCAGTCAGATTATCTGTTCACGCTACCACGCCTGGCTGCTTTGCAACTGAGCAATGCCGCTGCGTTGGTGATGCACGCCGTGCCGTTCGAGGCGCCGCGTTATACGCTGCGCATCCTTCATCACGTTCGCCATTCGAGCACCCCGGGACACCTTTGGATGCGCGAGCAGATGCTGTTGGCCCTGGGTGGCTGAGTCAGTATTCCCCTGGCCACTGCAACCCCCGTTGGAGCCGAAGAAATCTCGGCCCCTCAGCGAATGCGCTGCCTTACTTCGGCCGGCGCACGACTCTCAGCTTGCCGCTGTTTCCGCCGCCGCAGAAGAGCAGCTCGCCGCCATCGGATTCGAGCCCGGATACACCCATCCCAGGCGGCATTTCGAGGCTATTGAGCACTTCCCCGGTTTGCGGGTCGATTCGGCGCAGCTCGCTCTCCTCGCCTTCCCAGGTGCCGTGCCAGAGTTCGCCGTCGACCCAGGTGACGCCGGTGACGAAGCGGTTGGAGTCGATGGTGCGCAGAATCGCCCCGCTTTCGGGATCGAGCTGATGGATCTTGCGCTCCCGGTACTGCCCGACCCAGAGCGCGCCTTCGGCCCAGGCGAGGCCGGAGTCGCCGCCGCCGGGAGCAGGGATGCTGGCGAGCACTTGGCCGGTCTGCGGGTCGATCTTGTGGATTCGGTCTTCGGCAATCTGGAACAGGTGCTGGCCGTCGAAGGCGGTTCCGGCATGGGCGGCGATATCGAGCGAGCGCAATGCCTTGCCGCTCGCCGGGTCGAGGGCGTGCAATTTGTCGCCGGCGGCGAACCAGACGTGCTGACCGTCGTAGGTGACGCCATGCACGCCGTCGACACCCGCAAAGGGGCCATATTCTCGGGTGATTTCAGCTGTCGATCGTTTCATGTTTGCATCCTCGTCGTTCGGTAGTGAGGTGCATCCTAGTCACTGGGCAGTGGAGCGGGGAGTAACAAGGTCGTCGCGAATCCAGGTACGGGCGGGGTCATCCAGCGACGCGCGCGGCCGCGCCCAAAGGACTGCACCTTGCCAGCCGCCGCAAGCGCATCGAGCGCCCGCTGCACGGTGCGTTGGCTGGCGCCAAGGGCCAGTGCCAGCGCCGAGCTCGACCACGCCTCGCCGTCGGTGAGGAAGGCGAGTACCGCCGCATGCTTTTCTTCGATCGGCAGCGCCAGTACGACTATTTCTGCCGCATTGCGTGGCACCAGGGCAAACCCGCGCGGCGTGGCGATTATGTCGGCCAGGGGCCGCAGTACCGCGCGCAGCCGTCCGAGTTCGACGCGCAATCGCGCGCGATGGGTTTCATCGGCGAATTTCGTGCGGAATGCCTGGGCGATGAGTGTTTCCCTCGCTACGTCCGCGGGCCAGGCTTCGCCGAGCGCACGCGCCAGCGCGAACAATACCGGGCGCTTTACCAGCGGAACCAGAGTGCCCTTGCCACACACGGCATGACGGCAGGCGTCCACCACGATTACCGCCGAGGCCAGGAGCGTTTCGACCTCTTCGAGCAGTAGAAGCTGCTCCTGACCATGGCTAATCAGCCGCGCCGCGGGCGTATTCAAGGTATGGCGCGCGCTTTGGACTTCCGCCGTCAGTGCCGGGATGCCCGCGTGACCTGCGGCGAACTCGGCCCGGGCGAGTGCGATGCGCGCCGTCTGCGTTTGCAGGCGGCGGATGGCGATTCCCGCAACGATCAGCTCATAGGCAGCCCTCGACGCCGGCGGCAAGGACGCCGGCTCGAACTCGGCGAGTCGGTACTCGGCCTCGTCGAGGCGGCCGATCAGGAGCAGGCGGCGAATTTCGAGTAACCGTGCATGTGCGGCGTTCACCCGGTCGCCGTGCGTTTCGAGCGTTGCCCGCGCGGCGTCAAGCCTCTTCGCGGACCAGCCCAGGTCGCGCGAGGCAAGGGCGATCTCGGCCTCAGCGACCACGCACCTCGCACGGGCCACGGCCTCTTTCGGGCCGAAGGCGCGCGCCGCACGTCGTACGAGCGCTGTCGCCCGTGGGAAATCACCGAGTTGCGCCATTGCGATGCCGCGTAGCGCGAGCGTGGGGGCGTCGTCGCGCAAGGCGACCCGGTTCAGCGCGCCGAGGGGATCACCGGCCGCCAACGCTCGCGCCGCTGCCGTGATCAACGAGTCCATACGAATGCCGCCACACTCATTGCTCCCACCGTCCGAGGCCCGCCGCCCAGTCTATCTCAGGGTCACCAATAGGCACGCCGTATCGCGCTGCAACGCTGGTCGAAGCCTCGCCGAGCGACGGCACGCCGCCTGATGCATTTGTCATGTAGAGGTCATACGGCTGACACATTCGAGCCTTAGCATCGCGGCCATTGTGACCGATAGGCCAGATAATGACTGAAGCACGCCCCATTCCCACACAGCGGCGCCCTCGCGCCATTCAACTCGACCGCGACCTGCTCGCACGGCTGGTTCGGCCAGCGCCGTTGCGCCTGCTGTTGCAGACGCTGCTGGAATGGCTGTGGATCATCGCGCTGGCTGGAGCGGCGATGACGATCGCCAGCCCGCCGATCAGCCTGGCATGCATGCTGCTCATCGCGACACGGCAGCATGCCTTGCTGACGCTGATGCATGATTTTTCGCATTACCAATTCAGCCGACAGCAACGGACGGCCAACGATGTGCTGGGCGATGTGCTGACGGCGCTGCCGTTTTTCATCACGGTGCATGGCTTTCGCCGGAATCATCTGCAGCACCACGCCCACGTCGCCACCGACCTCGACCCCAACTGGGTTTCATCGCTGAAGAGAGCGCGCTACCAGTTCCCCAAGACGCGTACGCAGGTATGGCTCGAAGTGCTGAAGCACTGCGTCGGTTTCTATACCTTCGTCGAGCTGAAGCGCTACACGGTCGACGCCGGCATGGCCGTTGAGCTACCCCGCTACGCACGCATCACGCGCGCCCTGTTCTGGCTCGCGGTAGCCGGCCTGGCCACGTATTTCGAGCTGTGGACGGCGATCCTGCTCTATTGGTTGCTGCCGTTGGCGACCTTCCTGATGGCGATTCTGTATCTGCGAGACATCGGCGAGCACTACGGCATGTCCGCGCCGGGAATTCTCGGCTCACGCACCGTTTTGGCCGGCTGGCTGGAGCGCCTGCTGATCGCGCAGAACGGCGTCAATTTTCACGCCGAGCACCATCTTTTTCCGGCGGTTCCGTTCTTCCGCTTGCGGCGGCTGCATCGGCAGCTGATGCAAATCCCCGCGTATCGCGAGGAGGCCCTGATCACCCGGGGTTACCTGTCTGGCCTGATCGATGAGGTCAGCCGGCCAGCACGCAATGCTATGGCCGCCGCCTAAGGAAAACACCGGTATGAACGAGCTACACGCCCGCTTCCTGACAGTCGACGACATCCCGGCCCTGCTCGCACTCGAAAGCGCGAAGTGGGACGCCAATCAGGCCGCATGCGCGGAGATGCTGAAACGTCGGATAGCGGCCCATCCCATGCTGTGCGTCGGCGCCTTCTGTGCGCACTCGGGCAGAGCGCTTGCGTCCCTGTTCCTGCGCCCGGTCGCGCCGGCGATATTCACCGCGCCGCTGCAATGGATGGACTGCGCCGCCATGGACGGGGCCAGCGACAATACAGGCTCATTGTTCGGCGTCAGCCTGAGTAGCACCAAGCCGCAGGCGGTCGAGGCGATCTTCGCCTTCATCTATCCGTATCTGCTCAAGGGCGGATGGCGGGAGATCTACCTCGGCTCGCCCATTCCAGGCCTGCGCAAGGCGCTGCAAAGGAACGTCGCCCTGCCCGTCTGGCAGTACGTGCATGCCAAGCGCAGGGGGTGCAGCGACGAACCGGCCGACCCGCAACTGGCCTATTACTACCGCAAAGGGTTCCGTCAGATCGTCTCGATCCACGAGAACTACTTTCCCCATGCGGCGTCGCTCGACTACGGCGTAATCCTGCGCGGCCCGATTCCACTGGCCCGCCCCGGCATGCTCTGGCGCGCCACTCCGCTGCCGCTGTTGAAGGGGCTGGCACGGGTGCTGATGAGCGCTTCCCGGACTTATGCATCGTGCACCCTTCGGGTTAGCGCAGCGCTAACAGGCCTGCGGATTACTGCAAACTCTGAAACGCCCTGACCAGCGCCTTGCTCAAGTCCACGGTGGAAAACTTGGTCAACACGTCGTTGGCACCGACCAGGCGGGCTTTTTCGGTGTTCATGGTGCTGTCCAGCGAGGTGTGCAGCAGCACGTAGGTATTGCCGATAAGCGGGCTTTTGCGGATTTCGCGCACCAGGTCGTAGCCGTCCATTTCCGGCATTTCGATATCCGAGACCAGCACCTCGATGGGCTGGCCCATTTCAGCCTGGGCGGTGAGGATTTCCTGGGCGGCGGCGGCGCTGCGTACAGCCTGGCAATCCAGGTCGAGTTTGCGCAGGGTGTTGAGGGTTTGCTGCAGGGCGACGTGCGAGTCATCGACGACCAGCACCCGGCGGCCGACCAACAGATCGCGCTCGGCCTGGCTGAGCAGGCGTTCGTCGAGTTCTTCAACGTGGGCGGGAACCAGTTCGTGGAGGACTTTCTCGATATCGAGAATCTGCACGATGCTGCCGTCGATCTGGGTCACGCCGGTGATAAAGGCCTTATGCCCCGAACCGGCGGGTGGCGGACGCACGTCACGGGTGGAGCACTGCACGATGCGCTCCACGCCCTGGACCTGCAGGCCCTGGCGGGAGCGGCTGAGCTCGGTGACGATCAGGCAGCCTTCGCGGTTGTCGTCGGGCGCGCGCTCGCCGATGGCGCGGGCCAGGTCGATCACCGTGAGCGGGACGCCGCGCAAGGAGGCAACGCCACGCACATGGGGATGGCTGTTGGGAATTTTGGTCAACTGCGGGCAGGGAATGATTTCATTGACCTTCAACAGGTTGATGCCCAGCAGTCTGCCGCTGTGCAACCGGAACAACAGCAGGGACAGGGCGTCCCCTTGCACCAGAGCCATTGCATTTTTCCTTTTTCAAAACTGCCGAACAAATGAAAGTCTAGGCCCTGTGCGCCGGTTTGCGACCCGCTCGCAGTGCAACCCAGGCGGTTCATGGTATGCAATTCACGACTGCCGATACAGGGTCCAGCAACGACATGGCCAGCTCGCTAACGTAAAAAACTCACGACCTGTTCCGCCTCGAATGGCCATTTCAGCTCGGCCCCCGTATCGCAGCGGCGCAGCACTGGAATCTCCAGGCCGTATTGCTCGACCCAGTCTTCGCGTTCGGCGATATCGATCAGTTCCACCAACAGGCCCTGTTCGACAAAAGGCATCAGCAACCCCTCCGCGACTTCGCACAAATGGCAGCCAATGGTGCTGAAAAGCTGGCATTCCGGGAGCATGGGCACGTCTCCTTAAACAATGAGACGTGCAGTCTAACAGGCGTGGAAAACCAGGGTGCACAGCCATCCGCTCACGCCCGGCGATGCAGGATGGCTGCATGGAGACCGATGAGCGCGTGCCGATGGTCTCAAGCGGCCGGCGTGTCGCTGTCGGCCTCGCTGTCGAGCAGGCCCTGCAGGCCGTCGAGCAGACGCCCATTGAGCTTGTCGGCTTTGTCCAGGCGCGGCAGGTCGAAGCGGTCATCCAGCGAGAAGCCACCGGCAAGCAGTTGTTTCAGGCCATCCTTGCCGTCTTCGAGCAGCTCGTTGGAGCCGCGCAGGGCTTCCAGCAGTTGCTGCGCGTAGTCGAGCAGCGCGCCGTTCGCCACGCTCGCCGCCTGTCCGCCCTGCCCGGCCACACTGCCGTAGGCATCGGTGGCCTGGCGCACGCTGGTCTGGGTCAGGCGCAGCGACATAGAGGCCAACTGTTCGCCATCCATATCCAGCGCCATCGCGCGGTCGAACGCGCCCGAGAGGTCGCCTGCGTAGAATTTGTCGGACAGGTCCTGCACCTGACCGAAGAGTTTCTCCAGGGCGCCGCGCTCCTGCTCGTTCAAGTCACCTTCGACACTGACCTGCCAACCACCTATCTGCACGCTGCCGGATTGGCTGCTGGCGACCAGGGCGGCGCCATCGCCGTTACTGGCGGCGGCGACACCGGTTTGCGACCAGTTGGCCGACGCCTGGGCCACCGAGATCCGCAGGCGATCGCCTTCACGGGTGGTCACCGCCAGTTCGAAGGTTTCCGCCTGGGCGGCGAAACGCTCGCTGTAGGCCGCCACCCCAGCAGTTCCGCTGGGGCTTGTAGCAGCCGGAGCAAAGCGCTGATCGAGGGCGCCGAGGCCATCCTGAATACGCGAGTAGGTGTCGTCGATATCGCTGGCGATCTTGCCACTGAGCACGCCCAGGCCGTCGAGAATCTTGCGCGCTTCGCCGAAGCCCTTCTCCACGCCTTCGCGCGCCTGGCTCAACAGGCTCTGCAACTTCGCCGGGTCGGCGCCCATCGCTGCTTCACCCTGCAGGCGCTGCTCGATAAAACCGAGGATGCGCCCGGCGACTTTGTCCGGGGTGTAGTCGCTGCTCTTGCCATCCAGGGAGCCCGGCTGCAGGCCCAGGCGGTCGGCCAGGCGGTTGGCGAGCAGTTTCTGGGCATCGTCGGCGTTGCGCACTGGCGGATGGCCGCCAGGCAGCGCGGGACGGGAAGCGGACGAGGTCAATGACGGCAGCGTGTTCATCGCGGGATACCTGGAGAAGGTCATTTGCCAGTTAGACGGCCTTTCGCGGAAAAGCTTGAGTGCCAAACAGGGAAAAGCCGACAAATGGTGCAAACGGATTCGACGCGATGGCCGCATGGCGGGCGTGAATTCAGACGCCCGCCGCCTTGAGCAGCACCTCGGCGGCGGCCTTGGCCTGCAACGCTTGCCGCTTGGGACCGTAAAGGTGCGACATGCTCAGCGCACCCTCGAAGAGGAACTGCAACTGCGCCGCCAGGTCATCGGTTTGTTCGATCTGCAGAGCGGTCAGCGCGCGGCGGAAGAACTCGTGCAGCCCCCGCTTGTGCTCGGCGGCCTGACGGTGAATCGGGTGCTCGCGCTGCTGGAATTCAGCCGCGGCATGCAGAAACAGACAACCGCTGAAGCCCGACTCGTTCAGCCACTGGTGCAAACCGTCGAACACGGCCAGGATCGCCGTGCGCGGCGGCAGGCTGGCCAATGCCTGATTCAGGCGTGCGTCGATCTGCTCATGCTGCATCTGCAACACCGCGAGAATCAGCTCGTCCTTGGATTTGAAGTGCTTATAGAGGGTCATCTTCGCCACCCCCGATTCGGCCAGGATGCGGTCGATACCGGTGCTGTGATAACCCTCGCGGTGGAACAACTGCAACGCGGTGTTGAGCAGTTGCTCGCGTTTACTCGATGCCATGTAGAACCTCCATAGACGGCCATTATGCGCAAGCGACGGTATTGCCCGGTAGTCGCTTGTTTGCGTAGCCGGCAAATTCTTCGCTTGAAATATACAGACCTGTCTGTCTAATATCCACTCCAACGTCGACTCGAGCGGAGCAACAGCCATGCAGCTTCGCGAGCTGAACCTGTTTTTTTTACTTACAACACCCTGATAAGGAACCTCGCAATGCCTATTCCTCGTTTGTTTTTGCTGGCCCTGCTCAGCTTGGCCAGCCTCGGTGCCGAAGCTGCCGGTGTCCGCTTCAGCCTGGTGAAAACGGCAGAAACCAAAACCCTCGATGCGTTTACCGTCTCCGGCGGCGACTGGACCGAGTCGGCGGTGGCCAACCATATGGCCGTGCTGATCGAACACCATGCCGCGACGCTGCTGTTCGATACCTCGCTGGGTCGCCAGGTCGACAGCCAGTTCGCCAGCGAGATGCCCTGGTACGACAAGCCGCTGCTGCAGTACGGCGAGGTACAACCGGTGCGCGACCAACTGGACCGCGATGGCATTCGCGTAGACCGCATTCTGCTGTCCCATGCGCATTGGGACCATGCCTCGGGGCTGGCGGACTTCCCCGAAGTGCCGGTGTGGGCGCCCTATGAGGAAATCGAGTTCAGCAAGATCGCCACGCCGCCGGCGATCCTCCCCAGCCAGTTCAAGCACGCGATCAAGTGGATGCCTTATGAATTCGCCCCCCGGGAATTCATGGGCTTCAGCGAAAGCCTCGACCTGTTCGGCGATGGCAGCCTGATTCTGGTGCCGCTGCGCGGGCACACGCCGGGCTCGGTCGGGCTGTTCATAACCCTCGAAGGTGGCCGCAGATTCTTCTTCACCGGCGATGCCAGTTGGAGGCTCGAAGGCTTTACCGGCCCGCGGGAAAAATTCTGGGTCAGCCGCAACATGGTCGATAACGACGCCGATGCCACCCTGCAAGTGTTGCAGCAGGTGCATCAGTTGATCGAACGCGAGCCCGCCCTGACGATCATTCCGGCGCACGACGCCAAGGTGCAGCAGCAGCTCGGTTACTACCCGACCTGGGTCGAGTGATCACTCGTCGCCATGTCCTGGCATGCCTGGAAAGGCTCGCGAACTCGCCGAATCGAGCCCCACAAGTTCATCGCGCAGGGCTCTGATTCGCGGGTTACAGACCGGGCCGACTAAGGTCTAAAGGTCAGGTTTTTCGCCTCGTGTTCTATTTCGCCGTGCCGCACCCGGGGTGGCGAAAGCCACCCAGCACACTCACGAGGAGATAAATAATAATGAGCAAAGCTCCCCTCGCCCGAGCAGTGGCCTTAGCCACATTGGGCACCAGCCTCACTCTGCCGACCCTGGCCCATGCCGAATTCATCAAGGACAGCAAGGCCACGCTGGAACTGCGCAACTTCTACCTTAACCGCGACCTGCGCAGCACCACCGCCGCGCAACAGTCCAAGCGTGAAGAATGGGCGCAGGGCTTTATCCTCAAGGCCGAATCCGGCTTTACCGAAGGCACCGTCGGCTTCGGTCTGGATGCCTATGCGGGACTGGGCCTGAAGCTCGATTCGTCGGACGAGCGCGCCGGCACCAACCTGCTGCCCAACGCCTTCGGCGACGAAGGCAAAGACAGCTACGCCGAAGCGACCGCGGCGCTCAAAGTCCGGCTGTCGAAGACAGTGGCCAAGGTCGGCGGCCTGATGCCCAAGTTGCCGATCGTGTCCTCCGGCGATTCGCGCCTGCTGCCACAGGTATTCAACGGCGGCATGCTCACCTCGCAAGAAATCACCAACCTCAATCTCAATGCCGGCCAGTTGCGCGAAGTGAACTTCCGCGACTCCAGCGACAGCCAGGACATCCTCGCCAGCAACGCCAGCGGTGCCAGTGATCGCTACAACTTCGGCGGCGGCGACTACAAGCTCAACGACGGCAATACCACGCTTGGGCTGTGGTACGGCGAGCTTGAGGACGTCTACGACCAGAAGCTCTACAACCTGGTCCATATCCAGCCGATCGGCGACTGGAAGCTCGGCGCCAACCTGGCGTATTTCGACTCCAGCGACAACGGCAAGCGCCTGGGCGGCAAGATCGACAACGACCTGACTTCCGTCAACCTGTGGGCCGGCACGGGGGCGCATACCTTCCGCATCGGTTATCAGGAAGTCGGCGGCGACAATGCCTTCCCGTTCCTCAAGGAAACCGACCCCTATATCGTCAACTACCTGCAGATTCTCGACTTCACCCGCAAGGACGAGAAATCCTGGCAGGCGCGTTACGACATCAACTTCGCCTCCTATGGCATCCCCGGGCTGGCGGCATTCGCCCGTTACGTGCGCGGCGACAGTTTCGAAGTGTCCGGGCAGAACGCCCAGGAATGGGAACGGGACGTGGATGTCAGCTACACCATCCAGCAAGGCCCGCTGAAGAACCTGGCGCTACGCTGGCGTAACGCGATGGTGCGCTCCGATGCGGCCGGCGATCTCGATGAAAACCGCCTGATCGTCAGCTATACCCTGCCGCTGTTCTAACAGGGGAAGACGGCCGAAGCGTTGCATCCTCTTCGGCCGTGAACGACGAAAAACCTGTAGGAAATGCCGTTCACTTAACCAAGTGAACGGCATTTTTTATGGCTCTGTCCCAATAGCGTGTTGCAGGCCGCTTTTGGGGTGGGTTAGCGGCGCTAGGGGGTGGTTATAGAGGGGCTCCACGCAATTCGAGCGCCGCGTAACCCACCCTTGCGTATTACCACGCTCAATGCGCCATGCCATATGGCTGTTCGGGACGACTCAACACATAACTGGTACATAGTCTTTTTTATGGCTATGCCCCGTACTCTATGGCGTTCAGGTATCGGCGCTGTAAGGGCGCGCCCTACCCTTCGCGGCCAGGGAGAGACGCGCATCCCCTGCATGCCCCGAAGAACATCCAGAGGCTCGCGCCTGCCAACAACCCTCAATCCTGGCTGGTCGCACCAATCTTGTGCACCGACAGATCGGCCCCGTAATACTCCTCTTCCTGAGTCAGGCGAATGCCTATAGAGCTTTTCAGCAGACCGTACACCAGGAAGCCGCCGCACAGCGCCAGCACCACGCCGAGACCGGTACCGAGCAACTGGCTGGTCATGCTCACGCCGCCCAGGCCACCCAGCGCCTCCTGACCGAAGATGCCGCAGGCGATACCGCCCCACACCCCACACAAGCCATGCAACGGCCAGACCCCGAGCACATCGTCGATACGCCATTTCACCTGGGTGGCGGTGAATGCCCAGACGAACAGCGCGCCGGCAATCGCGCCGGTTACCAGGGCGCCGACCGGGTGCATCAGGTCGGAGCCGGCACACACGGCCACCAATCCTGCCAGCGGACCGTTGTGCAAAAAGCCCGGGTCATTGCGACCGACCAGCAGCGCGGCAATGGTGCCGCCGACCATCGCCATCAAGGTGTTGACCGCCACCAGGCCGCTGACGCTGCCCAGGGTTTGCGCGCTCATCACGTTGAAGCCGAACCAGCCGATGATCAGGATCCACGAACCGAGCGCCAGGAACGGAATGTTCGACGGCGCGAAGGCCACCAGGCGGCCATCGCGGTAGCGACCGTCGCGACGCCCCAGCAGCGTCACCGCGCCGAACGCCAACCAGCCGCCCATCGCATGCACCACCACGGAGCCGGCGAAATCATGGAAAGGCGCACCGAATTGCGCTTCCAACCAGGCCTGCAGGCCGTAGTTGCCGTTCCACACCATGCCCTCGAAGAACGGGTAGACGAACGCCACGATCAACATCGTCGCGCACAGCTGCGGGCCGAAACGCGCGCGTTCGGCGATACCGCCGGAAATGATCGCGGGGATCGCCGCGGCGAAGGTCAGGAGGAAGAAGAACTTCACCAGGCCGTAGCCGTTGCCTTCGGTCAGCACGCTGGCCGGCTGCAGGAAGGTCACCCCGTAGGCGACCCAATAGCCGATAAAGAAGTACGCCAGCGCCGATACGGCGAAGTCGGAGATGATCTTCGATAACGCATTGACCTGGTTCTTCTGCCGCACCGTGCCGACTTCGAGAAAGGCGAAACCCGCGTGCATGGCCAGAACCATCACCGCGCCCAGCAGAATGAACAGGGTATTGGACCCGTGAATCAGGGTTTCCACAGCACTGTTGATGTTGTCCATCAGCGAAGAAAACTCCGTTGTCGTGGAAAAAGCACCAAATCGAGTCACAACCAATCACGCATGCACCATCTTCATGCACGCAGACCAGAGCAGCCTCTTCAATCCGAAGAATCACCGCCCCAAAATGGGTCGATAGAAAATCCGAAATATGGCACTTAATCGTTATTTATCAGTAGTTTATTTTTGCACCAGGAAACTTACTCCACTCCCTTTAAAGCCCCATCAAAGGGCATAAAGGAGAAATAGCGCACCAAGGTAATGCAATCGCTGTACCATCCGGTGCTCGTTCAGCGGGCGCGGTCATCCTTGCGCACCAGCCCACCAAGAAACATGGAACCCCCTACCAGCGCTGCTACTCGAACCTTACAAGTGCCTGCGCGAGCGAGGGCATGCTTGCCAACCAGACAAGCCACCTGGATCTCGAGCGATGCAAGCCGCCCGGGTTACCGGTTTTCACTCTCGCTCAGTTCGCGCACTCGATGAGATGAATAGCGCTCTCTGCCATTCATCCCCTGTTTTACCGAGCCGTTGCCCTTGGGTTGGCCGGCCCTCGGCAAACTCCGGCACACCGGCCTTTGGAGAAAACTATGCTTCGCAAGAACGCCAGCACTTCCAGCCAGGACGACCTGATCAAGGAATTTCAAACCTTGGTGAGCGATACAGAGAAGCTCCTGAATACCTCCGCCAACCTGGTTGGCGAGCATGCGGACGAGCTGCGCGAGCAAATCCGCAGCAGCCTCGGGCGTGCCCGCAGCTCGCTGGACAGCGCGGAGAACAGTCTGCGTGAGCGCGGCCAGGCCGCCGTGGACGCCACTTCGGACTACGTGCAGACCCACCCCTGGCATTCCCTCGGTATAGCGGCGGCGATCGGCATGCTGCTGGGCATGTTGATAACTCGTCGCTAGAAAAGGGGACTACATGGACGACGCCACACCTGCCCGCGGCCCATCGCCGCGGCGCTTTGCCAGCGCGCTGATGGGATTGCTGCACGGTCACCTCGCGCTGTTCTCCGAAGAACTCAAGGAACAACAGAACAGCACCGTGCGCCTGTTGGTGTTCGCCAGCCTGGCCCTGTTGTTCGGCATATTGCTGATCATCGGACTGTCGGCTGCGCTGCTGATCTACTTCTGGGACAGCGCGCGGTTCAGTGTGGTGCTCGGCCTGTGCCTGCTCTATGCGGCCGGCTTTCTGATCTTTCTGGTGCGCCTGCTGATGCAGCTGCACAACGCCGTTCCGCCCTTCAAGGCCAGCCTCGAAGAGCTGGCCCGCGACCGCGAGCAATTGCTGCCATGAACCTACCGGAACTGCCCCCCAACGCCACACGCCGCGACATGCGTATCGCCCTGGTGCGCATGCGCCTGGAGCTGAACCGCCAGGAGCTGCGCCACGAAAGTCTGGTCATGCTGCAGCCTCTGCGCCAGGTGCAGCACTTCAGCCAGCACTGGAAGGAATCCCTGAGCCACGGCAACACGCCTTTATGGGTCGCAGGTGGTGCGGTGCTGCTGACCACCCTGGCGGTGAGGAAAAGCGACTGGCGCCGCTGGCTGCGTATGGCCCTGGTCGCCTTCCCGCTGCTGCGCCGCCATCCTCCGCGGCAACCTTGAGTGCAACGGATCAACCACCCGGGATAAACCTGGCCAGGACGCAGACAAGACATCGCGCCCTGGCCAGGTCGTTATCGAATCGCTTCGATTCGTTTCGCGCCACCCCAGGTGCGTGACATCCAGGTATGTTCTGTCTCGGCTCGACGGCCTTGCCACGCCCCCCTGGTATCCTCCGTCGCACCATGCCGGCGGTTTATGGCTAAGCTTGCGTCAACGCAGCGGCCGCGCTCGGCGGGCCGAAATGTGCTGCTCGGCAACGGGCCAAGACCGCGCGCCACTTGCAGCCGCTCGCGCGAACCCTGAAGCTAGCGCTAATCACGCAATGGAGAGAAGACGCTTTGGATTGGCAAACCCTGCTGACTCGCGAACGATTGGGCAAACCGACGCACAGTGCCGATGAGCTGGGCCGTAGCCCTTTTCACAAAGACCACGATCGCATCATCTTCTCTGGCGCCTTTCGCCGCCTGGGCCGCAAGACCCAGGTGCATCCGGTTTCGAGCAACGACCACATCCACACGCGCCTGACCCATTCGCTGGAAGTCAGTTGCGTCGGGCGCTCGCTGGGCATGCGGGTCGGCGAGATGATCCGCGATGCCCTGCCCGCCTGGTGCGCGCCGAGCGACCTGGGCATGGTCGTGCAGTCCGCTTGCCTGGCCCACGACATCGGCAACCCGCCGTTCGGTCATTCCGGCGAGGATGCGATCCGCCATTGGTTTCAACAGGCTGCCGGACGCGGCTGGCTCGATGGCATGAGCGAGGCCGAGCGCGGCGACTTTCTCAGTTTCGAAGGCAACGCCCAGGGTTTTCGCGTGCTCACGCAACTGGAATACCACCAGTTCGACGGCGGCACTCGGCTCACCTACGCGACCCTCGGCGCCTACCTGAAATACCCCTGGACCGCGCGCCACGCCGAAGCCCTCGGCTATAAAAAGCACAAGTTCGGTTGCTACCAGAACGAGCTGCCGTTGCTCGAACAGATCGCCAGCAAACTGGGCCTGCCCCAGCTCGAAGAGCAACGCTGGGCGCGGCACCCATTGGTGTATCTGATGGAGGCGGCCGACGACATCTGCTACGGCCTGATCGATCTCGAAGACGGCCTGGAGATGGAGCTGCTCGACTATCGCGAAGTCGAGGCCCTGCTGCTCGACCTGGTCGGCGACGATCTGCCGGAAACCTATCGCCAGCTTGGCCCGCAGGACTCCAAACGGCGCAAGCTGGCGATCCTCCGAGGCAAGGCCATCGAGCACCTGACCAACGCCGCCGCCCACGCCTTCGTCGAGCAACAACCTGCGCTGCTGGCCGGCACCCTGCAAGGTGATCTGGTCGAACATATGCACGGCACCGCCAAACAGTGCGTGCAGCGCGCCAAGGACATGGCGCGCGAGAAAATCTTCCAGGACAAACGCAAGACCCTGCACGAGATCGGCGCCTATACCACCCTGGAGATTCTCCTCAATGCCTTCTGCGGCGCCGCCCTGGAACAGCAAGGCGGACGCACGCCATCGTTCAAGAACCGGCGGATTCTCGATCTGCTCGGCAATAACGCGCCGGACCCGAGCTGGCCGCTGTATAAGTCGTTTCTGCGCATGATCGACTTCATCGCCGGCATGACCGACAGCTACGCCACTGAAATGGCCAGGGAAATGACCGGCCGCTCGAGCCCGGTGTAAATCATGACAACCGCCATCAAACGCACCTTCAGCTGGCATGCGGGGCCTCCCACCTGGGGCTCTGCGATGATTGCCGGCGTGGGCTGCGCGCTGCCCCTGCTGCTCGGCCTGCTCAGCGGCCACCCGGGATTTCTTTGGGCTACGGTCGGCGCCTTCCTCACCGCCCAGGCCAACCCGCTGCACCGCCTCGGCATGCTGCGTATGCTCACGCTCTGCGGGCTGGGGGCATGTTGCGCGGGGCTGGGCTTCTGGTCGGCGAACAGCCCGCCGATCGCCTTCTGGCTATTCGCCGGCTTCGGCCTGCTACTCGCCTGGCTGCAGCGTTTCGGCAGCGAAGCCGCCAAGCTTGGCATCGGCCTGATCGCGTCCTTGTGTCTGGGCCAGGGCCAATACGGCCTGGGCAACTTCAACAACCCCTCGGCGATTGCCATGCTGTTTGTGCTGGGCAGCCTCTGGGTGATGTTGCTGGCCTTCGGTTTGCGTGGCATCCATGGCCTGCGCATGTGGCCGTACATGCCCCGTTTCCTCAGCATCCTCAAAGTACTCCGGCGCCGCGCCAGACGCCTGCCACGCCAGCAATGGCGGCTGCATGCGCTGGGCTGCACACTGGCGATGGGGCTGGCTGGCCTGCTCGTCAGCCTCGCCGGCCTGGAGCGCGGCTACTGGGTAACCCTGACCCTTGCTGCAACCTTGCACCTGGAGTTCCAGGGCAACCTGGTGCGTGCCCTGCAAGCCAGCCTGACCAGCCTGGCCGTTGCTGGCTTGCTGATCCTGTTCGGCTATAGCCTGCAGAGCCCCGCGACCATGGTGGCCATCCTGCTGCCGCTGATCACTCTCTGCCGCGCGCTACAAGCCAAAAGCTACGGCCTGTTCATGGCGCAACTGAGTATTTGCCTGATCCTGCTGGCCGAGTGTTTCGCCGGCGACTGGCAAATGATTCAACAACGCCTGCTCAACGCCTTGTTCGGCGTGGTCCTGGCGCTGTTCGTCGCGCTGCTGGTGCATGGCCTGCGGCAGTTGGTAAAGCGCCCCGCCGCGCATCCGAACTGACGGCGCGAGGCACGCGGCGGCGCAGCTGGCAGTGGCGCCGCCGATAGAGCTTGCACACACTAAGGCCGCAGCTCTAAACCAACTTGTTTTTATGCAATTGAGTCAGCAAGCCTCCGCGCGTTTCACTATGCTTTTCGGGCCGCCAGCGCACTAAAGGGAGTGCCGCGCTATGCCTCGCCGAACGCAGTCCAGCCAACGCCGCTTTCCCCTGCACGTGCATATCAGCGTGCTGTTCACCTTGCTGCTGCTCCTGACCGGAGTGGTACTCGGGCTGTTCAACTATCGACAGACCAGCCAGATCATCTTCTCCAGTAGCGACAAGCTGTTCGAGCGCATCCAGCAGGATGTACGGCAGGATTTGCTGCACACCTACCAACCGATTCGCCACCTACTCAGCCTGCTCGCCCTGAACCAGGCCACCCAGGCCGGTGATCTT
The DNA here is from genome assembly GCA_966210435.1 of uncultured Pseudomonas sp. Lineage (GTDB taxonomy): Bacteria > Pseudomonadota > Gammaproteobacteria > Pseudomonadales > Pseudomonadaceae > Aquipseudomonas. The sequence continues at coordinate 132,026 of CBIHLF010000003.1, read as the reverse complement.
GAAGGCCGTTTGCAGTTGCTCCAGCCATTTGCCCAGGCGCTGCGTGACAACCCGACGCTGGCGTCACTGTACGTTGGCTACGACGACGGCGACTTCTTCATGCTGCGGCCGCTGCGCAGCGAAGCGCTGAAGAAAATGTTCGATGCGCCGCAGAATGCCTCCTTTCAGGTCTGGTCGATCGACCGCAGCGCGACCGGCACCGCCAGCGACTACCTGTTCTACGATGGCTCGCTGAACCTGATCAGCCGCCGCCAGATTGGCAAGGAAGCCTACGACCCACGCGCACGCAGTTGGTATCGCAGCGCACGCGACGACGGCGGGCAGATCACCACCGCGCCCTACGCGTTCTTCTCCACCGCCGAGGTTGGCACCACCCTGGCGCGACGGACCGGGCTGACCAATGTACTGGCTGTCGACCTGACCCTTGACGACTTGTCCGCAACCCTGGCCAAGCACAAGGTCACCCCGCACAGCGAGGTGGTGTTGATGGACCCCCAGGGCAACGTGGTGGCCTATCCGGGCAGTGCGCAGGTGATCGTGCAGCAGGGCGAACACCGCCTGGCCCAGGCCCGCGACCTCAGCCCCAACCTCGCCGCGCTGCTGGCAAACGGCCCGATCGACCAGCAATCGGGCGTGCTCCAACTCGATAATCGGCGCTGGGTGGTCTCGTACCGCCACTTGCAGGAGGGTGGCCCCCAAGGCTTGGAGCTGGCGCTGCTGGTACCCGAGGACGAGCTGCTGGCCGATGCCTATCGGATTCGCTGGCAAGGCGCCTTACTGACCCTGACCACGCTCCTGTTGTGCCTACCGCTGGGTTGGCTGACCTCGCGCCTGATCGTCAAACCACTGCGCGCCCTGGTCGCTGAAGCCGAGGCGATTCGCCGCTTCGATTTCGACTACCCAGCCAGCGGTCGATCGCCAGTGCTGGAAGTCGATCAACTGGCGGTATCCATGGCACGGATGAAGGAGACCATATCCAGCTTCCTGGAAATCGCCTCCAGCCTGTCGGCACAGACCCGCTTCGACGCGCTGCTCAAGCGGGTTCTGGAAGAGACGGTGGATATTGGCGACGCCCACGGCGGCCTGCTGTATCTGCTCGATGCCGACAGCGGCCGCCTGGAACCCCATGGCCTGTTCATCGATGGCGAACAACACAGCCTGGATCGACACGGCATCCCCAGCTACGAGAAGTCGGCAGCGGACATCCCCGACTGGCTACGACAACCGGCCAATGGTGGCGCGAGCCTGGTGACCTCGATCGGCTTCGATCAGGCCGGCGCCTACCGGAGCCTGCTGCAGACCTTCGACAGCCCGCGCATGCACCTGATCGCCACCGGCTTGCACAACCGCCAGGGCGTGACGCTGGGGGTGTTGGTGCTGCTGCACTGCGACCGCGGCGACGAATCCGACCTGGCGATGCAGAGCCCGGAGCGCGTGGCATTCATCGAAGCGGTGTCGGGTGTTGCGGCGCTGTGCATCGATAGCCAGCGCCTGCTCGAACGGCAGAAGCAGCTGCTCGACGCGTTCATTCAATTGCTCGCCGGCGCGATCGACGCCAAGAGCCCCTATACCGGCGGCCATTGCCAGCGCGTACCCGAACTCACCCTGCTGCTCGCGCGGGCCGCCGCCGCCAGTGAGGAGCCGGCATTTGCCACATTCAGGCCCAGTGACGACGACTGGGAAGCCCTGCATATCGCCGCCTGGCTGCACGACTGCGGCAAGATCACCACCCCCGAGTACGTGGTGGACAAGGCCACCAAGCTGGAAACCCTGTACGACCGCATCCACGAAGTCCGTACCCGCTTTGAACTGCTCAAGCGCGACGCCTGGATCGACTACTGGCAAGGCTGCGCTGAGGGCGGCGAGGCAACGCAACTGGCGGCGCTGCGCGACCAGTTGCTGGCCGATCTGGATAAGGAGTTCGAGTTCATCGCGCGTTGCAACCTGGGTGGCGAGGCCATGGCCGCGGAGGATCTGGCGCGCCTGCAGCAGATCGCCCGGCGCACCTGGACCCGCACCCTGGACGACCGCCTTGGGGTGTCCTGGGAAGAGCGTCAGCGCCAGGATCGTAGCCCGCCCCCGGTATTACCGGTGCAGGAGTCACTGCTCGCGGACAAGCTCGAGCACCTGATCGAACGCGGCGCTGGCGAGGTGTACCCCGAGGACAACCCTTGGGGCATCAAGCTGGATGTACCGGAACAAAAATTCAACCGTGGCGAGCTGTATAACCTGAGCATCCCCCGCGGCACCCTGACCGCCGAAGAGCGCTACATCATCAACCACCACATCGTGCAAACCATCCTGATGCTCAACAAGCTGCCCTTCCCCGCGCATTTGCGCAATGTCGCCGAGATCGCCGGTGGCCACCACGAAAAAATGGACGGCAGCGGCTATCCGAAACGCCTGACCCGCGAACAGATGAGCCTGCCGGCGCGGATGATGGCGATTGCCGACATCTTCGAGGCGCTGACCGCAGTCGATCGACCGTACAAAAAGGGCAAACTGCTTTCCGAATCGCTGAATATCATGGCCGGCATGTGCAAGGGCGCGCATATCGATGCCGAATTGTTCGAGTTATTCGTGCGCGCGAAAATCTACCGGCAATACGCCGACAAGTTTTTGCAAGCGGGGCAAATCGACGAGGTCGATGAGGTGGCCATATTGACCAGGGCCGGGCTGACAGCCTAGCGGGAGAGGGAGTAACAGGCCGGGCCGCCCTGGGGCGTGCCCGACCACTGGACATCAGGCCGGGTTGTTGATCGCGTTTTCCGGATACCAGACGTCGATCAGCGGGCTGATGGTGAAGTCGACCAGCTCGCTGCGGCCTTTCAGCCAGGCTTCGACCAGACCACGCTGCTCTTCGCTGACACAGCCACGCTTGGCCAGGCAGACCAGACCGAAATCATCGCCACCGACATAACCCAGACCATTGGCGGTCATGGCATCACGCAGAAATGCTTCGAGAAAGCCGTCAATGGCCTCATCGGCCAGATCCGCCTTGAAATTCAGATTCAGCTCGAAACCCAGCTCTTGGAATTCATCCACGCAAAGTTTTTTACGCAGACGGCGGGAACGGTTAGTAGCCATGAAACAATCCTCAAGAGTGATAACGCGCGGCACTCTAACAGCTTGACGCCGAACTTGCCCGACTCTGTGCCAATCGAACCCAGCGCAGGCGGTGAAATAAACCCTGTGACCCGGTTCACGCAGCGCCACAGAGGCTCTAGGCTTAGCGCATACTAATCCGGCTCGCAAATTTTGACCCCTGCGAGCGCTCATTCGCCCTACGTGCCGTTCCAAGGTTGTTTATTCAATGTTAAAAACCCTGCGCCAACTGGCGGTCGCCAGCCTGCTGTTACCTTATGCCCTGCCACTCCATGCCGAAGTCAGCCACAGCCTGCCCAACAAGGTGCAGCACGCGCTGAAAGCCAACAAGATCAGTGCTCAATCCCTATCGCTGGTAGCCCTGCCGCTCAACGGCCCCGGCAGCAGCCTGGTATTCAATGCCGATGTTTCGGTCAACCCGGCCTCGACCATGAAGCTGGTGACCACCTATGCGGCTCTCGAACTGCTCGGCCCGACCTACCAATGGAAAACCGAGTTCTACACCGATGGGCCGCTGAAAGACGGCATTCTGCATGGCAACCTGTACCTCAAAGGTGGCGGCGACCCCAAACTGAACATGGAAAAGCTCTGGCTGCTGCTGCGCGACCTGCGCGCCAACGGTGTGCGCCAGGTTACCGGCGACCTGGTGCTCGACCGCAGCCACTTCTTACAGCCACAACTGCCCTCGTTCAATGACGATGGCGGCGACTCCAACAAGCCGTTTCTGGTCGCCCCGGACTCGCTGCTGATCAACCTCAAGGCCCTGCGCTTCATCGCCCGCACCGAGGGTGGCAAGGTGCAGGTGGCGATCGAACCGCCGATTGCCGATATCAGCATCGACAACCGGGTCAAGGCATTGCCGGCGACAAGCAAATGCCCTGGCTGGCCGGATGTTCGCTATAGCCCGGTGAAAACCGCCGCAGGCACCAGCGTGGTGATCACCGGGGAGCTGGCCGAGGGCTGCAGCTCACAGACTTACCTGTCGCTGCTCGACCACCCGAGCTACGCCGCGGGCGCGATCCGCGCGATCTGGCAGGAACTGGACGGCAGCATTCTGGGCAAGGACCGTCTGGCCGAGGTGCCGGAGGATGCCCGTCTGCTGGTGCGCGCCTTTTCCCCGGACCTGGCGGAAATCATCCGCGACATCAACAAGTACAGTAACAACACCATGGCCCGCCAGCTGTTCCTCAGCCTCGGCGCGCAATTTCGCAACGACGCCGATGGCGACGACGCCAAGGCGGCGCAACGGGTAATTCGCAGTTGGCTGGCGCGCAAGAATATCCTCGCCCCGCACCTGGTGATGGAGAACGGCTCCGGGCTGTCGCGCGCCGAGCGGGTCAGTGCCAACGAGCTGGCGAAGTTACTCCAGGCAGCCTGGAAGAGCCCCTATGCCGCCGAGTTCATGAGCTCGCTACCGCTGGTGGCGATGGACGGCACCATGCGCAAGCGCCTGCATAGCACGCCGCTGGTCGGTGAGGCGCATATCAAGACCGGCACGCTGAACAACGTGCGCGCGATTGCCGGCTACAGCCGCGACAGCAATGGCAACAGCTGGGCGGTAGTGGCGATTCTCAACGACCCCCGGCCCTGGGGCGCCTCATCGATCCTCGACCAGGTGCTGATCGACCTGTACCGCCAGCCCAAGCTCAAATAGGCACCTGGAGCGGCCGTCCATACGCCCCTCTCGCCGAGAGAGGGGCTTTGGGGATCAAGCCTTGGCGCTGATTCGCCAGGCGCGGTGGATTTTCGGGTTGCGAGCGAAGTCCGGGTCCAGCGTCGAGGCACTGATCTCCTCGACCGTGTAACGCGCCCCCAGGCCCTCGTCGAGCTGAAACTTGCGGAAGTTGTTGGAGAAATACAACACCCCGCCCGGCGCCAGACGCGCCATGGCCAAGTCGAGCAGTTGCACATGGTCGCGCTGGATATCGAACACCCCTTCCATGCGCTTGGAGTTGGAGAAGGTCGGCGGGTCGATGAAGATCAGCTCGTACTCGCCGCGATCCTCCTCCAGCCAGGCCATCACGTCGCCTTGCTCCAGGCGGTTCTTGTCCGAGAAGCCATTGAGCGACAGATTGCGCCGCGCCCAATCCAGGTAGGTCTTCGACAGATCGACACTGGTGGTGCTGCGCGCGCCGCCCTTGGCCGCATGCACGGTGGCCGTCGCGGTGTAACAGAACAGGTTGAGGAAGCGCTTGCCGGCGGCCTCGCGCTGGATGCGCAGGCGCAACGGACGGTGATCGAGGAACAGCCCGGTATCAAGGTAGTCGGTGAGGTTGACCAGCAGCTTCACGCCGCCTTCGCTGACCTCCAGGAATTGCCCCTGCGCGCTCTGCCGCTGGTATTGCTTGGTGCCGCTCTGGCGCTCGCGGCGTTTGATCACCACCTTGCTCTTGTCGACATTCAGCGCCTGGGGAATCGCCGCCAGCGCATCGAACAAACGCGCCTGGGCTTTTTCCGGGTCGATGGACTTCGGCGCGGCATATTCCTGCACATGCACCCAGTCTTCGTAGAGGTCGACGGCCAGCGCGTACTCGGGCATATCGGCATCGTATAGCCGGTAGCACTCGACACCTTCCTTGCGCGCCCACTTACCCAGCTGTTTCAGGTTCTTTTGCAGACGATTGGCGAACATCTGCCCACCTTCGCTGAGGCGCGCCTGCTCGACGACAGGCGCCGGCGCCGGCTTGATCGGATTGCCGTTCTTGTTGTACTGACGCTCCAGCGGCTCGCGCGGTGCCTTGTCGGCTTCAGCCTGCTCGCGCTCGCGTTCGCGCTGTTCCGGGGTGCGTCGCTCGCCGGTGACGAACTGCTCCGGCTGCACCTTGATCAGCAGCAACTTGCACGGCAAGGCGCCGTTCCAGAAGGCGTACTGCTTGTGGCTGCGAATGCCCATGCGCTTGCCCAGGTCCGGCGCGCCGGTGAATACCGCCGCTTCCCAGCCCATGCAAGCCTGACGCAGACGCTCGCCGAGATTCTGATAGAGATACAGCAAGCTGGCCTCATCGCCGAGGCGCTCGCCATAAGGCGGGTTGCAGATCACCAGGCCCTTCTGGTTCTGGTCCGGGCGCGGCTCGAAGGTCGCCACTTCGCCCTGATACACCTTGATCCAATGGCTCAGCCCGGCGCGCTCGATATTGTTGCGCGCCGGCTGGATCAGGCGCGGGTCGGCCTCGTAGCCGCGAATCCACAGCGGCGGCTTGGCCATGCCCTCGGCGGCGCGCTGCTCGGCCTCAGCCAGCTGCTTTTTCCACAGTGCCGGCACATGCCCCAGCCACTTGCTGAAACCCCATTGTTCACGAGTCAGGTTGGGCGCAATATCGGCGGCGATCATTGCCGCCTCGACCAGAAACGTCCCCACCCCGCACATCGGGTCGGCCAGCGCGCCGCCCTCAGCGGCGATGCGCGGCCAGCCGGCGCGGATCAGCACCGCAGCGGCGAGGTTTTCCTTGAGCGGCGCGGCGCCCTGCTGCAAGCGATACCCGCGCTGGTGCAGGCTGTGGCCGGAGAGGTCGAGGGAGAGAATCGCCTCGCCGCGGTCCAGGCGCAGGTGTACGCGCATGTCCGGGTTGAGCTTGTCCACCGAAGGCCGCGTGCCGTCCGCCTGGCGCAGTTTATCGACGATCGCATCCTTGACCTTCAAGGCACCGAAGTGGGTGTTGTCGATCCCCGAACCGTTGCCGCTGAACTCCACCGCCAGGCTACCGCTGGGCTCCAGATGCTCGAACCAGTCGACTTCCAGCACCCCCTCGTAGAGGCTTTCGGCGTCGCGCACCGGAAAGCGCTTGAGCACCAGCAGCACCCGGTTGGCCAGCCGCGACCACAGGCACAGGCGGTATGCGATTTCGAGCATGGCGAAGCCGCGAATGGCCGAGGTGTGCTCACGCGCCTCCTCGAGCCCCAGGTTGCTTGCTTCTTCGAGCAGCAGCCCTTCGAGGCCCTTCGGGCAGGTGAGAAAGAGTTCGTAACGATCCGACATGGGAGTATCCAGTGCCTCTGAGGCATAGCAAACGGCGTGCGGGAAAATCTGCACAGCCAAAATTAAGTGACAAAAAGTCGCATTACGGACATTTCATCGGAATACACAGAAAAAATAACTGCAACTAATTCGCGATAGCACAACACCAGCATAAAGGATGCAAACCCCCTGGCTAGGGGTGCCCGTTGCATTTAGCCGACGGACTTTCTTCCGGCCTTATCGCCCCGCCCACAAAAGTGTTAAGTCCTTATTACAAATCGATCATTCACAGGCCCTCTGGCATTCGCTAGAAATCTACCTAGGCCTTCGCCGCAACGGTGAAGGCACAGGAGACCCGCGACGCCGGCAGCGGACTCCATCGGCAGAACTTCTGCCCGACCTTGCATCAAGGTCTTAAGGGACATAACAGTCAACATTGAGGGCAATACCCTATGAGAAGACTTAAGCGTGATCCGTTAGAAAGAGCTTTCTTGCGCGGCTATCAATACGGCATTCATGGTAAATCCCGCGAACTTTGCCCATTTACTCTTCCCTCTGTACGTCAAGCCTGGATAAACGGCTGGCGAGAGGGCCGCGGCGACAACTGGGACGGATTGACTGGCACCGCTGGCCTCCATCGGCTTAACGAACTTCACGCTGTCGGCTGATTCAGGAACCTACCGACTTCATCGAGACCGCTCCATTCGAGCGGCGGGCGCGAGCCCAGGGGCTCCCTTAGGGAGCCCTTTTTATTGCCCGACGATCAGCACGCCATTCAAGCCTTACGCGGCAAACCGGCGATCGCATCCACCGCTTCGCGGATCAACGCCGGGCCCTTGTAGATAAACCCGGAATATATCTGCACCAGGCTGGCGCCCGCGGCGATCTTCTCGGCCGCATGCTTGCCTTCGGTAATCCCACCCACGGCGATGATCGGCAAACGCCCGGCCAGCTCGGCCGCCAGCACCTCGACGATATGCGTACTCTTGTCGCGCACCGGCGCACCGGACAAGCCGCCCGCCTCGTCCGCATGTTCCAGCCCCTTGACCCCGTCGCGACTCAGCGTGGTATTGGTGGCGATTACCGCATCCATACCGGCCTGCACCAGGGCATTGGCGACCTCCACGGTCTCCTCGTCGCTCATATCCGGGGCGATCTTGATCGCCAGCGGCACGCGCTTGCCATGCTGCTGGGCCAGGTCTTCCTGACGCTGGCGCAGGGCCTCGAGCAGTTGCTTGAGCGAGTCACCGAACTGCAGGCTGCGCAGGCCCGGGGTGTTCGGCGAGCTGACATTGACGGTCACATAGCTTGCGTGGGCGTATACCTTGTCCAGGCACAGCAGATAATCATCCACGGCGCGCTCGACCGGGGTATCGAAATTCTTGCCGATATTGATACCCAGCACGCCCTTGAACTTGGCCGCGCGCACCCGCGCGAGCAAATGATCGACGCCGTGGTTGTTGAACCCCATGCGATTGATGATCGCCTCGGCCTCGGGCAAACGGAACAGACGCGGCTTGGGATTGCCCGGTTGCGCCCGCGGCGTTACCGTGCCGATTTCGATGAAGCCGAAACCGAGCTGGGCGAAACCGTCGATGGCATCGCCGTTCTTGTCCAACCCCGCTGCCAGGCCGACCGGATTGGCGAACTCCAGCCCCATGACCTTGACCGGCAGGCTGGCGGGCGGTTTGCTCAGCAAGCCATTTAAGCCCAGGCGGCCACCCGCACCGATCAGGTCGATGGACAGCTCGTGGGAGGTTTCCGGGGAGAGTTTGAACAGCAGCTCGCGGGCCAGGTTGTACATGGGCAGGCTTAGCTCGATTATGAAAGTCACAAAGGCGGCGATTATACAGGTCGTGAGCGCTCGGAAGCGAGGCGCACGGCCAACCCCGCCGGGGCGGATTGCGCGGACGCAGCGGCACCAGGAACTCGATTCAGTCCAGGCGGCGCAGCTTTAATAATTCACCGGCCGCGCTAAACTCCAGCTCGAAGGAACCATGGATGCCATCGCGAGTCAAAAAAGCGCGAAAATGATGGGCGGGCACGCTGACCCGGCGCCCGTCGCGACTATGCACCAGAATACGATTGACCCGGCCCTGATAAATGGCCAGGCACCGCTCGGACGACAACGAAATATCCAACACCAGACTGGGCATGGAGGCTCACTTGCAGATAAACCCGTCGATTTTGCCACAGGCGCTCAGCCAATCTTGCACAAAATCCGGCATCCGGACCTTCCGGGTCTGTGCAGCATGGGGTGATCCCTGCCACACTGGCGCAAGAGTTACTGGAGTTCGCAGCCGGCCATGAGTGTGTCTGAACAGCCTACGACCCTGAGTTCGCGCCTGGCCGGCCTGGCACAGCGCATCGGCCTCATTGGCCGCGCACCGAAACAGATACTGGCACGCGCCAGCACCCTGCAGTTGCCATTCACCGCGCTACCCGCCGGCAAGGAGAGCATCTGCTGGCTAGATGGTCCCCCGCTACACCGCCTGGTTGACCTACCCCGCAACGCCTTGTCGGGCCCAGTGCAGGAAGACAAGGCGCAGGCCCACTCGGTATTGGTTCGCGTCGTCCAACAGCAGCAACAGCAACTCGCCTCCTTCGATCTGCGCAACATCAACGGTCTGGCGCACTGCGACCCGGCACACGCCCACTTCGCCAGCTTCGAAGAATACGCGGCATGCGAGCACTGCCGTCAGGTGCGCATCATCAGCTACAAGGATTTCGTCAAGACCATCAGCCTGGCACTACCGCGTTTTCTGGCCGGCGAACGCATCGAGTTGCGTCAGGCCAGCTGGCGTGGCGAGCGGCTGTTCTGGGCCGGCGAGCACCACGGCGAAGCCTTCGCCTGTGCCGTGGCCTATGCCCGTCGTCGTGAAATGGAAATCACCCTGCCCGCCGAACTCACCAGCTATAGCCTGAGCGCAAGCGGCCTGGCCACCTTGGAACAGAGCTACCACGTGCTGGCCATGCCAGGCGCCGCCTGGAGCGATCCGGCCTTCATGGGGCTGCTACTCGACAATGGCCTGCCCTATGCGCGACTGGCCCTGCTGCGCACTCCCGGAGCACCTGAGTTTTTGCTACTGCCCAAGCACAGCCAGGAAGCCACCGCCCTTGGCGAGGGCCTATGCCTGGCAGGCGCACCGGATGTGGTCAAACACCTGAAAACCCTGATCACTCCCTAGGGCGATAGCAAAGAGCGTCAATCCGCAGGCTCTTCGTTGTCGTTCAGCTCATCCAGCACCGCCTGATGGCGGCTCGCCCACTCTTCCAGCGACATGCCGCTGCTTTTCAATAATTCCGGGTTGCATTTGACCAGGTACACCGCGGCCTTCTGTGCGGAATCGGCGACCTTGAACTCCAGCGCCTGCCGATCGACCGGCCCTTCATAGGTAATCCAGCGGCTGAACTCTTCGAACACACTGCAGACTTTCTCAAAGTCCTCGTCGTGCATTTTCTGCCAGCCGTTTTCGATGTTTTCCAACCGCTTGGGTTTTATCCCGACGATTTCCGAGAAAGCCGGCCGGCTCAAGCCCATCAGCTCGCGCAACCCTCGAAGTCGCTCGCCAGCAGTAAACAGAAAACGCTTTTTCGTCATCGTTAATCCAGCCTTGACGGAAAACCAGCACACCACTAACCTACTAACAGCTAGTAATCCAAGCTAAGCCAATAAAGACTGCCCTCAGGATCAGGCTAGTCGAGGAGGTCGTAATGGTGCAGGAAGCCGCATGAAAGTGGAAGAACTGCCCCCCACACTATTCGTTGGCTGTCCGCGCTACCTCACCCAGGATCGATTCGCCGAATTGGCGGGACTGCAAACGCAGAAAGAACTCCTGGCGCGCTGGATCGATGAAGGGGCGCTACCCTCCCGCAACTTCGGCCGACATCGGCTGATCGACATGCAGGCGTTACTCCAGCACCTCCATCAAGCCCGAGGGAATCAAGGATGAAACACGTCTGCCTTTCGCAAGTATGCCTGCATGCCGCCGACCTGGTGCGTGGCAAGATGATTCATCTGCGTGAGGAAGAACGCGCGGTATTCGAAGCCTTCTCCTCGATCGGCTACGTGCATTTCAAACCCAGCCGATACACCGCGTCGCTCACCCTGTGCACCTGCCGCCACCCCGCGCTTTTCGAGTTCTATTTTTACTACCGCTGGCTGCCGAGCAATCTGCACCTTTTCAGATTGCCGCCCGGTCTGCAGCAGCCTGAGCCTGTCTAACAGCTATTCCAGCTAACCGGGCAAAGGATAATTTCGTAGCCCGAATAAGCCTATGCCGCAATCCGGGAGCAGTGGTGCATGCATAGAGCTTTCCAGGGTTCATCCGGGCAGATGGTCATGGGGGTCAGGTTGATCCGGCGGAGTTGATTGCAGTGAGAGCGCACCCGGATTGCGCTGGCGCTTATACGGGCTACGAACCGCACTTTTACGGGGGGACTGGACATAGCGAAGCTTTGTTCACCACTGGCGGGTCAATGGCGGACAAGCCTTCGGCCTGCCCGCCCTAGCGCTATGCACTTTATGCAGAATCTACAAAATCGCGGCGTAGGTTGGCGCTGAGTCTGCGAAGCCCAACGCCTCCAGCAGTTACCCCATTCAGCGTGATTGCAGCTGCACCGATATAAAAAAGGCTATGTACCAGTTATGTCCCGAACAGCTATATGGCATGGCGCATGGAGCGCGGTAATACGTAGGGTGGGTTAGGCGCTAGCCGGGATCAGGAAAGCCCCATCGACTCTCAACGCGCCGTAACCCACCATTGCGGCCTACCGACAAACCGCAATGGTGGGTTACGCGGCGCTCGAATTGCGTGGAGCCCCTATAACCAGCCCCTAGCGCCGCTAACCCACCCTACAAAAGCGGCCTGCAACACGCTATTGGAACAGAGCCATAAAAAAGCCCCGCACTAGGCGGGGCTCGGTACTGCTCAGCGTGGGATCAAGCGGTCACGCCGCGCTGGGCGCTCTGCGCCAGGTCCATCAGTTCGCGGTTGGCCACGGCGTACATGGCGTAGTCGGTGCCGGTGGCGGCACGCAGCTCAGCCAGCATGGCCTTCCAGCGGTCGACCAGGCGACGATGCTGCTCCTGCCAATCGACCACACGCGCTTCGATATCCGCCGGGCCATCAGGCATTTGCAGCAGCGATACGGTAATCGCCCGCTGTTGCCAGTCGAGGTCGTCGCGGAAGGCTTCGCGCGCCAGCGCCTGCCAGTTGCTTTCCACCGGTAGGCCGGTGATCTGCTGCAGGTACCAGGACAATTCCAGGGCACCGCCTACGGCGAAGTAGGAAGCGGCAACGCGGGCCGGCTCCTGCGCGGTGACATCCGAGGCCTCGATGATCGGCAGCAAGGTGTACAGATGGCTGGTACCCGCCACCATGCGTGCCAGGACTTCCGGCACACCGGCTTCGACGTAGGACTGGAAGCGCGCCAGCCATTGTTCGCGGGCCTGGCCTTCGAGCAACTCGTCGAGACTCATCGCCAGGGCTTCGATGCGCGGTGCGAAATGCGCCACGTCACGCGCCGCATCCAGCTCGCCGCGGCGATTGCGCAAGAACCAGCGGGTGGCACGGCGACCGAGACGCATCAGCTCGTCCATCATCTGCAGCTGCAGTTCGGCCGGCACCTTGTAGTCCAGCGCCTCGATCTGCTTCCACCAGTGCGGCAGGCGGAATACATCGCGAACGATCACATAAGCACCGGCGACATTGGCCGAACTCATGCCGGTCGACTCCTTCAGGCGCTGCACGAAGGTGATGCCCATGTGGTTGATCAGGTCGTTGGCGATCTGCGTGCTGACGATTTCGCGCTTGAGGCGATGACGACGCATGGCCTCGCCGAATTTCTGCGCCAGCAGCGGCGGGAAGGCGGTCTCCATCTCGCGGGCCAGGTACTCGTCGTCCGGCACCTGGGACTTGAGCAGCGACTCCTTCAGGTCGATCTTGCTGTAGGAGATCAGCACCGACAGCTCGGGACGGGTCAGGCCCTGGCCTTTGGCGGCGCGCTCGTTGAGTTCGTCGTCCGAGGGCAGGAATTCCAGGCCGCGATCCAGCTTGCCGGCCGCCTCCAGGCCAGCCATCACGCGCTTGTACTCGCCCTGACGCTCGCGCGCGCGGCGTTCGGCCAGCGACAATGCCTGGGTCTGCTTGTAGTTGTTGCCCAACACCAGGCCACCGACCGCATCGGTCATCTCGGCCAGCAGCTTGTTGCGCTGCTTGCCGGTCATATCGCCGGCCGCGACTATTTCGTTGAGCAGGATCTTGATGTTCACCTCGTGGTCGGAGCAGTCCACCCCGGCCGCGTTGTCGATGAAGTCGGTGAAGCTGGCGCCGCCGTTGAGGCCGTATTCGACACGACCCAGCTGGGTCATGCCGAGGTTACCGCCCTCGCCCACGACTTTCGCACGCAGCTCGCGACCGTCGACGCGCAGCGCATCGTTGGCCTTGTCGCCGACATCGGCATGGTTTTCCTTGCTCGACTTGACGTAGGTACCGATACCGCCGTTCCAGATCAGATCGACCGGCGCCTTGAGCAGGGCATTAAGCAGTTCGGTCGGCGCCAGCTTGTCGGCGCTGATGTCGAAACGCTCTTGCATTTCCGGACTGATGGCGATGCTCTTGGCGCTGCGCAGGAAGATCCCGCCGCCGGCGGAAATCAGCGAGGTGTCGTAATCGGCCCAGCTGGAACGCGGCAGATCGAACAGGCGCTTGCGCTCGACGAAGCTCTTGGCCGCATCCGGGTTGGGGTCGATGAAAATGTGCATGTGGTTGAAGGCGGCGACCATCTGCAGCTTGTCCGACAGCAGCAAGCCGTTGCCGAATACGTCACCGGCCATGTCGCCGATGCCGATCACCGTGATGCTGTCCTTCTGCACGTCGATACCGCGCTCGCGGAAATGCCGTTGTACCGAGACCCAGGCGCCCTTGGCGGTGATGCCCATGCCCTTGTGGTCGTAACCGGCCGAGCCGCCGGAAGCAAAGGCGTCGCCGAGCCAGAAGTCGTAATCGGCGGCGATACCGTTGGCGATATCGGAGAAGGTCGCGGTGCCCTTGTCCGCGGCGACCACCAGATAGGGGTCATCGGCATCGTGGCGTACCACGTTGGCCGGCGGTACCACGGCGCCTTCCTTGAGGTTGTCGGTGATATCGAGCAGACCGCTGATGAAGATGCGGTAGCAGGCGATGCCCTCGGCCAGGATCTCGTCGCGCGAGCCACCGACCGGCAAACGACGCGGCAGGAAACCGCCCTTGGCGCCCATGGGCACGATTACCGCGTTCTTCACCTGCTGAGCCTTGACCAGGCCGAGCACTTCGGTACGGAAGTCCTCTTCGCGATCCGACCAGCGCAGGCCGCCGCGAGCAACATCGCCGAAGCGCAGGTGCACGCCTTCGACGCGCGGCGAATAGACGAAAATTTCGAACTTCGGTACCGGCTTGGGAATGTCCGGAATCGCCCGCGGATTGAGTTTGAAGCTGAAGTAAGACTTGCTCTGCCCAGCCGCGTCGGTCTGGTAGAAGTTGGTGCGCAAGGTGGCCTTGATCAGGTCCAGATAGCGCCGCAGGATACGGTCTTCGTTGAGTACCGCGACGTTGTCCAAGGCGCTGAGAATCGCCTGTTCGAGCTTCTGCTGCTTGTCGCTGAGGTCGCCGGCGCCGAGTTTGCGCGCCAGGTAGAAGCGCGTCTTGAACAGGCGCACCAGCTCCTTGGCGATATCCGCGTGGTTGACCAGGGTGCTGGCGACATAGTTGAGACCGAAGCCCAGGCGAATCTGCTTGAGATAACGCGCATAGGCACGCAGCAGCGCGACATCGCGCCACGGCATGGCGGCGGTCAGCACCAGGCGGTTGAACGCATCGTTCTCGGCTTCGCCACCGACGATGTTGATAAAGGCGTCCTGCAGGGTGTCGTTGAGCTGCTGGATATCGACATTCAGGCCTTCGGCATAGGTGAAGGCGAAATCGTGAATCCAGAACTCGCGACCGTTGAGCTGGTGCAAACGGTAGGGGAATTCACCGAGCACGCGCAGGCCGAGGTTTTCCAGAATCGGCAGCACGTCGGACAGCGGCAGCGGCGTATCGGCGTGGTAGAGCTTGCAATGCAGCTGCTGGCCGTCCTGGGTCAGCGGCTGGTAAAAGCTCATGACCAGCGGGCGCGTGGCGCTCAGGCTGAGCAGGTGCTGCATGTCCACCACGGCCGAATGCGGCGCGAAGCGCTCGCGATAACCCGCCGGGAAACCGCTTGGGAAGTCCGCCAGCACATTGGTGCCCTGGGCCTCGCCGAAGGTTTCGACGATCAAGCCGGCGTAGTCGTCCTTCCACGAACGGCAGGCCTGGATTACTTCCTTCTCCAGCAGGACCGGATCGATCGGGGTCTTGTTCTTCGGATCGACGCGCAGAATGAACTGCACGCGGGCCAAGACCGACTCGGAGAAGAAGGTCCAGAACTCGCAATCGATGGCCTGCAAGCGCTCCATCAATACTTGCTGAATCTTCAGCCGGGTCTCGGTGGAGTAAACGTCGCGCGGCACGTAGACCAGGCAGTAGCAGAAACGCCCATAGGGATCGCGGCGCAGGAACACGCGGATCTTGTTGCGTTCCTGGATCTGCACGATGGACATGGCGGTGTCGTAAAGATCGTCGACCGGGGTCTGGAACAGGTCGTCACGCGGCAGCACTTCGAGGACCTGAGCCAGTTCCTTGCCCAGGTGCGCCTTGCTGTCGAAGCCGGCGCGCTGCTCGATCACCGCGATCTTGCGGCGGATATAAGGGATGTTCCACACGCTCTCGGCATACACCGCGGAGGTGTACAGGCCCATGAAGCGGCATTCCTTGACCACCCGCCCCTTGCTGTCCAGTTCGCGGATGGAAACGAAGTCCGGATAGGCCGGACGGTGCACGCGGCTCGGCACCGCGGCCTTGGCGAACGACAGCAACAGCGGTTCGCGCAGGTAGCTCAGGGCTTCCGGCTCGATGTGCAGCTCCTCGCTGCTCAAGCCGGTGCGCAGGCGCTTGGACAGGCCCAGCAGGGATTTCTCGTCATACACGATGACGCCGCCGTCGGCGGTATCGTTGACGCTGAACTCTTCATAACCGAGGAAGGTGAAATGGTCGTCCAGCAGCCATTTCATAAACACCTTGATCTCTTCCAGCTCGCTGCTGTCGACGGTGCCACCGGCCTTGCCCGGCTTGGCCTTGGCCAGCCAACCGAGCAATTCCTCGGCCTTGGCCTTCATCGGCAGGAAGTCGGCAACGCTCTGCCGCACTTCGGCGAACACTTCATGCAGGGCTTTTTCCAGCGTCTTCATCTCGCCAGCGTTGGCGCAGCGGTCGATCTCCAGGAACATCAGCGCTTCTTGCTGCACGTCCTTGCCTTGGGTGCCCTTGGGCAGTACTTCCAGCAGCGTGCCCTTCTTGTCGCGACGCACGCTGAACACGCTGTTCTGCAAGGTGTGGATGCTGTAACCGCGGCGGTTCAGCTCCATGCGCACCGAGTCAACCAAAAACGGAGTATCGCTGTGGAGGATTTCCACGGCGGTATGGGTGGACTGCCAACCGTGCTTTTCGTAATCGGGGTTGAATACCCGGACTTGAGCTTTGCTCTGCTCGAAGCGCTCGAGCAAACGCCAGGACGACAGGGTGCAACCGACCAGGTCGGAAAGCCTGCGCTGGGTCAGTTCGTCGACCGCGATGATGCCGAAGAACTGCTCGGCGAAAAGGGTGATTTGTGGCAGTACCTGTTCACTGACGTGCTGCGCCAGAGCCGCTTGCAGATGATGCTGAAAGTCGGCTTTGCTGGCCGCCGTAAAGAACGCCATGTTTTTTATGCTCCGGTTGGCTTGAGATTCGGCTGAGGCTATCGCGAGTGGTAACTGGCAACGCCATTAGGGTTCAACGTTAGTTCAGGAGGCGGGATTTGCATGTTCAGAACCCGCCTCTTGAGTGTGGCGACGCCAGCGACTCACTGGTCACATTTATCGAGCGAGCTTAACGAGGGAACACAGGCAAGCGCTTGCAGTGCTGCGACATTTTCTTTCACTACAGATACTTCGCCGGAGAAAACTCGCGGATTGCCCGCCTGGCACCAGCCTTCGTTCAGCGTAAATCGATATACCCGCCTTGCCCCGCCAACCAAGGGCGGGGCAAGGCGCGATGGATCAAGCCCCGCGCATCGCCTGCGGCAGCCCCAGGACGATCTGCGGAAATACCGTGATCAGAATTGCCGCCAGCACCAGCAACAGGAAGAACGGAAAGCTGGCCTTGGCCACTTTCCACATGTCGTAGCCCGTCAGGTTCTGCACCACGAACAGGTTGAAGCCTACCGGCGGGGTGATTTGCGCCATCTCCACCACCAGGATCACGAAGATGCCGAACCACAGCAGGTCGATACCCGCCGCCTGCACCGCCGGCAGCACCACCGCGGTGGTCAGCAGGATGATCGAAATACCGTCGAGGAAGCAGCCCAGGACGATAAAGAACACCGTCAACGCCAGCAGCAGCACATAAGGCGAAAGATGCTTGGCGATGATCCAGTCGGCCAGCGCCGACGGCAGCCCGGTAAAGCTCATGGCCGAGGTCAGGTACGCAGCGCCGAGCAGGATGAAGAAGATCATGCACGAGGTGCAGACCGCGCCCATCAGGCTGGCCATGAAAGTCTCACGGTTCAGCGAGCCGGAATACCAGGCGATCAGCAGCGCGCCGACCACCCCGACCGCGGCGGCCTCGGTCGCGGTGGCGAACCCCGCGTAGATCGAGCCGATCACCGAGACGATCAGTGTCAGCACCGGGATCAGCAGCTTGCCGCGGCGCAGTTTTTCCATGAACGTCAGGGTTTCGTGATCGTCCGGCATCTGCTCACGGTTGATCAACGACCAGATGATCAGAAAACCGCTGAAGATCAGCAGCAGCATCAGGCCCGGCAGAATCCCGGCGATGAACAGCCGCGAGATCGACACCTGCGCGGCGACGCCGTAGACGATCATCATGATCGAGGGCGGGATCAGCAGGCCCAGGGTGCCGGCGCCGGCCAGGGAGCCGATGGCGATACTCTCCGGGTAGCCGCGCGCCTTCAACTCGGGCAGGGAGATGCGGCCGATGGTCGCCGCCGTCGCCGCCGAGGAGCCGCTGACCGCGGCAAAGATCCCGCAGCCCACCACGTTGACATGCAGCAGGCGGCCCGGCAAACCCCGCATCCAGGGCGACAGGCCGTTGAACATGTCCTCGGACAGGCGCGTGCGATAGAGGATCTCGCCCATCCAGATAAATAGTGGCAGCGCTGTCAGCGTCCAGCTGGCGCTCGACGCCCAACTGGTGGTGGCCAGGATAGAACCGGCCGGCGCACCGCCGAACACTTCCATGCCGAGAATGCCGACACCCAGTAGTGACAGGGCGACCCAGACACCGCCACCGAGCAAGGCAAACAAGGCCACCAGCAGCGTGATAGTAATTATTGTGTAGTCCACGGTTAACTCACTGATCCGGTGCGGCCGAGGCCGCAAAAATGGATAACAGGCCCGTCGATAAACCTAGGCAAGGCAACATAGCTGGTCTTTCAACGGCCTGATAAAGCTCGCGAGCTGCCTATTCGCTCATCGCAGTGCAGGCGTCGGCGCTCTCGAAGCGCTGTCCCAGGCACACCACGACCAGCCGCTCAGCCATCGCCACCGCCAGCACCGAAGTGCCCAGTAGCATCGGCAGCTGCGGAATCCACATCGGAATGGGTAACAACCCAGACGACACTTCCTTGAATTCATAGGATTCGATTACGAACAACGCGCAATACCAGGCCAGGTAAACGCTGATGCCCAGGCCCACCAGGTTGCTCAACACCTCGGCGACAAAACGCCCACGCGTCGACAGCAAGCGATACAGCAACTCGACACGGATATGCGCGCCGCGGTGCAAGGCGTATGGCAAGGCGAGAAAGCCCGAGGCGGCCATGGCATAGGCGGCGAACTCATCGGCCGATGGCACCATGCCGCCCAGTTGCCGCACCACGATCTGGGCGACCACCAGCAGGCAGATAAGAATCAGGAACAGGCCCGAAAGCAGCCCACAGAAGGTATAGAGCTTATGCAAGAGTTTCATTGTCTGAGGCTCCAGATATCAGAGATACCGAGGCCGGTCGCCCGGCCCCGGCGAGTTCAGCCAATCAGTTCTTGTACGCGTCGATGATCGCCTGGCCATCCGCACCGGCCTTGCTCAGCCACTCCTCGGACATGGTCTGGCCAATCGCACGGAAGCCCGCCTCGACCGGCGCAGGCGCCGCCGGGTCGACCTGCATGCCGTTCTCGGCGAGGGTCGCGACCAGTTTGCTGGTTTGCTCCTCGGCAATTTCCCAGCCGCGCTGCTCAGCCCGTTCGGCTGCTTCCAGTACCGCTTTCTGCGAGGCTTCGGGCAAGCGTTTGAACGCGCGCTCGTTGACGATCACGAAGTTCTTCGGAATAAACGCCTTGACGTCGTAGTAGTACTTGGCGAAATCCCAGGCCTGGGTATCCACACCGGTCATCGGCGAGGTGATCATGCCGCTGATGATCCCGGTGCTGAACGCCTGAGGTACTTCGCCAGCATTGATCAGCGTCGGTACCGCACCCATCAGCTCGGCCATACGCGAGGTGGCCGGGTTGTAGGCACGGAATTTCATGCCCTTGAAATCCTCCATGGTATTGACCGGAGTCTTGCTGTAGATGCTTTGCGGCGGCCATGGGGTGGCGTACAGCAGCTTGATGCCCTGCTTGGCCAAGCGTGCTTCCACCGCCGGGCGGCTGGCTTTCCAGAGTTTTTGCGCATCGCTGTAGTTGCGCGCCAGGAAAGGCACGCTGTCGACCTCATAGATCGGGTCTTCGTTGCCCAGTACCGACATCAACACGTCACCGAGCTGGACCTGGCCGGTCTGCACCGCGCGCTTGACCTCAGGGCGTTTGAACAGCACCGAGTTGGCGTGTACATGGATGCTCAGTTCGCCGGCGGTGGCTTTTTCGACATCCGCCGAGAATTCCTTGGCCACTGCGGTGATGTAGTTGCCGTCTGGGTTCTCCGTGGTCATGTTCCAGCGCTCGGCGCCCTGGGCGCAGATTGCCTGAAGGCTGATGACGCAGGCCATCGCGGAGAGGCCTAGGCGAGATAAATTATTCATTATTATTTTCTCCAGAGTTTTTAATGTGAGGCGATTGGCCTGAACCCAAGGTTGGCGGAAGGCCTGGTTTCGAGTCTCGGGCGACGCACCTGACCTGTCCAACTAGAAAAACCAAGTGCGCATGATCGGAAATCGTTATGAGCACTAACGGGGCACTGTGGCACTAAAGATAGCCAGCTTTGCACCGGGCGTTGGCTGTTATTAGCCCTTGCACGGGCTACAGCTGCCTGCACATGGCGACACAACGCCCTAGCGGAGCAGCGTCACGACTGCAATCAAGGCAGCTCGTGGTCACCGGCAAAGGGCAACAGGGTGATCATGCTTTCGCCCATCTGCCGGGCGTACTCCTGCAACACTTCGCCGGCCAGGGCGACTATGTCTTCGCTCAGTTCCAGGCCGACGCCGGTGCGCCAGGTCACCACCATATCCAGGGGCGGCGGTTGCGGCACATCCTCGAGGATGGTCACCAGGCCCTGCTTGAGTTCCTCGTGAACCAGGGCCGCGGGCAACGCGCCTATACCGAAACCATCGCGAATCAGGCGCTTCATCGCCGCCACCGAGTTCACGCAGCTAATCCTTGGTGCGGCCACATTGCCGGCATGCAACAGATTGAGGATGTCCTGATGCGGGCGCGAGTGCTTGGAGAAGGTGATGATCCGTTCCTTGGCCAATTCATCCATCGAGGCGTAGCAACGGTCGTAGATCGAGCCGGTCAGCACGATCCACTGCACCGGAAAACGCGCCATTTCCAGGTTGCGCACCTCGTCGCCGCGCACCACGTCGGTCTGGAACACGATATCCAGATAGCCCTTCTGCAATTGCTCGCAGAGGTTGCGCGCGGTGTCGGCGGTGAGTTCGATCTCGACCGCCGGATAGACCTCCATGATTTTCGTGACGAACGGACTCAGCAGCGTATGGATCACCGTGTCCATCACGCCTAAACGGACGCGCCCCTGGATATTGCCGGTCTCGCTGATCGATTGCTTCAACGCCTGCATGGTGTCGAGCATGCGTTCGGCGTATTCGAGCACCTTGCGCCCCTCCGGGGTCAGCGAAACCCCCTTCGAATCGCGCAGAAACAGACGGACCCCCAACTCGTCTTCCAGCGCAGCGATACGGCTGGAAATCGAAGCCTGGGTGCTGAACAGCTTTTCTGCCGTGAGGCGAAAACTCTTCAGCCGTGCGACCCAGACGAAGGTCTCGAGAAATCTCAGATTCATGGCTGTTCGGCCCTCGTACGGTAAACGGATAACGGCATTCTGCCAGCAGCGAAAAAGCAGGTTACATGCCAGCGCTCGGCAAAGTCTTGTACCTGGCACATCGGATTTTCTTATCGGTGGCCTCTGTTTTTTTTCGTTGGACGCTGTCTCCCACTGCTACCAAGAATCTCCCTGCGGCAACTTGAGCTCGATAACAACAGACCGCGAATCGCGCCCTGCCAAGCAGACGGTATCAACCGCTGTGCGCGCTTACCTCACAGGAGAGATTTCTCATGAACCAGATCCACCGCATGGCAGCCTTGCTCGCCATCACCAGCGTGCCCGGCGTGGCCAGCGCCGACTTCATCGGCGACAGCAAGGGCAGCCTCGACCTACGTAATTATTACTTCAACCGCGATTTCCGCCAGGACAACGCCCGCGACAAGGCCGAAGAATGGGCGCAGGGCTTTTTGCTGCGCATGGAATCCGGCTACACCGAAGGTACGGTCGGGGTCGGCATCGATGCGTTGGGCATGGTCGGTTTCCAGCTCGACTCCGGCGAAGGCACCGCGGGTACCGGCTTGCTGCCAGCAGATCGCTCCGGCGGTTCGCAGAACGAATACGCCAAGCTCGATGTCACCGCCAAGTTCAAGGCCTCCAAGAGCACCCTGCGCGTCGGCTCCCTGGCGTTCCGCAGCCCGATCGTCTCGTCCAACGATTCGCGCCTGCTGCCAGCCTCGTTTCGCGGTGCCCTGCTGAATGTGCAGGAGATCGACAAGCTGACCCTGCAAGGCGGCAGGATCGATCGGGTCAAGGCCAACGCCTCCACCGACTACACCGAGATGAGCGCCAACCGTATCGGCGGCAACAGTGACGAGTTCGTCTTCGCCGGCGGCGACTACAAACTGACCCCGGAGCTGAGCCTGGGCCTGCACTACGGCAAACTCGAGGACGTCTATCGGCAGCAGTACGGCACCCTGACCTACCTCAAGCCGCTGGGCGAAGGCCAGTCGTTCAAGACCGACCTGCGTTACGCCAAGAGCCAGGAAGACGGCAACTTCCGCGATATCGACAACACCGCGCTCGGCGCCATGTTCACCTACACCCTGGGTGGCCACTCGTTCGGCGCCGGCTACCAGCGCATGAGCGGCGACGATCCGTTCCCGTACATCGCCAACAGCGATCCGTACCTGGTCAACTTCGTGCAGATCAACGACTTCGCCAACATCGAAGAACGCTCCTGGCAGGCCCGCTATGACTACAACTTCGCCGCCATGGGCATTCCCGGCCTGAGCTTCATGACCCGCTATATCTCCGGTGACCACGTGCAGGTCGGCGGCAGCAACGGCGGCAAGGAATGGGAACGCGACATGGACCTGGCCTACGTGGTGCAAAGCGGTCCGCTGAAGAACCTCGGCCTGAAATGGCGTAACGCGACCGTGCGCTCGAACTTCGGCAACGACCTCGACGAGAACCGCCTGATCCTCAGCTACAGCCTGCCGATCTGGTAAGCGGTAATTCCGTGGCCGGTGGTTTAGACCGTCGGCCATGGAGCTTTTGAGCTCGCGGCAGCCCAGCCGCCGCGAACAAGCAGAGACGCCTCGCAAGAATGGAATTCCTCCTGGCGATACCCATGCAGTCCCATGACCAGCCCACCCTGGTGGCTATCACCTGAAAGGTGGCGAGGAGTCCACCATGCAGATCTTCCTGTCCTGGCAACAAAAATTCCGTTTGCTGACCGTCATCACCCTGCTCGGCCTGGGACTGATCACGGCAACCTCGTTCTGGGCCAGCCGCCAAGTCAACGCAGCGCTGCAAGCCCGGGAAAACGCCATGGCATTCGCCGGCGCCTCCTCCTCTTTGATGAACGACTGGCTCAAGCTCGGCATCCTGCGCAAGGAACTCACGCCCGCCAGCAGCAAAGAATTTCTCACGCGTATCGGCGCCCTGGAACAACGCACCGGGCAATTCGTCAGGCAGGCGCAAGAGCTGGGCGATAACGCCATCAGCCAGAGCGCGGAGCAGATCGAAACCCGGATTTTGAGCGAAACCAACCTGCAACGAAATTGGCTTGCGCTGTCCCAGCAGCTGGGCCTGACGCCATTCGAAGGTCAACGCCAGGCGCTTGCCGCCAGCGCCACGCAGCTGGAAGCCATCACCATCAGCCTGATCCAGCCGATGATCGCCACAGCCCTGAGCAACCAGCGCAACTACCTGTCGACCTTCGACAGCGACTATGCCGCCCAGGCCCACAGCGCCATCGACGAGCTGCAGGCCAAGCTGCGGGAGCTGGACTGGAACGACAACCAGATTGGCCAGACGGTCGCCGCCTTCGGTGCGGCTTTCGTCCAGGCGGATGCGTCCATCCAGCAACTGCGCGAACTCGAAGCGCAACTCATCGAACAACGCGAGGAAACCGAGCAACGCATCCTCGAGCAGAACCGCATGCTGCGCGATGGCATCCTCGCCAGCACCGCGCGCCAGGCGCAACAAGCCAGGCAATCGGCGAACTGGTTGATGGGCCTGACTTCGCTGGGGGTCGCGACATTCCTGCTGGTCACCCTGAGCCAGGCCTCGCGCACCCTGCTCGCCCGCCTGCAGGACGTCACTCGCCTGCTCACCCGGGTCGCATCCGGCGACCTCACCGGCAATCTGGCCAGCGGTCGCAACCCCCGGGATGAATTCAACCAATTGGCCGAGGCCAGCAACCGCATGATCCAGGGCATCGGCCGGATTCTCCGTCAGGTGGTCGAGGCCAATCGCGCCCTGACCGAACTGCACGCCTACCTCGGCGAGTCGATGCGCGACCTCGGCGACAACAGCAGCCAGGTGGAAATCCAGACCGAACAGGCCGCCTCGGCCTCGCAGCAGATCTGCGCGACCATCAATGAAATGGCCCAACGCACCTCGGACGTCGGCAACTCCACGCACAACGCCTACGAGTCAGCGCGCCTGGGCAGCACAGTGATCGATGCCAGCGTCGACAACATGCACCAGCTGTCGCAAATGATCCAGCAGACCCACGCCCAGGTCGCCCTGCTCAGCCAATCGAGCGGCAAGGTGCGCGGCATCATCGATGTGATCAACAGCCTGGCGGACCAGACCAACCTGCTGGCCTTGAACGCCGCCATCGAAGCGGCGCGCGCCGGCGATGCCGGGCGCGGCTTCTCGGTGGTGGCCGACGAGGTGCGTTCGCTGGCGCAGAAAACCGTGTCCGCCACCACCGATATCGCGCGCATCATCGGCGACTTCAACCAGCAGACCCAGAGCATCGACAGCTTGATGAGCAGCGGCCTGGCGCTGGCGGCGCAAAGCGAGCAACACGCCGGGCAGGTGGCCACGGCCATCGAGGCGATCACCCAATCGATGGAACAGCTCACCGGGGAAATGAACCAGGTGGTGGTGGCCATCGAAGAAATCTCCAGCACCACCGGGGACATCGCCGAGAAGATGGAAGAAATCAACCTGCACACCGGCCAGACCAAGGGCCTGCGCCTGACCCTGGAACAACAGACCCACGGCCTGGCCGAGCAGATTCAGGCGCTGAGCCAGAGCGCGCAGCAGTTTCAGATCGGCTAATCGCTCACTACAAGTGCGCACGCCACCTGTAGGAGCCAGCTTGCTGGCGATCCGCCCCTGCCGCTAACAGCATCGATGGTGCGCTGGACCACCGCAAGCCTCCTACAGAGCATAGCTGCATGCAACCGGCCCCGGCTACGGAGCCACTGAAAGCTAAGGCGCCAGGCCATTCCACATTGCCACCTGACGAAGCGGATCAACAGCCGAGCCAGCGCTGAACAAGGCTTCGCCATGCCTCCCTAGAAAAACACGCGTTTTTTAGCCTGGATAATTCTTCGTGACACATTGGTAATGTGTCGATTGACACCGGACTGGCAAGTTTATGTGTTTCGACCGATGGCTTGGCATGGCCCATTAACGCGTGTGCTGAACGTTTTGGTTGCGCCCCTCACGGGCGCCACACCTTGATTCGCTGCGCTCCCCCTTCGGGCCAGCCTGCGGCTGTTACTCCGCTACTCTCCGTTTCTCTGCTTGCCCAAGAAAGGTGTGCCAAAGAAGGGCACCCGGCATTCGGGTTTCTGACGGGACCGGGTCGCGAGCTTGCAAGTTCTTCATCAGGTCAGGCGCGGCGGCGTCTGTTTTTGCTTTTGCTCTTATTAAGCTGCGATCGCACAGACGACGCCAAAATCCCCTTCAGGAGGCCGAGTGGAATCACCGCGGAAGGGGTTGAGCGACATGGATGTCGCGAGAGCCCCGATGGGTGGGGCCGCCTAGGCCAGGGATGGCCCTTCGGGGCGTGCCCCTGGAGCGGTGATGAAGCGAGGGAAACGTAGCGAAGCGAAGTAACAGCCGAAGGCTGGCCCGAAGGGTGAGCGAAGCGAATAACCCCGGCGCAGCCGGGGCCGGATGTCGGGGTGCCCTTCTCTTTGGTTACTTTCTCTTGGGCAAGCAAGAGAAAGTGACTCGCCCGTAAGGGGCGAAACCAGGACGACAGATCAACACGCTAATGATCTCGACCCAGAGTTAAATAGCGCCGCGCGCAGAACACACAACATTGCCAGTCCAGTGTCAAATCCGCCTGCCCCCAAAGAAATGCGAAGAACCAAAAAATGTCGTTCACTTGGCGTAAGTGAACGACAAGCGAGCTGTCGCCGTCAGACTTCGAGCATCTCAGCCAGATGCCCAGGCTGGGCTGGACTTATTCAGCCTGGGCCTTGGTCGAACCTTCGCGATATTCGTCGACGATCTCCCGGCCCTGCTCCCCCGCCTTGCCGAGCCATTCCCAGGCGAGCGTTCGGCCGATCGCATCCAACCCGGCGCGGACGTCCTGCGGCGCCTCGGTGGCGATGCTCATGCCCTGACGCTGCAGCGTTCTGATCTGATAGTCGTTCAATGCCCAGGACAGCTCCCAGCCCTGCAGCTCTGCGCGCTTGGCGGCGTCCAGCAAGGCGTGCTGCGCGGTGATCGACAGGCGCTGGAACGCCGCCTCGTTGACCACCGTGATGTTCTTCGGAATGAACGCCTTGATGTCGTAGAAATGGCTGGCGAATTTCCACGCCTGCAAATCCACGCCGGTGGCCGAGGAAGTCAGCATGGCATTGACCTGACCACTGTCGAATGCCTGGGGCACGTCTTCGGTGGCGATGGTGGTAGGCGTTGCCTCCAGCAGCTCGGCCAGGCGCTCGATGGTCGGGTTGTAGGAACGGAATTTCAACCCTTTGAAATCCGCCATGCGGTTCACCGGCTTGTTGCTGTACAAGCTCTGCGGCGGCCAGGGCACGGCATACAGCAGGCGCACGCCATCCTTTAGCAGGCGCTGCTCGATGGCCGGCCGACTGGCCTGCCAGAGCCGTTTCGCCTGATCGTAATCGGTGACCAGAAACGGCAGGCTGTCGAGCGCATACAGCGGGTCCTCATCACTCAATACCGACATGAACAGATCGCCCAGTTGAATGTCCCCGCGCGCCACCGCGGCTTTCACCTGGGCACGTTTGAATAATGTCGAATTGGGCGAAACGCGAATGTCCAGTTCGCCCTTGCTCTCGCGTTTGACCTGGCGGGCGAAGTCGCGGGCGATCCGCGTGATGAAGTTGCTCGTCGGCTGCTCGGCCGACATGCTCCAGTGCTCGGCTGCCTGTGCCGTCACGGCGCTGACCAGGGAGGCGAGCACCGCGGGGAACTGTAAATAGAGAGAGGGTTTCATTGGCGTGTCCATGAGTCGTGGAATCAGGGAGCCAGGTCAACAATCTATCCGCAACAACCACGGCGCCCCGCCGTTGGAAAGGACACCCCTGGCCGAGATGGTGGGCCGGCCAGGGGTGCGCGCAAAGTGATCGCTGCGCGAAGGAGCAAACCACAACACGACTGTCGAATTTACCGACGGCAGTGTCCAACGAGAAAAAACAGAGGCTTACGATCGAAAAAGCTTATGCCTCGCGCTTCCGGCCGAGCAGGCGCTCAACGCGGCGCCTGGTTGAGCACCATCGACTTTTCTTATCTCGGCCGCTCATTTTTATTAGTTGGACGCCCGCCGCGCACCGCCCAAGAATGCTGCGCAGGTCATTCCATAAAACGCGGCCGTCCGTTCGCTATCGCCATGCTCGTGCATACCGACGAGACGCCCCGCACAGAGGAACATCCCTTTGAACAGCCTGCTTCTGAACTGCGATATAGGTGAAAGCTTCGGCGCCTGGCAAATGGGGCTGGATGCCGAGGTCATGCCCTATATCGACTGCGCCAATATCGCCTGCGGCTTCCACGCCTCCGACCCCGGCATCATGCGCAAGACCGTCGCCCTGGCGCTCGAACACGGCGTGCGCATCGGCGCCCATCCCGGCTATCCGGATCTGGTCGGTTTCGGCCGTCGCTCGATGGACTGCTCGCCCCAGGAAGTCGAAGACCTGCTGCTTTATCAGGTCGGCGCCCTGGAGGCCATCTGCCGCAGCCAGGGCACCCGCGTCAGCTACGTCAAACCCCATGGCGCGCTGTATCAGGACATGATGCGCAAACCGGAAATTCTGCGAGCGGTGATGCGCGCCATAGCCAGCTATGACCGCAGCCTGCCGCTGATGCTGATGACCACCCGCGACAATCGCCAGACCCAGGCCATCGGCGCCGAGTTCGGCCTGACCCTGTGGTTCGAAGCCTTCGCCGACCGCGCCTACGACCCAGCGGGTTTTCTGGTTGCGCGTAGCCAGCCTGGCGCGGTGCACCACGACAGCGAGCTGATCGTCGCCCAAGCGGTCTGCCTGGCCAAGGGCGATGCCCTGTTTGCCAGCGATGGCAGTTCGTTACCCTTGCAGGCCCACACGCTCTGCGTGCATGGCGACAATGCCGAATCCGTCGCAGCGGTGCGGCGCATCCGTGAAGCCTTCGACAACCCGAGGTGGGCATGAAAGCACCGATCCCGAAACTCGAAGTCGCCGGCATCGACAGCCTGACACTGCGCCTGTTCGACAGCATCGACGAAAGCAACATGCCCTGGATACTGGCCGCCAGCCAACGCCTGCGCGCCACTTTCGGCGATGCGCTGATCGACCTGGTGCCCTCCTACACCACCCTGTTGCTGCACTACGATCTCAGGCGCATGGCCGGGCTACGTGTACGCGAACTGATCGCCGAGGCCTTCGCCGATCTGCAACCGGCCAGTGCCCAGGGCGGTCGCTGTCATGAGTTGCCGACCTGGTACCACCCCAGCGTCGGCCCCGAACTACCCTTGCTGGCGCAACGCTACGGGCTCAGCGAAAGCCAGGTGATCGAACGCCACAGCCGCCACGAATATCAGGTGTTCGCCATCGGTTTCGCCCCTGGCTTCGCCTTTATGGGGTTGGTCGAGGAAGCCCTGGCCACGCCGCGCCTGAGTACCCCGCGCAAACGGGTCGCAGCCGGCAGTGTGGGCATCGCCGAGCGCCAGACCGCGATCTACCCGGCGGTTTCGCCTGGCGGTTGGAACCTGCTCGGGCGCAGCCCGGTGAAGCTTTTCGACCATTGCATCGATGGTTACAGCCTGTTGCAACCGGGCGACCGGGTGCGCTTCACGCCTATCGATCATGCCGAATTCATCCGCCTCGGCGGCGACGACAGCCCCCTGGAGACGCCACTATGAACCGCGACACTGGCGGGCTGCGCGTCGAACGCAGCAGCCCCTTTATCCAACTGCAGGATGCCGGCCGCTTCGGCGTGCGCCACCTCGGCGTCAGCCAAAGCGGCGCCCTGGATTGGATTTCCATGTACTGGGCCAACTGGCTACTGGGCAATGCTTTGGATGCCGTGGTGGTGGAAATCACCCTGGGTAATTTTGATCTGCGCTGCGAGCAACAAGGTTGCCTGGCCCTGGCGGGTGCCGATCTCGGTGCCACCCTGGACGGCGAACCCCTGCAGCCCTGGTCCACCTTCATCGTGCGCAAGGGGCAGCAGTTGCGCTTCGCCCAGCCGCGTCAGGGCGCCCGCGCCTATCTCGCCGCGCCAGGAGGCTTCCGCGCCAATGCGGTGCTCGGCAGCTGTTCGAGCATGGCCCGCGAACACCTGGGCGGCCTGCATGGCGACGGCAAACCGCTGGCGGTGGGCGACCACTTGCAGTGGGCGCAGGCAGTAGCGGCACCACGGCGCATGGACGCACGGCTGATTCCCCGGTTCGCGCCTTCGCCGCGCCTGGAATTGGTGATGGGTGCGCAGATCGGCGACTTCAACGGCCAAAGCCTGTTCGACGTGTTCAACAGCGCCTGGAAGATCGACTCGCGCGCCGACCGCATGGGCATACGCCTGCTCGGCCCGCGCCTGCAGACACTGCGTTCGACGACCATCTCCGAAGGGATTCCGCTGGGCGCCGTACAGGTACCGCCCGACGGCCAACCGATCATCCTGCTCAACGACCGGCAAACCATCGGCGGCTACCCACGCCTCGGCGCTCTCACCCCACAGGCCGTCGCACGCCTGGCGCAATGTCTGCCCGGCGAGGAACTGCAGCTGGCGCCCGTACTGCAGGAGACCGCGCAGGAAAGCCATCTGCGCTTGCTCGATCAATGGCGAAGTTACCCGGGCTGACCGGAGGCTGTTTCTCTACCGATTGCTTTGCAAGATGCCGAGGAGCGCATAGCCGGCGCCTCGGCAAATGCTTTAAAGTCTAGGCCGTCGTGCGTCCGGCACGATTTGTCCCTTTCGGAAAGAGCCCAACAATGGAACACCGCGAAGCGCTGGTCGCCCTGCGACATTTTCTTTCTACGCAAATCCTTGGCCAGGAAAAACTCATCGAACGGCTGCTGATCGCCCTGCTCGCCGACGGCCATATGCTGGTCGAAGGGGCGCCCGGCCTGGCCAAGACCAAAGCGATCAAGGAGCTGGCCGAAGGCATCGAAGGCGAATTCCACCGCATCCAGTTCACCCCGGACCTGTTGCCCGCCGACATCACCGGCACCGAAATCTACCGCCCCGAGACCGGCAGTTTCGTGTTCCAGCAGGGGCCGATCTTCCACAATCTGGTGCTGGCCGACGAGATCAACCGCGCCCCGGCCAAGGTGCAGTCGGCGCTGCTCGAAGCCATGGCCGAGCGCCAGGTCAGCGTCGGACGCTGCACCTATGAGCTGTCGCCATTATTTCTGGTGATGGCCACGCAGAACCCGATCGAGCAGGAAGGTACTTATCCACTGCCGGAAGCCCAGCTCGACCGCTTCCTGATGCATGTGAAAATCGGCTTCCCGGACGCCAACGTCGAACGCAAGATCCTCGCCCAGGCCCGCGGCGACGCACTCAATGGCGAAGCCAAGCCGGAACACCGGGTCAGCCAGCAGGCGATCTTCGCCGCGCGCAAGGAAATCCTCGGCCTGTACATGGCCGATGCGGTGGAGGAATACCTGGTACAGCTGGTGATGGCCTCGCGCACCCCGGCCAAGTTCGACCCGGAACTGGCCGAGTGGATCGCCTATGGCGCCAGCCCGCGCGGCTCCATCGCCCTGGACCGCTGCGCACGCGCGCATGCCTGGCTGGCCGGGCGCGATTTCGTCAGCCCGGAAGATATCCAGGCGGTGCTGTTCGACGTGCTGCGGCATCGCATCATCCTGTCGTTCGAGGCCGAGGCCTCAGGTATCGATCAGGACCGTGTGGTGCAGCGCATCCTCGATGTGGTGGCAGTCGCCTGACGCCTATGCACGTGCTTCCCACGCAACCGGGCGTCCGGGTCAATCTCGCCGAGCTTATCGAGATGCGCCACCGCGTGCGCGAGGTGCAGCTGTTCTCCACCCCGGCGCGCCGTAGCCCATTGATCGGCCTGCACCATTCCAAGCTGCGCGGACGCGGCGTGGACTTCGACCAGGTGCGCGTCTATCAGCCTGGCGACGATGTGCGCACCATCGATTGGCGGGTCACCGCGCGCACCCAGGAGCCGCACACCAAGCTGTTCCATGAGGAACGCGAACGGCCGATCTATATCCTCGCCGAGCAGAGCCAGCGCCTGTTCTTCGGCTCCGGATTGATGTTCAAATCGGTGCTTGCCGCCCACGCCGCCGCCCTGCTCGGCTGGGCCGCCCTAGGCCACAACGACCGCATTGGCGGGTTGGTGTTCGGCGATCTGGAGCAGCACGAAATCAAGCCGCGGCGCAGCAAGCAAAGCCTGCTGCAGCTGCTCAATCGCCTGACCCGGGCCAACCAGGCGCTGTCCACGGAACTGCAGCCGGCCCGCGACAGTTTCGGTTTGGCCCTGCGCCGTGCGCGCGAGGTGTTGCGCCCCGGCAGCCTGGTGATGGTGCTCTGCGACGAGCGCACGCTGAGCGACAGCAGCGAGCAACAACTGATCCTTCTGGCCCGGCACACCGACCTGCTGCTGTTGCCGCTGAGCGATCCGCTCGACCATGCCCTGCCCGCCGCCGGCCTGTTGCGCTTCGCCGAACGCGGCGCGCGGCTGGAACTCGATACGCATAACGCCGATCTGCGCGAGGCCTACCAGCGCCAGGGCGAAGCCCGGCAGGCGCGCTGGCAGCGCTTGGCGCAAAAACTCGGCGTACCGCTGCTGCCCCTGAGCACCCGCTACGACATGATCGAACAGCTGCGCGAACACCTGAATGCCCAGCGCCCAGGGAAGAAAGCATGAATCCCCTGGACCAACTCGAACCACTGATCGCCCCGCCACCGATAAGCTGGTGGCCGCCCGCGCCGGGCTGGTGGCTGCTCGCCGCACTGTTGCCATTTCTGCTCTGGGGCCTGTTCCGGCTGGTCCGCCGACTGACGGCGAAACGCCGCGAGAGTAGCGCCGAACCTGGCCTCGATCCGCTCCGCGAGGCGGCCCTGGCCGAGCTCGAACACTTTCGCAAACCCTATGACGGTGCTCCCGCCGGGCCCTGGTTGCAGCAGCTCAATGGCGTGCTCAAGCGCCTGTGCCGCGAGCGGTATCCGCAAAGCCACAGCCACGTCCTGAGCAGTCGCGCCTGGCTGGCGTTTCTCGACAGCCGCTGCCCGGCCGCCGGATTGACCCGTTGGATGATCCTCGTCGAGGGCGCCTACCGCCCGCATTGCACCCTGGACGACAAGGCCATCGATGGGCTCAACCAGGCGGTCGCGATCTGGATACGCAAGCATGTTTGAGTTCACCTGGCCGTGGATCTTCCTGCTGCTGCCGCTGCCCTGGCTGATGCGTCGGCTGCTGCCGGTGGCGGACAGTGGCGAGGCCGCCCTGAAAGTCAGTTTTCTCGGCGAGCTGGAGAACCTGGCCGGTCGCCGCGCCCGCGCGGGCTTGCCGTCCTGGCGCCAGCAATTGCCGTTCATCCTGTTGTGGCTGCTGCTACTGAGCGCCGCCGCCCGCCCGGAATGGGTCGGCGAGCCTTTGCCGCTGCCCGCCAGTGGCCGCGACCTGTTGGTCGCCGTCGACGTGTCCGGTTCAATGAGCTATGCCGACATGCGCTGGGAAGATGAAGATGTGGACCGCCTGACCCTGGTCAAACACCTGCTCGGCGACTTTATCGAAGGCCGCCGCGGCGACCGCGTCGGCCTGATCCTGTTCGGCAGCCAGGCCTACCTGCAAGCCCCGCTGACCTTCGACCGGCGCACCGTGCGCACCTGGCTCGACGAAGCGCTGATCGGCATCGCCGGCAAGAACACCGCGATCGGCGACGCCATCGGCCTGGCGGTGAAACGCCTGCGCGAGCGCCCGGCGGACAGCCGCGTGCTGGTCCTGGTCACCGACGGCGCCAATACCGGCGGCGAGATCGAACCGATGACCGCGGCGCGTCTGGCCGCCGAGGAAGGGGTGAAGATCTATCCCATCGGCATCGGCGCCGACCCGGAGCAAGGCGTGCTTGGCATGTTCGGGCTCAATCCCGGTCTGGATCTCGATGAACCGACCCTGCGCGGCATCGCCGAACTGACCGGCGGCGAGTACTTCCGCGCGCGCGACAGCGATGAATTGCGCGCCATTGAAGCCAGCCTCGATCGACTCGAGCCGGTGGCGCAGCAGTCCACCCTGGCACGCCCGGCCCTGGCCCTGTATTGCTGGCCGCTGGGCGCCGCCCTGCTGTTCAGCGTGCTGCTGGTGGTTCGCGAGCTCTGGCCGCAACTGCAACCGCGGTACAGTCGCCTGGTCTTACGTTTCAGACGGAGGCCACAATGATCGGAGACATCCTGCAGCTGCTCTGGCCACACTGGCTGCGCCCTTTCTGGTTGTTGCTGTTGCCGCTGCTGGGCGCCCTGCTCTGGCAACTCTGGCACCGGGAGAAACGCAGCGGACGCTGGCAATCGCTGTTGCCTGCGGCCTTCCACAGCGCCCTGCTCAGCGGCGGCCAGGGCCGCAGCAGCCGTCTGCCATGGCTGCTGCTCGGCCTGGCCTGGCTACTCGCCCTGCTGGCATTGCTCGGCCCGAGCTGGCAACGCATCGAGCAGCAGAACCTGAAACCCGTCGACCCGCTGGTGGTGCTGCTCGAACTGACCCCACAGATGCTCGCTGGCGATGCCTCGCCCAACCGCCTGGAACAGGCCAAACGCAAGGTCCTGGATCTGCTCGAAGAACGCCGCGACGCACAGACCGCGATCGTCGTGTACGCCGGCAGCGCACATACCCTGGTACCACTGTCCGACGACCTGGCGACCAGTCGCAACCTGCTCGAATCGCTCAAGCCCTCGATCATGCCCGAGCCCGGACGGCGCGCCGACCTGGCCGTGGCCAAAGCCCTGGCGCTGCTCGAACAGGGCGGCCAAGGCAAGGGCCGGCTGTTGCTGATCGGCGGCGAACTCGATGCGCAGGAGCGCGAAGGTATCCGCCAGACGCTGGAGGAGCGCAGCGAGACGCTGTACATCCTCGGGGTCGGCAGCGCCGAAGGCGCGCCCATTCCCCAGGCGAACGGCGGTTTTCTCAAGGATGCCCAAGGGGCCATTCTGATCCCGCGGCTCGACAGCGTCGGGCTCAAACGCTTCGCCCAGTCGGTTGGCGGCCGCTATCGCCGCGCCAGCCTGGATGACCGTGACCTACGCGACCTGGGCCTGCTTGAGGGGCCGCGGCAACTCAAGCGCGAAGGCGAGCAGATCAGCCTGCAGGCCTGGGCCGATCAGGGCCACTGGTTGCTCCTGCCGCTACTTTTGCTGGCCGCCTGCGCCGGCCGCCGTGGCTGGTTGCTGTGCCTGCCGCTGTTCCTGCTCGGGCTGCCGCAAGCGAGCTATGCATTCGACTTCAACGACCTCTGGCTGCGCGGTGACCAGCAAGGGCAGCGCCTGCTCGAGGCGCAGCGCCCCGCCGAGGCCGCCAAGCACTTTACCGACCCACGCTGGCAGGGCCAGGCCCTGTACCAGGCCGGCGACTATGCCGCCGCGGCAGAGCGTTTCGCTCAGGAGGACGGTGCTACCGCGCACTACAACCGCGGCAATGCCCTGGCCCGCAGCAACGAACTGGAAGCGGCCATCGAGGCCTACGAGCAAGCATTGGAGCAGCAACCGCAACTGCAGCAAGCGCGGACCAACAAGGCCCTGGTCGAACAAATGCTCCGTCAACGTCAGCAGCAACAACAGCAACAGAACCAGCAACAGAACCAGCAGTCAGCCAACGGCGACCAGGCCAAGCCAGCGGACCAGCAGCCGAAGGACCAGCAGCAAGGGCAAAGCGGGCAGCCCGCCGACCAAGGCGAGAGCCGACAACCGTCCAAGCCGGCGGGCTCCGAAGACAACCAGCAGCAACCCGGCAAACCGCAGCCCGAGAACAAAAAGGGCGACGGCGAACAGACTCCGCAACCGAGTCCCGGGGAGCCCGGCGACAAGTCCGAAAGCGAGCAACAGATCGCCAACGCCGAGGAGGCGCTCGACGGTGAGAGCCGCCAGGCCCTGGAACAGTGGCTGCGACAGATACCCGACGACCCGGGCGAGTTGCTGCGACGTAAATTCTGGTATGAACAGCAACAGCGTCAGGAACAGACCCGATGACCCGCCTGCTCTGCACCTTCTTCCTCCTCATGCTGACGCTGCAAGCCAGCGCCAGCGGACTCAGCGCGAGTGTCGACCGTAGCCGTCTGACGATTGGCGAGAGCGTCGAACTGACCCTCGAGTCCGACGACGCGACGCTGTTCAACAGCCCCGACCTCAGCCCGCTCGAGCCCCTGTTCGAGGTGATCGCCAGGCGCCAGCTCAACCGCCTGACCACGGTCGACGGCGAAGCCCGGACGATCACTCGCTGGATCATCACCCTGCAGCCGAAACACAGCGGCTACGTGGTGGTGCCACCGCTGCAGCTGGGCGACGCGCAAAGCCAACCGATCACCCTGCAGGTGCAGGAAAGCAACGACAATGCCGCAGGCGGCAAGCTGGCACCGGTATTCATCGATGCCAGCCTGGATCAGGACAGTGTCTACGTTCAGGCCCAGGCGGTGCTGACGCTGCGCATCTACCATTCGGTTTCGCTGTACGACGACAGCAGCCTGACGCAGCTGGACATACCCGACGCCCGGGTCGAAGCCCTGGGCGAACCACGCACCTATGAAAAGGTCATTGGCGGGGTACGCCATGGCGTGATCGAGTTGCGCTATGCGATTTTCCCGCAACACAGCGGCGAGTTGACCATCCCCGGTCAGGTGTTCAGCGCCACCCTGGCCGACCGCTCGCAGAGCAACAACTTCATGCCGTTCGGTCCGGCGCGCGGCAAGGTGACCCGGGTCAAATCGCCGGAAATCCCCCTGGCGGTGAAAGCCAAGCCCGCCGATTACCCGGCCGACGCGCCCTGGCTGCCGGCACGGGCGCTGAGCCTGGCCGAAGCCTGGAGCCCGGAACCGGACAATGTGCAGGTCGGCGGCTCGCTGACCCGCAGCCTGATGCTCAAGGCCGACGGCCTCTCCAGTGCGCAGCTGCCGCCACTGCCAGCCACCCGCGCCGCGGGTCTGCGCCGCTACCCGGACCAGCCCCAGCTGGCCAACCAAGTCAGCGAACAGGGAATCATCGGCAGCCGCGAGGAGCGTGAAGCACTGGTACCCAATCGCACCGGGGAAATCGCCCTCGACGCGGTCGAGGTCGTCTGGTGGAACACCCATGAGGACCGCCTGGAGCGCAGCAGCCTGCCGGCGCGAACCTTGAAGGTCGCGGCCAACCCGGAGCTCGCGCAGGACCCCATTGCCGAAGAACAGGCACCCGCCAGCGTCGTGCGCGAAGGACCGGCACTGTGGCCATGGCAATTGAGCACCCTCATATTGAGCATCAGCACTCTGCTCGGCTTCGCCCTGTGGTGGCGTGCCCGACGCCAGCCGGCGATAGTGCGCGCCGTGCAAACCGGGCCCAGCCCGCGCACCCTGCTCGACGACCTCAAACGCGCCAGCCTGGCCAACGATCCCCAGGGCACTCGCCAGGCGCTCGACGCCTGGGCCCGCCAACAGCCGGAAACCCTCGCCGATATGGCCGCCGGCTTCGCACCGCTGTCCGAGGCATTGGACGGCCTCAACGGAGCGCTATACAGCGAGACCGGTCAGCAATGGCAAGGCGAGGAGTTGTGGCAGGCGATTCGCACGCTCACCAGCAATGAAGCCGGCAACGGCCCGGCACAGCAGGAGCAAGGCGCGCTGCCGCCGCTGTACCCGCGCTAGGCTGCCGGCCCACCTGATAATCCACCCGTTGCCACTCCAGGCGCCTCGATCGGCGCTTGATTGGTGAAGGGCTTTGCCTACGACGCCATTAACTGTACTGTAGCGAAAGCTACCAATTATGTAGTACACGCAATGAAAAAATGGCTCACTCTGATTCTCGCGCTGCCCACCGCCGATGCCACCGCGCGCATGCGCGCCTGGCGTGCGTTGAAGGCCAGCGGCGCCGCAGTGCTGCGCGATGGCGTCTACTTGCTGCCGGACAACCCGGCCTGCCGCGAAGCCATGATCACCATCGAACGTGACATTCTGGCGATCAACGGCACCGCCTATCTGCTGCCGATCGACGATGCCGAAGGCGAGCGCTTCATCCCGTTGTTCGAACGCAGCGCCGACTACGCCAGGCTACTGGGCGACGTCGAGGCCTGCCATGCCGGGTTGAGCCCGGAGAATGCCCTGGCCTGCACCAAACAGATTCGCAAACTGCGCAAAACCTTCGCGCAAATAGCGAGCATCGACTTCTTCCCCGGCCCGGCCAAACAGCAATTCGACGAGGCCCTGCAACGCCTGGAAGGTGCGCTCAGCCGCGCCCTCTGCACGGACGAGCCGAGCAGCCAGGATCATCCCATCGAACTATTGGACCGAGGCGACTACCGCGGCCGCCTCTGGGCCACGCGCCGGCGGCCCTGGGTCGACCGCTTGGCCAGCGCCTGGTTGATCCGGCGTTTCATCGACTCGGAGGCGCGCTTCCTCTGGCTGGGTTCGCCCGAGGAGTGCCCCGCCGAGGCCCTGGGTTTCGACTATGACGGCGCACCCTTCAGCCACGTCGGCCAACGCGTGACCTGCGAAACCCTGATCGCCAGCTTCGCCCTCGCCGAACCCGGCCTGCAACGCGTCGCCGCCCTGGTGCATTACCTGGACATCGGTGGCGCGCAACCAGCGGAAGCCGCCGGTATCGAGCGGGTGCTCGCCGGGTTGCGGGAAACCCTGAGCGACGACGACCAATTGCTCAACGCCGCCAGCAGCCTGTTCGATGGCTTGCTGGCAGCCTTCGTAAAGGAAGAAGCCCGTGACGAATGAACCCCGGACGCCGACAGCGCAGACAGCAGCCAGTCCAGAACCGGTCAGCCTGCTGCAGGCCTTCTGGTTCTGGCTCAAACTAGGTTTGATCAGTTTTGGTGGCCCGGCCGGGCAGATTTCCATCATGCACCAGGAGTTGGTGGAGAAACGCCGCTGGCTATCCGAGCGGCGATTTCTGCACGCGCTGAATTACTGCATGTTGCTGCCCGGGCCAGAAGCGCAGCAGCTGGCCACCTATATCGGCTGGCTGATGCACCGCACCTGGGGCGGAGTGGTCGCCGGCGGGCTGTTCGTGCTGCCGTCGCTGTTTATCCTGATCGCCTTGTCGTGGCTGTATATCGCCTTCGGCGACGTGCCGCTGGTGGCGGGAATCTTCTACGGGATCAAGCCGGCGGTGACCGCCATCGTGGTTCATGCGGCTTATCGCATCGGTTCGCGGGCGCTGAAAAACAATTGGCTGTGGGCGATTGCCGCCGCGTCCTTCGTGGCGATTTTCGCCCTTGAGCTGCCCTTCCCGCTGATCGTGCTCGGCGCGGCGCTGCTCGGTTATATCGGCGGGCGCCTGCTGCCGGAGCAGTTCAGCGTCGGCGGCGGCCATGCGGCCAGCGACAAATCCTTCGGCCCGGCGCTGATCGACGACGACACCCCGCCCCCCGCTCATGCGCGCTTTCGCGCCCTGCACCTGGCGAAAATCGCCGCCAGCGGCGCTGCACTCTGGCTATTGCCGATGGGCCTGCTGATTGGCCTGTACGGCTGGGACGGCACCCTGACGCAGATGGCCTGGTTCTTCACCAAGGCCGCGCTGCTGACCTTCGGCGGTGCCTACGCGGTACTGCCGTATGTATACCAGGGCGCCATCGGCCATTACGGCTGGCTGACGCCGACGCAAATGATCGATGGTCTGGCCCTGGGCGAAACCACGCCGGGGCCGTTGATCATGGTGGTGGCCTTCGTCGCCTTCGTCGGCGCCTATGTGCAGCCGGTGTTCGGCCCGGAACAGGTTTTTCTCGCCGGTGCCGTGGCAGCGACCCTGGTCACCTGGTTCACCTTCCTGCCGTCGTTTCTGTTCATTCTCGCCGGCGGGCCGCTGGTGGAATCGACCCACAACGAACTGAAATTCACCGCACCGCTGACCGCCATCACCGCCGCCGTGGTCGGGGTGATCCTCAACCTGGCGTTATTCTTCGGCTATCACGTGCTCTGGCCGCAAGGCTTCGCCGGTAGCTTCGACTGGCCTTCGGCGCTGATCGCCCTGGCGGCGGCCGTGGCGCTGCTGAAGTTCAAACGCGGGGTAATCGAGACGATCGCGGCATGCGCCTTGATCGGCCTGCTGGTGCACCTGGGGCTGAACTGAATAGGAGCTGCACAGTGAACAGAATCTGCATAAGCGAACTGGCGCAGTGGCAAGCGACAGGCCAGCAGTTCAACCTGATTGATGTGCGTCGGGCCAGCGCACGCCTGGCCGATGCGGCGCAGATTTCAGGGGCGCAGTGGCGAGATCCCGACGCGCTATTTACCTGGAAAGATCAGATCCCTCGGGATAAACCGGCAATTCTGTATTGTGCCCATGGTCATGAGATCAGCCAGGGCTGCGCCGCCACCCTAGCCGCCATGGGCCTGGATGCACGTTACCTGATCGATGGTTTTGCCGGTTGGCGTACGGCAGGCCAGGCTACCGAGAGCCTGGACGACTAATAGGCCGTTGCGCACGGCAGCGGAAATGGCATTGAAACTAACGACGCGGACGCTGGCGCGGCGCTTTCGGCGCGCGCGGATCGTCATGGCGTACCGGGATGGGTTGCAGCTTCGGCCGGTCGAGCAGGCCCAGGGCAACCAACATGTCTTCTAAGAGGTTATGCAACTTGGCGAACATGGGAATTCCTCCTGCCAAGGGCTTCGACAAGGTGCCCGATGCACCTTCTGTCAGCGTAGATTAATCGCGGCGCGGCTCACACGCTGTCGAGACGAACGGTTGCCCATCGCGCCGGGTTAACATCTTATCGGCAGCGCCGCGCGGCGCTGCAATCAATGGGTTATCCGCGGCCACGGGGCGCCCCTTCTATTCCACCTGCTCGCTCTTGCGCCGGTAGGGAAACACGTCGATCACCTTGCCCGCGCGAATCGCCTCCTGCAGCCCCTTCCAGTAGTCGGCATCGTAGAGATCGCCGTGCAATTCGCTGAACAGCTTGCGCTGCTTGATATCGGCGAACAGGAACGGCGGGAACTCCTCGGGGAACACATCCAGCGGCGCCACCGAGTACCAGGGTTCGGAGGCCATCTCGTCCTCTGGGTAACGTGGCGGCGGGATGCGGCGGAAGTTCGCTTCGGTAAGGAAACAGATTTCGTCGTAATCGTAGAACACTACTCGGCCGTGGCGGGTCACGCCGAAGTTCTTCAGCAGCATGTCGCCGGGGAAGATGTTCGCCGCCGCCAGTTGCTTGATCGCCAAACCGTAATCGTCCAGCGCTTCGCGCACCTGGGCTTCGCTGGCGCTTTCCACATAGAGGTTCAGCGGGGTCATCCGACGTTCGGTCCAGCAGTGGCGCACCAGCACCGTATCGCCGTGCACTTCGACCGTGGACGGCGCTACCTCCAACAGCTCGGCCAGGCACTCGGGCTCGAATTTGCTCAGAGGGAAACGGAAATCGGAAAACTCCTGGGTATCGGCCATGCGCCCTACCCGGTCGACGGTTTTCACCAGACGGTACTTCTCGATCACGGTGGCGCGGTCGACGTTCTTCGACGGCGAGAAGCGGTCCTTGATGATCTTGAACACGGTGTTGAAGCCCGGCAGGGTGAACACGCTCATGACCATGCCGCGCACACCCGGCGCCATGATGAACTTGTCGTCGGTGCTGGCCAGGTGGTTGATCAGCGCGCGGTAGAACTCCGACTTGCCGTGCTTGTAGAAGCCGATGGAGGTATAGAGTTCGGCGACATGCTTGCCCGGCAGGATGCCCTTGAGAAAGCCGACGAACTCCGCCGGGTAGCCGACCCGCACCATGAAATAGGAACGGGTGAAGGAGAAGATGATCGACACCTCCGCCTCGTCGGTGATCAGGGTGTCGATCTGGATGCCCTGCCCCTCGCGGTGCAACAGCGGGATCACCAACGGCCATTGCTCGTCGCGGGTATTGATCCGCCCGACCAGGTAAGCGCCCTTGTTACGGTAGAGGCGCGAGGAGAACAGCTCGATGGTCAGCTCCGGGTCTTTGCACACCCAGTCCGGCAGGTTCTCGCGCATTTGTCTGATCAGTCGGGTCAGATCCCGCTCGAAGTTCTCGTAAGCCACTTCGAAGCGGTAGTCCTCGAAAATCTGCCGCAGCGCCTGTTCGATATCGCCCTTGGGCCGATACACGCGGGTCAGCGGCGCCGGCGCATTGGGGCGCAATGCCGGGCGGGTGGTGTGAATGAACATGCAACCGTCGTTGATCTGGTCATGACTGAACAGCCCGCAGAAGATCGAGTTGAACCAGGTCTCCGCCAGTTCGTCGTCGCAACGCAGGTCGATCAGCGCGATATAGGCCGATTTGACCAGCGGCCACTGGCCAACATCCAGTAGTACGCCGTCAACGTAGGCTTGGTGCAGGCGTTCGCCGACTTCACCGACACATTCCTCATAAAGTGCGATGCGCGCCGCGGCAGCCTGCTGGATCTCCTGCCACTGCGCCTGCTCGAAACGCACCCGTGCGCCGTTGGTGATCTGGCGGAAGCGTTCGCGGTAATCGTCGAAACCATCGAGGATAAGCTGGGCGATCGCGGCGGCGGGCCATTGCTGTGGCATGAACGAACCTCTACTGAAAAAACACTGAGGAAAAGATTGCGAGTCCGGCGAGCTTAGCCAGTGCCATCGCCGAGGAAAAGCGGACATTGTCGGTAAATCGCTTTAGTTGCAGCGAAATATCGGCAACTAGCTGATTTAGCGACTTCCATTGATCGAGATCAGCCCGCAATACCGCAAGCAGCACATCGCCAGCAAGCTGTCTCCTACCTGGCCGCGTCGAATATAAAAGCGCATTTCGGATTGCCTTGATGCATTCGCCCGGCAACACTGCTTGCCCTTTACGAGGAGTTGGAGTTCACCGTGCGCCTCGCCGACCTGTTGCGTCTGTTGTTTCTTGCCGCCATCTGGGGCGCCAGCTTCCTGTTCATGCGCATCATCGCGCCGGTTCTGGGCAGCATGCCAACCGCCTTCTTTCGCGCCAGCCTGGGCGCGCTCGGCTTGCTCGCAATCCTGCTGTTAATGCGCGTGCGCTGGGATTTTCGCGGCAAGCTCAAGCAGTGCCTGGTGCTCGGCATCTTCAGCGCCGGGCTGCCGGCGGCGATGTACAGCCTGGCAGCACTGGTGTTGCCCGCGGGTTATTCGGCGATCTTCAACGCCACCACGCCCATGGTCGGCGTACTGATCGGCATGCTGTTCTTCGCCGAAGCGCTGACCCTGAGCAAGGCGGCGGGCGTGGCACTGGGTCTGTTCGGCGTGGCGGTTCTGACTCGCACCGGGCCGGTCGAGGTCGACCGGGAATTGCTGTTCGGCGCGGCGGCCTGTCTGGTCGCCACGACCTGCTACGGCTTCGCCGGCTTCCTCACTCGCCGCTGGATCGCCGAACAGGGCGGCCTGGACAACCGCCTGACGGCCTTTGCCAGCCTGTGCGGCGCCAGTCTGTTCCTGCTGCCCTTCTTCACAGCGAGCATGCTGCTGCACGCGCCAACCCACTGGGGCGGTGTCGACGTCTGGCTGTCGCTTGCCGGTTTGGGTTTGGGCTGCACGGCATTCGCCTATGTCCTGTATTTCCGCCTGCTCAACGACATCGGCCCGATCAAGGCCTCGACCACCACCTTCCTGATTCCGCCGTTCGGCGTGCTCTGGGGTTGGCTGCTGCTCGACGAACCGCTGTCCTGGGCTTACCTGTACGGCGGCGTACTGATTGCTATCGCGCTGTGGCTGGTGGTGCGGCCAAGCGCCCCACGCCCGGTGCCGATCAAGACGTAGGATGGGTTAGGCGCTGTTACGGAAGTCATTGGGAAGACACGCGGGCCGGGCGCCGTAACCCATCAGAGGCGATGGGTATCGCTATGCTCAACCCATCCTACGGTAGTCGCAGGCATAAAAAGGCAAGCGCTGTGGGCCGCACAAGCTTTCCCCGGATTGCATCCGGGCTACCAAAGCCTCGTAGGGTGGATGACGCTTC
Organism: uncultured Pseudomonas sp.; assembly: GCA_966210435.1. Lineage (GTDB taxonomy): Bacteria > Pseudomonadota > Gammaproteobacteria > Pseudomonadales > Pseudomonadaceae > Aquipseudomonas. The sequence goes on along the minus strand of CBIHLF010000003.1, from coordinate 88,816 downwards.
ACCCATCCACCAACTGCGATTGGTGGATGAAAAAGGCGTCATCCACCCTACGCCTCCCTTGCTCCAACCGCCCGCAAACATAATAAAAAAGCCGCCTGGTCAGGCGGCTTGGCTGCTACGAATACGGCTTACTGCTGCAATTCCTGTTCGGTGAACATATCGGCGAAGAGCATGGAGGACAGGTAGCGCTCACCGGAGTCCGGCAGTATCACCACCAGGGTTTTGCCTTGCATCTCAGGCTCCTCGGCGATGCGCATCGCTGCGGCCATGGCGGCGCCGCAGGAGATGCCGCAAAGAATGCCTTCTTCGCGCATCAGGCGCAGGGCGACGGCCTTGGCCTCGTCGTCGCTGACCAGTTCGACGCGGTCGACCATCGCCAGGTCGAGGTTATTCGGCACGAAACCGGCACCGATGCCCTGGATCTTGTGCGGGCTGGGCTTGACCTCTTCGCCGGCCAGGGTCTGGCTGATCACCGGCGAGCCGACCGGCTCCACCGCCACCGAGAGAATCGGTTTGCCCTGGATTTGTTTGATATAGCGCGACACGCCGGTAATGGTGCCGCCGGTGCCGACCCCCGCCACCAGCACGTCGATGGCGCCGTCGGTGTCCTTCCAGATTTCCGGGCCGGTGGTCTGTTCGTGAATACCCGGGTTGGCCGGGTTATTGAACTGCTGCGGCATAAAGTATTGGCTGCTATCGGATGCGGCGATTTCCGCGGCTTTCTCGATGGCGCCCTTCATGCCCTTGGCCGGCTCGGTCAGCACCAGCTCGGCGCCCAGGGCCTTCAATACCTTGCGTCGCTCCAGGCTCATGGAGGCCGGCATGGTCAGCAATAACTTGTAGCCGCGCGCCGCGGCGACGAAGGCCAGGCCGATACCGGTATTGCCCGAGGTGGGCTCGACGATGGTCATACCGGGCTTGAGCACGCCGCGCTCTTCCGCGTCCCAGACCATGCTCGCACCGATGCGGCACTTCACCGAATAGGCCGGATTGCGCCCTTCGATCTTGGCCAGAATGGTGACGCCCTTGGGGGCCAGACGGTTGATCATCACCAGCGGCGTATTGCCGATGGATTGCGCGTTGTCTGCGTAGATGCGGCTCATGGCGGTGTCCTTGTGCGTAGGTTGCCGAAAAGGCTATCAGCCTATGACTCATGTGCCTGGCCGTCCAGTCCGGTGAGTGCATCATCGGAACCCTCAGCCTCTGCAGCGAGTCTTTGCATATATGAAGAAGCGCTACAGCATTCCACAGTGGATACTCTTGGGCATAGTCGTCGCTCTGGTCGCACTGCACCTCGCTTTGCCCCTGTTGGTTCGCAACTACCTGAATGACAAGCTCGCCGATATGGGCGACTACCGCGGGCACATCGGCGACGTCGATCTGGCCTGGTGGCGCGGCGCTTACTGGATCAACGACCTGACCATCGTCAAAACCAGCGGCCAGGTACCCCTCCCCCTCGTCGATGCACCCAGCATTGAGCTGGCGGTCAGTTGGCCGGAGCTTTGGAAAAACCACGCCGTAGTGGCCGAGGCGGTGTTCGAGCAGCCGGAGGTCAACTTCGTCGATGGTGGCGCCGATAAGCAACGCTCGCAGTCCGGCCAAGGCACCAATTGGCGCCGACAGCTGGAAAAACTGCTGCCCATCACCCTCAACGAAGTTCGAGTGATCGACGGCAGCGTAGGTTTTCATAATCTGACTGCCGACCCACCGGTGGATCTGCGTGCCACCGATGTCAACGCCAGCTTGTATAACCTGACCAATGTCGAGAAAAAGCAAAGCGAGCATGCGGCCCGCTTCGAGGGCTCGGCGCTATTGTTGAATCATGCGCCGCTGGAAAGCAGTGCGACCTTCAACCCGCTACAAGACTTCGAAAATTTCCAATTCAAACTGCGCGTCACCGACATCGACCTCACCCGCCTCAACGATTTTTCCTCGGCCTATGGCGGCTTCGACTTCAAGGCTGGCAGCGGCGATCTGGTCATAGAGGCGAACGCCGATGACGGCCAGCTCAGCGGCTATATCAAACCGCTGCTGCACGATGTCGAAGTGTTCGACTGGCAGCAGGATGTCGCCAATGACGACAAGGGCTTTTTCCGCTCGATCTGGGAGGCGCTGGTCGGCGCAGGTGAAACCGCACTGAAAAATCAGTCCAAGGACCAATTCGCCACTCGCGTCGAGCTCAACGGCAGCGTGCATCGGCAAGACATCAGTGCCTTTCAGGCGTTTCTTGCAATCCTGCGCAACGGTTTTATCGAGGCGTTCTCCGCTCATTTCGAAAATACGGCGAAAGATGGCGAACAGGTCGAGGAGTGACGGACCATTCAGTGACTGAATAAGGCGTCTGCGTTCACAGCTACCTGACCGGCACGTTATAGTCGGGTTTTCAAATACTGAACCCGCGGGTATGGCCCTGCGCGCTACCGTTCGAGGATTTACCGATGAAGTTCGAAGGCACCCAGTCCTACGTCGCCACCGACGACCTCAAGCTTGCGGTCAATGCCGCCATCACCCTGGAGCGTCCGTTGCTGGTCAAGGGCGAGCCGGGCACCGGCAAGACCATGCTTGCCGAACAGTTGGCCGAATCCTTTGGCGCCAAGCTGATCACCTGGCATATCAAGTCCACCACAAAGGCCCACCAGGGCCTGTACGAGTACGATGCGGTCAGCCGCCTGCGCGACTCGCAGCTGGACTCGGACAAGGTCCACGACGTACGCAACTACATCAAGAAGGGCAAGCTGTGGGAAGCCTTCGAGTCGGATGAGCGGGTAATCCTGCTGATCGACGAAATCGACAAGGCCGACATCGAATTCCCCAACGACCTGTTGCAAGAACTCGACAAGATGGAGTTCTACGTTTACGAGACCAACGAGACGATCAAGGCCAAGCAACGCCCGATCATCATCATTACCTCGAACAACGAGAAGGAACTGCCGGACGCCTTCCTGCGCCGCTGCTTCTTCCACTACATCGCCTTCCCGGACCGCGCGACCCTGCAACAGATCGTCGACGTCCACTACCCGGACATCAAGAAGGACCTGGTCGCCGAGGCGCTCGACGTGTTCTTCGACGTGCGCAAGGTGCCGGGCCTGAAGAAGAAGCCCTCGACCAGCGAACTGGTCGACTGGCTGAAGCTGCTGATGGCCGACAATATCGGCGAAGCGGTGCTGCGCGAGCGCGATCCGACCAAGGCCATCCCGCCGCTGGCCGGGGCGCTGGTGAAGAACGAGCAAGACGTGCAGTTGCTCGAGCGCCTGGCTTTTATGAGCCGCCGCGCCAGCCGCTGAGGCTTGTCTCCCCTCTCCCTCCGGGAGAGGGGCCGGGGGTGAGGGATATACCAGGCGACGCCGAGTTGCCTTCAAGCCCCTCACCCTAGCCCTCTCCCAAGGGGAGAGGGGATGTCCGCAACAAACCTGAGGACGCAGCCATGCTGCTCAACCTATTCAACGAAATGCGCGCCGCCAAGGTGCCGGTGTCGGTGCGCGAGCTGCTCGATCTGATCAACGCGTTGAAGCACAACGTGATATTCGCCGACATGGACGAGTTCTACTTCCTCTCGCGCACCATCCTGGTCAAGGACGAGCGGCATTTCGACAAGTTCGACCGCGCGTTCGGCGCTTACTTCAAGGGCCTGGAAAACCTTAACCAGCACATCGAGGCACTGATCCCCGATGAGTGGCTGCGCAAGGAATTCGAGCGCTCGCTGAGCGACGAGGAACGCGCCAAGATCGAATCCCTCGGCGGCCTCGACAAGCTGATCGAAGAGTTCAAGAAGCGCCTGGAGGAACAGAAGGAACGCCACGCAGGCGGCAACAAATGGATCGGCACCGGCGGCACCAGCCCGTTCGGCTCCGGCGGTTTCAACCCGGAAGGCGTCCGCGTCGGCGATGCCGGCAAGCGCCAGGGTAAGGCGGTCAAGGTCTGGGACCAACGCGAGTATAAAAACCTCGACGATCAGGTCGAGCTGGGTACGCGCAATATCAAGATCGCCCTGCGCCGCCTGCGCAAATTCGCCCGCCAGGGCGCCCAGGATGAACTCGATCTGGACGGCACCATCGACCATACCGCCAAGGATGGCGGCCTGCTGAATATCCAGATGCGCCCGGAGCGACGCAATACGGTCAAGCTATTGCTGCTGTTCGATATCGGTGGCTCGATGGACGCCCATGTGAAGGTCTGCGAGGAGTTGTTCTCGGCCTGCAAAACCGAGTTCAAGCACATGGAGTACTTCTACTTCCATAACTGCGTGTACGAATCGGTGTGGAAGAACAACCTGCGGCGCACCTCCGAGCGTTTCTCCACCCAGGACCTGCTGAACAAATACGGCGCCGATTACAAAGTGGTGTTCGTCGGCGATGCGGCGATGGCGCCCTACGAGATCACCCAGGCCGGCGGCAGCGTCGAGCACTGGAACGAGGAGCCGGGCTACGTCTGGATCAAACGCTTTATGGAGAAGTACAAGAAACTTATCTGGATCAACCCCTACCCCAAGGAAACCTGGGGCTATACCGCTTCGACCAACATCATGCGCGAGCTGCTCGAAGAGCAGATGTATCCGCTGACATTGCAGGGGCTGGAAGACGGGATGAAGTTTCTGTCCAAATAAACGGCCGCCAGATAAATGGCCGCCAAATAAGCGAACCCGCCCCGGAACCGGGGCGGGTCTATTAGCGCAATCTTACTTCTTGCCGGTCAGGCGCTTGGCCACCCAGCCGAACAGCAGCGCCGGCACCAGCCAGAGCTTCTTCAGCAAAACCAGAGCGGTAACGAACAGCCCGGCCTTGGCGGCCAGCTTGCCGGCGATCAGCGCGCCGATGCCATAAGCGGCGACTTCATCGAGATCGGGATCGAAGTCGGCGTAACGGCTGCCGTCGTTGAACTCGGTCATCGCCAGTACCGCCGGCACGTTGGCCTGAATCTCCGGCAACTGATCCATGTTGGCGATAAAGTTCAGCACCAGGACGCCCTTGCGACCCAACACGCGAATGTTGTAGTTCAGCGTGTTGTCTTCACTGTCGCCGAAGCGCAGTTCCTTGGCCCAGTGCAGTTTCTTGCCCTGCGCGTCGTAGTGCGGCTTGGCAGCCCAGCCCAGCAGCTGGATCGGCTCGTAGCCGTTCTCCTCGCGCCAGGCATTGCCTTCGACGGTCTCTTCCTGCAATTGCTCGAGCATCTCGTCGTAATCGATATCGGCGGCGTCCTCGTCGGAGACGAAACCGCTTTCCTCATACTCGACGGTCACCGCCCAGGACTCCTCGGCCAACGGCGAAATACCGGCCGGCAGAATCATCCCCAGCGGCGCCTCATCAGTCGGTGGGTTGCCCCAGGCATCGACCAATACCCGGTTGGCGTCTTCGCTGTCGAGAAACACCAGGTTTTCCGGCAGGTTCAGGGTCGCCAGGTTATCGCCCAGTACCACCTTGCCAGTCCGGAAATTCAGGCTGGCGACGAACTCTTCGTCGCTCATGCCCTGCTCGTCCGGCTCTTCTGCCAGTTCGCCTGACTCTTGTTGCCCATCCTGTTGCTCTGTCATCAGTTCAGCCGGAGCCGCGGAATCCGTTTGCGGCTCAGTTGTTTCGGCGTGGGCAGATGGCAGGGAAGCAGCCAGCAGGGCTGCAAGGATCAGATCCTTGATCGACATAAAACACTCCATACGACGGAATAATTGTGGGGGCGCAAAGCTATCACGCCCGCTCAAAACTGTCGGCTGCCTCTTGACGCTTTTTGAAACATTTTCACAGAACCTAGGACTTTTCGATCGGCAGCTTGGTTAAAGCGAACCCCACGAGCAGGATCGCCGAATACATCAGCAGGTCTTGCGACAAGGGCGTGCCCTCGTACCAGGCGCCGATCACCACGGCGAAAACCGGGAAAATTATGAACACGAACGACAGAATAATCGGACTGAGCCGCTTGAGCAGAAAGAAATAGACGATGAAGCCACCGACCGAAGCGACCAGCCCCAGGTAGCTCAGCGCCGCCCAGGAGCGCGGGGTGATGGCGCCAAAATCCGGTCGTTCGAGCCACAGCCCCGCAAGCGCCAGCATCAGGCCGGCACAGCCGATCGGCAGGCAGTTATAGGTGATCACGCCGATGGCCGCGCCCTTCTGCTTGGTCACCACATAACAGAGCGCATGCATGATCGCGGCGGCGAGAATCGCCAGCACGCCGAACAGCTCCGCGCGCTCCACATGCAGTCCCTGGCCGGTGATGATCATGAACAGGCTGGCGAAGCCGATCAGGATGCCGGCCACCTGGGCCAGGCGAATCCGCTCACGCAGCAATACGGCGGAGAAGATCAGGATAAACACCGGCATGCTGCTGAACAGCAACGCAGTCAGCCCCGACGAGACGTGCATCTCGCCATAGTTGAGCAGGTAATATGGCACGCTGAAGTAGGCCAGGGTGACGAACACGCCGAAGCCGAAGCTGCCGCGGGGAAAGGCGATCGGCTCGCGGCGCCAGACGGCGAACCCCAGGAACAACGGGAAGGCGATGAGAAAGCGCAGCCCGGCGGCGGTCAACGGCGGCACGCTTTCGACAGCGATCCTGATCCCCAGCCAGGTCGTGCCCCAACTCAGACAGACGATCAGAAACAGCAGGCTGGTGATCAAACCGGCCCGCCATGATTTGTGTACAGGGGTGGCACCTGCGAGGGCGGCAGAGGTTGGCATGGGCAACTCATCCTTTGTCTTTGCTTGATCCTGAAAAAAGGTGACAATCCGAGCGAAATTGAAACCCTTTAAACAAGCTATTCGGATGAAAAATGACTGTCAAAACAATTATTGACACCGTATCAATTCTCCGAAACGCCCTCGATAACGGCCAGGGCGTTAAATACAAACGCCTGGCCCAAGCACTGGAAAGTGCCATCGCCGCCGGCACCCTGGTGGCCGGCGGCAAGCTGCCGCCGCAGCGCAACCTGGCGGATGAATTGGGGGTAACCGTCGGCACCATCAGCCGCGCCTACGCCGAACTGGAACGCCTGGGCCTCGTGGTCGCACGGGTGGGCGATGGCACCTTCGTGCGCCAGCGGGGCCTTGAGCGCCAGCGCGACAATGGTTTTCGCAATGTCAGCGAGGCGCCGCAAGCGCACTACGACATGAGCCGCAACATGCATATCCCGGGGCAGGAAACGGCGCTGCTGGCGCAGAGCCTGCGCGCACTGGCCGATGATCCACAGCGTCTGCGGACGCTGGCGCTATATGGTCCGGAACCTGGTCATCCGCGTCATCGGCAAGCTGGCGCGCAGTGGCTGAGCCATGAGGATTTCATCGCCGACGCCGAGCAGGTGCTGTGCGTCAATGGCGCGCAGCACGGCCTGCTCACTACACTCAGCGCGCTGTTTCGTCCCGGCGATACGCTGGTCACCGAGCACCTGACCTACCCCGGCCTGATCGCCGCGGCGCGCCTGCTCGGCCTGAAGCTGCTCGGTATCGAAATGGACGAGGAAGGGCTGCTCCCCGACTCGCTCGACGAGCTGTGCCGCATCAATCGGGTGGCGGCGCTGTACTGCACGCCGACGCTGCAGAACCCGACCACCGCGGTGCTCTCCAGCGAACGCCGGCAGGTCATCGCGCAACTGTGCCGCCGCCATAATCTGCTGATTCTCGAGGACGAGGCCCATGCCGTGCTGCTCGAACGACGGCCGCCACCGCTGAGCCGGTTCGCGCCCGAACGCAGCATTCTGATCGGCAGCCTGAGCAAGGCGGTCGCGGCGGGTCTGCGGGTCGGCTATCTGCATGCACCCAAGGAGTTGCTCGGGCGCCTGTCTGCGGCGCTACGCACGAGTTGCTGGATGGCCACACCGCTGACCCAGGAGCTGGCCAGCCAATGGATCGAAGACGGCACCGCAGTGACCCTGCTGCGCCAGCAGATCGCCGAAATAGAGCGACGCAAGCGACTGGTCGGCGGCCTGCTCGGGGGCTTGAACTATCGCAGTCAGCCACAGAGCCCGCATTTCTGGATCGAGGTACCCGAGCCCTGGCGCGCCTCGGCGATCGAGGCGGAGCTCCAGCACAAGCACTACCTGGTCAGCTCCGCCGAAGCATTCGCGGTCGGCCGCACAGCAGTGCCGCAATTCATCCGCGCCAGCGTCAGCAATACGGCGGACGATGACCAGCGCCTCTACGACGGCTTTCTCACCCTGGCCAGCAGCCTGCACCAGGGCGATCAACACTTCGCACCCGGAGGGCCTGAGAGGCCCTGAAACGTCGACGAGGCAGCCAGTGCAAGGACTGGCAGGCTGTTTAAAATTACCTGCTAGCGCCAGTGGCGCTGCTGCACCTGCTGGCTACGCCCAATGCCCAGTAGCAGGCCGACCGCCAGTGCCAGGCTCTCCAGCAGCAAAGCCAACAACATGCCGCAGGCGATACCCCAGGCAATCGCCTCGGGCGCCAGGAGCACCTGATAGCGATAGGCGGCGACGGTTTCCTGCATCAGCTCGGGGTCCGCGGCCGTGGCCAGGTGCCAGACCTGAGCGAGCCAGCCGCCCTGCATGGCCTGCCACTCCCGCTCGAGCCAGCGTGAGCGCTCGACCAGCTGGCTGACGCTTTGCGCGTCGCTGCGCATCACCGGGTCCTTGCTGGCTTGATAATGGTCGACCAGGGCGTCGAGATCGCCCTTGAAGAAACGACTGGCGGTCTGCCGGAAGCCCTTCAGCCCCTGCTCCGCCTCGATACGATGGGCATCGACCCGCTTGCTGTAGTCGTCGATAAAACCCGGCACCTGCACCCCGACCAACAGCCCCAGGGCAAACAGCGCCAAACGCAGATAACTTCTAAACATCACGCCCCCAATCAATGGCAAATCTTTCGATACGCAGCGGTTTCAATCGGCCATCAGGCCCTGAGCGATACATTCACCGGCGCGCCACAGGCGCCATTCCCCCGGCCGATACAATTGCCAGTTCTCGTTGTCGGTCAGCGGCTCGGTGGCCACCACCGTGACCACATCGTCGGGCGTGGTTTCCGCCTGGAAATCCACCTGCATGTCGGCATCCTTCAGGTGCGCCGGGCCGAATGGCGCACGCCGGGTGATATGCGCCAGCTTGCTCGAGCAGAAGCTGAACAACCAGTCGCCATCGCTGAGCAGGCAATTGAACACTCCGCGCTGCCGATAACCGGCGCAGACCTCGACCAGGGTCGGCAACAACGCCTCGATCGCCACCGGCTCGGCAAAGGCACCGCGCAGACGATTGAGCAGGTCGCAAAAAGCCGCTTCGCTGTCGGTGTCGCCGACCGGTCGATAGACGCCCGGGACCGGCGCTGCCGCAGTCAACTGACCGTTATGCGCGAAACACCAGTTACGTCCCCACATTTCGCGCACGAAGGGGTGGGTATTGGCCAGACATACGCGGCCGACGTTGGCCTGGCGAATATGCCCGATCACCACTTCGCTCTTGATCGGATAGCGTTGCACCAGCCGCGCCACCTCGGACTCGCTGCTCGCTCGCGGGTCCTGGAACAGGCGCAGACCGCGTCCTTCGTAGAAGCCGATGCCCCAACCATCGCGATGCGGCCCGGTACGTCCGCCACGCTGCATCAAGCCGGTAAAGCTGAAGACGATATCGGTGGGTACATTGGCGCTCATACCCAGCAGCTCACACATACTCGCCCCCCTCCGGCAAGGCGTCGAGGGCACTGCGCAATTGCTGCGCCTGTCGCAGCAGTCCTTGTTCCAGACGTTTGCGCCCCAGGGGCAGAAAACGTGTGAGCGCGCGCCAGAGCAACGCCGGCAAATCGCCGGAGCGCCGGGGAATCAGATGTAGATGCAGGTGCGGCACATGCTGGTTCGCCGAAGGACCGTCATTGATCACCATATTCAGGCCAGGGGCGGCGTAACCGCTGGCGCGCAACGCTGCGGCGATGCGCCCCGCCAACAGCAGCAAACGGTCGCGGGCGACGGTCGAGAGGTCCTTGAGCAGCGGCGCATGCTCGCGGCTGACGATCAGCAGGTGGGCGGGACGTAGCGGAAAAATATCCAGCAGGACAATGAAATGCTCGTCTTCATAAACCCGATGGGCGGGAAGTCGATGCTCGACGATTGCACAGAACACACAGTCCATAAGCCCTCCTTGAATGCAACGGGCTTATGCTGACGGCCCCGCGCGACTGGCGCAAGCGCTGCCCGCTAGAGCCGCGGCTCCATGCGCAGGCGCCGATTGCCTTCGCGATCATATCGGCTGTCGCCGCGATCGTCATGTTCCGCCATGCGTTCGCGCAGGGTCGGTTCGCGCTCCTCGGGTACAGAGCCGCGACGCCCGTTCCACCAGCGTTCCAGCGGCCAGCGCAGCGCCACGAACAGCAAATACACGACAAAGGCGGCCAGGCCATAAGTGGACAGGTCGGCCACCGCGCGCCAGGCGTTGTCGCCGACCTTGAACAGCACGTCCAGGGCGGTCACGGCGATCGCCGGGGCGAACAGCTCCTTGGCCGGATCGACGATGGTCGGGCTGAACAGCAATACCGCCACCAGTACCCTTAGCGGTTCGCGCAAATAACGCCACATCCATCGGGTCAGGCGAAACCACACCAGCATGCAGCCAACCGCGGCAACGGCATAGGCGCTCCAGGCGTACAAATAGTCGTTTTCAGTCATTCAACAGCGTGTCCATATCGAAACGGAGCTACAGCTCGGGGGAAAAAACCCAGCGCCGCCGAATATTTTACCGGCCGGCTTGCGAAGTGGGGCTTATGATAACGGCTTTTGCCCGGCTCGGTGTCACCGCTGTTGGCCGTGTTTTGGAGTTCCCCATGTCCCTTGCCCCTATCGCCCGCAGAGAGAACGGCTGCGACCCTTATCGTTGGCTGGAAAACCGCGACGTCGCCGAGGTGCTTGATTACCTGGCGGCGGAAAACGCCTACCTCGAAACAGAACTCGCCGAGCAAAGCGAACTGCGCGAAACCCTGTTCCAGGAGATCAAGGGCCGCATCCGCGAAACCGATCTGTCGCTACCCACGCCCTGGGGCGACTACCTCTACTACCAACGCACCACCGCCGGCGACGAGTACCCGCGGCACTATCGTTGCCGAAAGCCGGCCGCCGGCTCGCTCACGGTCGACCCAGGCAGCGAGCAATTGCTCCTCGATCCCAATGCCCTGGCCGACGGCGGTTTCCTCTCGCTCGGCTGCTTCAGCATCAGCCCGGACCAGCAGCGCCTGGCCTACAGCCTGGATTGCAGCGGCGACGAAATCTACCAGCTGTTCGTCAAGGAGCTGGATAACGGCGCGATCCGCGAACTGCCATTCGCCGATTGCGACGGCAGCATGACCTGGGCCAACGACAGCCAGACCCTGTTCTTCGGCGAGCTGGACGATTGCCATCGGCCGCACAAGCTCTATCGCCACCGCCTGGGCAGCGAAAGCGCCGAATTGGCCTTTCATGAGGCGGATGGACGCTTCTTTCTCAACTGCTACCGCAGCAGTTCCGAACGCCAGTTGATCGTCTTGCTGGGCAGCAAGACCACCAGCGAAACCTGGGTGCTGGACGCCGACACACCGCAAGCGTCCTTCACCTGCCTGGTGCCACGCGAAGAAGGTCACGAATATTACGCCGATCACGGCAAGCTCGACGGCGCCTGGGCCTGGTTGATCCGCAGCAACCAGAGCGGAATCAATTTCGCCCTGTTCAGCGCCGACGACTGCGCGACGCCGAGCCGCGACCAGTGGCGAACGTTACGCGCCCACGACCCGCAGGTGATGCTCGAAGACATCAGCCTGAATGCCGGCGCCCTGATCCTCAGCCTGCGCGAAGGCGGCCTGCCGATAATCGAAGTGCAACCCCAGGGCCAGCCGAGCTACCGCGTGCAACTGCCCGATGCGGCCTACAGCCTACATGTGCAGGACAACCTGGAATTCACCAGTCCGGTGATCCGCCTGCGCTATGAAGCGCTCAACCGCCCGGCACAGATCCGCCAATTGGCGCTGCACGACGGCAGCCAGATGGTGCTCAAACAAACCCCGGTGGAAGGCCCGTTCGACGCCGACGCCTATATCAGCCAACGCCTCTGGGCCACCGCAAGCGACGGCACCCAGGTACCGATCAGCCTGGTGGCCAGGCGCGAGGTACTTAATTCCTCCCCTATCTCTACGGGAGCGGGGCCGGGGGTGAGGGTTAAACCCGCCCCGCTCTACCTCTACGGCTACGGCGCCTATGGCGAAAGCCTCGACCCCTGGTTCTCCCATGCACGCCTGAGCCTGCTCGACAGAGGTTTCGTCTTCGCCATCGCCCATGTCCGCGGCGGCGGCGAATTGGGCGAAGCCTGGTACCGCGCCGGCAAGCTGGAACACAAACACAACAGCTTCAGCGACTTTATCGCCTGCGCCGAGCACCTGATCAGCCTCGGCTATACCGATGCCGAGCGCCTGACCATCAGCGGCGGCAGCGCCGGCGGCCTGCTGATCGGCGCGGTGCTCAACCAACGCCCCGAGCTATTCGCCGCCGCCATCGCCGAAGTGCCCTTCGTCGATGTGCTCAACACCATGCAAAAGCCCGACCTGCCGCTGACCGTCACCGAATACGATGAATGGGGCGATCCCAATGAGCCTGAAGTCTTCGAACGGATCAAAGCATATGCGCCTTACGAAAACGTCGAAGCCCAAGCCTATCCGGCGATCCTCGCCGTGGCCGGCTACAACGACAGCCGCGTGCAGTACTGGGAAGCCGCCAAGTGGGTGGCCAAGCTGCGCGCCAGCAAGACCGACAACAGACTGCTGCTGCTGAAGACCGATCTGGGCGCCGGCCATGGCGGCATGAGCGGACGCTACCAGGCGCTCAAGGACGTGGCATTGGAATACGCCTTTATCCTCAAGGCGCTGAAACTGGACTGAAACATCCAAGGGACTTGCCCATGCAAAGGCTTCTCTACCGCTGGCTGGTGCTGGTCGGCGTCGGTCATGTCGCGCTCGGCTTGCTGCTGGCCTTCACCGCCCATGCAGGGTTTCTGCAACCCTACTTCGACTACCTGCTCGCCAGCGTGTCGACGGAGCGGCCGACGGCGGAATTCCAGACCCTGCTGAAAAGCATGGTGCAGTTGTTCGGCCCCACCGTAGCCAGCTGGGGCCTGCTCTTCACCCTGCTGATCGTGCTCTATCGCCAGCATGGGCATGCTTCGATCAAATACGCTTTGTACGCCGCTTTGCTGATCTGGTGTGTGCTCGACAGCCTGATTTCCGCCAGCCACGGCATGCTGATCCATGTCTATTTGAATGTCAGCACCGCTCTGGCGATCGCTCTGCCGCTGTTCTTTCTGGCGCCCGAACGCACTGTGGAACCGGCAGCGGCATAGCGGCTTCCGGCAAGCGGCAGTTGGCAAGCCAGTGCTGGCCAGTTAACGTCGCTACTTATGCGTCACCCTCCTCTTACCCAATGATTGAAAACCATGTCCGACGGCAGTTCCTCTCTAATCCATGAAATCCACGACATGCTGCTCGATTGCGGCCTGTTCAATAGCTTGCAGGCAAGCGATCTGCTGTGTGCGGCGGGCTATTTCAGCATCAGCCGCTGCGAGCAGAACGAAGTAATTTGCAATGAGGGCGATGCCGGCACCTTTATGTGCATCATCCATTTCGGCGCGGTATCGGTGCTGAAGACCAACTCCAGCGGCGATGCCGTGGAGATCGCCAAACTGCGCAAGGGTCGGGCCTTCGGCGAGATGGCAGTGCTCGACGGCGAGCGGCGCTCGGCCAGTTGCGTGGCCATCAGCGAATGCACCTTGCTGATCCTGGCCAAGGACTCGTTGGAGAAGATGCTTCAGGAAGCGCCCAAGGCGGCCGCCAAGGTGATCCGCGCGATCGCCGTGGCCATGTCCAAACGCCTGCGCATGGCCGATGGGCAACTGGTCGAGCAACAGCTCTAGCTGGCGGTTGAAAAACTACCTGCCAGCCGCTCAGTCGTAGCTGCGGGCTTTCGGCTTCTGCTGATTGCGTTGGCGCTGTTGCTCGAGCAACGGCAGGTCGCCATCGCGCGGCGCCAGATTGCCGTCGCGCGGGCCTTGTGGGCCGTGCTTGAGTAAAGGTGGATTACCCGGCCGGGGTTCGGCGCGATCACGCGGCACCGGTAGGACGAAAGGATGTGGCGTGGCGGTACCCGGTGAACCGGCTGGTCGCTCCGTCCCTGTCACATTTTGTCCATACGCCGCAGCGCCATAGGCCATTGCGGTCATGAGCACGACAAGCAGCAGACGCATCCGACACCTCGACTTCAAAGGTCCATGCCCTTTAGGCTCCAGCCATTCGCATAAGTGCCTGCAGCGTTGTTCCCAGCAACCACCAGCGGGGCTAAACTGCCGGTAGCCACGCACAATCACGAGACCGCTCATGAGCACGGACAAAGCCGCCACCGCCAAACTCGACCGCATCCTCGCCGAGGCCCAGCGTAGCCGCGAAGAAGGCTACCGCGACAAGGCGCTAAAAATGTACCCGCATGTCTGCGGCCGCTGCGCCCGCGAATTCTCCGGCAAGCGCCTCAGCGAGCTGACCGTGCACCACCGTGACCACAACCACGACAACAACCCCCAGGACGGTTCCAACTGGGAGCTGCTGTGCCTGTATTGCCACGACAACGAACACGCGCGCTACACCGACCAGCAGTATTTCAGCGAAGGTTCGACCGCCAGCCAACAAGGCCCGAAATCGACCCACAAGGCCTTTGCCGATTTGGCGGCATTACTGCAGGGCAAAAACGCCAAAGGCGATTGATCCAGGCCGCGCGTATACAACTCCGGCCTTTGGGAATAGACGCAAATCCAGGAGGCCGAAAATAAAATGGCCAATTGCCACTTCGATCATTGCTGAGCCCATTAGCGTCGCTATAGAATCCGCGGATTCAACCTCGTCAGGCAGGGATAGCGCATGAAAAAATACGGCAATCACTTCACCCTCTCCAGCATTTGCTTCGCCCTTCTCGCTTCGCTCACCAGCATTACGGTCAACGCAGCGCCAGTGGGCGTGATTACGACCCACGGCAAGGAAACGCTCAAGATCAAGAAATGTAGGACCTCCGGTTACTACAATTTTTCATCCTATGTATTCACTCTCAACGATGATAAGAGCTGGGATTTTTACGATAGCGAATCGGATGTGTATGCCTCAGGATTCGGTAGATACAGTGGCAGCCTGAAATCGCGAAAGTTCAGCCTCGCCTCCAGCCCAGCGGTCACTCAACTGATGAAAGCCACGCTTGAGGCAAATGCCGCGCAACTTTGCGGCGTAGGTGGCCATCTCACTGGCTACAGCCCGTTTATCTACAAGGTCAAATTGAATAAGAACCGCACTAGCGCAAGCATTGCCTTGAAGTCCAAGCTCAAAGGCATAAGCGACTATGGTCAGCGCACTAGCGGCACTTACACCGTCAGCGGCAAAGGCAGTTACTCGATACCGAGCATAAGCAAATAAGTCTGGACGTCCCTATGCTCCTGTTTCGCAATGGCATAGCACTCTTGCTTTGCGTCGTCTTATCGGCATGCGATACGGGAGAACCCGAACAACCTCCCGTACAGAGCTCGCGCCCTCAGGCGCGAGATGAAGCATCCATACAAACATTGGTAAAACCCGTCACAGATGTGCAAGTGATGGTTCGCAATGGCCGGGTAAGCATAACCGCCACAGATGCGCCGCAATTGGCGCTATTGGCACAATTGGCCAAGCAAGCCGGCTTTGGGCTCGACCTATTCCATCGCGACTGGTCCTCGGTAACCCTGTCGCTCAACGAGGTTTCGCTGGAAAAGGCCCTCAGTTACATCCTCGCCGGCACGTCATATGAAGTGTTCTATCGCCCCGGCAGCGGTAGCCAATCCCCCATGATCGATCGAGTCCGGATCGGAAAGGCTCCGAATGATGAGGAATATCGAGCAAAAGCCCTTGCGATCGCGAATAGCAAACACTTCAACGCCACACCCTCGCTAAACCTGGATGTATCCATGGATCAGCTCTTGGCGCTGAACGATCAAGAAAAAATCGAAGTACTCGCGCACCTGCCACCATCGGCCAATAATCTGCCGCTGCTGCTCGATTTCATGAAAAACGACAGCGATGCCGAAGTGCGTATATCGGCCATGGCAGCTCTGGAAAACGCCAATTCACCAGAGGCGCTCGATGCCATTGTCGAGGTACTCGGTGATCCTGACCCGAAGATGGTGCTGGCCGCTATCGATTCGATCGAGTTCGCCGGTGGTGTCGAGCAGATTTTCGCCCTGGAACCACTATTGCAGCATACCAGCCCCTCGATACGTCGCGCCGCCAGCGAGGCGATAGACTTCTTACGCTGACGCCTCCCCAGCACATCGCGCTCATGCCCCCAGCCAAAGCACCGCCCTGTACAATCGCGTACTTTTCCAATAGGCGCGTCGTTCCGTGGCGAATAAAAGATACAGCTGCATCGGCTTATTCAACCCCAAGTCCCCGGAAAACGTCGGCGCGGTGATGCGTGCCGCGGGTTGTTATGGGGTCAATTCGGTGTTTTACACCGGCAAGCGCTACGAGCGCGCCCGCGACTTCGTCACCGACACCAAGCGCGTCTATATGGATATTCCGCTGATCGGCGTCGAGGACTTGCAAGCGATCCTGCCGCTGGGCTGCACGCCGGTCGCCGTAGAGTTGGTGGAAGGTGCCCGCGCGCTGCCGGAATACACTCACCCGGACCGCGCCCTGTATATCTTCGGCCCGGAAGACGGCTCGCTGGACGCCAGCATTCGCGCCTGGTGCGAGGATGTGATCTACATACCGACCCAGGGCTGCATGAACCTCGCGGCCACGGTCAATGTGGTGCTCTACGACCGCCTGGCCAAGGGCAACAACACCAAGTCAGGACCGAAATTCAAATAACCGGGCCGGTATCCGAACAACTCGCGATCAGTCCAGTAGCGCGCTGTTGAGCGTCTTGGATGGCTTGCCCATGATGTTCTCGCAGATCTCGATCAGGTCCTTGGTGGTGGCTTTGTCCAGGCGCATCAGCCCGCGGGTGACGTCGTCCAGCGAGCGCTCCTGGGTATCCTTGGTCGCCTGGCGGATTTCCCGGTCCAGCTCCTGCAGCAGCAAGACCGCACGCGCGGTGACCGGCCCAGTGGAGTGATCGGTGCGCAGGCTTTTCACCGGCTTGCTCCAGGCGATCAGATGCTCGCGCACCTTCTGATAACGGTCCTCACTCATGCCACCGGCGCGGCGCACCAGTTCGATGGCGTAGTACTCGGCCAGGCCTTCGGTGATCCAGTCACTGCGATCGCGCGCCTGGATACCGCTGAACAGGTGAACCAATTCATGCACCAACGAGCTGGTGCCGTTCTCGCTAACCAGCGGGCGGTCGGCGTGCATGTAATAGGAATTGCCCGCGGACAGGCCACCGCGCCACATCGGATTGCCGGCGCCGACGATCAACAGTTTTTTCGGGTCGCGCGGGAATACGGCCTGGGTCTCGGGCCAGACGAATGTCAGCAGGGTCAGAATATCCATACGGCGCATGCCTTCGCCGATCGGAGCGGCGATGATGACGTCGGTGTCGCCGAGTTTGGCATGGCGAGTGCCGAGCTTGCCGGCGATTATCCAGCCGGTCGGGCGATCGAACTTGCGCTCGGGCGCATCAATACGGAATTGATTCTTGCCGATCCGCGGCCAGCCGGTTTGCACGCTTGTCCAGCCTTTGGGTAATTCGAAGGTCACCCGCGATACCAACTCGGTTTTCTTCTGCTGGCGCAGCGCCGCGCTGGGCACCAGATCGTCACCGCGCATCAGCACCCAGTTCTCGGTCATATGGGCGTCGTAGTCGCCCTTCTTGCGCTGGTGATCGACACGCACCCGGTAGCTGAGCGTGGCCTTCCCTTTGCTCGGCGTCCATACCCCGTCCTCAGTCCACTGACCATCTGCCTTGAAGTCGCTGTAGGCCTGCTCGTCGCCCAAATTGAAACTCAGGCCGCGGACCCGCTCGCCATCCTCCAGCGTCAGGCTGACTTCGGCCTGACCGCTGCTCGGCAAAAACTTCACGTGATAGTCCAGGTCGACTTTCTCCGCCGCCCATAGCGGACTGCTCAGACCCAACAGCACGGTGGATAACAACACGCGAGAAATCGACATGCAGACAACTCCAGAACAGGAAAGACCCAGCATAGACTCTGGACCGGGCGAGCAATTCAATATCAGTGCCAAGCAATCGGCCAAGACCCGGCGCGGTCTCAAACCAGGGATCGATCAGCCGGCGCGGAAGATCAGATAATCTTCCCAGTCGTCCTCGGCCACGCTGTTCTCGCTGAGCATGCGCCCGGACTGGGATATCCGCTCGACATGCACCGCCTCGGGATCGCCGCATACCAGGTGGTGCCACAAGGGTAGATCCTTGCCCTCGCTGACCAGACGATAGCCACAGGTCGGCGGCAGCCACTGGAACTGATCGGCCTGGGCCGGGGTGAGCTGGATACAGTCGGGGACGAACCGGGTACGGTTCGCATAATCGGTGCAGCGACAGCTTTTCAGATCGAGCAATTTGCAGGCGATACGGGTGTAGTAAACGCTGCCGTCGTCCTCGTCTTCGAGCTTTTGCAGGCAGCACAGACCGCAGCCATCACACAGCGACTCCCATTCCGCCTGATCGAGCTGGGCGAGGGTTTTGCGTTTCCAGAAGGGTTCGACTTTGGCGGCCATGATGCGCACTACGCTGATTGGCGAAAAGGCCGGCAGTCTAGCGCGAGCACCAACCGCGGCCAAGGACGACGAGCCGAGTGGCGCCCCTTACTGGGATACCGTCCGCAGCCCCAATGTTCATGTGCAAGGCCAGATTTCGTAGGGTGGATGACGCTTCACCCATCCACCAACTGCGATGACGGATGAAAAGGCGTCATCCACACAACCTCCGCAGTCCGGATGCAGCCAGAGGAGCAATTGTTCGGCTGCAACAATTCCCGGATTTCATCCGGGCTACGGGCCTCAATAACCGCGATCGAAATCCACACATCCGTTAAGCGCCGAACCGCGGCGCCAACTGGCCAGATTGTCGATAAACAACTTCACCAGCAAGCGCGGGTCGGTCGGTGCCGAGCTGTGCCCGGTCAGCAGCAGGCGTGGCGTGTTCCAGAATGGATGCTCGGCCGGCAACGGCTCCTCGCGGCAAACATCGATCACCGCGCCGGCCAGCTGCCGCTGCTCGAGCGCCCGCACCAGATCGGCATCGACCACCGCCACGCCGCGCCCGGCATTGATAAACAGCGCACTGGGCTTGAGTACGGCGAACAAGGCCGCGTCATACAGGTCGCGGGTGGCCGGGGTGTCCGGCAGCAGATTGATCAGGTAATCGGCCTCGGCGGCCAACCGCGGTAGCTGCGCAAGCCCGGCCACTTCCTCGAACGGCGCCAGCGCCCGTGCGGTGCTGGCCACGCCGAGCAACTCGACGCCGAAGGGCGCGAGAAACTGCGCCACGCTCAGGCCGATATCGCCCGTGCCGACGATCAACACCCGGCGCCCCGCCAGACTTTGCGGCATGCGGTTATGCCAATGCTGCGCCACCTGGTCGGCGAGCGCGGCGAACAACTGCCGTTGGTGAGCCAGCAAATGGCAGAGCACATATTCGGCCATCACCTGGCCAAAAATGCCGACGGCGCGGGTCAGGACATAATCTTTAGGCAGGTCCGCGGCCAGCAGGGGCGTCACCCCGGCCCAGGTCGATTGCAGCCACTGCGGCTTGTGTCCCTGACGCAGCAACGCAGCGAGCAGATCCGGCTGGCCCAGCCACAGCGGGCAACTGCCGGCATGCCGGGCCAGGTCAAGGGCATCGGCGCTGGCCACAACCTCCAGCTGCGGCGCCGCCTCACGCAGCAAGTCGGAATAAGTGCGCTGCGCGGTTTCGGCGATCAATAGACGCATGGCGGCTATACCGGGTCGTTGCGCCGTAGCAACTCTTCCGGCAGGTGCTCGATGTAATCGTCTTCCGGCGGCGGCATCTGCAGGTGGTAACCCTGCTTGTCGAGATTCTCCAGTACCACCTGGATATCCTCGCGAGCCAGCGCGCGTTCCGGCGTCAGGACCATGCTGAAGGCCAGCTCCGGCGGGCCGAACGCGGCCAGCAACGGTTCCGGCACCCGGCTCAAGTCGTCGCTTTTCAGCACATAGAGGTACATTTCGTTCTTGCGCCGGCTTTTATAGATCGAGCAAATGCGTTTCACAGGGGTTCTCCTTCGGCGGCCAGGCAATCGAGCAGGGCCTGGCCCATCAACTCGCGTCGCCAGCCGCGCAGGGAATCCGGCAACTGGTAAGGGCCGTTGGGATAGCCGGTTTTCAGCAAGGCTTCGAGGGTTTTCTTACGCAGCATCAGCTCAGGGGCGATGTTCAACCGCTCGCCTTCGCGCTGGCCGATCGCCCGCAGCTTCTTCAACAGCGCCGACGCTTCGATCGGCAGGGGCTCGGGCAGCGCTTGCGGCCACTCTTCCTGCGGCGTCGCCGCGGCCTGTTTGATCAGGCGTAACAAGGTTTCGCCATCCTGACGCACGGTCTTCGGGTGCATATCCTCGACCCGCGCCAACGCCACCAGGTTGTCCGGCTGGGTGCGCGCCAAGGGCCACAGCGAATGCTCGCGGACCACCCGGTTGCGCGGCTGGTTGCGCGCCCGGGCTTCGCGTTCGCGCCAGGCACAGAGTTCGCGCAGTACCGCCAGTTGCTGGGGCGAGAGCTTCCAGGCCAGCTTGGCCTCGCGGTAGGCCAGCTCCGGGGCGACTTCGCGGCCCAGATTGGCGACCAGCTCGGCGCCGTCTTCCAATACCCAGGCGTATTTGTCGGCGGACAACTGGCTTTGTAGCCGACCGTAGACCTCCGCCAGGTGCAGCACATCTTCCGCCGCATAGCTGACCTGGGTTGCGGACAACGGTCGCTGCAGCCAATCGGACCGGGTTTCGCCCTTCGGCAGCTCGATATCCAGCACCGCCTGCACCAAGCGCGAATAGCCCATGGAGAAGCCGAGATTGAGATAGCCGGCAGCCAGCTGGGTGTCGAACAGCGGGGCCGGCAGGCTGCCGGTGAGGCGCAGGAAGACTTCCAGATCCTCGCTGCAGGCATGCAGCACCTTGACCACGGCCGGGTCTTGCAGCAGCCCGGCGAAAGGCGACCAGTCGCCGATCGACAGCGGATCGATCAAATAGGCCCGCTCGCCCTCGCTGACCTGCAACAGGCCGGCAATCGGGTAGAAGGTGTCGACCCGCATGAACTCGGTATCGAGCGCGACAAAGGGCAAATTGCGCCAGCTCGCGCAATGTTGCGCCAGGCTGGCGTCGTCGACGATCCAGTGAATATCTATAGCCACGCGGCTCTCCCATCAAGAATGCCGCGCAGTATATAACGCGAGCGGCTCCGCTACCCGCTTGGCGTCACGCCCAAGCCCCGTGGTCGACGGCCAGGGCCTCGCGCAAGCGCAGGATCAGTTCGGCGGAACTACCCTGCATCGGCGCACGCAACTCGTCGCCGATCAGCCCCTGCAGCGCCAGCAGGCTCTTCACCGGCGCCGGATTGGCTTCGGCAAACGACAGCTGGATCAGCGGCAACAGACGCTGGAAGATCGACCGCGCGGTGGCGATATCGCCGGCTGCGACGCACTCGGCCAGGCGCACGAACTGCTGCGGCTGACAGTGCGCCGAAGCGGCGATCGCGCCACTGCCGCCCAGGCACAGGGTGCTGAACACTTGCGCGTCCTCGCCGGCGAGTACATCGAGCACGCCGTCGGCGATCAGCGCCTGGGTGGTTTCAGGATTGCCGCCGCAATCCTTGATCGCCACCACCCGCGGGTGCCGGGCGATCTCGCGCAAGGTCGCCAGTTCGATACGCGAACCGGTGCGGTAGGGAATGTCATAAAGGATCAGCGGTACTTCGGCGGCATCGGCGATGGCGGCGAACCAGGCCAGCAAGCCCGCCTGGGACGGCCGGATATAGTACGGCGCCGGCACCAGCAAACCGGCGATGGGCCGGCGCTGCACCTCGCGCTGCATGGCCAGCACCTCGGTCAGATTGCAGCCGGCCAGGCCCATCACCAGCCGCTCGCCGGGCACCACCTCGAGCAGCGCATCGAGCAGGGCGAGCTGTTCAGCCTTGCTCAGCGCCGCCGCCTCGCCGGTCGAACCGCACACCACCAGCCCGACCACACCGGCGTCGAGCAGGTGGGTGGCGAGGCGCCGTAGTGCGGCGAAGTCGATAGCGCCGGCATTGAACGGCGTAACCAGCGGAACCCAGATTCCAGAAAACACAGACATGGCAAATCTCCTTGAGGTGACCGTAAAAGTCGCCGTCAAAAAGGCTGCTGGGAGTGGTGCTGCTGGAAAGGTTTCGACCTTCGCGCCCGCTGTATCCCGTCAACCCATCTGACGGGACAGCGCGCCCCGGTCAAATGAGCGACTGTTTCTTCGATTTACCCGCGGCGAACGCCCGCGCCCGGACACGGAGGTCCAGAACGTAAACAGAGGCGATGGCGATAACGGGCATCGTCGAGCTCGGTGCAAGCGATTGAGGCTGGATACTGCTGAATCGGATGCGTTGCTGTCAATGGCGGCGATGCGTTGCTACCAGGCTTGCCGCATCGCGCGAATTTAATAGCATTCGGCAGACCCGCAATTCTGGTGCTGACCGTCCGCGCCTGCTAAAAAGGCCGGCTCGTTCAAGGCTTCGGACCGGAGCCGCACTTTCAGGGAATCAAGGATATGAAGAAACTACTCGGCCTCGTGCTGGTACTGGTCGTGGCGCTGGCGGCCTATTTGCTAATCACCCCCAGCCCAATCGACCCGCTGGCATGGGACGCACCCGAAGGCCCGCCGCTGGTTGGTCCCCTGCAAGTCAACGAGCGCCTGAAGGATGCCGAGCTGCTCGCCCGTGGCCAGCTGCATGGCCCGGAAGATACCGCGATGGACGGTCAGGGCCGGGTCTATGCCGGCCTGCATGACGGGCGCATCGTGCGTATCGACGCCGATGGCAAGGTCGAGCCTTTCGCCGACACCCAAGGTCGGCCGCTGGGTATGGATTTCGACGCCAACGGCGCGCTGATCGTCGCCGACGCCTACAGAGGGTTGCTGAGGATCGACGCGCAGGGGCAGATCGAGGTGCTGACGACCGAGGCCGAGGGCCTGCCGTTCAAGTTCACCGACGACCTGGATATCGCCAGCGACGGCACCATCTATTTCAGCGACGCCTCCTCGCGCTTCGAGCAGCCGGACTATTTGCTCGATCTGCTTGAGGCCCGCCCCCACGGCCGCCTGCTCAGCTACAACCCGGCGACCAAGGAAACCAAGGTGCTGCTCAAGGATCTGTACTTCGCCAATGGCGTGGCGCTGTCGGCGGCCGAGGACTTCGTGCTGGTCAATGAGACCTACCGCTACCGCATCGCGCGCTACTGGCTGAAAGGTGAAAAGGCCGGCACTCACGACATCTTTATCGACAACCTGCCGGGCCTGCCGGACAACCTGCAAGGCGACCGCAACGGCACCTTCTGGGTCGCCCTGCCGACGCCGCGCAAAGCCGATATCGACAAGCTGCACCGCTCGCCCTGGCTGAAAGCGCAAATGGCCAAACTGCCCCGCGCTTTCTGGCCCAAGGCCGTCGCCTATGGCTTCGTCATCGCCCTCAACGAGCAGGGCCAGATCACCCAGAGCCTGCAAGACAGCAGCGGCGAACACCTGCGCATGGTCACCTCGGCCAAGCCGGTGGGCGATTACCTGTACCTCGGCAGCCTGGACAACGACCGTATCGGCAAATTGAAGATTCGCTAGGCGCAGATTCGCATAAAAAGATGATGGCTCCCACGCTCCAGCGTGGGAGCAAGCCCGTGACGCTCTGCGTCACCAACCGGCGGTCGACGCTGGAGCGTCGAAAGCTGCATCACCACGCAGGAGCGTGGGGACGATCTCGCGCCGCTATTGCTGGTCCAGCAAATCCCCCGCGCGCACGTGCTCGGCGTCCCATAGCCGCGCAATCTGCGCGGCACGACCGAGCGGCACGGGCTGGTTCTCGAAATCCACCACCACGCAGAAGTCGGCATGCCTCGGACGCTCCGGCAGCTGGCTGAAGCGTCCGTCGCTAAGTAGCCACAGACCGATTTTCTTGCCCGGCGCGGCCTTGCGTACTTTGGCCAGGGTTTGCTCGGCCAGTTGCACCGCACTGACCGCTGGCGAGCCTCCGCCACCGCCGATGGCGGCTATCCAGCTGTCGTTATAGGCCACGGCCTTTTGCGGGCACTGCAGTAACCGCGCCTGATTGCCAGCAAAGCCGATCACCGCCAGCTCGCCGCGCTGCCGGTAGATCTGCTCAGTCCAGCGCAGCAACAATCCCTTGGCCAGGGCCAGGTTGCTGCGTTTGAGCATCGAACCCGAGCAATCGAGCAGCAGGCAATGCAGCAAACCGTCCTCGGCAGCCTGACGGTGGAACTGCAGATGGTCCGCCAGCAGCGGCACAGCCCCCTTGCTCAACAGGGTGCGTGGCCAATGAATACGAGGGCTCGACGCCGTACCGGTCGCCCGCAATCGCCCTGCCTGCTCACCCTTCCCCGCCAGCGGCCCGGTTGCAGGTCGTTGGCTCAGGGCTTTTTTAGCGGCAACGGCCTCGCCCCGGCGAGGTTCTGGGTCGCGACGGCTTGCGGCGGCAATTCGCCCCAATCGCTGCCGCCATCGGAGGGCGGTGGGTCATTGGTAGCGCCGCTAGGCGAATTTTCCTGAGCGGACGATTGCGGTGCCTGCGGCGAATTTTTGCGTCTATGCGCCAGCACCAGTTCGGCCACCGCTTCGACATCCGCCGCGCCTATCTCATCCTTCTGCTGCCAGGCGGCGTGGGCGCAGGCGGAGCGCAGCAGCACCAGGTCGGCGCGCACCCCTTCCACCCCGGCGGCGTAACACAGGTTGCTGACCTGACGGTGCAGTGCATCGCTGAACTCCAACTGCCTGGCTCGCGCCTGTGCCTGTTCGAGGCGCGCCGCCAACTGTTGTTGCTCGCCGCGCTGGGCCTCGACGAAGCCCTCAGGGTCGCGGTCGAATTGCAGGCGGCTACGCACGATGCGCTCGCGGGTGGCGGCGTCGATCTGCTGACCAAGGCGCACGAACAGGCCGAAGCGATCCAGTAGTTGCGGACGCAACTCGCCCTCCTCCGGATTCATGGTGCCGACCAGGGCGATGCGCGCCGGATGCTGATGGGAAATACCGTCGCGCTCGATGCGGTTGACCCCGCTGGCGCAGACGTCCAGCAGCAGGTCGACCAGGGCATCGGCGAGCAGATTGACCTCGTCGACGTAGAGCACGCCGCCATCGGCGCGGGCCAGCAGGCCGGGCTTGAAGGCGACGCGACCGTCCTGCAACGCGGCCTGGATATCCAGCGAGCCGACCAGTTGTTCCTCACTGCTGCCCAGCGGCAGGTTGATAAAACGTCCGCTCGGCAACAGATCGGCCAGGGCCCGGGCGCTGGTGGATTTGGCGGTGCCGCGCGGGCCTTCGATCAACACCCCGCCGATCTGCGGGTCGATGGCGGCGAGCAGCAGCGCCAGCTGCAATTGCGGCTGGCCATGCACGGCGGAGAACGGAAAATGCGGGCGAGTGGCGGTATTCATCGGTTTATTCCAAGTGCTGTTCGGCGGCCAGAAGGTGCTGTTCGATCTGCTCGCGGTAGTCGCCCGGTGCCTGCCACAGGCCGCGCTGGATCGCTTCGAGCAGCCGCTCGCTGATCTCCAGCAAGGCGTCGGGGTTGTGCTGCTGGAGGAACTCGCGGGTCGCCGGGTCGCCCAGGTAGGCGTCGGTGACGCTGGCGTACTGATCGTCGCGCACCACCCCGGTGGTGGCATCGAAGGCGAACAGGTAATCCACGGTCGCGGCCATTTCGAACGCGCCCTTGTAACCGTGGCGCTTGACCCCGTCGAGCCACTTGGGATTGGCCACCCGCGCGCGCATCACCCGGCTGACCTCTTCGGCCAGGGAGCGGATGCGCGGCGCCTGCGGGTTGCTGTGATCGCCGAACAGCAGGCTCGGCTGCTGGCCACCGTAATGCCGCACCGCGGCAGCCATGCCGCCCTGAAACTGGTAGTAGTCGTCGGAGTCGAGCAGGTCGTGCTCGCGGTTGTCCTGGTTCTGCACCACCGCCTGGATCTGCCCCAGGCGCTGGGCGAAGCGGTCACGGCGGTCCTCGCCATAGACCTTCCGCCCGTAGGCGTAGCCGCCCCAGTTGAGGTAGGCGCGGGCCAGGTCGCTGTCGTCCTGCCAGTCGCGGGAATCGATCAGGCCCTGCAGGCCGGCACCATAGGCACCGGGCTTGGCGCCGAAAATGCGGAAGCCGGCCTGCTGGCGGGCTTGTTGCGCATCCAGGCCCTGGGCTTGCAGCTCGGTGCTTTCGCGCAGGATGCGCGCGCGGATCGGGTTGACCTCTTCCGGCTCGTCCAGCTCGGCGACCCGCTGCACCGCGGCATCAAACAGCTGCATGACATTGGCGAAGGCGTCGCGGAAGAAGCCGGAGACGCGCAGGGTCACATCCACCCGTGGGCGATCCAGACGCTTGGCCGGCAACACCTCGAAATCGCTGACCCGGTGGCTGCCCTCGGCCCACTTCGGCCGCACGCCGAGCAGGGCGAAGGCCTGGGCGATATCGTCACCGCCGGTGCGCATGGTCGCCGTGCCCCACACCGACAGGCCGATGCTGCGCGGGTAGTCGCCGTTGTCCTGGACGAAGCGTTCGACCAGCAGCGCCGCGGATTTCTGCCCCAGGGCCCAGGCGGTCGGCGTGGGGATCATCCGCGTGTCCACCGAAAAGAAGTTGCGCCCGGTCGGCAGCACGTCCGGCCGCCCGCGCGAGGGCGCGCCGCTCGGCCCCGGCGGCACGAAGCGTGCGGCCAGGCCGCGACACAGCTGATACAGCTCCTGCTCGCCGCAGGCGATCAGGCGCGGGCGCAGATCGTTCTCGACCCGCTGCAGCACCTGGCGCGTGTGCGGCCAGTCGGCATCCGCCAGGCCCTGCTCCAGCAATTGCAGGGCCAGCAGCTCGAGACGTTCACGGCAATCGCCGAGGGTGCGCCACGGCCGCTCGCTCACCGCCGCCAGTGCTTGGGGCCGTGCACCCTGCCAGGGCAGCGCCCAGTCGGCGTCCAGCGGATCGAAGCCGGGTTCCGCCAGCAGATCCTCGGCCAGCGCGCGCACCAGGCTGGCGTTGCCGCCCAGACCATCGCCAACCCCGTGACGGGCCAGGGCCAGCAAGGTGTCGCGTTGCAGCCGGCCCTGGGGCGAGCAACCGAACACGTGCAAGCCATCGCGAATCTGGCTTTCCTTGAGTTCGCACAGGTAGCTGTCGGTACGGTTGAGCAGCAACTGCTCCTCTTCTTCACTAGCGGGGGCTTGCAGGCCCAGATCGGCGTGCAAATTGTGCTGCACGATCAGCGCGAGTATCTGCTTGCGCAGCAGCGCGGCGCGGCGCGGGTCGAGGCTCAGGGCCTCGTAGAATTCGTCGACCAGGCGCTCCAGATCGCGGGTCGGCCCGTAGCTTTCGGCGCGGGTCAGCGGCGGCATCAGGTGGTCGATGATCACCGCCTGGGCGCGGCGCTTGGCCTGGGTACCCTCGCCCGGATCGTTGACGATAAAGGGATACAGATGCGGCATGGGGCCGAACACCAGCTCCGGCCAGCATTCTTCGCTCAGCGCCACGCTCTTGCCCGGCAGCCATTCCAGATTGCCGTGCTTGCCGACATGGACGATGGCGTCGCTGGCCCAGCTCTGCCGCAGCCATAAATAGAAGGCCAGGTAGAAATGCGGCGGCACCAGATCCGGGTCGTGGTAGTTGGCCTTCTGGTCGAGCTGGTAACCGCGCGCCGGCTGGATGCCGACGAACACCTGGCCCAGGCGCAGGCCGGCAATCATAAAGCGGCCCTGGCGCAACATCGGGTCCTGCTCCGGCGCGCCCCAGCGCTGGGTGATGGCCTCACGATTGGCCTGCGGCAGGGTGGCGAAAAACGCCAGGTAATCGGCCAGCGCCAGGCTCTGCCGCGCCGGGCGCAGCGCCCATTGCTCGGGGTCGTTGGTCACACCCTGCTTGAGCAGCACCATCAGCGCATCGCCGTCGGCGGGTATTTCTTCGACGCCATAGCCCTGCTGTTGCAGGCGACGGAGGATTTCGATCACCGAGGCCGGGGTGTCCAGGCCGACGCCGTTACCCAGGCGGCCTTCGCGGGTCGGGTAATTGGCCAGCACCAGGGCCAAACGCTTGTCCGGGTTGGCCAGCGCGCGCAGCCGGCACCAGCGCCGCGCCAACTGGCTGACGAAGGCGATGCGGTCGCCGAGCGCCTGGTACTGCACCACGTCGCTCTGGGTCAGTTCGCAGCGTTGGCCGAGGCCCTTGAAGCTGATGGCGCGACTGATAATCCGCCCGTCGACTTCCGGCAGCGCCACATGCATGGCCATGTCGCGCGGTTGCAGGCCCTGGGGATCGGCGCGCCAAGCCTGCTGATTGCCGCCGGAGAGGATCAGCTGCAGCACAGGGATATCGCCGGCCAGGGCGTGATCGCCGGGGTCGTCGATCGCCGACTGGGAAAACGCCGTGGTATTGAGGATCAAGGCGACTCGATGCTCGGCGCACAGCTCGCGCAGGGTTTGCAGGCACAGGGCGTCCTTTAGCGACAGCAGCGCGATCGGCAGCGGATTCAGGCCCTCGGCGAGCAAACCGCTGCACAACTCGGCAAATACCTGGGTGTTGCCCGCCTGCAAATGCGCCCGGTAGAACAGCACCAACACACAGGGCGCGCCCGCGATCCACTGCTCGCGCCAGCTGTCGACCGAGGCATCGGCCTGCTGCGGATGGAACACCGCCACCGGCGGCAAAGGCCGTGGCGGCCGTGGCGGCGTAGGCAGGTCGAAAAAGCGCGCGCCGATAAAGCGGTACAGCTCGCCGGCATTGGCCGCGCCGCCCTCGCGCAGGTAACGCCACAGCGTATGGCAGCAGTCCGCGTCCACCGTGCTCTGGCCGGTCAGGTTGGGATCTTCCTGCATATCGCCGGAGAACATCGCCAGGGCGATGCCCTTGCGCCGGCACAGCGCGACCACCTGTTCGGTGCCGTAGGGCCAGTAGCTTTCGCCGCCCAGGTGGTCGATGACCACGGCTTTGGCGTGTTGCAGTACCTGATCCAGATACAGGTCGATGGAGGCGTTCTGCCGCAGGTGCAGCAGATTGGTCAGACGCACCGAGGGATAGACGAGCGCTTCGCCGCCGGGCTGCAACTGCGGATGGGCGGCGGCCAGCAATGCCAGGGTGGTGTCGGCGGCGCTGAGGATGACGATATCCGCTGGGTCCTGCTCGACCACGGTGATGGTCGCCCCGCTTTCATCGATATAGCCACCGGGCAGCGCCGACAACATATGCATCGATCAGGCCTCGATCACGGCGGTTTGCAGGGCGCGGCTCAGCAGCTCGGCATCCAGTTGCTGGCCGATCAACACCAGATGCGTGCTCGGCGTTTCGTCGGCGTTCCAGCGGCGGTCGAAGTAACTGTCGAAACGCTGGCCGACGCCGTGCACCACCAGGCGCATGGGCTTGTCCGCGAGGGCGACGAAGCCCTTGATGCGGAAAATCCGCTGCTGCTCGACCAGACCTTGCAGGCAGGTCAGCAGGCGTTCGCGATCGACCAGCGGCAGCTTGACCACCACCGAATCGAACTGCTCATGGTCGTGCTCGTGCTCCTCATCGTCGCCATGGTCGTGATGGCTTTCGCGCAGGTGGATGCTCTCTTCCGAGGCATGGGACAGGCCGAGAAGCAGCTCCAGGTCGAGGCAGCCACGGTCACTGGCCAGCACCTTGACCTGGGCCGGCAGCTCCTCGCGCACCAGGGCGATGACCTGCTCGACCGCGGCGCCATCGACCAGATCGGTCTTGCTCAGCACCACCAGATCGGCGGCCAGCAACTGATCTTCGAACAGCTCGTGCAGCGGCGATTCATGATCCAGATTGGGGTCGGCACGGCGCTGGGCGTCGACCGCCTGCGGGTTGGCGGCGAACAGACCGGCGGCGGTGGCCGGCACGTCGACCAGGGTCACCACCGCATCGACGGTGCAGGCGTTCTTGATTTCCGGCCAGTTGAAGGCCTGCACCAGGGGCTTGGGCAGCGCCAGGCCGGAGGTTTCGATGAGGATATGGTCGAGCTCGCCGCGGCGCTCGATCAGCTCGCGCATCACCGGGTAGAACTCCTCCTGCACGGTGCAGCACAGGCAGCCGTTGGACAGTTCATAGAGCTGGCCGGCCGTTTCCTGGCCCTCCTCGTCGCAACCGATGCCGCAGCCACGGAGGATGTCGCCATCGATGCCCAGCTCGCCGAACTCGTTGACGATCACCGCGATACGCCGGCCGTTGGCGTTTTCGAGAATATGCCGTAACAGCGTGGTTTTACCGCTGCCGAGAAAGCCGGTGACTATGGTGACGGGAATTTTGGCCGACATGGGAGTGCTCCAATCGATAAAGGGGGATGCTGCGCCGAACTCAGGAGAGCGGCGGAATACGGGCGACAAACTTGCCTTTGATACCGGCCGGCCAGGTGCGAAACGGCACCTGACCGGTGTCCGACTGCTGGTATTTGCGGCTGTAATCGAGCAGCGCCTCGGCCGCCTCGCGCTCCGGCTGGAAGTCACCGAACACATAAGCGATCTTGCCGGGCGCTTGCAGTACGGCGGTGCAATGCCGTTGGCAGGCCATCAGGCAGCGCGTGCGTTTGATCGTCAGCGGCAGCGCGCCGGCTTCGAGCTGGGCCTGCAACAGCCCCTCGACCTCGGCGGCGAAGCGTTCGCCCTTGCGCGCGGCGCTGGGCGCGTCGGCATCCTGGCCGCAGGTTTCGCAGAGCAGTAGCGTGGTGGTCATGGTTGTTCCTGCAATTGTGGAGGCTGTAGTTGCGCGCCCTGCGCTGGCGCAGCGGGCGGGCGGCAGGCCCAGGGCAGCACGAAGCGCTGCTCCTGGTGCTCGCCGAGCATCGCCTGGACCTGATAGACCTGCTGCAGGTTCTTCGGCGTCAGCACCTGACGGGTGCTGCCGCAGTCGACCACCCGTCCCTGGTCGAGCAGCAGGATGCGGTCG
The DNA here is from genome assembly GCA_966210435.1 of uncultured Pseudomonas sp. Lineage (GTDB taxonomy): Bacteria > Pseudomonadota > Gammaproteobacteria > Pseudomonadales > Pseudomonadaceae > Aquipseudomonas. The sequence continues at coordinate 57,800 of CBIHLF010000003.1, read as the reverse complement.
CAGAAGCGGCTGGCCAGGGTCAGGTCGTGCAGCACCACCAGCGCGGCCTTGCCCTGGGCGCATTGCTGGCGCAGCAGCTGCATTACGTTCAGTTGATGGAAGGGGTCGAGCGCCGCCACCGGCTCATCCGCCAGCAGCAGCGGGCTGCCGACCGCCAGGGTGCGGGCCAGGCGCGCGCGGGCGCGTTCGCCACCGGACAATTGATCGAAGCGCCGCTGTGCCAGTTCGCCCAGATGCATCTGCGCCAGCGCCTGATCGATGGCCTCTTGATCCTCCAAGCGCAAGCGCTGCGACAAGCCCCAGCGACCCCGGTGCGGCAGGCGGCCGAGGGCGACGTAATCGCGCAGGTGCAGCGGCCAGCTGCTCTGATCGCCCTGCCCCAGGTAGGCGCAGCGCAAGGCGCGCTGGCGCGGCGACAGGTCGCTCAGCCGCTCGCCATCCAGACGGACCTCGCCCCGGTACGGCAGCAGATGGGCCAGGGCCTTGAGCAGGCTGCTCTTGCCGGCGCCGTTGGGCCCGATCAGGCCGAGCAATTCGCCGCGCTCCAGGCTCAGCGACACCTCATCGACTAGGCGTCGGCCGTCGATCTCGACGCAGATACCGTCCAGGCTCAACATGGCGCCCCCATCCGCTGGCGCAGCACCAGCAGCAGGAAGAAGGGCGCACCGATCATCGCGGTGACCACGCCGAGCATCAGTTCCTGCTCGCCGCTGACCAGGCGCAGCAGGATGTCCGCCGCCAGCAGCAACACCGCACCTCCAAGGGCGCTGCTCAGCAGCAGGCGCGAGGGGTGATAAGCCACCCATTTGCGTAGCAGGTGCGGTACCACCAGGCCGATAAAACCGATGGCGCCGGTCACCGCCACGCTGGCGCCGACGCACAAGGCGGTGCCGACGATGATCTGCACGCGCAGCCTCGGCAGGTTGACGCCCAGGCTGCTGGCTTCGTCCTCGCCGAGGGTCAGGGCATCGAGCTGCGGGCCGCAGGCGAACAGCAGCAACAGGCCGGCGGTGATAAACGGCAGGCACAGGCGGATATCGGCGAAGCTGCGGTCGCTCAGCGAGCCCATCAGCCAGAGGACGATGTCCTGCACATCGGTGGGATTCGGCGCCAGGTTGATCGCCAGCGAGGTCAGCGCCGCGGTCAGTGCGGACAGCGCCACGCCGGAGAGGATCAGGGTCAGGTTGCTCGCGCTGCGCCTGGCGATGGCGTAGAGCACCAGGGTGGTCAAAGCGGCGCAGCCCATCGCCGACAGCGGCACCAGCCAGGCGCTCAGGCTGCTGAGGCCGTAATACAGGCAGAGCACCGCGCCCAGGCTGGCGCTGGAGCTGACCCCGAGCAACCCCGGTTCGGCCAGCGGGTTGCGCAACAGGCCTTGCAGCGCCGCGCCGGCCGCGCCGAGCGACATGCCGACGAGCATCGCCAGCAGCACCCGTGGCAGGCGGATTTCGTTGACGATCACCTGTTGCTGCACCCGCACATCGGTGAGGTCGGCGCCGGCCGCGGCAGAAGTCAGCAGCGCGCGGCCGATATCGCCAAGGGCCAACGGCACCGAACCTATGCTCAGGGACAACAGCAACAACACCAGTAGTGCCAACCCCAGCAGCAGATTGAGCGGGCTCGGGGCGATCCGCCTCATGGCTGCCCCCCGCTGGCCAGGCTCAGCGCATCCAGCTGCGCAGCCAGCTCTTCGGCGGCGTGAATCAATTGCCAATCGCTACAACCCCAGCGATTACCGCTGATGCTCAGCACCGGGCGCGTGGCCATCAGTTGTTGCAGGCGCTGATGGCGCGAATAGGCGGACTTGGCGTAGCCGTTGTCGATCGGCATATCGGCGACGACGAACAGATCCGGTGGGCTGGCGACCAGGTCTTCGAGGGCGTAGCGGCTCCAGCCGGAGCGGCCGAGGCTGGCCAGATGATTGCGCAAGCCAATTGCCTGAAACACCGTATCGACATAGGTATTGGCCCCGGCACTGCCGCCGTTGGCGCGCAGATAAAGCGCACTGAGCGGCCGCGGACGCTGCTGTAAATGCGCCAGGCGCATCTGCACATCGGCGACCAGTTGCTGCCCCGCCGCCTCACGACCGATCTGCCCGGCGACCCAGGTGGTGCTGTCGAATATCTGCTGCCAGGTGGTCGGGTAAGGCACCACGACCGTCTTGATGCCGTGGCGGTTGAGCAGCTCGGCCTGGTTATGCGCCTGCCAACGCCGCGAGGCGAGGACGATATCCGGGTGCAGGGCGATGATCTCTTCCGCCGTGGCATCGTTCGCCGGGAAACCCAGGGCCCGTTCGGCCATCGAGGAGACCCGCGGGTCCTGGCTCTTGCGCGACACCGAGAGCAGTTGCACAGGCGCGGCCAGGCTCAACGCCAGCATATCGGCGCAGAGATTGGTCGAAACCACGGTCGGCAACGCCGCGGCCCCGGCAAGCGGAGCGCACAGCGTCAACAGCGCCAGAGCGCAGGCGCGCAGCATCAGAAGTCGATACCGGCCTGGGCTTTTACACCGGCGTTGTAGGCGTGTTTGACGTCACGGATTTCGCTGACCGTGTCGGCCAGTTCGATCAGTTCGGGCTTGGCCGCGCGACCGGTGACTATCACGCTCTGGCTGGCCGGGCGATTGCGAATCGCCTCGATCACCATGGTCGCGTCCAGGTAGTTGTACTTGAGCATGTAGGTCAGCTCGTCGAGCAGCACCAGGTTCAGGCTGGGGTCCGCGAGCATACGCGCGGCATGCACCCAGGCCTCGTCCGCGGCGGCCTTGTCGGCGTCCCAGTTCTGCGTGTCCCAGGTGAAGCCGGTGGCCATGGCGTGGTAAGCGACCTGCACGGCGTTCTGGCGCAGGTAGGTGACTTCGCCGGAGGCCTGGGTGCCCTTGATAAATTGCACCACGCCAACCTGGTGGCCATAGCCCAGGGCGCGGTACAGGGTGCCGAAGGCCGAGGTGGTCTTGCCTTTGCCGTTGCCGGTGATCAGCACAACTATGCCGCGCTCTTCCTGGGCTCTTTCGATACCCGCGTCGACCACGGCTTTCTTGCGTTGCATGCGCTCGGCGTGGCGCTGTTTTTTCTCATCGTCGATCATCAGTCACACTCCAGCCCGGACCGAATACGGCCATGGCGAATTCCTCGCGCAAGCGCGACGCTTTAGTGCAACCACGGGGAGCAGGCGCGCGGCGACAAGCCTCGAACCCTGATGACGACTACTGAGGGAAGACTGCCCAAACCGCGGGCAAGCAACAGCACCGGCAACCACCCACACCCCGGGGTACGCACCTTGTTCCGATCAGGCCGGTCTTCTGGCTCACCTTCATCCGAAGTCCGCGCCTTCCCGGGCGGTTGGCCCAGTGGCGTGTATCAGGCCGTTGAAAAACGTAGGCGAGGCAGCCGAGGCTAGGCAAAAACAGGCGAAAAAAGCGGAGTGTACGAGCAGTACATGAGCATTTTTGAGACTGTTTTTAACGACGCATCGGCCACGCAGGTAGTTTTTCAACAGCCTGAAGCGGCTTCGTCAGGTATACAGCAGCGGGGGCTGCGCCGGAATGTTCTGGGGTCTCCCCAGAGGTCACCGGACTTCCCGTTTCAGCCCATGGCGCGATTGCGCATGGGCCACCTGTTCGTTGGCCGGCAGGGTACCCCAGTCGGCACCTTCCGGCAATTCGCCGCGGTTGACGGCCGCCCGCGCATCATGCTCAGCTAGCGGCCTGTTTCAGGTGTCTCGCGTCATGGCGCGAGGTGAAACGGGAAGCCGGTGGGTTCGACAGGGTCGAACGAGTCCGGCGCTGCCCCCGCAACGGTAAGCGTACGCAAGGGTCGTCATCGCCACTGTGTCCTCGGACATGGGAAGGCCGACTCTCACTGTCCAGTCGACAGTCGTCGCAAGCCCGGAGACCGGCCTGAAACCTGTTTGGCAACCCGCGGTGGGCGGGGCGCGCCGAAATCGGGTTGGTTCCGCTGTCCGCGCTCGTCCCGTTTTTGTGCTGCTTCCCTTCCTCGCGTCGCCGTTTTTCGACTCCCAGGAAGGTTCCCCCATGTCAACCAGCACGCTGTCCGCCAGCCCATCGCTCGCCCTACCGCTATCCCAACGTCTGCTTCTCGCCATTGGCAGCTGCCTGCTCGGCGCGGCGCTGATTTTTTGCGCAGGTTTCGCGCCTATCGAAGTTCTGCATAACGCTGCTCACGACACCCGTCATAGCGCCGCCTTCCCCTGTCACTGAGGCTTCGACATGTTCAAGCGAATCGCCCAGACGGCGGGATTTTCCGCGCTGCTCGCGGCCCTGTTGCTGACCTTGCTGCAAAGTCTGTGGGTCACCCCGTTGATCCTCGAGGCGGAAACCTACGAAAGCGCCGCGCCGGTAGCCGAACACAGCCATGCCGCTACAGCGGCGGTTCATGAACACGCTGAAGACAGTTGGGCGCCGCAGGACGGCGTACAGCGCACCCTGTTCACCGGCTTGAGCAATCTGGTGGTGGCGGTCGGTTTTGCCCTGATGCTCGCGGGGCTCTATAGCCTGCGCGCACCGGGTCGGACCTGGCAGGGCTTGTTGTGGGGCCTGGCCGGCTTTGCCACCTTCAGTCTGGCACCGGCCATCGGCCTGCCGCCAGAGCTGCCGGGCAGCGCCGCGGCCGATCTGGCGCTGCGTCAATACTGGTGGCTCGGCACCGCCGCGACCACCGCCGCCGGCCTGGCATTGCTGGCGTTCGGCGGGCAGTGGTGGCTGCGGATTCTCGGCCTGCTGTTACTACCCCTGCCGTACCTGGTCGGTGCACCGCAGCCCGAGGTGCATGAAAGTCTGGCCCCGGCAGCCCTCAGCCAGCACTTTATCTTGGCCTCGCTGCTGGTCAATGCAGTGTTCTGGGCCGCCCTCGGCCTGATCAGTGCCTGGCTGTTCAGCCGCGGACAGCGGGGGAACTGAGGAGCTTTTGTAGCCCGGATGCAATCCGGGGGAAGTGTATAGCCGCACAAATCGCCCCCCCCGGATTGCATCCGGGCTACGAGGCTATCGCCAACAACACCGCGACCTTGTTGGGTTACGCGGCGGCCGATGGCGATGTCGCTGCCTAAGTCGCAATAATCGCCGCTAACCCAACCTACTCGGCGGCATTCCTACGCTGGCAAGCGCCGCAGGCCGTAGAGGCTGGCGTCGACCTTGCCGCGGTTTTCGAGTATGGCGATCTCGGCGCCCAGCTCACCCAAGCGCGTATTGATATCGCTGGCGTACAGCTGCTTCAGCCAGAGCCGGTAATCGGTGCCCCGCCCCGCATCCAGATAGCGGTGCAGCTCAGGCAGGCCGAATGCCCAGTGGCCCGGGTCGCAGGCAAAGCCGTGGGCGCGCAGTTGTGCTAGCAGCTGCGCGTCGCCCCGCAGCACGGCTTCGCAACAATCGACAAATCTTTGCAGCGGATCGCTCATGGACAGTTACTTGAGCTTCTCGGCGATCCAGATGGTATGCCGGGTGCCCTTGTTACCGTGGGCGTAGACCTGCACTTCCTCGACCTTGAAACCGGCCTTGCGCACCTTGTCGGAAAACTGCCGGTCGGCGCTGGCCGACCACACCGCGAGCACGCCCTTGGCGCGTAGCGCCTGATGGCAACGCTGCAGCCCCTGCGCCGAATACAGCCAGCTATTACGCTTCTGCGTCAGTCCCTCGGGGCCATTGTCTACATCGAGCATGATCGCGTCGTAACGCTGCTCGGCGTTTTTCAAGCAGTTGGCCACATCGTCCTGAATCACCCGGGTGCGCGGATCGAGCAGCGGATAGCCGGCCTTGGCGCCCAGCGGACCGCGGTTCCACTCGACCACCCCGGGCACCAGCTCGGCGACTTCCACCTCGGTGCTCTTGCCCAGGTTCTGCAGCGCCGCAGCCAGGGTAAAACCCATACCCAGACCGCCGATCAGCACCCGCGAGTCCGGCCGCCCCGCGACCTTCTTGCAGGGAATCGCCGCCAACGCGTCTTCCGAGCCGTGCATCCGCGTGTTCATCAATTGGCCGCCATCGCCGCCGGCGATCTTGATCACGAAGTCCTCGCCGTATTCGAACAGGCACAAGGCGCCGGTGCTGTCGGGAATCGGAGCGGTATCGAGCAATACAAAGCGCTTCATGGCGGTCTCGTCGGGCAGTGATGATGATCGGGTGCGCACCATACAGCAGTCGCGCTTCAGCCCCCAGTCAGCATATGGCCGACGATACCCAGCACGAATCCCAGCAGAGCACCGAGCGACGGTGCCCAGTGCTTATTCAGCTTGGCCTGCGGGGCGATATCCTGAAACACCGAATAGAGAATGCCGCCTGCGGCGAACAGCATCACTGCCGCAACCACTTGCGGGGAATGTTCCAGCCACAGGTAACCGGACACACCGGCGATTGGCCCAAGCAAAGCTGCCGCCGCGAACAGCGTGATGAGGCGCTTGCGGCTGTAGTTGCTGGACCGGTTCATCTCGCGGAAGGCGTTGAAGCCTTCCGGCAGGTTCTGCATCGCCATGAGGATGGCCAGCAAGGCCGCGCTCTGCCCGCCATGGGCAAAGGCCGCGCCCAGAGCCAGGGATTCAGGAACGAAATCGGTCAGCATTGCGGCCATCTGGCTGGCGGTGGTTTTCATCCGATAGAGCAGGATATCCAGGCCCATAAAGGCCGCCCCACCGGCGCAGAACCATAGAGCGGCAGCCGTCGGTTCGAAGCGCACGATCGCCTGCGGCACCAGCACCAGCGCCACGGCGGCCAGCAGTGCCCCGCCACCGAAGGCGATCACCCCGTGGCGCAGTTCGCTCTCCAGCCAGCGTGGGCGGATACGTTCAGCACTGGCAATACCTGCGCCGAGCGGCATTGCCATGCCGGCCAGCAGGGTATAAGCCACCACCATCAAAAGAGAGTACACGGCCACCTCGTCTGTTTAGTTACGGGGGCTACCACTATCCCGAATTCTGCCGACAACTCAAGCCTGGGGCGTGGGCTGCGGCGGATGGTGATGGGCACCGCCGACCTGAAACCTGCGGGTGTTGCGGGCGCCGCCTGGATATTCACTGTCGTTTGCGGTCATATTCGTCAAATTGAACCGCCCTGCCGGCCCATTCACTGCAAAGGACCCCCGCCATGCCCATCGCCCAATTGATCACTGCTGCAGCGCTACAGACGCGCCTTGGCCAACCCGGCCTGCGCATCCTCGACTGCCGTTTTGCCCTCGACGATGCGGATTACGGTCAGCGCAGCTATGCCGAGGGGCATATTCCCGGAGCCTGCTTCGCCGATCTCGAGCGCGACCTGAGCGCGCCGGTGCAACGCGGCGTTACCGGGCGTCACCCGCTGCCGGATGCCACGCAGCTGATGCAGCGCCTGCGCGAGTGGGGGGTGAGTAACGATAGCGAGGTGGTGCTCTATGACGACGGCCCCGGCGCCTTCGCCGCCCGCGCCTGGTGGTTGCTCGCCTGGCTGGGCAAGCGCGAGGGTGTCTATCTGCTCGATGGAGGCCTCAAGGCTTGGCGCGAAGCCGGCGCCGAGTTGAGCCAAAACCCGGTAACGGCGCCTGCCGGCGACTTCACCGGGTCTCCGGACGCCTCTCTGCTAATAGATGCCGAACAGCTGCAGCAACGCCTGCACGACCCACAGTTGACCCTGCTCGACGCCCGCGCGCTGCCGCGCTTTCGCGGCGAAGTGGAACCCCTCGACACGGTCGCCGGGCATATCCCCGGTGCCCGCTGCGCGGTCTTCACCGACAACCTGGGCAGCGACGGCCGCTTTCTGCCGGCCGAACAGCTGCGCCAGCGCTTCGCCGCGCAGCTGGAACAGCGTCCGGCCAGCGGGCTGGTGGCCTATTGCGGCTCCGGGGTGACCGCCTGCCACAACCTGTTTGCCCTGTGCCTGGCCGGCTATCCGTTGGCGCCGCTGTATGCCGGTTCCTGGAGCGAATGGATCACCGAGCCGACACGCCCGGTGGCCATAGGCGATTGAGCGGGGTTAATTGCGAAGCGGAATATAGGTAATAACCGAAAGCTGAAAAGGGTTTAAAAATAGTTAAAAAACAGCGTTTTACAGCCTGAATATCGCACTACACTTCAACTCAAGCGGCTAACCTCCGCTTCCGGTGGGGCTTTATTCAAACCTGTCAGACGCTGCCAACATCCGGCCCCATTGGCCACCTTTCGCGAGGGTCCTATGGGTATTGCAGCTTGCGACCTGTCACAGCACGTAATCCGCCCCACGCTGATTTATCTGGGGCGCCACTCACCATCCGCCGAAGCCCTGCTGCTGGGCGCGGCGGCCAGCCAATCAGGGCTAGGGACAGCGCTCGACGACAGCCATGGCTATGGCCTTTACCGCATCGCCGCGTTACGCCATCAGCAGCTCTGGGATCTGCATCTGGCGCTCGATCCGGAGCTGGCCAGCCAGGTCCGCGGCCTGGCCAGCCAGCACGCGTTCCTCGCCGCCCCGCATCTGGAGCTGACCGTCAATCTGCGCTACGCCACGGCGATTGCCTGGCTGATGGTCGAAATGCAGAACAGCCCTTTACCGGCGGCCGACGACCTGCTCGGATTGGCCCGTGTGTGGCGCCAGGTGTTTCAGCCTCGCGGTCGTCTGCGCGACTTTATCGAAGCCTGGAAACGCTGCGTCGGCAACGTCAGCCAAGTGGCCTGAGAACCCGTCGTGCTGCGGAACTCCATGGCGGCGTAGCGCTTCTGATCCTCTAGCGCCGGTTTGAAGCATGCATTCGACGCAGACCGGGAATACGCCGATGCGGTTGTCGATTCGATTGTCGCCCCAACCCAGCCGCCCACCGCGGACGTGACTTACGGCATCCAATTGCCTGGGCGATTTGCGTTACACTCGCGCCGCGACGCTAGAACACAATAAGAAGCAGCGTGAGACAACCATGATTGCACTTTGTACTGCCCTGCCAGCGCAGCTTTGCCTGTTGCTGGTGGACGACCACCGCATCTTCCTCGACGGTCTCAGCCTGGCGCTGGCGCCCCTGTGCCCGGACCTGCTGATTCGCACCGCAGAAACCGCGGCCGAAGCCGAGACCTGGCTCGACAAACAAGAGTTCGACCTGGTGCTGCTCGACCTGCGTCTGCCGGACGTGCCCGGCCTGGAGCTGCTGCAGCGCTGGCAGCAGCAAGGGCGGATGGCTCCGGTAGCGATTCTCAGCGCCAGTGACTCCACGCTCGACGCCCAGGCGGCCATCGCAGCCGGCGCCTTGGGTTTTATCCCGAAAAGCGCCAACAGCGACGAACTGCGCCAGGCGGTCACCCGGGTGCTGCTCGGCGAAACCCTGCCGCCGCCGACCAACGAACGCTCGCAGCTCACCCCTCGGCAGCAGGAGATCCTCATGCTGCTGGCCGACGGCCTGCCGAACAAAGCCATCAGCCGCCAACTGGGCGTCTCCGAAGACACGGTGAAAACCCATCTCAAGGCGCTATTCCAGGAGCTCGACGCCCACACCCGAACCGCCTGCGTCAGTGCCGCGCGGCAACGAGGTTGGCTCTAGCAGGTAGTTTTTCACGGCCTGCCTGGATCGCTCATGTCGGCTGGAGGCTCAGCAGAAAACTCATCAGCGGCAATCCGAAAACGGTACCTACCGTCAGCCTTTCCCGGATTTCATCCAGGCTACGAAGCGCGCGTCGGTAGGGCGGACATGGTGTCAGCCTTGTCCGCCGCTGGCCTCCTGCCCCTAGTTACGCTCCTGGCTCGCCTCGGCCGGTGCCGGTGCCGGCAACAGCACCGCCAACGCCTGACGCAGACGCGCCGGTAACAGGGGCTTGCCGAGCAGGTGGACATGGGCGGCGGTAAAGCGTTCCTGCAATTGCGGGCTGATATCGGCAGTGACCAATAGCGCCGGCAGCATCCTTCCGGCGTCCTCGCGCAGACGTTCGATCGCACGCAGGCCATCCTCCGCGGCGGCCAAGCGGTAATCGCTGATCAGCAGATCCGGCGTCGCCTGCGCCAGGCATTGCCGCGCACTGTCCAGGTCGGCGCAGTCCCAGACTTCGCAGCCCCAGCGGCGCAGCAGCCCGGCGAGCGCTTCGCGGCTGGCGTTGTCGTCCTCGAGCAACAGCACGCGCCCCGACAGAGCGGCGCCGAGCGGCGCCCGAGACTGAGCGACGCCCGCCTCGGCCAGCGGCAGGCGCAGGGTGAAACAGGCCCCTTCGCCGCGACTGGAACGCAGGCGCAGCGGGTGATCCATCAGCGCCGCCAGCTGTTTGACGATCGCCAGGCCCAGCCCCAGCCCGTGTTCGGCGTTGCGCCCGGGATTATCGAGCTGATTGAATTCCTCGAATACCTGCGCCTGCTCTTCGACACTCAAACCACAGCCATCATCGGCAACATCCAGCAAGACGCCACCCGCGCCTTCACGCGCGCTCAGCGTCACCCGCTGCGCCTGGGCATGGCGCAACGCGTTGGCCAGCAGGTTGCGCAACACCCGTTCGAGCAGCAAAGGATCGCTGCGCACCCAGAGATCGGCGCAGTGCATGTCCAGTTCGATCCCCTGCCCCCTGGCCTCGCCACGCGACTCCGCAGCGAGACGGTCCAGCAAAGGCCGCAGGGCAAATACTTCCGGTTTGACCTGCACGCCGCCGGGCAGAGTCAGGCGTGTGTAATCGAACAAGGATTGCAATAAGCGGCTGAGCTGCTCGACCGAAATAGCCAGGCGGCTGCTGACCTGACGCGTTTCCGGCTCCTTGCTCTGCTCAAGCAGATGCTGGGCATAGAGCCCCATGGCATTGAGCGGTTGACGCAGGTCATGGCTGGCGGCGGCGAGCAGGCGCAGCTTGCGCGCATCGTCGGCTTCGGCACGCTGCCGGGCCAGATCGAGCAAGCGCAGGTTGAGCCAGGCGCCGCGCTGGCCATGCTCCTGCAGATAGGCACCAACACTGCCGATCAGGTTCGCGCAAGTCAGGAACAGCCCCTGAAACGCCAGCGTCGCACCGCCGTCGCCGAGCACCAGGCCAATCAGCAAAAACAACAGACAGAAACCCCATGCCGCTACGCTGATCGCACGGAACGAAACCCCGAGCAGTACATAGCCGAACAGCAGAATCAGAAATAGTCCGTCGTAAGGCATGGGCGTGCCCAATGCCGCTGAAACGTAGATTATCAGCACGACGCAAGCGCCATTCAGCCAATAGGCGCCGACATAGGCGAGCAAGGCGTGCCGGGGCGGGGTCTGGGGGTGGCGGCAATAGGAAAAGCCGCCGGCCACCCAGAGTATCGCCAGCAGGCGTAGCGGGATAACCGACAGGCTCACCGTCAGCGGCAATAACCACAGGTCGAGCACGCAGTAGATCAGCTGAAAGACGATGGCGATGCCGACTACCAGTAACAGTCGTCGGCGCATGCGCTGCACACGGTGCTCGAGGAACCCCGCCTCCAACACACGGGTAAAACGCAGGTTGCGATAACCGCGCTTTTGCTGGGCCAGCAACAAGCGTTCTTCATGCGCCTGGGTCATCGCGACGGCTTCCAGCGCTTACATTTCGGCGGCTTGCGGATCCTGCTGTTTGGCGGCAATGGCGTCATAGGTGTCGACTCGGTGCTGATCGCTCTCATTGAATAGGCGCTGACGCAAACGTTGCTGCTCGCGCTGCTGATCCGCCGGGCTCAGGCCATCGCCCTGAAGCTTGGCCAGCTCGTTGCGATAGTCCGCATAGCGTTGCTGCCAGTCGCGTTCGTTGCGCTGCTCGAGCAGTAAACGCTCGACCGTCTGCGCTGTATAGTTCTTCGCCAGAAACTCGCGCTGTTGTTGCTCGCTGGCGCCCTGTTGCCAGAGTCGTTCGCTTTGCGCCTGCAGTTCCAGCGCCTGACTTTGCCGCTCTTCGCTGGCGCGCATGGCGTCAGGCAATTGCGCGCGCAGTTGTTCCTGCAGCTCGGCCCGGCTCTGCGCGCTCAGGTCCTCGCGCGCCTGCAGCGCCAGGCTGTCGAGGGTGTAGCGTGCGTAAGCCTCCTCGGCACCGAACAGGGCCTCGGTCTGCGCCGCCGAAAAATGCGCGCGACGCAGTTGCTCCAGGCTGTTGAACGCTTGTTGCAGGGCCGCCAGCTGGTTCTCCGGCCGCGCTTGCTGTTGCGCGCTCAGTGGCTGTTGCATCAACTCCAGACTGGCCCGTTTGTAATCCAGATAATTGCCGAGCAGGCCGATCAGTTGACCGAGGGCAGGCTCCTGCAACCGCGAGTCGGCATCCGCCAATAACGCGCCGACCGCGACATCAAGCCCGGCCTGATCGACGGCGCTGAGGAAGTAATCGAAGTAATCGCGCACCGCCAGTTGCAGCACCAGATTACCGGCGCTATCGGTCTTCAGTTCGCCATCTACCTCGGTACCCTGGATGCTTGGCAAGTGGGCAAAACGGGTCGGCGCATCCTGTTTCTGTGCCGCCGTGGCGACTATCGTATCGGCACTCGCGACTGATGCGGGCACGGGAGCGACAGCAGGTGCGATGGCCGCCACGGGCGCGGACGACGGTGGCGCCGGCCATTGCCAGTAGAGGGTGACGGCAGCGGTCACGACCACCAATGCGGCAGTCGGCCAGATAACGCGATGGGGCAGATTCACGCGACCTCCGGGAAGCTTGTAGCTGAGCGACGGGGAAAAACGCCAAACGCCCGACAGGATGCTAAATCCGCCGGGCGTTCAGTTGAACAACTATCGAGACGATCAGACGCCTTTGTTTTTCAGGCGATTGGCATGCTGACGATACAGCGATACCGGATCGGTCCAGCCACGGATGCCGAACAGATGGTTGATCGCATCGACATGGTTCATGTTGTAGCTGTCGCCCAACACCTGACCCAGGTAGGTCGAACAGACACCGACCAGACCATCGTTCTTCTCGCCGCCGAAGGCCAGACCGGTGATTGCCAGAAACGGGTCAACCGCGTCGAAGACGTTGGTGTAAGAGGCGTTACCGGTCCAGGAGAAGTAACGGATGCTATAGCCGCGCACGTTTTGCACTTCAGTCGACTTGGCGCAGTAGCTGCTGGTATTGACGCCCCACGGGTGACGGCTATTGAGCGCGGCGGTGCCAGCCGTGGTCAGGGTTTTCAGCGCATCGATACCGCTCTGCGGGTTGCTGGAACCGGACAGGAGGTTGATCACCGCACCCAGGGCATTGGCCAGAGCGTTGGCACCACCTTCGATAGCGCTATTCGGCGGAATTACCCCGCGCAGTACATCGGCCACCTTCGAGCCCTTGTTGACGCCATCGACCGAGGTCACCGAGGCCACCAGGTCCGGGCGCAGGGAGGCGGCGACACGCGAGGTCGGCGAACCCTGGCTGTGGCCGATCAGGTTGACCTTGCCACCGTTGGCCCCGGCCCAGGGCACGATCTGTTGCGCCAGCGCAGCACCACGCTGCTCGCTGTCGTTCAACGCGGAAACGCTGGCGACATAAACCTTGGCGCCGTCGCGCTCGAGGTTCCAGGGAATGGTGTGGAAATAGTTGATCAAACCGCCGATGGTGTCGAAACCGGTGACACCATGCACCAGTACGATCGGGTACTTGGTTTGGGTGTAACCAGCGTGAGCCTCGACGGCGCCGAGGAGGGCCAGACCGGCCAGTGCAGTGGTGAAGGTACGACGCATGGGATGCCTCCTGATTATTATTGTTGGCGCCGGGAGACTGCGTCCGACGTGCCAGCAAGTGTAAGGAGGAGTGCGAGCCGCTCCCATCGCCCAGATGGGTGACTGGCGATGGGCTAGCGGCGATCAGCTTCAGGGCGTCGAAGCGATGGCCTTCTGCAATGCGGCGAGCAGCTCGGGATCATCGGTCAGGGTGGTACTGGGGAAGCTCGCGACCACCCTGCCCTGGCGGTCGACGACGTACTTGAAGAAGTTCCAACCCGGCGCCTGGCTCTGCGCCGCCAGCCCCTTGAACAGGCCGATGGCATCGGCGCCGCTGACCCGTTGCGGCTCGCTCATGGTGAAGGTCACGCCGTAATTGACGTAGCAGACCTTGGCGGTCTCCTCGGCACTGCCGGCTTCCTGTTTGAAGTCGTCGGAGGGTACGCCGAGTACCTCCAGGCCCTCGCCCTTGTAGCGCTGATAGAGCGCTTCCAGCCCTTTGAACTGCGGGGTGAAGCCACAGTAACTGGCGGTATTGACCACCAGTAGCGGCTTGCCGGCAAAGCGCTTGCACAGATCGATACTGTCCTTGCTGCGCAACTGGGTCAGCTCGCCCTGCAACAGCTCGGGGCATTCGCTGGCCAAAGCCGGGGCGGCGCTGGCAGTCAACAACACGGAGATGGCAAAGGCGCGCAACGACATGGGCAAGTTCCTGAACGAGGGCGAAAACTCGACGCTACTCGCATGCCCGGGCGACCTCAACCGGACAGCGGTAACCGCATGCAACAAGCCCCCGGCATCGGCCGATCAGCACACGCCGATGCCCAGCTGCATAAACGCCAGACCGCCTTGCAGCCACCCCCACCAGATCAGGCCGAGCAAGGCGGCGCCGCCCAGAGCCAAGGCACTATTGAGCCAGTGGTTCGCGTTCATGCCGCAACCTCGAGATCACGCAGGCGCGCCACCGGTTGCTCGCGCACCGGCCAGTTCAGCGCCGCGGCCAGCAGGCTGAGCAGGATCGCGATCTGCCAGACCAGCTCGTAACTGCCGGTGCGGTCGTACAGATAACCGCCCAGCCAGCCGCCCATGAACGCGCCAATCTGATGAAACAGGAAGACGATGCCGCCGAGCATCGACAGGTTGCGCACACCGAACAGCGTCGCCACCGTGCCGTTGGTCAAGGGCACCGTGGACAGCCACAACAACCCCATGGCGATGCCGAACGCATAGGCGCTCCAGGTCGTCAGCGGCGCCACCACGAACGCCGTGATCACCACCGCGCGCGCCAGGTAAAGGGCGCTGAGCAGGCGCGGTTTGGACATCCGACCGCCAAGCCAGCCGGCGCAGTAGGTTCCGAAGATATTGAACAGCCCAACCAAGGCCAGCACCGTGGTACCGACCAGCGCCGGCAAGTGCTGATCGACCAGATACGCCGGCAGGTGCACGCCGATAAACACCACCTGAAAGCCGCAAACGAAAAATCCCAGGCCCAGTAACCAGAACCCGGAATGCCCGGCGGCTTCACGCAACGCCTCAGCCAGCGTCTGTTCATGGCCCAGGTTCGGCAACGGCCGGTCCTTGACCATCGCCGCCAGCGGCACGATCAGCGCGACCAACAGGCCGAGGGCGAGCAGCGCCGCCGACCAGCCCAACCAACTGATCAAACCGAGCGTGCCGGGCAACATGGCGAACTGGCCGAAGGAGCCCGCTGCGGCGACTATGCCCATCGCCAGGCTGCGTTTTTCCACCGGTACCGCACGCCCGACCGCGCCGAGAATCACCGAGAACGAGGTGCCGGACAGCCCCATGCCGATCAACAACCCGGCGCTCAGCGACAGCGACCACGGCGAATCCGCCAGGCCCATCGCCAGCAAGCCAAGGGCATAGAGCACACCGCCGAGGATGATGGTGCGCTGCGCCCCGAAACGATCGGCCAGAGCGCCGGTAAACGGTTGGGTCAATCCCCAGATGAGGTTCTGCAGGGCGATGGCGAAGGCGAACACTTCCCGCCCCCAACCGAACTCGCCGCTCATCGGCGGCAGGAACAAGCCGAAGCCATGACGAATGCCCAGCGACAGCGCCAGGATCAGCGAACCGCCGATGAGTATCCACAACCCGGCGCGCCCTATTGTTCCCATTTTCCAGTCTCCCAGGCTGCTCAATCTTGATCGAACGATCAGATCGCCAAGAGTGCCGCCCGGCAGCAGTTAAAACAAGTGGACCATCGGCTAACCCGCCCTGAAATCTTGCCTGGCGATCGCTGCGCTGCCGGCATCCGGCGCCCCGGAAAAAACCTGAACGCACCCGCCTGCGCGCCAGTCAACCGCAAGTCATCCTCGACTGGAGAAGCAGATATGAGTTCGCCCCAATATGCCTCCTGCATGCAAGCGTGCAGCGCCTGCGCCATCGCCTGCGAGGTCTGCGCGTCGGCCTGCCTCAGGGAAGACGACGTGACCGCAATGGCCACCTGCATTCAACTCGACCGCGACTGCGCGGACATGTGCCACCTGGCGGAGGTGCTGATGGCCCGCGAGAGCGGCCTGGTCGACGAGTTTTGCAGGCTGTGCGCGATCGTCTGCCAGGCCTGCGCCGAAGAATGCATCAAGCACAAGCATGAGCATTGCCAGCAATGCGCCCAGGCCTGCCAGCGTTGCGCCGACGAATGCAATTCGCTGACCCTGGCCTGAGCCAGTGGTTACAGGTTAAGCGCCAAGGCCAGCAGGACCGCGCATTCGAGCGTTTCCAACAGGGCGCCGGCGGTATCGCCGGTGGTGCCGCCGAGGCGCTGGCACATCAGCCGCCGCAATAGCCAGAACGCCCCGAGCGCCGCCGCGATAGCCAGCAGTCCTGCACGCCCGCCCAGCAGCAGGCAGAACGCCGCGCTGGCGATCAGCACGCGCCAGCCGATTGCGCGCGGCAGATTATCGGCCATGGCCTGGCCCAAGCCGCCGGGGCGTACATAGGGCGTGACGAGAAACAGCGCCAATAGCGCGCTACGCCCGAGCAGCGGGGCCAGCAGCAAGGCGATGGACGCAGCCCCGGCGTCGAGCAGCGTGACCAGGGCGACGAACTTGAGCAACAGCAGCAGCACCAGCACGACCACTGCAATCGGCCCGCTGCGCGGGTCCTGCATGATCGTCAAGGTTCGTTCACGATCGCCGAAGCCGCCGGCCCAGGCGTCGGCGCTGTCGGCCAGGCCGTCCAGATGCAGGCCACCGCTAAGTGCCACCCAAAGGGTCAGCAGCAACGCCGCCTGCAACAGCGTCGGCGTGTCGCCAAGCAACCCGCGTGCGGCGATCAGCAACAGGCCGATCAGCAGCCCCACCAGCGGAAACCAGAGCAGCGAGCGGCCCATCTGCCGTGGCGTCGGCATGCCGGCCAGGCGGATCGGCAGGCGGGTGAGAAACTGCAGGGCGATCAGTAACGGCGTCATGCCAATTCCCTCAACTCGCCGGCGTCGTCCAGGCTCAGGCGAAAGCGCTGGGCATGGGCCACGTTGACCTGCAGCAAACCATTGCGCGGCAGATTGCGGGCGCGCGCCAGCAGCAGGCGAATCACCCCGCCGTGGGTGATCAATAGCAGGCGCTCGCCGGCATGCCGCATCTGTAACCGCTGCAGCGCAGCGAGCACCCGCGCCTCGAACATGACCAAGGGTTCGCCTTGCGGCGGGGTGAAGGCATAGGGGTCGGCCCAGAAGCGTCCGAGGTCGGCGGCGGAAGTCTGCATCAGCTCGGCGGTGCTGCGCCCTTCCCAATCGCCAAAATGCAGCTCTTGCAAATCGGGTTCCAGGCTCAGCGGCAGCGCCTGCTGCGCGGCCAGTTCCTCGGCGAAGCGCGCGCAACGCTGCAACGGCGAGCTGATCAGTCGATCCCAGGGACCGCCGCCGACCACCGAAGCGCGCAATTGCGCCCAGCCACCGGCGGTCAGGGCGTCGTCGAGGCTGCCGCGCAAGCCGCCGCCCAGTTCGGTTTCGCCATGGCGCAACAGCTCCAGATGCAGCGTCATGCCGGCGCTGCGGACACCGCCGCCTCGGCAAAGGTCGCCATCTGGTTATGCAGCGCGCAGGCCAGTTGCAGCAGCGGTACCGCCAGGGCCGCGCCGCTACCCTCGCCCAGACGCAGGCCGAGGTCGAGCAAGGGCTCGGCCTGCATCTCGGCCAGTACGCGCTTGTGCCCGGGCTCAGCACCGCAATGGGCGAACAGCAACCAGGCCCTACATGCCGGGTTCAGGCGCACCGCCAGCAGCGCGGCGACGCTGCAGATGAAGCCGTCCACCAACACCGCGATGCCCTGCTGCGCACAGGCGATATAGGCACCGCTCAAGGCGGCGATCTCGAAGCCGCCCAGGCGCCGCAACATCTCCAGCGGGTCGCCGCTGGCCGGTCGATGCAATGCCAGCGCCTGCTCGATGACCGCGGCCTTATGCGTCACTCCGGCGCTGTCCAGGCCGGTACCGGGACCGACCAGCTCGGCCGCGGCGCAGTCCAGCAATAGGCAGGCCAGGCCCGTGGCCGCGGTGGTATTGCCAATGCCCATTTCGCCGCCGATAAACAGCTGGCAGCCCGCCTCACGGGCGCGCAGTGCGGCGGCCTGACCTGCTTCCAGGGCGAGCGCCAGCTGGGCGGCGCTCATCGCCGCTTCATGGCGGAAATTGCGCGTGCCCGCGCCTATCCGCAGGTGCCGCACGCCGCGCAACGGCGGCAGCGGTGTGGCGGTGCCCAGGTCGGTCACTTCCAGGGTCGCCCCCAGTTGCCGCGCGAGCACGCTGATGGCGGCGCCACCGCCGACGAAATTCGCCAGCATCTGCCCGGTCACTTCCTGGGGAAACGCCGACACCCCTTCGGCGACCACGCCGTGGTCGCCGGCGAAGATCGCGATGGAAATACGCTCAACGCCAGGCAGTTGCTCGCCTTGCAGCGCCGCCAGTTGCACCGCCAAGTGCTCCAACTTGCCGAGCGAGCCGGCCGGTTTGGTCAATTGCTGCTGACGGGCCAGGGCCTGTTCGCGTACCCGCGCATCCGCCGCCCGACAGCCCTGTTGCCACCATTGCTCGCTCACAGTGCCTCTCCTTTCAAAACCATCGGCAAACCCGCCACGGTAAAGACCACACGCCCACAGCGCTCGGCCAGCGCCTGATGCAACCAGCCGGCCTCGTCGACATAGCGCCGGCTCAATTCGCCCATGGGCACCACGCCCAGGCCGGTTTCGTTGCTGACCAGAATGATCCGCCCCGGCAACCCCTCCAGGCACGCGAGCAGCGCATCGCGCTCGGCCGCCAGACGCCCCTGATCGTCGAGCATCAGCAGATTGGTCAGCCACAAGGTCAGGCAATCGACCAGCAGGCAGCGCTCCGAAGCGGCCAGTTCGCCGAGTACCCGGGCCAGCGCCAGCGGCTCCTCCACCAGCGCCCAGTGCTCGGGCCGCCGCGCGCGGTGCTGGTGGATGCGCGCGCTCATCTCGCCGTCCAGGGCCTGGCTGGTGGCGATATAAGTCACCGCCAGGCCCGACTCGTTCGCCAGCTTCTCGGCCAGACGGCTTTTGCCGGAACGGGCACCGCCGAGGATCAATTCATGCATGTCGATAATCTTTTCAATCCAATGGATGACAGAGGAATAGTGGGAGGGGCCGGGCGGCGATCCGCTTTAGCCGCGAGAACGTTTTTCGCGGCTAAAGCCCCTCCCACGAACGCAGCGCGCTCTTCGTAGCCCGGATGCAATCCGGGGATCGGTCTTATGGCCGCCACCGCTTCCACCGGATTTCATCCGGGCTACAGGCCACATAGCTCGCGTAATTTCTGCGTATCCAGATGCGCCTCGACCATATCGGCCAGGCGCTCGATATCGCGTTCGCGCAGGGCGTGGTAATCCACCGCCTGCACCTCGCGCAGCCCGGCCCAGCGCAGTAGTGCGGCGCACGCATCGCTGGACTCGAACAGACCGTGCAGGTAGCTGCCGAGCACCTGGCCATCGGCGCTCAGGGCGCCGTCGCAGCGGCCGTCGTCAAGGTGCACCGCCGCGCGTTCCAGGGCCGGCCCGCTGCTGACCCCAGCATGAATTTCATAACCGCCGACCGCGGCATTCTCCAGGCATAAACGGCCCTGCACATTGCGCAGCTGCTTCTCGGGCTCGAGCACGGTGGCGAATTCCAGCAGCCCCAGACCATCGCTGCTACCGGCGGCGCCTTCGAGACCATGGGGGTCTTCGATGCGCTCACCGAGCATCTGCAAGCCGCCGCAGATGCCCAGCAACTTGCCGCCATAACGCAGGTGCTTGTGGATCGCCGCTTCCCAGCCCTGGGCGCGCAGAAACGCCAGATCGGCGCGTACGCTCTTCGAGCCCGGCAGGATGATCAGATCGGCGGGCGGTATCGCCTGGCCGGGGCCGACGAACGTCAGCTCGACCTGGGGATGCAGGCGCAGCGGGTCGAAGTCGGTATGGTTGCTGATGCGCGGCAGCACCGGCACCACCACCTTGAGGGTTTCGCTGGCTTTGGCGGTCTGTCGCACGTCGATCGCGTCCTCGGCCTCAAGATGGAAATCCATCAGGTAGGGCAGCACTCCGAGCACCGGTTTGCCGGTGCGCTGTTCCAGCCAGTCCAGTCCCGGCTGCAGCAGGGCGATATCGCCGCGAAAACGGTTGATTACAAAGCCCTTGATCCGCGCCTGCTCGCTGTCCGAGAGCAACGCCAGGGTACCGACCAGGTGGGCGAACACCCCACCCTTGTCGATATCGGCGATCAGGATCACCGGGCAATCCACCGCTTCGGCGAAGCCCATATTGGCGATGTCGCCGGCGCGCAGGTTGATCTCCGCCGGCGAGCCGGCGCCCTCCACCATCACCACCGGATAAGCCGCCGCCAGACGCCGGTGCGACTCCAGCACCGCGTTCATCGCGACCTTCTTGTAATCGTGATAGGCCACCGCATCCATGCTGCTCAGCGCGCGGCCATGGATGATCACCTGGGCGCCGGTGTCGCTGTTGGGCTTGAGCAGCACCGGGTTCATATCGGTATGCGGCGCCAGCCCGGCGGCCTGGGCCTGCACCGCCTGGGCGCGACCGATCTCGCCGCCGTCCGCGGTCACCGCGCTGTTGAGCGCCATGTTCTGCGGTTTGAACGGCACCACGCCGACGTCCTGGCGCCTGAGCCAGCGGCACAGCGCGGTCACCAGGGTGCTTTTGCCGGCATCGGAGGTGGTGCCTTGCACCATCAAACTGCTCATTGGGACTCCTTGGCGAACAAAGCCAGCGCCTGCTGCAAACGCTGCCAGCCCGGCTCGTCCGCCGGCAGGCCGAAGCGCAAGCTGCTGGGGCTGTCGAACAGCCGGGTGAGGATGCCGTTGGCGGCGAGAAATTCATGCAGCAACGCGGCCGCTGGGGTGCAGCAGAACTGGAACAATGCGCAGCCACCGGTCGGCGCCAAACCATAGTCGCCGAGCAAGGCCGCCAGACGCTCGCCATCGGCGAGCAGGCGCTGACGCTGCATCTGCTGCCCGGCGCGATCCTGCAGCAGCACGCTGGCCACCGCCCGGCTCGGCCCGCTGACGGCCCAGGGCCCGAGCAGTTCGGCCAATTGATCGAGCAACGCCTGCTGCGCCAGGACGAAGCCCAGGCGGATACCGGCCATGCCGAAGAACTTGCCGAACGAGCGCAACACGATCAGCCCCGGCAAATCGCTGTATTGCGCCAGGCTTTGTTCCGGGGTGCAGTCGATAAAGGCTTCGTCGACCACCAGCCAGCCGCCCCGCTCGGCCAGGCGCGCATGCCAGACCAGCAGTTGCTCGCGCTCGAAGCGCCGCCCGCTGGGATTGTTCGGGTTGATCAACAGCAGCACATCGAGGCGCTCCAAAGCGCGATTGACCGCTGCCTCGCTGAGCGCCAGCACCTTATGGCCCTCGCGCTGCCAGGCCGCGGCATGCTCGGCGTAAGCTGGCGAGACGATGCCGACCCGAGCGTTGCGGACTAGCCGCGGCAGCGCCTGAATCGCCGCCTGGGAGCCGGCCACCGGCAGCAGGCTGGCCACGCCGTAGTAGTCGCGGGCAGCGGCTTCCAGGTCGTCGTCGGTTTCCGGCAGGCGCGACCAGGCCGTAGCGGGAATCGGCGGCAACGCCCAGCCATAGGGCGCGATGCCGGTGGACAGATCCAGCCAATCCGCCAGGGCGATGCCATGGCGCAGCGCTGCCGCACGCAAGCGGCCGCCATGCTCAAGCACGGAAAACCGCCCACAGCAGTAGCAGTCCGAGCCACAGCAGCACGCCGCCATAGACCAGGTTCAGCGCCCGTTCGATATCCCGCGCGCGCGGCGGCGGGCCTTCGCCCAATTGCGGGCGCTCATGCAACTCGCCATGGTATTCGGCCGCGCCGCCGAGGCTCACACCCAGGGCGCCGGCACCGGCGGCCATCACCGGCCCGGCGTTGGGGCTGTCCCACTGCGGCGCCTGGGCGTACCAGCATTGCAACGCCGACCAGGTGCGCCCGAGCAGCGCGTAAGTCAGCGCCACCAGCCGCGCGGGCAGGTAATTCAAGACATCATCGATTTTCGCCGCGGCCCAGCCGAAACGCTCGAAGCGCTCGTTGCGATAGCCCCACATCGCATCCAGGGTGTTGCTCAGGCGATAGAACACCACCCCCGGCGCGCCAGCGATAAGAAACCAGAACAGCGCGGCGAACACCGCGTCCGAACCGTTTTCCAACACCGACTCGGTACCGGCGCGGGCCACACCGGTGGCGTCCAGCTCGGCGGTATTGCGACTGACCATATAACCGACCCGCTCGCGCGCCAGCGCCAGGTCGCCCAAACGCAGGGCCTGGGCCACCGGCAATGCATGTTCGCCGAGGCTCTTCAAACCGAGGGTCAGATACAGCGCGATGATCTCCACCGCCCAGCCCAGCGCCGATATCTCACTCAACAGCCAGGTCAGCAGCGTCAGCGGCAACACCGCCAGGCACCAGGCGCTCACCCCATGGCTGCGCCAACCGCCGCCAGCCGGATTGAAGCGCTGTTCGAGCCGCTCGGCCAGGCGCCCGAACGCCACCAGCGGATGCCAGCCTTTCGGCTCGCCGAGAGCCGCATCCAGGGCCACACCGGCGAAGCTAGCGAGCACCAGACTCATAGGTTTGCCCCGGCTACGGCCGGGCGACGGTTGGGTTGCGGACCTTGCATTATTGTTCTTCTCCCCAGCGATTCTCGAATAGCAGCTCATGCAGCGGCCGCGGTGTAGCCCAGCCCTGCTGCACCAGCATTGGTGCCTCATAGAAGGCCTTGACCGGGCCCAGGCACAGCACCGCCAACGGCTTGCTGCCAGGCGGCATGGACAGTAGTTCGGCCAGGGCCTGGGGCTCGAACAGCGACACCCAGCCCATCCCCAGGCCTTCGGCGCGGGCTGCCAGCCAGAGATTCTGAATGGCGCAGGCCAGAGATGCCAGGTCCATTTCCGGCAAAGTGCGACGGCCGAACACATGGGCCTCGCGGCCATCCATCAACGCCACCACCAGCAATTCGGCGCATTCGCGGATGCCCTCGACCTTGAGCCGCATAAAATCGCTGCCGCGCTCGCCCATGGCCTCGGCGGTGCGTAGCCGCTCCGCCTCCACCAGGCCGTGGATCGATTCGCGCAGCGCCGGCCGGGTGATACGGATAAACCGCCAGGGCTGCATCAGGCCGACACTGGGCGCCTGGTGCGCCGCTTCGAGCAGCCGTGCGAGCAGTTCCGGGGCCACCTCGCCGCCGCTGAAATGGCGCATATCGCGGCGCTCGGCAATCGCCCGATACACCGCCGCGCGTTCTTCGACGCTGAAGGCGTGCTGGCTCATAACCGCTCGCTAGCAGGCCGTTGAATAACTACCTGCGTTGGCAATACTGCGTTAAAAACAGGCTCGGAATGCTCATTTACAGCACGTAAACTCGCGTGCGAGCCCAGTCCGCTTCCTCGCCTGTTTTTGCCTTGTCTTGCCTGCCTCGCCTACGTTTTTCAACGGCCTGCTGGGCAGAAAGAGCGCGGCCGCCGCCCGCGGATTGGACGGCAGGTAGAAGTGGATATAGGACGCGGTCAGCCGGCCAAGGCGATAAACCGCCTCGGCAGTGCGCCTGTAGTTCGGGCATTCGCCACGGGCAATAGGCTCAAGCGCGCTGGTCAGCGCCGAATGGTGAAAGCTATGGCCGCGCAAACGCCCTTCCGGCAGTTCGACTTCCTGCAGGGCCAGGGCGGTCAGCCGCAGTTGCAGGGTCGCTTCGCCGCTGAGCAGGCCGAGCATGCGGCCACTGGCGCCCTGCTGGTCGGTCAGCTTGTCGAGCAGATAGAGCATGCCGCCGCACTCGGCCAGGATTGGTTTACCCGCGGCATGATGGGCGCGGATCGCCGCCGCCATGGCCTGGTTGGCTTCGAGCCGCGCCAGGTGCAATTCGGGATAGCCACCGGGCAGATAGAGGCTGTCGACTTCAGGCAATTGGCTGTCGGCCAGCGGTGAAAACAAGCGCAGCTCGGCGCCCAGTTCGCGCAACAAATCCAGGTTGGCCTGGTAGATAAACGCGAAGGCGCTATCGTGCGCCACGCCGATGCGCACACCCTTAAGCAGCGGCTCAAGGGCGCAGGGTTCTGGTGCAGCAAATGCAACCGCAGGCGGCAATTCGGTATCGGCGCTGGCGCTCAGGGCAACGGCAGCGGCATCCAGGCGCGCGTCCAGATCGCTGAGCTCCTCGGCCTGGACCAAACCCAGATGGCGACTCGGCAACTCGACTTCGGCGCTGCGCGGCAAGGCGCCATACCAGCGGATCGACGCCGGCAGCGAATCGCGCAATATCTCGCCATGGCGCGTGCTGCCGACGCGGTTGCCGAGCACCCCGGAAAACGGCAGGTCCGCCTGAAAGGTCGCCAGGCCATGGGCCAGCGCGGCGAACGTCTGGGCCATCGCCGAGCCGTCGATTACCGCCATGATCGGCACGCCGAAACGCCGCGCCAGATCGGCCGCCGAAGGCGCGCCGTCGAACAGGCCCATCACCCCTTCGATCAGGATCAGATCGGCCTCGCCCGCGGCCTCCCAGAGCAGGCGCCGACTCTCGTCCTCGCCGACCATCCACAGGTCCAGCTGATAGACAGGCGCACCGCTGGCGCGGGCGAGGATCATCGGGTCGAGAAAATCCGGGCCGCACTTGAATACCCGCACGCGTCGGCCCTGGCGCCGGTGCAGGCGCGCCAGGGCCGCGGTGACCGTGGTCTTGCCCTGACCGGACGCCGGCGCAGCGATCAAAAGCGCCGGGCAGTGCCGCGCACCGGGTACGGGCTCGTTCACGGTCGGACCTCGCGCTCTGGCGCCGCTTGCGCCGCCCGGAAGCCCACATAGAACAGCGTCGCCAGGCCGACATAGAGCGCCAAACTGGCTAGATAACGGGGGCAATAAACGCCAATCCGCTCGGCCAGCAAGGCCAGGCTCGGTTCTGGGTAACGTCCGGAGAAGTAGAGAAAGCCACCGCCGGAAAACAGGTAGCAGACCAGCGCGGCGATCATCACCGTCGCCATAAGCAGCGCCAGGCTGCTCAGGTGCTCGCGATGCCAACGGGCATACAGCCGCCCGCCCAGCCATAGCGAACCGTAGGCCGGCAGCAGCATCCAATAGGCCGGCGACAGGCACCAGTCACTGACCCCGCCCCACCGCACCGCCGCGAAGTCGAGCAACGACGCCTCGATAAACAGCGCCGGAAACAGCCAACGCGGTCGCAGCAGCGCACCGGCGAGGAAGAACACAGCCCAGGACGCGCTGGGCAGATTGAGCGTGGCGAAATGCTGACCACGGGTCATCGCCATCAGCAGCGCCAGGGCGAGACCGGCCACCAGTTGAGTGCGGGGGCAAAGCTTGAGCATCGGGATCTCCTCGCGATTCGATCAAAGCGCCTGATAGCGCAGGGTGAAATACACCGCCTGGCCGGGCTGATTGAAGCCCTCGGCGGTCTGGTAGTCGGCGTCCAGCAGGTTGGCGATCCGTGTTTGCAGGCGCCACTCGCGGTTCAGGCGGTATTCGCCGCGCAGGTCGAGGGTGGCGAAGCCAGCCAGTTCGCGCTGGTTCTCCAGATCGTCGTAGGTCGAGTTCTGCGCATGCAGACTGGCGCCGATGGCAAAAGCGCCGATGGCGCGGTCGATATCCAGGTTGAACAGCTGGCTCGGCCTCCGGTTGAGTTCCTTGCCGTAATAGGGAATGCCGCTGCGACTCGACCGCTGCGAACGGTTTTGCGCATCCATCAGCGCGTAGTTGGCATTCCATTGCCAGCCCAGCAGCTCGCTGCCGACCAGCAGTTCGAGGCCGCGGATGCGCGCCTGGTCGACGCCCTGGGCCTGGCTGAGGCCATTGACCCGCACCGTGGCGATCAGGTTGTCGATTTCCGTGCGGTAGGCGTTCACCGCCCAGTGACCCCAATCATGTCGCCCGACCAGGCCGAGTTCGACGCTCTGCGATTCCTCGGCTTGCAGGTCCGGGTTGCCGAAGCTGGGGTAATACAGCTGGTTGAAGGTCGGCGCCTTGAAGGCCGTGCCGTAGCTGGCGGTCAGCCGCAACGCCTCGCTGAGGGCATAGCCCCAGGCGATATTGCCGGTGTCGTGGCGGCCGAACTGTTCGTTGTCGTCGCGGCGCAGGGATAGTTGCCAGTCATGGCGGCCGTATTCGCCGAGGTACTGGACGAAGGCACCCTGGTTGTCGCGGCTGTCCATGGCGTAGGCGACGGTACCGTTGACCTCGTCGCGCTGGTAATCGATGCCGATATTCAGGCTGTGGCCCTCGGCCAGACTCAGGTCGTTCTGCCAGCTCAGGCTGTCGCGGCGGCTGTCGAAGCGCGAATCGAATTCGCCATCCTGATAATGATCGGCCTTGTCCTCGCCACGCCCGGCCTGCAGGGTGACTTGCCAGGCATCCAGCGGGGCGAAGCGCGCACGACCGCCGACCACGCTCTGCACGCCATCGGAGTTGGCGCGAAAGCCGCTGGTGCGCTTGCTGTTGACCTGGTCGTAGTCGCTGTGGGATTTGCTGCGCAGCAGGTTGCCATCCAGCTCCAGGCCATTGTCGAAGCGGTAGCCGCCACTCAACGCCAGGGCCAGATCGCGATAACCGTCGGCATCGTTTTCATAACCGCTGGCGTCCGCTTGCTTGACGTTGATGCCGTCTGTGTCCAGGCCACTGAGACCGAGGCTGTACCAGCCCTGCTGGCCGCCACCGGCGACGCCGGCACTGGCGCTGTAGCTGTCGTGGGTGCCATAGCCGGCGGAAAAAAACGGCCTGGTCCCCTCGCCGCGGCCCTTGCGGGTGAAAATCTGGATCACCCCACCGATGGCTTCCGAGCCATACAGGCTGGAGCGTGGCCCACGCACCACCTCGATGCGCTCGACCAGCTCGACCGGCAGGTCCTGCAATGCGGCGCCGCCAGAGGTCACAGAGCCAACCTTGATGCCGTCGATCAGCACCAGCACATGGTTGGAATTGCTGCCGCGCATATAGAGCGCGGTGGCTTTACCCGGCCCGCCGCTATTGCTGAGGGAAACGCCGGGCACCTGCCTGAGCAGCTCCGGCAGCGATTGCGCCTGACTGCGCTCGATCTGCGCGCGGTCGATCACGCTCACCGCGGCGAGGCTCTGCTCGGCGGTTCGCGCGGTGCGCGTGGCGGTCACCAGCTGGCTATCCAGCGTCAGCGGCTGGCTGGCGGCAAAGGCCGGGGGAAAAGATAAAAGACTCAGCAGCGCACAGGCTGCCGATCGCGCAACAGGTTTGCGAATCAACATAGGTTCTCCGTCGTGCCACCCGCGCGACATTGGCTGGGATAGGCAGGCGGAGAACACGCGCGCAGGCCCGCGGAAAAAACGCGGCACCCACGCCCAGCAACGCCCTCCGCGATGCCATGGACTGCGACAGGCCGGTCTCCGGGCTTGCGAGTGAACCCAAGGGTTCCAACCGCGCCTTCCCATGCGTGAGCACAGTGGCTGTGTTGCGGTCGTTGACTCGCCTACCGTTGCGGGGGCAGCGTCGGAATAGTTGGCCTGCTGGGCACAACGCACCGACTTCCCTGTTTCACCCCTTGGACGCACAGCGTCAGGGGCACCTGTTGCAAGGCGCGAAGGGTAGAGAGTTCGGGTTTGGGCGTCAAACTGGGATTGCTTTGGGGCGCGAGATGGAGGTCCCCTCATCGGAAAAGAAAAAACAACGGGTTGCGATCAATCTAAATTCAGACCATATTCAGCCCAGCACAGCGTAAGCGGTTCGCTCTCTTGAAGGCAGCCACGCTCGTTTCGGGCCGCACTTCCTTCCACCACCAGGAGACAGCCATGAAAGTCCAAACCATTAGTTACCTTAAGCAGCATGCTGCTTCGCTGGATCTAAGCGAGCCGATGGTAATTACCCAAAATGGCGTACCGGCCTATGTGGTCGAGTCCTACGCCGAGCGCAAGCGCCGCGATGAGGCCTTGGCGCTGATCAAGCTGCTGTCTTTCGCCGAGCGCGACAAGGCCGAAGGACGTTTGATCTCGGGAGATACCCTGCTGGAACGCCTGAAACAGCGCGGCCCAACTGCCCAGGGAATGGCAGGAGCCTCCGCAGATGAGCAAGACGATTAAGATCGCCTATACAACCACCGCTGAAGAAAGCCTGATTTCACAGATTCACCACCTGGCCCCATATTTGGGTGTCGAACTGGCACAAGCCAGATTGGCCACCTTGATCGACACCCTGGAAAAGCGTCTTAAGGCTCACCCGTTAGCCGCCCCGGTTTGCCAGCAAGCGGCCTTGCTGGGTATCAGCCAATACCGCGAGTGGAATATGGATGAGTACCGCATCCTGTACAGCTACGACGAAGTCACGCAGTTACTGGTAGTCGCGTTGATCCTACGGCAACGCCAAAGCATTGAAGAGCAGCTAATCAATTACTGTTTGATGCGCTGAAAGAAATCTCAGTGCCGCGGCGTGAAGCCCGCCGGCTTCGCCGCCAACCACTCGACGAACGTACGCAGTCGCTCATCGCCGAGCAGCGCCTCGCGATTGTTGTAGGTCAGGGCCAGTTCCTTCTCGCTGAACAACCGATGAATCTGGTTATGGCAGGCGCGGCAGACCCACAGCGTGGCGCTGATGCGCTGGTTCTTGGCATAGCGCTTTTGCACGTAGGCTTTGTCGTGCAGGGCTTTGGGGATCAGATGGTGGCGAGTCAACGGCGCGGCGCGGGCGCAAAGTTCGCAGGCGTCGGGTTGCGGCGGGAGACGAATCGGTTCGGGCATGGGAAACGATTAAACGGCGATCTGAAAGTAGCCCGGATGCAACCCGGGAGCGCTCGCAAGATTAACCCGAAACTCGCCCAAGAACGCCACGTCCCCCTCAAGCACTCAGCGCTTGCGACACAGCGTCAGGCCATCGCCGAGCGGCAGCAGCGACAGATCCACACGTTGATCGTCCTTCAGCGCCCGGTTGAGCGCCTGGATCGCGCGGGTGTCGGCGCTCTGCGGGTTTTCCTCAAGCACACGGCCGCTCCACAGGCTGTTGTCGAACAGCACCAGGCCGCCCCGACGCACCAGGCGTAGGGCATGTTCCAGATAGGCGGGATAATTGGCTTTGTCGGCGTCGATGAAGATCATGTCGAAATGTTCCGCCAGCCCTTGCGCTTCCAACGCCGCCAGGGTGTCCAGGGCCGGCGCCAGACGCAGTTCGATACGCTCGGCCAAACCCGCCTCGCGCCAGTAACGCTCGGCTACGGCGTTGTAGTCGCCGGGGATGTCGCAGCAGATCAGCCGCCCCGTTTCGTCCATCGCCTGGGCCATGCACAGGGCGCTGTAACCGGTGAAGGTGCCGACTTCGATAATCCGCCTGGCGCCGGTCAACTGCACCAGCAGCGCCATGAATTGGCCCTGTTCGGGGGCGATCTGCCAGCGGGCATTGCTCAGTTGCGCGGTTTCCTCGCGCAGGCGCTTGAGCAGAGGCGTCTCGCGCAGGGAAACGTCGAGCAGGTACTGATAGAGGTTGTCGTCAAGATCGAGGGTGCGGTTGGTCATAGGGCTCCACCAGTGAACGTACCGCCGGCCAGACCGTTCAGGGATTGCTGGCCAGATCGGCGCTGAACACCCGTTTGGCATTCAGGTAGGCGCGCTGCCAGTAGCTGTTGCTCAGGCTGTCCAGGCGCACGGTGCCGCCGCTCGAAGGGGCGTGGACAAAACGCCCGTCGCCGACATAAATGCCGGCATGGCTGACCTTGCGCCCGCCGCTGGTGGCGAAAAACAGCAGGTCGCCGCTTTGCAATTGATTGCGATCGATATTCGGTGCACGCATGGCGATCAGCTCCCGGGTCGAACGCGGCAACCGGATGCCCGCGGCGTCGCGGTAGACGTAGCCGATCAGGCCGCTACAGTCGAAACCGCCGGCCGGCGTGTTGCCACCATAGTGATAGGGCGTGCCGACCAGACCCAAGGCGCGAAACAGCACATCCTCGGCGCCACCGTGATAGCTGCTTTCAGTGGAATAGACCGGGGCTTGCGGGACTGGCGCGCGGCTGGAGCTGGAACAGGCGCCCAGCAATGCGAGAAATGACAGCAGAACAACACGGAGAGTGACGGGCATAAGCGTGACGATCCACAGCCTGAATGGCCCCTACTCTGCCGGCTTGACCGGCGCCGTGCAACCTTTGCCGGCGCGCCGCGGCTCAACGCTGCAGGTGCGACTGCTCGCTCGGGGCCAGCACCAGGGCCCGCTTGGCCTCGATGAAGGTACGGTTCCAGTAGCGATCTTCCAGACTGTCGATACGCACGCCGCCGCTGCGGCTGCTCGATGAATGGATGAACTGGTCATCACCCATATAGATGCCGGCGTGGCTGACGCGTCCACGACCGTTGGTGCTGAAGAACAACAGATCGCCCGGTTCCAGTTCGTCGCGCTCGACCAGCGGTGCATCGATATTGATCATTTCACGAGTCGAGCGCGGCAATTGCACGCCAATTTCCTCATGGAACAGGTAACCGATGAAGCCGCTGCAGTCGAAACCCGATTTCACCGAGGTACCGCCATAGCGGTAGCGTGTACCGACCAGCGCCAGACCGTGGCTAAGGATGCTGTCGGCCAGCGATGGTAGTTCGTAGTCGCGCTCGCCGAGCTGACTGGCGGGTTCTTCCTGGCTATCGGTTTCGCTATCGAGTGCGCGGCGAGAAGCATGATCGGCATGCTGAGCGGCCGTATCCGAGCGAGCGGAGACCTGCCCGGAGGGCATTTGTGGAGGGCTGGCGCAGGCTGCCAGCAGCGTGATCAGTGCAAGGGGCACGAGGGGTGCGAGGCGTTTGAGCATGGGCACGACCGTGTCGGGTATCGATTCAAGGCGGCGACTATGCCCTCAATGCGCCGCGGATGCAAAGTCTGCGCGAAGCGACGTGACGCAGATAACAGCACCAACCGTCGATTCCATACCTTGGACCGGGCCGCCGCGGCGATCGATAACCGCCGCGCCTGTTACCCCGCAGCGCGCCAGATCTGCTGCAAACGCGTCAACGCCTGCGCGGCTCCCATCGGCAAATGCACATCGACGATGGCGCTCAGATCGCTATGCCCCGGATTGATTTCCGCACTGAAAGCGCCGGTCTGACGCGCCCGCAGCACCGGCTCGATGATGTACGGAAAACTCGAACTGGTGCCGATGCTGATAACCGCGGCAAAGCCCTTGCGCAATTCGGCATAGAGCGTATCGATGGCCCGTTCGGGCAGCATTTCCTCGAATAGCACCACGGGCGGGCGCAGCACGCCGTTGCATTGTCGGCACCGCGGTGGCAGCGGACGGCTGAGGTGTTCGAGCAACTGCGGGTCGACGGCGCCACAGGACTGGCAATACAGCGGGGCCAGCTCGCCGTGTATCTCGATCAGGCGCTCGGCCGGGCTACCGGCGGCGCGGTGATAGCCGTCGATATTCTGCGTCAACACCCAGCATTCGGGTTTGCGCCGCTGCAACTCGGCGATGGCCAGATGGCCGGCATTCGGCTGCGCACCCAGACAGGCCTTGCCCAGTTCGGCCAGATACTTCCAGCACAACGCCGGGTCGCGTTGCAGCATGCTGCCGGACAACGCCGCCTCGATTGGCAGGCCCTCGTCGGTGTGGCCGTTATACAGGCCGCCCAGGCCACGGTAGGTCGGCAGCCCGGAGTCGGCGGAAAGACCGGCGCCGGTGATGATCAGAATTCGCTCGGCCTGCTCGATGGCGTCCGCGATACGTTGAATTTTCTGCTCCATCTCCATAATGGCCTCGATTGCGCGATGGCGGGCCGCGCGGCCCACTTCCAATCTAGCAGGCCGCCCTGCGGCAATCCTAGGTGCCTGTCGGACTTGACCGTTCGTAGCGAGGGAAAGCTCGGCTTGAGTCAGTTTTGTTGGTCTTTCGAGGCGAATAGCTAGCTATTTAACGAGAAAGAGCAGCAAAAATGGCCAAGTCCGGCTTTTCCGCAGTAGAACAGTGTTAAGTCCGACAGGCTCCTAGTGATTGACCGTATGCGCCAGCATCACCGACAACTGGCACATCGGCCGGCCGCTCTCGGCGTGCCACTGATTGAACGCGGCCTGCACCGCGGCGCGGTCACGCTGACTGGTCGGCGCCTTGTCGATGATCTTCTGCGCCTTGAGCGCGGCGACCATGTCGTCGCTGGGGATAAAGGTATCCTTGCCGACCATGCGCAAAAACCGCGGTGCCGACAGGCCGCCGAGTTGGCAGCCGTGCTTGGCCAGGTAATGCCACAGGCCGACGATATCGGTCACCGGCCAGTCGGCGATCAAGGCACCAAAACTGCCCTTTTCCCTCGCCACATCGAGCACGAACTGAGCATTGCGCGGCACGCTCTTGAGCTTGCCCAGGTGGCGAATGATGCGCGCATCCTGCATCAGGTTTTCCAGGCGTTCGGCGCCCATCAGCACCACTTTTTCCGGGTCGAAGCCGAAGAAGACCTCCTCGAAGGCCGGCCACTTGGCATCCACCAGGCTGTGCTTGAGACCCGCACGAAAGATTCGCAGGCTCAGGATCGACAGGTAGCGATCGTCGCTGATCTTGCGCAGTGCCTGCACGCTCGTAGGTTGCGGCAGGCGCGCCTCCAGAGCGGCGATGGAGCCGAAGCGGTTCAAACAGTATTCATTAAGCCATTTGTAATCGCGCATGCTGATCCTTGCGGCACCGTCCGTTTGCCCGAACGAGCCGTCGCGAAAGTCGCCTCTCGATGGATGGGTCAGAACTTATCCGGCCCGCCGATATTCACAGGTTCATCACATCGACAAAGCGCGGGGCCGCGGTATCGTCGATCTTCAGGCTCTGGAAGTCGAACAGGTTGCGATCGGCCAGCTGCGAAGGCACCACGTTCTGCAAGGCGCGGAACATGATTTCGGTACGACCGGGGGATTTGCGCTCCCATTCGTGCAGCATTTCCTTGACCACCTGACGCTGCAGGTTTTCCTGCGAGCCGCAAAGGTTGCACGGGATGATCGGAAACTGTTTGAGCTGGCTATAGGCCTCGATATCGGCCTCACTACAATAGGCCAGGGGCCGGATCACCACGTTGCGGCCATCGTCGGCGCGCAATTTCGGTGGCATCGCCTTGAGCGTGCCGCCATAGAACATATTGAGGAAAAAGGTTTCCAGAATATCGTCGCGATGGTGTCCCAGGGCCATCTTGGTCGCGCCGATTTCATCGGCGAAGGTGTAGAGCGTGCCGCGGCGCAGACGCGAGCAGAGCGAGCAGGTGGTCTTGCCTTCCGGGATCTTCTCCTTGACCACCGAGTAGGTGTCCTTCTCGACGATGTGATAGGCCACGCCGATGGATTCCAGGTAGGCCGGCAATACATGCTCGGGAAAGCCCGGTTGTTTCTGGTCCATGTTCACCGCGACGATCTCGAACTTGATCGGTGCGACCTTCTGCAGGTGCAGCAGGACATCGAGCATGGTGTAGCTGTCCTTGCCGCCGGAGAGGCAGACCATGACCTTGTCGCCGTCCTCGATCATGTTGAAATCGGCAATGGCTTCGCCGGCCTGACGACGCAGGCGTTTTTGCAGTTTGTTCTGATTGACCGAGAGGCTGCCCATGATGCGCTGAAATCCGGAGGCTTACGAAAGTGCGGCATTTTACGCAGAAAGCTCCGCGAGCCCTACCCTATTGAAACCGAAATGTTAGGGTCTGTTGCCATTTCATCGCGACCGCGCCGGAGCCTGTTTTAGCGCGAGGCAAGGCACGAGACGCGAAGTTTGGTTGTTCCAAATGAGTGTCGAGAAACGCAGTATCGCGCTAAAACAGGCCCGGCCCTGCGGGTTGCGCGGAAAAACTCGCCATGCGTTGTTGTAGGACTTGGCAAGGGAACAACCATTGCCGGCGTCCTACGCCTAGCCTGGCGAGATTTTTCGCGGCAACGCGGCTTGCGCTGAAACGGCAACAGACCCTAGGCTCGACCGATGAACGACGAACTCTATCCCTACGACGATCTGGCGCAGCAACTGCATCGGCTGCTGCAGGGCGCGCCCGCCGGGATCAGCGAGTATCAGCTGATTCAGCAACTGAAGGATCGCCACTGCACGCATATTCCCAACCTGCCGCTGACCGACAAGCTGGTGCTGTTCCGCACCCACTTCCTGGTGTTCAACGCGCTCTATCGCCTGCGCGACCAACTGCTGGCCGAGCAGGCCGCCTTTCTCCAGATCAGCCCGCTGTGCGTCCAGTTGCTGCCGTACCAGGCCGGCAGCCGTGAGCTCAGCGAGCATGACCCGCTACGCGACTATTACCTCGACATGAGCCAGTTGAGCAGTACCGACGAGCAGGCGGTGGAGAAGCTGCTGGCCAGTTTCTGGACGCGCATGCAGGGCGGCGAGGAAAAGCGCGCGGCGCTGGAGCTGTTCGAGCTGGTCGACGACGCCCATGTGCTCGATTTCAGCGCCATCAAGCACCGCTACAGGCAACTGGTGAGCATTCACCATCCCGACCGGGGCGGCAGCACGACACGCCTGCAGTCGATCAATAAAGCGATGGAAATCCTGGAACGCTATTACGGGTGAGTTTGAGAGTCCAATTTGCTCTAAAACCTGCCCCCTCCACTTGGAAGATCCCTGCCTATACTGCGACATACGGTCGCAGAAGTTCGGCCCGGTACCCGGTAGCGTTGTCCATACGCGCCGGGCGCTTCGCTGGGGGGCGATCATTATAATAAATGGAGGTGTCAGCATGATTCATCACGTAGTGGGACTCTTCACCCATCCTGACCAGGAATGGCAAGACATCCGTGGCGAAGAAGAAAGCATCAGCCACATGTACCTCACCCATATATTGATTCTGGCGGCCATCCCCGCACTCTCGGCCTTTATCGGCACCACCCAGGTCGGCTGGTCCATCGGCGATCGAACTCCAGTGATGCTGACCG
This sequence comes from uncultured Pseudomonas sp., assembly GCA_966210435.1. GTDB lineage: Bacteria > Pseudomonadota > Gammaproteobacteria > Pseudomonadales > Pseudomonadaceae > Aquipseudomonas. Next base: position 22,881 of record CBIHLF010000003.1, on the reverse strand, counting down.
AAGCCAGCGCCATGCAGATGACCGTCATGTCTTACCTGGCGATGCTCGCCGGCATCGCCGTGATGGGCGCCTTTATCCACTGGATGGCGCGCACTTATGACGCCAGCCCGAACTTCACCCAGTGCGTGGTATTCGCGGCCTATACAGCCACCCCGCTATTCATCGGTGGCCTGGCGGCGCTCTACCCCAACCTGTGGCTGGCCATGGCGGTGGGCACGGCAGCCATCTGCTACACGGTCTACCTGCTCTATGTGGGCATACCGACCTTCATGGGCATACCCGAGGATGAAGGCTTCATGTTCTCCAGCTCGGTGCTGGCGGTCGGCCTGGTAGTGCTGGTCGCGATGATCGCCAGTTCGGTGATCCTCTGGGGCTTCGGCGTCGGCCCGGTTTATACCAGTTGATCAACTGAGCGCGATACACGCATGACAGGCCGCCTTCGGGCGGCCTTTTGCTGCGCGGCGGGCGGCAAGCGCCGCAGGGGCGCGCAATTTCATGGAACCGGCGCGCGCATCCATCGTTCAAAACTCCATCGATTGCGATGCGCTCGCGCATCACAGGCCAGACCGGCAGATGGAGGCCCCCGCATGATCTCGCATTTTTTCAGCCTGCTGACCCGTCCAGAACGCGCCTGGGTAGACATTGGCCACGAAGAGAGCGGCAAAGGTTTCAGCTACCTGCCCTACCTGCTGCTGTTCGCCCTGCTCCCCGCCGCCTGCCTGTTTGTCGGCACCCGTTTCGTCGGTTGGAGTCTGGTCGAGGACGAGCATGTCCGCCTGGACAGCTTCAGCGCCCTGCAATTGAGCCTGCTGCTGTATCTGACCATCATCATCGGCGCCTTCGTCATGGGCGCCTTTCTACGCTGGCTATCGCGCACCTTCGAGGCCCAGCCCAGCTACAACCAATGCGTGGGCTTTATCACCTACCTGTGCACACCCTTTTTCCTCGCCGGCCTCGGTGCGCTTTATCCGACGCGCTGGGTCGCCCTCAGCGTGTTGCTGTTAGCGGCTGCGCACGCCAGTTACCTGCTGTATGTCGGCCTGCCGAAATTCATGCACATCGGCTACCGACAGGCGTTTCTCTACGCGGTCTCGACCTGGGGCGTCGGTTTGCTGGTCTTGGTCAACCTGCTGGTTGGGATGATTCTGTTGTGGCTACTGGCACTCAACCCCACGTACCAGCGCAACGTGCAGCAAGACCAGAGCTACAGCACCCAGGAACAGCGCCTGCAGAGTGAACCCGGCGAACGGTAACTGTCTGGCCCTGGCGATTGCGGCATAATCGCCCGCATCCCAACCCGGCAACGAGCTTATGCCCGAACATCTGCATGCCCGCGTCGAAGTCTGCTATCAGCAGGCCGAAGCCTTTTTCAAGCAAACCTTCGTACGCGCCGAAGTCAGCTTCAAGCTACGCGGACAAAAGGCCGGGGTGGCGCACCTGACGGAAAACAAGCTGCGCTTCAACCCGCAGCTGTACCTGGAAAACCGCGAGGACTTCCTCAAGCAGACGGTACCCCATGAAGTGGCGCACCTGATCGCCCATCAGCTGTTCGGTTTGAAGATTCAGCCCCACGGCGAGGAATGGCAGTTGATCATGCGTGGCGTCTACCACTTGCCGCCCAACCGCTGCCACAGCTACGCCGTGACCCGCCGCAAAACCAGCCAATTCATCTACCGCTGCGACTGCCCGCAGGGCGAATTCCCGTTCTCGGCCCAGCGTCATGCCCTGGCCGCCAAGGGGCGACGGTATTTCTGCCGGCGCTGCAAGGTGACCCTGAGCTTCACGGGCGTGCAGCGCCTGGAATAAATGCTATCGGTGGCCGCAACAGCGTACTTATCGGCTCACCACCAGCTGATATTCGGTTCGCTCGCTGCCATCGTCATGAATCACCACATAGCCCTGATTGCCCGGGGTCAAGCCCTGGGCAGCCGCAGCGTCGAACAGCACTTGCCAGGTACCTTCGACGTCATTGCGCTGGTGATCGAAGTCGGTACTCAGCACCAGGCTCGATTCTTCGCGGATCATCTTGTGCTGAGTCACGATCAAAGCGCCGGACGATACTGGGAACCCCAACTCCAGGTTCAACTGCTGCGCACTATTGCCAGCGAGGTCGGGCAGCACCACGGTCAGGGGCCCGGTAACTTTGACTTTGCCGCGGCGCACCGCAGCCATACCCAACTGGATGGCCATCTTGCGCAGATTCTGGCGAAATTCCTCCGGCGCCAGCGTATAGCGGCGGCTGAACAGATTCACCGCCGGGCGCTCCAGCAACTGCACAGGTTGCGCCAGCGCCTTGGCAGTTGCCGCTGACTGTGGCGCATGCAAGGGCTCCGCTGCCTGGATGGGCGCCGCGTTGGCGCTGAGGCCGGCCAGTACTACCAACAGCGCGACAAGGCGCGTCTTCCAGCGAAGCGTTGCAGCAACAAGGGGACCAACCGGCATATCAACTCCACATTTGAGTTTTATTCGTTTACAGAACGTAAAGCAGCACCGCGACGAAGTGCATCAGGCTGCCAGCCATTACGAACAGGTGCCAGATACCGTGCCAGTGGCGAAAGCGACTGTCGTAGGCGAAGAAGATGATGCCCACGGTGTAGAGCACGCCGCCACCGGCCAACCAGGCGAAGCCAGCCGTACCCAGGGCCGCGAGTAGCGGTTCGATCGCCACCAGCACGATCCAACCCATTACCGCGTAGATCACAATGGACAACACCCGCGCCTCGGAACGCGGTTTGATCTCCTGCAGCATGCCGACCAGCGCCAACGTCCATACCACCCCGAACAACGACCAACCCCAGGCTCCTTGCAGGCTGATCAGGCAGAACGGGGTATAGCTGCCGGCGATCAACAGGTAGATCGACAAGTGATCGAGCTTGCGCATGACCACCTTCGCATTCCCTTTCAGGCTGTGATAAAGCGTCGAGATGCTGTAAAGCAGGATCAAGGTAACGCCGTAAATCGCCACGCTGACGATCTTGCGCGGCTCGCCGTCCAGGCTTGCCAGTACCAATAACCAGACCGCCCCGATGCAGGCCAGCACGGCGCCGACCAGGTGGGTCCAGGCGTTTAGTCGTTCTCCGTGATACATGTTTTATCCGTTCCCCAGCGACTTCGGTGGAGCAGCACGGATCGTGCACGGTCGGCCAGGCCATGACCGCATCGAGCACAGTGCTTACCGCCCCGGCAAAATTCGCCGACAGGCTACCGGAAAGCGTCGGCCGCTGCCTAGCAGGGTGCGTGGCGCCTCAAGCCACTACTTTCGCCGCTTTAAGCTCGGCGATGCGCTCGACCGAGCAGCCCAGCTCCGCCAACACCTCATCGGTATGTGCACCCAGGGCCGCGCCTATATGCCGGGGCGCGGGCAGGCCGGCGGAAAATTTGATCGGACAGGCGATCTGCCGCTGTGGCTCGAGGTCGGCACGCGGCACTGCGCAGACAGCGTCGCGGGCGACGAGCTGTGGATGCTCGACCGCCTCGCTCAGCGTAAGCATGGGTTCGACACAGGCATCCAGCTCGGCAAACACCTGGCACCAGTCGGCAAAATCGCGTTTCTCGAACTCGATTTCAATCTCGCGCTTGAGTGCACGCTGCTCCTCCGGCTTCTGCGACAGACCGCGCGCCGCCAGCTCCGGGCGGCCGATGGCGGCGCAGAGTTGCTGCATAAATTGCGGCTCCAGGCTGCCCACGGAAAACCAGCGACCGTCGCGCGTGCGGTAGTAGTCGTAGAAACTGCCGCCGTTGAGCACCTGGTTTTCCATCTCGGGCTCGACACCCGCAGCGAGAAAGCCGGCGCCGGCCATGCCGTTCAGGCTGAAGGCGCAGTCGGTCATGCTGATATCCACGTGCTGGCCCTGCCCCGTTGCCTGGCGCTGGATCACCGCGGCCAGCAGGCCGATCGCCCCATGCAGCGAGCCGCCAGCGATATCGGCGGCCTGGATGCCCAGCGGCAGCGGCCCGCTGTCGCGCCGGCCGGTGTAACTGGCGACACCGGCCAGGGCGAGGTAGTTGATGTCATGGCCGGCGCGATCCTTGTAGGGCCCGGTCTGGCCATAGCCGGTGATCGACACATAGATCAGCCGCGGGTTGATCGCCTTGAGCGCCTCATAGCCGACCCCCAGTTTGTCCATCACCCCGGGCCGGAACTGCTCCAGAACAATGTCATGTTCCAGCACCAGCTGTTTGACCAGCTCTACCGCCTCGGCCTGTTTCAGGTCCAAGGCGATGCTACGTTTGTTGCGATTGAGGTAGGCGTGGCTGGCGGAAACACCGCCGTCGTGAGGCGGCACCACCCGCACCAGGTCCATGCGGCTTGGCGACTCGATGCGCAGCACCTCGGCGCCCATATCGGCGAGCAAGAGCGAGGTAAATGGTCCTGGCAATAGCGTGGAGAAATCGAGGATTTTCAGCGAGGACAACGGACCGCTCATTGCAATGGTTCCTTATATGTAAGGGTTATCTGCGTTCGAAGTGCGCTTTGGTAGGGAGGACATGGCGCAGCCTTGTCCGCCGCTGGCATCCCGACGGTGGCCAACGCCCAAATCTGTAGCCCGGATGAAATCCGGGGAAGCGGTGGTGGCCATAAGACCAATCCCCGGATTGCATCCGGGCTACAAAAGCCCCGGTTCAAGACCGCGGTTCAGAGCTTGAACACCCGCCGAGCATTATCGTGCAGAAACTTGACCTGCACCTCGGCGCTCAGCCCCAGTTCGCCAACCTGGCTTATGCAGCGCTGCAGCGACAGTTGCGGAAAGTTGCTGCCGAACAGCACCTTGTCCTGACCATAGCTCTGCATAAATTGCAGCAACTGCGCCGGGTAATAACGCGGCAGGTAGGCCGAGGTATCGATATAGACGTTATCGTGCTTCCAGGCCACACCGATCATCTCGTCGGTCCAGGGGTGGCCGATATGCCCGGCGACGATGCGCAGTTCGGGAAAATCCAGGGCCACCTCGTCCAGATACGGTACCGGCCGCCCGGTTTCCGAGGGCATCAGCGGGCCGGTATGACCGACCTGGGTGCAGAACGGGATATCCAGCTCGATGCACTTCACATAGAGCGGGTAGTACAGGCGGTGATTGGGCGGCAACTTCCACAGCCAGGGCACGATGCGCAGCGCCTTGCAGCCCAACTCGCTGACCGCCCTGTCCAGCTCGCGCACCGCCGCCACTGGCTTGCTCAGGTCGACAGTGGCGACGCCGACGAAACGCTCGGGATAGGCGCGAGTGTATTCGGCAATCTCGTCGTTGCTAAACACCCAGCCCTCGGGCCGGCACCAGGCGGCGAGCATGAGCTTATCCACCCCGGCCTGATCCATCTGCGCCACCGTCTGCTCCGCGCTCAAGGGCTGGTCGAGCAGTTGGGCCGAGCCGGACTTCTCGAACAGCCGAACGACTTCCGGCAACAGCTGGCGCGCGCGGCCGTTGGCGGGCTGGGCCCAGGCATCTATGGCACCCGTGGCTGTGGACATGATGCTCTCCTCTGTTGGTCAACCCTGGAGCCGAAGTGCGCACGGCGCACCCTACGGTGGAAGGTTGTAATGCTGTAGGGTGCGCCACGCGCACCACCATTCCATGTGAAGCCGCAGCTCAGAGCTTCATGCCGCGACTGATGATCTCTTTCATGATCTCCGAGGTGCCGGCGAAGATGCGCTGGATGCGCGCGTTCGCGTACATCTTGCAGATCGGGTATTCCCACATATAGCCCCAGCCGCCATGCAACTGCACGCCCTCGTCGACCACCTTGCCGAGCAATTCGGTGGTGAACAGCTTGGCCTCGGCGGCCACTTCCGGGGTGAGCTTCTTCTGGTTGTGGTCCATCACGCAGCGGTCGACAAACACCTGGGCCACGTCGATCTGGGTGCGCATCTCGGCCAACTTGAAGCGGGTGTTCTGAAAGTGCGAGATCGGCCGGTCGAACGCCTTGCGCTCGCGCACGTAATCGATGGTCACCTGCAACGCCGCTTCGGCACCGGCTACCGCGCCGCAGGCATTGGTCAGGCGCTCCTGGGCGAGCATATTCATCAGGTAGAGGAAGCCGCCCTTGGCGTCGCCCAAGAGGTTTTCTTTGGGTACCTTGACGTTATTGAAGAACAACTCGGCGGTGTCCTGGCTCTTCATGCCGAGCTTCTTCAGCGGCGTGCCGCGCTCGAAACCGGGCATGCCGCGCTCCACCAGAAACAGACCCATGGCGTGCTTGTTGGCCGGGTCGGTTTTGGCCGCGACTATCACCAGATCGGCGAGGATGCCGTTGGAAATAAATACCTTGGAGCCGTTGAGTTCATAGTGGTCGCCCTTGTCCACCGCAGTGGTGCGCATGCCGGCCAGATCCGAGCCGGCACTGGGCTCGGTCATCGCCACCGCGAGAATCAGCTCGCCGCTGACGATGCCGGGCATAAAACGCGCCCTCTGCTCCGCGTTGCCGTATTCGGCGATATAGGGGCCGCACAGCGCCGAGTGCAGCGGCAGCATAAAGCCCGCCTCGTTAATCTTGGCCAACTCCTCGCACATGATCTGCTCGTAGCGGAAATCCTTGAGCCCGGCGCCGCCGTATTGCTCATCCGCCCAGGGCAACAGAAAACCCATCTCGCCGGCTTTTTTCCAGACCTCACGGCTGACCATCCCGGCCTCTTCCCAGTGTTCCTGATGAGGCAGCACTTCCTTGCGCAGAAAAGCGCTGAATGCATCGCGAAATAAGTTGTGCTCGGTATCGAAATGGATGCGCTGCATGGGGAATCGCTCCTTGCTGAGTCGTCCCGCAGGTTAGGCGCCGTCGCCCCGTAGGCTCAATGACCCATGCGCTCAGGCTCGATTGACCCAATCGGTCAGCTCGCGCTCACCCATAGGTATTTAGTAGCGGGGCCGGATCAGCGGGCAAAATCTCCCTATACTCATTAGGGCTTATGGCGCCCCCACTTATCGGCGAAACAGTCATGCCCAAACCATCGTCGTCCCAGCTGCCTGCTTCCAGCCGTCGTTTCCCAGCCCTGCTGCTCGGTGGGTTGTCGCTGTTGCTGCTGGCGGTGTGGATGCTGCCGCCGGGGGCCAAGCACTGGCTGGACATCGCCTGGTTTCCGGTTGCCCTGCATACCGTAGCCGAGTCCTTCGCGATAGCCGTGGCCATCCTGGTGTTTGCCGTCAGTTGGCACGCCTATCGCCCAGAGCGTCCGGCCAACCTGATAGTGCTGGCCTGCGGCTTTCTCGCCGTCGGCCTGCTGGATTTCGCCCACACGATGTCTTACCTGGGCATGCCGACCTTCGTTACTCCCGCCTCGGTGGAAAAAGCCATCGATTTCTGGCTGGCCGCGCGCTTGGTGGCGGCCGCAACCCTGCTGGTCATCGCCTTTCGCCCTTGGCAACCGCTGGCGTCGGTGAACAGCCGCTATCTGCTGCTGGCAGCGGCGCTGCTGCTGGTTGGCGGGGTCTACCTGCTGCAACTGGGCTTCCCGCACCTATGGCCGCGCACCTTTATCCCCGCCTCTGGACTGACCACATTCAAGATCGCCATGGAATGGCTGATCATCGCCCTGCTGGTGGTTGCCGCCCTGCGCTTCAACCGACTGCAAAGCAAGGAGCAGCCCTACGACACCCAAGGCATGCTGGTGGCGGTACTGCTGTCGATCCTTTCGGAGCTGTGCTTTACCGCCTACAGCAACGTCAACGACCTCTTCAGCCTGCTCGGCCATGTCTACAAAGTCATCGCCTACTGCTTCATCTACCGCGTGGTGTTCGTCTCCAGCGTGCGTGCACCCTATGAGCGCTTGAGCGTCGAAATCGCCGAGCGCGAGGCGGCCGAGCAGCGGGTCGAAGTGCTGGCGTTCTACGACGGCCTCACCGGCCTGCCCAACCTCACCCTGCTGCAGGATCGCACCGAGCAGGCGCTGACCGCCTCCACCCGTGATGGCACCCATGTGGCGCTGCTCTATCTCGACCTCGATCGCTTCAAGCTGATCAACGATTCGCTCGGCCACTCCTGCGGCGACAACCTGCTGCGCGGCGTCGCCGAACGCCTGCAACAGTGCCTGCATAGCACCGACACCATCTGCCGGCCGGGCGGCGACAAGTTCGTCATCCTGTTAACGGACATGGACGACATCGAAGAAGTCGCCGCCGTTCCGGAAACCATCGCCGCTCAGCTAGCCCTCCCCTTCAGCGTGCTTGGCCACAGCATCAACGTCTCGGTCACCATTGGTGTCGCCATGGCGCCGAACGACGGCCGGGATTTCGAAACCCTGCGGCGCAACGCCGAAACCGCCATGTACAAAGCCAAGGGCGACGGTGGTCGGGCCTGGCGCTTCTATGACTCGACGATGAACGAGGAAATGGTCGAACGGCTCAACCTGATCAATGGCTTGCGCCATGCACTGGAGCGCCGGGAGCTGCTACTGCACTATCAACTGCAATTCGACCTGCACAGCGGCCGCGTCGTCGGCGCCGAGGCGCTGGTGCGCTGGCACCATCCAGAGTGGGGGCTGGTGCTGCCGATGCGCTTTATTCCGGTGGCAGAAGAAAGCCAATTGATCATTCCCATCGGCGAGTGGGTCATTCACCAAGCCTGCCATCAGGCCATGGCCTGGCAGCGGGAAGGCCTGGCGATCCCGCGGATGGCGGTCAATCTGTCGGCGCTGCAACTGCATAAAGGCAATATCGAACAGGTGGTGATCGCCGCCCTCGCCGCCAGCGGCCTGCCCGCCTCGGCGCTGGAACTGGAGCTGACCGAATCGAGCCTGATCGACGACACCGAACAAGTGCTGATCACCGTGCAGCGGCTCAAAGCCCTGGGGGTAAAGCTGTCGATCGACGACTTCGGCACCGGCTATTCCAGCCTCGCCTACCTGCGCCGCCTGGCGGTGGACAAGCTGAAGATCGACCAATCCTTTATCCGCGACCTGACCAAGACCAGCGACAGCATCACCCTGGTCACCGCCATCCTGCATATGGCCCAATCGCTGGGGCTGAAAACCCTAGCCGAAGGCGTGGAAGACGAACGTACCGCCGATGAACTGCGGCGCCTGGGTTGCGCCGAAGTGCAGGGCTACCTGTATGCCAAGCCGTTGCCGGCGGATGAGGTGACAGCCGCGCTGAAAACGCTATCGCAAACTCAGGAATTGGCGCCCCCTTAGCAGGCCATTGAAAACGTAGGCGAGGCAGGCAAGACAAGGTAAAAACGGTCGAAAAAGCGGAGTTTACTGCTGTAAATGAGCATTTTGAGACGGTTTTTAACGCCGTATTGCCAACGTAGGTAGTTTTTCAATGGCCTGCTAGTCCCGGGCCTGAATACACCTTGTCCTCGGCAGACCAAGCTGCCTACCATCGCGCAACGCCAAGGAGCTGCCATGCGCGAACGCACCATCGCCAGCCATTTTGTCCGCGCCGCCCTGCGCGGTGCCGAGCGTCAGCAATATGGCTGCACCGAACTGTTGCGCCAGGCGGGTATTCAGCCGGCATTGCTCGACGAACCCCGTGCCCGGGTTGCGCCCGAGCAGTTCGCCCGTCTGCTGCAATTGCTCTGGGAAAACCTCGACGACGAATACCTGGGCTTCGGCCGCCAGCGCAGCAAGCGCGGCACCTTCGCCATGATGTGCCACGCCATCATCCACTGCCATTCACTGGAAAAAGCCCTGGGTCGCGGCGCACTGTTCTACAGCCTGTTTCCCGAAGCGCCGACCATCAGTATCCAGCGCGAAGGCGACTGGGCTCGGCTAAGCGTGGACGACTCGATGCTCTGCGACCCGGATCACTTCCTGGTGGAAAGCCTGCTGGTGATCTGGCATCGCCTCGGCAGCTGGCTGATCGGCCAACGCATCCGCCTGGAAGAAGCCACCTTCACCTATGCCGAACCGGCCCACGCGGCCGAGTACGAACTGCTGTTCCCCTGCAACCGGCGCTTTTCCGCCGGCTGCACCAGTCTGCTGTTCCATAGCCGCTACCTGACGATGCCGCTGCTGCAGGACGAACGCACGCTCAAGCAGTTCCTCCTGCACTCCCCCGCCGACCTGCTCTCCCGCCCCGATGGCGGCGATAGCCTGATCAGCCGGATCCGCCGTCAACTGGGGCGCGATTGCAGCAACTGGCCGGATCTCGAAGCCGTCGCGCAGCACCTGCATATAAGCCCACAAACCCTACGCCGCCATCTGCGCGAAGAAGGCTCGAGCTTTCAAGAACTCAAAGACCACCTGCGCCGCGACCTGGCCATCTACCACCTGGGCCGCGACGAACTGGCGATACAGGATATTGCCGAGCAGCTAGGCTTCTCCGAACCATCGGCGTTTCATCGGGCGTTTAAGAAATGGACCGGGCTAACACCGGGGGCTTATCGGGCGCAGGAGGGGTAAGGCCACCGCCCCTCAGCTTTGGCTTGTCGTTTTTTATGGGAATGCCTATTGTCGAAGCTATTCGGCTATCCAGTAACCAATTCGCCGTCAGACAGACTTCACGCGTCAGCACTCCCCCAACCTCCCCCCTATGGAATGGGCAATGGATCTAAGGCATAAGAAGGAGTTGAGCCAATATGGCACCCAGATATAGACACCAAGCGGCTAGATTTGGATATTTATTCCTAGGTATAGAAATAATGCCTACATATGACCATTCCATCTAATCACTGTTAGCTGTAAAGAAACTGGAGAAACCCTGAAAAATATGGAATTGCCAATATCAGACCTGATCATAGTTGCAATTTCCAAACTCATTGATGACGCACAAGTTGAATCAAGAGAGCCAACGCACTATGACCTCGAAGTACAAATTGGCAAAGCTGGACTTACATCAGCCGACCCAAAGACTCAAGGCCAAACTGTGGGCAAGGCCAAGAGAATACGCGCAACTCTAAATTGGGCAATAGAGCATAACCCTCAATCTGGCAGCAAACTAATTGCTCTAATTCTTTCCCACGTTAAGGCAGTCGGTGGATTCAGAGAAACGTCGCCAAACTTCGTTGGCAGAGAGCAAATACTAAATGCAATAAGTGCTTTTGATGCCGAGAACTATTCTTTATCTGAAAACGGTGATATCCGGCCGAAAATTCTAGACACTTTAAAAGGCCATCATCTTACAGAAGCGCTTCAAGCCTATGCTCAGAGAGCCAAACGAGGATCTGAAGATGCTGCTCTACTTTCTGGCACGGGAAAAGACCTGCTTGAAGCAACAGCAAAGCACATAATTCATACGAAGTTTGGTCATCACCCAACAAACGCAAATTTTCCCACCTTAATGGGGCAGGCATATGCAGCACTGCAAATGGCAACCCCTGAAACACCTAAAGAACCCAACGAACCGGCTATCAAAGATTACGAGCGATCCGTCTTTAATCTGGCAACATCAATAAATAAAGTCAGAAATAGAGAAGGCACTGGGCACGGGAGGTTATGTATTTCTACATTGAGTCAAGAAGAGGCGCATAGCATCATTGAGTCTGTCGGGCTAATTGCAGAATTTCTCTTAAATCGCCTCAATGCCAGCAGCTAACAAATGGTTCAAATCGTTCGCTACGCTCACTGGGACGGGCTGAAGCCCGCCCCTTAACCATACGTTATGCACCTGAACACGTCTGCGCCAGAGGGAAGTCCATGATCGTGTATCTTGATACAAACATATTCTCACGCATCACAGATCTGAAAATATCTGACGAGACGGCTCTGGCATATCAAAAAATATCAGAAGACTCTGAAATTAAGCTTGTTACTTCAGCAAAAACAAAAAGTGAATTTCAAGGAACGCCAAACAAAGCTCGCGCATCTATGCTGCTATTTCTTTTCTCACTTTTCGAGAAAGTCCCAATGGAAGTATCGTCCTATAGTGGGGCCATAAATAGTGCGCCATTAGGAATGTGCACGCTAAATGGAGGCTGGACACATCCAAGGCTCATAGCACTTAGGAAAATATTCGATTCAGACGACGCCATGCATATATTTCAGGCACAACAATCCAAATGCAATTATTTCTTAACCCTCGACGAAAAAACAATACTGTCGAGAGTGCGACTAAACCAAGAGCTTGTATCATCCATCTGCCCAGGCCTGAAGTTCTGCTCTCCGGTTGAGCTTTCTCAAATACTAGTAATCGGCGCATAACAAGTGGTTCAAACCGTTCGTGCCTTAGTTCGCAGATCGGTCGGGCCGCGCAGGTTGAGCAATGCGATACCCATCAAATTACTGCGGTGAAAACCCTCTGCAAAAACACGCTGCGTTATAGGGGCAAGGAACTAGCCGCGTGCCCTTGGGCCTCGAAGTCTTTCAACCATGGTTTAAGTTCGGCCATCGGCTTGGGTTTGCACAGCCAAAAGCCCTGCAGCAGGTCGCAGCCTTGTGCCTTCAAGCGGCCGGCTATCTCGGCGCTCTCAATGCCTTCGCCCACTACCCGGTAACCAAGGCTGCGCGCCATCTGAATGGCGGTGGAGACAATCACGTCGGCGCTTTCGCTGCTGCAGATATCGTGTATCAGCGAGCGATCCAGCTTCAACTCCGAGGCAGGCAGCTGCTTGAGATAGGACAAAGAGGAATAGCCGCTACCAAAATCGTCGATGGAGATGTGATGCCCCAGATCCGCCAGGGCCTTCAGCGCCTTGAGGCTGCGGGCAGGGTCGAGCATGGCGGCGGTTTCGGTGATTTCGAGGGTTACGAAGCTAGCCTGCAGCCCATTCTGCTGAAGTGCCAGCGCCAATACGTTCTTCAGCTCGTTCGATTCCAAGTCGCGCGCCGAGATATTAATGGCGACGCTCAACTCGCCGTTGTCTTTGTGTAGGTCCGCCAAATCTCGCGTGGCCTGCCCGATCACCCAGCGGGTCAGCTGGGTGATAACGCCGGTTTCTTCCGCCAGGGGGATGAAATCTACCGGGTTTACCCAGCCGCGCTCCTCATGGTGCCAACGAATCAACGCCTCCACGCCCACGATATGCCCGGTCTGGAAATCCTGTTTGGGCTGGTAATAGAGCATGATCTGGTTCTGTTGCAGGGCCTTGCGCAGATCGGCCATCAAGGTCAGTCGGCTCTCGTTGTAGATATCGTGCTTCGGCGAATAGATGCCGGTTTCGTTGCCGTCCCGGGGCGCGATTTCCATGCCGACATGGGCGTTGCGGATCAGCTCGGCGGCAGTTCGACCATGCTCCGGGTAGCTGGCCGCGCCGAAGCGCGGGTGCAGCTCAATCGCCAGGTGATCCAGCGATACCGGCTCGGCCAAGCGCCTTAGTGCGGTGTTGAGGGCGGAGAAATTGGTTCCCGCTTTATCCATGTCAACCAGTAAGCAGAAACAGTCGCCCGACAGCTGATACACCCGCTCTTCCCGGCCTTGATCGTCGCGAATAGCTTGAATGAAGGGTAGACCGGCGGCCAGCTCGACCATTTGCTCCGCCACTCGCTTCACTATCCACTCACTCCTGGCCAGGCCAAGCGTGCGGTTGATTTCATCCAGGCGCGTGATCCGGGCCAAGCCCACCATATAACGGCGATCTGGGGCCTGTTGCAGTTGCTGATCGACCATCCACTCAAAGCGGTTGCGGTTGGGCAGCCCACTTACGGGGTCGTGGGTCAAGGCTTCGGTGAGCAGGTTCTGCGCGACGTTACGCGATTGAGCCTCCTGCAGGCTGGCGGCCTGGGCTGTGATCTTGTCTTCGCGCTCACGATAAAGCCGATCCGCCAGCGCCAGGGTCAGGATAAAGGCTTCGAGCGCGGAACCGATCTGCATGGCGTATTCGGTAAAGAAGCTCTCAGGAAAGAACCCGAGCGCCCTACCGGCCGTTGCCAGTACGCCGATGGTAAGAGGAGTCCACGCCAGGGTAAAAAATGCGCCAGCCCGAATGCCGTCCATCCACACAACGGGCCCGGCGACCAGCAGCAGCGAAAAGAAGAACAACGCGGAGAACGATGCCACCTGGATACCCGTGTGGTAGTCGAGCAGAGGCGCCGAGAGGAGATACAGCGTCTCGAACACCATCATTGCGATCAGCACTTTATCCAGCCGCGGGCTGTGAATTCTGGTGTTGAGAAACTCGCGGCAGAAAAGCAGTGAAAACAGCGCCAGAGACGGTATCGACACCAGCAGCGCTTTGGCATGCAGCACCGGCATATAGGGGTAGAGATGTTGGAAACTGAAGCCTTTGATGGAGGCGAAAAACAGCAGATAACCGAACAGCGCAAGGGCGTAGTAGAGATAGAGTTTCTCGCGCAGGCTCAGGTAAACAGCGAGATTGATGAGGATGATGACGGAGATGCAGCCGTAGTAGAAAAAATGCAGTTTCAACTCATGGGCGGCTGACTCAAAAAACGCCTGTTCACGCCAGATCCGCAGCGGCACGATCATCGAGCCGGACGTCGCGACCCGGACCAAAACGGTCTTCATTTCTTCAGGAGCCAGGGACACCCGCAACAACATGCTCGGATGGTCCACGTCACGTGGATAAAAAGGCCGGCTGTCGCCAGTTTTCAGCTCTTTTAGCAGGGTGTTTCCCGCATATTCGTAGAACACCACGTCATCCAACTGGGAGTAGCCCAGTTCGGCAATCGTCTGCAGGTTTAGCGGCGTCCGATTTCTGATAGCGAAGCGCAGCCAGTATGCAGACTCTGTAAGACCGAAGGTGGCGCTACCAGTGGGGATCAGCGACCAGCGCTCATCGGGCAGGGCGATAACCTGCTCAATCGAGGCCTCGCCCGTCCTGTCCTCCCAGAACTGGAACTGGGCCTGGATTGTTGTCGCTGGAGTTATCTCGATCGGCTCTGGTTGCGCCAAAGCCCTGAAACTCAGACACGTAACCAGGATGGCGATGAAGGTAGTAAACGCCCGGTTCAGATGCACGGAATGACGTCTCCGTTAGCGGCCAGTCGGCGGGATTCTTGATTTTCGTTATAGCTCGCAGTGTAGTCCCTAAGAGAAGCGGCACGAACGGACATATATGCTGCGATTTGTAATGCGAAATCTATTTATTGGATGGGCTTGCTTATCGCCTGAGCGGGCTTGGGTACAAGTTTTCGGCATCTCCAAAGCGTCAAACATGGCGGCGCCTGGTTTTCCCTTTTACGCCGCGCCCAGAAGAACGGGGAGCGACCGCTCCTCCTGGTCCAAGCCCGGCGTTATGCCCTTGGCCCAAGCCCTAATAGCGTCGGAGTGATTTATTTTTAATCACTCCGCCCCCCTTTAGTTCCGAACCCTTTAGTTCCGAACCCTTTAGTTGCTACCGCGCCCAGAAAAGCTGAGCACGGTGCCTGGTGCACAACCGCGCAGACCTTTCGCCCGAGCAAGATAGCGCCAGGAGTTGTCATAGCTGAAGTCAGCTGTGTAGCCGTGGGTGCAACGACCAGCGATGCGGAGCCAAGGCAACCTGCCAGATTCTGCCGTTCCTCTTGATCGCCTGCCCTTTCTTCCCTGCGGCCGCGTTGCCCATCTCACATGGAACACGGAGACAGGAACATGAACGATTTCGTGGTGAGCGCCCGCCAGATCAAAGGCGGCGTATTCAATGCCGAACCCGGCCCTTCGCGCATGCTCGTGGTGCCCGCAGATGCGGACATCCCCTTACCGCGCCATGGGCGCAGCGGCGAGGCGTGGATCAAGGCGTGGCTGCAACAGCTGTTGGACGAGGCGATCTGGGGGACCGACGAGCGTACCGGCGCCGCGCGTGGCGACATCCTGGTCTACGTGCATGGCTACAACAACGGCAGTGAAGTCGTGCTGGAGCGCCACCGCCGGCTCAAGGCCGATCTCCAGGGCGTCGGCTGGAAAGGCGCAGTGGTATCGTTCGACTGGCCCAGCGACAAACGCCCGATCGGTTATCTGGAGGACCGCCACGACGCCAAGCGCTCGGCGATGTACCTGGTTACCGACCTGATCGCCCTGCTCGCCGCCAAGCAGACCCACGATTGCGCGGTGAATACCCACATCATCGCCCACTCGATGGGCGCATACGTGGTGCGCGAAGCCTTCGACGACGCGGACGATGCGCAACTGGCCGACAACAGCTGGATGGTCAGCCAACTCTGCCTGATCGGTGCCGATGTCTCTTCCGCGTCCTTGAGCGACGGCAATCCCCGCAGCACGTCGCTGTACCGCCATTGCACACGTCTGACCAACTATTTCAGCCTCGACGACAGCATGCTCAAGCTGTCCAACGTCAAGCGCGCCGGGGTGGCGCCGCGGGCGGGTCGTATCGGTTTACCGCTGCTCGCGCCGACGAAAACGGCGGATGTCGACTGCACGGCTTATCACCTGGCGCTGCTGCTCGACCCGAACATGCAACTGAGCGACCAGCCGCACGGCTTTCTCGGCAACCCGGCCCATTCCTGGTATATCGGCAATCGGGTGTTCACCCTGGACTTGTTCGAAACGCTCAAGGGCGATCTGGATCGCCGCATCTTCGCCACACGCACCACGATCGAGGACTCGCGGCGGCTGCGCCTGATCCCGGTCTAGGAGCTAGCCGGGCGGTGCTTCGCCTGGGTATGGAACGATCTCGCGGCCCGCGGACACTCGCTCATCATGGCCAGGCCCGACAGATTCGAGCAGGCAAAAAAAACGGGATCCCTATCGGGCTCCCGCATTTAAATCGGAACCGGAGCTCCAACAATAACCTCACCTGCGTTTCGAAAAACGCGGCGCTAGTGTGACAAAAGTCTCGTACAGAGTTCGTTTTGCTTTGTTGGCGCTTTGCAAAGAAATGTAAATGCAGCGTTGACTGGCTCCGCGCAACTGCGCACGGCAGAATGCCGGCATGAACGACTTCTACCTGCCGGCCTACTGCACTCAACCCAGCGACCACTGGCCACTGCCGCATCCCTTGCCCGGCGTGCGCATGGTCAGCACCGCATTCGATGCGGCCTTGTTGCACCCCGAGGATTTTCAGCGCTGCGGCGTGCCGAACGTGAACGGCGTGGTCAAGCGCCAAGCCGAGCACCTGGCTGGGCGTTTGTGCGCGCGCGAAGCCTTGCGTGCGCTCACCGGCGTAGCAGAGGTGCCGGCGGTTGGCGAGGATCGCGCACCGCAATGGCCGGCCGGCGTGGCTGGCTCCATCAGCCACGGCGCGGGCTGGGCCGGCGCCGTGGTCGCTCAGCGTAGTGCCTGGCGCGGCCTCGGCCTGGATGTGGAAAAGCACCTGCCCGAGCAACGCGCTGAACGTCTGGCCGCACAAATTCTCACCCCGGCCGAACTGTCGCGACTGGAGGGGCTGTCCACCATGCAACGCGCCACCCGCATCGGCCTGACCTTCTCGCTCAAGGAAAGTCTGTTCAAAGCACTCTACCCCCTGGTCCTGCGCCAATTTTATTTTCACGACGCCGAACTGGTCGACACGGACCCCAACGGTCACGCCAGCCTGCGCCTGCTGATCGACCTGCACGCCGACTGGCCGGCCGGCAGCCAGTTGCAAGGGCAATTCGCCGAGTTCGATGGCTATTTGCTCAGCCTGATCGGGATTCCCGCGTGACATCGCTTTTCCTCAGCCGATTGTTGTGTGCGGCCCCTTGGGGCGGCCAATTCCGATAAACTCCGGCGATTGCCGCCTGGAGTGCCCCATGCACGAAGAACTGAACCAAGGCCTGATCGATTTCCTCAAGGCCTCGCCCACCCCCTTTCACGCCACCGCCAGCCTGGCCCAGCGCCTCGAAGCCGCCGGTTTCCAGCATCTCGACGAGCGCACCACCTGGCATACCGAAGCCGGCGGCCGCTATTACGTGACCCGTAACGACTCCTCGATCATCGCCTTCAAGCTCGGCAAGCGCTCGCCGCTGGAAGGCGGCATCCGCCTGGTCGGCGCCCATACCGACAGCCCCTGTTTGCGGGTCAAGCCGCAGCCGGAACTGCAAAAACAAGGCTTCTTCCAGCTTGGTGTGGAAGTCTACGGCGGCGCCCTGTTCGCGCCCTGGTTCGACCGCGATCTGTCGCTGGCCGGACGGGTGACCTACCGCCGCGCCGGCAAGGTGGAAAGCCAGCTGATTGACTTCCAGGCGCCGATCGCGGTGATCCCCAACCTGGCGATTCACCTCAACCGCGAGGCCAACCAGGGCTGGCCGATCAACGCGCAAACCGAATTACCGCCGATCCTCGCCCAACTAGTCGACCCCGAAGCGGCGGACTTTCGCGCCCTGCTCACCGAGCAACTGGCGCGCCAACACGACTTCAACGCCGATGCGGTGCTCGACTTCGAATTGAGTTTCTACGATACCCAGGCCGCTGCGGTGGTGGGTTTGAATGGTGACTTTATCGCCGGGGCGCGACTGGACAACCTGCTGTCCTGCTACGCCGGACTGCAAGCCCTGCTCGCCGCACCGGACACGGAAAGCTGCGTGCTAGTGTGCACCGACCACGAAGAAGTCGGCTCCTGCTCGGCCTGCGGGGCCGACGGGCCGATGCTCGAACAGGTGCTGCGCCGCGTACTGCCTGAAGGCGAGGACTTCGTCCGCACCATCCAGCGCTCGCTGCTGGTGTCCGCCGACAACGCCCACGCCGTACACCCCAACTACGCCGACAAGCACGACAGCAATCACGGCCCCAAGCTCAACGCCGGCCCGGTGATCAAGATCAACAGCAACCAGCGCTACGCTACCACCAGCGAAACCGCCGGTTTCTTCCGCCACCTGTGTCTGGAAAACGAGGTGCCGGTGCAGAGTTTCGTCACCCGCAGCGATATGGGCTGCGGCTCGACCATCGGCCCGATCACCGCCAGCCAGCTGGGCGTGCGCACCGTCGACATTGGCCTGCCGACCTTCGCCATGCACTCGATCCGCGAACTGGCCGGCAGCCACGACCTGGCGCATCTGGTCAAGGTGCTGAGCGCGTTCTACGCGAGCGCCGAGTTGCCCTGAGCACTGCTAGTGCTTGAACTGTTGCCGATAGGCCGCTGGGGTCATCCCGGTGACCTGTTTGAAGGTCCGGCGAAAGCTGGACTCGTCGCTATAGCCCAGTGCGTCGCTGATGCGGCTGATCGAATCGCTCGTGACGATCAGCCGCTCCCCCGCCTGATTGAGCTTGATCAGCCGCACCTGATCCGACACCGCATTGCCCGTCAGCGCCTGGACTTTGCGCGCCAGTGTGCGCGCGGAAACCGCGAGTTGATCGGCGAGCCGCTGCACGCTCAGCTCCTGCGCCGGCAACCGCTCCACCAGCAGATGCAACCTGCGTAGCAGAGGGTCGGCGTTCTCCATCAAATTGATGCTGCGAAACACCGAGGTAGCGGGTTCGGGGCGCGGCAATACCATCAACTTGGCGATATCGCGATAGATCGCCTCACCCATCTGCTGCTCTATCAGCGCTCGGGCAATCGATAGGTAACCACTGACGCCGGATGCAGTGGCGCTCAAGCGATTGACGGCCTGAGTCCGCTCGAACTGCCAGTCCACCTTGGGAAACCGTGTTTGCAGGCTCGGCGCCAGCCACCAGGTAGCGGTCGCCGGCTCGCCATTCAAGCGTCCGCTCTGCGCCAACAGGCATACGCCGGTGCAGTAGCTCCAGAGTTGTGTCGTACGCGGTAACTGGGCGAGGGCGCGAATCAAGCCGTTATTGGCCTCCAGCGCCCGAACGATCCTGGATTCCGAGTCCGCCCAAAGCCCGGGGATCAGCACGGCAGTGCAAGCCGCTTCCGCCAGGCTGCTCTCCGGCTGCAGGCGCATGCCCTGGGCGCAGTCCACCGGCTGGCTATCCAGCCCCACCCAGCACAGCTGAAAACGCGGCTGGCCAATACGCCGATTGGCGGCCACCAACAGGTCGGCGAAGGCGAACAAGCCTGCTGGCATACAACCGGGATACAGCAACAGACCGATTTTCTGGATAGGCATGAAATGTCCGTTTTATGGCAATCCTCGCCATCTTTATCCCGCACCGAGATTTTTACAATGGCCCCTCCTATGCCGGAGTTCGCCATGAAAATCACTCAACTGCGTAATGCCACCCTGATCGTCGAGTTCGGCGAGGTGCGCCTGCTGGTCGACCCCATGCTGGCAGCCAAGGGCCAATTGCCCACCCTCAAATACCTCGCCCGACGTCGGCGCAACCCACTGGTCGAACTGCCGGACAATGCCGGCGAACACTTGCAACGGGTGACCCACTGCCTGATCACCCATTGCCAGAAAGGCCATTTTGACCACCTCGACCGCGCCGCCATCCACTGGCTGCGCGCTGGCGACATCCCCGTGTTGTGCATGGCGGAGGATGCGGATTACCTGCGCAAACGCCGCCTGAATGTGCAGGTGCTGCCTGGCCCAGCAGGCGGCGCCTTCTTCAATGGCAGCATCCAGGCGATCCCTTGCCTGCATGGTGAGGGCTGGATCGGCCGGCTGATGGCCCATGGTCACGGTTACTTCATGCAGATCCCCGGGGAACCCAGCCTCTATATTGCCGGCGACACCCTGCTCACCGCCGAGGTACGCCATTGCCTGACCGAGCTGGCACCGGCGGTCAGCGTGCTGCCGGCAGGCGGGGCGCGCTTTGATGTCGGCGGCGAGATCATCATGGGCCAGGCGGACATCCTCGCGGCGCTACAACTGAGCGAGGGCATTGTCATCGCCAACCACCTGGAAGCCCTCGACCATTGCCCGACGACCCGCGCCGGGCTGCTGCAAGCGGCCGCTCAGCAAGGTCTTGGGCAGCGTGTACGGGTGCCGCTGGATGGGCAAACCCTGGAGTTCTCGGCAGAAATGTCAGAGCTGAGCGCGGTGTAACCGGCTCACTCCGGCACCTCGACGCTGACATGCAGGGCGTCGTGGCGCCAGAACTCCAGGTCGCAGTCGATGATGCGGCCATGCTGGTCGCGGTTGACCCGCACGATGCGCAGCGCCGGGCTGCCGACCGCGACTTTCAAGGCCGCCGCCGCCTCGTTGTGCAGCGCGGTGGGCACCATGTCGAAGCGTACCCGGCCGTAGTGAATGGCATATTCGCTGGCGTACAGTTCGGTCAGCGACAGGGTCAAGTCGAAATCCAGAATGCCGGGGAAGTAGGCTGGATTGAGGTAGTGCTCGACATACAGCACCAGGCGCCCGTCGACGCGCCGCGCGCGGCGGATCTGGTAGACGCTCGACAACGCCGGCAACGCCAGGATCTGGCAGATTTCCGCGCTGGCCGGCATCAGCCGCGCGCTCAGCACCTCGGTCGCCGGCACCCGCCCCTGTTCGCCGACCATGGCGTGGAAGTGCGACCGCACCAAGGGGTTGTAAGCGATGCGCGCCGGGGACACGAACCAGCCACGACGCTCCTCGCGATAAACCAACCCTTGGGCTTCCAACTGACCAAGCGCTTCGCGCAGGGTAATGCGGGTGGTGTCGAATACTTCGCTGAGCTTGCGCTCGGCGGGCAGTTGGCTGCCCGAGGGCAATAAGCCGTGTTCGATCTGTTCTTGCAAAGCCCGGCAAATGGCGGTGACCGCCCGCGGCGCACTATCGCCCATCGATGACCCTCTATTGGACTAGTCCAAATCAATAAACATGCTGAACCGATGCGCCTAGACCGCACTTTGTGGCGATCCTAAGCAATTCCGGTGACTGAACGATGACAATCGTAGCCTACAACCTGCGTTAAACCTTGGCCCATCCGGCAATGCCCAAGCCAACAGTAGTCTACGCTGGGAGGGGCTAGTCTGCCCCGAGGCAAAACGCCAGGGCAAGGCGGGAGACGACATAAAACTGTCATCCAGATGGCATAGATTGGCCAGGTTCTTGCTGATCTAGACCAACACTCACCGTAACGGAGTTTTCGATGAAAAAACGACTGCTGGCTTCATTGATAGGTTCGACCATCCTGGCGGCATCGGCCATGGCAAGCGATATGGACGTAAAGGCGCTGGAACAGGCCGCTCGTGCGGAAGGCGCGGTAAACAGCGTCGGCATGCCGGACAGCTGGGCCAACTGGAAGGACACCTGGGCCGATCTGGAGAAACTCTACGGCCTCAAGCATATGGACACCGACATGAGTTCGGCCCAGGAGATCGCCAAATTCGCCGCCGAGAAAGACAACGCCAGCGCCGATATCGGTGACGT
Source organism: uncultured Pseudomonas sp. (assembly GCA_966210435.1). Taxonomy (GTDB): domain Bacteria; phylum Pseudomonadota; class Gammaproteobacteria; order Pseudomonadales; family Pseudomonadaceae; genus Aquipseudomonas. The sequence continues at coordinate 938 of CBIHLF010000003.1, read as the reverse complement.
CGGTGCGGCCTTCGGCCCCATCGCGGTGCAGCAGGGTGTTACCCAGGCCTACAAACCGAGCACCTGGGAACAGATCCCGAGCTGGGCCAAGGACGCCGACGGCCACTGGATGCTCGCCTACACCGGCTCCATCGCCTTTATCGTCAACAAGCAGTTGGTCAAGGACGTGCCGCATAGCTGGGCCGACGTGAAAGCCGGCAAGTACCGCGTCGCCATCGGCGATGTCAGCGCCGCGGCGCAAGCGGTCAACGGCGTGCTGGCGGCGGCCATCGCCAACGGCGGCGACGAAACGAATATCCAGCCGGGCCTCGACTACTTCGCCGCCATTGCCGAACAGGGCCGCCTGTCGCTGGCCAACCCGACCATTCAGACCCTGGAAAAAGGCGAAGTGGAAGTCGGCGTGGTTTGGGACTTCAACGGCCTCTCCTACCGCGACCAGATCGACCCGAGCCGCTTCGAAGTGCTGATTCCGTCCGACGGTTCGGTGATCTCCGGCTACAGCACCATCATCAACAAGTACGCGAAGAACCCCAACGCCGCCAAGCTGGCGCGCGAGTACATCCTCAGCGACGCCGGCCAGATCAACCTGGCCAAAGGCAACGCCCGGCCGATCCGCGCCGAGCACCTGACCCTGCCGGCCGAGGTTCAGGCCAAGCTGTTGCCGAACGAGCAGTACGCCAAGGTTCAGCCGATCAAGGATGCCGCCGCCTGGGAAGCCACCTCCAAAGCCCTGCCGCAGCAATGGCAGGAAAACGTCATCATCAATATGGAGTGACGCATAGCTCGGGTCGAGCGTAGCGGCACCCGGGTAACTGCCCTGGGTATCGCTTTGCTCAACCCAGGCTACGGTCCTTAGGAATGCAGTACCGTAGCTCGGGTCGAGCGTAGCGACACCCGGGAAACTGCCCTGGGTATCGCTTCGCTCAACCCAGGCTACG
>CBIHLF010000002.1:0-271632 GCA_966210435.1 uncultured Pseudomonas sp. | reverse complement strand
AACTGCGCGCCCTGCAACACCCAGATGGTTCTAACCCGGATGACCCGGTCAGCGTAGCCGGCAGTGCTATCGCCCTGACCGCGACCATCACCGATGCGGACGGCGACCAAGCCAGCGCCAGCCTGAACCTGGGCGACTTCCTGACCTTCCATGACGACGGTCCAAGCATTTCCTTGGCCGACACTGAGCTGTCCAGCCTGGTGGTGGATGAAACCAACCTGGCCGTGGATGCCACGGCCGACTTCAGCGGCGCCTTTAGCTCGGCCTTTGGTGCCGACGGTGCTGGCAATATAAGCTACGCGCTTAGCGCCACCGGTGATCCGAGCGGTCTGGTCGATGTGGCCACCGGCCAGGATATCGTCCTCGGTATGAACGGCGGTGTGGTCGAAGGCTGGGTCGGCGGCGACTCCAGCATCGTGGCCTTTACCGTCAGCGTCGACGGCAGCGGCAACGTTACCCTCGATCAACTGCGTGCCCTGCAACATCCAGATGGTTCTAATCCGGATGACCCGGTCAGCGTAGCCGGCAGTGCCATCGCCCTGACCGCAACCATTACCGATGCGGACGGCGACCAGGCCAGCGCCAGCCTGAACCTGGGCGACTTCCTGACCTTCCATGATGACGGTCCAAGCATTTCCTTGGCCGACACTGAGCTGTCCAGCCTGGTGGTGGATGAAACCAACCTGGCCGTGGATGCCACGGCCGACTTCAGCGGCGCCTTTAGCTCGGCCTTTGGTGCCGACGGTGCTGGCAATATAAGCTACGCGCTTAGCGCCACCGGTGATCCGAGCGGTCTGGTCGATGTGGCCACCGGTCAGGATATTGTGTTGGGCATGAACGGTAGCGTGGTCGAAGGCTGGGTCGGCGGCGACTCCAGCATCGTGGCCTTTACCGTCAGCCTCGACGGCAGCGGCAACGTCACCCTCGACCAATTGCGCGCCCTGCAACATCCGGACGGCAGCGACCCGGATGATCCGGTCAGCGTAGCCGGCAGTGCCATCGCCCTGACCGCAACCATTACCGATACGGACGGCGACCAGGCCAGCGCCAGCCTGAACCTGGGTGAGTTCCTGACCTTCCATGACGATGGCCCAAGCATCGTCGGTACGCCGCAAGCGCCGGTTCAAATCACCGGCCTGGTGCACGAGGATCTGCTATCCAGTCCCAACACCGGTAACAGTGAGGTAGGCCAGACTCTGACGGTTACCGGCCTGGCCGGTGCGTTGAATGCGCTGGTGAACTTCGGCGCGGATGGTGCGGGCGGCTTCGCGCTTTCCAGCGATGTCAGCTCCCTGCAAGCGCAGACGCTGACCTCCGGCGGCGAAGCACTCAGCTATGACGTGGCGGGCGATACCTTGACCGCCAGTGTTAGCGGCTACGATGTCTTTAGCCTGCAGGTGGGTGCCGATGGCAGCTATACCTTCACCTTACTCGGCCCACTGGATCACCCATTGGCCGATGCCGACGATAGCGAGACGCTGCCCGGCGCGGGCATCGACTTCTCCGCGATATTGATTGCCACCGATGGCGATGGCGACTCGCTGGCCGGCGGCTTCCCGGTTGGTAGTTTCACCATCGACGTACAGGACGACATACCGGTACTGCATGGCGTGCAGGACGGCATCATGGGCAATTTCGCCGGTACTCTGCAGGGCGAGGTGGATATCGCCTTCGGTGCCGACGGGCTGGGCTCCTACAACCTGTCCGGCACGCCACCCAGCGATGCGATCAGCTATAGCACGGTGAATAATGCGGATGGCTCCTCGGTACTGACCGCCACTGTCGTCAGCACTGGCGAAACCTACTTCATCCTCACCTTGCATGCCGATGGCAACTACGACTTCGAACTGGTCACCCCCAGTCCGACCGTGGAGGTCACCACATCGCTGATCGGTCTCACCGCGGGTGGGCCGGTGCCGGTATTGATACTGCCGATCAATGGGGTTACCGCGACCTTCACTGAACTGGCACCAACCCCTGCCGTGGGCGGGATCAACTCGTCCGGCCAGGGCATGGGGGTCGATAACAACTTGATCAGCGACGGGGAGCTGATGAAGATTGCCTTCAACAGCTCGATCGCCAATGTCGGCTTTACCCTGAACAAGCTCAGTACCAGCGACATCATGTCGTGGGCAGTGTTCAGTGCCGGCATACTGGTCGCCTCCGGCACCTGGAGTCCGCCGGCGGGTACAGGGGAGAGCAGCGATACCGTATTCAATATCCTTGATCCGGTCGCGGGCTCTACCTTGAACTACACCTACGGCTCCGCCGGTGCTATCGAAGCCAGCGGCTTTGACGAAATGCACCTCGGCTCGAACAGTGGTGACTACCGACTGCTGTCCATTACCGTCTCCGAGGAGCTGTTCCCTGGGGATGTCGATCTGTCCTTCGACCTGGGGGCAACGGACGGCGATGGCGACCCGGTTACCGCCGGCCTCAATATCACCCTCGAAGGTGACGGTGCCGAGGCCTCAGGTTTCACCCTATCCGGCACCGCTGCGCACGAGGTATTGCTGGGCGGCAGTGGCAACGACATGCTGCTCGGCAGTGGTGGCGACGATGTGCTGATCGGCGGGCTCGGTGACGACAGCCTGACCGGTGGCGCTGGCTCCGACAGTTTCAAATGGCTCGCCGGGGATCATGGCACGGATACCGTTACCGACTTCGTTGCCGACTTCAACGCCGGTGGCGATCAGCTGGATCTGTCCGAGCTGCTGGTCGGCGAGCATGGCGAAGCAGGCGATATCGGCAATCTGCTCAGCTATATCGATATCGCCACCTCGGGCTCGGATACGGTCATCACGGTGAGCAGCAGCGCGGTCGCCGATCCGGCCGCAGCTCCGGAGCAGACCATAGTGCTGGAGAACGTCGACCTCTATGCCAGCTATGGCGTGGGTAATGAGGCCGATCTGGTGCAGAGCATGTTGGGTGACGGCACGCTGAAGGTCGATACCGTATAAATCCGAGCAAAGTCAGCCCGCCATTCTTTACCGAGTGGCGGGCTTTTCTTTGGGCCTGTACCAATGCGTGTTGCGTTCGGCTATCGCCGCTGCGTTGAGGCGGCCCGGCCCGTGCGCACCAGAAATCTACAGACGGTGCGCACGGCGCACCCTAGGGTAGTAGTCAAACGCAGTGGCGATAGCTGAGCGCAACAGACAGGCGTCTCAGCGTGGCGCCGGTGCACCGATCAGCCGGCCCATGGCGCCGTAGATGCCCAGCTCGTTGAGTGCTTTGAGTTCGCCTTCGGTTTCCACCATTTCCGCGATCAATGGCAAGTCGATGCTGTTGGTGGTGCGGAAGATCGCTTCGATAAACAGGCGTTTATCGTTCTCCTGGTCGATCGCCCGGATATAGGTGCCATCGACTTTCAGATAGGCCAGGCCGAGGTGGGTGAGGTTGCCGATCAGGCTGAAACGTCCGCCGAAATGCTGCAGGCCGAGGCTGAAACCGACATCACCAATGGCCTGGCTCAGGGCTTCGAGTTCTGCGGGCGGAGGCAGATGGCGCTCGTCCACTTCCAGCGTCAACAGCGAGCTGTGCTGCGGGTGTTGTTTGAGCATCTCGAGCAGACGGGCGAGGCTATCGGGTTCGCGCAATGTCGTCGCCGACAGGCTCAGGGCCAGGGGCTGGGGATACTGTGTGAGGTAGGCCAGGCTGTGCTCGAGCATGGTCAGGTCGAATCGCGCGGTCCAGCCTAGGCGTTCGATCCAGGGCAGGAAGCGCCCGGCGACTATGGCTTCGCCTTGCGGGTCGAGAAGTCGTGCGAGGACTTTCTGGTGCAGCAAGGCGTCGGGGTTGGCGCACTGCACTACCGGCTGGAAGTACAGCTGCAGCTTGCCTTGGGTCAGTGCCTCATCGATCCATTGCCGCCATTCATGCAAGCCCTGGCTGGGCTGGCTATCGAAGTCGTCCAGTCGTGCCCAGGGCTTGCTCGGGTCGTTCTGGGCCTGCGCCAACGCCTGGTCGGCACGGCCGATCACCTGGGCAAGGTCTTCGCCCGGGCGGAACGCACCGATACCGATGTGCGCCACCGGTGAGCAGTCGCTGGCACCCGTTTGTCGTAGGCTTTCCAGGCTTTCATGCAGCTCCTGGCCGAGTTGTTCGGCTTCTTCTCGACCGAGGCCGGGCGCGAGCAGGGTGAACTCGCCACCGCGGCTGCGCGACGCCAGCCAGTTGCTCCGTTTGGGCTGCTTGAGCAGGCGGGTGAGCAGCTCGCCGGTGCTGCTGATCAGCGCATCGGTACGTTGGCCGCCCAGGCGCTGATTGAGCCCCGCGAGGTCGTTGATGCGCAGCAGGATCAGATAGCCCTCGGTATTTTGCTCGGTCAGCAGCAGTTGATTGGCCAGGTTGATATCGAACAGACGGCGGTTTGCCAGGCCGGTAAGGCTGTCCTGGTAAGCGGCTTCGCGCAGTTTTTCACTGCGCGCGGCCTCTTCGGCGAATAGTGTCTTGAGTTTCTCGACCATCTGATTCATCGCCATCACCACGCGTTTGAGTTCTGGCGTACGCGGAACCTGCGGCATGCTGAGGAATTCCCGACGGCTGATGGCATGGGCCTGTTGCACCATGTCATCGAGCGGGCGCAACTGGGTGCGCAGTAGCCAACCGCCGAGAATGGCGCTGATCAGCCCGCATAGCAGCAACCAGGCCAGGCTTCCAAGGGCGCTGTCCCAGAGCTTGGCCAGGGCGAATTGCGGGTGGCTGAGCACTTCGACCCGTGCCGCCTGTTCCCAGCCCCGCATGATCAGGGCGTCACCGCCCTGGGGTTGCAGGTCGACCAGCTTGGCGAACCATTCGGGCACCTGGTCGGTCGTGGTGGTGCTGTAGCGCTCGACTACTACCTCGTCACCGGGAATGCGCACCACGCGAATACTGGTGAAATAACCGCTGTCGAAGATCGAACTGACCATTAGCTCGATCATTGCCGGGTCGTCGACATGCGGGGTCATCGAAAGGCCCAGAGCGGTCGCCGCATCCTGGGCATGTGAGCGCAACTGGCTGAGCAACTGCTCGCGGGAGCTCTCCACCCCCGCGATAAAGCTGCCGGTGAAGGCCACCACGAGAAACAGACAGATGGCGAGAAATAGTTGTTTGAGTAGGGACATTTGCTTCTCCTAGCCTTCGCCGATGGCGAAGCCCTCCGCGCGCATTTTTTTCAATAGATCCTGCCAGCGCGACAGCTTTTTGCTGTCGCTTTTCTTGCTGTTCGAGCCGGGCAGGTACAAGCCTTCGGCGTTGAAGGCGTAAACCGGTAACAAATCCCGGCGTTGCGACGCCGGGCGGATTTCGCCGATCAGGTTGTCCAGTACCAGGGGTTCTGCGGCGGGGCTGGCGTAGTAGGTCAGCACCATATGCGCCTGGTTCAGGCGCAGCGCTTTTACGTAGGTGATACGCAGCTTTTCACTGGGGATGCCGAGACGGCGCAGGGTGAAATACTTGGCGATGGAATAGTCTTCGCAATCGCCCGCGCCCTTGACCAGCGCCTCGATCGGGGTCGCCCAGTAATCGTTGGCATTCCACAGGTGGATGTCGTCGGTAAAGCGCAGTTGCCGGTTGAAAAAGCGATTGACCTCGGCAAGCTGTTGTTTTTCAGCCAGGCCAGCACTGCTTTGGATCAGCTCGTCCCAGGCCTGGATGCGTTGCTTGGCCGCGCCCAGGGTGCCGTAGCGGCGTTCGGCGTTTTCGATGATGCGACCGAATTCCCAGTCGGCGAGCGCATTGGCCAGCCCCACCAGCAACAACCCGCAGGCCAGCCACAGCGCATGAACTTTCGCGGCGCGAGCATATTTGCGCGGGTATGGCTGCATCGGCCGTGCCTCTGCTGGGGATGCAAAAAGTCTAGGCGTAGCCGGGGGTTTTTGCCGGGTGTTTGCGGCGGCATTGCGCAGGCATGCGAACCGCTTCTGGATTGCATCCGGGCGTGGATTGCTCAGTGCCTTTTTTGTAAGCGAAGGGCCGCTTTTGTAGCCCGGATGCAATCCGGGGACGGTGCCTGCCGCTGATCCCTGCGTTCATCGATCAATCGTGGGTTTGGCGACTGCCAGGGTTTTCTGCCGGAGGATGTACAGGCTGACCAGAACCGCGCTGCTGAGCATGAACAGGCGCGCCCAGAACATCGGCACCAGGTAGCAGGACAGGCTGATGCTGGTCCACATCAGGGCGATGCTATAGACCTTGGCTTTGAGCGGCAGGCCCTTGCCATCGAGATAGTCGCGAATCCAGGGGCCGAGTCTGGGGTGATCGACCAACCAGAGGTAAAAGCGCTTGGAGCTGCGTACGAAGCAGGCGGCTGCCAGTAGCAGGAACGGGGTGGTCGGCAGCACCGGCAGAAAAATCCCGATCACGCCCAGCGCCACACTCAGCCAACCGATGGTCAGCAGGGTGTAGCGAATGGCGGGATTGGGGTTTTCTTCGGCTTGCCGCACCATTGGCGCAGGGCGGACTTAGTGGTGGCGCGGCTTGAGCAGCGCGGGTTTTTCTTCCGGCGCGTTGCACAGCAGGAACAGTGCGGTCAGTAGCTCCGGGATCTGTTCGATCATGCTGTCCACCAGGTCGCGATCACGGGCGATTTCGGCGAACTCCGGCTGTTCGTCGAACAGCCCGGAGCCGACCATGATCGGCAGCAGCAATTCGCTGACTTCATCTTCCGCGTCATCGAACCAGGCCGCCTCACGCAGGAATACCCCTTCCATGAAACCGATGCACCAACCGCGCAATTCGGAATCGTCCGGCTCTTCGCCGAGGTCGAGTTCACAGGGGACTTCCGGGTCGTCGTCGCTGGCCAGTTGGCGGGCGATATGCGCCTGCAATTGCACCAGGGTGGCTTCGATCTCTTCGCGTTCGGCGTCGCTGCGGTAATGCGGCGGCTCGGAGAACAGGGCGTCGATCCACTCGCGCTGCGGGACTTGATCCGGGCAGATCGACAGGGCGGTGAGGTAACCGTGGGCGGCCACGTAGTCCAGGGCCTCTTCGTGCAATTCATCAGCGTCGAGGAAGGCTTGCAGGCGGGACAATTGCTCGGCGAATGACATCGGAGGCTACCTAGAAGAAGTAAACGAGGCTGGATTCTAGTCCAGACCCGTTACAGCGGCCATAGTTCTAGGCAAATCGGGGCAAATGCACGACAAAAAAATTTGAACCCGGCCAGAAGTATCGAGGTGGTGTCATGCGGATCAGCGATACGCACCAGGCCAATGGTTGGCTCGATGCCGGGCGCGTGGGCGCCTATTCGCCGAGAGGCGCGCGCTCGAGGGTTTCCTCCGGCCTGACCGGGTTGCGATAACCGCCCCGAGTCGCATCGTAAGCCTCGTAGGGCATGTCGTAATACTGTCCGGTCGCCGGGTCGTAGGTGCGTTCATAGCCCAGCGTGGCTTCGCTGCGGTCGCGGGATAGGCTGTCGCTCGAGCGGCTGCGTGCTTCCCAGGCGCGGTTGTAGTCGCCATAGATGTAATCGTGGGAAATCGGCCCGGGCAGCACTATCTGGTCGACCCCGGCCACCTGCCGGGGGTTGCTGATGACCACTGTTTCCGCCACAGCGGGCAACCAGTAGCGGGCCTCTTGCCAATTCGCCGTGGCGGATTGGTAAGAACGGATAAACGCTGAATACTGCCCCCAGCCTTGCAGGATGCCCACCGTGGCATGGGCCCGCGCTGGCGTGCCACGGTAGACGAAACTCAGCTGCGCCTCGATGACCTGCCACTGCAGCCCCATCACCCCGGGAAAGGGCGGCAGTGGGCTGGTTGCATGGATCTGCGGGTTCTGCAGCTCGGGAGTGGAATTGAGCACGAACTGCAGAAATTGCTCCGGGAGTACCTGACCGAAACCGCCGACCAGCAGCGCGAACGAGGCGCCGGTCACCTGGTCCGGCGCCAGCATGTCCACTCCATTGCTGGTCTCGTTGGCCGTCCAGCCCTTGGGCATCGAATATTTGAAGTAATGGCCCTGGTGCACTTGCAGCGATGGACGGTCCTGTGGCGCGCTGAATGCGGAACCCGCGAACAAGAGAAGGGTGGACAGGAGAAGGAACTGCTTACAGCCGGTGTTCATCGACTACCGCCCTGAACTGAGAACCTGATTGGATAGTTATAGATCAGTGCGCCCGCAGTCTCTATGTCGTAGCGGCGAACCGGACCTGCGGCCCGCCGCCAGGAAACCTCGACAGACCTGGGCCGGACAGGTGCGTATAATGCCGGGCTCGTTTCGGAGACCTTACATGCTCGACCAGGCACAGCGCATCCTCAAAGACGTATTCGGCTATGACAGCTTCCGCGGCCGTCAGGGCGCGATTATCGAGCGCGTGGCCGCGGGCGGTGATGCCTTGGTGCTGATGCCCACCGGCGGCGGCAAATCGCTGTGCTTCCAGGTGCCGGCACTGCTGCGCGATGGCTTGGCGGTGGTGGTGTCGCCGTTGATTGCGCTGATGGACGATCAGGTCGCGACCCTGGACGAACTCGGCGTGGCGGCGGTGGCGCTGAACTCCACGCTGGGCGCCGAGCAGCAACGCGAGATCGCCGCGCGGATCGAACGCGGCGAGATCAAGATGCTCTACCTGGCCCCGGAACGCCTGGTGCAACCGCGCATGCTGGCTTTTCTACAGCGCCTGAATATCGCCCTGTTCGCCATCGACGAAGCCCACTGCGTGTCGCAGTGGGGGCATGATTTCCGCCCGGAATACTTGCAGCTGGGCCAGCTCGCCGAGCTGTTCCCGGGTGTGCCGCGCATCGCCCTGACCGCCACCGCGGACATGCGCACCCGCGAAGAAATCGTCCAGCGCCTGCATTTGCACGAGGCCGAGCGCTTTCTCTCGAGCTTCGATCGACCGAATATCTTCTACCGCATCGTGCCCAAGGATCAGCCGCGCAAGCAGTTGTTGGCGTTTCTCGCCGCGCGCAAAGGCGACGCCGGCATCGTCTATTGCCTGTCGCGCAAGAAGGTCGACGAAGTCGCCGCCTTTCTCTCCGAGCAAGGCTTCCCGGCCTTGCCGTACCACGCCGGTTTGCCCAACGAGCTGCGCGCTTACCATCAAAAGCGCTTCCTTAACGAGGAAGGCTTGATCATGGTCGCGACCATCGCGTTCGGCATGGGTATCGATAAGCCCAACGTGCGCTTCGTCGCCCACCTGGATTTGCCCAAATCCCTGGAAGCCTATTACCAGGAGACCGGCCGGGCCGGCCGTGACGGTTTGCCGGCGGATGCCTGGATGGCCTATGGCCTGCAGGATGTGCTGCTGCTCAAACAGATGCTCAACAATTCCGAAGGCGACGAGCGCCACAAGCGTGTTGAGCAGCACAAGCTCGACGCCATGCTCGCGCTCTGTGAGGAAATCCGCTGCCGTCGCCAGGCCTTGCTGGCCTATTTCGACGAGGAGCTGCCGCAGCCGTGCGGGCACTGCGACAACTGTCAGGATGGCGTGCAGACCTGGGACGCCACCGAACCGGCGCGCCAAGCGCTGTCGGCGATCTACCGCAGCGGCCAGCGCTATGGCGTCGGCCATCTGGTCGACATTTTGCTCGGTCGCGACAACGACAAGGTCCGTGGCCCAGGCCATCAGCACCTCTCGGTGTTCGGCGTCGGCAAGGCCTTCAGCGAGGGCGAATGGCGCTCGCTGTTCCGCCAACTGGTGGCCCGCGGCCTGGCTGATGTCGACCTGGAGGGTTACGGCGGTTTGCGCCTGTCCGATAGCTGCCGACCGCTGCTGCGCGGTGAAGTGACGCTGCAGTTGCGTCGCGACCTGAAGCCACAGCACACCGCGAAGAGCTCCAGCAGCGCCGCCAGCCAATTAGTACGTGGCGACGAGCGCGAGCAGTGGGAGGCGTTGCGCGCCTTGCGCCGCAAGCTGGCCGAAGAGCATGCGGTGCCACCGTACGTGATTTTCCCCGATGCCACCTTGCTCGAGATGTTGCGCAGCAAGCCCAGCACCCTGGCGGAAATGGCGCGGGTCAGCGGCGTCGGCGCACGCAAGCTGGAGCGCTACGGCGAGGCCTTTCTCGAGGTTCTGGCGGGAAATGCCGAGGCGCCGCGCGCGGTCGCCGATTTGCGCCATGAATTGATCAGCCTGGCTCGTGCCGGCATGACCCCGGCGCAAATCGCCGCGCAACTCAGCTGCAGCGAAAAGAACGTCTACAGCCTGTTGGCCGAGGCCATCGGCCGGCAGGAGCTGTCCCTCGAACAGGCCTTGGATCTGCCGCAGGAGCTGCTGGGCGAGATTCAGGATGCGTTCCTCGAGGGCGACGGCGAGCTGCCCGCCGCCTCGGCGATCAGCGAAATGTTCAGCGGGCGTGTCGACCTCGGCGTGTTGTATTGCGTGCGCGCCGCCTTGCAGGCCGAATTCGAAGCCTGATCGCGGCCCTACGGACCTGTGGGTGACAGCGACACCTGTTCCTTTGGCGGGTGTCAAATGGCCCCAGGCTGTGCTGCACTGAAGCGGTCAAGAGGAGGTAACGATGCCGACCACACACGCCTGGCTAGACGACGTGCGCCCCAGCCCCTATGCCGATCAGTTCGAGGCGGGCTTTTATCGCTTGCGCTTCGTTCCGCACATCGAGCGTGAATACCGCGACTACATGCTCGGCAGCACCTACAGCTTCAAACGTATCGCGCTCTACAGCAGCGTCCTGCTGTGGTTGGTGTTTACGGCATTCGATTTCGTCCTGGTGCAGGGGCCGGTGATCTGGTGGATGTTCAGCGTCCGCCTGGCGGTGCTGGCCCTGCTGTTGGGGTTCGTCGGGCTGCTGATCCAGCAGCGGCATGCGCACCTGTTACAACCCCTGACGCTGGTGAGCATTCTGGCCCTGGGGATCGGTGCGGCGATGGTCATCGGCCTGGCGCATACGTCCCAGCCGACCTATCCCTACGAAGGGCTGTTGTTGATCTGCATGGCCGCCTATTTTCTGATCGGCCTGCGCCTCAAACAGGCGGTTGCCTGTTCGCTGGCGATATTGCTGGTGTATGTCGGCATGGAATGGCTGGCAGGCGTACTGCTGCCGAGGCTGCTCAGCAACACCCTGTTTTTATTGATCGGCAACCTGATGGGCGCGACTGGTTGCTACCTGTTGGAGTTCAAATCCCGCGAGCATTTTCTGGTCAGCCGCCTGATGCGCGTGCTCGCCGACCATGACAGCCTCACCGGGCTGCACAACCGGCGCAGCTTCAACCGCCAGTTCGAGCGGCTGTGGCGGCAGGCGCAGCGCGAAGGCCACAACCTGGCACTGTTGCTGTGCGATATCGACCACTTCAAGGCCTACAACGACTGTTATGGCCATCAGGCCGGCGACAAGGTATTGGAGTGCGTCGGTGGCCTGCTGCGCATGGCCGCCCGACGTCCGCTGGACATGGCGGTGCGTCTGGGCGGTGAGGAGTTCGCCGTGCTGCTGTACGACAGTGAAGTCAGTCAGGCGCTGGAATATGCCGAGGCCTTGCGCGAAAGCCTGCAGCAACTGGCGATTGAGCACCGGGCCTCGGATACGGCGCCGGTGGTCACCATGTCCATCGGCGTGGCTTGCCTGCAGCCGGATGATGCCAGCTCACTGAGCAAGTTATACGAAGGGGCGGATCGCGCACTTTATAAAGCCAAGGCCGCTGGGCGTAATCAGGTGATGAACTGATTCGGGTGGCCGGTTTCGTCACTTTAGCTGTCGCTTACGGTGACTGTAGCACCAGGGTGCCGGTGCTAGCATCGTGACCATTCTTGGGCTAACGGATTTTTCATGGAACGCCTGATTCAAGCCAACGGCCAAGCGCACTACGGCATATTCACGGACGCTCCCAAGCTGATCAATTACCGTGATTTCGACTTCCGCTCGCCCATGGGCCGGCGGCTCGGCGCTCTGGCGAAATGGCGTCGCTTTCACCAGTTCCAATACTTCGGGCTGATCAGCGAGGAGCTGATCGGTGGATGCGCGCTGGCCAATCTGAGTCTGCTCGGGGTCGGCTTCGTCTACCTCTTCCACCCGGCCAGCGGGCGGATGATCGAGCGACAGTTCAAGTTGCCGCTGGGTATGGGCACGCGCTTTTCCCAGCGACCGCAGGATGGCGTATGCGAATTGCGCAGCGGGCGCAACCTGTTGCGGTTCGAGAACAGCGAGGCGCCACAGGAAAAGCGTTTGCTGGTGGAGTTGGACGACGGCACCCGTATCGATGCCCGTTTTTCCGAGCAGCAACCGGCCTTTCAACCCATGTGCCTGAATACCCCGAGTGCGGCGAATGGCTGGGTCTACGCCCAGAAAGTCGCCGGTGTGCGTTGCCATGGCACTGTGCTCAGCCGTTTTGGCGAGTTCGACCTGAGTGCGATCGATGCTTTTGCCCATCACGACTGGTCGGCCGGCTATATGCGCCCGGAAACCTCCTGGAACTGGGCCTGCCTGTCGGGCCAGGCCGGTGCGCAACGGGTCGGGCTGAACCTGTCCTGCGGGGTCAACGAAACCAGCTTCACGGAAAATTGCTTCTGGCTCGATGGCCAGCTGATCAAGGTCGATACGGTCCGTTTCGCCTTCGATCGCGACCAGCCGATGCAGCCCTGGCGGATTGACTCGCACGATGGCCAGGTGCAGCTGTGTTTCGAGGCTCGGGGTTTGCATCGCGAGCGCCTGAACCTGGGTTTTCTGGCCAGCAACTTCAAACAGATATTCGGCCGTTTCAACGGCGTATTGCGCCCGGTAGGTCGGCCCGAGTTGGTCATCGAAAACCTCTGGGGCTTCGTCGAAGATCAGTATGTGAAATGGTGATGCCCATTAGGTTTTATTCCGCGCGCTGATCTGCCCCAACCCCACCCTTTATCGCCATCAGCCAAGCGAGCCTTGATCTTGGCTCCATGATTATGGTTAGCTGGCTAATAATTAGTTTTTTTATGCTTAGAGTTGTGAATCCATGTCGCAGTTAGAACAACATCGTTTTGCCATGCAATTAGCGCAGTTGTCCCGTGCCTGGCGCGGGGAGTTGGACCGCCGCCTTGTTGATCTGGGCCTGTCCCAGGCGCGCTGGCTGGTGCTGTTGCACCTCGGGCGCTTCAAGGAGGCGCCGACCCAGCGCGAGTTGGCGCAGAGCGTCGGCGTCGAGGGACCGACCCTGGCGCGCCTGCTCGATAGCCTGGAAGCCCAGGGCCTAGTCAGTCGCCATGCGGTGCCGGAAGACCGACGGGCGAAGAAAATCGCCCTGTGCGAGCCGGCCAAACCATTGATCGAGAAAATCGAAGCGATCTCCACGCAATTACGCAAAGAACTGTTCGACGGCATCGACGAGGAAGAATTACGTCGCTGCCAGCTGGTGCACGCGCGCATTCTGGGCAATCTGGAAAAACGCTGATGCAGGAGGATCTGCCAGCACTGCAGGCACGCTTCGGCAGTCGCTATCCACAGTGGCTGCTGGCAATACTGATGGTAGGCAGCATGGCTATGGTGCTGGCCTCGACCAGTATCAACGTGGCCTTGCCGGCGATCATGCGCGATTTCGCCATCGGTCGACCGTTGGCGCAGTGGCTGTCCACCGGCTTTCTCGCCGCCATGACCGCGGGTCTGTTGTTGGCCGCCTGGGCGCATGCGCGTCTGGGCGCACGGCGGACCGCGCAGGTCGGTCTGCTGCTGTTCATCGTGACCTCGTTGCTGGCGCTGGTGACGCAAAGCGCCTGGCAGCTGATCGTTCTGCGCTGTATCCAGGGCTTGTGCGCCGGCATCGTTCAACCGTTGGCCATGGTCCTGATATTTCGGGTGTTCGCCGCCGGTGGCCGGGGCATGGCCCTGGGCATCTACGGCCTTGGCGTGATGATCGCCCCGACCCTCGGGCCGACCATCGGCGGCTATCTGGTCGATCATTTCGGTTGGGCCGCGGTGTTCTGGATGCCGCTGCCGATGTGTGTGCTGGCCTCGCTCGGCGCGCAGTGGTTGCTGCCCAGCGAGCGCGAACGCAATACCCCCTTTCTCGATGTCTGGGCCTTTGCCTTGCTCTGCGTGGCGCTGTTCGCCTCGCTCGGAGCCCTGGCCGAAGCGCAGCGCTTCAGCTGGCTGTCCGCACGCGTCTGGTTGCCGACGGTATTCGGCATGCTCGGATTTATCGGATTCTTCATCCGCAGCCGGCGTAGCGCCAAACCGCTACTGCCATTGACCCTTTGGCGGCATGCCGGTTTTCGCAATGCCAGCTGGGTGGCGCTGACCCTGGGAGTGGGGCTGTATGGCTCGACCTACCTGATTCCGCTCTACCTGCAAACGGTAGAGGGCTACAGCGCCGGCCGCGCCGGCTTGCTGCTGTTGCCCACCGGCGTCCTGATGGGCGGCGCGTCCTTCCTCGGCGGCTGGCTCAGCGACCGCTGGTCGGCGGCCTCGCTGCTGATCGCGGGGTTGCTGGTATTCGCCTTGTCGGCTGCCGGCCTGGGCTGGCTCGAACCCGGCGCCTCCTTCGTGGTCCTGTGTTTCTGGGCCTGCGTCGGTCGGATCGGCTTGGGTTTGCTGCTGCCGGCGCTGAGTACCGGTTCGCTGGATATCCTCAGCCAGGAGGAACTGGCTCAGGGCGCGGGGGCCATCACCTTCGTAAGGCAACTCGGCGGAGCATTCGGCGTCAACCTGCTGACCTTCTTCCTCGAATGGCGCCATCACCGCGAGGGCGCCGACGCCGCCGCCGAAGCCCTGGCTTTTCAACAGAGTTTCTGGTTGATGGGGGCGGTTTTTGCGTTGACCGTTCTGGCCGCCCATGGCGTGAAAGCGACAAAACACTGACGGATAAACGGTCGCGGTATTTTTTGCCGCTTTGTTGACTTGTTGCCTATTCTTATCGGTGATGGCCCCTTGCTATGGTTTCGGCGTGCTGATGCCTGAGTCGATAGCCGGGGTGGTCAGCGGCCGGGTTTCATAGGGAATTTGCTCCCGACTGACAGCTGTGGCGATGGCGTCCCCCTGGATGCCGATCATCCCAGTGTTGTGGTCTTGTTATGGGCGTGCTGCGCTAAGTCTTGGCGACGCTGCTCAGGCAGTGGTACCGGGAGACTACTATGATTCGAGCACGGCAACTATTGATCGGCCTTGCCTCTGGGTCGGCGCTGTATTCGGGGCTGGCACCAGCCTTGGGCCTGGGGGAAATAACCCTGCATTCCGCCCTGAACCAATCCCTGGACGCAGAAATCGAATTGCTCGAGTTGGGCGATCTGGCCGACGTCGACTTCAAGGTTCGTCTCGCCTCTGCGGAGGTTTTCAGTCGCTCGGGCGTGGATCGCGTCTATTTCCTCAACGACCTGCGTTTTACGCCGCTGCTCAGTGGCGGTCGCGGCGTTATCCGGGTGCTGTCGAATAAACCGGTGCGCGAGCCTTATCTGAATTTCATCGTCGAAGTGACGCGCCCCAACGGCAATTTATTCCGCGAATACACCCTGTTGCTCGATCCACCGGGCTCCTCGGCCTACCACGCGGTGGCGTCGCCAGTGGCGACTGCCGCACCCGTGGTGGAGCGAGTCCAGGTGCAGCGCTCATCCCCGGCCGCGCCTCGTGCGCAGCGGCCCAAGCCGTCTGCGGTGCAGGGCGAGCGCTATCAGGTGGTATCCGGCGATAGCCTGTGGAAGATCGCCGCGCGTTTGCGCGAACAAGGTAGCCAAGCGTCGCAGCAGGCGCTGATGGCCGATATTCATGTACTCAATCCACAGGCCTTCAGTAACGGCGACATCAATCGGCTGCTTGCCGGCGCAGATTTGCTCTTGCCGGACACTGCGATTGGTACACCCGCCAGTGTCGCGGCCGATCCGGCAGCGGTCGCGATACCAGCGGCGCAGGTCGCCGCAGTGGAGACGCCTGTCGAATCGGTGGCGGCCGAGCAGACCCAGGTCGAACAGGAGTTGGCCGCCCAGGGCGCGGAAACCCTGCAACTGCAACAGAACCTGGCCGAGCTGCAAGTGCAAATACAACAATTGCAGGAGCAGATGAGCGCGAGGGACAGGGTCATCAGCGGTTTGCAAGCGGAGCTGGCGGCGCGGCAAGCGAATGCCGCCAGCGTACCGGCCGCCGCTGATGTAGTTGCGACTGCCGAAGGCCGTGGGGCGAACAGCGCCACCGGTGCTGAATCGATGGCGCCGCGCGATTGGCTGACTACCGGGTTGGCCACCTTGGCATTGCTGCTGGCCGGATTGGTCGGCGTGCTTTGGCGCGGCAGAAATCGCGGGCAACCAGCCGTCAGCCAGCATCAGCCGCCTGCGCCAGTCAAACTCAAGGCGGCTATACCTCCGGCGCCGGTTCCGCGGCGAAGCGAAAGCACGGTGGCGGCCGTGGCCCCCAGTTATTCGGGCGATGCCCTGCATAGTGCCGAGACCTATATCGCCTACGGTCGTTTCAATGAAGCGGTGGCTTGCCTGGACAAGGCGCTGCTGGCTCAGCCGACACGCAGCGACATTCGCTGGCGGCTACTGGAGGTGCTTGCCCAGCAGGGCGATGTCGGCAGGTTCCTCGAGCAGGAGGCGGCCTTGCGCAATGCGGGGTTTACCGCGGCGCGGATCGACGAACTGAAGGCCCGATTCGCCCACCTGTTCGCTGCGCCGCCGGCGGATCTACTGGCCGATGCGGTTCTGGCGCTGGACGAGACGCCGCCAGTGGCGGATGACTTCAAGCTCAACCTCGACGAACTGTCCCTGGATGCCGATTGGGAATCCATGGATCCGTTTGCGTCCCCGGCGAAAAAGAAAGCACCGGCGCCAAATGCCGATAAAGACCTTCAAGACTCGGCTGCGCTGCCGGACACGCGGGATGCGCGCAACCCGTTTGCCGATGCCATGCTGGTGGAAGAAGCACCGATCGACAGCTGGCTGGGTGAGGAACTCGATCCCGCCTTTGTCGAGCAAACGCGCACGACGCGCAAGGCATCGTCGGGCAACCTCGATCACTTGGCGGGCAATCGCAACAACCTGGCCAAACTCAACATGGCGCTGGCCTATATCGAGCAGGGCGACCTGGACAGCGCCTGCCATATTCTCAATGAGCTGATCCACGATGGCGACGACAAGCTCAAGAAGGAGGCGCGTGAACTGCTGGCGAAAATAGCCTGAGATAGTCCTGCGATGCTGCAAAGAACGCCCGTTGTGCGCTGACATCGGGCGTTTTTTTGTCTTCCCCGGTTGTGGTGCGCGATCTGTTGTCTGCTCCTGCAATAAGCCCGGGAGGGCAGCGCCAATAGGGCGGCGGGGCGCGTATCATCCGATTTTTCGGCCCCGCAGAGTTGCTCTCATGTCCAGTGCTAAACCCGAAGTGACCATCACCTATTGCACCCAATGCCAGTGGCTGCTGCGTGCGGCCTGGCTCGCCCAGGAGTTGCTCTCGACCTTTGCCGACGACCTTGGCAAGGTCAGCCTGGAGCCCGGCACCGGTGGGGTATTTCGCATCGTCTGCGACGGCGTGCAGCTGTGGGAGCGCAAGGCCGATGGCGGCTTTCCCGAGGCCAAGGTACTCAAACAGCGTTTGCGCGATCAGATCGACCCGGCGCGCGATCTCGGCCACAACGAGCGTTCGCGCGATAGCTGAGTTATCGCGCCATGCGCGCCGAAACGAAAATCGCCAGGACGATCAGCACGCCGCCGGCGAGCATGCGCAGGGTCGGCACCTCGTTGAACAACCACCAGGCGAAACAGATGCCGTAGACCGGTTCCAGGGCGAATATCACCGCGGCGCTGCGTGCGGTGATCACCCGCAGGCTGGCGACAAACAGGCTGTGCGCCAAGCCCGTACAAAAGATGCCGAGCATGGCCAGCCATAACCAGTCGATGGCGCGGACGCTCGGCAGCGTCGACCAGGCGAAGGGCAGGAAGCACACCAGCACCGTCAGGTTCTGACAGAGCGCCGCCTGTACCGGGTCGAGGCCGCGGGTGCCGGCGCGGTTGAGCAGCGACAAGAGGGCGAACAGCAGGCCCGAGAGTATCGCCCAGAGCAGCCCGCCGGTGGCCTGGTTGGCCAGGTCGAAACTCGGTGTGACCAGGATCAGGCCGAGGCAGACCACACCGACCATGGCGAACTCCAGCGGCCGTGTGCGTTCGCGGAACAATACGCCCTCGAGCAGCACGGTGAAGGCCGGGAAACTGGCGAAGCCGAGGGTGGCGATGGCCACGCCGGAGACCTTTACCGCCTCGAAAAACGTCAGCCAATGACTGCCGAGCAGTAAACCGCCGAGCGCCAGCATCGCCAGTTGGCGCAGGCTCGGACGTTGCGCCTTGGCGTTTTTGAACAGCCGGGCGAACAGCGCCAGCGCCGCGACGGCGAAGATCGCCCGCCCGCCGACGATGGCCGAGGGGGTGGTGTTGGCCAGTTTGCCGAAAATCCCCGAGAGGCCGAACATCAGCGCACCCAGATGAATCGCCAGTAGTGCTCTGCTGTACGTCATGCCAGGCGGGCGCCATTGGGGAGCGGTTTGTCGAAGCTCGCCAGCACCACCTTCTGCTCGGCGTCGTAGACGCCGGTCACCAGCACTTCCGAGCGGATGCCGGCGATGCGTTTGGGTGCGAAGTTGCAGACGCACAGCACCTGGCGGCCGATCAGCTCGTCGCAGCGGTAATGCGCGGTCAGTTGCGCACTTGAAGTTTTCACCCCCGACTCGCCCAGGTCCACGCGCAGCACATAGGCCGGTTTCAGCGCTTTCGGGTTCGGCTCGGCGGCCACCACGGTGCCGACGCGCAACTCCACCCGTTGAAAATCATCCCACTCGATCTGCTGCATAAGGCCTCCTGATTGCTGTTTGCAGTCTAGGAGGCGGGAGGCTGGGCGTCTGTCGCGCGAGTCGCGACTTTTAGCGCGTTACTCGCGGCATTACTCACAAGAGTGGCGCAGTGCGCGCGGGGTGCTGCCGAATTGGCGGGACAGAGCGGCGCTAAAGGCGCTCTGCGAGTTGTAGCCGACCCTGGCGGCGATCTCGCCGATCGCCAATTGGCTGTGTTGCAGCAGATGGCGGGCCAGGTTCAGACGCCGGCTGCGTACGTACTCCATGGGCGTTTGCCCGGTTTCGTCGAGAAAGCGTACATGGAAGCGCGCCGCCGATAACCCGGCCAGGCGCGCCAGGTCGACGACTTGCAGCGGGTGTGCGGCATGCCGGTCGATATGGGCGTCGATTGCCGCCAGGGGCAGCTGGCTGGGCGGAAGACTGCCGTGTTCGCTCGCCAGGCTGGCCAACAGCAAGGCCGCACCTTGTTCGGCGATCACCGGGTCGCCGATCGGGCTGGCCGCCAGCCAGCCGACCAACTGGCTCTGCGCCGGGTTGAGCGGCAAGGCTCCAGGGTTGTCGATCAGCCGTCGGCCGGCATCGGCGTGGGCCCCGAGGCGTTGCCGCAGCCAGGATTCGGAGGGGATGTCGAGCACCAGGCACTGGCTGCCGTGGCGGCTGCCGCAGGCATGCCGGGTGTCGGGCGGCACCACGGCGAGAGTCTGGCGCACGACCTGGCTGCCGCGGCCGGCGACTTCGAAATCCAGCAGGCCGCTGAGGCCGAACACCAGCTGCGCATGGGCGTGGCTGTGGCTGAGCAGGTCATGGCTGTAGTGACGCAATGAAAGCAGGGTTGACATGCGGATTCCTCGGGCAAGGCGCCCAGTCTAGCAGGCGCGTCGCGCGGCAGCCCCTGTGTGGTTGTCATCGAATTGCCTTGGATCCGTCACCTTGGTTTCACCCCGGCGATGCACGCTCAGGCAAACTCCGGTGGAGGTCGACCATGACCAGCGTGCAGCTGATTAAGCCAAGTCGTAAGCAACATGTCCGCACCCTGTGGATTTCCGACGTGCACCTGGGCACGCGGGATTGTCAGGCCGAACACCTCGCGGCATTTCTCAAACGTTACCAGGCCGACAAGGTTTACCTGGTCGGCGACATCATCGACGGCTGGAAGCTGCGCGGTGGCATGTATTGGCCCCAGGCCCACACCAATGTGATTCGCCGCTTGCTGACCATGAGCAAGCGCGGCACCGAGGTGATCTACGTCACCGGCAATCACGACGAGTTCCTGCGCGGTTACTCCGGTTTGATTCTCGGCAATATCCAGCTGGTCGACGAGGCCGAGCACATTACCGCCGACGGCCGCCGCTTGTTGGTGATCCATGGCGATCAGTTCGACGTGATCACCCGCTATCACCGCTGGCTGGCCTTTCTCGGTGACTCGGCCTACGAATTCACCCTGACCCTCAACCGTTGGCTCAACCACTGGCGCCAGCGTTATGGCTACGGCTATTGGTCGCTGTCGGCTTACCTCAAGCACAAGGTCAAAGGTGCGGTGAACTTCATCAGCGACTTCGAAGAGGCGATCGCTCACGAATGCGTCAAGCGTGGCTTCAACGGGGTGGTCTGCGGGCATATCCACCATGCCGAAATCCGCCCCATGGGCGCGGTGGAGTATATGAATTGCGGCGATTGGGTCGAATCCTGTACGGCATTGATCGAGCACCTGGATGGGCGCATTGAGCTGTACCGCCTGGCCGAGGATCAGGCGCAGACTGAAGCGCCCACCTTGGTCGCCGTGGAGCCGGCGGCATGAGGATTCTGATCGTCTCCGACGCCTGGGCGCCGCAGGTCAATGGCGTGGTCACCAGTCTGCGCGCATTGCTGGATGAGCTGCGCGGCCTCGGGCACCAGGTAAAACTGCTGTCGCCCGCGGATTTTCGCAGCGTTCCCTGTCCGACCTACCCGGAGATACCGCTGGTATGGAATCTCTGGCGAGTCGGCGCGACGATCCGCGAGTTTCAACCCGATTGCGTCCACCTGGCCACGGAAGGGCCACTCGGTTGGGCGGCGCGCCGGTGGCTGAACAAACGTGGGTTGGCGTTTTCCACGGCGATCCACACGCGCTTTCCCGAATACCTCAATAGCCGCTGGCGCTGGCTGCCGTTGAGTTGGGGTTATGCCTACCTGCGCGCGTTCCATCGGCCGAGCCAGGCGGTGTTGATCACCACCGAGCGCTTGTGCGCGGAGTTCGCCGGCTGGGGGCTGCGACGCCTGGCGGTATGGCGCAAGGGCGTCGATACCGGCTTGTTCCACCCGCCAGCATCGCGTGCGCAAGGCGCCGCCCCGGTTTTTCTGTATGTCGGGCGAGTCGCCACGGAGAAAAACCTGGAAGCTTTTCTCGATCTGGAACTGCCCGGGATCAAGCGGGTCGTCGGCGACGGCCCGCAGCGTGAAGCCTTGCAGGCTCGCTATGGCGCGGTGGAGTTTCTCGGCTACCGCCATGGCAATGCTTTGGCCCGGGCCTATCAGGAGGCCAGCGTGCTGGTGTTTCCCTCGCGTACCGATACCTACGGCTTGGTCATGCTCGAGGCATTGGCCTGCGGCACGCCGGTGGCGGCGTTCCCCGTGCCGGGGCCGCTGGATGTGCTGGAGGCGGGAGTTAGCGGTGCGATGAGCGAGGACCTGCGTGAGGCCTGCCTGGCTGCCCTGCAACTGGATCGAGGTCAATGTGCCGAGCTGGCGGCGCGCCAATCCTGGCGCGCCTCGGCATTGGAGTTCCTGGCCATGCAGCCGATGATCGATGGCGAGCGCTGTCCGCAGCCGCTACACGTGGCACCGCGAGCGATTACGCAGCCTCTGTAGCCTTCCTCGGATTTCATTCGAGCCTGGTTTTTGCCTTTGTAGGAGCGGGCCTGCCCGCGATCTCTGGCGGGTTCAAAAACATCGCGGCCAAGGCCGCTCCTACGGTCTTCCTGGATTCATGTGCAAGGTCGACGGCCCGTAGGGCGGACATGCCGAAGGCTTGTTTGCCGCGCATCGTCCGGCTGCGCGTTACATGATCACCTTGTCGCGCAGCTTCTCGGCGGCCTGTTGCAGCGCCTGGATGACCCGTTGCTTGTCGAAGTTCTGAATGCCGTTGGTATCCAGGTACATGGAGAAACCGGGCAATTCGTGCTCGACATAACTGGAGGTGGCGCCCAGATCGCGGCGGAAATCCACGACCTGATAGATCTGCACCGGGCGGGTGAAGCCCTTGACGTTGATCTGGCCTTTGTCGCGGCACATCACCACGTCCTTGATCATCGAGTAGGTCTCGTGGGAGATCAGGATTTCGCCCGACTCGGCGGCGCTTTCCAGGCGGCTGGCGAGGTTCACGTCGCGGCCGATGATGGTGTAGTCCATGCGGGTATCGGCACCGAAGTTGCCGACCGTGCAATAGCCGGTATTCAGACCCATGCGGATCTCCAGGGGTTTGGTAATGCCCTGGGCGCGCCACTGTTGGCGCAGCACTTTCATGTGCTTGCGCATGGCGATGGCCATGGAGACCGCGGCCACGGCGTCTTTCTTCGCGCCCTTGCTGGCCGGGTCGCCGAAAAACACCATGACGCTGTCGCCGATGAACTTGTCGATGGTGCCGCCATATTTCAGGCAGATTTTCGACATTTCATTGAGATAGCTGTTGAGCAAATCGGTCAGAGCCTCGGCTTCCAGCTCTTCGGACAGCTCGGTGAAGCCTTTGATATCGGAGAAGAACACCGTGAGTTTCTTGCGCTGGGTTTCCAGGCGCACGCTCTTCTTGCCGCTGAAAATCGATTCCCATACCTGCGGCGACAGGTACTTGGCCAGATTGCGGGCCAGGCGCGCGGCCTTTTCCTGCTCGCGCTTGATCTCGCTGCGCACCTGCGCCAGGCGCATGCCCTGCTGGTGGACGAAGTAGGCGGTGATGCAGATGCACAGGGAGGTGAAGGTGATGCTTACGGCGGCAACGAGGGCCGGTGTTTGCGGGTTGTAGTGCAGCTGCAACAACAGCGCGCTGCCGCCGCTGGCGCCGACTGCGATCAGCATGGTCAGGCCCAGATAGCGCAAGCCGCCGATCACCAGTGCGCTGAACACCAGGATCAGTATGGCCATCAGGCTCGGTACCACAGAAAACCCCAGGAGGGCGATGGCTGCGCCGGTATGCAGCGCATCGATGAACAACAGGGTGAGGTCGGTACCGCGCGGGTGTTCGCGCTTGAAACGCAGGCTCAGTTGATGGGCCAGGTGCGGATAGAGCAGGGTGTAGGGCACCATCCAGAGGATGTCGTAGGAGAAATGTTGCGTATAGGTGCCGGCAGCGATGCTGGCGGCAATGGCGATATAGGCCAGCACGCGGGAATAGTACTCGCGCAGTGGCGGAGCCGGTAATGCGTTGAGCCGGTTCTGGTTGATTGCATTCATGCGGCGGTAGTGATCCCTACTGGTGTCCGGCATCTCTGCCGGATGCCTGGCGCTCCGCAAACCGGATGGTGCGGATAACAAAGCCGGGATCATAACCAAGCAAAGCGGCTAGCGCCAAGCGCGACGGCTGAACGGTCCTGCCGCGTCTCCGGTTGGTGGTCTCCAGGGACCTATTTGCGCTCGGGATCTAGAACCGGATACGCCCGGTCAGGGCATCTTTCAACATCACCCAGTCGCCCATCAGGCTGTAGAGCGGGTATTGGAAAGTCGCGGGGCGGTTTTTCTCGAACACGAAGTGGCCGACCCAGGCGAAACCATAACCGGCCAATGGCACGGCGAGCAGCCACAGCCATTGTTGGCTGGCGATGGCGTAAGCGATGATCGCCAGGACCAGCAGGCTGCCGACGTAGTGCAGGCGGCGGCAGGTGTCGTTGCGGTGCTCCTGCAGGTAGTACGGGTAGAACTCGGCGAAGCTGGTATAGCGTGCGGTACCGTGCGTAGCCATGACAGCGCTCCTGTTGGCGTCCTGTGGCGGATCGCCATAGTCTAGTGGCGCTGACCCGCTGGGCCAGTGACATTAAGTGCCAGTTTAGTATCCTTGGGTCGCCACGCCGCGCCATGCGGCCCCGCCTAATCGAATAAGAAGCCGCCATGAGCGAACGCACCACCTCCTCTAGTTGGGCCCTGGGTATCGTCCAGGCGCTGGAAATGGGCGGCGTCGACTGCCGCACGATATTCCGCGAATTGAGCATGGATTACGCCGCCCTGGACGACCCGGATGCGCGTTTCCCGCAGGATGGCATGACCCGCCTGTGGCAGCGTGCGGTGGAGTTGTCGGGTAACCCGGCGATCGGCTTGAACATGGCCAAAGTGGTGCGCCCGGCTTCGTTTCACGTGGTTGGCTACGCCCTGATGTCGAGCCGTACCCTGCAAGACGGCTTTGCCCGCCTGGTGCGCTATCAGCGGATTATCGGCGAGGGCTCTGACCTGAACTTTCGCCCGAGCGGTAGCGGTTACGAGCTGACCTTGGCTATTCATGGCGACCGTCTGCCCGCTGCGCGCCAGAGTATCGAGGCGTCGCTGGCCTATGCCCTGGCGTTCTGCCGCTGGATCACCGGAAAACCGATCCGGCCACAGCAGGTGTGGTTCCAGGGCGACCCGCCGGCCGATCTGGAACCCTTCCAACAGGTCTTCCAGGGACCGCTGAAATTCAATAGCGACCACTACGGGCTGCTGTTCGACCGTGCCGACATGGAGATGCCACTGCCGACGGCCAACGAATCCCTGGCGCAGCTGCACGATAGGTTCGCCGGCGAATACCTGGCGCGGTTTTCCGAAAGTCGGGTGACCCATCAGGCCAGGCAGGTGCTGTGCCGTCTACTGCCTCGCGGCGAACCCAAGCGTGAAGCGGTGGCGCAGGCGTTGCACCTGTCGCAGCGAACCCTGCAACGGCGTCTGCAGGATGAAGGCACCAGCTTTCAGCAACTGCTCGACGACACGCGCCGCGAGCTAGCCGAGCAGTATCTGGCGCAGCCCAAGCTGACCCTGCTGGAGGTCGCCTATCTGTTGGGCTTTGCCGATCCGAGCAACTTCTTCCGGGCGTTTCGTCGCTGGTTCTCGATCACCCCCAGCGAATACCGCGCCCGTCTCTAGCAGGTCGTTGAGAAACTACCTTCATTGGCAATACTGCGTTAAAGGGGCATTCATTACCCCAGTGCTGCGGTAAAACGCGGACGGGATGGGTCGCGGCGGTGCATCGCCGCTTGCGATGCGCCACTCGGACGTGCCGTGTGGTTTTCAAGCGAGCACGGTGGGCGGGTCAGCCGCCCAGGGTCAGGTAGGCCAAGCCGAGCAACAAAATCAGCCCTATGGCGATCAGCGCGCCTTTTTTGCTCATTGCGCCAATGCCACCGCCGCGCATACGGCTTGGCGGGTGTTGCTCCAGATAGAGCGCCAACTGCTCTTCGGCTTCCGTCTGGCTGATGCCGTGATTCAGGCTGAGCATTCTGATCGCATCGTCGTGGCGACCACGTTGCACGGCAGCCAGCACCGGGGCGGGCAGGGTAATCTCTGAGCGGGACATGCGGCGTCTCCTGTGGGCCTTTGTCGTTTAGACGACGACTAGCGGTATGGGTTCGCCGGCAGTCATGGCCGGACGGGATTGCGCGGAGATTGGCGGCCGATGCTAAGTGATCATTCATGAGCATGATGATATGTGGGGCGGGTAGTTTCCTTGGCTACACTGCGCCCATCTACCATCGCAGCTAAAGGTGACTTCCCTATGCAAAATCGCATGATGATTACTGGCGCGGGCTCGGGTCTGGGGCGTGAAATCGCCCTGCGCTGGGCTCGTGAGGGGTGGCGCCTGGCGCTGGCCGATGTCAACGAGCCTGGCCTGGCGGAAACCCTGAAACTGGTGCGTGCCGCCGGTGGCGACGGCTTCACGTTGCGCTGCGACGTGCGCGACTATAGCCAGTTGACCGCCCTGGCCCAGGCCTGCGAAGAAAAGTTCGATGGCATCGATGTGATCGTCAACAACGCCGGCGTCGCCGCGGGCGGCTTCTTCGCCGATCTGTCGCTGGAAGACTGGGACTGGCAGATCTCGATCAACCTGATGGGCGTGGTCAAGGGCTGCAAGGCGTTCCTGCCGCTGCTCGAACGCAGCAAGGGCAAGATCGTCAACATCGCCTCCATGGCGGCGTTGATGCAGGGCCCGGCGATGAGCAACTACAACGTCGCCAAGGCGGGTGTGGTGGCGCTGTCGGAAAGCCTGTTGGCGGAACTGAGGGCGCAGGAAGTGGCGGTGCACGTGGTTTGTCCGTCGTTCTTCCAGACCAATCTGCTCGATTCGTTCCGTGGTCCGACGCCGGCGATGAAAGCCCAGGTCGGCAAACTGCTGGAGAGTTCGCCGATCAGCGCCGCGGATATCGCCGACTACATCTACGACGAAATCGCCAAGGGCGAATTCCTCATTCTGCCGCATGAGCAGGGGCGCGCGGCATGGGCGCTGAAGCAGCACAACCCGCAAGCGCTGTACGCTGAAATGGCCGGCATGGCGGATCGGATGCGGAGCAAGGCCAGGCAGGAACAATAATCTGTCCGCTTGGTCAGTTTATTTGCTTTGGGCCTTGTCTGAGCCAGCTTCCCGGCGTTAGGGTTGCTGGCCCGGTCCGCCTGACCCTGACGTCGTTGGAATTACTGTGAAGCCTTATCCCCGGGCTGTGCTTCTGCTCGCCCTGGTGCTGGCCGCGATCAATTTGCGACCCGGCATCACATCGCTGGCGCCGCTGATCGAGCGGATCGCCGAAGAACTGTCCATGAGCCGCACCTTGATCAGCCTGACCACGGCGCTGCCGGTGCTGTGCATGGGCTTGCTGGCGCCCGTGGCACCCCGTCTGGCATTGCGCTTCGGCCTGGAGCGTACCATCGGCTTGTGCCTTGGCATCATCGCCGTGGCCTTGTCGATGCGTCTGGTCGCACAGTTCAGCAGCTTGCTGATCGGCAGTGCGGTACTGCTCGGCGCCGCCATCGCCGTGGCAGGGCCGCTGCTGTCGGGCTTTATCAAGCGCCATTTCGCCGGCCAGATGGGCCGAGTGGTTGGCTGGTATTCGCTGGGCATGGCGATTGGCGGCGCAAGCGGTGCGGTGGCGACTGTGCCGGTGACGCAACTGCTCGGTGGTGACTGGTCACTCGGCCTGGCGTTCTGGGCATTGCCCGCCGTGCTGGCGATGCTGTTGTGGTTGCGCCTGCCGAATCAGGCCGAGCATGAGGATCGCGCGCAGGCCAGCGGCGGCTTGCCCTGGGGGCGGCCGCGGGCCTGGTTGATCAGTTGTTTCTTCGCCATTCAGGCCGGGCTGTTCTATGCCCTGGCGACCTGGTCGGTGGCGCGCTACCACGAAGCCGGTTTGAGCGTGCTACACAGCAACACGCTGTTCAGCCTGTCGATGTCGATGGGCTTGCCGAGCGCCTTCCTGCTGCCTTGGCTGGCGCAACGTTTCCAGAATCGCTATGCCTTGCTGCTGGCCTGCGGGATGTTGTCGTGCCTGAGCCTGGCGATGATCACCTTCGCCCCGACGCTGCTGCCCGAGCTATGGGCGGTGACCATCGGCTTCAGCCTGGGCGGTTCGTTCGCCTTGTCGCTGGTGCTGCCGCTGTACGAGGCCGGCTCGCCATTGGCGGTCAGCCGCTGGACCGCGATG
Organism: uncultured Pseudomonas sp.; assembly: GCA_966210435.1. Lineage (GTDB taxonomy): Bacteria > Pseudomonadota > Gammaproteobacteria > Pseudomonadales > Pseudomonadaceae > Aquipseudomonas. Next base: position 244,342 of record CBIHLF010000002.1, on the reverse strand, counting down.
ATGCTCTGCCTGGGTTATTGCCTGGGCTGCCTTACCCCGATTCTCAGCGGGCTGGCGCGGGATCTGGCGGGAAACTATCAATTGCCTTTCATGGTGCTGACCGGCCTGGCGGCGCTGATGACGTTGCTGGCCTGGCTGATGCGCCGAGGCCCGCGCCGGGCCTGAAATGGCACCCGCTGTGAGCGGCGACCAGGCCCACCAGGGATCGGTGTCGGCGAGCTGGCCGCCGCACGGCGGATAACCAATTCACCGCCAGCGGGTCTGTAAGGAACGAAGTTTCGTAGTAGTTCCTTTCTTGCGTTCCGGTGCTGTGATAGAAGGCAGCCTTGATTTGCTGGAGTACCCGTGTGGAGTCCGAATCCATAGTCTATGGCTGTATCCGCGACTGGCCGTCGGAGAGTTCGGCGGAAAGTCGCCTGCGTCGTCAAATCAACAGCCAGGTGCTTGCCGAGCTGCCCGCCGGCGATGCCTGGTCGTTTCTCGGTCGCGAAATGTTCGCCTCCTGCGTGCAGCCGAGCGCCGGCCTGTATCAGACCCAGGTGATTCATTTCGGCGCCAGTTACCGTTCGGTCGAATACGAATGGAGCTTGTGGGTGGAGCAGTTCGAAGCGCTGCTCAAACGTCTGTACTGGACCAGCGCGGTGGTGCATCTGGAAACCGAGTTGAACGGCACCCATACCTTTCGCTGGGAATCGGACAATGGCCTGCACAGCCCGCAGGAAGGCGAGTTGCGGGTGCGTTGCGCCTGGGAGCGTGAGGGCGGGGCGCGTGGGTAGCGAGACGCTTCCCGGGTTCTACGCGCAGGTTAGTCGGCAGGTTGGATGAGATATCGGATTTGGCCGTGCGTGGTTTTTCCGGATTTCATCCGGAGTACCAGAACGCTGGATGCTGGCGCCCGGTATTACTGCTCCGCCAGCCACTCCTTGGGTACATCACGTTTCAGTGCGAGCTGACACTGTTGGCTCTCCGGGTCGAAAACGATCACCGCCTCGCCTTTATCCAGCGCTTTGCGCACCCGTTGCACGCGGGTCTCCAGAGGCGTTTCGTCGCCATTGTCGGTTCCTTCACGGGTGACGAAGTCTTCGATCAGGCGGGTCAGGGTGTCGGCTTGCAACAGGTCGGCGGGGATCAGCACGGCGTCATACTCCAAAATATAGCGGCGATGCTAACCGGCGCATCGGCCATGCTCAATCGTCGTGCAGCGCTTTATACAGGTAGCGCTCGAGGGTGCTGTAGAGTTTTGCGCTGTCCAGCGGCTTGCCGAGAAAGTCGTCCATGCCGACGGCGAGGCCATGCTGGCGGTGTTCGTCGAGGATATGCGCAGTCAGTGCGACTATTGGCACCGCCGGCAGCCCTTGCTGGCGTTCCAGGCGGCGAATCTGTCGTGTGGCCTCGAATCCGTCCATTTCCGGCATTTCGCAGTCCATCAGGATCAATTGGATCGCCGCCGGGTTCTGCTGGTATTGGGTTACCGCCGCCAGACCGTTGGTCACCAGGCACACACTGTAACCGCGTTTTTTCAGGAAACCCTGCACCACCATCTGGTTAACCGGATTGTCCTCGGCCACCAGGATGCAGGGTGCCGCGTCGCTGTCGCAGTGCAGTTCCCGGGTCGCGCTGGGGAGTGTGCCGGGCGCTTGCTCATAAAGATCGTTCAGTGCCTGGCGCAAGGCTGTGATCGCCAGCGGTTGAGCCAGACTAAGCAAATGCATGCCGGGTCCCGGCAGCGCCTGCTGGCATTGTTCCGGTGCGCAGAGCAGGAGAATTCGCTGATCCGGTTGCAGCTGCGGCTGCAGCGAGTCCAGCCAGTGCTGGATGTTGCCGGGCCACGGCGCCATCAGCACCAATAACGGCGGGGAGGCGAAATCCTGCAGATGCTGGTGCAGGTTTTCAGGGCGCTGGCAACGTTCGGTGCGCATGCCCCAGCGTCCGAAGATCCGGCTCAAGGCGTCCAGGCCCTGGCTATCGAGGGAGCCGAGCAGGGCGGTACGGCCTTTGAGCAACCGGGTCAGGGGGTCGGTCTGCTCGCTTTCGCTGGTCAGCGGAATGCCGAAGCTGAAACGGGTGCCCTGGCCGGGCGTGCTCTGTACCTCGATGGCACCGCCCATCATTTCCACCAGCTCCTTGCTGATGGCCAGGCCCAGGCCACTGCCGCCGTAGCGGCGCGTGGTGCTGGAGTCGACCTGGGCGAAGGATTCGAATAGCTGTTTCTGGCCTCGCTCATCGATACCGATGCCGCTGTCGCTGATGGTGAATAGCAGATGGGTATTGCCCTGGGAGTCGCTGCGTCGGCTTACGCCGAGGGAAACATAGCCTTCGCCGGTGAATTTCAGGGCATTGCTCAGCAGGTTCATCAGAACCTGCTTGATGCGTGTCGGGTCGCCGAGGATGCGTCGGGGTACGCCGGCCTCCATGCTCAGGTACAGGCGCAGGTGCTTGTTCAGGGCCTGGCCGGTAAACAGGCTGAAGGTTTCCGAGACCAGCTCTTCGAGGTCGAAATCGATATGCTCCAGGCTGAGCTTGCCGGATTCGATACGTGCATAGTCGAGGATGTCGTTGATAACCGCCATAAGTGAGCTACCGGAACTGGAAATGGTATCGACATAGAAACGCTGGCTGCGATCCAGCGGGGTTTCCTTGAGCAACTGCAGCATGCCCAGCACGCCATTGAGCGGCGTACGAATCTCATGACTCATCTTGGCCAGGAAGCGGCCCTTGGCCTGGTTCTCGATCTCCGCCTGTTCGGCCGCGCGGCGCGATTGAAAACCCTCTTCTTTGAGGAGGTTAATGCGATCCGCTAAACCAATGGACAGCGTGAGAAGCTCGATGGTTACACCGGTTTTTATCACCGATGCCCCATATAAGCCGAACCATTCGATGCCCAGGGAGCCCGAGGTGGCGATGATGAAGGAAACCAGCAAAGTGCCCCAGGCGATGATGTAGTAGGAACCATAGCGCAGGCCCTTGCGCCAGACGTAGGAGCCGCTGAGCAGTAGCACCAGGGAAACCACCAACACCGTCAAACTGGCGAGAATGTTCCAGGCCAGCAGGCCGATCAGCGGCGCCGATAGCAAGCAAGCGCCGACCAGCAGCATAAATCCCCGCAGCCCTCGGTCGAGCCTTGGGAAATTCTGGCGGGTGTGCAGGAAATGGCGACTGAACTGGGTAGCCGTGAGGCAGTGGATATACATCAGGATATAGATGCTCACCGACTGCAGGCCGACATGCTCGGGCAGCAGTTTGAACAGCATGCCGTCGAAGCTTGCGGCGAACAGGCCCACGTTCAGGTTGTACACCAGGTACCAGAAATAGGCCGGCTCGCGCAGCGAGATAAACAGGAACAGGTTATAGCAGAACATCGCGAAGACCACGCCGTAGAACGCCCCGTTGACGCCCATGAGGTTTTCTTGAATGGCCGCGCTGGCGTGGTAGCTACTGAAATACAACGGCAGGAAGATCGTGCTGGTGGTTTCCACCCGTACCAGCAGCGTGCTCTCGCCTGTGGGCAGGTCGAGGGGGAACCAGAAATTGCGCACCTGCACCGGGCGCTGGGCGAACGCATAGCGATCGCCGCTGTCCTGGCGCTGCCATTCGCCGGAGGGCGAGGCCAGATAGATTTGCACGTCGTCGAGCAGCGGGTAATTGACTTCCAGATAACCGGACAGGGGGTGCGCCAGCTGGTTATGCAACTGCGCCCTGAACCACCAGGCCGAGGAGCTTTTGCCAAGGTTGGCATGATCGCCGCGAACCGGGGTGAAACGCTCGTCGGGCAGGGCGTTGACTTGGTCCGGCTCCAGTTCGCCCTGGCTGTCCTCCAGATAGCTCAGGTACGGCCCCAGAGAAATGCGCAGGTCGTCCCGCGCCAATTCTGCCGGCGGCATGGCCCAGAGCGGGCCGCATAGCCAGAGCAACAGCACCGCCAGACCAATACGCGCCATCCGGGAACCCCGTTGTCATGATCAGACGGGCGAACAATGCACGGGTTTCATGCACCCCTTCGCCGCCAGCGGCCGCGCGAAGCTGCGTAGGGCCGGCCAATCTGCCGATCACTTTGCCCGGATGCGCGGCGCCCATCAAGCGTCCTGATCACGAATACCGAGCAAACTGTCGACAGTTGGCACACGGGTATCGCTTTCCATCTGCGCATCGTGCTCGAGTTGATGGCTGAAACGTTCCAGCGAGCCCTGGGCCGGTTGGGCGTCGCTGGCGAATACCGGCTGGCTGAGCATGTAGGCGCTGAGCAGGCGGGCGAGGGCGGCCAGGCTGTCGATATGGGTGCGCTCGTAGCCGTGGGTGGCGTCGCAGCCGAAAGCGAGCAGGGCGATGCGGATGTCATGGCCGGCGGTGATCGCCGACTGGGCGTCGCTGTGGTAGTAGCGGAACAGGTCGCGGCGCACCGGGATCTCGTGCTCGCCGGCCAGGCGCAGCAATTGGCGCGAGAGGTGGTAGTCGTATGGGCCGCCGGAGTCCTGCATGGCCACGCTGACCGCGTGCTCGCTCGATTGCTGGCCGGGAGCCACCGGCGCGATATCGATACCGACGAACTCGCTGACGTCCCAGGGCAGGGCCGCGGCTGCCCCCGAGCCGGTTTCTTCGGTGATGGTGAACAGCGGGTGACAGTCGATCTCCGGCTCGACGCCGCTTTCGACGATCGCCTTGAGCGAGGCCAGCAGTGCCGCCACGCCGGCTTTATCGTCCAGGTGGCGGGCGCTGATATGGCCGCTTTCGGTGAACTCCGGCAGCGGGTCGAAGGCGACGAAATCGCCGACCGACACGCCCAGAGACTCGCAATCGGCACGGGTCGCGCTGTAGGCGTCCAGGCGCAGTTCGACGTGGTCCCAGCTGATCGGCAGACGGTCCACTTCGGTATTGAACGCATGTCCCGAGGCCATCAGCGGCAACACGCTGCCACGGATCACGCCGGTGTCGGTGAATACGCTGACCCGGCTGCCCTCGGCGAAGCGGCTGGACCAGCAACCGACCGGCGACAGGCCCAGGCGACCGTTGTCCTGCACGCTGCGGACGATCGCGCCAATGGTGTCCAGGTGTGCGGCAACGGCGCGGTCTGGGCTGTTCTGCTTGCCCTTCAGCGTGCCGCGAATGGTGCCGCGGCGGGTCATTTCGAAGGGAATGCCGATTTCCTCGAGGCGCTCGGCGACGTAGCGCACGATGGTGTCGGTAAAGCCGGTGGGGCTGGGAATCGCGAGCATTTCCAGCAGGACTTTCTGCATATAGTCGAGATCGGGTTCGGGGAGGTGTTGCATAGGAGCGTCTCCTTGGTACTGCAGAGATAAAAGGCTTTTCGCTTGTCTTGTATGTAGGCGTCCCCCCTGGCTCCTACAGCGGGCGGTTGGCCCGCCCGCGATTGTGGTCGCGCATCAACCAACCTGGCTGAGCGGGAACAGCAAATCGATAAAGCGTTCCGCGGTGGGTTGCGGCTGGTGATTGGCCAGGCCGGCGCGCTCGTTGGCTTCGATAAATACGTAATCGGCTTGATCGGCGGCCGGCACCAGCAAGTCGAGGCCGACCACCGGGATATCCAGGGCACGGGCGGCTTTTACTGCGGCGTCAGCGAGCGTCGGGTGGAGGATTTCGGTGACATCCTCGAGGCTGCCGCCGGTGTGCAGGTTGGCGGTCTTGCGCACGGCCAGGCGTTGCCCCTGGGGCAGCACGCTGTCGTAGTCGACCCCGGCGGCATGCAGTGTGCGCAGGGTTTCGGCGTCCTTGGGGATGCGGCTTTCGCCGTCGGTGGCGGCTTGGCGGCGGCGGCTCTGGGCGTCGATCAATTCGCCGATGCTGTGACGCCCGTCGCCGATCACTTCCGCGGGGCGGCGGATGGCGGCGGCGACCACTTCGAAGCCGATCACCAGAATGCGCAGGTCGAGGCCTGGATGAAAACTCTCCAGCAGCACCCGGCTGTCGAAGGGCTGGGCGCGTTCGATCGCCGCTTGCACCTCGGCCGGGCTGCGCAGGTCGACCGCGACGCCCTGGCCCTGTTCGCCATCCACCGGCTTGACCACCAGGCGGCCATGTTCGGCGAGGAACGCCGCGTTCTCTTCGGCGCTGCCGGCCAGGCGCTGGGCGGGCAGACGCAGGCCGGCGCGGGCCAAGGTGCGGTGGGTCAGGCGCTTGTCCTGGCACAGGGTCATGCTCACCGCGCTGGTCAGGTCGGTCAGCGATTCGCGACAGCGAATCCGCCGCCCGCCCTGGCTCAGGGTGAACAGACCGGCTTCGCTGTCGTCCACCTGCACTTCGATACCGCGGCGCAACGCTTCGTCGACGATGATCCGCGCATAGGGGTTCATCTCCGTGTGCGGCCCAGGACCGAGAAACAGGGTCTGGTTGATGCCGTTCTTGCGCTTGATGCTGAAGGTCTGCAGCTCGCGGAAACCCAGCTTGGCGTAGAGCTTCTTGGCCTGGCCGTTGTCGTGCAGCACCGACAGGTCGAGGTAGCTCAGGCCGCGGCTCATAAAGTGTTCGATCAGGTGGCGCACCAGCACCTCGCCGACGCCGGGGCGCGTGCAGCGCGGGTCGACCGCCAGGCACCAGAGGCTGCTGCCGTTTTCCGGATCCTTATAGGCCTTGTGATGGTCGAGGCCCATGACGCTGCCGATCACCATACCGCTGTCTTCATCCTCGGCCAGCCAGTACACCGGCCCGCCGAGGCGCCGCGGGGTGAGTTTGTCCGGGTCGATCGGCAGCATGCCGCGCATCTGGTACAGGCAATTGATCGCTTGCCAGTCTTCGGCGTTCTGCGCCCGGCGAATGCGGTAGCCGCGGAATACGCACTGCGCCGGACGGTAATCGCTGAACCACAGGCGCAGGGTGTCGGAGGGGTCGAGGAACAATTGCTGCGGCGCCTGCGCCAGCACTTGCTGGGGCGCGGCGACGTAGAGTGCGATATCGCGTTCGCCGGCCTGCTCGTTGAGCAGGTCAGCGGCCAGCTCACTGGCGTCCGGGTAGGTGTGGCCGATCAGCAGGCGGCCCCAGCCGCAGTGCACGACCTTGGGCTGACCCAGTTCGCTGCCGTGCTCTTCGGCAAAGCGCGCTTGCAGGCGCTCGTAGGAGGGAGGTTGGCCGCGAAGCAGGCGTTGATTGAAGGCAGTGGCGCGCATTGGAGTACTTCCTTTGCTTGTGCGGTGTGCCCCGGATAATGCCGGGGCTGAAAAGTAGGGTGGCATCCTCGGGTTGCAGTCGTGGTGGTCAAAGCCCTTGCTCGTTCAACCATAGATTGAGTGCCGCCATTTGCCACAGCTTGGAGCCGCGCAGGGGTGTCAGTTGGCCGTGGGGATCGCTGAGCAGACGGTCGAGCATGGCCGGGTTGAACAGGCCGCGATCCTGGCTCGGGTCGACCAGCAGATCGCGTACCCAGCCGAGGGTCGCGCCTTCCAGGTGCTTGAGACCGGGCACTGGAAAGTAACCTTTGGGACGGTCGATCACCGCCGCCGGGATCACCTGGCGCGCCGCTTCCTTGAGCACATGTTTGCCGCCATCCGGTAGCTTGAATCGACCCGGTATCCGCGCCGAGAGTTCCGCCAATCGGTAGTCGAGGAATGGTGTGCGCGCCTCCAGGCCCCAGGCCATGGTCATGTTGTCGACCCGCTTGACCGGGTCTTCGACCAGCATCACCGTGCTGTCCAGGCGCAAGGCCTTGTCCACCGCCGCCGTCGCCCCCGGTAGGGCGAAGTGCTCACGGACGAAATCGCCAGCGACGTCGCCGGTCAGCCAGGCCGGTTGCACGCAAGCCGCGTACTCGTCGTGATCGCGGTCGAAGAACGCCTGGCGATAAGCGCTAAAGGTATCTTCGGCGCCATCGACCAATGGATACCAGTGGTAGCCGGCGAACAGTTCGTCGGCACCCTGGCCGCTCTGTACCACCTTGCAATGCTTGGCCACCTCGCGCGACAGCAGGTAGAAGGCGATGCAGTCGTGGCTGACCATCGGCTCGCTCATCGCGCGAAAGGCAGCCGGTAACTGCTCGATAATTTCGTTCTCGCCGATGCGCAGCTGATGGTGTCGGGTCGCGAAGCGCTCGGCGATCAGGTCGGAATACTGGAACTCATCGCCGCGTTCGCCGCCGGCATCCTGAAAGCCGATGGAGAAGGTCGAGAGGTTTTCCACCCCGGCTTCGCGTAGCAGGCCGACCAGCATGCTCGAATCCACCCCGCCGGACAGCAGCACGCCGACATCCACCGCCGCGCGTTGGCGGATCGACACGGCTTCGCGCATGCCGTCGAGCACGCGATCGCGCCATTCTTCCAGGCCGAACGCTGCTTCGTCGCCGCGCGGACCGTAATCCAGCTGCCACCAGCTTTGCTGTTCGCAGTTGCCTTGGACGTCGACGCGCAGCCAGGTGGCTGGCGGCAGTTTTTTCACCCCGGCGAGGATGGTCCGCGGTGCCGGCACCACGGCATGGAAATTCAGGTAGTGATTGAGCGCGATGGGGTCGAGGGTCTTGGCGATATCACCGCCCTGCATCAGCGCCGGCAAGCTGGAGGCGAAGCGCAGGCGCTGCCCGGTGTGCGAGAGGTACAGCGGCTTGACCCCGAGACGGTCGCGGGCGATGAACAGCTGCTGGCTGTCGCGCTCCCAGATGGCGAAGGCGAACATGCCGTTAAGCTTGGGCAGCAGGTCCTTGCCCCAGGCGTGGTAGCCCTTGAGCAGTACCTCGGTGTCACCGTCGGAGAAGAAGCGATAGCCCAGCGCTTGCAGCTCGCTGCGCAGTTCCGGGTAGTTGTAGATGGCGCCGTTGAACACCATTGATAGGCCGAGTTCGCTGTCGATCATCGGCTGGCCCGAGGCTTCGGCCAGATCCATGATCTTCAGTCGGCGATGGCCGAGGGCGACCGGCCCTTGGCTGTGAAAACCGTGCGCGTCTGGGCCGCGCGGGGCGAGGTGATGGGTGATGCGCTCGACGGCGGCGAGGTCGGCCGCGCGTTGATCAAAACGTAGTTCTCCAGCTATTCCGCACATAATTCCTTACCGGTGTGGCCGTTGGGGAGTGGTTTCGCGTTTAATCCGTTGGCAAGCGCGATGCTTGGCTAGCAACGCAGCGAGTGGCTGAAGCTGTCCTGTTAAAAGTAGACCGTTAACGAGCAGGATGACCTCCTTCTGCGCTGCTTATAGCTGTTCAACGGATATCGCTGAGCCTTTTACACCAAAACAAAATAATGCTTTGATGTCAAAGCTTTAATACCAGTTTGGTTGACGCAGTGAGCGAAAAAATAGTTCCAGCTGAAATTGATTTTTCTGCGCTGAGCGCTTTTGAAATGCCCTTGTTCAAGGCCTTGCGGCGGCTGCAGCAGGCCGGTGAGGTGCATGCCAAGCGACTCAGTCGTTTTGGCGGCCTGACGCCGATGCAATTGATGATTTTGCAGGTGCTGGCGGATGAGGCGCGGATGACCGCGAGCGCGCTCAGCGGCCGTGTCAGCCTGACTGCGGCAACCCTGTCGGGGATGCTCGACAGGCTCGAAGAACTCGGGCTGCTGCAGCGTCAGCGCGACGATCAGGATCGGCGCCGGCAATGGTTGTTGCTCAGCGACGCGGGCCGCGAGCTGATGCGTCAGGCGCCGAGCCTGCTACCGCCCGAGTTCCGTCAGCGTTTCGCTGCACTCAGCGAGTGGGAACGCCACAGCCTGACCGCCGCGCTGCTGCGCGCGGCCGAGCTATGCGGGGGGATGGATTAACGGTAAGCCGCGCGGATAGGCTCTGGTAGCCCGGATGCAATCCGGGGGAAAGATGCTACGGCTGCTACCGCTCCCCGGCTTTCACCCGGGCTATGGGGCACGGGGTTAGCGGCTGCCACGGATCAGCTGGCGCAACATGAAACGGTTCGGGTGGCAGGCTTCGGCGACGTCGCGCGGCAGGGGCAGGGGTTCGTCGTTGAGCCAGGCGGCGATCAGTTCGCCGGACAGCGGGGCGGTGATCAGCCCGCGCGAGCCGTGGCCGCTATTGATATACAGACCGTCGAGCCAGGGGCAGGGCGTTTGCGGCACTTGCCGGGCATCCTTGCCGAGTACCGCATAGGCCTGGAGAAAGGCCTGGCGCTCGGCCAATGGCCCGACAATCGGCAAATAGTCCGGGCTGGTGCAGCGGAACGCGGCGCGGCCTTCGAGTTGTGCCGGGTCGAGGCGCTCGGCTGCGAGGTGCTCGGCCAGGTCGCTGGAAATATCCGTGAGCAATTGCAGATTGTGCGCATGATCAGCGTGATTGATTGCCAGATCCGCGCTTTTGAAGTCGAAACTCGCCCCCAAGGTATGTTCGCCGAAGCGTTCCGGTGCGACATAACCCTCGGCGCAGACCACGCTGCGTAATGCCGCGCTGGCGGCCGTCGCCGGCACGCGGGTGATTTGCCCGCGAATGCGCTTGAGCGGCAATTCGGCGCTGAGCGGGAAACGCTGGATATCGGCGGCGCCGGCCAGCACCACGATAGGCGCGCCGGCCAGCAACTGCTCGCCATTCCAGGCTTGCCACTGTGGGCCGTCACGGCGTAATTCGAGTGCATCTTGGTGCACACGCAGCTCGATATTCGGCTGCGCGCTCAGCAGTTGGCACAGCGCCGGTGGGTGCACCCAGCCGGCCTGCGGGTAGAACAGCCCACCGCTGGCCAGGGCGACACCGGTTTTGTCCTCGGCGGCGGCGCGGTCGAGGTTGATCAACAGATCGGCGTCGAAGGCGTCGGCCAACTGCGCCTGGCGCTGCGCTTCCTTGGCATCGAACGCCAGTTGCAGCACGCCGCAGTTGTCCCAGTCGCGGCCCTTGTGTAGCCGTTCGAGCAGGCGGCGGGTATGGCCGAAGCCGCTGACGATCAGTCGCGACAGGGCCGTGCCGTGGGCCGAAAGCTTGAGATAGAGCACGCCTTGCGGATTGCCCGAGGCCTCCTGGGCAATCGCGGCATGCCGCTCCAACAGGGTTACCCGCCAGCCGCGGGCGGACAGGCTGGCGGCCGTGGCGCAACCGGCCAGACCGGCGCCGATCACCAGCGCCTGGCGTTCGCCCGCTGGTGCAGCGGGCCGGGCGAACCAGGGTTTGCCGTCGCACCCGCGTTCGCCGAGAAACTGGCCCTTGAGCACTTCCCATTTCTTGCCCAGGCCCGGCACGCGTTTGACGCTAAAACCCGCCTCCTTGAGACCGCGCCGCACCAAGCCGGCGCTGCTGAACGTGCCGAAGGTGGCGCCGGGGGCACTCAAACGGGCCAGCTCGGCGAACAGTTCCGGCGCCCACATGTCAGGATTCTTCGCCGGGGCGAAACCGTCGAGAAACCAGGCGTCGATGCGCGCGTCGAGCTGCGGTAGCAGCTCCAGGGCATCGCCGACCAGCAGAGTCAAAACGATACGTCCGTCGGCGAACGACAGGCGTTGAAAGCCCGGGTGCAGGGCGACGTACTGCTGCAACAGAGCCTGGGCATAGGGCGCCAACTCCGGCCACAGCGCCAGTGCGCGCTGCAGATCGGCCTGGCTGAACGGGTATTTCTCCACGCTGACGAAATGCAGCCGCGCGCCTGCTGGCGCCACGCGCTCGAACAGCTGCCAGGCACAGAGAAAATTCAGGCCGCTGCCGAAACCGGTCTCGCCGATGCTCAGGTGCTCGTCGGCGGTCAAGGCGGCGAAGCGGGCCGGCAGGTCGTTGTTGTCGAGGAAGACGTAGCGGGTCTCGGCCAGGCCGTTTTCGTTGGAGAAATACACGTCGCCGAACAGCCGCGATAACGGCTGGCCTTGGGCATCCCAGTCGAGTTGCGCGGTGAACGGGGCGGGTGGTTGAACGGGCGAGTCGGACATGGCGGCACCGGATTGAGCAGGCGCGCATTCTAGCCGATTGCGCCCGCGCAAGCGCCTGCACATCATTGGTGTTGAGAGCGGCTGCAAGCTGCTAGCCTGAAGCGATCAGATCAGGGAGCAGTACATGTTCGAATCCGCCGAGATTGGCCACAGTATCGATAAAGCCACCTTCGATGCCGCTGTACCCGAGTTGCGCGAGGCATTGCTCGAGGCGCAGTACGAATTGAAACAGCAGGCGCGCTTTCCGGTGATCATCCTGCTCAACGGCATCGAGGGCGCGGGCAAGGGCGAGACGGTCAAACTGCTCAACGAGTGGATGGACCCACGGCTGATCCAGGTCAGCACCTTCGACCAGCCGACCGACGAGGAGCTGGCGCGGCCGCCGGCCTGGCGCTACTGGCGGCAATTGCCGGCCAAGGGCAAGACCGGGATTTTTTTCGGCAATTGGTACAGCCAGATGTTGCAGGGGCGAGTGCACGATGACTTCAAGAATGCCGTGCTCGACCAGGCCATCGACAGCGCTTTGGCGATGGAGCGCATGTTCTACGACGAAGGTGCGCTGATCTTCAAGTTCTGGTTTCACTTGTCGAAGAAGCAGATGAAGGCGCGCTTGAAGCAGCTGCAGGACGACCCGCTGCACAGTTGGCGTATCAGCCCGCTGGATTGGCAGCAATCGAAGACCTACGACAAATATGTGCGCGTCGGTGAGCGGGTGCTGCGTCGTACCAGCCGCGACTACGCACCCTGGTACGTGGTCGAGGGTGTGGATGAGCATTACCGCAGCCTGACGGTCGGGCGGATACTGCTCGATGGCTTGCAGGCGGCGCTGAAGAATAACGTTCGGCCAGCGCCGCACCCGCATGCAGCGCCTTTGATCTCCAGCCTGGACAACCGCGGTCTGCTCGACAGCCTGGATATGCGCCAGGTACTGGCCAAGGACGACTACGACGAGCAACTGGCTGTCGAGCAGGCCCGCTTGTCTGGCTTGATGCGCGACAAGCGCATGCGCAAGCACGCGCTGATTGCGGTGTTCGAGGGCAACGATGCGGCGGGTAAGGGCGGCGCGGTGCGGCGCGTGGCGGCGGCGCTCGATCCGCGCCAGTACCGCATCGTTCCGGTGGCGGCGCCGACCGAAGAGGAGCGCGCCCAACCCTATCTGTGGCGTTTCTGGCGACACATTCCGCCGCGCGGCAAATTCACCATGTTCGATCGCTCCTGGTACGGCCGGGTGCTGGTCGAGCGGGTGGAGGGCTTTTGCAGCCCGGCCGACTGGTTGAGGGCTTACGGCGAAATCAACGACTTCGAGGAGCAATTGAATGCGGCCGGCGTGGTGCTGGTGAAGTTCTGGCTGGCGATCGATCAGGAGGTCCAGCTGGAGCGTTTTCAGGCCCGTGAGAAAATCCCGTTCAAGCGTTTCAAGATTACCGAGGATGACTGGCGCAATCGCGAAAAGTGGCCGCAATACCGCGACGCGGTGGGCGACATGGTCGACCGCACCAGCACCGAGATCGCGCCCTGGACGCTGGTCGAAGCCAACGACAAGCGCTTTGCCCGGGTCAAAATACTGCGCACGATCAACCAGGCGCTCGAGGCGGCGTTCGAGAAGGATTGATGCCGCACATGTGACGTTTCTGACGGTTAATTTGCCAATCCGGCGCATCCTGAGGATGGTTGCGCATATATCCGATGAATAGTAATCGTCGGTCCGGGTTGTCGGTCCTATTCTTCGCTCATCCCAAGGCCCCTAAAAATGAGGTGCGGCATGCGTGAAGTGGTGATCGTCGAAAGCGTACGGACTGGCTTGGCCAAGTCCTTCCGTGGCAAGTTCAACCTGACTCGTCCGGACGACATGGCGGCGCACTGCGTCAATGCGCTGCTGGCGCGCAGCGGTATCGATCCGGCACTGGTCGACGATTGTATCGTCGGCGCCGGCTCCAACGAAGGCGCCCAGGGCATGAACATCGGCCGTAATGTCGCGGTATTGTCCGGTCTCGGCACCCAGGTCGCGGGTATGACCCTCAACCGCTTCTGCTCCTCCGGTTTGCAGGCGATCGCCATCGCCGCCAACCAGATCGCTTCGGGCTGCAGCGACGTCATCGTCGCCGGTGGTGTCGAGTCGATCACCATGACCCTGAAGAGCATGAACACCGACAACCTGTTCAACCCCATCCTGCAGAAGGATGTGCCGGGTATCTACTACCCCATGGGCCAGACCGCCGAAATTGTCGCGCGGCGCTATAACGTCAGCCGCGAGGCGCAGGATGCCTATGCCCTGCAAAGCCAGCAGCGCACCGCCGCGGCGCAGGCCGCGGGTTTGTTCAACGACGAAATCGTGCCGATGCAGGTCAAGTACCAGGTCGAAGACAAAGCCACCGGCGAGAAGAAAATCGTCGACGGCGTGGTCGAGGGCGACGATTGCAATCGCCCCGATACCACCATCGAAAGCCTGAACGCGCTCAAGCCGGTGTTCGCCGAAGACGGTTCGGTAACCGCCGGCAACGCTTCGCAACTGTCCGATGGCGCATCCATGACCCTGGTCATGAGCCTGGACAAGGCCATCGAGCTGGGGCTCAAGCCCAAGGCGTTCTTCCGCGGCTTCACGGTCGCCGGTTGCGAGCCCGATGAGATGGGCATCGGCCCGGTGTTCTCGGTGCCGAAGCTGCTCAAGGCCAAAGGCCTGCAGATTGCCGATATCGACCTGTGGGAGCTCAACGAGGCCTTCGCCTCGCAGTGCCTGTATGCCCGTGACCGTTTGCAGATCGATAACGACAAGTACAACGTCAACGGCGGCTCGATTTCCATCGGCCACCCCTTCGGTATGACCGGCTCGCGCCAGGTCGGCCACTTGGTACGCGAGCTGCAACGGCGCAACCTGCGCTACGGCATCGTGACCATGTGCGTGGGCGGCGGCATGGGCGCGACCGGGCTGTTCGAAGCGGTGCGCTAGCGAGACCTTAGCGTCCCGTCCGCACGCGCAAAACCCCGGTGCAGCCTGGCTGCACCGGGGTTTTTTAGTTTTGGGATGCCTATCGGCCGAGGCTGGTTATTCCGGCAATGGGGTGCGTAGCGATGGATCGACCCGCGCATAAAGCGATTTGGCGACTTGCATGCGGTTGATATAGGCATCGATCCCGTGCAGCGCGTCGACGCGGGTAAAGTAGGGACCTTCCAGGGTGCCTTCGCGGGTCGAGAAGAAATACTGCCCATTGACTGCCGTGACGCGCTCGCTACGGTAGTGCGTGCCGGGACTCGGGTCCACATTGCGCTGACCGAACATAGCCAAATCTCCACAAAAAGCCGGGATAGTTTGAGTCTAATCCGCTGGATGCTAGGCGTTTGACTTGGCGACAGATGGTCGCCTATTGTCGGGACTTAGCTGGTTTTTACGGTTTTCTGTCGTCAAGTTCCAGGCGCGCGTGTGCTTGCTATCGGTACAGTTGGCCACCATCGGGCCCCTGAACTGTAGCTGTGGGCGCAAGCGCGAACCGCCTAGAATGGTGCTTTGCGCCGTTGCGACCGCTGTTCTGAGGCCCGTGTCGGCGTGCATTCGAGGCCGTCATGCATATCTCTTCCGGTCGTTGGCTTTACGGCATGTTCCTGGCGCTGCTCACCGCTGTGCTCTGGGGCGTTCTGCCGATTCAGCTCAAGCAAGTATTGCGCGTCATGGATCCGGTCACGGTGACCTGGTTCCGCCTGCTGGTGGCCGGTTCTATTCTGTTCGCCTATCTGGCGGCGAGCCGGCGTCTGCCGCGCTTTCGTCCCTTGGGCAAGAAGGGCGCATGGCTGCTGGCGTTGGCGATTGCCGGGTTGAGCAGCAACTATGTGCTGTACCTGGCCGGGCTGACGCTGCTCAGTCCGGGTACCACGCAGCTGGTGATCCAGGTTGCGCCCATCCTGCTGCTGGTCGGCAGCCTGTTGGTCTTTCGCGAGCGTTTCAGCATCGGCCAGGGCGCGGGTCTGGTGGTTCTGCTGCTGGGCTTCGGGCTGTTCTTCAATCAGCGCCTGACGGAGTTGTTGACCTCGTTGAGCGACTACACCACCGGAGTGCTCACGGTGTTGGCGGCGGCTTTCGTCTGGGCGTTCTACGGCTTGGCGCAGAAGCAGTTGTTGACCGTGTGGAACTCGTTGCAGGTGATGATGGTGATCTACCTGGCCTGCGCGCTGCTGCTGACCCCATGGGCCCATCCCCTGCAGGCGCTGGCGCTCAGTTCGTCGCAAGGCTGGCTGTTGTTCGCCTGTTGCCTGAATACCCTGGTGGCCTACGGCGCCTTCGCCGAGGCGCTGGCGCACTGGGAGGCCTCGCGGGTCAGCGCGACCCTGGCGATCACGCCGCTGATCACCTTCGTCTCGGTGGCGCTGGCGGCGAGTTGGTGGCCGGATTACGTGCAGCCCGAGCAGATCAATTGGCTCGCCTATGGCGGCGCCGTTATGGTGGTGCTGGGTTCGGCGTTGATCGCCCTGGGCCCTTCGCTGATGGTCGGCCTACGTGCCCGGCGGGCGCGAATACAGGGTTTGCTCAAGCCTTTGTCTTAACCGCCTAGCGGCTGCGCTTGGCTTCGCGGTATTCGCCAGGGGTTTGTCCGGTCCAGGCCTTGAAGCTGCGATGGAAAGAGCGGGATTCGGTAAAACCCAGGTAGCTGGCGATGTCCTGGATCGTCAGCTCGCTGCGCAGCAGGTAATGCTCGGCCAGCTCCTGGCGCAATTCGTCGAGGATCTGCTGATAGCTGGTGCCAGCCTGTTGCAGATGGCGTTGCAGGGTGCGCACGGTCATATGGAATTTCTCCGCCACCCGTTCCTTGCGCGGTAAGCCGTCCTTGAGCAACAGGCGCAGTGCGGTTTTGACCCGTTGCGGCAGCGGCTCGTCGCCATCCAGGCCGGCCATCAGGGCCAGCGCGTGTTCTTCCAGGGTGCGCAGCAGGCTGGCGTCGGCCTGGCGCAACGGCACGGCGAGGTATTCCACGGGCACCAGCAGCGCACTGCAGGGTTGTTCGAAACGCACCGGGCAACCGAACACCGTCTCGTACTCGGCCTGGTCGGCGTCCTGGGGCAGGGCGTGCTCGAACCAGACCTCGCGGGGCGAGCGCTGCATATCGGCGATCCAGCGCGCATACAGTAGCCAGGATGCCAGCACGTTCTCTACCAGGTGCCGACGGATGTCCGGCGTTTCGTGTCGGCAGCTCCAGATCAGCTTGACCTCGTCGGCGCTCGCTTCGATGCGGCTCACCCCCATATCGCCGACCAGTTTTTCGTACGGCACGATGCGGCTCATGGCTTCACCCAGGGTGGCGCAGTTCATCGCGATATAGCCCAGCACGCTCCAGGAGCCGGGCTGCACGTATCGCGCGCAATGCAGGCCGAACAGCGGATCGCCGGAGGCCCGCAGCAAGTGCGCCAGCAGCCGCTCATGGGTTTCCCCGGCGATGCGTTTGCCTTTGTCGGCCAGATCCGCCGCGTCTATCCCGGCGGCGGTCAGCGCCTGGTCGATATCCAGGCCCAAGTGCTCGGCGTGGCGCAGGTATTTGAGCAGGCTGGGAACCGAGGTGTAGCCGAGGTTGTGCATGGCGGGTTGTTCTGCTTGTCCTGATTGGCGATAGCCGCTGTCCCGATTCGACAGTGACGCTCTGGCGCGGCCAGCTAGTATAGGCAGCCATCGAAGGCGACTGAACATTCGGAGAAATAGATGCGACGTTGGAATGGCTGGGGCGATGAAGCGACTGTGGTGGAACTGCCGGCCCATGGCGAGGCGTTTCTCGCCGAGTTGATCGGCCCGGGCCAGATGCTCGCCGATGCCGGCTTCGAACAGGTGCTGGCCCAGGTGCCGGCGTCGCGCTTGGCGGCCCATCCGCTGATCTGCCTGAATCCCGAGGACCGCCTGCGTCACGCCCGCGGGCAGAGCCTGCCGGACTGGCTGGCAATGCGCTCCGGCGACTTCGGGGTATTTCCCGACGGCGTCGCCTACCCGGAGAGCGCCGAGCAGATCCGCGCGCTGCTGGCCCTTGCCGAACAGCAGGACATCACCCTGATCCCCTATGGTGGCGGCACTTCGGTGGCCGGGCATATCAACCCCCAGGCCGGCAGCCGCCCGGTGTTGACCCTGTCGCTGGAGCGCATGGGCAAGCTGATCGACATCGACCACGACAGCCTGATCGCCACCTTCGGCCCCGGTGCCAGCGGCCCTCAGGTGGAAAGCCAGTTGCGCGCCCAGGGCTATACCCTCGGCCATTTCCCGCAATCCTGGGAGTTGTCGACCCTCGGCGGCTGGGTAGCCACGCGCTCCAGCGGTCAGCAATCGCTGCGTTATGGGCGGATCGAGCATCTGTTCGCCGGCGGTAAGGTCGAGACCTTCGCCGGCACCCTGGAGATTCCGACTTTCCCGGCTTCCGCCGCCGGCCCCGATTTGCGTGAAATCATCATGGGCTCGGAGGGGCGCTTCGGCGTCATTTCCGAGGTCAAGGTGCGTATCACCCGCCTGGCCGAGCAGGAAAGTTTTTACGCGGTATTCCTGCCCGACTGGCAGCGGGCATTGGCCGGCATCCGCAGCCTGGCCCAGGCGCGGGTGCCGTTGTCGATGCTGCGCCTGTCCAATGCCATTGAAACCCGCACCCAACTGGCCCTGGCCGGCCACCCGCAGCAGATCGCCTGGCTGGAGAAATACCTGAGCCTGCGCGGTGCCGGCGACGGCAAGTGCATGCTGACGTTCGGCGTTACCGGCAGCCGCACGCAGAACGCGGCATCCCTCAAGCAGGCGAAGAGATTGCTGAAAGGCTTCGGCGGGATTTTCACCGGTACCTTGCTGGGCAAGAAATGGGCGGAGAACCGCTTTCGCTTCCCTTATCTGCGCCACGGCCTGTGGAGCGCCGGTTATGCGGTCGACACCCTGGAAACCGCCACCGACTGGAACAACGTCGACAACCTGTTGAACAAGGTC
Organism: uncultured Pseudomonas sp.; assembly: GCA_966210435.1. GTDB lineage: Bacteria > Pseudomonadota > Gammaproteobacteria > Pseudomonadales > Pseudomonadaceae > Aquipseudomonas. The sequence goes on along the minus strand of CBIHLF010000002.1, from coordinate 225,637 downwards.
GAAGCCAGCCTGCGTGACGGGCTGCGCGAGGAGGGCGAGCAGGTGCACGTGTTCACCCACTTGTCGCACGTGTACAACCAGGGCTCGAGCATCTACACCACCTATGTATTCCGCCCCGGCGGCAGTTACGCCGAGACGCTGGCGCGCTGGCGCAAGCTCAAGCACGCCGCCAGCCAGGTCATCGCCGACAACCGCGGCACCATCAGCCATCAGCATGGCGTCGGCCGTGACCACGCGCCTTATTTGGTGGCGGAGAAGGGGGAACTGGGCATGGCGGCCTTGCAGGCGTTGTCCAGCCACTTCGATCCGCAGCAGCGTCTGCTTCCCGGCGTGCTGCTCGAACCATGAACAGCGTCTGGAATGCCGCCTGGCGCGCTCGCGCATTGCCCGAACTGGCGGCCCAGGACTGGGATCTGCTGGTGATCGGCGGCGGTATCAGCGGCGCCGGTATTCTGCGCGAAGCCGCGCGCCGCGGCTGGAAATGTCTGCTGCTGGAACAGCGGGACTTCGCCTGGGGTACTTCCAGCCGCTCGTCGAAGATGGTGCACGGTGGCCTGCGCTATATCGCCAAGGGCCAACTCGGCCTGACCCGTGATGCGGTGCGCGAGCGCCAGCGTTTGCTGCAGGAGGCGCCCGGTCTGGTGGAACCCCTGAGTTTCCTGATGCCGCACTACCAGGGCGGCTTTCCCGGGCCTAAGGTTTTCGGTGGGCTGCTGGCGCTGTATGACGCCCTGGCCGGCAAGCGCAATCATCTGTTCCATGCATTGCCGCAGCTGCGTTATCTGGTGCCCGGTCTGAAGGAAGACGGACTGCTCGGCGGCACGCGTTTCTTCGATGCGGTGACCGACGATGCGCGCCTGGTGTTGCGAGTACTGAACGAAGCGCGGGCGGACGGCGGCGAAGCGCTTAACGGCATGCGCGTGGTCGAACTGCTGCGCGATAACGGTCGGGTCGTCGGTGTGCTCGCCGAGGACCGCGAAAGTGGCCAGCGTTATACCCTGCATAGCCGCGTTGTGGCTCAGGCCACCGGGGCCTGGGCGGATCGCCTGCGCAAGAAAACTGGCCCCGAGCATATCCGCCCGCTGCGCGGCAGCCATTTACTGTTACCGGCCTGGCGCCTGCCTGTGGCCCATGCCTTGAGCTTTATGCACCCCGCGGACCAACGTCCGGTGTTCGTCTTCCCTTGGGAAGGGGCGACCGTGGTGGGCACCACCGACCTGGATCATGACCAGCCGCTGGATCAGGACGCGCGAATCAGCAGCGCTGAACTCGACTACCTATTGGCCGCCTGTGCCCAGCAATTCCCGGCCGCGGCGATTAAAGCAGACGATGTGCTGTCGACCTGGGCCGGGGTCAGGCCGGTGGTCAGCGACGGTGTCGAGGGGCGCAAGCCATCGGACGAAAAACGCGAGCATGCGCTATGGGTTGAACCGGGCTGCGTGACCCTGGCCGGGGGCAAACTGACCACCTTTCGCCTGCTGGCCCTGGAAGTACTGCAAGCCTGTGCGGGTTTTCTCGGCCGCCCGCTGGATAACCGCGATGACGCCACTTTCGCGCCCTGCGTCGCGCCCGCGATGGTCACGCTCAGCCCCGCTCGGCAACGGCGTCTGCTGGGCCGCTACGGTCGTGCTTTACCCGAATTCCTGCTGCTCGTGGATGAGCTCGGCCACGCCAGCGTCGCCGGCAGCAACACCTTATGGGCGGAATTGGCCTGGGCTGCGCAGCGCGAGTTGGTGTTGCACCTGGACGATCTCCTGCTGCGGCGTACCCGGCTCGGGCTATTGCTGGCCGATGGCGGCGCCGCCGAATTACCGCAGATTCGCACACTCTGCCAGGCGCGCCTGGGCTGGAGCGACGAGCGCTGGCAGCGGGAAGAACAGAATTACCTCGACCTCTGGCGGCGCTGTTACAGCCTGCCGGAGGGGCATTTCGAATAAGCGGAAGGATTGCGTCTTGAGCGAACAAAGCTACCTGTTGGCCATCGACAACGGCACCCAGAGCGTACGCGCGCTGTTGTTCGACCTGCAGGGCAACCTGGTCGGCAAGGGCAAGGTGGAACTCGAGGCCTACTACTCCAAGCAACCCGGTTGGGCCGAGCAGGACCCGGACTATTACTGGGCCAGCCTTGGCGAAGCTTGCCGGCGCCTGTGGGCGCAGGTCGACATCGACCGCAGTCTGATCAAAGGCGTGTCCTTGACCACTCAGCGCGGCACCCTGATCAATGTCGACGCCATGGGTAAACCGCTACGGCCGGCCATCCTCTGGCTCGATCAGCGCCGCGCAGAAGTCCGGGGTTCGATCAAGGGGCCTTGGGGTTGGCTGTTCAAGCTGCTCGGCGTGGAGCAAACCGTCGATCACTTTCGGGCCCAGGCCGAGGTCAACTGGATCGCCCAGAACCAGCCCGAGATATGGGCGCAAACCGACAAGGTGCTGCTGCTCTCCGGCTTTCTCACGCATCGCTTGTGCGGCCGTTTCGTCGACTCCGTGGGCTGCTGCGTGGCCTATCTGCCGTTCGACTACAAACGCCTGCAATGGGCCAGGGCCAGCGATTGGAAATGGCAGGCGATGCCGGTGCGCCGCACGCAATTGCCCGAGCTGTGCAAGCCTGGAGAGTTGCTGGGCAGCATCACCGCAGCCGCCAGCGCACACACCGGCATTCCCGAAGGACTGCCGCTGATCGCCGCCGGTGCCGACAAAGCCTGCGAGGTGCTCGGCGCCGGTGTGCTGGAGCCGCACACGGCCTGCCTGTCCTACGGCACCACTGCGACCATCAACACCACGCGGCGCCAGTATCTGGAAACCATTCCGCTGATTCCGCCGTATCCGGCGGCGATCCCCGATCGTTTCAACACCGAAGTGATGATCTATCGCGGCTTCTGGATGGTCAGCTGGTTCAAGCAGGAGTTCGGCTTGCGCGAGATGCAGCGCGCCGCCGAACTGGGCGTCGAGCCGGAGGCATTGTTCGACGAACTGGTCGACTCGGTGCCGCCGGGTTCCATGGGCCTGATCCTGCAACCTTACTGGTCGCCGGGTATTCGCGAGCCGGGCCTGGAGGCCAAGGGTTCGATCATCGGCTTTGGCGACGTGCATACCCGCGCACATATCTACCGCGCGATTCTCGAGGGGCTGGCCTACGCGCTGCGCCAGGGCAAGGAGCAGATCGAAAAGCGCTCCGGCAGCAAGATCACCCGTCTGCGCGTGTCCGGCGGCGGTTCGCAGAGCGATGCGGCGATGCAACTGACCGCCGATATATTCGGCCTGCCGGCCGAGCGCCCGCATGTCTACGAAACCTCGGGGCTGGGCGCCGCCATCGATTGCGCCGTCGGCCTCGGCCTGTATCCAGATTTCCCTGCGGCGATCGCGGCCATGACCCGGGTCGGCCGGGTATTCGAGCCGAATCCCGAGGCACAACGAATCTACGAGTCGTTGTACCGCGAGGTCTATCAGCGCATGTACCGGCAACTCAAGCCGCTGTACCGCAAGATCCGCCAGATCACCGGCTATCCAGCCTAGCACGGCGAACAACCGCTGGGCTTGTCGCTGGCCGGCTATCACTCTACGGCGCGCTCTGCGCGGGCATGCCGTTCATACCGTTGTGGTCGAAAAAACCCTAATCATGCAGGCCGAACTCGACGTGGTCGTCTAAAGTCGTTATAGGATGGTGCGCGCGTCCGCCGCGAGCGCCGGGCTGGAGCCCGGCGCAGGACGTGGAAACCCTGTACAAAACCAATAAGAGTTAGAGGAACGCCAGCTTGAAGATACTCATAGTGGACGATTCAGCCATGTCGCGGAAACTGGTGATGAAAGCCCTGCCGGCGGATTTGGATGCACAGATAACTCAGGCGGCCAATGGCGAAGAAGCATTGGCGGCTTATCATGCGGGGCATGCCGAGGTAATCTTTCTCGACCTGACTATGCCGGTAATGGACGGTTTTCGCACGTTGGAGCAACTCAAACGCGAGGATGCCAACGCTGTGGTCATCGTTATCAGTGCCGATATTCAACCCCAGGCTCAGCAACGAGTGCGTGAACTCGGCGCGGCGGCCTTTGTGAAGAAACCCATCACCCCCGAGGCCATGCAAGCGGCTTTGTATGAAATAGGGCTGGTGTAGGAATGAGCACTCAATTGGCAAACCTAAGCGAAGACCAACGCGACGCCTTACAGGAACTGATGAACGTGGCTATGGGCCAGGCTGCCGATCGCCTGGCTCGCTTGACCGAAACCTTCGTCACGCTGTCTGTGCCGCGCATTCATCCCGCCGACGTGACCAACACCAGCTTGCTCGATCAGCTGATGATCGCCGGTCAGCCGGCGGTCATCACCCGTCAGTCCTTCCTCGGCCGGCTGCGCGGCGAGGTGATGGTGTGCTTCGGCGAGAATGGTGCCGAACAGCTTGCCGGGCTGATGGGCTACGAGGGCGTGGAGCACGGTAGCATTCAGGACGAGCTGATGCTGGATGTGACCAATATCCTTACCGGCGCCTGCATCAACGGTCTGGCCCAGCAGATCGAGATCAAGGTCAGTTACGGCTCGCCATCGATGCTCTCGCGCGGCCGCTCGTTGCAGGAGGTTCTCGGCTCCCAGGAGTTGCGCGGGCATCAGGCGCTGGTGCTGGAAATCCATTTCGAAGTGGCAACCCATAGTTTCTATTGCGATTTGCTGGTGTGCATCGCCGAAGACACCGTGAACACCGTTATCGAGGTGATCGACCAGGTGTTGAGCGATATTTGACTGCGGCCTGCCGCGATCCAGATGGGTACACCATCATCTGAATAAGGATGCGAGATGACGTCTGCCTCAGGAACTTCAGGAGAAGTACTACCCGCAGAGTTAGTGGAGGTATTGCAAAGCATTAATCTCGGAGTGTTGTTACTCGATAGCGACTACCGGGTGGCGTTCTGGAACGACTTCATGGTGATCCACAGCGGCAAGGACAGCGCCGAGGTGAGAGGGCGGCTGCTATTCGATATTTTCCCGGAGTTGCCCAGGCTCTGGGTCGAGAAGAAGGTCGACGGGGTTTTCGCCTTGCAGAACCTGGCATTCACCTCCTGGCAGCAACGCCCGCATCTGTTCAATTTCTCCGGTAGTCGGCCCATCACCGGCTTGAGCGAGATGATGTATCAGAACTGTACCTTTTCGCCGATGGTCGAGGCTTCGGGCAGCGTCAAGTACGTGTGCCTGACCATTGCCGATGCGACCGAGACCGCGGCCCAGCATCTGGAACTCGAACGCCTCAACGAGCTCCTGCAAGAGGAAAAAAGCGAACAGGCGCGCCTGATTCACAAACTCGAAGATGCCCAGGCGCAATTGCTGCAGTCGGAAAAAATGGCGGCCATCGGTCAGCTGGCTGCTGGCGTGGCTCATGAAATCAACAACCCGGTGGGTTACGTCTATTCCAACTTCAGCAGCCTGGAACGCTATGTGGAGGATCTGTTCCGCCTGATCGAGACCTATCAGACAGTGGCGGCCGAGCATCAGGACCAGGCGTTGCGCACGCGACTGGAGCAGGCCAATCAGACCCTCGATTACGATTTTCTGCGCAGCGACATGGCCGATCTGGTGCGTGAATCGCGGCAGGGCCTGGAACGGGTCAAGCAGATCGTTCAGGACTTACGCGACTTTTCCCATATCGATTCCGGCGACTGGCAGAAGACCGACCTGCACAAGGGCCTCGACAGCACCCTGAACGTGATCTGGAACGAGATCAAATTCAAGGCCGAGGTGGTCAAGAACTACGGCGAGCTGCCCGAGGTCGAGTGCCTTGGTTCGCAGCTCAATCAGGTGTTCATGAACCTGATCATCAACGCCGCCCATGCCATCGTGCAGCAGGGCACCATCTGGCTGGAAACCGGCACCAAGGACGACTGGGTATTCGTGCGGGTACGCGATAGCGGTAGCGGGATCGACCCGGAGCATCTTACGCGCCTGTTCGATCCGTTTTTTACCACCAAGCCGGTCGGGCAGGGCACCGGGCTGGGTCTATCGGTGTCCTACAGCATCGTCAGCAAACACAATGGCCGTCTGGAGGTTGAGAGCGAACTCGGCCAGGGTTCGACATTCACCGTATGGCTGCCGCAAGTGCAGCCGCAGGAACGGAGCGAGGCGAGTACCTAGGCAACGGCTGAAGGCCGTCGCCTCCAACCGTCAGGCGACCTCGACCAGTACCAGTTCACTGTCTTCGAGTGCCGTTATGTGCAGAACCTCGAGTTCGCTTACGGCCACGCCGTCGCGCGCATTGGCTTTGATACCGTTGATTTCGAACGAGCCACTCGCTGCCACCAGGTAGGCCTTGTGGGCTTTATCCAGGGTATAGCGGGTGCTTTGTCCTGCTTGCAGGGTGGCTGCCGCCAGCCGAGCATTGGCTCGGATCGGCAGGGCGTCTTGGTCTTCGGCGTGACCGCTGGCGAGGGTGACGAAACCACCAGCACGCTCACCCCTGGGGAACGGCCTGGCGCCCCAGGATGGCGGCAAGCCGGTCTGGTCAGGTTCTATCCATATCTGGAACAGCCGGGTCGTGGTGTCCTCGAGGTTGAATTCACTATGGGCGATACCTGTCCCGGCGCTCATGACCTGGACGTCACCGGCCTCCGTGCGGCCCTGGTTGCCCAGGCTGTCCTTGTGGGTGATGGCGCCTTGGCGCACATAGGTGATGATTTCCATATCGTGGTGAGGATGGGTCGCAAAGCCGCTATGAGGGGCGATCTCATCGTCGTTCCATACCCGCAGTCGCCCCCAGTTCATGCGCTGCGAGTCATGGTAACCAGCAAAGGAAAAATGATGGCGGGCGTTCAGCCAGCCATGGTTGGCGTTGCCGAGTCCGGCAAATGGGCGTACGTCGATCATGGGCGACCTCATTGAATCGGAAGAATCGTGAGTCCATGATTGATCAGATTTGGTCGATATAAAACGCGATAATTATGCTGTTAATTATCTATTTAGTAGATGTTTTGCTGGAGTAAGCGACGCTGCGGGCCGCACAACCGCGACAAAAATGCGCGGCCATTGTCTGCATTATCGATGTAGTGACGGAGATGGCATGGACATGGGTGAGCGTAGAGCGTTTTTGATTCTGCATGGTAAGCAGGCTTTGAATACCGAGGTGCGCGCCGCGGTGGCCGCAAGGCGCGAGCAGGGCTGGGATCTGGCGGTGCGGCTGACCTGGGAGGCCGGGGACGCCGGGCGTCTGGTCGATGAGGCGTTGCAGGCGGGCTACCCGACGCTGATCGCCGGTGGTGGCGATGGCACCTTGCGCGATGTAGCCGAGGCCATCGCCCGCTCGGGGCGCGAAGCCAGCTTGGCCCTATTACCTCTGGGCACCGCCAATGATTTCGCCACTGCGGCGGGTATTCCGCTGAATCCGGACGAGGCGTTGGCGCTGCTGGACAGGCCCGCGCAACGCATCGACCTGGGCGAGGTCGAGGGTCGGGTCTTTCTGAATATGGCAACCGGCGGCTTCGGTGCGCAGATTACTGCCAATACCTCGGAAGAGCTCAAGCGGGTACTCGGCGGCGCAGCATACCTGCTGACCGGCTTGACCCGTTTCGCCGACGTGCGCTCGGCTTTTGGTCGCTTCAGCGGGCCGGATTTCAGCTGGCAGGGCGAATTTCTCGCATTGGGCGTGGGCAATGGTCGCCAGGCCGGCGGTGGGCACCTGCTATGTCCCCATGCGCAGATTGACGACGGCCTGCTGGACATCTGCATAGTGCCGGCCGCCGAGGATGTCGTCGGCACCTTGCGCACCCTGCTCTCCGGCGGGATCAATGGCCTGCAGAGCGTTGCGCTTAGCGCCCGTCTGCCATGGTTGAAAGTGGATGTGCCGGATGGCCTGGATTTCAATCTCGACGGTGAACCGTTGGCGAGTCAGACGTTGCATTTCCGTGCGCGCCCGGCGGCGCTGCGTTTGCACCTTCCACTCGGGTCACCGCTATTGAGCGATGCCCTCGAACAGGTGCTAGCGGTCTGAGTGGGTGCACTTCAGCGGCGCACACAACGGCCGATATATGGATCAACCGCCGATCTGGCTGATTCAGGCCCGCTGCCCGGCTCGCCTCAGGCAGCTGGCGCGAGCCTTTTTCACGAGCTCTGGATTCTCCGGGCTGCTAGGCTATATCGATAAGTCAACAGGAGCGCGTAATGGCCGGCATTCTCGACTCAGTCAATCAACGCACCCAATTGGTGGGTGAGAACCGCCTGGAAATACTGATGTTCCGCCTTGTGGGGCGGCAGATGTTCGCGATCAACGTGTTCAAGGTGCAGGAAGTCCTGCAAATGCCCAAGCTGACGCTGATGCCGCAACGTCATCGGTTCGTCTGCGGGGTGGTCAATTTGCGTGGGCAGACATTGCCGGTGATCGACCTCTCGCAAGCTATCGGCATGCGCCCGATAGTGCCGGATGAGCGCAGCACGATCATCGTTACCGAGTACAACCGTTCGGTGCAGGCTTTTCTGGTCAGCGGCGTCGACCGCATCCTCAATCTCAACTGGGAATCCATCCTGCCCCCGCCGGGCGGCGCCGGGCGCCAGCACTATCTGACCGCGATCACCAAGGTCGACGAGCAGATCGTCGAGATCATCGATGTGGAGAAGGTGCTGGCGGAAATCACCCCGATGAGCACCAAGGTTTCCCCGGAGAAGCTCGCCGATCCGTTGCTCGAATACGCCAAGGGGCGCGAAGTACTGTTGGTGGACGATTCCAGTGTGGCCATGAGCCAACTCAAGGGCACCATGGCGCAGCTGGATGTGCGCTGCCACGCGGCCAGCGATGGCCTACGCGCGCTGAACCTGCTGAAGGGCTGGGCCGATTCGGGAATCGACGTGCATGAGAAACTGCTGATGGTGATCACCGATGCGGAGATGCCGGAAATGGACGGCTACCGGCTGACCACCGAAATCCGCAACGACCCGCGCCTGAAGGACCTGTACGTGGTGCTGCACACCTCGCTATCCGGCAGCTTCAACGAAGCGATGGTGAAGAAGGTCGGCTGCAATAACTTCCTTTCCAAATTCCAGCCCGACAAGCTGGTCGATGTGGTGCATGAGCGTTTGCTCCTGGACCAGTCTGCCGAATAGCCCGGATGCGATTCGCCCGCTGCCGGTGGGCGGTGGCCGGCGCGAAGCTATTCGCTCATGCGCTGGCGCAAGTGTTCTATACGCTTGCGATTGACCTCGAAGTCCGCATAACCCAGGCGCGAGGCGGAGCGTACATCGACATGCTGCGGGCCTATCAGAAACTCCACGTCGTCGACGAAGCCCAGTAGCTTGCTGGCGAATTCCGCGCGCAGATAATCTGGGTTCTGCTCGACCAGGGTGACCCGCGGCTCGCTGCTCAGCAGCTTGATCAGCAGGGCCTGGGTTTGCGCCTGATCACCTTTGAGCGGTAGCGCAGCGATATGCTGGTCACCTTCGCCGGTCTGGCTGTTGACGCAGTTGGGCGAACTCGGGCAGGGCGCCAAGCGGCCATCCTGCACCCCCAGGTTGGTCGGTGCGCTGCCGCTGCAGCCAACCAGCGCAAGCAACAGGCCCATCGCCAGTGCAGGCTTGTGGGTCCGGCGGGTTGCTCGTATAAAAGCGTTTTGCACAGGGAAAAGCTGACTCATGTTGAATCTCTCAGGGATGTACCGTTACCCACTCAAGTCCGGAGCTGGCGAACCTCTGACTCAGACCCGCGTGGATGCCTTGGGTATCGTCGGTGATAGACGTTGGATGGTAGTCGATGCGCAGAGTGGGCGCTTTCTCACCCAGCGGTTGTTGGCACCGATGAATCGGATCACCACGGCTTGGCAGGGCAGCGAGCAGGTGCTATTGAGCGCGCCGGGCATGGACGATTTGCCGATTGCCGTGCCGGACCAACAGGCCGAGCTGCGCCCGGTGGCGATCTGGCGCGATAGCCTGTCCGTGCCGGATGCCGGCGATGCTGCCGCGGCATGGTTGAGCCAATTCCTCGGACGCGCCTGTCGCCTGGTCTATGTGCCGGCGCAGCGCGCTCGCCAGGTCGATCAGGCCTACGCCGAGGCGGGTGATCGGGTGGCGTTTGCCGATGGTTTTCCACTGCTGCTGATCGGCCAGGCCTCTCTGGACGATCTATCCGCCCGGGTCGGTCGTCCATTGGAGATGTTGCGCTTTCGGCCGAATCTGGTGGTTACCGGCTCATCGGCTTATGAGGAAGATGAATGGCGGCGTATTCGCATCGGTACGGTGGAATTTCGCGTGGTCAAGGGTTGCTCGCGCTGCATCATGACCACCCTCGATCCGCAGACCGGTGAGCGCGCCGCGGACCGCGAGCCATTGGCGACCTTGCAGGGTTACCGGGCGCGCGATGGAGAAGTGTATTTCGGCCAGAACCTGATTGCCTGCGGCGAGGGGCAGTTGAGCCTGGGCATGCCGGTTGAGGTGCTGGAGTAGCCGCGGGACGGAGTCATGAGCTGCAGGCCCTAAGCTGCACCTGAGAGCCCAGTGTTTGCCGGTGGAGGCCAGCCCTCGCACCGGCTCGCTCGTGGCTACTGATCGAAATAGCGTTCGTGCCAGCCCACCAGTGGTTGTGGTGCATCGAGCTTTTTCCCGTAGATCACCGCATAGGACAACACGTTCTGCACGTATTGTCGGGTCTCATCGAACGGTATGTTCTCGATCCATACGTCATAGGCCAGGTGATCGGCGCCGCGTAACCATTGGCGCACGCGGCCGGGGCCGGCGTTGTACGCGGCGGACGCCAATACCCGGTTGCCGTTGAACTGGCCATAAATCTGGCTCAGATAGGCGGCGCCCAGTTGGATATTGACCTCGGGCCGCAGCACCAGTTGTGTCGATGAGAGCGGAATGGAGAAGCGCCTGGCCGTTTCCTTGGCCGTTGCGGGCATCAATTGCATCAGGCCCATGGCGCCGGCCCCGGATTTTGCATCGGCCATGAAAGCGCTTTCCTGACGCGTAATGGCAAAAACCCAGCTTGAATGCAGGCCGCGTTTTTTTGCTTCCCGGGTCATCGACTCACGATGCGCCATGGGAAAACGTACATCCAGGTCGTCCCAGTATTGCGCCTGACTGATGGTGCGAATCGCTGGGAAGTACCAACCCATGTCATAGGCCAGACGCGCCTGGGCGACCATCTCTTCGCGGCTGAACAATCGGCTGACGTGATACCACTCGCGGCGGCCGTCGGCGACCTGCCCGCGCTCGTGGAACTCCAAGGCGCGGCGAATGCCAGCGGCATTGCGCACTTTCTGCGTGACTTTTGCCGAAGGAACCAGCGGCTGGTTGTTCAGCTGATAGGGTGCCTTGACCTGGTCGGCGGCCATGAAGCCATAGAAATCGCGCTCCAGGGCCAGGCTCTGGTAGAGCACCTGCGGTTCCTTGCTGTTGGGTTGGGCCAGCTGCAGGCTGCGCGCCTGCCAGTAGCGCCAGCGGTTGGTCTTGGCCAGACGCTCGGGCATCTGCTGGGTTAGCCGATGTGCTTCACTCCACTGGCCACCGCGCAGCAGCAGGCGTGCGCGCCATTCACTGACGGTGTCGTCACGCAGCTCTGGATCGTACTGCGCCATGACCTTGAGGGCGCGCACGTCGAAGCGCTTGGCCAGGGTCAGGCCGATTTCGCGTGCGATGGCGACTTGCTCTTCGTCGGAGAACTTCATTCGCGCTGCGTAGCTGTCGAGCAGGCTCAAGGCTTTCTCCGGGTCCTGTCGGGCCAGACGGCGAAGGCCCAGGCTGACGATGTCGGCCATAGCCTGATCGGCAGGACTGAAGCGCGCGGTCTGATAGAGCAGCTCCGGCTTTTTCGCTGTTTCAATCAGCAACTGTCCGTGTTTGCCCAGTGTGGTCAGGCCTTTGACCAGAAACGTAGCCAAACCATAGTTGCGGGCTTCGACAGCCAACTTGGTGCGTTGCCAGCGGCGTGCCTCGGTCAGTTGGCCCTCGGCCGCCCAGCGTTCGAACAGGCGATCGCAGGCGTCGGGCTGGGATTTACCCACCAGCCAGAGTTTTTCCGCGGTGGCAAAGCCTTCGGCGGTCAGTCCATGGCTGAGCTGGTATTGCCCGTACAGGCAGTCCAGCTCGGTGAAGTTCAGTGCCGGATCGTAATGATTGATAAAGGTTTTCCAGTCGCCACGCTCGGCCAGCCAACGCAGCCAGCGCAGTTTCATCCAGCTCGCTTGCGGCAAATCGCCGTGCTCGGCGAGAAACTTCTCGATTTCGTCGTTGCTAGCCGATTTCAGACGGGCGGTCAGCTCGTCATAGGCCAGATAGGGCTCGAGCGGGTAATCGCGCAGCTCACTGGCATAGCGACGATAGGGTCCACTATCGCCTTTGGCCAGTGCGGCCTTGGCCTGGTCGTAATACTGGCGCTGTTGGCTCAGGGTGGCGGCTTGCGCCGTCGATAAGGTGACAATGCAAAGCAGGAGGGGGCACAACTTGTACAGGCGAGCGCGCATGACACTTCCGGGTTAGAGCATGAATAGGCGCCATCTATGGCGCTGAATGTCCTGGTAGCCAGTCGGGCCCGGGTTGTTGCTGGTTGCGTCAAGCCGGCTGTTGTTCGGTCAAACCGAGGTTGCTGCTCGATTTGACGATATAACCGCACTGCGGCCAGGCTTTTTCGCAACGGACATCGAGGCCCGACGAGCATCTAGCTTAGCCTTTTGTCCGCTTACGATGAAAGTAATCCCGGCGACTGGCCGGTCTCAGAAAAATGCCCGCGAAGCCTTGTCCATCTCGGTTAGAATGCGCGCCCGGTTTTTGCCGAGGCCTGTGGGTCGTCGGCGGATCAGTTTTCGGTGAGCGGCTCCCCGCACAGCAGGCCTCGAACGCATTTTTCCTGCGTCTACGGGCAACTGGATGGCGACGCTACGCTCCCCACCGTATTTTCGAGGCGTGCCATGACCCTGCTCAAGTTCACCGATGTTTCCCTGGCCTACGGCGCGATGCCGCTGCTGGACAAGGTGTCCTGGCAGATCGCGCGGGGCGAGCGGGTGTGCATCATCGGACGCAACGGTACCGGCAAGTCGAGCATGATGAAACTGGTCAAGGGCGACCAGAAACCTGACGACGGGTCGGTCTGGCGCGCGCCGGGGCTGAAGATCGGCGAACTGCCACAGGAATTGCCGCTGGCTGACGAGCGCACTGTGTTCGATGTGGTCGCCGAAGGCCTGGACGGCGTCGGCGCGTTGCTCGCCGAATACCATCACCTCAGCCAGAACATCCATAGCGACGCCGACCTGGACAAGCTGATGCACGTCCAGCAAGACCTCGAAGCGCGCGACGGCTGGCGCCTGCAGCAATTGGTCGAAAGCACCCTGAGCCGCCTGCAACTGCCCGCTGACAAAACCCTGGCCGAATTGTCCGGTGGTTGGCGCCGGCGTGTGCTGCTGGCACAGGCATTGGTCTGCGAGCCGGATCTGCTGCTGCTCGACGAACCGACCAACCACCTTGATATCGGTGCTATTGCCTGGCTGGAAGAGGCGTTGAGCGGTTTTCAGGGCGCCGTATTATTCATCACCCACGACCGCTCATTCCTGCAGAACCTGGCCACGCGCATTCTCGAATTGGATCGCGGCGGCCTGATCGACTGGAACGGCGACTACGCGAGCTTTCTGGTGCACAAGGAGGCGGTTCTGGCCGCCGAAGAAACCGCCAATGCCCTGTTCGACAAACGGCTGGCCCAGGAAGAGGTGTGGATCCGTCAGGGCATCAAGGCGCGGCGCACCCGTAACGAGGGCCGTGTACGTGCCTTGAAGGCCCTGCGCGTGGAGCGTAGCGAACGCCGTGAACGCACCGGCAAAGCCAATATCCAGCTGGATACCGCCGACAAATCCGGCAAGCAGGTCATGGTTCTGGAGAACGTGCGCTTCGCCCATCCGGATGGGCCTTGGCTGGTCAAGGATTTCTCCATGGTGCTGCAGCGTGGCGATCGTATCGGCCTGCTCGGCGCCAACGGTACGGGCAAGACCACTTTGCTGAAACTGATGCTCGGCGGCTTGCAACCGAGCAGCGGCACCGTGGAGGTGGGTACCCGCCTCGAAGTGGCCTATTTCGATCAGTTGCGCCATCAGTTGGATCTGGAAAAAACCGTAATCGACAACGTTGCCGAAGGTCGCGACTTTATCGAGATCGATGGCCAGAACCGTCACGTGCTGAGCTATCTCGGCGATTTCCTGTTCAGCCCGCAACGTGCGCGCACGCCGGTCAAGGCCCTGTCCGGTGGCGAGCGCGCGCGCCTGCTGCTGGCCAAGTTGTTCAGCAAACCGGCCAACCTGCTGGTGCTGGACGAACCGACCAACGACCTCGATGTTGAAACTTTGGAGCTACTTGAAGAGGTGCTGCTAACCTTCCCGGGGACTGTGCTGATGGTCAGTCACGACCGGGCCTTCCTCGATAACGTCGTGACCAGCACCCTGGTGTTCGAGGGTGAAGGTTTTGTCCGCGAATATGTGGGCGGCTATCAGGACTGGTTGCGCCAGGGCGGTTCACCGCGCCTGCTGGGTGTCGGCGAGAGCAAAGCGGGCAAGGCCGAGCTGGCGTCGGCCGTAGTGGCACCGGTAACCGAAGTGGCGGTCGAGGTTGCAGCGTCGCCGGTGGCGAAAAAGAAGCTCAGTTACAAGCTGCAGCGCGAGTTGGATGCGATGCCGGGGCAGATCGATGCCCTGGAGGGGCAGATAGCCGCACTGCAGGAACAAGTCGGCGATCCTGCTTTCTATCAGCAGCCGGCGGAGAAGACCGCCGAGGTATTGGCTCGCTTGCAGAGCCTGCAAGACGAGCTGGAGCAGTTGGTGGAGCGCTGGGCCGAGCTGGAAGGTTAGTTGTTGGTTTGTAGGGGACGGCCGCTTGTAGCGCGGCAGGAAAATAAAAATAGCCTCAAGGAAGTTTGGCGGAGAAATCCATGGCAATCGAATACCGCATTACCCTCGATAGCGACCATGAACTGAGTTACTGCATCGAGCCGAACCGCATTTACGAACCCGTTGCGGCCAAGTCTGCTCCCAACTGGACACGCCTGGAGTATCAGCAATGCAGCAACTGCCCGCTGAGCAAGGATGACTTCAGCCATTGCCCAGCCGCTGTCGACCTGCATCGGGTGATCGAGGACTTTCAGGGCCTGCCCGCATTCAAGAAGGCCATGGTCTGGGTACGCACGCCCGAGCGCGAGTACAGCAAACAGGTGAGCCTGGAGGAGGGATTGCGGGCGCTGCTCGGGGTGATCATGGCGACCAGCGCCTGTCCGATCCTCGGCACCCTCAAGCCGATGGCGCAGAACCATTTGCCGTTCGCCAGTAACCAGGAATTCATCCTGCGCGCGGTATCGCTGTATCTGGCACGGCAATATTTCAATTTTCGCGAGGGGCGCCATGCGGATTGGGAGCTTCGCGGGCTGGTGCGGATGTTCCAGCAATTGCAGCTGGTCAATCAGGCGTTCTGGCAGCGTATTCACGATACCTGTGAAGGCGATTCGAATCTCAAGGCCTTTCTGACGTTCTTCTCGATGTCCTCGAGCATGACCTATTCGATGGAAACCCAGCTGCAGAAGATTCGACCGCTGGTAATGAGTGCGGGCGAAGGGATCGATTGATACCCACCCGCATGACGGCTATGGGCGTCATGCGGGTGGCGGATGGGCGGTCAGGCTTTTTTCAGGCGTACCGCTAGTACATCGCAGGGTGCGCCGTGCAGTACGTCATTGGCGGTGGAGCCCAGGAGCAGCGCCAGGCCGTGGCGGCCATGGCTGCCCACCACGACCAGATCGCAGCCTTGCTCCTCGGCCAGGCGGTGGATTTCCTGGCGTGGCTGGCCGTATGTCAGGTGGCGCTGGTCGGCAGCCAACTCCGGGTATTTGCCGGCAAAACTGTCCAGGCGCTCACGCGCCTGATCGAACTGCTGCTGTTGCAGCATGGACAGGTCCATCGGGACGTCCCCGCCAAAAGCCATTGCCATGGGCTCTACGACATGTACCACGGACAACTTTGCCTGACAGGCGGCGGCTAGTTTCTGCGCACGATGCATGACCGGATCGCATTCCTCGGTAAGGTCGACGGCGACCAGAATGTGCTTATAAGGCATGGGTGACTCCTTCTGAGAGTGCTCGATATGATTAATTATGGCTGCGCATCAACTGTTTGCCTGTGAGATTACGCTATGAGTCCGTGGATCGTCCTGCTACTGCTGGCATTTGTGCTCAGCCCTCTGTCTTGGCTGGTTCCTTCGCGGCGTCAGCGTGGACAGATGGATGTGCGTCTACAGGCACGGCGCATGGGGCTGGGGATGCAGTTGTCACGCCAGCAATGGCCGCACTGGCTCAGCCCGGTGCCCCCGGATACCTGTGCCGAATATCATCGACCGCGCCGCCGCGATCGTCACGACAATTGGTGCTACTGGCAGTCAGCCCCCGGCGTCTGGGTCAATCAATGGCGCGAGCCCTGTGCCGATGAGCTG
The DNA here is from genome assembly GCA_966210435.1 of uncultured Pseudomonas sp. Taxonomy (GTDB): domain Bacteria; phylum Pseudomonadota; class Gammaproteobacteria; order Pseudomonadales; family Pseudomonadaceae; genus Aquipseudomonas. The sequence goes on along the minus strand of CBIHLF010000002.1, from coordinate 209,226 downwards.
TTGGCCAGGCAGTTGGTCGATCTGCCGGACGATGTGTACAAGGTCGAAGCCTCGGCGCAAATGGTCGTGCTGTATTGGGGCGAGCGTTCGCGGGGCGATGCGCTGCAGCGAATTGCCGATTTTCTTTCGGCGCGCACGTAATCGCACAACCTCGGCGAGCAGTTTATGGCCAGTCGGCTGCGGAGGGCTGCGGAGTAGATAAAGAAAACCCAGCGCAAGCGCTGGGTTGGTCGCAGTGGCCAGGCAGGCCGGAAAGCTGAGTTCTGTGGGCGTGTGGTCCGGCTCTGCGCATCGCCATGCGGGAGGCCGTTTGAACCGGGTCCCGAGGTATGTAGTCGAACTCACATGCAGTAGCGGCACGATACGCTATTTCCGCGTTTGTCATTAGCAGTTTTTTTCAGTGATGGTGCCGATGATCATCCTGTGCCGCAGCAACCCGATGCGTTGCAGCAGTCCCGGCCACCTCTGGGCGTTTTCCGTTCCGGCGTCCGTGCTCCAATCCGTTGGATATGCCCGCCAGGAGGGTATCCATGGAATTCCGCTTATCGATACAGATATTCGCCTGTTCGCTGCTGATCCTCCTAAAGTCTCGACGGATGCGTCTACCTTCAGGTGCGCGAATATGATCCGGCGCATCAGCCAATTGACAATTTGCCGCTTTTCCGAGAAGGTGTGCGTACCCAAATCAAACGGGCGTATGAATTGAGCGTTTGTCTGATAAGGCAGCGCCTTTACAGCCCGATTATCGCGTCGGCGGGTGTGCCAGGCTGATTAGGGCTATTCTCGACGGCTGAGCCGTGAGGTAGCTGACTGGTTGGCTCCGATGTGTACTGTTTAGCTTCCATACCGTGGAGATCAGTTGATGATTTACGAAGGTAAAGCCATCACGGTTAAGGCTCTTGAGAGCGATATCGTCGAATTAAAGTTCGACCTCAAGGGTGAATCCGTCAACAAATTCAACCGTCAAACCCTGAATGAACTGCGTCAATCCGTTGATGCTATCAAGGCCGATGGTTCGATCAAGGGCGTGATTGTCACCAGTGGCAAAGACGTATTTATCGTCGGCGCAGACATCACCGAATTCGTCGATAACTTCAAGTTGCCCGACGAAGAGCTGGTGGCTGGCAACCTCGAAGCCAACAAGATCTTCAATGACTTTGAAGACCTCAACGTACCTACCGTTGTCGCTATCAATGGCATCGCCCTCGGCGGTGGTTTTGAAATGTGCCTGGCCGCGGATTACCGCGTGATGGCCGAGGGCGCCAAAATTGGTTTGCCAGAAGTCAAGCTGGGTCTATACCCGGGCTTTGGCGGTACTGTCCGTCTGCCGCGTCTGATCGGTACCGATAACGCCATCGAGTGGATCGCTTCCGGTAAGGAAAACAAGGCCGCCGACGCCCTGAAAGTCGGCGCCGTCGATGCTGTGGTTGCCGCCGACAAGCTCCAGGCCGCCGCGCTTGATCTGGTCAAACGCGCTATTTCCGGCGAGCTGGATTACAAGGCCAAGCGTCAGCCGAAGCTGGAAAAGCTCAAGCTCAATGCCATCGAGCAGATGATGTGCTTCGAAACCGCCAAGGGTTTTGTCGCAGGCCAGGCCGGCCCGAACTACCCGGCACCGGTCGAAGCCATCAAAACCATCCAGAAGGCAGCCAGCCAAGGCCGTGACAAGGCGCTGGAGATTGAAGCTGCCGGTTTCGTCAAGCTGGCCAAGACCTCGGTTGCGGGAAGCCTTATCGGTCTGTTCCTGAATGACCAGGAATTGAAGAAAAAAGCCAAGCACTACGATGAGGTCGCCAAGGATGTGAAGCAGGCCGCCGTTCTCGGTGCCGGCATCATGGGCGGTGGTATCGCCTATCAGTCCGCCGTCAAAGGCACGCCTATCCTGATGAAGGATATCCGCGAGGAAGGCATCAAGATGGGCCTGGACGAGGCCGCCAAGCTGCTCGGTAACCGGGTTGCCAAAGGTCGACTGACTGCCGCGAAGATGGCTGAGGCATTGAATGCCATCCGCCCGACCATGTCCTATGGCGATTTCGGCAACGTCGACATCGTCGTCGAAGCCGTGGTCGAGAATCCCAAGGTCAAGCAGATCGTACTGGCCGAAGTGGAAGGCATGGTGAAAGAGGACACGATTCTCGCCTCCAACACCTCGACCATTTCCATCAGCCTGCTGGCCAAGGCGCTCAAGCGTCCGGAAAACTTCGTCGGCATGCACTTCTTCAACCCGGTACATATGATGCCGCTGGTTGAAGTCATCCGCGGCGAGAAGTCCAGCGAGTTGGCCGTCGCCACCACCGTTGCCTATGCCAAGAAAATGGGTAAGACCCCTGTGGTGGTCAATGATTGCCCGGGCTTCCTGGTCAACCGCGTGCTGTTCCCATACTTCGGCGGCTTCTCCAAGTTGCTCGAGTTCGGCGTGGACTTCGTGCGTATCGACAAGGTCATGGAAAAGTTCGGCTGGCCCATGGGCCCGGCCTACCTGTCCGACGTGGTCGGTATCGACACCGGCCACCATGGCCGTGACGTGATGGCCGAAGGCTTCCCGGATCGTATGGCGGTCGAAGGCCGTACCGCGGTCGATGTGATGTACGACGCGGATCGTCTGGGTCAGAAGAACGGCAAAGGCTTCTACGCCTACGAAATGGATAAGCGCGGCAAGCCGAAGAAGGTCATCGACCCTCAGGCTTACGAATTGCTCAAGTCTATCGTGACCGAACAGCGTGAAGTGACCGATGAAGACATCATCAACTTCATGATGATCCCGCTGTGCATGGAAACCGTGCGCTGTCTGGAGGACGGTATCGTCGAGACTGCGGCTGAGGCCGACATGGGGCTGGTCTACGGTATTGGCTTCCCGCCGTTCCGTGGTGGTGCACTGCGTTACATCGATACTGTCGGTGTCGCCGAGTTCGTCGCCCTGGCCGACAAATATGCCGATCTGGGCGCGCTGTACACCCCGACTGCCAAGCTTCGCGAAATGGCTGCCAACGGCCAGAAGTTTTTCGGTTAATCGCGGACAGACTAGAGCGAGAGTGAATTTATGAGCCTGAATCCTAGAGATGCAGTCATCGTCGACTTCGGCCGTACCCCGATGGGTCGTTCCAAGGGCGGCATGCATCGCAACACCCGTGCCGAAACCATGTCGGCCAACCTGATCAGTGGTGTACTGGCGCGCAATACCAAGGTCGATCCGGCCGAAGTGGAAGATGTGATCTGGGGCTGCGTCAACCAGACCCTGGAGCAGGGCTGGAACATCGCGCGCATGGCGTCTCTGATGACCCAGATCCCGCACAGCGCCGCTGGCCAGACCGTCAGCCGCCTGTGTGGCTCTTCCATGAGCGCCCTGCACACTGCCGTGCAGGCGATCCAGACCGGTAATGGCGACGTGTTCGTCATTGGCGGCGTCGAGCACATGGGCCACGTAGGCATGATGCACGGCGTCGATCCGAATCCGCACCTGTCGCTGTATGCCGCCAAGGCTTCCGGCATGATGGGGCTGACCGCGGAAATGCTCGGCAAAATGCACGGCATCAGCCGCGAACAGCAGGACGCCTTCGGTGAGCGTTCTCACCGTCTGGCGCACAAGGCTACCGTCGAAGGCAAGTTCAAGGATGAAATCATCCCGATGCAAGGCTACGACGAAAACGGCTTCCTCAAGGTCTTCGATTTCGACGAAACCATTCGTCCGGAAACCACTCTGGAAAGCCTGGCCGCGCTCAAGCCCGCGTTCAACCCTAAAGGCGGTACCGTGACTGCGGGTACGTCCTCGCAGATCACCGATGGCGCTTCCTGCATGATCGTAATGAGTGCGCAGCGTGCACAGGATCTGGGCATTCAGCCGATGGCCGTGGTTCGCGCCATGGCGGTGGCCGGTGTAGATCCGGCGATTATGGGCTACGGTCCTGTGCCGTCCACCCAGAAGGCCCTCAAGCGCGCTGGTCTGAGCATCAACGACATCGACTTCTTCGAGCTCAACGAAGCCTTCGCCGCCCAGGCCCTGCCTGTGCTGAAGGACCTGAAAGTGCTCGACAAGATGGAAGAGAAGGTCAACCTGCACGGCGGCGCCATTGCTCTGGGCCACCCGTTCGGTTGTTCCGGTGCGCGTATCTCCGGTACCCTGCTCAATGTAATGAAGCAGAACGGTGGGACATTTGGCGTGTCCACTATGTGTGTGGGGCTCGGTCAAGGCATTACCACCGTCTTCGAACGTATCTAAACGTTTGGGGATGCAAAACCGGGGCCTAGTGCCCCGGTTTTTGTTTGCCGGCAAAAAAAATCAAGGAAATCCAGCGATGCAGCTACAACCCGGTCTTTATCGCCACTACAAGGGGCCCGAGTATCGTGTCCTTGGTGTGGCTCATCATTCCGAGACAGAACAGCGGATGGTGGTCTACCAGGCGTTATACGGCGATTACGGGCTATGGGTGCGGCCGCTGGAAATGTTCTGCGAAAGCGTCGAGGTGGACGGCGAGACAGTGCCGCGTTTCGCTCTGATCAAGGGGGAAAGCCCGCTTTTTACGCAGCCGTGAGCCGCTCATGCGTAGTCGCTGCGCTTGACCTCGGCTCGACCGCCACTATATATAGCGGTGCCGCACTAGCAGGCTGTTGAAAGAATATCGTATCGATCAGCTACTGATCGCCAGTTCCGAAACTCCGGAAACCGCTTCTCGGGCTTGCCGCTGTTTTGTTCGCGAGCTTTTTCAACAGGCTACAAGGCGACTTCCGCCTTTCATTTATCGAATTCAGGAATTTTCCAATCCATGGGTAAATCGCTGGTCATCGTGGAATCCCCGGCCAAGGCCAAGACCATCAACAAGTACTTGGGCAACGAGTACGTGGTGAAGTCGAGCATCGGCCACATCCGTGACCTGCCTACCAGTGGCTCGGCAAGCACCGCCAAAGAGCCGGTCAAGCGCGGCAAGGCAGCGGCGGGCGAAGTGCCGGCGCTAACGCCCAAGGAAAAGGCCAAGCGCCAATTGGTGGCGCGTATGGGGGTCGACCCCGAGCATGGTTGGAAGGCCAAATACGAGATCCTTCCGGGCAAGGAGAAGGTCGTCGAAGAACTGCGACGTCTGGCCAAGGAAGCCGACACCATCTATCTCGCAACCGACTTGGACCGCGAGGGGGAAGCCATTGCCTGGCACCTGCGCGAATCCATCGGCGGCGACGACAGCCGCTACAAGCGCGTGGTGTTCAACGAAATCACCAAAAAAGCCATTCAGGAAGCGTTTGCCGAACCTGGCGAGTTGGACATCAATCGGGTCAATGCGCAGCAGGCGCGGCGCTTCCTCGATCGCGTGGTCGGCTATATGGTTTCGCCGCTGTTGTGGGCCAAGATCGCCCGCGGCCTGTCCGCCGGCCGTGTGCAATCGGTCGCGGTGAAGTTGGTGGTCGAGCGCGAGAAAGAGATCCGCGCCTTCGTTCCGGAAGAGTATTGGGAGGTGCATGCCGATCTCGGCACCGCCAAGGGCGCCAATGTGCGCTTTGAAGTGGCGCGCGAGAATGGCGCCGCCTTCAAACCGCTGAACGAAGCCCAGGCCATGGCCGCTTTGGATGTGCTCAAAGCGTCCAGTTACAGCATCGTCAAACGCGAGGACAAGCCGACCAGCAGCAAGCCCTCGGCACCGTTCATCACCTCGACCCTGCAGCAGGCCGCGAGCAATCGCCTGGGCTTCGGGGTGAAGAAAACCATGATGATGGCCCAGCGCTTGTATGAGGCCGGCTACATCACCTATATGCGAACCGATTCGACCAACCTCTCGGCCGATGCCGTGAGCATGGTGCGCGACTTCATCCAGGGCGAGTTCGGCAAGCAGTACCTGCCGGCCAACCCTATCGCCTATAGCAGCAAGGAAGGGGCTCAGGAAGCGCACGAAGCGATTCGTCCGTCCGACGTCAATCTCAAGCCGACCCAGCTGAGTGGCATGGAGCGTGATGCCGAGCGCCTGTATGAATTGATCTGGCGGCAGTTCGTTGCCTGTCAGATGCCCCCCGCAGAGTACCTGTCCACGACGGTGACGGTCGCCGCTGCTCAATTCGAATTGCGTGCCAAGGGCCGTATCCTCAAGTTCGACGGTTATACCCGGGCATTGCCGCAGCTGAGCAAGCCGGGCGACGACGATGTGCTGCCGGAAATGAATCAGGGCGAAGCGCTCAAGTTGATCAAGCTCGATCCGAGCCAGCACTTCACCAAGCCACCAGCGCGCTATTCGGAAGCCAGCCTGGTCAAGGAAATGGAAAAGCGCGGTATCGGTCGTCCGTCGACCTATGCGGCGATTATTTCAACCATCCAGGACCGCGGTTATGTGGCCTTGCACAATCGTCGCTTCTATTCCGAGAAGATGGGCGACATCGTTACCGAGCGTCTTGGTGAAAGCTTTGCCAATCTGATGGACTACGGCTTTACCGCCGGTATGGAAGAGCACCTGGATGACGTGGCCCAGGGCGAGCGCGAGTGGAAGCATGTGCTCGACGAGTTCTACGGTGACTTCAAGAGCAAGCTCGAAGTGGCCGAGGCCAGTGACAGCGGCATGCGCGCCAACCTGCCGACTCCGACCGATATTCCCTGCCGCGAATGCGGCCGGCCGATGATGATCCGTACCGCATCGACCGGGGTGTTCCTGGGTTGTTCCGGTTACGCGCTGCCGCCTAAGGAGCGCTGCAAGTCGACGATCAACCTGGTGCCAGGCGATGAAATCGCGGCAGACGACGAGGGCGAATCCGAGTCCCTGGTTCTGCTCGGCAAACACCGTTGCCCGATCTGCTCGACCGCCATGGATGCTTATTTGCTGGATGAAACCCGTAAGCTGCATATTTGCGGCAACAACCCGGATTGCGCGGGTTACGAAATCGAGCAGGGCCAGTACCGCATCAAAGGCTACGAAGGTCCCAGCCTGGAATGCGACAAGTGCGGCAGCCAGATGCAACTGAAGACCGGGCGTTTCGGCAAGTTCTTCGGTTGCACCAATGGCGAATGCAAGAACACCCGTAAGCTGCTGAAGAGTGGCGAAGCGGCCCCACCCAAAATGGATCCGGTGAAGATGCCGGAGCTCAAGTGCGAGAAGGTCAACGACACCTATATCCTGCGCGATGGCGCATCCGGCCTGTTTCTGGCTGCCAGCCAGTTTCCGAAAAACCGCGAAACGCGCGCGCCACTGGTGCTGGAGCTGATCCCGCACAAGGACGAGATCGACCCCAAATACCATTTCCTTTGCGATGCGCCGAAGAAAGACCCGGAAGGGCGTGCGGCTGTGGTTCGTTACAGCCGCAAGACCAAGGAGCAGTATGTGCAGACCGAGGTCGATGGTAAGCCGACCGGCTGGCGTGCGTTCTTCGACGGTGGCAAATGGACGGTCGAAGATAAACGCTGATCGGACAAACAGCGTGCCTGCCGAGGCAGGCGCGTATAGTCGGTTGATCCGCTGTGGAGGGTGCCCTGATGGCCCATGAGCTCTATACCCGAACCAATCAGAAAATCTTCTATGCCGGACTCGCGCTGGAGTCCTGGAGCAAGGCGCAAGAGGGAAGGGCGATGAATGCCCAAGCGCTGGTTCAGGCTGAGCGCGAGGCCACGGTATTTCATTTGTATGGCGCGCTGCTCGGTTTGTGTCATGAGATCGCCGGCTACTATCGCCTGCCCAATAGCGATGCCCCGCGTGCGGAAGACTTTCTTACTCCGACGGTATTGGATGCCGCACCCAGTCAGGAGCTGGGCGAGCTGGTCGAGTTGGCTCAGGCTCCCGATAGTTGGCTGGCTCAGTTGCTGGGTGCCTATCTCGAGCTATTCCAGCCCCCGCAGGCGGCCAGGAAAGCCAAACTCGATCCCGCTACCCCGTTGATTGCGGCGGTCAGTCTGGATGAAGAGGTCGAGCCCTTGTCGCGGGAAACCCTGGAAATCTGGCGTCAACACTTGAAGGCTCTGGCGCAGCGGTTTCGCGAAACCTTGAGCGAGTGGTGACAGCCCTTTAGATCGGCGGGCTGGGGTGTGCTCTGGTCGGCTGGTACAATGCCGGCCTTTAGTGGAGAGCCAAATTTATGCCTACTTCCTTCCTGGAAATCGTTGAATTGCCCGATGGGCGAATTGCCTTGCGCCGTGCGGAGGACGAAGAATCGTTGGTGGTGTTGGATTTTTCTGCCGATGCCAAGGCGTTTCTACAAGGGCAACATGTTGAGGTGGCGAAGGCCATGCTCAATGTTGGTGTACAGATGGCAGGGCGCCTCGCCGAGGGGAGTTTCGATCACGAGGAAGGGCCGCGCGTTCTGCATTGAGACGCTTGTTTACCTGAGCCGCTGCTGCGAAACGGGCGGTGCGGGGCGCACGATCCATGTGCGGTGTTCGTGTTCAGCCCAGACTGATGTTCAGGCTTTGCGCCTTGCCTTGCCGCGCCGCGGCCTCCAGTTGCAAGCGCGCCGGTCGTTCAAGTGGATGAAGCCAGCTGACCACTGTATGGCTACGGCCAAGTTCCAATGCCTGTTGGGCGAGCTGCAGCGCACTCTGTCCGCTACGTGGGTGCAATAGTAGGATGCGCTCGCGGTTAAGGCCCGCATCGCGCAGCCAGGTTTGAGTCAGACTCGCCGGCGGGGCAATCAGGGATAGCCAGCGCGCGTCGTTGTTATCGCTGAGCTCACGCAGGATGGGGGCCAGCAGGATCAGACAGTGTCCGGCAGCGCCGCGCAGCGATATCTCGCTAAAGGCCTGCGGCTGGTCCGCCATGGACGAATCAATCAAATCGTCGAGCAGCGGGGTCGCAGTGGCGGCTAGAAAGCCTTCGAACAGTGGCAGTTGTGTGCGGTTCAGCGACTGTGGGAACTGCATAAAGCCTCCTCTGGCAGGCTATGGCCGGCCTGCGGTGCAGCAAAAATACTCGGCTAGCGACGAATCACGCCGACGCTCAAGCCTTCGATGATCAGGTCCTGCTCTTCCAAATTGATTTCGATAGGGGCGAACTCAGGGTTTTCGGCGAGCAGCCACACGGTGTTGCCTTCACGTTTGAAGCGCTTGACCGTCACCTCGTCGTCAATACGCGCGACGACCACCTGGCCATTACGGGCCTCGCGAGTGGTATGAACTGCGAGTAAATCCCCATCGAGAATACCGATGTCTTTCATGCTCATGCCGCGTACCCGTAACAGGTAGTCCGCCTTGGGGTGAAAGAAGGCAGGGTTGATCCGGCAGGATTCCTCGACATGTTGCTGCGCCAGAATCGGCGCACCTGCCGCAACGCGGCCGATCACCGGCAGGCCATCTTCTTCCATGCTCGGCTCGAAACCGGGGATGCGGATGCCGCGCGAGGCGCCGGGAGTCATCTCGATCGCACCCTTGCGGGCCAGCGCCTTGAGATGCTCTTCCGCGGCGTTGGGTGACTTGAAGCCCAGCGCCTGAGCAATTTCCGCACGGGTAGGCGGGTAGCCGTTGTCGTCAAGACATTGCTTGATGAAGGCAAGGATTTCAGCTTGGCGTGGCGTTAGTTTAAGCATGATTGGCTCTGTTTTTATATACAGTGACTGTGATTATATACAGTGGATTGCGCTTGGCAATCACTCTTTTCGTTCCACCTGCCGGCGCTTTCTTCTGGCCGTTGTTACTAGTTGGCAAGGCCCGTCGTCTGCCTGGAGGGAATTTTTTGTTGCCTTGTGCGCTTGCCGATATGATGCAGCCTTCGACTTGACAAGGTCGCCGCTTAAAACGTATGTTTCAAACGAGTGTTTGTTAGGTGAGAAGTCATGGCCCAGTCGGAAACCGTTGAACGTATTCTGGATGCGGCGGAGCAGTTGTTCGCCGAGAAAGGTTTCGCCGAGACCTCGTTGCGGCTGATTACCGGCAAGGCCGGGGTCAATCTGGCCGCGGTGAATTATCACTTCGGTTCCAAGAAAGCGCTGATCCAGGCGGTGTTTTCACGTTTCCTGGGGCCATTCTGCAGCAGTCTCGAACGCGAGCTGGATCGCCGGCAGGCCAAGCCCGGCACGACCTTCAGTCTTGAGGAATTGCTTGAGCTGCTGGTGGAGCTGGCGCTCGAAGTCAAACCGCGTAGTGGTAACGACTTGTCGATCTTCATGCGATTGCTGGGGCTGGCGTTCAGCCAAAGCCAGGGGCATTTGCGCAAGTACTTGCAAGAAGTCTACGGCAAGATATTTCGCCGCTACATGCTCTTGGTCAACGAAGCCGCCCCGCGCATTCCGCCGCTGGAACTGTTCTGGCGCGTGCACTTCATGCTCGGTGCCGCGGCGTTCAGCATGTCCGGGATCAAGGCCTTGCGCGCCATGTCCGAGGCTGATTTCGGGGTGAATACTTCGATCGAGCAGGTGATGCGCCTGATGGTGCCGTTCCTTGCTGCCGGTATGCGCTCGGAAAGCGGGGTAACCGACAGTGCGCTTGCGGCGGCGCAGTTGCGACCGCGTACAAAGGGTGTCGGCGTTCCCGCCAAAGTTTGATACGGCGCGGGTGGGCTTGGTGGGTTCGATCCGCTAAGCTAGCCGCCCATGCGTTCCCTCGATTTGCTTCATATCTCGTTGGCTGATCAGTGCTTGTACGGCTTTGCCGACAAGCGGCTGCAGCTGCGCATGCCTGTTTCCACCGCTGCCAATGGCGCCGGCGAACGCAACGGTAGCGGTTGCACGCCGCGAGGCCTGCATTATGTGCGGGCGAAGATCGGTGAGGGGCTGCCGCGTGCCGCGGTATTGCGCGGGCGGCGCTGGACCGGTGAGATCTGGACGCCCGAGCTGCATGAGCAGTTTCCGGGCCGCGACTGGATTCTCACCCGCATCCTCTGGCTCGGTGGCCGTGAACCAGGACGCAACAGGCTCGGCGAGCTGGATAGTTTTCGTCGCTATATCTATCTGCACGGTACGCCTGATAGCGAACCCATGGGGGTGCCGCGTTCCCATGGCTGCATACGTTTGCGCAACGACGATCTGCTTGAGCTGTTCCCGCGTGTTCCCGTTTACTGCGACGTCCAGATCGACGAGGCGCCATGCCCGGTCTGGGCGGCCGAGTCTCTCTATTAAGGAGTGGTTTTGAGTTCAAGCATGCAAGGCTCGTTGATGTTGGATATCGCCGGCACCTGGCTGACCGCGGAGGACCGGCAACTGCTGCGTCAGCCGCAGGTTGGTGGTCTGATTCTGTTTGCGCGCAATATCGAGAGCCCGCGCCAGGTGCGAGAGTTGTCTGCGTCGATTCGCGCCCTGCGCCCGGATCTGCTGCTTGCGGTCGACCAGGAAGGTGGTCGGGTGCAGCGCCTTCGTCAGGGCTTTGTGCGGCTGCCGGCAATGCGGGCGATCGCCGATAACGTCAATGCCGAAGCGCTGGCCGAGCAGTGCGGTTGGGTCATGGCCACCGAGGTGCTGGCGGTTGGTCTGGACCTCAGTTTCGCCCCGGTGCTGGACCTCGACCATCAGCGTAGCGCGGTGGTCGGCAGTCGCGCCTTCGAAGGCGATGCGCAACGCGCTACGCAGCTTGCCGCGGCGTTTATCCGCGGGATGGATGCAGCGGGCATGGCCGCCACCGGTAAGCACTTCCCGGGGCATGGCTGGGCCGAAGCCGACTCCCATGTGGCGATTCCGCTGGACGAGCGCAGCCTGGAACAGATTCGAGCCTGGGATTTGCAGCCGTTCGCGCAGCTGAGCCAGCAATTGGCGGCGGTGATGCCAGCCCATGTCATCTATCCTAAGGTGGATGCCCAGCCTGCCGGTTTTTCCCGGCGCTGGCTGCAGGACATTCTGCGCGGCGAGTTGAAGTTCGGCGGGGTGATTTTCAGCGATGATCTGTCGATGGCCGGCGCCCATGTGGTCGGCGATGCGGCTTGTCGCATCGAGGCTGCGCTCAGCGCCGGCTGTGACATGGGTCTGGTGTGTAATGATCGTGGCGCGGCGGAACTGGCTTTGAGCGCGTTGCAGCGTCTAAAGGTCCAGCCTCCTCAGGGCTTGGCGCGGATGCGGCGGCGAGTCTTTCCGGGGATCGAATACAAGCAACATCCCCGTTGGCTGGAAGCGCTGGGCGCCCTGCGCGCGGCGCAATTGATCGATTAAGGAGCGTTCCATGACTGTCTACGCGATTATCGGCGGCACTGGTCTGACGCAGCTCGATGGCCTGACCATTACTGCTGCGTTGCATCTGGATACTCCCTACGGTGCGGCCTCGGCGCCGGTGCTACGCGGCGAATATGCGGGCGGCGAGGTGCTGTTCCTGGCGCGTCACGGCCACCCTCATCGGATTCCTCCGCATCAGGTCAATTACCGCGCCAATCTCTGGGCGCTGAAAGAGGCGGGGGCCAATGCGATTATTGCGGTGAATGCGGTGGGCGGCATTCATTCGTCCATGGCTACCGGCCATTTCTGTGTGCCGCATCAATTGATCGACTACACCGCGGGGCGCGCGCATACCTTCTATGAGGGTGAGCTCGATCATGTCACCCATGTGGATTTCAGCCATCCCTACGATACGGCCTTGCGGGCAAAGCTTGCCGCTGCCCTCGATCAGCACCGATGCAGCTACAGCTCCCATGGCGTATATGGCTGCACCCAGGGGCCGCGTTTGGAAACGGTTGCCGAAATCGCCCGTATGGAGCGAGACGGTTGCGACATCGTTGGCATGACGGGTATGCCGGAAGCAGCGCTGGCACGTGAGTTGGCCTTGCCTTATGCCTGCCTGGCATTGGTGGTGAACCCCGCGGCCGGCAAGTCCAACACGCTGATCACCATGGCGGACATCGAGCGTGCACTGGATGACGGCATGGGCCGGGTGAAGTCGGTACTGGCCCATGTGCTGAGCAACTGACTGCAGAGCTGGGGCTATTGCTCGCAAGCGATACCCTTGGTTGGCTTCCTGCTAAAGAACGCCGTTCACCTGTTTTGGGTGAGCGGCGTTGTTTTTTGGGGAAGCGTTTTCATCGGTTTATCCGGGTGCCGGGATCAGAGCGAGCGAATGCGCACCAGCATGCCGAGACTGCCATGGTCGAGGAACGTCAGCTCGCCGTTCTGCAGGCGGATGCTGTACTTGAACAGCTCGCTGCTGTTGAGCAGGCCGCTCTCGTCGAACTGGTTGATCCAGAGGTTGGCGTCGAAGTCGATCAGGCCATCCTGCTTGAGCGTCAGCGTGCCTTCCACCGGGAAATGTCCGAATTGCTCGTCGCCTGTGCTCAGTGCCACGCTGCCGGGGGTGGCCTCGATCGGCTGGGCCCAGGCTTTATGCAGCAATACCCGGTAGCCGTTGCCGGGGTTGAGCTTGCTCGCTTCGCTGTCCAGGGTCGTCGCGCGCTCCTGCTCCGGGCCAATCGGTTGTGCACCTTGCGCCCAGTCGTCCGGAGCGGGGCGGGCGGTGGGGAGCTGTTCGGCGTTCTGGCGGAAGACGATGACTTCCACTTGATACAGCGACTCGGCGGCGGCCGGGTTGGCGATCAGCAACGACAGCAGTAACAGTGGCGACAGGGCCAGGGTGCGGAGAGCGCGCATCGGGTCGATCCTTTAGCTGGAGAGGGTCAGGCGCTCGAACAGTGCTTCGAGCGTGTTGAATCGTTCTTCGGGGCGTTCCATGGGCACCTGGAATTTGAACAGCGTAGCGCCTTCGAACTTGTAACGGTTGGGCTGGCTCTGGATCAGTCGGATCAGGGTCAGTGGGTCGACGCAGGTGTCGGCGGCGAATTCCAGGCGGCCACCCTGGGGGCCGGCGTCGACCTTTTTGATCCCGAGCTTTTCCGCCTGTAGCTTCAGCAGGGTCAGGCGTACCAGGTTCTTGGTCGGCTCCGGTAGCAGGCCGAAGCGATCGATCATCTCGACCTGCAACTCTTTCAGACCATCCTCGTCGGCGGCGTTGGCGATGCGCTTGTAGAGGATCAGGCGTGTGTGCACGTCGGGCAGGTAGTCCTCGGGGATCAGCGCCGGCACTCTCAGGTTGATTTCCGGACCGCCGCCCAGGGGTTGATCGAGATTCGGCTGCTCGCCCTTGCGGATGGCTTTCACCGCGCGTTCGAGCATTTCCATATACAGGGTGAAGCCCACCGCCTGGATCTGCCCACTCTGGCCGTCGCCGAGCAATTCGCCAGCGCCACGGATTTCCAGATCATGGGTGGCCAGGAGGAAACCTGCCCCAAGATCCTGCGCCGCTGAAATGGCCTCGAGGCGCTTCTGCGCATCGTCGGTCATCTGTTTGCGCGGTGGCGTCAGCAGGTAGGCATAGGCCTGGTGGTGGCTGCGTCCGACACGGCCGCGCAGCTGATGCAGCTGGGCCAGGCCGAACTTGTCGGCGCGCTCGATGATGATGGTGTTGGCGCTGGGCACGTCGATGCCGGTTTCGATGATGGTCGAAGCGATCAGCACATTGAAGCGCTTGTGATAGAAGTCGCCCATCACCTGTTCCAGCTCGCGCTCGCGCATCTGCCCGTGGCCGATGCCGATGCGTGCTTCGGGCACCAGCTCGGCCAGGTCGGCGGCGCATTTTTCGATGGTTTTCACATCGTTGTGCAGGTAATAGACCTGGCCGCCGCGCAGCAGCTCGCGCAGCAGCGCTTCCTTGATCGTCGGGTTGTTCTGTTCCATGACGAAGGTGCGCACGGACAGGCGCCGCGCCGGCGGCGTGGCGATGATCGACAGGTCGCGCATGCCCGACACGGCCATGTTCAGGGTGCGCGGAATCGGCGTGGCGGTCAGGGTGAGAATATCGACTTCACTGCGCAGGGCCTTCAGCTGCTCCTTCTGGCGTACGCCGAAACGGTGCTCTTCGTCGATGATCACCAGGCCCAGATTGTTGAACTTGACGTCGCCCTGCAGCAGCTTGTGGGTGCCGATGACGATATCGACCTTGCCCTCGGCCAATTGCTGCATGGCATCGCTGACTTCCTTGGCGCTTTTGAAGCGGCTCATCACCTCGACTTTCACCGGCCAATCGGCAAAGCGATCGCGGAAGCTGTTGTAGTGTTGCTGGGCGAGCAGGGTGGTCGGTACCAATACCGCGACCTGCTTGCCGCCATGCACGGCGATAAAGGCGGCGCGCATGGCCACTTCGGTCTTGCCGAAGCCGACGTCGCCGCAGATCAGGCGATCCATCGGCTTGGCCGCCAGCATGTCGTCGTGCACCGCTTCGATGGCCGCCTGCTGGTCGGGGGTTTCCTCGAACGGGAACCCGGCGCTGAAGGTCGCGTAATCGGCCTTGGGGTCGGCGAACGCATAACCTTCGCGGGCGGCGCGGCGGGCATAAATATCGAGCAATTCGGCGGCGACATCGCGCACCTGTTCGGCGGCCTTGCGCTTGGCTTTCTGCCAGGTTTCCGAGCCGAGGCGGTGTAGCGGCGCCAGGGCATCGTCGCTGCCGGTATAGCGCGCGATCAGGTGCAGGCTGGCCACGGGAACGTAGAGCTTGGCCTCTTCGGCGTATATCAGGGCGAGGAATTCGGCGGCCTGGCCGTCGATCTCCAGCGTGATCAGGCCCAGATAGCGGCCAACGCCATGATCGATATGCACCACCGGCGCGCCTTCGCGCAGTTCGGCGAGGTTCTTGATCACATTGTCGCCGCCGTCCCGGGTTTTTTCCCGGCGACGACGCTGCATTACCCGTTGGCCGAACAACGGGCTTTCGGCGATCAGGGCCAGTTCGTCGAGCAGTAGGCCCTCGTCGAGCGGGGCGATGCAGATGCCAAGGCGCTCCTTGCCGCTGGCGAATTCCGGCCAGCCGGCGACTTCCACAGGCTTGAGCTTGAGTCGGGCGAGCAGTTCGAGCAGCACCTCGCGGCGCCCGGCGGATTCGGCGCAGAACAGCACCCGGCCCGGGTACTCCTCGATAAAGCGGCGTAGCGCGGCCAGTGGCTCAGTGGCCTTGGCCTCTATCGCCAGGTCCGGCAGCGGGCGGGCGCTGAAGCGCTGGCGCCCGACGCCCGCTTCGATATCATCCTGGCTGACCACCACGCGCGGCCATTCTTTCAGGCGCGCGAAGCAATCTTCCACCGGCAGGAAGATATCGGCCGGCGGCAGCAGCGGGCGTTCGGGGTCGACGCGGCGCTCCTCGTAACGGTTGCGCGCATCGTTCCAGAACTGCTCGGCGGCTTTCTCCACGCCGGGCAGGGAAAACACCTGGGTGTCTTGCGGCAGGTAGTCGAACAGGGTCGCGGTTTCTTCGAAGAACAGCGGTATGTAGTACTCGATGCCGGCCGGGGTGATGCCGGTCGATAGATCCTGGTAGATGGGGCAGCGACGGAAATCCACATCGAAACGCTCGCGGAAGCGCCCACGGAAGTCGGTGACAGCCTTTTTCTCCAGCGGGAATTCGCGCGCCGGCAGCAGTTTGATCGAGTCGACCTTGTCGACCGAGCGCTGGGTTTCCGGGTCAAAGGTGCGCAGGGTCTCGATTTCATCGTCGAACAGGTCGATCCGCAGCGGCTGTTTGCTGCCCATCGGGAACAGGTCGATCAGTGCGCCGCGTACGGCGAATTCGCCATGCTCGTACACGGTGTCGACACAGCGGTAGCCCGAGGCCTCAAGGCGCGTGCGCATCTGCTCGACATCGAGCTTCTGTCCGACATCCAGCACCAAACTGCTGCCGAGTAGAAAGCGCGTCGGCGCCAAGCGGTGTAGGGCGGTGGTGATCGGCACTACCAGAACGCCGTGTTTCAGTTCGGGCAGGCGATAGAGCGCGGCGATGCGCTGGGAAATGATGTCCTGGTGCGGCGAGAACAGGTCGTAGGGCAGGGTTTCCCAATCGGGGAAGTGCAGCACCGGCAGTTCGGGCGCGAAAAAGCGCAGCTCCTGCTCCAGGCGCTCGGCGCTCTGGCTGTCGGCGGTCAGCAGCAGGGTGAAGCGCCGGGCGGCACTGGCGGCCTCGGCGATCGCCAGGCTCAGCGCGGCGCCGGGCAGGTTGCCCCAGTGTTGTTTGCCTGCGCTGGCCGGCAGGGGCGGTAGGTGCAATATGGACTCGGGCGTTACGGGCACGGGTAGCTCACGGTCATACGACAGGGCTGGCGATTGTAACTATCCCTGCCGGGTGCTGTCAGTGTTTCGTCCGCTGCAGATTGCCGCCGGTAGCCCGCATCGGCATAATGTAGCCCCCTTTTTAAGCCCCTACATGTGGAAGGTACTGCCCGTGACTCAGAAGCCCGACCAGTGTCTCGGTGAGTGGATCGATCGAGAAGCCCTTGCGGAAGCGATGATTCCGATGATTGGCCAGCTCTACCGTAATAACAACGTGGTCACCTCGATCTACGGCCGCGGTCTGATCAACCGTTCGGTGATCGATATTCTCAAGGCTCACCGCTTTGCCCGTCATCGCCTGGCTGACGACAAAGAGCTGTCGGTGCATGACACCTTCCCCATCCTCAAGACCATGAGCGAGCTCAAGCTGGGCGCCGCTTCGGTCGATCTGGGCAAGATGGTCGGTAAGTTCAAGGCCGAAGGGCAGGGTCGCAGCATCGAGCAATTCGTCAAGGACGAACTGGTCGAGGTGGCGGGTGCGCAAAATAGCGCGGGTCGCGAGGGCACCGACGTCGTGCTCTACGGTTTCGGCCGTATCGGTCGTCTGCTGACGCGCATCCTGATCGAGAAAACCGGCGGAGGCGACGGCCTGCGCCTGCGCGCCATCGTCGTGCGCAAGGGCGCAAGCAACGATCTGGTCAAGCGTGCCAGCCTGCTGCGCCGTGATTCGGTGCATGGCAAGTTCAACGGCACCATCACCATCGATGAGGAAAACAATACCCTCACCGCCAACGGCAACCTGATCCAGGTGATCTACGCCAAGTCGCCGAGCGAGGTGGATTACACCCAGTACGGTATCAAGAACGCCCTGCTGGTCGACAACACCGGCGTATGGCGCGATGCCGAGGGCTTGGGTCAGCACCTGGCGTGCCCGGGTATCGATCGCGTGGTACTCACGGCGCCGGGCAAAGGTGCGCTGAAGAATATCGTGCACGGCATCAACCACGGCGACATCAGCGCTGACGACAAGATCATCTCCGCTGCATCCTGCACCACCAACGCCATCGTGCCGGTGCTCAAAGCGGTCAATGACCAGTACGGCATCGTCAACGGCCACGTCGAAACCGTTCACTCGTACACCAACGACCAGAACCTGATCGACAACTTCCACAAGGGCAGTCGTCGCGGTCGCAGTGCCGCGTTGAACATGGTGATTACCGAAACCGGTGCCGCCACTGCTGCCGCCAAGGCCTTGCCGGTGCTCAAGGGCAAGCTGACCGGCAACGCCATTCGCGTGCCGACGCCGAACGTGTCCATGGCCATTCTCAACCTGAACCTGGAGAAGGCCACCACCCGCGAAGAGATCAACGAGTACCTGCGCCAGATGGCCATGCACTCGGACCTGCAGAAGCAGATCGACTTCGTCAGCTCCCAGGAAGTGGTCTCCACCGACTTCGTCGGTTCGCGCCATGCCGGTGTGGTCGATGCTGAAGCGACCATCGCCAACGACAACCGCGTCGTGCTCTACGTGTGGTACGACAACGAGTTCGGCTACAGCTGTCAGGTAGTGCGCGTGATGGAGGACATGGCTGGGGTCAACCCGCCGGCGTTTCCGCGCTAAGCGTTATCTGTGAACGGAAAACGGGAGCCTCGGGCTCCCGTTTTCGTTTGTGCTGATCGTGCGCTACGGCGTATTGCGTCTGAAGGCTACGGAGCGAGCAGGCGAGTGCGCAATTGCTCCGACAGGCCGTTCGGTGCCAGCCAGATTCCCAGATAGACCCTGGCCAGTCGTGAATCGGAGCTGATGAAAGCGATTTCGCCATTGCGCTCCAGGCTCAGGCCGCTGCCCTTGCTGAAGTTCAGCGCATAGCGATCGCCGGGTCGGATGTCACGAAAGCTGGCATGCAGCGCGTTCAGTTCGTCGCGTAGCGGGGCGAGAGTGGCGGCGTCGTGCTGCCGGTTCAATGTGCTCCAGGCCGCGGCGATCACATCGTCCCGGTCGATTTCGCGAAAGTAGTAGAGCTCGAGCCGCTGGCTGAGCGGGCGGGCGACCGCCTGGTTCGGGCTGGCCTGGTGCGGCGCGTAAAATGCGGCCGCATAGACGTCAGCCCACAGATAGGTCAAAACGCTTTGGTTCTTGCGTTCCAGTGCTTGCTGATTCAATTCGACACTGGTGGCGAAATCCGCTTCGCGCAGGCGTTCACTGGTACTGGCATGCGATGCGTTGCCGAGCAGCAGTAGTGCGCAAAACAGCGTGATTCGCAGCATGGTCTGACTCCGGCGGGCTGTTTTTCCTGTTTCGCCCAGGCAGGTGGGGCGGTCAAGGCAGCAAATGTTGCCGACTGTTGCAGCATCCTAAAAAAAGCCATGGCTCGGGTGGTCAGTGGCAGGGGTGCTCTTTATAATCAAGCGGATTTTTCCCTCGCGTTCGACATCATAAGCAGTGCTTATCTTCTTGCGGTGCTGCTTGGCGTTTCTAAGCATGCCGATGTCGCCCGTATTCTAAAAAAGCTTATAAGTCAGTGGTTAGGCAAACCTATGATCAAAATAAAACATGGGCTTGATTTGCCCATAGCGGGCGTGCCGGCGCGACGTATCGAAGCTGCAAGGCCGGTACGGAGTGTCGCCGTCATAGGCTTCGATTATCACGGGATGAAACCGACCATGCAGGTGCAGGTCGGTGATCGGGTCAAGCTCGGTCAGGTGCTGTTCTCCGACAAGAAAGCGCCGGGAGTGAATTTCACTGCACCGGGCGCCGGGGTTGTCAGTGCTATTCACCGGGGCGAGAAACGCGTCCTGCAGTCAGTGGTGATCGATCTCGATGGCGACGAGCAAATCACTTTCAGCCAGTACCCGGCAGACCAGCTGGCGAGCCTGAGCGATGCGCAGGTACGGGAAAATCTTCAGCAGTCGGGTTTGTGGACCGCGTTTCGCGCGCGTCCGTTCAGCAAGATTCCGGCAGGCGATGCGGTGCCTCATTCGATTTTCGTCACGGCCATCGACACGCATCCGCTGGCGGCCGACCCTGCGCTGATCATCAACGAATACGCGGCGGATTTCGAAAACGGTCTGAAGGTACTGGGCAACCTGAGCAAGGTGTTCCTGTGCAAGGCTGAAGGCGTCAATCTACCCGGCGAGCAAATCGCCAATGTGCAGGTCGAGGCTTTTGCCGGTCCGCATCCGGCCGGTCTGGCAGGTACCCATATCCACTTCCTTGATCCAGTCAGTGCAGCCAAGAGCGTTTGGTCGCTGAACTATCAGGACGTGATCGCGATCGGCAAGCTGTTCACCAGTGGTCAGCTCTGGGTCGAGCGTATCGTCGCGCTGGCCGGGCCTGTGGTCGAGCAGCCGCGTTTGCTGCGCACCCGCCTCGGCGCCAATCTGCAGGAACTCAGTGCCGGGGAGTTGCAGCCTGGCGACAACCGCGTGATTTCCGGCTCGGTGCTCGGTGGCCGTACCGCTCATGGCGCGTTCGCCTTCCTTGGCCGTTACCATTTGCAGGTTTCGTGTCTGGCCGAAGGCTATGATCGCGAAATGCTGCACTACCTGCGCGCCGGGGTGAACAAACATTCGGTCCTGAATATCTTCGTTTCCAAATTGTCTGCAGCGAAAAAATTCGCCTTCTCCACCACCACCAACGGCAGCCCGCGCGCCATGGTGCCGGTCGGCAACTACGAAGAAGTGATGCCGCTGGACATTCTGCCGACGCAGTTGCTGCGTTACCTGATCGTCGGCGACACCGAGATGGCGCAGAAGCTCGGCTGCCTGGAACTCGACGAAGAAGACCTGGCGTTGTGCACCTATGTCTGTGCCGGCAAATACGAATACGGCCCGATCCTGCGCGATAACCTCGCGCGCATCGAAAAGGAGGGTTGATCCATGGGTATCCGTGCATTCCTCGATAAAATCGAGCACAACTTCGAGAAGGGCGGCAAGTACGAGAAGTTCTACGCCTTGTACGAAGCCATCGATACGTTCTTCTATCGCCCTGGCAGCGTGACCAAAACCACCGCTCACGTACGTGACGGTATCGACCTCAAGCGCATGATGATCACCGTCTGGGTCTGCACTTTCCCGGCGATGTTCTTCGGCATGTGGAACGCGGGTTATCAGGCCAACCTGATCTTCGCGCAAAACCCCGAGCTGCTGGCCAGCCAGGGCGGCGCGCATTTCGCGTTCGTCAGCGCCTTCGCCGGGTTCGACCCCAACAGCCTGTGGGATAACTTCATCCAGGGCGCTGCCTGGTTCCTGCCGGTGTATGCGGTGACCTTTATCGTCGGCGGTTTCTGGGAAGTGCTGTTCGCTTCGATCCGCAAGCACGAAGTCAACGAAGGCTTCTTCGTCACCTCGGTGCTGTTCGCGCTGATTCTGCCGCCGAGCATTCCGCTGTGGGAAGTTGCCCTGGGCATCAGCTTCGGTGTGGTGATCGGTAAGGAAGTGTTCGGCGGGACCGGCAAGAACTTCCTCAACCCGGCGCTGACCGGCCGCGCCTTTCTGTTCTTCGCTTATCCGGCGCAAATGTCCGGTGATGCGGTATGGAGCACGGTCGACGGCTTCGCCGGCGCCACGGCGCTGAGCCTGGCCGCCTCCGGCGGTATCGAAAACGTGATCGGTCAGGGCGTGACCTGGATGGATGCCTTCGTCGGCACCATTCGTGGTTGCCTGGGCGAAACCAGCACGCTGGCGATCATGATCGGTGGCCTGGTGTTGCTGGTCACCAAGATCGCTTCCTGGCGCATCGTCGCCGGCACCATGCTCGGCATGATCGGCCTCAGCCTGCTGTTCAACGTGCTCGGTTCGGCGACCAACCCGATGTTCGCCATGCCCTGGTACTGGCACCTGGTGATCGGCGGTTTTGCCTTCGGTATGTTCTTCATGGCGACCGACCCGGTGTCGGCGTCCATGACCAATACCGGCAAGTGGATTTTCGGTGCCTTGATCGGCGTGATGGTGGTGTTGATCCGTGTAGTCAACCCGGCCTTCCCGGAGGGCATGATGCTGGCGATTCTGTTCGCCAATTTGTTTGCGCCGCTGATCGACCACTTCGTCGTTCAAGCCAATATCAAGCGGAGGCTGGCTCGCAATGTCTAGTCAAAAAGAATCCACCGTCCGCACGCTCACGGTGGCCCTGCTGGTCTGCCTGGTGTGCTCGGTGTTTGTCGCGGGTGCCGCCGTGGCACTCAAGCCGACCCAGCTGGACAACCGTCTGCTGGACAAGCAGCGCAGCATCCTGGCGATCGCCGGTCTGGGCCAACCGGGCATGAGCGGCGCGCAAGTCAAGGAGCTGTTCAAGAGCCGGATCAAGGCCAAACTGGTCGATCTGCAGACCGGCAAGTTTTCCGATGCCAAGGATCCGCTGACCTTCGATCCATTGAAGGCTGCCAAGGATCCCAAGCTCTCCAGCGTTTTACCGCCGGAGCAGGATATCGCCTCGATCAAGCGCATGGAGCGCTACACCACGGTTTACTTGGTGGAGAAGGACGGGCAGATCGAAACGCTGATCATGCCGGTACGCGGTTATGGCCTGTGGTCCACGCTTTACGGTTTCATCGCGGTCAAGGGCGACTTGAATACCGTGGTTGGCATGGGCTTCTACCAGCATGCCGAAACCCCGGGTCTGGGCGGTGAAGTGGACAACCCGAAATGGAAAGGCCAGTGGCCGGGCAAAACCCTGTTCGACGAGGACGGCAAGCTGGCCGTGCAAGTGATCAAGGGCGGTGTCGACCCGCAGAGCCCGAAAGCCGTGCATCAGGTCGACGCCCTGGCGGGCGCGACCCTGACCAGCAAGGGTGTCGACCATCTGCTGAATTTCTGGCTTGGCCAGAATGGCTTCGGTCCGTTTATCGCTAACCTGCGCGCAGGGGAGGCTTGATCATGTCGCAACCCACGATCAAACAAGTTCTGCTGGACCCAATCTTCAATAACAACCCCATTGGCCTGCAGATCCTCGGGATCTGTTCGGCCCTGGCGGTGACCTCGAACCTGAAAACCGCGTTGGTGATGTCGATCGCTCTGACCCTGGTGACGGCTTTCTCCAACTTCTCCATTTCGATGATCCGCAACCAGATCCCCAGTTCGATCCGCATGATCGTGCAGATGGTGATCATTGCCTCGCTGGTGATCGTGGTGGATCAGATTCTCAAGGCCTATGCCTTCAGCCTGTCCAAGCAGCTGTCGGTGTTCGTTGGTCTGATCATCACCAACTGCATCGTGATGGGCCGTGCTGAAGCCTTCGCCATGCAGAACCCGCCGGTGCTGTCGTTCTTCGATGGTATCGGCAACGGCCTGGGTTACAGCGCCATGCTGATCATGCTGGGTATCGTTCGCGAGCTGTTCGGCAGCGGCAAGCTGATGGGCTTCGAGATCATTCCGGTGGTCAACGATGGCGGCTGGTATCAGCCCAACGGCCTGCTGCTGTTGCCGCCTTCGGCATTCTTCCTGATCGGTCTGTTCATCTGGGGGCTGCGTAGCTGGAAGAAGGAACAGGTCGAGCAGCCTAGCTACAAGATTGCGCCGCAAGTCTCGAACAAGGAGGCCTACTAATGGAGCATTACATCAGCTTGCTGGTTAAGGCGGTGTTCGTCGAGAACATGGCCCTGGCCTTCTTCCTCGGCATGTGCACCTTCATCGCCATCTCGAAGAAAGTCGAGACGGCGATCGGCCTGGGTATCGCGGTTATCGTGGTGCAGGTCATCACCGTTCCCGCGAACAACCTGCTCTATACCTATCTGCTCAAGGATGGCGCACTGGCCTGGGCCGGTCTGCCGGAAGTCGATCTGAGCTTCCTCGGGTTGCTCAGCTATATCGGGGTGATCGCGGCGATCGTGCAGATCCTCGAGATGCTTCTGGATAAGTACGTACCCAGCTTGTACAACGCCCTCGGCGTGTTTTTGCCACTGATCACCGTTAACTGCGCCATCATGGCCGGTTCGTTGTTCATGGTGGAGCGTGATTACAACCTCGGCGAAAGTACCGTGTACGGCTTTGGTTCGGGCCTGTCCTGGGCGCTGGCGATCGCCGCGCTGGCGGGTATTCGCGAGAAGCTCAAGTACAGTGACGTACCGGCCGGTCTACAAGGGTTGGGGATCACCTTTATCACCATCGGTCTGATGTCCTTGGGCTTCATGTCCTTCTCCGGCGTGCAGTTGTAAGGAAGGGATGAGTAGATGATCAATTCAGAAATTTTAATCGCGATCGGGATGTTCACCGCCATTGTCCTCGGGCTGGTGCTGATCATCCTGGCAGCACGCGCCAAGCTGGTTTCCAGCGGTGACGTGAGCATCGAGATCAATGGCGAAAGAACCATTGTGGTTCCGGCCGGCGGCAAGCTGTTGCAAACCCTGGCGGCCAACAATGTGTTCCTGTCGTCCGCCTGTGGCGGCGGTGGCACCTGTGCCCAGTGCCGGTGCGTGGTGGAAAGTGGTGGTGGCGAGATGCTGCCGACCGAGGAAGCCGCCTTTACCCGTCGCGAGGCCAAGGCCGGCTGGCGCCTGTCCTGTCAGACCCCGGTCAAGCAGGATATGAAGATCGAAGTGCCGGAAGAAGTCTTCGGCGTGAAGAAGTGGGAATGCACGGTCGAGTCCAATCCCAACGTCGCCACGTTCATCAAGGAACTGACGTTGAAGCTGCCGGAAGGCGAAAACGTCGACTTCCGCGCTGGCGGTTACGTACAGCTGGAATGTCCGCCGCACGAAGTGCATTACAAGGACTTCGACATCCAGGAGGAATATCGCGGCGACTGGGACAAGTTCAACCAGTGGAAGTACGTGTCGAAGGTCGAGGAGACGGTGATTCGCGCTTACTCCATGGCCAACTACCCGGAAGAACGGGGCCTGGTGAAGTTCAATATCCGTATCGCCTCGCCGCCACCGGGCAAGGACGATCTGCCGCCGGGCAAGATGTCCTCCTATGTATTCAGCCTCAAGCCGGGCGACAAGATCACCGTCTACGGACCCTTCGGCGAGTTCTTCGCCAAGGATACCGATGCCGAAATGGTGTTCATTGGCGGCGGTGCCGGTATGGCGCCGATGCGCTCGCACATCTTCGACCAGCTCAAGCGGTTGAAGTCCAAGCGCAAGATCAGCTTCTGGTACGGCGCGCGCTCCATGCGTGAAGCCTTCTACGTGGAGGAATACGATCAGCTGCAGGCGGAGAACCCGAACTTCGAATGGCACCTGGCCTTGTCCGATCCGCTGCCGGAAGACAACTGGACGGGTCTCAAGGGCTTCATCCATAACGTCTTGTACGCCAACTACCTGAAAGATCATCCGGCTCCGGAAGATTGCGAGTTCTACATGTGCGGTCCGCCCATGATGAACGCCGCCGTGATCAAGATGCTGGTCGACCTGGGTGTCGAGGAGGAGAATATCCTGCTCGATGACTTCGGCGGCTAAGCATGAAATTAGCGGTATTCCAGCCCGTTATCGCTGTCGCTTTTGCGGCAGCCCTAACGGGCTGTTTGCATTCTGAACGGGTTGAAGAATTCGCGGGCCCGACCATGGGCAGCACCTATTCGGTCAAGTACGTGACGGGCGAGGGGGTTGCCGATGGGGCGCGGCTAAAAGCCGAGACCGAAGCGATACTTGCCGAGGTCGACCAGCAGATGTCCACCTACCGGGCGGATTCGGTGATTTCCACCTTCAATCGCGCGCCGGCGGGCAGTTGCCTGACGGTGCCAGAGTCGCTGCTCGACGTGGTGAGGGCGGGGCAGGTGTTGGCGCAGCAGAGCGGTGGCGCCCTGGATCTGACTCTGGAACCGTTGCTCAACCTCTGGGGCTTCGGCCCGCAGGCGCGGGTCGAGCGGGTACCGACCGCCGAGCAGATTGCCCAGGCGCGTCGGCATACAGGCCTCCAACACCTGCGTATTGAAGGCCAGCAGCTGTGCAAGGATGTCGATCTGCAGTTGGACCTCAACAGTATTGCCGCCGGTTACACGGTCGATCGTATTGTCACTCGCCTGACCGAGTTGGGTGTCAGCAGCTATCTGGTGGATGTCACGGGCGAACTCAAGGCGGCCGGCCGGAAGCCGGATGGCCAGCCCTGGCGTATCGCCATCGAGGCCCCGCGCGATGACCAGCGGGTGGCCCAGCGGATCATGCAGCTGGATGGCTATGGCATTTCCACCTCGGGCGATTACCGCAATTATTTCGAGGAAAATGGCGTACGTTATTCACATACCCTGGATCCGCAGACAGGTGCACCCATTACCCACAAGCTGGCGGCCGTCACGGTCGCCGACGTCTCGACACTTCGTGCCGATGGCTTGTCTACATTATTGATGGTGCTCGGCCCGGTGAAAGGCCTGGCCTATGCGGAGCAAGCAGGTATAGCGGCGTTTTTCGTGACCCGTGAAGGCGACGGCTTCGTTACACGAGGCACCGCCGCTTTCGAGCAGCTATTCGCTGCAGGAGAAGAGCAATGATTTGGTTGGTGGTTTTCTTGACCATGCTGTTAGTGGTGTCGTTGATGGCCGTTGGTGTGATCATGGGGCGCAAGCCCATCGCCGGCTCGTGCGGCGGCATCGCCAATCTGGGTATCGAGAAGGAATGTTCCATCTGTGGTGGTAGCCGCGAGAAGTGCGAAGAGGTCAACCGAGACCCGGCCAGCCGCGATTCGGCGTCTGCCACGACGGACGATCTGGCGTACGACGCGACCAAGCGCTAATCGCCCGGCGAAACACTGATTGTTAGGCTGCAGTTGTATCGATTGCCGGTCCGCGACAGCGGGCTGGCCCTGCCGAGGGTGCGCCATAAGCGTCCCGGTATGATCTGAAGGAGTAAACATGGCGGTCTATAACTACGACGTAGTGGTGCTGGGTTCCGGCCCGGCAGGTGAAGGTGCGGCAATGAACGCCGCTAAAGCGGGGCGCAAGGTCGCGGTGGTCGATAGCCGTCGCGAAGTCGGCGGCAACTGCACCCACCTGGGGACCATCCCCTCCAAAGCGCTGCGCCATTCGGTACGGCAGATCATGCAATTCAACACCAACCCGATGTTTCGCCAGATCGGCGAGCCGCGCTGGTTTTCCTTTCCTGACGTACTGAAAAGCGCCGAACGGGTGATCGCCAAGCAGGTGACTTCGCGTACCGGCTACTACGCCCGCAACCGCATCGACGTGTTCTTCGGCACCGGTAGTTTTTCCGACGAGCAAACCATCGAGGTGGTCTGCGCCAATGGTGTGGTCGAGAAGCTGGTAGCCAAGCAGATCGTCATCGCCACCGGTTCGCGCCCTTACCGCCCCGCGGATGTCGACTTCCATCACCCGCGGGTCTACGACAGCGACACCATCCTCAATCTCAGCCATACGCCGCGCCGTTTGATTATTTACGGGGCCGGGGTGATCGGTTGCGAATATGCGTCGATTTTCAGTGGTTTGGGCGTGCTGGTCGATCTGATCGACAACCGCGATCAGCTGTTGAGTTTCCTCGACGCGGAAATTTCCGATGCCCTGAGCTACCACCTGCGTAACACCAACGTGCTGATTCGTCATAACGAGGAGTACGAGAGCATTGAGGGTGTGGAAAACGGCGTGGTGCTGCACCTCAAGTCCGGCAAGAAGATCAAGGCCGATGCCTTGCTCTGGTGTAACGGCCGGACCGGCAACACCGACCAGTTGGGCTTGGAAAACATCGGGATCAAGGTCAATAACCGCGGGCAGATCGAAGTCGATCAGAATTACCGTACCGAAGTGTCGAACATCTTCGCCGCGGGCGATGTGATCGGTTGGCCGAGCCTGGCCAGCGCCGCGTACGACCAGGGGCGTTCGGCGGCCGGTAATATTGTCGAGAACGACAGCTGGCGTTTCGTCGACGATGTGCCGACCGGTATCTACACCATTCCCGAGATCAGTTCGATCGGCAAGAACGAGCGCGAGCTGACCCAGGCGAAGATTCCCTACGAGGTGGGCAAGGCATTCTTCAAGAGCATGGCGCGGGCGCAGATTTCCCATGAGCCGGTCGGCATGTTGAAGATTCTGTTCCACCGCGAAACCCTGGAGGTGCTCGGGGTTCACTGCTTCGGTTACCAGGCGTCCGAGATCGTGCATATCGGCCAGGCGATCATGAACCAGAAGGGCGAGGCGAACAGCATCAAGTATTTCGTCAACACCACGTTCAACTACCCGACCATGGCCGAGGCCTACCGGGTTGCCGCGTTCGATGGCCTCAACCGGCTTTTTTGAACGGCTCCGACCGGTGGCCTGAGCCGGTCGGGGAGGACCCGTTCAGCGACTCCCAGGCGTGGCGTTGGCCAAACCGGGAGAGTTTCTGATCAGGCAGCAAAAGAAAACCGGCTCTGAGTGGCCGGTTTTCCTTTATCTGGGCTTTGTGCGGTCTGAGCGCTTGGGCTGCGGCGACCAAGCAGCGTGGCGAGGCCCTGCCTAGGGTTGCAGCGTGGCCACCGCCAGCCCGGGAAAGTCGGTAATCAGGCTGTCCACGCCAAAATCGGCGAGACGGCGCATCAGTGCCGGTTCGTTGACCGTCCACACTGATACGTGCAGCCCGGCTTTTTGAGCCTTGAGCAGGCGCTCCGGCGTGCACAGTGTCCAGTTCAAGGCGAGCAGGTCGCAGCCATAGTGCTTGGCCACTTTTAGCGGGTCGAGCCAGGCGTACTCGGCGACCAGGCCGCGGGAAAGCTCCGGCGTCAGGCGTCTCAGGGCGCTCAGGACTTCCCGTGAACTGGAAGTGACCGTGACCTTTTCGCTCAGGCCATAACGCCCGGCCAACGCGGCGATGGCCTCGACCGTGCGTGCGGCGCGGACTTTCGAGGCGCTTTTGACTTCCAGCTGCCAGTGCTCGAAGTCGCACTTTTCAAACAACTCGGCGAGGCGCGGAATCGGGCAGGGCTGCACCCAGCCCGGCCCGCCTTTGCGCGCGTCATAGCGCACCAGTTCAGCGGCGTCGTGTTCGACCACCTTGCCGCGATGGCCGGTAGTGCGTTTCAGCGTTGGGTCGTGAATCACCATCAATTCGCCGTCGCGCGACAAGTGCAGATCCAGCTCGCAACGGCGTACGCCATGCGCCAGGCATTGTTGAAAACTGTTCAGGGTGTTTTCCGGTGCTTCGCCTTTGGCGCCGCGGTGGCCATAGATCAGGGTCACTGATTACTCCTTGTCTGGCGTGGTGCTGCGTGGCTGATGATGCAGCACGCTATCGATCACATGGTCGTATTCGAAGTACACGCTGAAGGTCCGGTAATCCCAGCGGGTGATGGGTGGTTGACCGACGCTGGGGTGTTCCTCATCGGCCAGGCCGAAGCGCTCCAGCACTTGGGTGCGCGACTCGCCGAGCCGCGGCAGTTGGTCGACCGCGGCGCCTTGTTGGCCTATTGGAATTAGCAGGGTGTCTGCGCTGGCAGCAAGCGGCATCAGCAACAGGAGCAAGGATAAAAAGCGTGGCATCAAGAGGTCTCGTCGGTCGGGCTACGATTGTTCCTGCTCGCGTGCCTGGCGGCGTTCCAGGGCCTGGCGTTGCAGTACGTGGCGGGCCAGCAATTGGCGTTGGGCATCGGTCAGGGCTTCGAATTCCGCGCCAATTTCGAATTGGCCGTTATCTTGCGGCTGACAGTGAACGACTTTGGCGCGCAGCAGTAAACCCAGGGCCTGGGGCATCAGCACCATTTTCAACGCCAAATGGCTACCCAGTGCCACGGTTTGCGCATTATTGAAGCTGACGCCACCCTCCGACAGGCTGACCCGCCTGGGCGGACCTATATCGCGCAGCAGACTTTGCGCAACCGCCTGGCCGAGCAGGTCGATGCGCTTGTTGATGACCTTCAGGTAGTTGGCCAGCGTGCGGTCGCGCTCGGTGATATGGCGCAGCAGATGCTGCGATTCGAAATCCATCAGGTGCAGTTCGCTGAGCAGATTGAACAGCGGCGAACTGTCGTGAAGTTCGTCACTGGCTAACGCTTGTGCGCCGGACAGCAGGGTGAAATCCAGTGCGATCGTATCGTCGATACGATAGTATTCGCGGCGATCATCTTCATCTTGAGTCGACATGGCGAACCCATGGCAGCAGTGGTGATCTGAGTGTAAAGCTGCTGGCCAGACCCCGCCACAAGGACGTTCCCCTTTCCCTCGAAAGCCCCCTACATGTTCAGACCTCTATTCGTATTTATCGGTACGCGCTACACCCGTGCCAAACGCCGTAATCATTTCGTTTCGTTTATTTCCCTGACCTCGATGATCGGTCTGGCGCTCGGTGTGCTGGTGATGATTCTGGTGCTGTCGGTGATGAACGGTTTCGACCGGGAGATGCGCAGCCGCGTGCTCGGCATGGTGCCGCACGCCACCATCGAAAGCCCAACCCCGATCGACGATTGGCGCAGCCTTGGCGAGCGCGCCCTGAAAAATCCCCAGGTGCTGGAAGTGGCCCCCTTCAGCCAGATGCAGGGCTTGCTCACCTATGAAGGCAAGGTGCAGAAGATCCTGATCAATGCGGTGGACCCGAAGGAAGAAGCCAAGGTCTCGATCATTGGCGATTTCTTCAAGGCCAAAGATGGTGGCAAGGGTTCGCTGGATGCCCTCAAGCCAGGGGAGTTTGGCATCGTGATTGGCACCAAGGCGGCGCAGAAATTGGGTGTCGGTCTGGGCGACAAGGTCACCTTCGTCGCGCCTGAGGTGACGGTGACCCCTGCGGGTATGTTCCCGCGGCTCAAGCGCTTCACCGTGGTCGGCATCTTTCATGTCGGCGCTGGCGAAGTCGATGGCTTTATCGCCATGACCCATATCGAGGATCTGGCGCGCTTGCGGCGTTGGCAGCCCGATCAGGTTCAGGGCCTGCGACTGAAATTCGCCGATCTGTTCCAGGCGCCGCGCATCGCCTGGGAGCTGGCTCAGAGCCTGGGCGGTGGCGACTACTACGCCCGCGACTGGACGCGTAGCCATGGCAACCTGTACCAGGCGATCCGCATGGAGAAAGCCATGATCGGTCTGTTGCTGCTGCTGATAGTCGCGGTAGCGGCGTTCAATATCATTTCCACCCTGGTTATGGTGGTCACCGACAAGAAGGGCGATATCGCCATCCTCCGCACCCTGGGTGCGACACCGCGGCAGATCATGGCGATCTTCATGGTGCAGGGCACGGTGATCGGCGTATTCGGTACCGCGATTGGCGCGGCCCTGGGCATCTTCGCCGCGCTGAATATCAGCGCCTGGATCGCCGCGCTGGAGGATGCGCTGGGGGTCAAGTTCCTCAGCGCCGACGTCTATTTCATCGATTATCTGCCATCGCAGTTGATGGCCGAGGACGTGCTGCTGGTATGCGGCGCAGCCTTGCTTTTGAGTTTTCTCGCCACCCTTTATCCGGCCTGGCGCGCGGCGCGTACCCAGCCCGCGGAGGCTCTGCGTTATGAGTGATCAGGTTATGCAAGATCGTGCGGTTTTAAGTTGTCGCAACCTTGGCAAGAGTTATGACGAGGGTCCGCAATCGGTGGTGGTGCTGGAGGGCTTGCAGCTCGAATTGCACCCCGGCGAGCGCGTGGCGATCGTCGGCAGTTCCGGCTCGGGCAAGAGCACCTTGCTCAATATGCTCGGCGGCCTGGACACGCCCAGTACCGGCAGCGTCTGGCTGGCCGGTGAAGAGTTGTCGGCGCTGAGCGAAAAGGAGCGTGGCCTGCTACGCAATCGATCGTTGGGGTTCGTCTACCAGTTTCACCACTTGCTGCCGGAGTTCACCGCTCTGGAGAACGTCTGCATGCCGCTGCTGATCGGTCGGACCGCAATCGCCGAGGCGCGCCAGCGGGCCACGGCATTGCTGGAGCGGGTCGGCCTCGGCCACCGGCTGACGCACAAGCCGGCGGAGTTGTCCGGCGGCGAGCGCCAACGTGTGGCCATCGCCCGCGCCCTGGTCAACCGGCCCGGGCTGGTGCTGCTCGACGAGCCTACCGGCAACCTCGATCACCACACCGCCCAAGGCATCCAGGAACTGATGAAGGAACTCAGCAGCTCCTCGCAAACCGCATTCCTGGTGGTGACCCACGATATGGCGCTGGCGCAGCAGATGGACCATATCCTGCGCCTGGAAGACGGCAAGTTGGTGGCCATCTGATGTTCCGCCCTTTGAGTATTTTTATCGGTATCCGTTATACCGGGGCCAAGCGGCGCAACCATTTCATTTCGTTTATCTCGCTGACCTCGATGATCGGTCTCGCTCTCGGCGTGCTGGCGATGATTGTGGTGCTGTCGGTGATGAACGGTTTCCAGCAGGAGATGAGTACGCGCATCCTCGGCACCGTGCCGCATGCCAGCATCGCTGCGGGGCAGGCGCTGGACGACTGGCAGGCGGTGGCTGAAAAGGCCGAGGAAAATCCGCAGGTCGTGGCGGTCGCGCCTTTTGCCGAGCTGGAGGGCATGTTGTCTTTCCGCGGCGCCATGCAACCGATCCAGTTGCAGGGAATCGATCCCGCGCTGGAGGGCAAGGTTTCGATCATTCCCGAGCACATGCGGCAAGGGCGCCTGTCCGACCTGCAGCCAGGCGAGTTCGGTGTGGTGATCGGTGAAATCACCGCGCGGCGTTTTCAGCTCAAGGTCGGCGACAAGCTGGCGCTGATCGTACCCGAGGCCAGTTCGGTGCCCGGCGGCATCGCCCCGCGTATGCAGCGTCTGAACGTGGTCGGGGTGTTCAAGGTGGGGGCCGAGCTGGACAATTCCCTGGCGCTGATCAACGTCGCCGATGCGGCTTCGATCCTGCGTCTGCCGCCAGGTCAGGTGCCGGCCGTGCGGCTGAAACTGAAGGATCTGTATCAGGCGCCGCGGGTTAGCGCCGAGATCGTCGCCAGGCTGGGCGGGGCCTACACGGCCAGTGACTGGACGTTGACCCAGGGTAGCTTGTTCAGCGCGATGAAGATGGAAAAGACCATGATCGGTCTGTTGCTGCTGCTGATAGTCGCGGTGGCGGCGTTCAACATCATCGCCACCTTGATCATGGTCGTGGCCGATAAAGGGGCGGATATCGCCATCTTGCGCACCCTTGGCGCGACACCCCGGCAGATCATGGGCATCTTCATGGTGCAGGGCACGGTGATCGGCATAATCGGTACGCTGATCGGTGCCGTGCTCGGCGTACTCGCAGCGCTGAACGTCAGTCAGTTGGTGGCGTGGGGGGAACGTGTATTGGGGCAGCAGGTGCTGAGTTCCGACGTGTACTTCATCAATTACCTGCCGTCGCAGTTGCAGGCCCTCGATGTTCTGCTGATTTGCTCGGCAGCGTTTGGCCTGAGCTTTCTGGCGACGCTTTATCCATCCTGGCGTGCCGCGCGCATCCAGCCTGCCGAGGCGTTGCGCTATGAGTGATGAACTCGCCGTTATCTGCTAGTCGGGCAGGGGCAGCACATGCAAAAAAGCCGTTACCCGGGTAACGGCTTTTTTGTTTATCCGTCGCGTTGGCGACGCTTCTCCTGGCGTTTGCGCCAGGCGCGTCGGACCCACCAGTGCCAATAGCTATTGGTGGCCAGATAGCCAAGCCCGGCCAGAAGCAGACCCAGCACGAAAGAACCGAGCAGCAGCGGTTGCCAATGGGTTTGCAGTACGTGGCCAATCCAACCCAGGGTGATATGTTCGGGCATCTGCAGCGGCGGCGTACCGGTTAGCCAGGCGCCGAACTTGTAATTGCAGTAGAACACCGGCGGCATGGTGATCGGGTTGGTCAGCCAGACCAGTCCGACGGAAATGGCGAGATTGGCGCGCGCCGGGATGGCGACGAATGCGGCTGCTAACATTTGCAGAGGCATGGGAATCATCGCCCAGAACAGGCCGATGGCCATGGCGCGAGATACCGAGTGTCGATTGAGGTGCCAAAGGTTGGGGTCGTGAATCAACGCACCTAGGAAGCGCAAGGAACGGTTGCCCTTGATGCGCTCCGGGTTGGGCATATAGCGTTTGAATAAACGACGCGGCATGAAAAGACTCTGGCTACTGAAAAGCTCCGATATTATGCACCGGTTACTGGCAGACTGCTTTCCCTGTTTGTCACAGCAAATGAGTAAGCGGCGAATTTAATTGGGTTTCCAGGATGGAAACGGAGGTTGTTCGATGCTCACAGGGATGTTTGCGCTGGTTGCAGGCTTGCTTTTACTGCGCTGGTTACCCGCGTTGCCCCCGCTCTGGGTGGTCTGCTCGTTGCCGTTGGTCGGTCTGATGCTGTTGCCGTTTCGCACTTATCCGCTTGCGCTGTTCCTGTTCGGTTTCAGTTGGGCATGTATCTCGGCGCAAGCGGCGCTGGATGATCGCCTCGCCAGTGAACTGGACGATCGAACCCTGTGGCTACAAGGACAAATCGTAGGCTTGCCGGAGGTGAGCAGCGGTGTGGTGCGGTTTGAATTGGCCGATCCCTATTCACGCCGCGCGGAGCTGCCCAGCCTGCTGCGGCTGGCCTGGTATGACGGGCCCGCGCTGCATACCGGCGAAACCTGGCGTCTGGCGGTGCATCTGAAGCGCCCACACGGTTTGGTCAATCCACAATCCTTCGATTATGAAGCCTGGCTGCTGGCGCAACGTATCGGTGCCACCGGCACGGTTAAAAGTGGCGAGCTGCTGGGCGCGGCACGGGGCCCGCAGACCTGGCGCGATCGCCTTCGCCAGCGCTTGTCGCAGGTCGATGCGCGGGGGCGCGAAGGCGCGCTGGCGGCACTGGTGCTGGGGGACGGTTCTGCGTTGTCAACTGCGGACTGGCGACTATTGCAAGACACCGGCACCGTGCATCTGATGGTGATTTCAGGGCAGCATATCGGCCTGCTGGCAACCTTGTTATATGGCCTGATCGCGGGCCTGGCGCGCCTCGGCTGGTGGCCGCGGCAACTGCCCTGGCTGCCCTGGGCCTGCATCTCGGCGTTCGTCGGCGCCCTGGCGTATGGCTGGCTGGCCGGCTTCGGCGTGCCGGTGCAGCGCGCCTGCGTGATGGTTGGCCTGGTTTTGTTATGGCGCTGGCGGTTTCGCCATCTCGGCGTCTGGTGGCCGCTGTTGGTCGGATTGCTCGCGGTGTTGCTGTGGGAACCCTTGGCGAGTTTGCAACCGGGGTTCTGGCTGTCTTTCGGTGCCGTCGCCTTGTTGATCCTGGTTTTCGGTGGTCGCCTGGGGGCCTGGTCATGGTGGCGTACCCTGGGGCGAGCGCAATGGGCGATGGCGCTCGGGCTTCTTCCATTGCTGTTGGGGCTGGGGCTTCCGGTTAGCCTCAGTGCACCATTGGCCAATTTGATCGCCGTGCCCTGGGTCAGCCTGGTAGCGCTGCCGCTGGCATTGCTCGGCACCTTGTTGTTGCCGGTTCCTTGGCTGGGGGAGGGCCTATTGTGGCTGGCAGGTGGTTCGCTGGAACTGCTGTTCGGACTGCTAAGGCAACTGGCGATCTGGCTGCCGGCCTGGTTGCCGCACGCATTGCCGCTGTGGGGGTGGGCGCTGGTATCGCTCGGGGTTCTGCTGCTGTTACTACCGGCGGGCCTGCCGTTCCGCGCCCTGGCTTGGCTGCTGCTATTGCCGCTGCTGTACAGTCCGGTCGCGCAGCCGCCGGTCGGTCAGGCCGATGTGTGGATGCTCGATGTCGGCCAGGGTTCTGCGCTGCTGCTGCGAACCCACGGCCATAGCCTGCTGTATGACGCAGGCCCGCGTTTTGGCGATTTCGATATGGGCGAACGGGTGGTGTTGCCATCGCTGCGTTCGTTGGCCGTCGACCGCCTGGATATGCTCTTGATCAGTCATGCTGATAGCGATCACGCCGGCGGCGCACTGGCCGTGCAGCGCGGGATGCCGATCGAGCAGGTGATCAGCGGTCAGGCTGACGAGTTGCCCGCGGCATTGAATGCAGGTGCCTGCGAGAGCGGGTATGAGTGGCAGTGGGATTCAGTGCGGTTTTCCATCTGGCGCTGGGCGAATCCTGGCGACAGCAACCAGGCGTCCTGTGTGTTGTCGGTCGAGGCCAATGGCGAGCGGTTGCTGTTGACCGGCGATATCGACAGCGCTGCCGAACAAGCGTTGCTCGACAGCGGGTTCGATGTACGCGCCGATTGGTTGTCGGTGCCCCATCATGGCAGTCGCAGTTCTTCCTCCGCGGCTTTTGTCGGGGCGGTGGCTCCGCGTGCGGCGCTGATTTCGCGAGGACGCAACAACGCGTTCGGGCATCCGCATGCCGAGGTGCTCGCGCGCTACAGGGCGGTTCCCGCTGAGCTCTTCGATACGGTCGAACAGGGCGCGGTGCACCTGCGCCTTGGTGCGTTCGGCGTTGCGCGAGGTTTGCGTGAACAGTCGCGTTTTTGGCGAGAAAAATGAGAACAGCGGCGGTCGGCTGAGCCGCGACCCTATGCTAGAGTGACGCCACTTTTCAAAGGGGATCTACCACCGTGTGGGAACTGGTCAAAGCAGGCGGCTGGATGATGCTGCCAATCATTTTGTGTTCTATCGCCGCGGCCGGCATTGTTGCCGAGCGCCTCTGGACGTTAAGGCCCAGTCGGGTCACGCCGCCTAATTTGCTCGGCCAGGTATGGCGTTGGATCAAGGATAAAAAGCTCAACAATCAAAAACTCAAGGAGCTGCGCGCCAATTCGCCCCTGGGGCAAATCCTGGCGGCCGGTCTGGCCAACTCCAAGCACGGTCGCGAGATCATGAAGGAGTGCATCGAGGAAGCGGCGGCGCGCGTGGTCCATGAACTGGAACGCTACCTCAACGCCCTCGGCACTATCGCCGGTATTGCGCCGCTGCTCGGGCTGCTGGGCACGGTGCTGGGCATGATCGAAATCTTCAGCTCGTTCATGGGCTCGGGCATGTCGAACGCGCCCGTTCTCGCCGGCGGCATCGCCAAGGCACTGATCACCACTGCGGCAGGCCTTATGGTGGCGATCCCGGCATTGTTCTTCCATCGCTATCTGCAGCGCCGTATCGACGAACTGGTGGTCGGCATGGAGCAGGAAGCGATCAAGCTGGTGGAAGTGGTGCAGGGCGATCGCGACGTCGATCTGGGTGAGGACAAGGCGTGAAATTCCGGCGCAAACCGCGGGAGAACGTCGAGATCAACCTGGCCTCGTTGATCGATGTGGTATTCATCCTGCTGCTGTTTTTCGTGGTCACCACGACCTTTACTCGCGAGACCCAGCTCAAGGTCGATCTGCCTGAGGCCGCCACCGGCGCGCCCCCGGAGCAAACCGAGCTGAAGCAGCTCGAGGTGCTGATCGATGCCCAGGGCGGTTACGCGCTGAATGGCCAGCCGTTGCTGAAGAGCGACCTGAGCAGCCTGATGGCGGCACTGCAGAAGGAGTCCGCTGGCGATAGCAGTTTGCCGTTGATTATCAGCGCCGATGCGAAGACCCCGCATCAGGCGGTGATCACCGCCATGGATGCCGCTGGCAAACTGGGCTTTGCCCATCTGCGCATCACCACGATCGAGGCGCAGGCGACGCCTTGAAGGCTCCGGGTTTATGAGTCTGAGCGAACGTCTGACGGCTGCCTGGTACGCCGGGCATCCGGCGCTCGCGGTGTTGCGGCCGCTGGAATGGCTTTACCGCAGCATCGTGCGCCGCAAGCGCGAACGCTTTCTCGCCGGTCAAGGCACTATCTACCGCGCGCCGGTCCCGGTCGTGGTGGTGGGCAATATCACCGTTGGCGGCACCGGCAAGACCCCTCTGATTCTCTGGCTGATCGAGCATTGCCGCAGTCGCGGTCTGCGGGTAGGAGTGGTCAGCCGCGGTTATGGCGCCAAGCCGCCGCAACTGCCTTGGCGAGTGCGCGCCGATCAAGTTGCCGGTGTCGCGGGCGATGAGCCGTTATTGATCGTCCAGCGTAGCGGCGTGCCCTTGATGATCGACCCCGATCGCGGTCGGGCGGTGGCGGCCTTGTTGGCCGAGGAACCCCTGGACCTGATTCTCAGCGACGACGGCTTGCAGCATTACCGCATGGCCCGCGACCTGGAACTGGTATTGGTCGATGCCGCGCGGGGGCTGGGCAACCGCCGCTGTTTGCCGGCCGGTCCCTTGCGCGAGCCGGTCGAGCGTCTGCAGGCGGTCGACGCCTTGCTTCACAACGGCGCGCTCAGCGATCCGCCCGGTGCTTTCGGTTTCAGGCTGCAACCCTCGGCACTGGTCAACCTGCGCAGCGGCGAGCGACATGCCCTGGGTCATTTTTCATCCGGCCAGGCGGTACATGCCGTCGCCGGTATAGGCAACCCTCAGCGTTTCTTCACGACCCTCGAAACGCTACACTGGCGGCCTGTTGCGCATGCCTTTGCCGACCATGCGCAGTTCGACGCAGAGCTGTTGCGTTTCAGCCCCGCATTGCCAGTGGTGATGACGGAGAAGGATGCGGTCAAATGCCGTGCTTTCGCCGCTGAGGACTGGTGGTACCTGGCGGTGGATGCGGAACCTTCGGCTGCTTTCGTCGACTGGCTCGATGGGCAACTGCAGCGTCTATTGCAGCGCCCCTGATGGGCCGTTGAAATATCTGCCAGTCGTTTCATCGCCTTACCGGCGTCTCATTGTCAGCAGTCGCTCAACCAAGGATTTCCCATGGACCCGAAACTACTCGATATCTTGGCCTGCCCGCTGTGCAAGGGCCCGCTGAAACTGGCCGCCGATAAAAGCGAACTGATCTGCAAGGCGGACGGTTTGGCGTTTCCGGTGCGCGATGGCATCCCCGTGATGCTTGAAACTGAAGCCCGTACCCTGAATGTCGACGAGCGCCTGGATAAATAAATGAGCACTGCCTTTACCGTCGTAATCCCGGCGCGCTATGCATCCAGCCGCTTGCCGGGCAAGCCGTTGCAGGACATCGCCGGCAAGCCCATGGTCCAACATGTCTGGGAGCAGGCTTGCAAAAGCAGTGCGCAGCGCGTGGTGGTGGCGACCGACGATGTACGCATCGTCGAGGCCTGCCGCGGCTTCGGCGCCGAGGTGCTGTTGACCCGTGTCGAGCACAACTCCGGTACCGACCGCCTTGCCGAAGTGGCGGCGGCTTTGGGACTGGCGCCCGAGGCTATTGTGGTCAACGTGCAGGGCGACGAGCCGCTGATCCCTCCGGCGATCATCGACCAGGTGGCAGACAACCTCGCCGTCAATCCGCAGGCGGCCATCGCTACGCTGGCCGAACCCATTGACGACGCCGCGACGCTGTTCAATCCGAATGTGGTCAAGGTGGTCAGCGACATGAACGGTCTGGCGCTGACTTTCAGCCGCGCACCTCTGCCTTGGGCGCGTGATGCCTTCGCCGTCGATCGCGAGCGTTTGCCGGCCAATGTGCCTTATCGCCGCCACATCGGTATTTACGCCTACCGCGCACAGTTCCTGCACGACTTCGTCGCCTGGGGACCTTGCTGGCTGGAGGATGGCGAGTGCCTGGAGCAGCTGCGTGCGCTCTGGCACGGCGTGCGTATTCATGTCGCCGATGCCTTGCAGGCGCCGCCTGCCGGAGTCGATACGCAAGACGACCTCGATCGCGTCCGTCGTCTGCTGGGGGCTTGATGCGCGTCCTGTTCGTCTGTCTGGGTAATATCTGCCGCTCGCCGACCGCTGAAGCGGTATTGCGTCATAAGTTGCACGAAGCCGGGCTGGGCGAGCGTATCGAAGTCGATTCCGCGGGCACCGGTGACTGGCATGTCGGCAAGGCCCCGGATGCTCGCACGCTACGCGCGGCGAAACAGCGAGGCTATGACCTCTCCGCGCTACGTGGGCGGCAGGTCGTGGCGGATGATTTCACGCGCTTCGATCTGATGCTGGCCATGGATGGCAGCAACCTGAACCACCTGCAGCGCATGCGCCCCGGTGCAGCCGTCGCCGAGCTGGACCTGTTTCTACGCCGTTATCAGGCGCCCCTCGATGAGGTGCCGGACCCCTATTACGGTGGCGAAGAAGGATTCGAACAGGTACTGGATCTGATCGAGCAGGCTTGCGATGCCCTGATTCTCGAACTCAAGGGGCGCTTATGAGTCTGCAGGTCGAGTCGAATGTCTCGCTGAAATCCCATAACAGTTTTGGTGTGGCGGTGTCGGCGCGCTGGTTCGCCGAGGCCCACGATGATGCGGATGTATTGCAGGCCCTGGCTTATGCGGCCGAACGGCAACTGCCATTGCAGGTGCTCGGCGGCGGTAGCAACCTGCTGCTGACCGGCGATGTCGAGGCGCTGGTGCTGCGGATGGCCAGTCGCGGTATCCGCGTCTTGCAGGATCACGGCGAGCGCGTGCTGGTCGAAGCGGAGGCGGGCGAGCCCTGGCACCCCTTTGTGCTCTGGACGCTGCAGCAGGGTTTTGTCGGCCTGGAAAACCTCAGCCTGATCCCCGGTACTGTCGGGGCTGCGCCGATGCAGAACATTGGTGCTTACGGTGTTGAACTGAAGGACCTGTTCGCTGGCTTGACCGCTTTGGATCGCCGCAGCGGCGAGCTGCGCGAGTTCGATCTGGCGCAATGCGATTTTGCCTACCGCGACAGTCTGTTCAAGCGTGAAGCCGGGCGTTGGTTGATTCTGCGCGTACGTTTCGCCCTGAGCCGCTCGGCGGCGCTGCATCTGGACTATGGCCCGGTGCGCCAGCGCCTGTCCGAGCAGGGCGTAGCTGAGCCTACGGCCATGGATGTAAGTCGCGCCATCTGCGAGATTCGCAGTGAAAAGCTGCCCGATCCGGCGCAGTTGGGCAATGCTGGCAGCTTTTT
Source organism: uncultured Pseudomonas sp. (assembly GCA_966210435.1). Classification (GTDB taxonomy): domain Bacteria; phylum Pseudomonadota; class Gammaproteobacteria; order Pseudomonadales; family Pseudomonadaceae; genus Aquipseudomonas. The sequence continues at coordinate 168,726 of CBIHLF010000002.1, read as the reverse complement.
CAAGAATCCCCTGGTGTCGGCCGAGCAAGCCGAGCGCCTGCGTGCCGAGCATGCGGATTTGGTGGCGTATCCGCAGGCTGATGGGCGGGTCAAGCTGGCGGCGGGTTGGCTGATCGAGCGGGCGGGCTGGAAAGGTTTTCGCGAGGGTGACGCCGGTGTGCACCGATTGCAGGCCTTGGTGCTGGTCAACTATGGCCAAGCCACGGGGGGGCAGTTGCTGGCGCTGGCGCAGCGCATCCAGGCGGATATCGCCCGGCGCTTTGCTGTCGAGCTGGAGATGGAGCCGAACCTGCTATAAGCGGAGATGGTCTGGCTGCGCAGCAGCCGGAAAGCAAAAAGGGGATGCCGAAGCATCCCCTTTTTTATTGCCTGAACCGCGTCAGATGTGCGATTTGACCGCTTCGTCGTCAGTTTGCTCTTCGCTCTCGCGATCAGCTTCAACTGCAGTCTCGGCAGCCGGGCTTTGCTCTGCAGCGCTTTCCGGTGCAGGGCTTTCAAGCGCTGTCGGTTGAGCTTGCGCCGGAGCTTCAGCCGCTTCGGTTTCGTCGGTGGTCGGAGCACTTGCTACAGGTTCCGCTTGGGGCTCGACAACCTCAGGGCTCGCCGCTACCGGTGCTGCATCCTGTGCAGTGGCTGCTTCGGCGGCTTCGCGTGCCAGGCGCTCGGCCTCACGCTGACGACGACGCACTTCGCGCGGGTCGTTGGGTGCGCGACCTGTGCTGACGACTGCGGCAGGTGCTTGTGCTTCCGGCGCGGCCGGCGCTTCGATCACGGCCTCGACCGCTACTTCAGCAGCGGGTTCTGCTGCGGTAACCACTGCATCTGGCTGTGGCTCCTGAGCGACGGGCTGTTCGGCAATGATCGATGCCGCTTCGCTCGCTATGGGCATGTCGACTTCAACTGCTGCTTGAGGAGCGGGGGCTTCGGCTGCCGGGGCGCTGGTCTGCTCGACTTGCGTCGACTCTTCAGCGGCCTGCGGCGTTTCGCTCTTCGGTTCCTCGGTTGCGGTTGCGGTGACGGCAACGGCTTCGCTGGCAGCTACTGCTGTGCCGGCGGCGATAGCCGGTGCGGCGGCGCTGATTTCCGTGCCTTCTTCACTGCCTTCGATCGGGTTGCCGTTGGCGTCGCTCTGGCGCTCGCGACGATTGCTGCGACGGCGCTGGCCACGAGAACGGCGACGCGGGCGATCGCCGCTCTCGTTACCGTCTTGCTCGTTGTCTTGTTGTTCAGCGTCGTTGTTCAGCGCTTCCTCATCAGCGGCTACCGGCTCGCTGCGCACTTGGCGCTCTTCGCGTGGTTGGCGTGGCTGACGCGGTTCGCGCTGCGGGCGTTCGGCGCGTACTTCTTCGCTCACCGGAGCCGGGCTCGACTCGGCGGCTGCCGGGGCGGCATCCAGCGGTTCGCGCAGCTCGCGTGGTTGGCGTTCTTCACGCGGCTTGCGTTCGCGCGGTTGACGCTCCTCGCGAGGCGGACGCGATTGACGCACTTCCTGCGGCTCGCGTACTTCAACTGCTTCGCGCGGGCTGCGTTCTTCGCGTGGTGCGCGCTCCTCACGGGGCGCGCGCTCTTCACGTGCGGCACGGGGTTGGCGTTCCTCGCGCGGAGCGCGTTCTTCGCGTGGTTTGCGTTCTTCGTCGCGACGGCCACCGCGGCTGCGGTTCTGCTGGCGACCGCTGCGGCGTTCGTCGCTACGCGGCTTGCGCTCGCTGGTTTTCTTCTCGGCGACTGGCGGCTTCTCTTCTTCCTTGCCGGCAAACAGGCTAACCAGAGATTTCACCAGGCCTTTGAACAGGCTCGGCTCGATGTTCTTCGTGGTCGGTTGTTCGGGCGCGGGCTCGTTCGGGGTGGGCGCAGTACGTTGCGGTGCGGCCTTGATCGCAGCTTCCTGGCGGACCAGGGTGCGGGTGGCGGCGGCGGGCTGCACTTCTTCCACTTCGATGGCAGCCATTTCATAGCTGGACAGGCCGGATTGCGCTTCCGGGCTGTCGTCACGAATGCGCTGCACTTCGAAGTGCGGCGTTTCCAGGTGGTCGTTCGGCAGGATGACAATGCGCGCACGGCTGCGCAGTTCGATCTTGGTGATCGAGTTGCGCTTCTCGTTGAGCAGGAAGGCCGCAACCGGGATCGGTACCTGGGCGCGGACTTCGGCGGTGCGGTCTTTCAGCGCTTCTTCTTCGATCAGGCGCAGGATCGCCAGGGACAAGGATTCGACGTCGCGGATGATACCTTGGCCGTTGCAGCGCGGGCAGACGATGCCGCTGCTTTCGCCGAGCGACGGACGCAGGCGCTGACGGGACATTTCCAGCAGGCCGAAACGCGAAATGCGACCGACCTGGACACGGGCGCGGTCGGCTTCCAGGCTTTCGCGGACTTTTTCTTCCACGGCGCGCTGGTTCTTGGCCGGGGTCATGTCGATGAAGTCGATGACGATCAGGCCGCCGATATCGCGCAGGCGCAGTTGGCGGGCAATTTCTTCGGCCGCTTCCAGGTTGGTCTGCAGGGCGGTTTCTTCGATGTCGCTGCCTTTGGTCGCACGCGCGGAGTTGATGTCGATGGACACCAGGGCTTCGGTTGGGTCGATGACGATGGAACCGCCGGACGGCAGTTTCACTTCGCGCTGGAAGGCGGTTTCGATCTGGCTTTCGATCTGGAAGCGGTTGAACAGCGGCACGCTGTCTTCATACAGCTTGATCTTGCTGGCGTACTGCGGCATCACCTGATTGATGAAGCTGAGTGCCTCCTGCTGCGCTTCGACGCTGTCGACCAGTACTTCGCCGATGTCCTGGCGCAGGTAGTCGCGGATGGCGCGGATGATCACGTTGCTTTCCTGGTAGATCAGGAAGGGCGCGGCGCGATCGAGCGAGGCTTCTTTAATGGCGGTCCAGAGTTGCAGCAGGTAATCGAGGTCCCACTGCATTTCTTCGCTGGAGCGACCGAGGCCGGCGGTGCGCACGATCAAACCCATGTCGCTTGGCGCGACCAGGCCGTTCAGCGCTTCGCGTAATTCATTGCGCTCTTCACCTTCGATGCGGCGGGAAATGCCGCCGGCACGCGGGTTGTTCGGCATCAGCACCAGGTAGCGGCCGGCCAGGCTGATAAAGGTGGTGAGGGCGGCGCCTTTGTTGCCACGCTCTTCCTTTTCGACCTGAACGATGACTTCCTGGCCTTCCTTGAGCACGTCTTTGATGTTGACGCGGCCTTCGGGGGCCTTGCTGAAGTATTCGCGGGAAATTTCTTTGAGGGGCAGAAAACCGTGGCGTTCGGAGCCGAAGTCGACGAAGGCGGCTTCCAGGCTAGGTTCGACGCGGGTGATGCGGCCTTTATAGATGTTGGCCTTTTTCTGCTCGCGAGCGCCCGATTCTATGTCCAGGTCATACAGGCGTTGGCCATCGACCAGGGCAACACGCAACTCTTCGGGTTGAGTAGCGTTAATCAGCATTCTTTTCATGTAGTACCGTCGGTTTCCAGTGCTGCTGGAAGCGGCGTTCGGTACACACGACTCTCAGGGGTCGGTGTCAGGCGCGTCAGAAACGGTCGTAAAGCGTTCCATTGTCTAGCGGCAATCAGCCAGTTGGGCTGGGCCGCGACGGACGTCTCCTGCTCGCTGTTGTGACAGAAAGCATTAAGTCAGGAGGAGGAATCAGCTGTTGGTAGCGGACGAGATAAAGCGTCTGGTTTAAAGCTACGCAGACCAACAGTTGTACATCTCCACCCTACACGTATCGCTGAAAATCGGGTGCCGCACGCTGAATCCGTAGCGGGTTGGCAATTACCGCACTCATCCAAAGGGGGCGAGTGCGCATCATGGCTTAAAGGCTTTATTTCCGAGTGCTTCGAGCGGCCTTTGTGGCCTATCAATCTCTGAAGAACCCGTCGGACGGCCTTACGTCCTGAATGGGTTGCATCGGTTGGGGATGGCAGTTTTGGCGATCATCCGCAAACCGGACCGCTTTTGGCGGCGTTCGCGACTATAGCAGTAATGATTAAGTGCTTCAATTCCATAAAAAATTGTTATGATTGCGCGATGACGACTCCTACCTCTACAACCTCTGGCGTTCAGCTACTTGAGGTTGCGCCGGAACTTGCCGGCCAACGCATCGATAACTTTCTCCGCACTCAATTGAAGGGCGTGCCCAAGACATTGATTTACCGCATTTTGCGCAAAGGCGAGGTGCGGGTGAATAAAGGTCGGATCAAGCCCGAATACAAATTGCAGGCTGGCGATATCGTTCGTGTGCCACCCTTGCGCCTGGCTGAGCGCGACGAGCCCGAACCCCTGGCTCAGGGCCTGCTGCGTCGGCTCGAAGATGCCATTGTGTATGAAGATAAAGCGCTGATCGTGCTGAACAAGCCGGCGGGCATTGCCGTGCATGGTGGCAGCGGTTTGAATTACGGGGTGATTGAGGCATTTAGACAGCTTCGCCCGGATGCCAAGGATTTGGAGTTGGTGCATCGCCTGGACCGCGATACCTCGGGTCTGCTGATGATCGCCAAGAAGCGCAGCATGTTGCGCCATCTGCATGAGGCGCTGCGCGGCGACGGTGTGGACAAGCGTTATATGGCGCTGGTGCGAGGTCATTGGGCGACGGCGAAGAAACAGGTCAATGCGCCATTGCTGAAAAGCAATCTGCGCTCCGGCGAGCGTATGGTCGAGGTCAATCCCGAGGGCAAGGAGGCGCTGACGGTATTTCGTGTGCTGCGCCGCTTCGGCGAGTTCGCCACGTTGATCGAGGCCAAGCCGGTCACCGGGCGTACCCATCAGATTCGCGTGCATGCTCAGTATGCCGGGCACTGCATCGCTGGCGACAGCAAGTACGGCGACGATGATTTCACCCGCGAGATTCGCGAGCTGGGCGGCAAGCGCTTGTTCTTGCACGCCTATGAGTTGGTCGTGCCTCTGCCCGATGGCGGCGAGTTGAAGCTTGCTGCGCCGGTGGATGAGATGTGGGCGCGTACCGTGGAGCGACTCGGTGCCTGATTACCAACTGCTGATTTTTGATTGGGATGGCACGTTGGTCGACTCTATCGGGCGTATCGTCGAGTCGATGCATCGTGCGGCCGATGCCTGTGAGTTACTGCGCTGCAGTGATGCGCAGGTCAGGGGCATCATTGGTCTGGGGTTGCCGGAAGCGATTGGCAGCTTGTATCCGGAACTCGTCGATCCTGCTCGTATCGAACGCTTTCGTCATCACTACAGTGAGCACTACCTGTCGCTCGAGGCGGAGCCTTCGGCGCTGTTTGCCGATGTCGCCGAAACCCTGGAGGTATTTCGTGCGCAGGGGTATCGGTTGGCGGTGGCGACCGGCAAGACTCGGCATGGTTTGCAGCGGGTTCTGCAGGGGCGTGACTGGGTGGATTACTTCGATGTCACGCGCTGCGCCGACGAGACCGCGAGCAAGCCGGATCCATTGATGTTGCAGGAGATACTCGCGCATTGCGGCGTTGCGCCCGAGCGGGCATTGATGGTGGGGGATTCTTCTTTCGACCTGTTGATGGCTCGGCGGGCAGGCATCGACAGTGTGGCGGTGGGTTATGGGGCTCAGCCCCTGGCGATGCTGAGCGAGCATCAGCCGACGCTGGCAATTGAACGCTTTATCGAATTGCGCGACTGGCTTGAGCGGCGCGCCGATGTACAACGAATTGAGGTGGGTGAATATGTCGGATGAATGGAAGGCATCGACGGCTGGTGATGGCGATGCGAAGAGCTGGAAGTTGCTTGAAGCGACGCTGCAGGCCGGTATACGAGAGCAGCGCCGCGCTCGCCGTTGGGGGATATTTTTCAAGTTGCTGACGTTTACCTATCTGTTCGTCGTGCTGGCGATGTTCGCGCCGATGCTCGATTTGCAGAAGGGGGCGGCGAGCAATGTCAGCCACACTGCTGTGATCGAAGTGCGTGGGATGATTGCCGATAAGGAGGCCGCCAGCGCCGACAACATCGTCAGCAGCCTGCGAGCGGCATTTGAGAATGACAAAACCCGCGGCGTGATCATGCGCATCAATAGCCCGGGCGGCAGTCCGGTGCAGTCGGGCTATATCTACGATGAGATCCGGCGTTTGCGCGCAGAGCATCCGAGCATCAAGTTGTATGCGGTCATCAGTGATCTGGGTGCTTCGGGTGCTTACTATATTGCCAGCGCCGCAGACGAGATCTATGCCGACAAGGCCAGTCTGGTGGGCTCCATTGGCGTGACGGCGGCTGGTTTCGGCTTCGTTGGTACCATGGAGAAACTGGGGGTTGAGCGTCGCGCCTATACGTCGGGCGAGCACAAGGCATTTCTGGATCCGTTTCAGCCATCCAATGAGGAGGAGGCGCAGTTCTGGAAGACGGTTCTTGAAACCACCCATCGCCAGTTCATTCAGAGCGTCAAGCAGGGGCGTGGCGATCGACTCAAGTTCGAGGAGCATCCCGAATTGTTCTCGGGTTTGATCTGGTCCGGCGAGCAGGCGCTGCAGTTGGGGCTTATCGATGCCCTGGGCAACACCAGTTATGTGGCGCGCGAGGTTATCGGTGAGGAGAAGTTGGTCGACTTCACCGTCGAGGAAAGCCCGATCGATCGTTTTACGAAAAAATTCGGAGCCAGTGTCGCCGAGCATCTGGCGATGTGGATGGGGTTTCAGGGACCAACGCTGCGCTAGTTGGTCGTCGCATGCTGTAGGCAGAGCCCGGTCATTGCGCCGGGCTTTTGCATTTAGGGCAGTTCGACGCCGGCGAGATGCAGCATATCCACCAGACGGATCAGTGGCAGGCCGATCAGGCTGTTGGCGTCGCTACCTTCGGTGCTGCGAAACAGGCTGACGCCCAGGCCTTCAGCCTTGAAGCTGCCTGCGCAGTCGTAGGGTTGTTCCGCTTGCAGGTAGCGTGTGATTTGCGCCTCGCTCAGGTCGCGGAAATGCACGGTAAAAGGGATGCAATCGATCTGGCAGTGCCCGCTCAGGCTATCCAGCAGCGCCAGGCCGGTCAGAAACACGACGCTCTTGCCGCTGGCTGCAAGGAGTTGCTCCCTGGCGCGTTCGAAGGTGTGCGGCTTGCCCAGGATGCGGTCGTCGAGCACCGCCACTTGGTCTGAGCCAATGATCAGGTGCTGGGGGTGGCTCGGGCTAAGGGCTCTGGCTTTTTCCTCGGCCAGGCGACGCACCAGGGTTTCGGCAGGTTCTGCTATCTGGCGGCTTTCATCGATTTCCGGAGCGCTCCAGGTGAAGGGTAGGCGCAAGCGCTCGAGGAGTTCGCGGCGGTAAGGTGAGCTGGATGCGAGCACCAGGGGTGGCATGGGCTTGTCCTTCTGAGGTCGGCTGGCGATTTTAGCGTTCGCCCATGTGTCTGGACAGGCCGAATTTCCTTTGACAGCGGCGGGGTGCATCCCTAGAATGCGCCGCCTATGTCGAATGCACCGATTCCACCTCACGTTGATCCGCGCAAATTAGCTGATCGCGGCGCCACCCTAGAAGGTGATCTGCTGCTGGCCGATTTGCCGCGACTCTGCGACCCGCTTGCCGATAATCAAGGCGAGGTGCGCGCGAAGTTCGTCTTCGAGCGCGATGAGCGCAATGCCGTGGTTATCCACAGCGAGCTCGACGTTGAAGTGAAAATGGTGTGCCAGCGTTGTCTGGAGCTGGTGACTCTGCCGATCCACAGCGAGTGTGATTACGCCGTGGTGAAGGAAGGGGCTAATACTCAGTCAGTGCCGCAAGGCTATGATGTGTTGGAACTGGGTGAGAACCCATTGGATCTGCTGGCGTTGGTTGAGGAGGAGTTATTGCTCGCCTTGCCGATTGTCCCGGCTCATGACCCTAAAGATTGCCAGCAACCGGCTGGGCTCGATGAGCCCGAACCGAGCGAGGACGAGGTGACGCGGTCCAACCCGTTCAATGTATTGGCGCAGTTAAAGCGTGACCCAAACGTTTAGGAGTTAATCAGTTATGGCTGTTCAGCAGAACAAAAAATCCCGTTCCGCCCGCGATATGCGCCGTTCGCACGACGCGCTGGAAGGCAATGCTCTGTCCGTTGAGAAGAGCACCGGTGAAGTTCACCTGCGTCACCACGTATCGCCGGAAGGTGTTTACCGTGGTCGCAAAGTGATCGACAAGGGCGCCGACGAGTAATCCTTGTCCGCTCCGATCATCGCGATTGATGCAATGGGTGGGGACTTCGGTCCCCACTGCATTGTTCCGGCCAGTATCGCCTGTCTGGCTGAAAGCCCCTCGTTGCACCTGGTCCTAGTCGGCCAAGCATCCTTGCTCGAAGAAATCATTGACCGGTATCCCGATGTCGATCACGCGCGCCTGCGTGTCGTGCACGCGGGAGAAGTGATCGCCATGGACGAGCGTCCAGCCCAGGCGTTGCGTGGCAAGCCGGAGTCGTCGATGCGTGTGGCGCTTGAGTTGCTCCGTGACGGGAAAGCGCAGGCCTGTGTCAGTGCCGGTAATACCGGTGCACTGATGGCGCTATCGCGCTTTATCTTGAAAACCCTGCCCGGTATCGATCGCCCTGCAATGGTCAGTGCCATCCCGACCCAGGGCGGGGTTTGCCATCTGCTCGATCTGGGCGCGAATGTCGACTGCAGTGCCGAGCACCTTTACCAGTTTGCGGTAATGGGGGCGGTGGCCGCTGAAGTCCTCGGTGTGGCCAATCCGCGGGTGGCGCTGCTCAATGTGGGGACCGAAGAGGTCAAGGGCAATCAGCAGGTGAAGCTCGCCGCGAGTTTATTGCAGCAGGCCGCAAGCCTTAATTATGTGGGGTTCGTCGAGGGTGACGGGCTTTATCGTGGCGAGGCCGATGTGGTGGTCTGCGATGGCTTTGTCGGCAATATTCTGCTCAAGTCCAGCGAGGGGCTGGCGTCGATGATCGCGGCAAGAATCGAAGAGTTGTTTACCCGCGGCTGGATGGCGCGGGTGGTCGGTATCCTGGCGTTGCCAATGCTCAAGCGTCTGCGTGGCGAGCTTGCGCCGGCGCGGCACAATGGGGCGAGTTTCCTCGGGTTGCAGGGCATCGTGATTAAGAGCCATGGGGCAACCGGCGTGGATGGTTTTAAAAATGCCATCGGGCGTGCGGTAATCGAGGTTGAAAACAACCTGCCGCAGCGCCTTCATGGGCGTCTTGAGGATATTTTGCTTTGATGTGACCGCGGCGAGCGGCTTGTCATCCAACTGTCAGTTTGTTGCGTTTGGCTAATGCCGAACGTATTTTCCCCGGCGATAAAACCATTAGGGGCTTAATTTTATGTCCGCATCCCTCGCATTTGTCTTTCCTGGCCAAGGTTCTCAATCCCTTGCGATGCTGGCTGAGCACGGTACTCAGCAGGTCGTCATCGATACCTTTGGCGAAGCCTCCGAGGCGCTTGGTTACGATCTATGGGCGCTGACCCAACAAGGTCCGGAAGAGCAACTCAATCAAACCGATAAAACTCAACCGGCGATTCTGGCCGCATCCATTGCCTTGTGGCGCCTGTGGTGTGCTGAAGGTGGTGTGCGGCCCGGTTTTCTCGCTGGCCACAGCCTGGGCGAGTATTCCGCTCTGGTGGCTGCCGAAAGTCTGCCGTTCGATCAGGCTGTACGCCTGGTGGAGCGTCGTGGTCAGCTGATGCAGCAGGCAGTGCCGAGCGGGCAGGGCGGTATGGCGGCGATTCTCGGTCTGGAAGACGCCGATGTGCTGGCAGCCTGCGCCGAAGCGGCACAGGGCGACGTGGTCAGTGCGGTGAACTTCAATGCCCCTGGGCAGGTCGTAATCGCCGGTAGCGCTGCCGCGGTGGCGCGTGCCGTCGAGGCATGCAAGGCGCGCGGCGCCAAGCGCGCCATGCCGCTGCCAGTCAGCGTGCCCTCGCATTGCGACTTGATGCGCCCGGCGGCCGAGCGCTTTGCCGAGTCCATTGCCGGTATTGTCTGGCAGGCGCCGCAGATTGCCCTGGTGCAGAACGTCAGCGCATCGGTGGTCACTGATGTGGAAAGTCTGAAGAATAATCTATTGATGCAGTTGTACAGTCCGGTTCGTTGGGTCGAGTCGATGGTTTGTCTGGCCGGGCAGGGCGTCACCGACCTGCTCGAGTGCGGTCCGGGCAAGGTCTTGTCGGGGCTGAACAAACGCTGCGTCAAAGGTATTAACACCCATAATCTGGAAACCCCGGATGCCTTCGCCGCTGCCCGCGTGGCGCTGGCTGAATAAGGAGAGGCTTTATGAGTCTGCAAGGTAAGGTTGCCCTGGTCACCGGCGCTAGTCGCGGTATTGGTCAGGCCATTGCGCTGGAGTTGGGGCGTCAAGGGGCCGTAGTGATCGGGACGGCAACCACTCCGGCCGGCGCCGAGCGGATTGCCGAGACGCTCAAGGAGCACGGTATCGAAGGGGCTGGGCTGGTTCTTGATGTCGGCGACAACGAGTCGGTCGCAAGCACGCTGGAACACATTCAGCAGCACCTTGGGCAACCGTTGATCCTGGTCAACAATGCCGGCATCACCCGCGATAATCTGATGCTGCGGATGAAGGATGACGAGTGGTTTGACGTCATTAATACCAACTTGAACAGTCTTTATCGGCTCTCCAAGGCGGTGTTGCGTGGCATGACCAAGGCACGTCACGGCCGTATCATCAACATTGGTTCCGTTGTCGGAGCTATGGGCAACGCCGGCCAAGTGAACTATGCTGCCGCCAAGGCCGGGCTGGAAGGCTTTGGCCGTGCATTGGCGCGTGAAGTCGGTTCGCGGGGTATTACCGTGAATGCTGTAGCGCCCGGCTTTATCGATACCGACATGACCCGCGAGCTGCCGGAGGCTCAGCGCGATGCGCTGCTGACGCAGATTCCGTTGGGTCGCTTGGGGCAGGCGGAGGAGATTGCGAAAGTGGTCGCTTTCCTCGCTTCCGATGGCGCCGCCTACGTTACTGGCGCTACCATCCCCGTGAATGGCGGAATGTACATGAGCTAAATGTGACGGATGCCTTCAGAAAAATGTCATAGCTGCTGTCTAAAATCCGTTATAAAGCTGCAATAGGTTTATAGACAGTTCGTTGAAGTGTTTCTGGGGATCCCCGCATTCCGCTTGAAATGCTAAAAAACCTTTCTATACACTGGCCGCAGACCAGCTGCCTGGATTGTTTCAATTAGGAGTGAAAACAAGGTATGAGCACCATCGAAGAACGCGTCAAGAAAATCGTAGCCGAACAACTTGGCGTCAAAGAAGAGGAAGTAACCAACAGCGCTTCCTTCGTCGAAGACCTGGGTGCTGACTCTCTTGACACCGTTGAGCTGGTAATGGCTCTCGAAGAGGAATTCGAGACCGAAATCCCGGACGAGCAGGCCGAGAAGATCACCACCGTTCAGGAAGCTATCGACTACGTTACCGCTCACGCGTAAACGTATTCATTGCTTCTCGACTCGGAAAAGCCGCACGCCTGTCATGGGAGTGCGGCTTTTCTTTAAGCGCTTCCCAAACGTGAAAAATAGAAAAGGAGATTGCTGTGTCGCGTAGACGCGTCGTGGTTACCGGGATGGGCATGTTGTCGCCGCTGGGTAACGATGTGCCGAGCAGCTGGCAGGGCATTTTGGCCGGGCGTAGCGGCATCGGCATGCTAGAGCATATGGACCTTTCCGCTTTCTCCACGCGTTTCGGCGGGGCGTTGAAGGGGTTCAATGTCGAGGAATACCTGTCCGCCAAAGAGGCGCGCAAGCTCGATCTTTTCATTCAGTACGGACTGGCCGCCAGTTTTCAGGCGATGCGCGACTCCGGACTGGAAGTTACTGATGCCAATCGCGAACGAATTGGCGTGGCCATGGGTTCTGGTATTGGCGGTTTGACCAATATCGAGAACAACTGCAAATCCTTGAACGAGCAAGGGCCGCGGCGCATTTCGCCGTTCTTCGTGCCGGGCTCGATCATCAATATGATTTCAGGTTTCCTGTCGATCCATCTGGGTCTGCAGGGGCCGAATTACGCCATCGCCACGGCCTGTACCACGGGTACCCACTGCATTGGCATGGCTGCACGCAATATCGCTTATGGCGAGGCCGACGTGATGGTTGCCGGAGGAGCCGAAATGGCCTCCTGCGGGCTGGGCCTGGGTGGCTTTGCCGCAGCACGTGCGCTCTCCACCCGCAACGATGACCCGGCCAGGGCCAGCCGGCCGTGGGACAAGGGGCGCGACGGCTTCGTGCTTTCCGATGGCGCCGGGGCGCTGGTCCTCGAGGAACTGGAGCATGCCAAGGCACGCGGCGCGCATATCCACGCCGAACTGATCGGTTTCGGCATGAGCGGCGATGCCTATCATATGACCTCGCCGCCGGAAGACGGCGCAGGTGCTGCGCGGTGCATGGCCAATGCGCTGCGCGATGCGGGGCTGAGTGCCGGCCAGGTGCAATACATCAATGCGCATGGCACCTCGACGGCGGCTGGCGACAAGGCTGAAGTCGCGGCAGTGAAGTCGGTGTTTGGCGAGCATGCGCACAAACTGTCGGTCAGTTCGACCAAATCTATGACTGGGCACCTGCTTGGTGCGGCCGGCGCGGTCGAAGCGATCTTCAGTATTCTGGCGATTCGCGATCAGGTGGCCCCGCCGACCATAAACCTGGACGAGCCTGATGTGGGCTGCGATCTGGACTTTGTGGCGCATCAGGCGAAGGCATTGCCGATCGAGGTGGCCTTGTCCAACTCGTTCGGTTTCGGCGGGACCAACGGCTCCCTGGTATTCCGTCGGTTCACCGACTGATGCTCAGCTGGGTCGATGGCCAGCCCGCCGATTCGTTGGCTTTAACGGATCGTGGTTTGGCCTATGGCGATGGTCTGTTCGAGACCATCGCGATTACCGCAGGTGTGCCGTCTTTATTCGATCGCCATCTGCAGCGCCTGTCCCACGGTTGCGTGCGGCTGGGGATCCCGTTCGACGAACCGGCGGTTCGTGCCGAACTGCTGGCCTTCAGTCAGATGCTGGGCGATGGTGTGGCCAAGTTGATCCTGACTCGCGGCGACGGTCTGCGCGGTTATGCACCGCCTCAGGCTGCGCAGCCGCGGCGGGTATTGCTCGGCGGTGCGAAGCCCGACTATCCGGCGGCCAATGCCGCACAGGGCATAAGGCTGTTCCCCTGCGTGACGCGTCTGGCAGAGCAGCCAGCGCTCGCCGGTCTGAAGCATCTCAACCGCCTGGAGCAGGTGTTGGCGCGCGCGGAATGGCAGGACGCCGAGCATGCCGAAGGGTTGATGCGGGATATCAACGGGCGGGTCGTTGAGGGCGTTTACAGCAACCTGTTCATCGTCACCGGTGGCCGCCTGGCAACCCCCGACCTGTCACGCTGCGGCGTAGCGGGGGTGATGCGTGCCGAGTTGCTGGCGCGCGCCGCTGCCCTGGGGTTGCCCTGCGAGGTGCGTGATATCGACTTCGATGAGTTGCTGGCGGCCGATGAGGTGTTTCTCTGCAACAGTCTTTACGGCATCTGGCCGGTGCGGGCGCTGCACGCACATGACTGGCCGGTTGGCCCGCTCACCCGTAAACTGCAGGCAATTACCCGCGATCTATTGGACTGCTGATTAGTGATACGCAAACTATTGCTGCTGCTTGAAGGCGGCGTGCTGCTGGCCGCCATGCTGGTGGTCTTTATCGGCTGGCAGCAGCATTCGGCATTGCAGCAGCCGCTGAATCTCGATCAGGAGCGTCTGCTCGAGGTGCCTGCCGGTGCGACCCCGGGCGGCATACTCAACCGCCTGCAAGACGAAGGGGTTTTGCATGACGCCTTCTGGTTGCGTCAGTACTGGCGTTTCAATCTGGCCAATCAGCCGCTGCACAGCGGCGAGTACCGCCTGACCCCGGGTCTCAAAGTCATCGACATGCTGGGCTTGTGGCGAAGGGGCGAGGTGGTGCAGTACAGCCTGACCCTGGTCGAAGGCTGGAGTTTTCATCAGGTGCGCGCCGCCTTGGCCCGGGAGCCCCGGCTGGAACAGGCCCTGGAGGGGTTGAGCGACGCCGAGGTAATGGAGCGTCTGGATCAGCCCGGGCTGAATCCGGAGGGCCGCTTTTTTCCCGATACCTATCGTTATGTCGGTGGGATGAGCGATCTCGATCTGCTCAAGCAGGCGTACGCGCGTCTGGAAACGGTGCTGGCCGAGGAGTGGCAGGAGCGCGCCGAAGGGCTGCCATACAACGAACCCTACGATGCCCTGATCATGGCGTCGTTGATCGAAAAGGAAACCGGGGTAGCGGCGGAGCGCAGTGCGATTGCAGGGGTGTTCGTCAGGCGCCTGAAGATCGGCATGCGCCTGCAAACCGACCCTACGGTAATTTTTGGCATGGGCGAGCGCTACAAGGGTAAAATCACGCGCGCCGACTTGCTTGCCCCCACACCTTACAACACCTATGCAATCGACGGCATGCCGCCGACGCCGATTGCCCTGGCCGGGCGTGAGGCGATCCATGCCGCACTGCATCCGTCCTCAGGTAGCAGTTTATATTTCGTGGCCCGAGGCGATGGCAGTCACGTTTTTTCCGATTCCCTCAAGGCGCATAATCGCGCGGTACGCGAATACCAGCTCAAGCGTCGTGCGGATTACCGTTCGAGTCCGGCGCCGGCGCTGCAATCATCAGAATAAGGACGGCTTGTGAGCGGTTTGTTTATCACCCTGGAAGGTCCTGAAGGCGCGGGAAAAAGCACCAATCGCGATTACCTCGCCAGCCGTCTTGGCGAGCAGGGCATCGAGGTCTTGCTCACCCGCGAACCTGGCGGTACGCCGTTGGCCGAGCGTATCCGCGAACTGCTGCTGGCGCCCAGCGAAGAGCCGATGGCCGCCGATACCGAATTGCTGTTGGTCTTCGCCGCCCGTGCCCAGCATCTGGCGCAGGTTATTCGGCCGGCCCTGGCGCGTGGTTGTGTGGTGCTATGCGACCGTTTCACTGACGCGACCTATGCCTATCAGGGTGGTGGTCGCGGCCTCTCGCAGGCGCGCATCGGCATGCTCGAAGCATTCGTGCAGGGCGAGTTGCGCCCCGATCTGACCTTGGTCTTCGATTTGCCTGTGGAGGTCGGCCTGGCGCGCGCCGCTGCCCGTGGCCAGCTGGATCGCTTCGAGCGGGAAACCCGCAGCTTCTTCGAGGCGGTGCGTCAGACCTACCTGCAGCGCGCCGCCGCCGAGTCGCAACGCTACCGTATTATCGATGCCGCGCAACCCTTGACGCAGGTCCAGTGCACGCTGGATAACCTGCTGCCGCAGATCGTGGAGCTGGCGCATGGCTGAGGCCTATCCCTGGCAGTCCGCTCTCTGGCAGCAGCTTGCCGGTCGCAGCCAGCATGCCCACGCATACCTGCTGCACGGCCCAGCGGGTATCGGCAAGCGTGCGCTGGCAGAACGGCTGATGGCGCGGTTACTTTGCCAGAAGCCAGAAGGGCTGGATGCCTGTGGCCAGTGCAAATCCTGCCATCTACTGGCGGCCGGGACCCATCCCGACAACTTTATTCTCGAACCGGAAGAAGCCGACAAGGCGATCAAGGTCGACCAGGTACGGACCCTGGTGAGTTTCGTGGTACAGACCGCACAGCTTGCCGGGCGCAAGGTGGTGTTGGTCGAGCCGACGGAAGCAATGAACCTGAACGCCGCGAACGCGCTGCTGAAAAGCCTCGAGGAGCCTTCCGGCGATACCGTCCTGTTGTTGATCAGTCACCAGCCCAGCCGCCTGTTGCCAACGGTGAAAAGCCGCTGCGTGCAACAGGCCTGCCCTTTGCCCAGCGAGGCGGATAGCCTGGCCTGGCTGGCTCAGGCTTTGCCTTCCTGTGGCGAAGAGGAGCGCGCCGAGTTGCTCTGCCTGGCGGCAGGTTCGCCGCTGGTGGCGATGCGTATGCAGGCCCAGGGCATCCGCGAGCAGCGCGCCCAGGTGGTCGATGGGGTGAAGAAGCTGATCAAACAGCAGATTGCTCCCAGTCAATTGGCCGAGAGTTGGAATGCTGTATCCTTGAACCTGTTATTTGACTGGTTCTGTGATTGGGCGCAACTGTTGTTGCGTTATCAACTGACCCGCGACGAGTCGGGGTTGGGGCAAGCCGATATGCGCAAGGTTGTGCAGTATCTGGCGGAGAAAACCCCGCAATCGAAAGTTCTGCAGATTCAGGACTGGTTGCTCATGCAGCGACAGAAAGTCATCGGCAAGGCCAATCTCAATCGCGTATTGCTTCTCGAAGCGCTCTTGGTGCAGTGGGCAAGCTTGCCCGGACCAAGCTAGAATCGGAGTTCGTGTTATGAAAAATCAGGATGCCGCATGAGCTTGCCACCTAACCTGGGTCCGCGTAACGGAATCTTGTCCCTGACCATCAAGGACAAATCCGTGCTCTATGCCGCTTATATGCCCTTCGTTAAGAATGGTGGGTTGTTCATTCCGACCAACAAGAACTACAAGCTTGGTGACGAAGTGTTCATGTTGTTGAACCTGATGGACGAGCCGGAAAAGATCCCGGTCGCCGGCAAGGTCGTGTGGATCACTCCCAAGGGCGCACAGGGTAACCGTGCTGCTGGCGTCGGCGTGCAGTTCAACGATGGCGACAATACCGCGCGCAACAAGATCGAGACCTACCTGGCCGGCGCGCTGACCTCCGATCGACCCACGCATACGATGTAGCAGCGGCAAGCTGCGAGCCTCAAGCGGCAAGCAAAAGCGCGCATACGGCGCCTTCTTGTTACTTGTAGCTTGAGGCTTGTCGCTTGAGGCTTTTTTATGTTGATTGACTCCCACTGTCACCTCGATCGACTCGATCTGACCGCCTATGGCGGTTCCCTCGATGCCGCACTGGACGCGGCGCGTGCGCGCGGTGTTGGACACTTTCTATGCATCGGTGTGAGCACCGACAATGCGGCGACGGTCAAGGGCCTTGCCGCCCGCTATGCCGATGTGGATTGCTCGGTCGGTGTGCACCCGCTGGATCTCGAGCCTGGTATCGCCCCCGCGCTGGATTGGTTGCTGGCCGAATTGGAGCATCCGCGGGTGGTCGCCATCGGCGAAACAGGGCTCGATTACCACTATGAGCCCGAGGCGGCCGAGTCCCAGCAGCAGTCCTTCCGCCTGCATCTACAGGCGGCGCAGATCACCGGCAAGCCGGTAATTGTGCATACCCGCGCCGCTCGCGCCGACACCCTGGCCTTGTTGCGTGAAGCCGCCTTGCCTCAAGCCGGGGTGTTGCACTGCTTTACCGAGGATTGGCAGATGGCCAAGGCCGCGCTGGATCTGGGCTTCTATATTTCCCTGTCCGGGATCGTGACCTTCCGCAATGCCGAGGCGCTGCGCGAAGTCGCACGGCAGGTACCGGCGGACCGCCTGCTTGTGGAAACCGATTCGCCGTACCTGGCGCCGGTGCCGCATCGAGGCAAACCGAACTTGCCGGAGTACGTACGCGATGTCGCTGAATACCTGGCCTTGCTGCGGGGCGTGAGTTACCAGCAATTCGCGGAACAGACGAGCAGCAACTTTCAGCGCCTGTTCCCGCTGGCAAGGATTGCGCGGTAAAACACGAACAAAAAAAACCCGGATTCTGGGGGCGAATCCGGGTTAAGACCATTAGGAGTAATCAAGGTACGCGGTCCACGGTACCTTGCCTGGCGGGACACTTGGGGGGAGATGCCCACACCAGTAGTTTTGAGTATTGGTCATGTTGGCCGATCGTCCAGGCGCAAACCGCTCGTTCTTAAACGGATTTGGAATACAAGCGAGTCTGTTGAGTTCTCAGCCAGGCGCCAACTGGCCCAGCAGCTGCAAAGTTTCTTCGATTACCCGCTGTTCGGTATAAAAATGCGGGGAAAAACGAATGCCGCGACCTCGCTGGGCACAGATGACCTGTTCGCTTTTGAGGCGCTCGAAGAGCTGCTGGTTATCCCAGCCGTCCAGGCTGAAGGCGAGGATGCCGGCGCGCCGCTCCAGTTCGCGAGGGCTATGCAGGGTAATCCCGGGGATCGCATCCAGGCCGTCGAGCAGCCATTGCACACGCTCGTGTACCCCCCTGGCGACCTCTGGCATGCCTACCTCTTCCAATAGTGAAAGGCTGGCTTCCAGCGCCATGGCGCCGAGCATGTTCGGACTGCCGCACTCGAAGCGCCGAGCGCTGCGTGCCGGCTGCCAGTCCGTGCGTTGGTAGTCGCCGGCGTGTTCCAGCATATGCCAGCCGTATTCATGGAGTTTGAGCCGATCGCGCAGGTCGCTGCGGCAATAGAACACCCCGAGGCCTTCCGGACCGAGTAACCATTTATGCCCATCGGCCATGGCGAAGGCGCATTGGCAGGCCTGCACGTCGAAAGGCAGGGCGCCCAGTTGCTGGATCGCATCGACGCATAGCAATACTCCGCGCCGTTGACAGCCCTGGCCAAGGCGTTGCAGGTCGAGGCGCAGGCCGCTGGCATATTGCACCGCGCTGATCGCCAGCAAGCGCGTACGCGGACCGCAGGCATTGAGCAGGGCTTGCTCCGGGTCGCCATGCTGCAGATCGACCTGGATGACCTCGACGCCGAAGCGCTTCAGCGCTTCCCAGACAATCCGGTTGGAGGGGAATTCCTCGTTGCTGATCACCACCTGCTCGCCGGGCCGCCAGTCTAGGCCGAAGGCTACGAACGACAGTGCTTCAGAAGTGTTCTTGACCAGCGCGATATCGGCGCTGGTCGGTGCGTTGAGCAGGCGCTGCAGGCGTTCGCGCAAGCGCTGCTCGACTTGCAGCCAGTCCGGGTAGTCGCGCGCACCCGTATGCGCATTCTGTTCGGCAAAGCGGTTGACGGCCGAAACAGCACGTTGCGGCCAGGGTGCGACGGCCGCATGATTCAGATAGCGAAGCGACGCAAGTTGTGGAAACTCGTCATGAACATCGTACATGGTCGGATGATCCGTGCAATTTGCTGCTATTTAGGCATAATACGCGCCTTCGATTTCCGACCCCGTAGTCCTTTTATGCATAAAGAACCCCGCAAGGTCCGTGAGTTTCGCCGCCGCGAGCAAGAAATTCTCGACACAGCGCTAAAGCTCTTCCTCGAACAGGGCGAAGACAGCGTGACGGTCGAGATGATTGCTGACGCCGTCGGTATTGGTAAGGGCACCATCTACAAGCACTTCAAATCGAAGGCGGAGATCTATCTGCGCCTGATGCTCGACTATGAACGCGATTTGAACGAATTGTTGCATTCGGCCGATATCGACCGCGACAAGGAAGCTTTGTCGCGCGCGTATTTCGAATTCCGCATGCGCGATCCGCAACGTTATCGCTTGTTCGACCGTCTGGAAGAGAAGGTCGTCAAGGGCAACCAGGTGCCGGAGATGGTCGAGCAGTTGCACAGCATCCGCGCCTCCAATTTCGAACGCCTGACCCAGCTGATCAAGGGCCGTATCGCCGAAGGCAAGTTGGAAGATGTGCCGCCTTATTTCCACTACTGCGCGGCCTGGGCGCTGGTGCATGGGGCCGTCGCGCTCTATCACTCGCCGTTCTGGAGCAACGTGCTGGAAGACCAGGAAGGGTTTTTCCAGTTCCTCATGGATATCGGCGTGCGCATGGGCAACAAGCGCAAGCGCGACGGTGAGCCACCGGCCAGTTGAGCTTATTCAGCTGATCTATAGCTCATGTGGGCGATGGCTTGCGGCGATATACTCGGCGCATAACCTCGCCGGAGTTTTCCATGATCGTCGACCGCCAGGGTAGACGCTTTCGCAATCTGCGAATCAGCCTGACCGCCGCCTGCAACTATGCCTGTACTTATTGCGTACCGGACGGCAAGCGGCTGGTCGCTGCGCAGGACGAGCTATCCGCCGAGGCGATGGTGCGCGGCGTCGCTTACCTGATCGAGGCCGCTGGCATCGAGCGCTTGCGCGTCACCGGCGGCGAACCGCTCGTCAGTCCCAGGTTGGAGGCGTTTTTACGTGGGGTCGGCGAGCTCGGCTTGAGCGACATCAGCCTGACCAGCAACGGCCAATTGCTCGCACGCAAATTGCCGCTGTTGCTCGAGTGCGGCATCCGCCGCCTGAATATTTCCCTGGATACCCTCGACACCAGCGCGTTTCGCGCGATTGCCCGCGGTGGCGACCTGGCAAGCGTGCTCGACGGCCTGGCGCAGGCGCGTTCGGCAGGCATGCAGATCAAGATAAATATGGTGCCGTTGCGCGGGCAGAACCTCGATCAGGTACTGCCGATGCTGGAATATTGCCTGGCCAATGGCTTCGAACTACGTTTTATCGAGCTGATGCGCATGGGGCATCTGGCCCGTCCCGGCAATGCTTTTGCTCAGCAATTCGTCGGCATGCCAGAGCTGCTGGAGCTGATTGGCGAGCGCCATGAATTTACCCAGGCCGACGCGCCACTGGATGCCACGGCACTGCGCTACCAGATTCCAGAACAAGGGTTTTTCGGCGTGATCGCCAACGAGAGCGTGCCCTTCTGTCGTACCTGCTCGCGTTTGCGTCTGTCGTCGACCGGCTGGCTGCATGGCTGTCTGTCGTCGAGTAACCGGCATTATGTCGGCGATCTGCTGGATAAACCGCGCCATCAGGCGCTGCCGGCTCTGCAGCGGCTGTTAGTCAAGGCGCTTGGCGATAAGCAGGAAATTGCCTTCTCCGGCGGTGTGACCGTCATGAAGATTATTGGAGGCTGAGCGCTGCAAGTTGCAGGTCGCAAGCCGCGAGAGGGCGAGCGAAGGTCTCCTGGCTTGAAGTTGAAAAATTATGAATGACTTCCCCATCGCCTATATCGAGCCGGTCTTCCGTCCGCCCAGCGAGGCCCATTCGCTAATTCTGCCGGTGACCAACGGCTGCTCCTGGAACCACTGCACCTTCTGCGAGATGTATACCCAGGCGCAGAAGAAATTTCGCGCGCGCGACGAAGCCCAGGTATTGGAGGAGATTCGTCGGGCCGGAGAACGGATGATCGTGCAGCGGGTGTTCCTTGCTGATGGTGATGCGCTGGTATTGCCGACCCGACGCCTGCTGACCGTTCTCGGCGCGATCCGTGAGTTCATGCCCGAGGTCGAGCGGGTTTCCAGCTATTGTCTCCCTCGTAACCTGCGCAAGAAATCCGTCAACGAGCTGAAGGAATTGGCCGACGCCGGGCTGCGCATGGCCTATGTCGGCTGTGAGTCGGGCGATGACGAGGTGCTGGCGCGAGTGAACAAGGGCGAAACCTTCGAGTCCAGCCTTAGCGCCCTGGATAAGCTCGGTCAGGCGGGGATCAGTCGTTCGGTGATGATCCTCAATGGTTTGGGTGGCGTTGCGTTGAGCGCTCAGCACGCGGATAACTCGGCGCGCCTGATGAATGAAGCGCAGCCGGAGTTTCTCTCGACCTTAGTGGTCAGCTTTCCCCAGGGCGAGGTGCGTTTTCGCCAGGGTTTTAGCGACTATCAGGCATTGAGCCAGCAGCAGTTGTTCGTCGAAGTCGAGCGTCTGTTGCAGGGGCTTGAGTTGCGCGACACGGTGTTTCGCAGCGACCACGCGTCCAATTACCTGGTGCTCAAAGGTAATCTCGGTGCGGACAAGGCGCGCCTGCTGGCCCAGGTGCGCGAAGCCATCGAGCGGCCGCAGGGAGCTGGCCTGCGCCAGGAATGGCAGCGTGGGTTGTGACTGCAATGGCGTGAAATCTGCATCAAGGCTTTATCCGCCGGTTTTTCGTCGCCGGCAGCGGGAGAGATGGTGATGCGTAGTCTGTTGCTTGTGTTAACGATCATGGCCATGGCTGGTTGCATGAAGGTCAGCGACCTGGCCGATGGCGCGGCCTACCAGCTGCGCGATGCCGGGATTCTCGACCACAGCCGCACATCCCGGTCGAATACCTGGCGCTTGCAGCCCGATTCCTTTATCTACATTGCGCAGGGTCATTTCGTACCGCCGGGCCATGCCTATCCGCGCCCCAATGTGGTGGCGGAAGAGGCGTTCAACGGGTTCGTCGAGTATTTCCCCATGGTGCGCCGAGCGCGTGCGCCATTAGGCCTGGAGGAGGCGATGAGCGCCGCACGCAAGGCAGGCGCTCATTACCTGCTGTACAGCCGTTTCGCCTTTGCCGATGATCGCATCGGCACCGTGGAGGAGTGGGAGGATCAGGAGGCGCTGGATAGACTCGGCGTCGATAGCGGTGTGATTCAATTGATGTTGATCGAAACCAATACCCGTTACCTCGTCGATACCGCGCGTATTCGCAGTCGCGGCGGTTTTCTGACTTTCTACGATTCGAAGCCCGAGCATCTGCTCGGCCCGCCCTTGCAGGATTACGCCCGTAGACTGTTGGGGCTCGGCGATTGAGGACACCCTGATGAGCAATTCTGGCAAAGCCAGCGACCTGCTGGCGCAGATCCCCAAAAGCGCTAAGGGTCTGCCACCCGTGCACCTGTGGCACCCGGAATTTTGCGGCCATATCGACATGCGCATCGCCCGCGATGGCACCTGGTTCTATATGGGCACACCTATCGGCCGCAAGCCGATGGTCAAGTTGTTCTCTACCATCCTCCGTCGCGACGGCGATGACTATGTGCTGGTAACGCCAGTGGAGATGGTCGGTATCAAGGTTGACGATGCGCCTTTCGTGGCGGTCGAAATGCGGGTGGAAGGCGAGGGCGAGGCTCAGGTGTTGCGTTTCATCACCAATGTCGAGGATGAGGTCATGGCCGGGGCCGAGCACCCGCTAAGGGTGGTGCTCGACGAGCAAACCCAGGAGCCGGCGCCCTATGTGCACGTGCGCAGTAACCTGGAGGCATTGATCCATCGTAATGTGTTTTATCAGTTGGTGGAGTTGGCCGTGCCGCGCGAAATCGATGGCCAGACCTGGCTGGGCGTTTGGAGTGGCGGCGAGTTCTTCCCGATTGGGCTGGAGCCGTAAGGCTTAGCTGTAAGCGTCAAGCGACTAGAGAGAGCGCGTGCGACTGCTGGTAGCTTGAGGCTAAAACAACAAAGGCTCCCGAAGGAGCCTTTGTTTTGCATCTTACATGTTGGGGTAGTTGGGCCCACCGGCGCCTTCCGGTGCCACCCAGTTGATGTTCTGGGCTGGGTCCTTGATGTCGCAGGTCTTGCAGTGCACGCAGTTCTGCGCGTTGATCTGGAATTTCTTCTCGCCGTCTTCCTGGGTCACGATCTCGTAGACCCCGGCCGGGCAGTAGCGTTGCGCCGGTTCGTCGTACAGCGGCAGGTTCTTGGTCAGCGGGATGCTCGGGTCGGCGAGCTTCAGGTGGCAGGGTTGCTCCTCTTCATGGTTGGTATTGGAGAGGAATACCGAGCTGAGCTTGTCGAAGCTGAGTTTGCCGTCCGGTTTCGGATAGCTGATCTTCTGCGCCTCGGCAGCCGTCTTCAGGCAGGCATAATCCGGCTTGGTGTCGTGCAGGGTGAAGGGGATCTTGCCGGCGAACCAGTTCTGGTCGATGTAGTTCAGGGCGCCGCCGAACAGTGGGCCGAACTTGTGCAGTGCCGGGCCGAAGTTGCGGCTGCGGAACAGTTCGTCATACAGCCAGCTGGCTTTGAACGCATCGACATAGCCGGTCAGTTGATCGCCGCCTTCGCGGCCGGCGAACAGCGCATCGGCCACTGCGTCGGCGGCGAGCATGCCGGACTTCATCGCGGTGTGGCTGCCCTTGATCTTGGCGAAGTTCAAGGTGCCGAGGTCGCAGCCGATCAGTGCGCCGCCGTTGAATACCATCTTCGGCAGCGAGTTGAGGCCGCCTTTGCAGATGGCGCGGGCGCCGTAGGCCACGCGCTTGCCGCCTTCCAGGTACTGGGCGACGACCGGGTGGTGCTTGTAGCGCTGGAATTCGTCGAACGGGGAAAGGTGCGGGTTGGCGTAGGACAGGTCGACGATCAGGCCAACGACCACCTGGTTGTTTTCCAGGTGATAGAGGAAGGAGCCGCCAGTGTTCTCATTGCCGACGATATCCAGCGGCCAGCCGGCAGTGTGCACGACCAGACCCTGCTCGTGCCTGGCCGGGTCGATATCCCAGATTTCCTTGATACCGATGCCGTAGTGCTGGGCATCGGCTTCGGAGTCGAGGTTGTATTTCTTGATCAGCTGCTTGCCGATATGGCCACGGCAGCCTTCGGCGAACAGGGTGTACTTGGCGCGCAATTCCATACCGGGGGTGTAGTAACCCTCTTTCGGATTACCTTCGCGATCGACGCCGAGGTCGCCGGTGAGGATGCCATAGACCGCGCCTTTGTCGTCAATCAAGGCTTCCTGGGCGGCGAAGCCCGGGTAGATCTCCACACCCAGGTTCTCGGCCTGTTGGGCCAGCCAGCGACACAGGTTGCCCAGGGAAATAATGTAGTTGCCTTCGTTGTGCATGGTCTTGGGCACAAACAGGTCGGGAAGGCGCGTGGATTTTTCCGCGCTGGTCAGCATGTAGATGTCGTCGCGCTTGACCGGGGTGTTCAGCGGGGCGCCGAGCTCTTTCCAGTCGGGGAACAGCTCGTTCAGGGCGCGGGGTTCGAACACAGCACCGGAAAGGATATGAGCGCCGACTTCCGAGCCTTTTTCGACCACGCAGACGCTGATTTCTTTACCGGCTTCGGCGGCTTTCTGCTTCAGTCGGCAGGCGGCGGACAAACCAGCAGGGCCGGCGCCGACGATGACGACGTCGAATTCCATAAATTCGCGTTCCACAGGCTATCTCCTACTCAAGGCACTCTAATTTTATTTGACGATCAGGCTCGTCCCCTGGGCGATGCTGGCGCATTATATCCAGACCCTGGCTATGGGCCAATACAAACGTTTGTTTGAATTTTCTGTAGGGCTGTTAGAATCGTACTACATCACCGCCAACGATTGGCCGGTCCGCTGTATTGACCCACTCGGGTCGCGCAGTCAAGATACGGGCGGTTTTGTGTCTGCCGTTATTGGTTGACTCCGGTTCCGGCCGGTCCGCTAGTCCCCGCCATGTTCGCTTCTGGCGACATTCTTATTCACCGGAGAGTAACGAGGAATCCATGAAGGTTCTTGTAGCTGTCAAACGAGTGGTCGACTACAACGTCAAGGTTCGCGTCAAAGCGGACAACAGCGGCGTTGATCTTGCCAACGTCAAGATGTCGATGAATCCTTTCTGCGAAATCGCCGTGGAAGAAGCTGTACGCCTGAAAGAAAAAGGCGTGGCGAGCGAAATCGTTGTCGTAACCATTGGCCCGGCTACTGCCCAGGAGCAGTTGCGTACCGCATTGGCGCTGGGCGCCGATCGCGCCATCCTGGTCGAGTCCGCCGACGAGTTGAACTCTCTGGCCGTGGCCAAGCTGCTCAAGGCTGTAGTCGACAAAGAGCAGCCGCAGCTGGTGATCCTTGGCAAGCAGGCCATCGATAGCGACAACAACCAGACCGGCCAGATGCTGGCGGCGCTGAGCGGTTACGCCCAGGGCACCTTCGCATCCAAAGTCGAAGTGGCTGGCGACAAGGTCAACGTGACCCGCGAAATCGACGGCGGTCTGCAGACCGTTGCGTTGAACCTGCCGGCGATCGTCACCACCGACCTGCGCCTCAACGAGCCGCGCTATGCGTCGCTGCCCAACATCATGAAGGCCAAGAAAAAGCCGCTGGAAACCGTCACCCCGGGCGACCTGGGCGTTTCCACCGCTTCCACCGTGAAAACCCTAAAAGTCGAAGCGCCTGCTACCCGCAGCGCCGGTATCAAGGTCAAGTCGGTGGCTGAACTGGTCGAGAAACTGAAGAACGAAGCGAAGGTAATCTAAATGGCTATCTTAGTTGTTGCAGAACACACGAACGCTGCGCTGGCTCCGGCCACCCTGAATACCGTTGCCGCGGCCCAGGCCATCGGCGGTGACATTCATGTGCTGGTTGCAGGCAGTGGTTGTGGCGCAGCTGCCGAGGCGGCTGCCAAAGTAGCGGGCGTCGCCAAAGTACTGGTCGCCGATAACGCTGCATTCGTTCATCAACTGCCGGAAAACGTCGCGCCGCTGGTTGCCGAACTGGGCAAGGGCTATAGCCACATCCTGGCTGCTGCTACCAGTAACGGCAAAAACATCCTGCCGCGGGTTGCCGCACAGCTGGATGTCGATCAGATCTCCGAGATCATCGCGGTCGAAAGCGCCGATACCTTCAAGCGCCCAATCTACGCCGGTAACGCCATCGCCACCGTGCAGTCCTCGGCTGCGGTGAAGGTCATTACCGTGCGTGCGACCGGTTTCGATCCAGTGGCTGCCGAAGGCGGCTCCGCTGCTGTGGAAGCCGTGTCGAGCGGCGCCGATGCCGGTATCTCGGCTTTCGTTGGTGAAGAGCTAGCCACCTCCGATCGTCCGGAACTGACCGCTGCCAAGATCGTCGTTTCCGGCGGTCGCGGTATGCAGAACGGCGACAACTTCAAGCACCTGTACGCCCTGGCCGATAAGCTGGGCGCAGCGGTTGGCGCTTCGCGCGCCGCGGTCGATGCGGGTTTCGTACCCAACGACATGCAGGTCGGTCAGACCGGCAAGATCGTTGCCCCTCAGCTGTACATCGCCGTCGGTATCTCCGGCGCGATCCAGCACCTGGCCGGCATGAAGGACTCCAAGGTGATCGTCGCGATCAACAAGGACGAAGAAGCGCCGATCTTCCAGGTGGCCGATTACGGCCTGGTGGCTGACCTGTTCGAAGCCATCCCCGAGCTGGAAAAACTGGTGTAAGCCGTTTCTCCAGAGCATAAAAAACCCGCTTTCGAGCGGGTTTTTTGTGCGCGGCATTTATTCGACGCTGTCGAGAAATGCCTGATAGTGCATGGCCGCCTCTGCTGGGCGCTCGATCATCGGCACATGCCCGCAGTTCTTCATGACAACCACCGTGGGGTGGCGCAATAGCGGGCGCATGACCTCGATGCTCGATACATCCAATGCCCGGTCATGATCGCCCCACAACACCAGCGTGGGGGCCTGGATTTTTGGCAGCACCGGCTCCAGCGGAATGTAGCGATTGATCAGGTGTTCGAATACGAGCTCGTTGTGGGCACTGTTGGCGATGGCCTTTTGCGCCATGTATTGCTTCACCTTGGTGGGTAGGTAAGGCGTTTCGACGAAAACGAAGTCCAGCAACTGGTCGAATTGTTCAGGGGTTTTTACCACCAGTGGGTTGCTCTCGCCACGTTGCAGTTTTTCGAGCAATTCGCTCTTCTGTGGTGAGTCGATTCCCGCATTGGCAAGCAACGCCACCGATATGACCTGGTCGGGGTAGCGAGCGGCGTACAGGGCGCTGATCTGTCCGCCCATCGAGTTGCCGATCAGATGCAGGCGCTCGATATTAAGGGCGCGGGTAAAGGCGGCGACGCGCTCGACCTGAGTGCCCACATCGTAGCTAGCCGCCGGTTTGCTGCTGTCGCCGAACCCCGGCAGGTCGATGGCAATGACCTGATAGCGTTCGCTGAAATGGCGGGCGAAGCGAAGCCAGTTGTCCTTGTCGGCGCCGAAGCCATGCAGCATGAGGATGGCGGGTGCATCTGCAGGCCCGCCTTGGTAATAATGAATGCTAAGATCGCCAACGGTGAGCTGCTTGTGCGAAAGCCCCGCGAGTTGGCGCTCGACCAGTTGCATACTGGCGAGCAGGGCGCCGGGCGAGTAGTAGAGGGCCCCCGCAGCAACCGCGAATAACAGCAGCAGGCCGAGCATCAGTTTTTTCATTGCGTATCCTTATCGCAAATTATGATTGAGCGCCGGTTAAGCTAGCATGGCTATAGGCCCTGCGCTGTTTGCAGATAGCGAATTGCCCGTCAAAAATTCGAGCTGAGAGATGTCGATGTCCGAGCGTTGCCTATTGAAGTCGTTGATGTTGGTCGTGGGCTTGTCATTGCTGGCAACGGTTACGCATGCGGCTGGCAAATGCGAACGCCTGGTCGCCACCGGCAATCCCGAATATCCGCCTTATCTCTGGCGTGATCCGCAGAACCCCAAGCAGTTGATCGGTGCCAATGCCGACCTGCTCAAGCACCTGGCTGACGAGCTCGGGGTGGCGATCGATGTGATTTACTCCGGCCCCTGGTCGCGTGCGCAGGAAGAAGTGCGTACCGGTCGGGTCGACTTGCTTGCCGGTGCCTTTCTGACCCTGCCGCGTCTCGAATACATGGATTACGTCCACCCCGCATTCTTTTACACGCCAAGCGTGGTCTGGGTGCGCAAGGGCGAGGCGTTCCCCTATACGGGCTGGGACGATTTGCGCGGACTCACCGGTGATACCCTGGTGAATAACAGCTTCGGCCAGCGTTTCGATGCGTTCGCCAAAAGCAATCTGACCCTCGAAGGTGTCTCCAGCTTGAACCAGGCGTTTCAGAAGTTGATGCTCAAGCGTACCGATTATGTTCTCTACGAGCGTTATCCGGGCTTGGCGCTGGCCGAAAGCCTCGGCATGAAGGATGGTCTCGAAATTCTCGATCCGCCGATTTCCAGTGAAGGTCTGTACCTGACGCTATCGCATAACTCCGCCTGCAACGACCCCTGGCTGCGCGGACAATTGGCGAAGAAAATGACAGAATTGTTCGATGCCGGCCTACCCGACGTATGGCTGCAACGCAACCTCGAACGCTGGAAAGCGCAACAGCAGCCGGCGACTCTCCCCACTCAGTAGGAAATCCGTGTGTTCAAACGATGTCTGTGCGCCGTCGCAATAGCGCTCGCCCTCAGTGCCTGCGCCAGCGATCCGGCTCCCACCGAACAACTGCGTCTAAGCGATCAAGCCGTCTCCCAAGCCAAGGCGCTGGGCATCGATAGCGAACAATTGAGCAATTTGAAACTGGCTGAGGAAAAGCAGGCCGCGGCCCAATTAGCCATGCAGGACGGGGCGTTCAAGCAGGCGAGAATTCTCTCCGAGCAGGCCGAACTGGATGCCCGTCTAGCCCAGGCGCAATTTCTCACGCAGAAGAGTCAGGAGCAGCTCGATGCATTGACGCTCCGCATCGATCGTCTGCGCAAGCAACTGGGGGATTTGCCATGACCCTGTGTTTGCGCTTTTCCACACTGATCGCGTTGGTTTGCGCGCTCGGCGGTTGTGCCGGTTCTCAGCCAAATCAGTTGGCCGCGCTCGAGGCGGCCAGGGCCAGCTTTCAGGCGGTAAAGGAAAATTCCGACGTCTTGCGCAGCGCGCCCAAGGACGTGATCCGCGCCGGGGAGTCGCTGGCCCGCGCCGACCGCCTGTCGAGTTACTGGGGCAGCGCCGAGGACGTCGGCCACTACGCTTATCTGAGCCAGCGCTACAGTGAAATCGCCCTGGAGCACAGCAAACTCAACCTGAATCAGGAGCGCGCGGCCAAGTTGGGGCTCGAGCGTCAGCGGCTGCAGTTGGCTTTGCGCGAGGCCAAGTTGCTCAGCGTGCAAGAGCAGAGCCATTGGCTGGAAGAGCAGATGCTCAATCTCGCGGCCAGCGAAACCGAGCGCGGGCTGGTGGTCACCCTGGGCGACGTGCTGTTCGATGCCGCGCGGGCCGAATTGAATACTTCGGCCAATCGCACCGTGCTCAAGCTGGCGCAGTTCCTACAGCTCAATCCGCGTCGTGTGGTGCGGATCGAAGGCTATACCGACAGCCGTGGCGACGAGCAGGAGAATCTTGAATTGTCCCGCGCAAGGGCGCAGACGGTGGCCGATGTCCTGATCGACCTGGGAGTGGACGCCAAGCGTCTGGAGGTCGTCGGCCATGGCGAAGATTTCCCCATTGCCGAGAACGCCTCGGCCAGGGGCCGTGCGCAAAACCGTCGGGTCGAAATTGTCTTCTCCGACGAGCTGGGGCGTTTGGGCGCCAACCGCTGATCGCCCCGACGCCCTGAAGAAACCCAGGACGCCGGGCTCAACGCCGTTCGCTGCACGCAATTGAACGGCGTTCATTGTCCAGCCTTTTCTCGGCAAGGCCCGAGCGAAAACGCCGCAGGCGCCGGATGGCCCGGGGGCAATCCGGGCGCATCGAACCGCGACCCATTTTCTCCATAGCTGCCTGGAAACCAGGCGCTGAGCGCCTCGGTGTGCTTGGTGCCTCCTAGCGGCGCAGTCGCTGTGTGCGTCTGTCCATCGATACCCCATCAGTCGAAGGACTGTATCAGCGACTATTGTTGAAACTGTACCCGTGCAATTTTCCAACAGTGCGCTACTGTACTGGTTCAGTAATACAGAGGCGCTGGCCATGACTAATCTGTTGCTCTATCAACGCATCGCCCAACAGCTGGCGGAAGACATTCGTCGTGGTGTCTACCAGCCGGGCGAGCGCGTGCCTTCGGTGCGCAAGATGAGCTCACAGCTCAATGTCAGTCATGCCACCGTGTTGCAGGCCTACGCCAATCTGGAAGATCAGGGCCTGATTCGCGCCCGCCCGCAGTCCGGCTTCTATGTGCACCAGACGCCCGCACTGACTGCCTCCACCCCGGATATCGCGCGGGTCGAGCGGCCCGGCCTGGTCACCCGCAGCAGCATCATCAACCAGGTACTCACCGAATCGCGGCGCGAGGGCGTGTTTCCCCTGGGTGCGGCCGTGCCCCACGTCGAATATCTGCCGGTGCGTGCGCTGCACCAGCAATTGGCCAAGGTCACGCGTTTCCACAGTGCGCGGGCCTTCAGTTATATGTTCAGCCCCGGTTTCGAGCCGCTGCGTCGCCAGGTCGCGATCCGTATGCGCGATGCCGGCGTACTGGTCGACCCGTCCGCGGTGGTGATCACCCATGGCTGTGTGGATGCGCTGCAGATGTCGCTGCGAGTGCTGACCAAGCCGGGCGACCTGATCGCCGCCGAGTCGCCGACCTACTACGGCCTGCTGCAATTGGCCGACCTGCTGGGCTTGAAAGTCATCGAAATCCCCAGCGATCCGAGCACTGGCATTAGCCTCGAAGCGCTACAGCTGGCGGCCAACCAATGGCCGATCAAGGCGCTGGTGCTGACTGCGCGACTGAGCAACCCCCTGGGTGGCACCATCCCTGAACCTCGGCAGAAACAACTGCTGCGTCTGGCCGGCGACTACGATATTCAGGTCATCGAAGACGATATCTACGGCGAACTGATGTTCGAGCAGGGGCCGACCAAGGCGCTGAAATCCCATGACCGGGAGGGGCGGGTGATCTACTGCTCTAGCTTCTCCAAAACCCTGTCGCCGGGCGTGCGTATCGGCTGGATCATCGCCGGCAAATACCAGGACGAAATTCAACGCCTGCAAACCTTCAGCACCCACTCGGCCTGCAGCGTCACTCAAATGGCGGTGGCGGCCTATCTGGAGAACGGCGGCTACGACCGCCACTTGCGCTATATCCGCCAGGAATACAGGAAAAATCTCAGCGCCTTCCAACTGGCGGTGCAGCAATACTTCCCCGAAGGCACGCAGATCACTCGGCCCAACGGCGGTTTTATCCTCTGGGTCAGCCTGCCGGCGCGGGTCAATACCAAGGACCTGCACGTCAGCGCCTTGCAACAAGGCATCAGCATCGCCCCGGGGCTGATCTTCAGTAACACCGAGCAGTTCAACCACTGCATCCGCCTCAACTGCGGCATCCCCTGGAACCGCGAGTCGGAAAGGGCGTTGATGACCCTGGGCATGCTGGCCGGGCAGTTGTGTCAGGAGGCTGGGGGATTTAGCTGACGGGCAGGGGGGCTTCACACTTCTGCGAACGCCGGACGTGAGATATCTGAAAATGGATTCATTGCGGCGATAACGCTGCCTGTAAAGGCTTCTTCAGCCTGCTCAAACGGGAGCGCGTGGTACACCAGTCGTATCGAACCCATGATGAAGCACGGGCGGATTTATTCGACTACATCGAGCGGTTTCATAACCCACGAATGCGTCGTAGAGTCGCCCGGCAAGATTTGAAATTTTCAGTCCTTTTCAAACCGCCCGTGGAAACGGGGTAGAACCCAGGATCGATTACTTCCTAAGCCCGCTTAAACAGTACATCGCCGAAAGCCTAAGCGAACGCCAACGACGAATACCGCCTCCCGCAGGAGCCAGCTTACTGGCGATCCAATAGCGCAGAACAGCACCGGGTGGGTCGGGCCGCGCAGGTTGGGCCGCGTAGGTTGAGGAACCGTTAGGATGGGTTGAGCTCAGCGATACCCCTGCTGTAGGTCGAACGCCGCAGACTCATGCGGTGGCTAAAGCCAAATAACAAAATCGCAAGGAGCCGCGGTATGAACGTGCTGTTTATCCACCAGAACTTCCCCGGCCAGTTCCGCCATATCGCCGCGGACTTGATTAAACAGCCAGATGTGCAGGTGCTGGCCGTCGGCCGGGATACCGCTCCCGGTCTGCCCGGCGTAAAGCTCCTGCGCTATAAGCCGCATCGGGCGATAAGCCCGCACACCCACCCTTACGCCCGTAGCTTCGAAGACGCCATTCTGCATGGCCAGCAAGTGCTGCGCCTGTTACTCGACCTCAAGGTCAAAGGCTACCGCCCGGACGTAATAGTCGCCCATCCCGGCTGGGGCGAAACCCTCTACGCCAAGGAAGCCTTCCCCAGCGTCAAGTTGATCCACTTCTGCGAGTACTACTAC
Organism: uncultured Pseudomonas sp.; assembly: GCA_966210435.1. Classification (GTDB taxonomy): domain Bacteria; phylum Pseudomonadota; class Gammaproteobacteria; order Pseudomonadales; family Pseudomonadaceae; genus Aquipseudomonas. The sequence goes on along the minus strand of CBIHLF010000002.1, from coordinate 136,364 downwards.
CAGACCCGGGGTGCCGATGCCGGTTTCGATCCCGAATTCCCCCTGGACATCAACGGCGCCGCCAGCATCCGCAGTCGCAACGCCCTGCACCTGCTTAACCTGGAAAACTGCGACCAGGCCATCACCCCAACTCATTGGCAACACAGTCTGCATCCCAAGGCGTATCAGGACAAAATCCAGGTGATCCACGAAGGCATTGACACCGCCAACCTGGGACCAGACCCCGAGGCGACTTTGCAACTGCCCAACGGCCGTGTGCTTAAGGCCGGCGACCCGATCATTACCTATGTGGCGCGCAACCTGGAGCCGTATCGGGGTTTTCACAGCTTTATGCGCGCACTGCCGCAAATCCTGAAACAGCACCCGACTTGCCAGGTGGTAATCGTCGGTGGCGATGACGTCAGCTACGGCAACAAACCCAAGGGCGCGCTCAACTGGCGCAGCAAACTGTTGGCGGAAAATCCCGTCGATTTAAGCCGCGTGCACTTTCTCGGCAAAGTGCCTTATGAAACCTACAAGAAAGTACTGCAAGTTTCGGCGGTGCATATCTACCTGACTTATCCCTTTGTGCTGTCGTGGTCGCTGCTGGAGGCCATGGCCAGTAACTGTTTGATTATCGGCTCGGATACGGCGCCGGTGCAGGAGGTGATCAGGCATGGCGAAAATGGTTTGTTGGTGGACTTCTTCGATACGCAAGATATCGCTAGGAATGTAGTGAGTGCGCTGAGCAGGCTAGGCGACTTCCAGGTATTGAGGCGTGCAGCTTGGCTAAGTGCGCAAGACTATTCGGTGAGTCGAGGTGTGGAGGCCTATAGGCGTTTGATTCATGGCGATGGCCTAGTGAGCGATGAAGTGCTGGCCCAGCCAGTAGCGCCAACCTCAGTCCCTGGCTGACCACCTCAAACGCCCTGAACACGCTGTCGACGAGGAAGCCGCCACGTCGACCACGTATTGATCACAAGGAAAGAACAATAACCATGAGTACACCCAAGACCTTGAGGGTCGCAGCATGAATCTGATCTGTAGAAGCGCGTTAGCCTGATCGCTCTCGGTCTATTCGCCGGCTGCGACGGTGACGCTTAAAGCTGGCGATGGTATAGGCCGCATCGTGGAAAGCGATGCGGCTGAGGCTAATAGCGATTTGGCCCTATTCGGCGAAGGAATCAGCCAGGAGCGGTTGTGATTCCGCCGTACAGCCAACTACTTGGAGGTAAGCAGCATCGGTAGCAGCGATAAGCTGATCGTACAGAACTGGTACTCGGTGAGCAGTATCGGGTCGAGCGCTTCCAGACGGCGGATGCCAATACATTATTCGACAACCAAGTGCAAAACCTGGTCGACGCCATGGCCTCGTTCGGCGTGCCGCCTGGTGGTGAGTCCAACCTCACTGCTGACCAGCGTGCACAGCTGGATATGGTGATCGCTGCCAACTGGCCCATCCGATGATGGGCCTTTGTTTTTCTAACCCTTTAACCCGTTTTCGCATAGCTCCGCGTCTACCTAAGCGAATGGTTCGTTCGTTTGCTCAGGAGAGACCTCATGTCCGCTTATCCCGTTTTGCTTGCCCGTCCCCTTACCGCTGGTTTTGCCGCGGGCTTGTTGCTTGCTCTCGGCGCCTGTAGCGCCTCCAACCCCGATGCTGCTGCCTCCGCGGCCAAGCCTGAAGGAGCTGTGGTGCTCGCCGATCAGGTGCGCCAGAGCCAGCGTGCCGAGTTGCACGAGGAGGAAGTGGCAGCTGCATCGGCACAATTGCAGCGCAAAACCAGCATGGAGGAGCGCCTGGTCATGCCTAGCGTGGCTTATGCGCCGATGCCGATAGCCGGTTCGATGGCTGATGCCGTGCCTCCGGGTTACCGCGACCAAGACCGCGAGCAGTATCAGAATCTCGCCGACAATCCGGTGCATGCGGTAGCCGAAGCTCCGGTGTCGACTTTCAGCATCGATGTGGATACCGGCAGTTATGCCAACGTCCGGCGCTTCCTCAACCAGGGGCAATTGCCGCCAGCCGATGCGGTGCGGTTGGAGGAGTTGGTCAACTACTTCCCCTATGCCTACCCGCTGCCGAGCGGCGATACGCCCTTTGGCGTCGGCACCGAACTGGCGGTGACGCCGTGGAACCCGCAGAGCCGTCTGCTGCGCATCGCGATCAAGGCGTCGGATATGCAGGTGGCCCAACTGCCGCCGGCCAATCTGGTGTTTCTGGTGGACGTTTCCGGTTCGATGGATCGCCGCGAAGGCTTGCCCATGGTGCAGAGCACCCTGAAATTGCTGGTCGAGCAGTTGCGCGCCGAGGACAAGGTCTCTCTGGTGGTCTATGCCGGCTCCAGCAGTGTGGTGCTGGAGCCAACCTCAGGCAGCGACAAGGCGAAAATCCGCGCGGCCATCGATCAGCTCAGCGCAGGCGGTTCGACCGCTGGCGAGTCGGGTATTCAGCTGGCTTATCAGCAGGCGCAGCGGGGCTTTATCGAAGGTGGCATCAATCGCATCCTGCTGGCCACTGACGGCGACTTCAACGTCGGTATCAGCGATTTCGAGACGCTCAAGCAACTGGCGGCGGATAAGCGCAAGACCGGTGTTTCCCTGACCACCCTGGGCTTCGGCACCGATAACTACAACGAGCAGTTGATGGAGCAGCTTGCCGATGCCGGCGACGGCAATTACGCCTATATCGACAACCTGCGCGAGGCGCGCAAGGTGTTGGTCGATCAGCTCGGCTCGACCTTGGCTACCGTGGCCAAGGACGTGAAAATCCAGGTCGAATTCAATCCGGCGCAGGTCAGCGAGTATCGCCTGCTCGGTTATGAAAACCGCGCTTTGAAACGTGAAGATTTCAGCAACGACAAGGTCGATGCCGGCGAGATCGGTGCCGGCCATACGGTGACAGCGCTTTATGAAATAGTCCCGGCCGGCAATAAGGGTTGGTTGGAGCCGCTTCGCTATCAGCAGACGGAAAAGGCCACCGGCAAGCAGGGTGAGCTGGCGCTGTTGCGCATCCGCTACAAGGCGCCGCAGCAGAGCAGCAGTAAGTTGCTGGAAATCCCCATTGCGGCCCAAGGCAACGCGCCCGTAATCGCTCAGGCTAGCGAGGATCTGCGCTTCGCCGCCGCGGTGGCGGCTTTCGCCCAGCAGCTCAAAGGGGGGCAGTACACCGGCGCCTTCGATCTGGCCGCCAGCGCCGAACTGGCGCGCAGCGGCAAGGGCGAGGATCGCTTTGGCCTGCGCGGCGAGTTCGTGCAACTGGTCGAACTGGCGCAAAGTCTGCAAACTCCGTCTTCACTTCCCGCACCCAGCGCTGCCAAGGTCGACTAGCGTGACTGCAAACCCTACTGTTCCACTGCCCGACGAAGAGGACGCCGCCTTGTTGCGGCGTTATCGCCAGGGCGATGCCGAGGCCTTTGCGTTGCTCTACCAGCGCCACCGCCTCGGCCTGTTCCGTTTTCTCTGTGGCCTGTGTGGCGACCCGACGCTGGCCGAGGAGGTGTTCCAGGACACCTGGATGAGCCTGATCCGCAGCCAGTCGCTGCAGCGTGAGGCGGTGCTGTTCAAGACCTGGCTGTATCAGATCGCGCGTAACCGGCTGATCGATCACTGGCGCAAATCGGGTCGCCAGCAGGGAAAGCATGAGGTGTTCGACGAGCAGCTGCATGACCAGCCATGCAGCGAGACCAATCCTGAGCGGCAGCTTAGCCTGAGTCGCGACCAGGAGCGCCTGCAGGCCGCGCTCGCCGATCTGCCGGCGGAGCAGCGTGAAGTCTTCCTGCTGCGCGCCCACGGCGATCTTGAATTACATGAGATCGCCGAGCTGACCCGCACGCCGGCGGAAACGGTAAAGAGCCGTTTGCGCTATGCGTTGCAGAAATTACGTCGGCTGCTGGCTGACCCGGCCGCCGAGGAGCTACCCGTATGAACCGCGACCAACACGATCCACATGAGCAGGCGCTGTTCGATCATTTTCGCGCTCATGGCCAGGGCGAACCGTCCGCCGAACTGGACGCGCGCATCCTCGCCGCGGCCCGCGCCGCGCAGGTAGCGAGCAAGCCTGCTTGGAGCCAGCGTCTGCATGCCTGGCTGTTCGGCCCGGGCGGTCGCCAGCGCTGGTCGGTGGCGGTGGCCGGGCTGGCTTGTGTCGGCATCGGCGTCAGCCTGACCTGGCGTACCCTGGAGCGAACCCCCGATACCTATGACGCGCCCATGCCGCGCGCGGTGATGGCACCGGCGCCAGCCGCACCCGTGGTCGAAGCCGAGGCACCGCAAGGCCTGCTGCGCGAACAGGCACCGGCCATGCAGAGCTATGCGCAGGAGCGGCAAAGGGCCGAGAAGAAGGAGTTGGTAACAGAAGAAATGCGTGAACAAGCAGCGGCCGAGCGCGAAGCCTTGTCCGACGCCCAGGCGCCAAACGCAGAGCCGCCGATGGCCGCGGCCTCTGCGCCGCAGGTGAGCAAGGCGCTGCAAGCGCAGCCGGAGCAATTGTTGCTACAACTGCTGGAGTTGCGCCGTGCCGGAAAGACCGAGGAAGCGAAAGCCCTGCAGCAGCGCTTGCAGCAAGACTATCCGCAGCTGGATATAGAGGCGCAGTTGCTGCGCCTCGAAAACAACCGTTAGCAGGGCGATACAGGCGCAGGAGCGATCCCTGGCTTGCTTCTGGACTTGCGTGCATTGGTAGGGAGGACATGGCGCAGCCTCGTCCGCCGCTGGCATGCGCACATGAACACAGGATCTACGAACTGCAAACGAAGCACGCCATGCCTGCGAGCGAAACGCTAGCATGGCGTCTTTAAGTGCGCATGGAGTGCGTGATGCCCGCCACCCCTCACGAAACCGACGACAAAAGCCTGCCACGCTTGCTACTGGAGCTGCTCTGGCAGCTTGCGGTACTGATAGTGCCGATCATCCTGTTCGCCATGGCGCCGCCGCTGCTGACCCTGGCCGGGGGTTCGCTGCTGGTGGCCTCGATGGGTGGGGTTGCCAAGCTGGGTTATGCCGATGCGGCCAATGCCCTGAGTCGTTTAGCGACTGGCGCATTGATCGGCCTGGGCTTTGGCCTGGGTCGGGTGCTGCCGGAGTACTGGAACTTGGCGGCTGGGATTTTGACCATCCTGTTTGGCCTGGCCGGTCTCGCCACCCTCGAGCGTCGCCTGGGCTTGGCATCGGCCAAGCCGGAAACGGTGGCTGGGGGCGAGCCTTCGGGTATCAGCGCCTGGGGCAGCGGGGCGATCGCATTTACCCCCGAGGGTGGGCCGATCCACACCTTCAACTGGGGCGAGATCGCCATGGGTGGGCCGGCCTACTGCGATTACCTGTTGCCCGACGGCGTGGTGTTGGAGGGGCTAGGCAGCTCGGCGATGTTCTCCAGCGACGGCCGCTACTTCGCTGCGCCCGTGCCATCTCGCGGTACCTGGGGTTTGGCGATTTTCGATCGGCAGCTGCGCCGCCTGCATCATTGCCCGGAATGCACCGAGTTCTGGGAGCTGGACGAATTCAGCACGACGGAAATCCGCGGTCGGTATAGCCCCCTGGTGTCCAATCAGGGTTACAAAATCGGCCTGGCCGACCTGCTGCGTCAGGCTCGGAGCGAGGATTTTATCGCCATCGGCGACCTCTGGCTGGCACCGGCCTGGGCGCAGCAACTGCAAGCCACACGGCTGGAGTTTGTCGCGCCCCGGGGCGCCCATGTGTTGATCGGCGAGTTGAACCTGCCGGATAACCTGAACGGCCTGGACAATCCGCTGACGCCGCTGCGTTACCCCAGCTATCGCCTGCTGATCGACGAGCAGCCCAGTGGCCTGTTGCTGCATGACGGCGAAAGCGTGGTATGGCGCGATGACGGTCAGGCCCTGGTGTGCCGGGCCCGGCCGCAAGCACAGGTGGAAAACCGCTACAGCAACGATTGCTGGTTATGGCAGCCCGAGCACGGCTGGCGGGCCTTGCCGGAACCCTGGCAGGCGCGGGCGGACGAGCCTTCGTTGAACTGGGGCGCACCCTGTCGTCTGGATGCGCGACAGCTCTGGCGTGAAGCCTATTTCGACTTCGCCGAGACTGACCGCTTGGGTTTTGGTTATAGCCTGCGAAGTATTCATGGCGACACAGAAGCCCTGGCCGGTTATGACGCTTTAGGGCGGGCGGTGCCGGGGGAATATCGGTTGACCAGACTGCAGCTGGCCACGGCGCTCGACGGCCAAGACGCCAGCGAGCTGCATCTGCAGCCTATGCAGGATCAATTGGCGTCTTGCCTAAGTTGGTTGCGCGATAGCGCGGACGGCGCGCGCGGGGCCTATGCCTGCCGCATCGGTGAGTGGCAGTTGGACGGCGAATGGTGCCTGGATCACCGCGTCTCCGATTGCGGCCGCTACCTGGCGCTGCTGGCATTCGCCGAGGCGCCGGCAGTACCGCATCAGGTGGTGATCGCCGATGTGCAGACGCGTTCGCTGCTGCGGCTCGAACAACCGTTGCTGGTCGCACGCTTCTACGATCTACGCGGCAAGGTGCTGAGCTTGGCGCATATCGGCGGGCGCCTGGATGAGGATCAAGACAGTACGCCGTTACGCCGATTCGACCGTCAGGCCCCCGGCGCGGAAACCGCCGCCGCTTTCGTCGCGCCGACCGCAGGCTCGCGCCTGTATTACCAGGTCGCGCAGGTGCGAATTGATGCCGACGGCCTAAGCCTATTGCCACGCTGGCGTTTGGCCGAGCAAGCGCCCGCCGCCAATGCCGAGGGCGATTTTATTCTGCCTGCTCCGCACGGCCGTGACGCCGCCTGGCTGTTCGGCGCAGAGAGCAGCTATCGCGATAGCTACCTGCGCGAAAGCCACCCGCGTCAGGGCGGCTGTCTGCTGACCGCCTCGGGCTGCGCGGTTGCCGATCTGGCGCCGGCGATGATCTGGTCGGCGGATGGCCGCTACCTGGCACTGACTCGCCATCTGGATCGTTTCGATGCGCGCGCTGGCGACAGCCAGGAGGATATCTGGTTGCTGCTGTTGCTGGATCTGAGTGAGAAAAGCCTGCGCAGCAGCCGCGCAGCGATTGGCCTGATGCCGCATTTCGAAGGCTTCGACAGCCAAGGGCTGCGGGTTCGTACCTTCGCCTATGACTATCAGGTTGAGGACGATTCCGGCGAGCTGCGCCTGATCGCCCTGGATGAGCTACTTGCCTTGCCCGCGCAAAGTCTGATCGCAAGCACCGGTTTGTGGTTGCCGGCAGAGGAACAGCAGCGGGCTGGCCAATGGCAGCGTCTGGATGCTCGGCATCTGCAGGCTTGGCGTTGACGCCGCGACAACACAACGTTGTCCATTTAAGCCAAGAAGGGCGTTGTAGCCCGGATGCAATCCGGGGGCAGATGTGTGGCCGGGTTACGAGACTGCAAAGCTGAAGCAAATGCAGCGCAGAGCAGGCTTGCTAGATCGCGGATGAGGGTGGAGCATGCATGTTTTACCCATGCGTATTTGTGTCCCCGATGATCAGCTTTCGTTCTTTGCTCGTGCTTGTTCCTTTGCTTGCCCTTGGCGCTTGCGACAACGACCCGGCGCCGCCGATCAAGCCGGTCGAGCCGCCTAAACCAGGGGTTTCGGCTCCGGCTGCGGCGGTGCCGGCGCTCGCTCCCGCTCCCGAGGCGCCAGCCAAGCAGACGAGCGCGCCAGTCAAACCGAGCCCGCCGCCCAAGCCTGCGGTCAGCGTGCCTGCGCTCAAGGACGAACCTGACCCCGTCGTGGCCGAGACACCGATACCGGCACTGGATTTGAGTCTGCCGGAGGAGTTGCTGAAGCCAACGGAGTCAGTGGAGTCCTTCAGCGAACTGCCGTCGGCGTTGTTGCCGCCGTTGTTCGATGAGCGAGATGGCCCTGACAGCCCTTTTCAACTGCAAGGCAAACTGATTACCGGCGAGCGCGACGATCAGCACTACTGGAAATCACTGGATGGCGCCGAACTGCAATTTGAGTTCAAGCGCTAGCTCCGCGCTTGAACTCACTGAGCTTGCCCGGACTTGCCTCTGCCGCTAATCGACGAACAGGTCGGCGATCAGCGCGCCGCCTTCCGGGTCGAAGCGGTATTGCTCGAAGTCGCTGACGCCCTGTTCGCGCAGAATCTCCTCGTCGATCAACAGGCGGCCGCTGATGCTGCGGTGCTGGCTGGCTAGGATGGCGTGGGCGGCGTCGGCCATGATTGCCGGGGTGCGGGCGCGTTTGAAGGCATCGCGGCCGCCCAGTTCGAACTCGATGGCGGCGGTGGCGATCATGGTCTTCGGCCATAGCGCGTTGACGCTGATGCCGTATTTCTTGAATTCCTCGCTCATGCCCAGGGTCAGCATGCTCATGCCGTATTTGGTCACGGTGTAAGGGCCGTGCTGGGCGAACCACTTAGTGTCCATATTCAGCGGTGGCGACAAACTGAGGATATGCCCGCCGGCGGCGCTGTTCTTCAAATACGGCAGCGCCGCCTGGCTGCAGACCATCACCGCGCGAGTGTTGATCTGGAACATCAGGTCGAAGCGCTTGGGATCGAGTTTCTCCACGCCCACCAGCTTGATTGCCCCGGCATTGTTGACCAGCCCATCGATACCGCCGAAGTGCTCGGCGGCCTTGGCCATGGCCGCTTTTACCGCTGTCTCGTCGCGCACATCCAATTGCAGGGCGAGGGCCTTGCCGCCGGCCTGCTCGACCTCGGCCGCCACCGAATGGATGGTGCCCGGCAGCTTGGCGTGGGGCTCTGCGCTTTTCGCCGCGATGACGATATTGGCGCCATCGCGCGCCGCACGTAGGGCGATCTCACGACCGATGCCACGGCTGGCGCCGGTGATAAACAGGGTTTTGCCTTTCAGTGACATCTTGGAACTCCTTATGGCGTAGGGGGTGCGGGGCCGCCTAGGCCGTGCGCACCTCGGGGATTTGGTGCGCACGGCGCACCCTACGGGTTAGGGCCGGCTGGCTTCGATCTCCACCAGCAGCTGGCGGTTCTTCACCTGATCGCCGCGGTTTACGCCAACCCGCCGGACGACGCCGTCGATGCTGGCTTTCAGTGGGTGTTCCATTTTCATCGCTTCCAGTACCAGCAGCAGTTGACCCTTGCTGACCTGGCTACCTTGCTCGACCAGCACGTCGACTATGGCGCCATCCATCGGCGCCTTGACGCTGCCGGAACCGGCACCAGCTGCGCTGCTGACCGGCAGGTGGGTGATGTCACTAAATGCCAGGTTGCCGCTATGGCCATATAGCCACAGCGCTGCGCCGTCCAGGTGGTAGGCCAGGCGTTGGCGAATACCGTCCAGCTCGAACGTGGCCCAGCGACCGTCGCAGGACAGCAGCCTTATATCGAGCAAGGTGTCGGCAACTTTCGCCCGCAAGTTCGGCTGGGAGCCATCGGTTAGCACGTCCAGTTCGATCTCGAATGGCTGCTCGCCCTGCTTGAGCAGGAAGCGCCAGGGTGCGCTGCCGGCGTTGCGCCAACCGGAGAGGCCCGGTTGGTGGGCCCGGGCATTGGCCGATTGCTGGTAGAGCAGGGCGGCAGCCAGCGCCAGTTCGCCGGCGCTTGGCGGCTGCGGGCATAGACTCGGATCGGCGGCGAAATGCTCGCTTATAAAGGCCGTAGTGGCGTTGCCGGCGGCGAACTCGGGATGTTTGAGCAGATTGGCGAGAAAACGCTGGTTGCCATTGACCCCCAGCAGCACGCAATCCTCGACCGCGCGCAGCAGCTTGCGTCGCGCTTCCTCACGGGTCGCGCCATAGGCGATGACCTTGGCCAGCATCGGGTCGTAAAACGGGCTGATGGTCTGGCCTTCAAGCAGGCCGTGGTCGATACGGATGCCGTCGAGCGACGCCGGCTCCCAGCGCAGCACGCGGCCGGTTTGCGGCAGGAAGTTCTGCGCGGAATCCTCGGCGTACAGGCGCACTTCCATGGCATGGCCGGTCAGGCGGATTTCTTCCTGCTTGAGCGGCAGTGCTTGGCCGGAGGCTGTGCGAATCTGCCAGGCCACCAGGTCCTGCCCAGTGATCAGTTCGGTAACCGGGTGCTCGACCTGCAGGCGGGTGTTCATTTCCAGAAAGAAGAATTCGCCGCTCTGATCGAGCAGAAATTCCACGGTGCCGGCGCCGACATAATCGACCGAGGCGGCGGCCTTGACCGCGGCTTCGCCCATGGCTTTTCGCAGTTCTGGCGTCATCAGCGGGCAGGGCGCTTCTTCGACAACCTTCTGGTGGCGGCGCTGTACCGAGCAGTCGCGCTCGCCGAGATACACGATGCTGCCGTGGGTATCGCCGAACACCTGGATTTCCACGTGGCGCGGTTGGATCACCGCGCGTTCCAGAATCAGCTCGCCGGAGCCGAAGGCGTTCTGCGCTTCCGAGCGGGCGGTGCGGATCTGCGCCAGCAGCTCGGAAGCCTCATGCACCAAACGCATGCCACGGCCGCCGCCGCCGGCGCTGGCCTTGATCATCAGCGGAAAGCCGATGCGTTGGGCTTCGCCGGTCAGGGTTTCATCGTCCTGTGCGGCGCCCTCGTAGCCAGGAATGCACGGCACGCCGGCCTTGAGCATGGCGATCTTCGACAGGCGTTTGCTGCCCATCAGGTGGATGGCGTCCACGCTTGGGCCGATAAATACGATACCGGCGGCTTCGCAGGCGCGGGCGAAGTCAGCGTTCTCCGAGAGAAAGCCATAGCCGGGGTGGATGGCGTCGGCGCCGGTTTTTTGTGCGGCGGCAATGATGTTATCGATCAACAGGTAGGACTGATTGACCTGGGCCGGGCCGATGCAAACGGCCTGGTCGGCCAGTTGCACATGGTGCGCGTCGGCATCGGCCTCGGAATAGACCGCCACGGTGCGGTAACCCAGGGCCTGGGCCGTGCGCATCACGCGGCAGGCGATCTCGCCACGGTTGGCGATAAGGATTTTGTTAAAGGCGGGCATTCGATGCTCCTGCTTTGCGTAGCCCGGATGCAATCCGGGGAATCATCTTTGTGAGCGGCCCCGGATTGCATCCGGGCTACGGTTGTTTTATTCGGCCCACTTCGGCTTACGCTTCTGCACAAAGGCCATGGTGCCTTCGATGCCTTCGGCGCCGGTTACTGCTGCGGCGAACTGTTCGGCGGCGCGGTCCAGCAGGGGGCCGAGCGCTTCGCTTTCGGCCGCCAGCAGCAGGGCCTTGGTCTGCGCATTGGCCTGGGGCGCGCATTGACGGACCTGCCCCAGCACCTCGGTCAGACGCTGTGCCAGCGCCTCGCTATCGGCTTCGCAGTAATGCACCAGGCCCAGGCGCTCGGCCTCGGCTCCATCGAAGCGCGCGGCGGTGAGCGCCAGACGGCGCGCCTGGGTCAGGCCGATGCGCCCCACCACGAAGGGCGCGATCTGCGCCGGCAGAATGCCGAGAGTGGTTTCCGGTAGACCGAACTTGGCGTCCTGCTGGCAAATGGCGATATCGGAGACGCAGGCCAGGCCAAAGCCGCCGCCGAGCACCGCGCCCTGCAGCACGGCGATCAGTGCCTGGGGCGTGTGCTGTGCTTCCTCCAGCAGGCTGCCGAAGGCGCGGTTGAGTTCCCGGTAGGCATCGCTGCCAGTTGCGCGGGCACTGGCCATATCCTTGATATCGCCGCCAGCGCAGAAATGCCCACCGGCACCGCGCAACACGATGGCGCGTACGCTCAGATCGTCATGTACGGCAGCCAGTACCGCGCGCAACTCGCCGACCATCGCCAGGCTCATGGCGTTGCGACTTTCCGGGCGGTTGAGGGTGATATGCAGCACGCCGGCTTCGAGGTTGAGCAGCAGGGTTTGGCATTCGGGTAGAGCGGGCATCCGCTATTCCTCTACGTAGGATGATCGTTCCCACGCTCTGCGTGGGAATGCATTTGGCGGCGCTCCGCGTCGCAGGGACGCAGAGCGTCCCGTTATGGGTTCCCACGCAGAGCGTGGGAACCATCAGATCCTAGGGCGTGAGCTTGACTACCCCTTCTTCTTGCCCGGCAAAATGCCCATCAGCTTGCAGATGATGCCGAGCATGATTTCGTCGGCGCCGCCGCCGATCGACACCAGGCGCACATCGCGATAGGCGCGGGAAACCGGGTTGTCCCACATGTAGCCCATGCCGCCCCAGTACTGCAGGCAGCTGTCGGTGACTTCACGGCCCAGGCGGCCGGCCTTGAGCTTGGCCATCGACGCCAGGTTGGTCACATCGCGGCCGCGCACGTACTGCTCGGTGGCCTGGTAGACCAGGGCACGCAGGCACTCGACTTCGGTCTGCAATTCGGCCATGCGGAAGTGGATCACCTGGTTGTCGATCAGCGCATTGCCGAAGGTTTTGCGCTCCTTGCAGTATTCGATGGTGGCCTCGATGCAGTGCTCCAACCCCTTGATCATATTGGCCGCACCGAACAGGCGCTCCTCCTGGAACTGCAGCATCTGCATCATGAAGCCGGCGCCCTCGTGGCCGATGCGGTAGCGCTGCGGCACCCGCACGTCGTCGAGGAACACCTGGGCGGTTTCCGAGCTGCGCATGCCGAGCTTGTCCAGGTGCGGGCTGACGCTGATGCCCGGCGTGTTCATCGGCAGCATGATCAGCGACTTGTTGACGTGGGGCTTGTCGTCGCTGGTATTGGCCAGCAGGCAGATAAAGTCGGCGCTCGGCGAGTTGGTGATCCACATCTTGCTGCCGTTGATCACATAGTCGTCGCCGTCCTTGCGCGCGTTGGTCTTCAGTCCGGCCACATCGGAGCCGGCGCCGACTTCGGAGACGCCGATGCAGCCGACCATCTCGCCGCTGATCGCGGGCTTGAGGAATTGCTCGCGCAGCTCATCGGAGCCGAAGCGGGCGAGGGCCGGGGTGCACATGTCGGTCTGCACGCCGATCGACATCGGGATGCCGCCGCAATGGATGGTGCCGAACTCTTCGGCGGCGACTATCGAGTAGCTGTAGTCCAGGCCCATGCCGCCGAACTTCTCCGGCTTGGAAATACCCAGCAAACCGAGGTCGCCGGCCTTCTTGAAAATCTCGTGGATCGGGAAGCGGCCGTCCTTTTCCCACTGCTCGACATGCGGGTTGATTTCCTTGTCGACGAAGTTACGGACCGTGCGGCGCAGCTCGTCATGTTCCTGGGTGAAAATCATCGTTGTTCTCCTTGTAACGTGCGCCCTGCGCACCGCGATCTGGGTTGGTGCGCACGGCCTAGGCGGCCCCGCACACCCTACGGTTAGAAACGGGCCACGCCGAAGCTGCTTCGCTTCAGCGGGCGCAGATTGGCTTCGGCGCAGATGTCGAGCAGGAAACCGAGCAGCTTGCGCGTGTCGCGCGGGTCGATCAGGCCGTCGTCCCACAGGCTGGCGGTGCCGTAGAGCGCGGTGGACTGGCTGTCGAGCTTCTGCGCGGTGACTTGTTCGAGCATGTCGAGCATCTTCGGGTCGGCCTCTTTGCCTTCCTTCAGGTGCTTTTCCTCGGTGACGATGCGCAGCACTTTGCCGGCCTGGGCACCGCCCATCACCGCGGTCTTGCTGTTGGGCCAGGCGAAGATAAATCGCGGGTCGAGGCCGCGGCCGCACATGGCGTAGTTGCCGGCGCCGTAGGAGCCGCCGACCACTATGGTCAACTTCGGTACCGTGGCGTTGGCCACCGCTTGAATCATCTTCGAGCCGTGCTTGATCACCCCGAGCTGTTCCGATTCGGTGCCGACCATAAAGCCGGTGGTGTTGTGGAAGAACAGGATCGGCGTGTTGCTCTGCTCACACAGCTGGATAAATTGCGCCGCCTTGGCCGCGCCTTGCGGGGTGATCGGGCCGTTGTTGCCGATAAAGCCGCAGGGCTGGCCTTCGATCTGCAGATGGCCGCAGACGGTCTGGTTGTCGAACTCGTTTTTGAAGTCGAGAAACACCGAGCCGTCGGCGATACGGGCGATGATTTCGCGCACGTCGTAGGGCTTTTTCGCATCCGCCGGCACCAGGCCGAGCAGTTCCTCGACCGGGTACAACGGCTCGCGCCAGCTCTTCTGCGGCCGCGCCGGCAGCTGCGCATTCCATGGCAGCATGGCGACAACTTCACGGGCGATGCGCACGCCATCGGCGTCGTTCTCGGCCAGGTATTCGGCGGTGCCGGCGACCTGGGCATGCATTTCGGCGCCGCCCAGTTGTTCATCGGTGGCGATTTCGCCGGTGGCGGCCTTGAGCAGCGGCGGGCCGGCGAGAAACATCTTGGCCTTGCCACGAACCACCACCACGTAGTCCGACAGCCCCGGTTGATAAGCCCCGCCAGCGGTGCTGGAACCATGCACCACGGTGATTTGCGGGAGGCCCATGGCCGACATGCGCGCCTGGTTGGCGAAACCGCGGGCGCCTTCGACGAAGATATCCGCGGCATAGTTAAGGTTGGCGCCGCCGCTTTCGGCCAGGGTCACCACCGGCAATTTGTTTTCGACCGCGATCTGTTGCAGGCGCAGGGTTTTCTTCAGGCCGCTGGGGGAGATGGTGCCACCCTTGATCGCGCTGTTGCTGGCAGTGATCAGGCAACGAATCCCGGCGATATAGCCGATGCCGGAAATAATCCCGCCACCGGCCTGGCTGCCGTCCTTGTCGTCGTGCAGTTTGTAGCCGGCCAGGGAACAGAGTTCGAGAAAGGGCGCGCCGGGGTCGAGCAGCAGGTTGAGGCGTTCGCGCGGCAGCAATTGGCCGCGCTTGTCGAACTTGGCCTTGGCTTGCTGCGCCTTGTTCAGGCAGTTCTGCTCGATCTCGCGAAAGCTGGCCACCGCGGCGAGCATGGCCTCGCGGTTCTGCGCGAAGTCGTGGCCATGCACGTCGATATCCGACTGAATTATCGGCATCGCATCATTCTCCCTGTTCTTTCAGCACATCGGGCAGGTAGGCCCTGTGAAAACCGTTGTAGGCCTGGCTCTGCCCCGGCTTGGCCTTGAACCGCGGGAAGGCGCGGCTGCCCTGGCTGGCTGCGCCGTCGATGCGTACGGTGTTGCCGCTGATAAAGGCGGCGCCCGGCGACAGCAGGAAAACGATGGCGGCCGAAACTTCCGACTCGCTGCCGATGCGCTTCAGTGGCACGTGCTCGCGCAGGGTCGGAATCACCGCCTTGAACGCGCCTTCATAAGTGTCCATGCCGCTGGAGGCAATCCAGCCCGGCGCCACGGCATTGACCCGCACCCCGGCATGGCCCCACTCGACGGCGGCGGTTTTGGTGAAGTTCTCCATGCCCGCACGTGCCGCCCCGGAATGGCCCATGCCGGGCATGCCGCCCCACATGTCGGCGAGCATATTGACGATGCTGCCGCCGGTCTTGCTCATGCTCTGGTTGAACACTTCGCGGGCGACCAGAAAACCGCCGACCAGGTTGGTGCGCACCACGGTTTCGAAGCCTTTCTGGTTGATCGAGGCGAGCGGGGCGGGGTATTGGCCGCCTGCGTTATTGACCAAGTGGTGGATCGGCCCGTGCTCATCGAACACCGCCTTGACCATGGCCTTGACTGCTTCTTCGTCGCGGATGTCGCAGACCTGAAAGCTGGCGCTGCCGCCGTCTTCGCGGATTTCGCCACAGGTCGCTTCAAGCTTTTCCCGCCTGCGTCCGACCAGCACCACATGGGCGCCCAGGGCGGCCAGTTCGTGGGCGGTGCAGCGACCGATACCGCTGCCGCCGCCGGTGACCAGGATGGTCTGGCCGCTGAATAGGCCGGGTTTGAAGATCGAGTCGTATGCCATTTCCGTTCTTATCCTTAGGCTTTATCGGGCGCCAGCATTTCAGGGTGGTGCGCTATCCGCTTTTGTAGGAGCGAGCTTGCTCGCGATACTTTTGCTGTGTTGATGATCGCCAGCAAGCTGGCTCCTACAGGGTTTCTGCCAGCGCCCCGGGTATCGGAATCGGGAATTCCAAAAGCTGCTGGGCGAACGCTTTGCCTTGGGGGTCGATGCGCAGGCTGGCGACGCCGCCACCGCCCAGGGCGTTTTCCAAGAGAAAATTCAGGCTATGACTGCCCGGCAAATACCAGCGGCTGACCTTGCCGGTCTCTGGGTCGAGCACGTGTTGCATCCATTCGGCCACGGCGCCTGGGGTCAGCGCAGCGGCGATCCAGGCCAAGTACTCGGGCTTTCTGGCCACGACGCCGATATTGCTGTGGTTGCCCTTGTCGCCGGAGCGGGCCACGGCCAGCGCGATCAACGGCACCGCGGTGTCGGCTTGTGCATCCGTGCTTGGCGCGGGCAGGTCAGCCGCGACCTGGCTTGGGTCGAGGGCGTCGAGCTGCGGCAGGGTGACCGAGTGGCGTCCGCCGTTCAGCTCCACTTCCAGCGTGCAATGGCTCTTGTCGGCGAGGAACGAGAACAGACGAATCACCGGGTAAACCGTCGGGCGGCCGCCGACGATACCGGTCAAGCCCGGTGCCATGCCGGTGGCGGCCTGGGCGATCTCGCGGGAGAACAGAATCAACGCTTCTTTTTTCGCATGACGCACGGCGATCTTGATCACCACTTCGCGGGTATCCGCGCGCCGGCCATGGGCGCCGTAGGTCGTTTCGGCGCCGAGCAGCTCGATGTTCACCTCTTTATAGGGCCCCCAACCGCGCTCGGCGAACATCTCCTCGGTCTTGGCGATGATCGCCTGGCTGACCCGTTGGGCTTTCTTGTGCGCATCGATCCCGGCCATCAGGCAACTGGCGGTACAACGAAAGCCGTCGGGGTAGGTGGCGCTGACTTTGTACTGCGCGGTGGGCGGTAGACCGCGAGCGCCGCTGAGTTCGACGCGGTTGTCACCGACCTGGCGCAGCTCGACCCAGGTGAAATCGCAAACCACGTCGGGCAGGTGATAGGCCCGTGGGTCGCCGATCTCGTAGAGCATCTGCTCGCCAACGGTAAAAGGCGTGACCAAGCCGCCGGAGCCTTCGGGTTTACTCACCACAAAGCTGCCGTCAGCCGCGACTTCCACCACCGGGAAGCCGATATGCTCGTAGTCCGGCACGTTTTCCCAGTCGGTGAAGTTGCCGCCGGTACACTGCGCGCCGCATTCGATGATATGCCCGGCAAGAGCGGCCTGAGCCAAGCGGTCGTAATCGCTCCAGGCCCAGCAGAACTCATGCACCAGGGCGGCGCTGACCACCGCACTGTCGACCACCCGGCCGGTGATCACTATATCCGCACCGAGCCTCAGTGCCTCGACGATGCCCGGCGCGCCCAGGTAGGCATTCACCGAGACGCAGAACGGCGGCAGGGCGGCGCCGCTGAACATCTCCACCGCACCGGCTTTACCCAGTTCTGCGAGTTTGGGCTGCAAGTTATCGCCGTGCAGCACGGCGATTTTCAGTTGCACCCCGGCCTGTTCGCAGGCCGCGGCCAGCGCGGCGGCGCAGGCGCTGGGGTTGACCCCACCGGCGTTGCTGATCACGCGGATACGTTTGACGGCGATGTCCTGCAACAGTGGCGTCAGTACCTCGACGAAGTCGGTGGCATAACCGGCGTCCGGCTTCTTCATGCGGGCGCCGGCCATGATCGACATGGTCACTTCGGCCAGGTAGTCGAATACCAGGTAATCCAGTTCGGCACCCCGGACAAGCTGGGCGGCGGCGGTGGAGGTATCGCCCCAGAAGGCGGAGGCGCAGCCGATGCGTACGGTTTTGCTCATTTGGTTAAGTCCGCTGCCCGGGAAGAGTGAATGAAGGCTACCAAGCAAGCGCTTGGTTGAAAAGCCCTTGGGCGAATCTTTCCGTTAATTCATACAAGCGCTTGCTTGGGTGGCTTGTGCGGCATAAATTTCGTCACTACCACAGGCACTTGGGCACGTCGGCGGAGCGGCGGCGTCAGCTGCCAAGGTATTCGACCTGGTTCGAGCGATTAAGAGCGTTGGAGACTATATAAGCGTGGATGATCAACAAGCCCAGGTAGTGATGCGCGAACTGGTAGCCGGCGGTCTGGTGACCGATCCGGACAGCGCGCGAGGCAAGCTGCTGCAAACCGCCGCGCATCTGTTTCGCAGCAAAGGTTACGAACGCACCACGGTGCGCGATCTGGCCAGCGCGGTGGGGATTCAGTCGGGCAGTATTTTTCATCACTTCAAAAGCAAGGATGAAATTCTCCGCTCGGTAATGGAGGAAACCATCCGCTACAACACGGCCCTGATGCGGGCTTCGCTGGCCGAAGCGACTACGCTGCGCGAGCGGGTGCTGGCATTGATCCGCTGCGAGCTGCAGTCGATCATGGGCGGTACCGGCGAAGCCATGGCCGTGCTGGTCTACGAGTGGCGTTCACTGTCGTCGGAGAGCCAGCAATTCATTCTCGAGTTGCGCGATACTTACGAGCAATTGTGGCTGGACGTGCTGAACGAGGCCAAGGCGGCTGGCTATGTTCATTCAGACCCGTTTATCCTGAGGCGTTTTCTCACTGGCGCACTGAGTTGGACCAATACCTGGTTCCGCCCTGAGGGCCCAATGAGCCTGGATCAATTGGCCGAAGAGGCACTGTCGCTGGTGCTGAAGGAAGTTTGAAGATAATCGGTTAGTCTCCTAAAGTTCGATTTTACACGGCGCGATATGGAACCTTTCGCTTGGTAATCACAGGGAGCCGACTATGGCGCTGTGTCAGTGGAAAGGAGCATCGTTTGCGCGCGTTACTCAGTGGCTGGCTATTGGCATGTTGCCTGGTATCGGCTTCGGCGGTTTTCGCCGCGCAACCGGTGCGCGTCGGTGCCTATGACTTTCCGCCTTATGTGGTAAAACCCGAGAGCAATCAGCCCACAGGGCTGGTGCCGGATTTGCTGGCGCAATTGAATCAGGCGCAACAGGCGTTTCGCTTCAGCCTGATGCCGACCTCCGTCACCCGGCGTTACCGCGATCTGCAAGGTAGCCGATTCGACATGATTCTGTTCGAGTCGCCCAAGTGGGGCTGGCAGGACACCGAGCACAAGGCGCTGGACCTGCACATCGAGGACGCCGAAGTCTATGTCGCCCGGGCGCAACCGGGGCGAGGGCAGGAGTATTTCGAGCACATCAACGACAAGCGCCTGGCCCTCTATACCGGCTACCATTACGGCTTTGCCGGTTTCAACTCGGATCCGCAGTACCTGCGCGACAAATTAGGCGCGGTATTGACCTATTCCCATGACAGCAACCTGAATATGCTGCTGCGTGGTCGTGCGGATATCGCGGTAATTACCCGCTCCTATCTGGAGATGTATCAGGACAATAATCCAGAACTTCGCTCGGAATTGCTGGTGTCGGAGCGCGTCGACCAGATTTATCAGCACCAGGCGTTATTCCGCCCGCATGCCCCGCTTAGCCCCCGGCAATTCGCTGATTTGCTGCAAGTACTCAACCGCGATGGCGGGCTCGACGCTCTGCTCGCGCGCTATCACATGCGCGCCACGGAGGCCTTTGGCGGCGACTGAAGTTGTACTGTTCGGTCAGCTTTTACTGGGGTAGGCTTGGCCTCAAATACCTATAGGGACGTAAACCGTATGCCCTTGTTCATGCGCAGTGTGGCACGGGGATTTTTGCTATTGATTGCCGGCTTGCTGGCAGGCCAGGCTGCGGCTGCGCAGGTGGTGACAGTGGGCGCGGCGTTTTTCCCGCCGTACGTGGTCAAGCCCGGGCAGTCGGAGCATCCGGGATTGTTGCCGCAATTGCTCGACGCCTTGAATCAATTGCAAGACGATTATCGGTTCATTATCCGGCCGACGGCTATTCCACGCCGTTTTGCCGATCTGCAGGATGGACGCAACGATATCGCCTTGTTCGAGAACCCCGACTGGGGCTGGCAGGATATCGACTACGATATCGTCGATATGGGGCTCCAGGACTTCGAAGTATTCGTCACCCGTAGCTATAAGCACCGCGATCAGACGTACTTCGACCAACTGCAGAACAAGCGCCTGGCGTTGTTCAACGGTTATCACTATGCCTTCGCCGGTTTCAATGCCAACCCGGATTTCCTGCGCAACAACTTCAACGCCACCCTGACTTATTCCCACGACAGCAACTTGCTGATGGTGCTGCACAATCGGGTGGATATCGCCGCGGTGACCCGCTCCTATATCGACGACTTCTTACGGCGCCATGAGGAATATGCCGGGCAGTTGCTGATATCGCGCAAGGTCGATCAGAGCTATCACCACATGGCGTTGATACGGCCCGGTGCGGCCATCAGTGCCGTCGATTTTTCCGCTTTGCTCGAGCAACTGCGGGCCAATGGGCAATTGGCCGCAATTTTCGAACCTTTTCATATCACCGTCACTGCAGGCGCAGCGGATAGCTCAGTAACAGCAGATGCAGCACGTTGACCGCCAGGTGCAGGGCGATCGCCAGGCTCAGCCGGCCGCTGTAGTGAAATAGTAGGCCGTAACCCAGGCCCGCAGCGCCCGCAACCAGGGCGAAGAGGGGGCTGAAGGGGATATGGGCGGCGCCGAACAGCAACGCTGTCAGCAGCAACCCCGGCCACACCCCGAGCCAGGCGATCAGCTGGGTTTGCAGCAGGCCGCGAAATAGCAACTCCTCCGCCAGGACCGTCACTCCCAGATTTACCGCCAACCACAGCCACAGGCCATCCGGCCATTTCGGTTGCCAGTCGACAACGCCCAACATCAGTGCCAGCAGCGGCACTGCGATCAAAGTGGTCAGGGCCACGGCACCGGCAAGCAGGGGGCGTCGATAGGTTTTATGGCTCTCGCCTAGCCACCAGGCCAGCAGCGTCAAACCGACCAGCAATTTGTCCCAGGATAGGCGCAGGGCATAGGGCGCGGCATCGCTGCTGATTTGCCGTGGTGGCCATAACGGCCAGGGGCTGAAGCCGGGTAGCAGGTGGGCGGCAAAGGCGATGCCGCACAACAGCACCAGGGGGGACCAGAGTGCGCGCGGCAGATAGGGCTGGGCGAACAACACCAGGGCGATAAGCCCGGCGCCTGCCAGTAGCCCCAACGGTTGAACAAAACCCAGGGCAAAACCCATGGCCAAGCCCAGGTTTGGCAGCAACAAGCGTAGGTGCAGCGGCATGCGAGCTTTCCTTGCAGGGGCGCGCAGTCTAACAGGCCGTTGAAAAGCTCGTCGCTAAAGCACCTCCCACATGTGCAGGCTGGTAGTGCATGAGGGACAGGCCGAAGACTTGGCCGCCATCTGGACTGCCAGCGGTGTCGCCAACGCCACCCTGCAAAGTTGCCCGTATCCGCCTGAACCATTCAAGGCCGATGGAAATAGCGCGCGAGCAGATCCGGGTCATCGAAATGCGCGCGGCCGACAAAGGCCGTGGCATGCCGGCCCCATTGGCGCATGGCTCCCGGGGAGCGTACCCCTGAGGGCCACAACAGCCAGCGCTCGAGGCGCTCGCTGCCGGGCACCAGGCCATCGATGCCATACAGGCTGTGCGAGCCTTGTGGGTGGGCCAGCTGGCGTAGCTGATCCATCGGTTGCCGCGAGTAGAGCATCGAGGGATAAGGGGAGCGCCGACCGTCCACCCAGCGCAGGCTATGGGAGCCGCTGCTCAGCCATAAGGTGGCGGCGCTGTCGCCGTTGATGTCCAGGCGCCGGACAAGACGCGCTTCCTGATCCTCGGGCTGGTGGAAACGCAGGGGGGAGTTGGCCGGCAGATAAAAGCTGTGCCAGCAGCCGCACGGGTGAATGGCGTCGTAGAGCAGGGCGTCACCCTGTTGGTCGAGGGTTACCCGCCAGATCAATCCATCCAGTTCGCCGCCGAAAAGATCCAGCGCATGAGGTTTCGGCCGTTCGCTGAACCAGAACTGGTAGATCAGTTGCAGGTGCCAGCGCCCGTCGATTCGGCTCCAGCCTAATCGCTGGAATACCTGCGGCAAAGTGGGCGCGAAGCTGCGTTGGCCCTGGGCATCGAAGCGTGGACGGCCGATTCGATCGGCCTGGCTGGCTTGCTCGATGCGCAAGCGCGGGGCATGACGGGCTAGCAGCGCCTCTCCTTGCTGCAGGTCGACAATGGGCAAGCCCAGGGCGTCCGGTGCCGGTGGCCCGACGACGGGCTCGTCGTCGGGCAACGCGTGGTAGCTCAGCCAGCGCGGCGAATCGCTGGGCGCCTGGAAGCTTGCGGCCTCGGCCTGCCAGGCGGCGATACCGCGTCGATAAAAGGGCTTGAACAGCGAATATAGGCCCAGGGTGCGGGCCCAGGATGAATAGTCATCGGCCACCTGGCTGGTGCGGCGCAGGTGCTCGAAGGACTCGGGGTCGTCGAGCAGGCGTTGCTGCTGTTGGTCTCGACACTCGTCCAGTTGCGCTTGCATGGGTGCGGCACGCCAGCGCTGGCGCTCTTGGTTCGGCAGGTTGGCCAGCTCTATCGCGCTGGCCTCACGATCGTTATCGGCCAGGCGCTGCAACCAGAGTTGGCGTTGTTCAGGCGTTCGCGCGTCGGTCGCCAGGGCGGCATCGAGCCGGCTGCTGCGTAGCCCGGGCAGGCCTTCGATGGCGCGGTACTGGGCGTCGCGGCTGGCGGCGCTGGCGCTGCTCCATTCGTCAAACAGCGCCATGCAGGCGTCCTTGGCGCCCGCGCCAGGCTGCTGCGCGCAGGCCGTCAGCAGTGGCAGCATCAGCAGCAGGCTAGGGTTCGCGCGCATCCTTGGCATCCTGCTCGGCATTGCGTTGCTTGATGCGTTGCAGTTGCTCGTCGCTCAGGGGCAGCTTTTTCGCGGTGTCACGCAGCAGCAACAGGCTGGCCAGGATAGAACCAAGCGCCAGGACGATGATCAGCCAGGCATACCAGGGCATGGTCGACTCCTTGAAAATGAAAGGAGTTTCCACCTTAGCGCGCAGCATGGCGACTGTCAGTCGTTGTGTGCATTTGTCTGACACGCGCCGCCCTCGTATCGCTTTCGAGGGGGCTCTCGCGGGCTGCCAGTTTCGGCTACTCTCTGAAAATCCGTGACGACTCGGCGTCGTCGATTGGTCAGCAGCAACGGCTGCGCGCGCGTCATAGCTGGCGGCTAGGCAATGGTGGGGGCTTATGGCGAATTGGAAACTGTTGCGAGCCTGGTATTTCGTGGGTTCGCTGATGCTGGGCAGCGAGCCACTGATGGCCGAGGAAATCAGCCTGGTAACCGGCGAGTTCGCCCCCTACAGCGGGGAAAACCTACCCTCCGGCGGCATGCTGACGGAGTTGGTGACTGGTATCTTCCAGCAGCTGGGTTACCCCGTGCAGGTCGCCTATCTGCCTTGGAAGCGCGGTTATCAGGAAACCCTCTCTGGCAGGTTCACCGCCACCTTTCCTTATAGCTTCAGCAGCGAACGGGCCGAGCAGATGCTCTATTCGGATCCATTGCGCAGCAACACCGTGCACCTGTTCGTGCATGTCGCCGCAGGCCTGCAATACCGGGAAATGAATGATTTGCGTGGTGCGCGCCTATGTTCGGCGCTGGGCTATAACCTGTTCCCGCTGATCGAGGAGGCGCTCGCCCAGCATCTGATCGAGTTGATTACCGTGCGCGAGATGGACAGCTGCGTGCGCATGATGGAAAGCCGCCGGGCTGACGGGATTTTTCTCAGCGAACAGGCCGGCTGGAATCTGATCGAGTCCGTTGCCGGTACGCGGGCGAACTACCGCATGCTGAGCAAACCCATCCATGAGGTGCGCGAGTACTTGTTGATTGCCAAGACATACCCGGGGGCGGAACAGCTTCTTCAACGCTTCAATCAGGCATTGGCAAGTCAGATCGCCAATGGCGAGTATCTGCGCCTGGCTGCCCGTCACGGCGTCAGCGAATAGCCGGGCAGGCGCTGTGGCCGGTTGACCATCGCTGTCGCCGCGGGGTTGCTGAAACCCCGGGCGATGCGATGCGGCGGCGCGTCGGTCAACGACGCACTTGTTTGAGCGTTTCGGCGATCAGAAACGCCAGCTCCAGCGATTGGTCGGCGTTCATTCGTGGGTCGCAGTGGGTGTGGTAACGATCCGACAGGCCATCCTCGGTGATCGGCCGCGCGCCGCCGATGCATTCGGTGACGTTCTGCCCCGTCATCTCGATATGAATACCGCCGGCGTAGCTGCCCTCGGCCTGGTGCACGGCGAAGAACTGCTTCACCTCGGCGAGGATCTGCGCGAAGTCGCGGGTCTTGTAGCCGCTGCTGGCCTTGATGGTATTGCCGTGCATCGGATCGGAACTCCACAGCACCTGACGGCCTTCGCGCTGCACGGTCTGCACCAGGCGCGGCAAGCCAGCTTCGACCTTGTTCGCGCCCATGCGCACGATCAGATTGAGGCGGCCGGGGTCGTTGTCCGGATTGAGCATATCGATCAGACGGATCAGTTCCTCGCTGTCCATGCTCGGGCCGACCTTGACCCCGATCGGGTTGCCGACGCCGCGCAGGAATTCGACATGGGCGCCGTCCAGCTGGCGGGTGCGGTCGCCGATCCACAGCATATGCGCCGAGCAGGCGTAGTTGCCGCCGGTGAGGCTGTCACGACGGACGAAGGCCTGCTCGTAGTTCAGCAGCAGCGCCTCATGGGCGGTGAAGAAGCTGGTCTCGCGCACTTGCGCCGCACCGTCCATGCCACAGGCACGCATAAAGGCCAGGGTTTCGTCGATGCGGTCGGCCAGGTGGCTGTATTTCTCGCCCAGGGCCGAGTTGGCGATGAAGTCGAGGTTCCACTGGTGCACCTGATGCAAGTCGGCGAAACCGCCCTGGGCGAAGGCGCGCAGCAGGTTCAGCGAGGCGGTGGACTGGTGGTAGGCCTGCAGCAGGCGCTCCGGGTCCGGCACGCGGCTTTTCGCGTCGAAGCCGATGCCGTTGACGATATCGCCACGGTAAGCGGGCAGGGTGGTGCCATCGATGGTTTCGTCGTTGGCCGAGCGCGGTTTAGCGAACTGGCCGGCCATGCGTCCGACCTTGACCACCGGGCAGCCGGCGGCGAAGGTCATGACGATGGCCATCTGCAGCAGTACCTTGAAGGTGTCGCGGATTTTCGCCGCGCTGAACTCGGCAAAGCTCTCCGCGCAATCGCCGCCCTGCAACAAAAAGGCACGGCCCTGGGTCACCTCGGCGAACTGACGGCGCAGCTCACGGGCTTCGCCGGCGAACACCAGCGGTGGATAGCCAGCCAGGGTCTGTTCGACGGTGGCCAGGTGGGCGGCGTCC
The DNA here is from genome assembly GCA_966210435.1 of uncultured Pseudomonas sp. GTDB lineage: Bacteria > Pseudomonadota > Gammaproteobacteria > Pseudomonadales > Pseudomonadaceae > Aquipseudomonas. The sequence goes on along the minus strand of CBIHLF010000002.1, from coordinate 111,335 downwards.
GGGTACTGCGGTTGTTGCTGGATGGGCTTGGCTCTCCAGCTTTCAGGGCTCCAGGGTTGCGACATTGCGGCTCTCGGCTTCAGGCAATTTAGGCGGACTGGCATGGTAACCGATAAGCCCGGCGCTTCAAGCCGATAGCCTCGATAGCGACACTATATCGGCGGCGGATAAGCGCTGGGGTCAAATAGCGCGTGACCCGGACGGGCTGGGTCAATGACAATTGCCATCTTTGCCTGGGTATCGACGCCTGGGACTTCAGGGTGGAGAGTCGCGCAATGCCAGGTTTACCCCCGGTGGATCAGATGCCTGAACCAGTGTTGATCGCCGAAGTGCGCGATGCCTTCGGCGTGATTCAGGTGGTCGAGATGGGTGCTTACCGCTTTCTCGAATTCGGCGAGTCGATCGAGCAGAGCTGTGTCTTCATGGCCGATCCGAGTTGGCTGGAGTACGACTACACCCGCGCCATGCTGCTCGGCGCGCTGTGCCATGACGCGCCCGAAAGCGCACTGTTTCTCGGCCTGGGCGCCGGCAACCTGACCCAGGCCTGCCTGAAGTTCCTGTCCTTGGATGACGTTGAAGTCATCGAACTGCGGCCCGACGTGCCGCGTCTGGCCATGCAGCATATGGGCCTGGCCGACGATCCGCGTCTGACCCTTCGCATCGGCGACGCTCTGGAGTTGCTGGGCAGCGCCGAGAAAACCGATCTGCTGTTCGTCGACCTCTATACCGATCACGGTCCGGCCAGCGGCCATCTGGCTTGGGGGTTCCTGCAGGATTGTCAGAAGCAACTGAATCCCGGCGGTTGGCTGATCATCAACCAATGGGCCGGCAACGATGGCAAGCCGCTGGGCGCGCCCCTGTTGCGCGGGCTCTACCATCGGCATTACTGGGAGTGCCCGGTGAAGGAGGGCAATGTCGTGCTGTTGGTGCCCGCCGACCTCGACCAGACCCCGGACCTGGAACGGCTGCAGTGTCGTGATGAACAGCTGGCGCCGCGCTTGGGCTATTCCTTGTTGCCGTTGATCAAGGCTCTGCGTCCGGCCACCTAGCGCCCCTGGAAAGCGCCTGGCCGACGCTCCAGCATGGCACGCACGCCTTCCTGGGCGTCCTCGCTGGCCATCAGACGTACGACGGTCGGGTGCAGGTCGGCGGCGGCCGCGGTAGCGCCCCGGGCGACCGCCTGGCGCGCAGAGGCCAGGGTCGCCCGCACGCCGAGCGGGGCCTGGGCGGCGACCCGCTCTGCCAGCCACAACGCCCTGGGCATCAAGTCTTCGCTGGCCACCACTTCCTGCACCAAGCCCAGGCGATAGGCTTCGTGGGCATCAAACTCGTCGCCGGTGAGCAGCCAGCGCATCGCATTGCCCCAGCCGGCGCTCTGGTGCATGCGCAGGGTGGCGCCGCCGAACGGGAAAATCCCGCGCTGCACCTCCATTTGCGCGAAACGGGTATTGCTGGCGCACAGGTTGATGTCCGAGGCGAGCATCAGCTCAATGCCGATGGTGAAGCAGTAACCCTGGGCCGCGACCAGCACCGGCTTGCTGACCCGCGGCCCGCCGAACACGCCCCAGGGATCGCAGCCGCCTTCGGGAATATTCCAGCCGGCGGCGAAGCTCGCGGCGACGTTGGCCAGATCGAGGCCCGCGGTGAAATGCTCGCCGTGGGCGAACACCAGCGCCACCCTGGCGTCGTCGTCACGCTCGTACTCGCCGTAGGCCAGGCAGAACGCATTGAGCAACTGCAGATCGAAGGCATTGCGCTTGGCCGTGCGATCGAGCCCTATAAGCATGACATGACCACGTTTTTCACTGCTTACACGAGCGTCGCTGCTTGGGTACATGACGAAATCCTCGGGCGAAAGAAAAAGCACGTGAACCGGTATAGCGGTTCGGCTCCGGCTTGTCCAAGGCATTGGGCAGAGGTACCAAAGCACCCGACAACCGACCGTCCAGCGGTGCGAACACTTTTATTGTGGGAATAACCGACACATGAATCAGCTTTTCCGGTATAGTGCGCGCCGGTCAATTCTTGGCCACGTTCAGGAAGCGCAAATCGCCCGAAGGCTAACTTCGGCAGCCGGTCCGCTCAGCGGACTACCCTTAACGATTCATTTACCACTACGTTTTCGCAAATCCCCGCCGACAGAGCTGCCAGGGTGACTTCAGAGTCTTACACGGCATGCGCAGCTTTGGAACATGGGTCTTTGCGGATGCACTTGAGGCAGACCCATGACCCAGGAAATCGGCGGCTTCGCCGCGCTCGGACTTCACCCCAATATCCTCGCTGCACTGACCGCTGTCGGTTACGAAGAGCCATCGCCTATCCAGGCGCAGGCGATTCCGGTGATCCTCGCCGGCCAGGACATGATCGGCCAGGCGCAAACCGGTACCGGTAAAACCGCCGCCTTCGCCTTGCCGCTGTTGTCGAAAATCGATCCGAGCAAGCGTGAGCCGCAGGCGCTGATCCTCGCGCCGACCCGCGAACTGGCCCTGCAGGTGGCCACCGCGTTCGAAACCTATTCCAAGCAAATGCCCGGCCTGAATGTCGTCGCCGTCTACGGTGGCGCACCCATGGGCCCGCAGCTGAAGGCCATCCGCCAGGGCGCCCAGGTCATCGTGGCCACGCCGGGTCGTCTGGTCGACCACCTGCGTCGCGACGAGAAAGTCCTGTCGACCATTCAATACCTGGTCCTCGACGAAGCCGACGAAATGCTCAAGCTGGGCTTTATGGACGACCTCGAAGTGATCTTCGAAGCCATGCCGGAAAGCCGTCAGAGCGTGCTTTTCTCCGCGACCCTGCCGCACTCGATCCGCGCCATCGCCGAGAAGCACCTGCGCAACCCGCAGCACATCAAGATCGCCTCCAAGACCCAGACCGTGACCGCCATCGAGCAGGCGCACCTGATGGTCCACGCCGACCAGAAGCACGCCGCGGTACTGCGTCTGCTGGAAGTCGAGGAGTTCGACGCGCTGATCGGTTTCGTACGCACCAAACAAGCCACCCTGGACCTGGCCGCCGCGCTGGAAGCCAAGGGCTACAAGGCTGCGGCCTTGAACGGCGATATCGCGCAGAACCAGCGTGAGCGGGTCATCGAATCGCTGAAAGATGGTCGCCTGGACATCGTTATCGCCACCGACGTCGCCGCCCGCGGCCTCGACGTGCCGCGCATCACCCACGTGATGAACGTGGACATGCCCTACGATCCGGAATCCTATGTGCACCGTATCGGCCGTACCGGCCGCGCCGGGCGTACCGGTCGTGCCCTGTTGCTGGTAACGCCGCGCGAGCGCCGCATGCTGCAGGTGATCGAACGTGTCACCGGGCAGAAAGTCGGCGAAGTCAAACTGCCGAACGCCCAGCAGGTGCTGGATGCCCGCATCAAGAAGCTGACCAACAGCCTGGCACCGCTGGTGGCTGACGCCGAAGCCAGCCATGGCGATCTGCTCGATCGTCTGACCGCCGATATCGGTTGCAGCCCGCGTGCCCTGGCGGCCGCTCTGCTGCGCAAGGCCACCAATGGCCAGGCGCTGACATTGGCCGAGGTCGAGCGTGACCAGCCGCTGGTGCCGGGTAGCAGCGGTCCGCGTGAGCGCAGCGAGCGCGGTGACCGCCCTGACCGTCCCGAGCGCGATGGCAGCCGTGAGCGCCGTGCTCCGGTGCCGCTGGCCGAAGGCCGTGCCCGTTGCCGTACCGCGCTGGGCGCACGCGACGGTATCGCCGCGAAGAACCTGCTGGGTGCGATCCTCAACGAAGGTGGTCTGGTCCGTGAAGCCATCGGTCGCATCCAGGTGCGCGAGAGCTTCAGCCTGGTCGAGTTGCCGGAGGAAGGTCTGGAGCGTTTGCTGAGCAAGCTGAAAGACACCCGCGTCGGCGGCAAGCCGCTGAAGCTGCGTCGCTATCGCGAAGATTGACAGCTGACGGCGCAAGCCGTCCCGCTGCCTGATGAAAGCCCCGCATCGTCATGATGCGGGGCTTTTTTGTGGTTGGGCTTTAGCCTGTCGAAGATTTCGCGAATGAATCCGCTCGCCTAACGCCCAGGCGTTCAGCGGCGCGCAATCCGCGCCGATGGCACGTAGAATCGCGCGGTGAAACGGATACTTGAGGTTGCGGTGGTGGAGTTACAGCAGGGGTTCGTCCTGACCCGGCATTGGCGTGATACGCCCGCGGGCACCGAGGTCGAGTTCTGGCTGGCGACCGATGCCGGCCCGCGGCATATCCGTTTGCCTTATCAGCCCTCGGTGGCGTTTATTCCGGCGCAGCAGCGCGAGCGGGCCGAGGCGCTGTTGCATGACGAATTGCGCGACGAGCCGGGGGTCGAGTTGCGGCCGTTGGCGCTGTGCGATTTTCAGCAGCGGCCGGTGCTGGGGCTGTATTGCCAGCAGCATCGCCAGTTGATGCAGCTCGACAAGCTGCTGCGCGGTGCCGGGGTCGATGTATACGAGGCCGATATCCGCCCGCCGGAGCGTTACCTGATGGAGCGTTTCATCACCGCGCCCGTGAGTTTCGCTGGCAAGGCGGATGGCGGCATGCTGCTCGATGCGCAGATGAAGCCGGCGTCGAGCTATCGCCCGCAGCTCAGGCTGGTATCGCTGGATATCGAAACCAATGCCCAGGGCGAGTTGTATTCGATTGCCCTGGAAGGCTGCGGCCAGCGTCAAGTCTATATGTTGGGGCGTGCCAGCGAGGCGGATACGGCAGTCGATTTTCAGCTCGACTACTGCGACAGCCGCGGACAGTTGCTGGTGGCGCTGAACGAGTGGCTGGCACGCCACGACCCGGATGCGATCATCGGCTGGAACCTGGTGCAGTTCGATCTGCGCGTGCTGCATGAGCATGCGCGGCGCCTGGCCATACCACTGCGCCTGGGCCGTGGCGGGGATGAAATGCAATGGCGCGAGCACGGCAGGCGCAGCAACCACTACTTCGCTTCTGCCGCTGGCCGTTTGCTGATCGATGGCATCGAGTCACTGCGCTCGGCGACCTGGAGTTTTTCCTCGTTCAGCCTGGAGAACGTCGCGCAAAGCCTGCTCGGCGAAGGCAAATCCATCGACAACCCCTACCAGCGCATGGCCGAAATCGACCGCATGTTCGCCGAGGACAAGCCCGCCCTGGCGCGCTACAACCTCAAGGACTGCGAGCTGGTCACGCGGATTTTCGCCAAGACCGAACTGCTGACCTTCCTGCTCGAACGCGCCACCGTCACCGGTCTGCCCGCGGATCGCAGCGGTGGTTCGGTCGCGGCCTTCACCCACCTGTATATGCCGCTGATGCACCGCCAGGGCTTTGTCGCGCCGAATCTCGGCGAGCGCTTGCCGGAGGCCAGCCCGGGCGGTTTCGTCATGGACTCGCGACCGGGCCTGTACGACTCGGTGCTGGTGCTCGACTACAAGAGCCTGTACCCCTCGATCATCCGCACCTTTCTGATCGACCCGGTGGGGCTGGTGGAAGGTTTACGTCACCCCGACGATGAGCAGTCGGTGCCAGGCTTTCGCGGCGCGCGCTTCTCGCGTACCCGGCATTGCCTGCCGGCCATCGTCGAAAGCGTCTGGCAGGGCCGCGAAACCGCCAAGCACGAGCGCAACGCGCCGCTGTCCCAGGCGCTGAAGATCATCATGAACGCCTTCTATGGCGTGCTGGGTTCCAGCGGTTGCCGTTTTTTCGATCCGCGCCTGGCGTCCTCGATCACCCTGCGCGGCCATCAGATCATGCGCCAGACCCGCGAGCTGATCGAAGCCGAAGGCTATGAAGTGATCTACGGCGACACCGATTCCACCTTTGTCTGGCTCGGCCGCGCCCATGGCGAGGAAGACGCCGCACGCATCGGCCAGGCGCTGGTGCAGCGGGTCAACCAGTGGTGGCGCGAACACTTGCAGGCGGAGTTCGGTTTGCGCAGCGCGCTCGAACTGCAGTTCGAAACCCACTTCAAGCGCTTTCTGATGCCGACCATTCGCGGCACCGAGGAGGGCAGCAAGAAGCGCTATGCCGGGCTAGTCGAGCGTGCCGATGGCTCGGCGGAAATGGTCTACAAGGGCCTGGAAACCGTGCGCAGCGACTGGTCGCCGCTGGCCCAGCAATTCCAGCGCGAGCTCTACCTGCGCATCTTCAATCAGCAGCCCTATCGAGACTATGTGCGCGACTACGTGCGCCGCACCCTGGCCGGCGAACTCGATGACTTGTTGATTTATCGCAAGCGCTTACGGCGCAAACTCGACGACTATGAGCGCAACGTGCCGCCGCATGTACGCGCGGCGCGCATGGCCGACGAATACAACGACCGTCAGGGTCGCCCACGCCAATACCAGAACGGTGGCTGGATCAGCTACGTGATCACCCTGGCCGGCCCCGAACCGCTGGAAACCCGCGTCAGCACGATCGACTACGACCATTATCTAGTGCGCCAATTGAAGCCGGTGGCCGATGCCATACTGCCGTTCGTACAGGACGATTTCACCACCCTGGTTGGCGGTCAGTTGGGGCTGTTCTGAATTTCGTCGTGTGCCGGTTCGCTGCGAATAATTTCACCTATCCTCTGGCACAGCCGTTCGGAGATTTTCGGGAGTGGGTATGCGGGTAATGATCGTAGATGACGATCCGTGGATAGCCGATCTGCTGAAACAACTGGTTTTGAGCCTGCGCCCGAGCGCGCACATCGACTGTTTCGGCAATGCGCGCAGTGCGGCACAGGCCTGGCAAAGCAACACGTATCGCTTGGTGCTGGCCGACTGGAATCTGCCCGACGACTCCGGGCTCAGCCTGTTGCAGACGATTCGCAAGGGCGATCGGCAAACGCCGCTGGTAATGATTACCGGACGTGCTGACCGCGATAGCGTATTGGCGATCAGACCGTTGGCAATCAGCGCCTATATAACCAAGCCGTTCGAGGTCCCCCAGGTGCTGGCCGTTCTCGAGCGTTTGCTGCCGCCTGCGGAGTCCCGTGAAGCCGACGCGCCGGTGCAAACGGAGCTTCGTGCGTATTTGCGCGGGCTTGGTGCGGCCGATCTCGATTTGCCGCTACTGGGCGACGTCAAAGAAAAATTGCAGCGGGTTTGCCAAGGCGTGCCCCTGGATTTCAAAGTCCTCGCCAGCGAGTGGCAGCACAATCCGGCCCTGTGCGCCTATCTGATTTCCGCGGCCAACAGCCCGGCCTATCTGAGTACCGGCAAGCCTTGCACCGGCTTGAACGAAGCGCTCAAGCGTCTGGGCGGGCGCACCAGCATGAATCTGGCGATCAGTCTGGCGTTGAGACAAACCAGCAGCGAAAACAGTGACCCCGTGTTAGCGGCGCAGCTGCGCGTTCATCTCGAGGCGTCCGAGCGTTTGGCCGAACAAGTCGTGGACTTGGCCCGCCAATGCGGGCTCGAACCCGCCTCGTTGCATGTCGCGGCATTGCTGCACCGTATGGGTGAGTTGTGCGTGCTGTACCAGGTGCAGGAGTGGGCGAAAAAGGGTAACGGGAACGGCGATAGCGTCGATGAAAACAGCCTCGGGCAGGCCATGGATGACTTCGCCAAAGCCTTTGCCATCGAATTGAAGGCTCGCTGGGGACTGCCGATGGCGGTGCGCGAATTGATCGGCGCGGCCTATCTATTGCCTCAGGCCCAGGTACGTCGCGAACAGGTGCTGATGCGCCTGGCCGCAGCGCTATGTAATAGCGAACCGACGATGGACATAGAGCGGCTGAGAAGGCTGGCCGGGTTGAGCTAGCTGTGTAAACCCGGTACGGGTCTTACGAATTCACTCGGAAGAGGGCGCCCTACAGGCATTACGCGCGCTGCTCACGCAGGGAGTTCGAGATACACCTCAGCCCTGCCTGCGTTGCCAGAACGGCGCGTTCGGCCAGCGCCTTTCCTCGCGGTAATAAAGCTTCAAGTGATCGCGGTAGGCCTGGGCGATATCGGCCAGTTGCCGACGGTAGTCGGCGATGACTGCGGTTTCGCCACACAGGTGACGGTAGCCGGCCTCGGCGCCGGCCAGGCCGGTGTACAGGGCGTTGAATATGCCCTGGGAGGACAGCGGGTCGAAGCCGAGCGCCGCGTCGCCCACCGCCAACCAGGCGTCACCGGCCGCCGGTTGCAGTTCGCTGCTGTGGGCGGCCGCGACCTGCACTGGGCCTTCGGCAGTAAATCCGCTGCGATCCAGCAATGCGGCGAGCGCTGGTGCTTGCCAGGCGGCGTTGGCCAGCCAGCCATCAATCTTGAAGTTCCTTGCGGGCGGCAGGTCGGCGTCGGTGTGGAAGGCCAACACGCGGCGCTTGCCGGGCAGCGCCGCGCTGTACCACCAGCCGTGTTCGGCGGCCTCGATATGCGACAGGCCATCGACGGGCGTTTCGCCCTGGTCATGGCCATACAGCCAGGCGCACACCAATTTGTCCTGACGTTTGCGCCGAGCGCCGAGTTTTTTACCCAACGTCGAGGCGCGACCGCCGGCATCGATCAGCACGCGTGCTTGCACTTGAACGGGTCCGCTGGCGGTTTGTACCAGCAGCTGCCAACCGCCTTCGATTCTGGTGACCGAGAGCAGGGTGGCAGGCGCCAGCAGCGCCGCGCCACGGGCCAGGGCTTCTGCCCGCAGCCAGCTTTCGAAACGGGCGCGGTCCAGGTGCCAGCCATGGCCGTCCGGGTCGCGCAAGAAGTCCTGTTCGACCAGCTCGCCATTCCAGATCGAACGGTTGCCGTAACAGGGCGCATGGCCCTGGGCGACGAATGCCTGCCAGAGGCCCATATCGACGAGTAAGCGTCGCGCCGCGGGCGGCAGCGACTCGCCGATGCGCTGGGCCGGCTCGGGCAGCCGGTCCAGCAACAACACCCGGCAATGCGCGGCCAGATTGAGCGCAGCGATGGCGCCAGCGGGGCCGGCGCCAAGGATCACTACATCGGCCTGCATCAACGACGCTGCGGGCCGAGATGACGCACCTTGTCGATGGCACTCAGTTCCACATCCTCGAAGTCATCAGGCAGCGCCCGGCTGGCGAGCAGACCTTTCTCCAGGTGTGGCGGCAGTTGCTCGACCTCCAGCTGGCTGGGGAAGCCCGCGCCATCGTGAGGGCCTTCGCGTACCTCGACGACGCCCATCTGGGCGATGTCGGCGATCATGTTGTTGATCTGATTCTGGTAGCTGATATTGCCCAGCGGGCGTATCCAGGCCGCGCGTTTGGCGAAGGCACGCAGGCGTTCCTCGGCTGGCAGGCTTTCGTCCATGACGATCTCGTAGGCCTGCTGGCTAAGCACCTGATTGGGCACCCGCGCCGGCCAGAACGTCGGCACATAAGGGTCGTAGCTTTTCTGGTAACCGGAGCGGCAACTGGCGGTGTCGGTCTGCCAGGGCACGGCCATCCAGCGGCTGATACCGCCCGCTGCCTGGGCGCTGCAGGGGCCGCTGATGGCGTCCGGGGTAAGCACGCCGCCGTAGTCCGGTTCGACCCAGCCCTTGGGTTGGTGAGCCAGGCGGAACGGCGCCATGTACATGCTGCTCTGGCGCATCGGCCAGGTCATTTCGCAGCCGGGGTGGAAGGCGTCCGCCAGGCAGAACTCCATGGCGGCGCGGGTCAGACAATCCGGCTGGTCGACCAGCGCCACCTCGTCGATGCACGCTGGCGGCAGGGCGTGGGGGTCGTAATCGGCGTCGAAGTCGCCTTCGGCCCACTGGCGCAAAAAGCGCAATTGCAGGTTGCTCAGCGCCGCGTTCTGCCGTGGGTTTTCCGCGGGCGGCACGCTCATGGCGTCGCCATACAGCCAAGGCCAGGGCGAGGGTGCCCAGGCGTCGCGCTTGAATTGGCGGAACTGGTTGAACAGGGTCAGGCGCCACTCGCGGGTTTCCGGCGCCGGGCTGGCTAGCCTGGCCATCCACTCGGCCTGGCTGAACGGCGTACTGCCGCCCCAGCCGAAGGCCGCGGCGAAGCCGGCGTTGACCCATTGCAGGCGCGACAGGCGCTCGAAAATTGGTCGTATGTCCTGCTGGAACGAGGGTCGCTGCGGTGCTGCCAGGCTGCCCTGGGTGACGAACAGATCGCGCTGCAGATCCCACATGGTGCGCACCGATTTCTGCTGCGGCGCATAGTTGGGCGGCGCGACCACGACCCAGGCCGGGTCCACCGGCAGGTCCTGCCCCTGGTAACGCACGCAGGCGCTCACCGGGCCGTCGGCCACGTCGTCGTGCCAGCCTTCGTTGTTGGCGAAGGTGATGGCCGCCGCGCCGTTATAGGAAGCGGCTTTGCCGTGGCCGCCGAGGACGATCAAACGGCCCTGGGCATCGGTGCGCAGCTCGCCGAGATAGACCTCGCTGCCCATAAAGCGGCCATTGGCGAAGGCATGCGCCGGACCTTGCTGGTCGCGCCCGCTGATTTGCCGCTCGCCGGGGGTGATGCTCAGCAGGCTGCGGTCGGCTACCGCCATATTGCGCAGGAAGGACAGCGGCGCCGTAATCGCTTCCGGAATATCCAGGGCGATCTGGAACTGGTACCAGGCGGCCTTGGTGTTGGCCAGGGTAGCGGCCCATTCGATCTCGGCATTGTCCGCGGTCAACTCGACCACCGCCTGCCCGGCGGCATTCAGACCATAAAGGCGAAAACGTGCGGCCTCGCGCTTCAGCGCGCCGCTGGCGTCGCGGTAGAAGCCCGGCGCTTCGGGGCGTGGGTCGGGCACCTCGGGGGAGAAATAGAATTCATCCGGACTATTGCCGACACGGGCAATGCCAATAGGCGGATAGATGGCGGCTTTGACGACGGTGGTATCGCTAGGGACGGCAGAAGACATGGTCGTAACTTTCCTTGTCATGGGGGTTGGTTGCTTGAGTCAAGAAGCGAAGCGGCGTGGCGTCAAGCGAAACAATCGAGCCGCTCGCATGCTCAAGCCTGTTAGCTGTTGCACGTACCTTGGTGAGGCGTTGATGTTGCAGGCTGCGCGCTTTCCAGCGCTGGCAGCGCGCTTGCCGATCCTATGTCCATGTCCGCCCTAACGCGCGCTGCGTAGCCCGGATGCAATCCGGGAACCGTTTGTACGGCTTACAACACGTCTGGATCGCAGCGGGTTACTAGAAGGCAACCGCCGCCGATCGTTCTCGCGTTTTTCCTAGGGTAAATAGCCGTATCAATCGCCAGTCGCAGCTAAAAAGCACTTATCATTCAACGCCCTAACTCACCGCCCAGGTCGCCGCATGCCGTCTGCCATTGCGCGCTACAAGCAGCTCCTTTCCGGAGCCTTGGCGCGTTACTTTCCGCGAACCACCGCCTATCTGCGTGCCGAGCGCGAGGCCGCGGTTGCGCAGCAAAAGCCCCGCGCGCGGCAGAAGAAAAGTGCCGCCCCGGCGCGCAAGGCCAAGGTCGGCGGCGGCGCGAAGAAGCCGGCAAAACCCCGAGCGAAACCCGCGAAAACCATTAGCCAGGCGATCTACGGCCCAGGCTTGATGGCAGTCGACGAAGCACAGATACAGGCCATGCGCGCGCGGGTCGCCGATGCGGTGGCGGCGGGGGTGGTCAGCGCACCGTCGGACGAGCAGTGGGCGATGATCCTTGGCAATCATCCGCTGACCCGCATCTTCGCCGGGGCGGGCTCGGGCAAATCCACCACCCTGGTGCTACGGGTGGTGTTTATGCTCTGTCACCTGGGCATCGAGCCGCAGCGGTTGACGGTGATTTCCTTTACCAACGCCTCCTGCGCGCAATTGCGCGAGCAACTGCTCAAGGTGCTGGGCTTTTTCCAATATCCCTTCGATGCCGCCCAGGCGCGCCAGTGCGTGCGCACCTTCCACTCGGCCATGGGCGTGGTGGCCAAGGAGGTGTTGAACAACCCGCGCTGGTTCGAGCAGTTGGACGACAAGCAGGGGGCAAGCGCCGAGCTGGACAACCCGCTGACCTCCGCGCGCTTGCGCCCCGCGCAGCAGCGCCTGCTCAAGCAGGCCTACCAGCAGTGCTATGCCGCTGAGCCGGGCTTTCGCCAGTGTGTGCATCGTCTGCTGGGTTTACCCGCGCCGGTTGAGCCACCGGGCAAGCGCGCTGTAAAAGCGCCGCTGGACTACTTCAAACTCCAGGGCGAGTTCACCCCCGTGCCGCTATTCGAGGCCTTCTATGCGCAGGCCGGCTTTATCGAAAGCATCGGCATCCGCATCGAGCGGATCGATCTGCAGAAGCTGGCCTGCGCCGCCCAGGAACGCTGCTTTATCGAAGCGCTGATGCTGTTCTGGAAAAGCTTCACAAGCTGCCTGCAAGAGCAGGGTTTGATGACCTTCAACGCGGCGTTTCAGCTGCTCACTGAGCGCCTGGAAGCGGGCGGGCAGGGCATGCCGGCCCAGGTGTTGGCGCCGTTCAATCACCTGCTGATCGACGAGTTTCAGGACATTTCCCCGCAAATCGTCCAGTGGCTGCAAGCCGTTCACCGCGCCCAGGCCGGCAAGGGCGAGGCGGTCAGCCTGATGGCCATCGGCGACGACTGGCAGTCGATCTATGGCTGGCGCGGCAGCTCCCCGGAATTGTTTATGGACTTCGACCGGCACTTCCCCGGCAAGGGCCGGGCGAAGCGCAGCGCCGTGCTGATGCTGGCGACCAACTACCGCTCCATCGAACCGATCATTCGCGACGGCGAGGCGGTGCTGGGCGGCGTCGCCTACAAGCAGGCGAAAACCAGCCAAGCCTGCAAGACCGTGCAGCCGGGGGATCATGGCGTGCGGCTGATCCAGGGCTTCGACAGCAAAGCCCGGCTGCCGGAACTGCTCAAGGAAATCCACGCCCAATGCGCCCATGTCGCCACGCGCAAAAGCGCCGAGCGCAACGCCGTGCTGATCCTCAGTCGGCGCAACGAGCCCTTGCAGCAGATCCAGGCCCAACTGGACAAGAAGTTGCCGGTCAAGGCCTACACCATCCACCGCGCCAAGGGCCTGCAAGCCGAAGTGGCGATCATCCTCGACGACTGCCAGCCACCCGAGCCACACCCGCTACGCAATGCGCTCTACGCCTACTCTGGCTTCTTCAACAACAGCTACGACCAAGCCATGCAGGACGAAAGCCTGCGCCTGGCCTATGTAGCCATTACCCGCGGCGTCAGCCGGGTGCTCTGGTACTGCCGGAAAACCCAGGGCGCGACGCGCGTGTTGGCGGGGCGGGGGCGGTAGTCGGTTCCGGAGTGTCGACCCAGAGTTGCCGGAGGGAAAAGGCAGGAGTCGGCCAGACGCTGACAGTCGAGATTGTGAGTGAACCGGCAGGGGCTGTAGCAACACCTCGCGACGGGCGTGGCGCGAAATGGCCGGCCAACTTGTAACATGCACCGGCCTACCCTCCTGGCAGTCAGCGGCTGCCCAGCAAGATAGATGTGACGAGCGCTGCCCCCTCGACCTCCGCCGGGCGCAGCGCCAGGTGACGGCGCAGGAACGTCCGCAGGTGCATGGCGGCGATGAACTCACCGATAGGCCGTAGCGCCGCCGGCCAGACCACGCAACAGTGACTGCGCCTCGACGGCTACGAGTGGGGCGAGAACGACCTCCGCATCAAAAAACCTGCGCGCTGGCTGCGGCCTGCCTCTGGATAATTTACATGCCAGTGTCCGTAACTTCCGCTTCGACGTCGCGCATAACCTAGACTGACTTGTCAGGGCATTTTGCTATTATCTGGATAGCGGACAGGCTCTGGGGAACGGGCCTGCTGCCGTAATCACTGGTAGTCTGGACATAGAAAGCATGGCGCATAAGAAGATTTGCCATGGCCCGCCACAACTTTAGATACGCTCCCGACAATTTTCACGAAAAGGACTTTGGCATGGCCGGGACATCTACCGACAAGTTCTCAGCTGGCGAGCAAAGTCTGGGATACATCTACCAGGCGCGTCTCGCTCTACTACATTTGCTCCAGTTGCCTGAGGACACGTCCATCTTTCTAGAAAAGGATGACGACCTCGATTTCGTCGACCGCGAAGGCGTCAAGTCTTTGGCCTCGCTCAAGCACAAGGCAATCGGTGACAGGCTGACCGATCTGTCGACCGATTTCTGGAAGTCCGTCAACATCTGGTTGGTGCGGTACAAATGTGATGGCCGCGCTGCATCGAACCTGCGGTTCTTCCTATTCACCACCGGCGAGGTGTCGACAGACTCGTTCCTATCCCGGCTTCTCCCTAGTCAGCCCACCTTCTCCGGAGATGACGAAACTCTGACCGAATTGGCCAAAAGGGCACTTTCGGCATCGAAATCGAAACTCATCGCGCCGATTGCCGTGGCGTTCGAGGAACTGAATGATGCTGAGAAACAGGATTTCCTCGAGCGTATCTTGATCCTCGACAGCAGCCCGCGCATCGGCGACATTCCCGGACTCATAAGGGACAAGCACATGCGAAGCATCCGGCGTGAGCATCGCGAGTTCGTCTTCGAGCGGCTGGAAGGTTGGTGGACCGATGTCGTGATCAAGCAGCTCACCGGTGGCAGTCCTGAAGGGATTTTTGGCTACGAAGTATCTGACAAGCTCTCGAACTTCGCCGAGGAGTACAAGGCAGATAACCTGCCTATCACCTTCCGTGGAAAACTCCCCTCCGACAACATCGACATTGATACTGATCCGCGCCTGTTCGTGGCGCAGCTGCGCGAGATTGGCATTTCCGCGAAGCGAATCAGGAATGCCATTTTGGATTATTACCGGGCGTTTGAACAACGGTCGGCCTGGGCGCGTGAGAGCCTGCTTGTGTTGGGAGAGGTCGAGGAATACGAAGATCGCTTGGCCGATGAGTGGGACCGCTACAAGGATGTCATTTTCGAGACTCTGGAAGACGACAGCGCTGAGGACGCGCTTCGCCAAGCCGGCGTTGAACTTTACAACTGGGCCGAATTTGAAACCGCCAAGATCGACTCCCTGCGCATTCGTGCGCGGGTGACGGAGCCTTACGTCCTTCGTGGAAGTTTCCACATTCTCGCCGACAGTACCCCCCAACCCCGAGTCTACTGGCACCCCAGATTCCTTGACCGTCTCAGAGACGTACTGGAGGCGGCATCGTGAAACGATGGGATCAGCGCCCTTTCGAGGTTCGAAACCTGTTCAACCCTGCATTCTGTGGCTTAGTCATTTTTCGCGCCCTGGCCGGCTACGAAGAAGAAGATAACCGCGGCATGCCCTTCTCGCTGTCGCTTCTTGTCCTGCCCCTAAGCTTGCACAAGGACTCACGAGAGGTAATCGCTAGCAGCCCTCGCAGCTATCTACTCAAGACCGCAGAGAAGAACCAACAAATCATGGTGGGCTTTGCCGACCGGGTCACGCAGATGCTTCCCTATGCCTTCGAGGGGTTCGGTCTTCTGATGGAAAGGGGCTGCATCGCCGTCGCGGATGATGGACGCATTCAGACCGTACCCAAGAAGGTGCGCAAGGCCATCGATGGAACTGCCGAAACTGTCGCCTGCCAGAAAGTGGCGCGCGTAGTAGGAAAGGAATTCGCACGTATCGCCGACCGGGCGACCGTTTACACGACTTTCGGGATTCGCCCATGAAGATCAGATCCATCCACATATACAGCCATGATGGCCAACGTCGTGACCTCACATTCAAGGTGGACGGACTCAACGTCATCACCGGTCGCTCCTCCACTGGCAAATCTGCGCTTTCAGAGATCATCGAATACTGTATGGGACGATCTTCGTTCAACGTCCCTGAGGGCATCATTCGCGACAAGGTGGCTTGGTTCGCCGTTATCTACCAGTTTGAAAAGGAGCAAGTGCTGGTTGCCAAGCCAACCCCTTCTGGCAGCGGCGCCAGTTGCAGTACAGTGATGCTGCGCAGAGGCGCCCAACTGCAACCCCCCGAGTTCAAGGACTTGGCGGTCAACACTGACGACGAAAGCATCGTCGAATTGTTGTCGCGCCTGCTCGGCATTCCCGAGAACCGCACCGAGGTCGCGCTGGAGCATAGTCGCAACAGCTACGACGCCAACGTTAAGCACACGTTCTATTACCTGTTCCAGAAACAGGGGTTGGTCGCCAACAAAGACCAACTTTTCTACCGGCAGAACGAGCAATTCCAACCGCAGGCGATCCGTGACACGTTACCGATCCTGCTCGGAGTCTCTTCCAGCGACCGCTACGAACTGGAGTCCAAGTTGCGCTTGGCGCAACGGGATCTGAGGGTTAACCAGAAGAAACTGGAACTGGCACGCGACGCCGTCGACACATCGCATGTGCAGGCGATCAGCCTTTACTCGGAAGCAAAGGCAGTCGGGGTTCTTGGCACTACCGACGAGAATCTCAATGCAGACGGGATCATAGAAGTATTGAGATCTGCGTTGTCATGGAAGCCCGAAACGGTACCTGACGACGACGGCAGCCGGGTTTCGATTCTGGAAGATAAACTCGTTCAGTTGCGCCGTAATCGCCGGGACGCTCAAGGGAGGATTGATGCAGCGCGACAGTTCGCCAAACGCTCAGGCGGCTACGAAAACGAGGCCGCCGAACAAATAGACCGCCTGGCGTCGATCAAAGCCCTGCCGAAGAATCCCGACAGTGGTGAATGGCAATGGCCGTTCAGCGAACAGAATCTGGCACTAGAATCCCCAGTTGCCGTTGTCCTGCTCAACGAACTGGCATCGCTTGACAAGGAGTTGCGCGTCGCCACCGGCCAACGTCCTAAGCTAGATGCCTACTTGACCGAGCTGGCCGGCACCGTGGATGAGATCAAGGATGAGATCAAGCAGAAGGAAGCGGAGCTGTCCGCGGCGATCTCGGCCAACGAATTTCTCGCCAAGATGGGCTCGCGCAACAATGCCGCTGCGCGCGTGGTCGGCCGTATCAGTCTGTTCCTAGAAACGCTCCTCCCAAATGAGGACCTTGCCAATCTGGAAGCCGAGAGTCGCCGCCTCAGCAACAAGGTCAAGCAGCTTGAGGAGCAGATCGGGGCGGATGACAGCAACGAGCGCCTGACGTCGATCCTCAACAACATCTCCGCGCAGATGTCGCGATACATCCAGAAGTTCGACGCCGAATTCGGTCCTTATCCCGCGCGGCTAAATCTGCCACAACTAACGATCATCTTTGATCGGCCCGAACGCCCAGTGCCGATGGGCAGGACCGGCGGCGGCGAAAACCATCTCGCGTACCATCTGTCGGCACTACTCGCCCTGCACCTATTCGCGGCGCAGAACAATCGACCAATTCCGCGCTTCCTACTGATCGACCAACCAACCCAGGTTTACTTCCCCTCTGAGCAGGTTTACCAGGATGCTGACGGTTCGGTGCAGAAGACGGAAGCCGACGCCGACCTCAATGCGGTTCGCCGATTATTCGAGTTGTTGCTGAAGTTCACTCAAGAAGAGGTTCCAGGTTTTCAACTAATCATTACTGAGCATGCAAACTTGCGCGAGCAGTGGTTCCAAGACGCGCTGGTTGAAAATCCGTGGACCAAGCCACCCGCGCTAGTTCCCGAGGATTGGCCGTCAGAATCGGTGGCTTGATCTATTAGCCATTATGTGGCCAGAGATTTGAGGAGAGGGCAGGTCGAGACGATTGATCGGCCCTTCTGCCAGTACTAACCGGCAGGTATTGGCCGACTGCTACCCATCTCAGTCCGCCCTCAACCGCCGCCGCTTTTCCCTGTCAACCAGCCAATAACAGGCCATGGTCATTAAGCCGGTTAGGCGGTCTCCTGAGTATTTTTCCAGGCTGCGGCGGAAGGCGTTGTCGTCGTTTTGAGTGCCGTCGCGGCTGCGGGCCAGGGCAGACAGATCAAGCCCACGCGCTTGTCAGCCATGGACAAGCGCCTGAATCGGTGGATAATCCGCTCCATCTCTCTTTGTTCGAAGACAGCCCTATCGCCATGCGCAAACTGCGAATCGCCCTGATCTGGATGCTGATGCTCGCCCTCCCGGCGCAGAGTATGGCGGCGATCGGCATGCAGTTATGTGCGTTGAGCCAGCAGGGCGAGAGTGGGCAGATGGCGGCGCATCACGGGGCTATGGCCCAACATGCTGATGCTGGTCATGCCGCGCATCACGCCACTTCCGCTACGCAGCAAAGCAGCGATAACAGCCTGTGCAGCCTCTGCGCGTTTTGTGTCGGTGCGGTTGCTCTGAGTACTGTGACCATCAGCAACTCCCCCCAGCAAACCAGCGAGCCATCCCTGGTTCGGCTGGATCGATTTATCGGCTTTATCGCTGAAACCCCCGAAAGACCCCCACGCGTTGTTCTCGTCTAAGCCATTAGTGCGCCTGTAATTCCCGTTAGCCGCGCCCTCACCCCCAGCCCCTCGGCTTGGGCATCCTGCGTCGCCCTACCTCCTGCATCCGTGCAGTCGTCTACCGAGGGAGAGGGGAGCAGTCCGCATCCGCTAACAGGTACATGGCCTTTGTCTTATGTGCGTGGGTTGTCCGGTTTTGCCGGTCCCTGCGCTTGACGCGAGAACCTTCATTTATGCGTTATCCATTTGCCTGTCGGCGGGCGCTGGTCTGCCTGGCGTTAGTGGCGCTGCCCGTTGGCGCCTGGGCCGAGTCGCCCGACCCCTTGGATGCCGAGGCGGCTACGCCGGCCCTCGACTATCGATCCCCGCTGAACAGTTATCGAAGCATGGGTGACGAGCCCATGCACAACTGGCGCGAGGCCAACGAGTTGGTCGGCCGTATCGGCGGCTGGCGTACCTATGCCCAGGAGCCTTGGGAGCCGCAGCCCGCCGAGCCGAATGTCGAGCCTTCGACCATGCCAATGGAGCCGCACCATGACCATGACTAAGGGGGTGCGAATGAACGACTTTTTACGACTTGCCGGGCTCTGTAGCACCTTGCTGCTGGCCGGTTGCGCCAGTTTCACCAAGGATGGCGGCTTTACCGCGATCGAGCAGGCCAGCCAGCAACAGTTGGACAAACAGGTCACCTGGGTGAAAACCCCGGAGCAGCGCAGTCAGGTCGCCGAACGGGTCGCCGAGTTGCTGGCCGAGCCGCTGACGGCGGACGCCGCGGTGCAGATCGCTTTACTTAACAACCCGGGGCTGCAGGCCAGTTTTGATGAGCTGGGCATCAGCGAGGCCGAGCGGGTGCAGGCCGGGCGGCTGCCCAACCCGGGGTTCTCCTTCGGCCGCCTGGAAAAGGGCAGCGAGGTGGAGTACGAGCGCGGCCTGCATATCGACTTGGCGCGGTTGATCGCCATGCCGCTGACCTCCGGCATCGAGGCCAAGCGTTTCGAGCAGGTGCAGCGGCAAACCAGCCTGGCGGTATTCGAGCTGGCCACGCAGACGCGCAAGGCCTGGTACCGCGCGGTGGCAGCGCAGGAAAGCCTGGGTTTTATGCGCCAGGTGATGGATTCCGCGGAGGTCGGCGCCGAGCTGGCCCGGCGCCTGGCTGCGGTGGGCAACTACAGCAAGTTGCAGCAGGCCCAGGAACAGAGCTTCTACGCCGACGCCGGGCTCAATCTGATCCGCGCCGAGCAGGTGCGCTTGCAGACCCGCGAGCAGTTGACCCGGCTGTTAGGGCTCTGGGGCGAGCAGATCGATTTCCGCTTGCCCGAGCGCCTACCCGAACTGCCGGCCGCAGCCGAGCAGCTGCCGGATGTCGAGCGACTGGCCATGGGCCAACGCCTGGATATCCAAGCTATGCGCCTGGATGCCGAGCGTCTGGCGCGCAACCTCGGCTTGAGCAAGACCACGCGCTTTATCAACGTGCTGGAGCTGGGCCTGGTGAACAACAGGTCCAACGAGGAGCCGACCCAGCGCGGCTACGAGATCAGCGTCGAATTGCCATTGTTCGACTGGAGTGGGGCCAAGGTGGCGAAAGCCGAGGCGCAGTACCGGCAGATGCTCAATCGCGCGGCCGAGACGGCGATCAATGCCCGTTCCCAGGTGCGCGAGGCCTATCTCGGTTACCGCTCGGCGCACGATATCGCCCGGCATTATCGCGACGAGGTATTGCCGCTGCGCCAGCGCATCGCCGAGGAAAACATCCTGCAGTACAACGGCATGTTTATCAGCACCTTCGAGCTGCTGGCCGATGCGCGCAAACAGATACTCGCGGTCGATGGCTATCTGCAGGCACAACGCGACTTCTGGACGGCCAAGGCCGATCTGGATATGGCCATGCTCGGTGCGCCGAGCATGACCGCCATGGCTGCTGGCGCCGCTGCAGGCGCAGGTTCCGACGATGCCTCTGGCGGCCACTGATCAAGGAATACTGAAGATGGTTTCAAGACGCGATTTTTTTCTCGGTGCCAGCGCTATTACCGCAGCGGTCGCCACCTCGGCGGTCAGTCGGGTATCCCTGGCCGGGTTGCCGGAAGCGGTGTCGCAGAGCAGCGCCGACACCATGCCGCCGCTGCAACCGCAAAACGGCCGGCCCTATAACCCTGTGGTCACCCTCAATGGCTGGACGCTGCCGTGGCGCATGAATAACGGGGTCAAGGAATTCCACCTGGTCGCTGAACCCGTAGTGCGCGAGCTGACGCCCGGATACAAGGCCCACCTGTGGGGCTACAACGGCCAGTCGCCGGGGCCGACCATCGAGGTGGTGGAGGGCGACCGGGTGCGGATATTCGTCACCAACAAGCTGCCCGAGCACACCAGTGTGCACTGGCACGGTCAGCGTTTGCCCAACGGCATGGATGGTGTTGCCGGGCTGACCCAGCCGGCGATCCCTTCGGGCAAGACCTTCGTCTACGAATTCGTCGCACGCCGCCCCGGCACCTTTATGTATCACCCGCATGCCGACGAGATGACCCAGATGGCCATGGGCATGATGGGCTTCTGGGTCACCCACCCGAAGGAACATCACCCGCTGATCAGCGAAGTGGATCGCGATTTCTGCTTTCTGCTCAATGCTTACGACATCGACCCCGGCGCCTATACGCCGAAGATCATGACCATGCTCGACTTCAACCTGTGGACGTTCAACAGCCGCATCTTCCCTGGCATCGACCCGCTGGTGGTGCGTCAGAACGACAAGGTGCGCATCCGTGTCGGCAACCTGACGATGACCAACCACCCGATCCACCTGCATGGCCATGAGTTCGAAGTGACCGGCACCGATGGTGGGCCGACCCCGGTCGGTTCGCGCTGGCCGGAAGTGACCACGGATGTGGCGGTGGGGCAGATGCGCCAGGTCGAATTCATCGCCAACGAGGAGGGCGACTGGGCGTTTCACTGCCACAAGAGCCACCACACGATGAATGCGATGGGCCACGGCGTTCCGACTTTACTCGGAGTCGACCACCGCGACATGACGCGCAAGATCGCCAAGCTGATACCCGATTACATGGTGATGGGCGAGCGCGGCATGGCCGATATGGCGGAGATGCAGATGCCATTGCCGGACAACACCGCGCCGATGATGACCGGCGACGGCCCCTTCGGTTCGGTGGAGATGGGCGGCATGTTCAGCATGCTCAAGGTACGCAAGGATCAGGCGCCCGGCGATTACCGCGACCCCGGCTGGTTCAAGCACCCGGCCGGCAGCGTGGCCCACGAATGGCGCGGCGAACTGGCCACGCCGACGCGCTCGAACGAAGCGGGCGGGCAGAGCATGCCGCTGCAACAACCGCCCAGCGAGACCATCGAAGTACAGGTACGTAAACCCAGCGGCCATACCGGCCATTGATGAAACATGTAGGAGCGGCTTGGCGGCACTTCGCCTTGGGCGCGATGAGTTCGATAAAAAAATATCGCGGGCAAGGACTAGGCGTCCCCCCGGCTCCTACAACGAATGTGCAGCTATTTAATACCGAGGATATATCAATGAATTCACCGCTAAACCTCACCGCCCTGGCGCTGGCCTTTGCCGTTTCCCTGAGCAGCGGGCCGGTCTTGGCCCATGGCGACTCCCATGCCAAGCAACAGGCCCAGGAGGTGGTTAAAGAGCAGAAGGCCTGGGGCATTGCTGGCGACAGCGATGAAGTCGACCGCACGATAGAGGTGAGCATGACCGATCAGATGCGTTTCACCCCGGATCGGATCGAGGTGAAGCTTGGCGAAACCGTTCGCTTCATCCATCACAACCAAGGTCAGGTGCTGCATGAGTTCGTCCTGGGAACCCAAAAGGACCTGGATGAGCACGCTGCGATGATGGTCAAGTTCCCCGGCATGCAGCACGACGAACCCTATATGGCCCATGTCGGCCCGGGGAAGCGCGAGGAAATCGTCTGGACCTTCAACCGCGCTGGCGAATTCGACTTCGCCTGCCTGATGCCCGGGCATTACCAAGCCGGCATGATCGGCAAAATCAGCGTATCGCCAAGCATTTGATTGCCATTTTGATTATTTGCGGCGCCCCCGTGGCGCCGCCACTACCGCAGAGGAAAAACCGATGAAAGCATTACTGAGCGCTATCGCCCTGGGCTGCAGCCTGGCCTTCCCCGCATTCGCTGCCGAACAGGCGCCGACGCCCGGCAACAGCGAGGCCGCTGCGAATATGAGCCATGGCGAGGTGCGCAAGATTGACGCCACCACGCAGAAAATCACCCTGCGCCATGGCCCCCTGATCAATCTTGGCATGCCGCCGATGACCATGGTCTTCGGCGTGCAGGACGCCGCCTTGCTCGACGGCCTGCATGTGGGCGACAAGGTTGATTTCGTGGTCGAACAAAAGGGCACTCAGTTCGTCGTGACCGAACTGAAACGCGCCGATTAACCCTTCGGCTGGCCCGCGATATTCGCAAGAACACTGCCGGAGTGCTTGGTGAGCGAAGGGCCGCTCTGCCAACGCGCGCTTCGTAGCCCGGATGCAATCCGGGACGCGTCGTCGGCTGGGGCATTTTCCTGGATTCATCCGGCTACGAAGCTGAGCGCAGAGCGGCCTGGCTCGACTGCGATCAACCCTCTCAAGTGCTGATTGTTGCCGCGCTCCTGCCCGGGAATACAGCCGTCGACGCCCTGCGTCGGGCCCTCGAAGCCTGGAGTAGAGCGGGCAATCTGCTTACATCCAATCCTCTCATCGCCGCGTAGTCCATCCCTCAATAATCGGTTTGTATCGGTGCGACGCATTCAATCGGTGTGGCGACAACTTTTCATTGTTGAGCAATAGGTCAAGAAAACTGCAAGTGGATTGCATCTCCCGCGGAACTCACCGAACCGAACCGTTCAAGCATGGGTCCAGTGCTCATGGCCGCATCCACTGAGTTCCAGTGGGCAGTGGCGTAAGCCCTGCGTGGCCTGCTTACAACGACATTACCAAGGATGATTTTCCGATGAAGAAGAAAAACAATGTGCGTCGTGTAGTTGGTTCTCTCGCGTTAGCCGCGTCCACCGCAAGCGTTGCCGCCCCTGGCGATGACAGTCAGCGCTTCAATGATTTCTGGACGCCGGGCAAGCCATCGCTGTCGGCTTGCAAATCTCCGCTGCTGGTCGGTACGCCGATCGGCTTGCCGTACTGCATGCAGGCCCGCAATGTGATGACCCGTTTGCAGCAACTGCAGGATATCGCCAGCATGAATGGTGGTAACCGTGCAGCCGCGCAGCCGGGCTATCAGGCTTCGGTCGACTATGTCCGCAGCACCCTCGAACGGGCCGGTTATACCGTTACCCTGCAGGCGTTTCCGTTCACCTCTTACGAGGAGGTCGGGCCGGGCACCTTGAGCATGCTCGCGCCAACGCCGAGCGACTATGTATGGGATGAGGATTTCACCTACCTGTCGCAGACTGAAGCCGGCGATGTCAGCGCTGCGGTGGTGCCGGTCGATGTCGCGCTCGGTGCGGGTAATGCTTCCACCAGCGGCTGCGAGGTGGAGGATTTCGCTGGCTTCCCCAGTGGTTCCATCGCATTGGTCCAGCGTGGCGCCTGCACCTTCCAGATCAAGGCGGAAAATGCCGCGGCGGCGGGTGCTACCGGTGTGATCATCTTCAACCAGGGCGACACCGAGGACCGCAAGGGCTTGATGAACGCGACCCTGGGTGACAGCTACGCCGGCGGTATTCCAGTGCTGTTCACCACCTACGACATCGGCGCCGACTGGGCGCAGACCGAAGGTGTAAAGGCGCACATGGTGGCCGATGTCGAGCGTAGCCGTACCGAAACCCATAACGTGATCGCCGAGACCCGTCGCGGTAACCCGGACAACGTGGTGATGGTCGGTGCGCACCTGGATTCGGTGGGCGAAGGCCCAGGCATCAACGACAACGGCTCGGGCAGCGCCGCGCTGCTGGAAATGGCGGTGTTGATGAGCAAGGCGCACCCGATCAACAAGGTGCGCTTCGCCTGGTGGGGCGCGGAGGAATCCGGCCTGGTCGGTTCCACCTACTACGTCAACGAGTTGGCCGATGAGCAGAAACAGCGGATCAAGGCCTACCTGAACTTCGACATGATCGCCTCGCCGAACTTCGGCAACTTCATCTATGACGGCGACGGTTCGGAATTCGGCCTGCAAGGCCCGCCCGGTTCGGCTGCCATCGAGCGTTTGCTGGGGGCTTACTTCAACCTGCGCAGCGCGCCGACCGAAGGCACCGAGATCGACTTCCGTTCCGACTATGCGCAGTTCTTCGATGACGGGATCGCCTTCGGCGGCTTGTTCACCGGCGCCGAAGACCTGAAGAGCGAGGAGCAGGCGCAGAAGTTCGGCGGTGCAGCGAATGAGCCATTCGACTCTTGCTATCACCAGGCCTGCGATGACATCAGCAACCTCGACGCCGATGCCCTGGAGCTGCATGGCGATGCCATGGCGTTCGCCACCAGTTGGCTGTCGTTGTCGACCAAGATCATCGACGACGAAATTGCCGCGGCGGAAACCGCCAAGCAAGGTCGTACGCTGATGCTCAAGCAGTCGGCACGTAGCGCCGAGCGTTGGGGCCGTTACTTCATCAAGTAAGCGTCACCTGAGGTGCGAAACAAAGACTGCGCCAGGGTTCGATCCCTGGCGCAGTTCTTTTATGCGTTGGCAAAGCGTTCGTTCAGGTAAGCGATGATCGCTTTGGATTCGTACAGCCAGGTGCTCTGGCCGTGTTCCTCGATGCGCAGGCACGGCACCTTGATCTTGCCGCCTTGCTGCTCCAGCTCCTGGCGGTCCTGAACATTGTTCTTCGCATCGCGCAGCGCCACCGGCACATTCAGCTTGTGCAGGGTGCGGCGGGTTTTCACGCAGAACGGACAGGCATGGAACTGATACAGCGCCAGGCCGGCAGCGCTCTGTTCGACCGCGGCTTGCGCTTCGGGTGCACGCTTGAGCTTGCGAGGGCGGGTGATCCAGTCGATGAACACGATCAACTGGCCGAGACCGATTCTGAGTGCCTTGATAAGCATTCTGAGATAACCCTGGTTGGAAAATGAGGGGGCGAAGCTTACCCGAGTTTGGTCGGGCTGGCCCCTGTCGGCGGCGAACGGCATACTTCGCGCTTGTTCCCGACGGCCCTACGACCCCGATGAAACCAGAAGACCTGCTCCTGCTCGTGACCCGTGAAATGCCTTTCGGCAAACACAAGGGCCGTCTGCTTGCCGACCTGCCTGGCAACTACCTCAACTGGTTCGCCCGCGAAGGCTTCCCCTCCGGCGAAATCGGCCGTCTGCTGGCCCTGATGCAGGAGATCGACCACAACGGCTTGTCGGGCCTGCTCGATCCGCTACGGACCAAGCCGAGGGTGCCGTTCAAGGGGCAGTAGTAGCGTCTGCAGTAACTGCTACAGGTAGGGCGGGATGCCCAAGGCTTTGTCCGCCACTTGGCCGCCAGCGGTGGACAAAGCTTCGTTATGTCCACCCTACAAAAGCACGTCTTGCAGCCTCGTAGCCCGAATAAGCCTTGGCGCAATCCGGGAGCGATTTCCATGTGCGGGATTTCCCCGGATTGCATCCGGGCTACCAGAGCTACGTAGGGTGGATGACGCTTTTCTCATCCACCACCGCGGCGTGGTGGATGGATAAAGCGTCATCCACCCTACATCCTGTTTTCATTCACCACCGCAGACTTGTAGCCCGAATAAGCCTTGGCGCAATCCGGGAGCGATTTCCGTGATGGGGAAGTCCCCGGATTGCATCCGGGCTACCAGGGCTATGTAGGGTGGATGACGCTTTTCTCATCCACCACCGCGGTTTGGTGGATGGATAAAGCGCCATCCACCCTACGGCCTGTTTTCATTCACCACCGCAGACTTGTAGCCCGAATAAGCCTTGGCGCAATCCGGGAGCGATTTCCGTGATGGGGAAGTCCCCGGATTGCATCCGGGCTACCAGGGCTATGTAGGGTGGATGACGCTTTTCTCATCCACCACCGCGGTTTGGTGGATGGATAAAGCGCCATCCACTCTACGATCTCGTACATAAACATAGGCGCTGTAGGTGGCTATAAAAAAACCGGCGCAAGGCCGGTTTCTTCAAACACGACAGCTGATCAATTATTGACCAGGCTGAGAAACTCGCTGCGGGTGGCGGCGTTTTCGCGGAATTCACCGAGCATCACCGAGGTGACCATCGAGGAGTTCTGCTTTTCCACGCCGCGCATCATCATGCACATGTGCTGCGCTTCGATCACCACGGCCACGCCGAGGGCGCCGGTTACCTGCTGGATCGCCTCGGCGATCTGCCGGCTGAGGTTTTCCTGGATCTGCAGGCGACGCGCGTACATATCGACGATGCGCGCGACTTTCGACAGGCCGAGCACCTTGCCGTTGGGGATATAGGCGACGTGGGCCTTGCCGATAAACGGTAGCAGGTGGTGTTCGCACAGCGAATACAGCTCGATGTTCTTGACCAGCACCATCTCGCTGGCATCGGAGCTGAACAGCGCACCGTTGGTGACTTCTTCGAGGCTTTGCTGATAGCCGCGGCAGAGGTACTGCATGGCTTTGGCGGCACGCTTGGGCGTGTCGAGCAGGCCTTCGCGGGAAACGTCCTCGCCGAGCTGGCCGAGAATCGCGGTGTAGTTCTGTTCCAGGGACATGATCTTCCTGTGGCACTCACGGATATATACAGACGCGCAGGGTAGGGCGGCGCTGCCGGGCTGGCAAGAGATCGAGCTCAGTTTTCCTCGGTTGGTTCGAGATTGGCGGCCCAGCTATCGGCCCATTGGGTCAGCGGCAAGAACTGCTCGATCAGCTCTACACCCAGGCGGGACAGCTGGTAGCCCTGGTCGCCGTTTTCCAGCAGGCGCGCTTCGCGCAATTCGTTCAAGCGGGTGTTGAGCACCGAGGGCGACAAGCCTTCGCAGCGGCTTTGCAGTTCGCGAAAGTTGGCCGGCGACTGCCGAAGTTCCCAGAGTATGCGCAGGCTCCAGCGTCTGCCGAGCAGGTCGAGCAAGGCCATGATCGGCCTGCCGGTGCTGGAGCCACGAACCGGTTGTCCTGGTTTTACGACGCTCATCAGGTCTCCTTGCTTCTTTTTTAGTAGCGACTTACATTTGCTTTGCTACGGTTTTCGTAGCTTAACAATCCGATGGGAGATTTGCCTATGAACAGCTCACGCATTCAACCGGCGCTACCGCCCTACGCGCCAGAGATCCAGGCGGCGTTCGATCGCATAATGCCGCCGGGCATGCCGCCGCTGAAGTTGTTCCGCAGCATGGCGCATAACCCGCGAGTGTTGCAGCGCTTTCTTGCCGGCGGTTTGCTCGATCGCGGCAGCATCGGCCTGCGCGAGCGTGAATTGCTGATTTTGCGCACCACTGCGATCTGCGGCGCCGAGTATGAGTGGGGCGTGCATGTCGCCGGCTTCAACGGCAATGCCGGTTTCAGTGAGCAGCAGCTTGCCGATACCTGCGCCACCAGCACCGATGCAAGCCTGTGGAACGAGTCGGAACAGGCGCTGTTGGCGCTGGCCGATAGTCTGCATGGCAGTTCGACGGTCGACGATGGCTTGTGGCAGCGGCTAAGTGCGCACTACCGCGAAGAGCAGTTGATCGAATGCCTGATGCTGGTGGGTTTCTATCACGCGGCATCGTTCATGGTGAACGGCCTGCGCGTCGAGCACGAAGCCCATGCGCCGCGATTCCCCGACTGAGGGGCGCTATCAGTCGTCGCGGCCATCCATCATGGTGCGTTTGAGCAATACGTAAACCGCGCCAGTGCCGCCGTGTTTGGCCAGGCAGGAGGTGAAGCCCAGCACCTGCGGGTGCTGGCGCAGCCAGGTGTTGACGTGGCTTTTGATCATGGGTTTGCGGCCGTCCATGCGCGCCGCCTTGCCATGGGTGACGCGCACGCAGCGCACTTCGAGCTTGTTGGCTTCGGCGATGAATTCCCACAGGGTATCGCGGGCCTTTTCCACACTCATGCCGTGCAGGTCGAGGCTGCCCTCGAAGCTGATCTGGCCGAGCTTGAGCTTGCGCATCTGACCTTCCTGGATGCCGTTGCCGGCCCAGTACAGCGGGTCTTCCGCGCCGACATCGATAACGAACTGGTCGGACAGGCCGTCGACCTTGATCGAGTCCGTGCTCACGCTGGCTGCCTGACGCAAAGCGGCCAGTTGCGCGCGGTTGGGTTTGGGCTTACCGGTCTCGGCGCGGTCGTGCTTGAGCGGTTTGACGCCGCGCAACTCGGCTTTGAATAGAGAAAAATCGTCGTCTTGCATGGGGGCCTCCGCGAAGGCCGCTAGTGTAACCAAGGCAGCGGTTGCTGTGCTGTCCTGATGGCGTTCAGTTGCGTTTCTTCATCAGGTGCGGCGACATGCTCAGGTCACTGGGGCGACGCAGGCGTCGGCGGAACAGGCGCCAGGCGAATATGCCGGCCCATAGCAAAAACAGCCCCAGTACGATCATTACCACCGCAGCCCCCGGCGAGTCGTTGAGCGCGCCGAGTGAGATGGGGCGGTTGAGCAGCGATGCGGCTCCGGCCATCGCCAGGAGGATGCCGAAGCAGGCGAACAGCGCCGCCAGCGCGGCCGCCAGGCGAGTGCGCCAGGTACTGGGCCCCCGCGGACGGAGGCGGCGAGCATCAAAACCATCGGATAACTTCATTTATTCCGATTTCCTTAATGGTATCGGCGGTATGACCCGCAGGTCATGCCGGGGTTCCTGGGCACCACGGATTGCGAGCCGTGCATGTCTGCCGATTGTTTCAAATCAATGCACTGGCGCGTGGGACCAGGGTCGCAAAGTTGTCGGCCAGGGCGATCATCTCTGCCCGGTGCACTTCGGCGGCGCTGACCTGGCCGCCGTCCGGCGTCGGTAGATCGCGGGTGGCACAGGCCGCATCGACCACCGTGCAGCGGTAACCATAGTCCTTGCAGGCGCGCACGGTGGAGCTGACGCTCGAGTGGCTCATGAAGCCGCAGACGATTATGTCCAGATTGCCCATGGCTTGCAGGCGATCGTGCAGGTCGGTACCGGCAAAGGCATTGGGCAGGCGCTTTTGCACCACGGGCTCGCCGGCGAGCGGCAGCAGTTCGGGTAGATGGGCGCCACGCGGGCCGCTGGGGTCGAGCAGGCCGCCGGGAATGCCGAGATGCTCGACGTGCACGATCGGGGCGCCGATGGCGCGCGCGCGCGCCAGCAGTTGGGCGATTTCCTCGACCGCGGCATCCACCCCAGGCAATTGCAATACGCCGCTGCGGTACTCCTGCTGGGCATCGATGATCAGCAGGGTCGCTTGAGCCAGGCTGGCCGGCGGATGACCACGGCCGGTCAGTTGGAACATGGTGTGCGGTTGCGGCATTACGGACTCCTCGCAGGCGGACGGCAGCGGCTATTGTCCGCCCCTGCGGCGCCGCTGTGAACCTTTCTGTCGATTGTAGTGGCCGATCTGCGGTTGACGCAGAATCGAACCACTGCGCGGGGTGGGAGTCCTACGCAAAATCGACGCAACGGAGTTGCCTTATGACCTTGCTAGCGCAGTTGTCCGCTCACTTCTGGCTGCTGTTCGCCATCGCGGTTTCCATCGCGGTGGTGCGTGAACTCAGACGCCGCCCCGAAGAACCGTCCCTACGTATTCCCCGCCGTCGTGATTGAGCTTGATCCCGGCGCGCCCGACCGACAACGCCGGGCGCGGTCGCTCAGTACAGGCCCAGAACCTGGAATTGCAGGTACCAGACGCCGAGCGAGCCGAAGAAGTTGACCAGGATCGCCGGCAGGAAGCGCAGGTGCACGCCAAAGCTGTAGCTCTTGTCCAGCGACATGGCCATGACCCCGGCCGCCGAGCCAACCACGGTCAGCGAACCACCGATACCCACCATCAGCGCGTTCAGCGCCCATTGATCGGCACCCAGAGTCGGGTTCGACAGCAGCGCCGCGGCTTCCACCGGCACGTTGTCCATGACCCCGGAAATCACCCCGAGGATCACGTTCACCAGGGAAGGATCGAGCAGTTCGAACAGTCGCGAGATATACGATAGCCAGCCAACGTGGTTGAGCGCGGCCACCGAGGTGATGATGCCGATAAAGAACAGCAGGGCGTTCCACTCCACCTTCTGCAACTGGTCCTGCCAGGGCAATTCGATGCCACGGTGGGTCAGCAGCCAGGCATAGAGCGCGACTATGCCGAGACCGATGCCGATTGAGAACTCGATGCCGATCTTCAGCAGAATGTTGCATAACACCGCGCCGACCACGGCGCACAAACCGACCACGGCCAGCCCGGCACCGCCTGGCTTGAGCGCCGAGTCTTTCTGGTCGGCGACCTGGATCAAGTCGCTGCCCTCGACGCCACGCAGATAGAAGAAGTGCAGGGTGGCGGCGAACAGCAGCCAGCCGATGAATGCCGAAGGGAACAGTAGCAGCAGGCCGGCGATGCTGATTTTGCCGGCCAGCAGCACCATCAGGCTGGTGGAGGTACCGAGGAACCATACGCCGCTGTTGGAGGCGACCACGATGTTGCACAGGGCGACATGGGTGTAGCGCTGGTTGACCGAAATGCTCTTCACCGAGTTGCCGAAGATCATCGCCGTGGTGAAGTTGTTGATGAACGGCGAGAGCGTCGCCGAGAGTGCCCCGGTGGCCCAGAACATGCCCTTGGCGCCGAGGCCCTTGCGCAGCAGAAAACCATTCAGGGCGGTGAACACGTTCCGCTCGTTGAGCAGTTCGACGATCATCCACATGAACGCCATGAAGGCAATCAGGCCGAACAGTTCGCCCTTGGTTTCGCTTTGCGCCGCGACGAAGTACTTGAATCCGTTCGGGTCGGAAAGCGCGTAATGCGCACCAATCACAATCAAGCCTGACATCATGAACAGGGCCGGCTTGAACTTATCCATCTCCAGTTGTGCTTCGAAAATGATAAGCGTCATGCCAATCAGGAATATCGCCAGCACGAGCATGCCCGTGAGCGAGAAGGGTTCTATGAGCATTGGTACGTCTCGATAAGAAGGGAAAGGGGAAGGGGTTAAAAAAGGGTGGCAAATTATATAGGGCGGCCAAGGCGTTGGCAGGGCTAGTTGTTTGTCAATGGCGACATTTTTTTGCACTGCCCCGCTGCTGACGGCATGGGCTAGAATGCGCGACTTTCACCTTGGAGACGCCGCCGTGACTGACCTCAGACCTGCCCGCCCGACCCGTTTGCGAACCCTGCGCGATTACGTGCGCTGGGCTGTCAGTCGCTTTCAGGCGGAGGAGCTGTTTTTCGGTCACGGTACTGACAACGCCTGGGACGAGGCGCGCCAACTGGTGCTCGGCGCACTGCACCTGCCCTGGGAAATCGCCGACGGCTATCTCGATTGCCGCCTGGAAGACGATGAGCATGCGCACCTGCAGATGCTGCTGGCGCGGCGTATCGAGGAGCGCGTGCCGACCGCCTATCTGCTCGGCGAGGCCTGGTTCTGCGGTTTACCGTTTATCGTCGACGAGCGTGTGCTGGTGCCGCGCTCGCCGATCGGTGAAGCGATCGAGCAGCACCTGCAACCCTGGCTGGCGCAGGAGCCGGCGCGCATTCTCGATCTGTGCACCGGTTCGGGCTGTATCGGCATCGCCTGCGCCTATGAGTTTCCCGAGGCCGAGGTGGTGCTGGCCGATCTGTCGTTCGAGGCCCTGGAAGTGGCCAACCGCAATATCGAACGGCACGGCCTGGAAGAGCGGGTCTACAGCGTGCAAGGCGACGGATTCGATGGCTTGCCCGGCCAGCGCTTCGATTTGATCCTGTCCAATCCGCCCTATGTCGATGCCGAGGATTTCGCCGACATGCCCGCCGAGTACCAGCACGAGCCGGCTCTGGGGTTGGCGTGCGGCGATGATGGCCTGAATCTGGTGCGGCGCATGCTGGCCGAAGCGGCGGATCACCTGACCGAGAAGGGCACGCTGATTGTCGAGGTGGGCAACAGCCAGGTGCATGTCGAGGCGCTGTATCCGGAAGTGGACTTCACCTGGCTGGAGTTCGAGCGCGGCGGTCATGGCGTATTCCTGCTCGCTGCCCAACAGTGCCGCGAGCATCAGGCGCTGTTCCGCGAGCGGCTTAACGGCTGACAGGTTATCGCGCGGTCCGAATCGCCTCCTTACAGGTAGGAGGCCGACCTCGGGGAGTAATGCCGTTCACTTAAGCGGCATCTCAGGGAATTTACCCTACGCCAGGCACCCAACACCTAGCCCGGATGCAATCCGGGAGCGGCTATGTAGGCACCAGAGTTCCCCGGATTGCATCCGGGCTACAGAAAAAATGCTGCTCACTTGGCATAAGTGAACAGCAGTGCGATCTCGGGGCGAGCTTTGTGCAATATCCGCCAGGTTTCGGCTGGGTTAGCCGTCTGTTGCGTTTGTCGGTCCACTCGCGGTGCCAGGTACCGCTAACCCGCCCTTGGGAGCGGCGCTTGGCACCTCTTGCCCAAACGGCAACAGGCCCTAGCGTGTGGCGATCCAGATCAGCAAGGCGGCTTGGAACAAGCAGAACGCCACCAGGCAGGCGATGGTGAAGCGCAAGCTACCGTCTTCGCGCTTGAACAGCTTGAGTCGCTCTTCCAGCTTGCGGATTTTCACGTCCTGCTCGCGCAGGTTTTGATCGGCCTGCTGCAGCATGCCGGCGGCGTCGAGCAAGCTGACGATCTGCACTTTTTCCGTATGCCAGTCGCTATGCAGCGCGCTCACTCGTGGGGCGCCATAGCATGCCTTGAGTTGCAATGGATCGAGGTATTCGACGATGAATCCCTGGGTCTGCAGGCAATGGTCGCGGCGCAGGCGCGCTTCCTCGGCGAGCGCGTCCTTGCCCGGCAGGGCACCGCCTTCCACCGTATAGTGCGCGCATTGTTGCCGAGCCCAGGCGATGCCCTGGGCGAGCAGAAAACGCCCGAGTCCGCGATTGCCCGGTTCGACCTGCAAACCCTGGTCGGGGCCGAAGCGCGCTTCCTTGAGACGATGGTCGAGCCAGACTTCCAGCAGGTTCTGTTCTTTGCGTAGCAGTTGGCCGGGCAGCTGAATGGTCAGGCGCAACAGGCTCTGCTCCTTGCTGTGCCGCGCCACCCGGCCCAATTGCACGAAGCGCAGCGGGCGGGCGCCGGTATGCCGGTCCACCGGTAAAGGCGCCAGGCGCAGCAGGCGGAACTGCTCGGGTTCGAGGTCCGCCCAGGCATGGGGCGCTGCCGCGGCTTGCGGTTCGGCGGCTTCGGTCGGAAGCTCGGCGGGCGGAGTAGGGGTATCGGTCATCTACGGCTGTCCTGTACGCAGTGCCAGCGCCACATCCACTGGTTGCCTAGATTATCGGCCGATCCTTCCGGGGCTGGAGGCCAATGCATTGGCCAAGGTTAGTCCGCGCCTGAGGCCGCGCGCCAGTCGCACCCGCTGACAGAATCCCATGGGCGGCGCGGTGCGCTGGTGGGTGAACTGCACGGGCGCCGCGGGTATACTCGCCGGCTTACTTAATGAGGGTTCGGGGTGCGCTGGCAAGCGCGCCCGGCCCGCTGCTGATTCGCGGAGTGTCTCGCCAATGTCCGGCAATACCTACGGCAAGTTGTTCACCGTCACCACGGCCGGCGAAAGCCATGGCCCGGCCCTGATCGCCATCGTCGACGGTTGCCCGCCAGGGCTGGAATTGTCGCTGGAAGACATGCAGCGCGACCTCGATCGGCGCAAGCCGGGCACCAGCCGGCATACCACCCAGCGTCAGGAAGACGATGTGGTGGAAATTCTCGCCGGGGTTTTCGAAGGCAAGACCACCGGTTGCTCGATTGGCCTGCTGATCCGCAATACCGATCAGAAATCCAAGGATTATTCGGCGATCAAGGATTCGTTCCGCCCGGCCCACGCCGACTACAGCTATCACCATAAATACGGCATCCGCGACTACCGCGGCGGCGGCCGCAGCTCGGCCCGCGAAACCGCCATGCGCGTGGCCGCCGGCGCCATCGCGAAGAAGTACCTGGCCACCCAGGGCATCGTGATTCGCGGCTATATGAGCCAGCTCGGGCCCATCGAAATCCCGTTCAAGAGCTGGGAGAGCGTCGAGCAGAACGCCTTCTTCAGCCCCGACCCGGACAAAGTGCCGGAACTGGAAGCCTATATGGACCAGTTGCGCCGCGATCAGGACTCGGTCGGGGCGAAGATCACCGTGGTCGCCGAGGGCGTGATGCCGGGCCTGGGTGAGCCGATCTTCGACCGCCTGGATGCCGAACTGGCCCATGCGCTGATGAGCATCAATGCGGTCAAGGGCGTGGAAATCGGCGCCGGTTTCGCCTCGGTGGCCCAGCGCGGCACCGAGCACCGCGACGAGATGACGCCCGAGGGTTTTCTCTCGAACAACGCCGGCGGCATCCTCGGCGGGATTTCCTCCGGCCAGCCGATCGTCGCCCACCTGGCGCTCAAGCCGACATCCAGCATCACCACGCCGGGCCGCTCGATCGATATCCACGGCCAGCCGGTGGATATCATCACCAAGGGCCGCCACGACCCTTGCGTGGGCATTCGCGCCACGCCCATCGCCGAGGCGATGATGGCCATCGTGCTGATGGACCATCTGTTGCGTCACCGCGCGCAGAATGCCGAGGTGCGGGTGGGTACACCGGTGTTGCCTCAGCTATGACGGCTGCAGGTTGGGTTGAGCGCAGCGATACCCAACGGTCGATTTCCTGGGTATCGCTGCGCTCAACCCAGGCTACGGTCAGGCCATGAGCGACGCCCTGCCTTATTGGCGTTTGTCCGGTTTCTACCTCTTCTACTTCTCGCTGCTCGGCGCCACGGCGCCGTTTCTGGCGCTGTACTTCGACTACCTGGGTTTTTCCGCGGCGCGCATTGGTGAGTTGGTCGCCATTCCCATGCTGATGCGCTGCGTCGCGCCGAATATCTGGGGCTGGCTGGGCGACACCACCGGCAGGCGCTTGGCGATCGTGCGTTTTGGCGCGTTCTGCACCCTGGTGTGTTTCGCCGGCATCTTTATCAGCCAGAGCTACGCCTGGCTGGCGCTGATCATGGCGTCGCACGCGTTCTTCTGGCATGCGGTGCTGCCGCAGTTCGAGGTGATCACCCTGGCGCATTTGCGCGAACAGGCCGCGCGCTACAGCCAGGTCCGCCTGTGGGGCAGCATCGGCTTTATCGTCGCGGTGGTGGGCCTGGGCAAACTGTTCGATTCGCTGAGTCTGGCCGCTTACCCCTGGGCATTGGTGCTGATCATGGCCGGTATCGTCCTGAGCAGCTGGTGGGTGCCCAATGCCGAACCGCAATTGCGCCCGAACACCTTGGGCGAGGGCGGTTTCATCCGGCAGTTGCGCCGGCCGGGGATTCTCGCCTTCTACCTCAGCGTCGGTCTGATGCAATTGAGCAACGGGCCGTACTACACCTTTCTCAGCCTGCACCTGGAAAGCCTCGGCTATTCGCGCGGTTTGATCGGCCAGTTATGGGCGCTCGGTGTGCTGGCGGAAATCGTACTGTTCATGGTGATGGCCAAGCTGCTGGCGCGTTATTCCCTGCGTAGCGTGTTGTTGGCGAGCTTTCTGATCACCGCAGCACGCTGGTTGCTGCTGGGTAACCTGGCCGACCATTTGCCGGTGCTGCTGTTTGCCCAGTTGATGCACGCGGCGACGTTCGGCAGCTTCCATGCGGCGGCGATTCATTTCGTGCAGCGCAGTTTCGCCGACCGCCAGCAAGGTCAGGGGCAGGCGCTATACGCCGCCCTCGCCGGTGTGGGCGGCGCCTTGGGCGCGCTCTATTCGGGCTACAGTTGGAATACCCTGGGCCCGGCCTGGACCTTCGCCATCGCCAGCCTGGTGGTGATGGTTGCCGCCTTTATCACCTTCACCTGGATCAGCGACGAGCAGCCCGCCAGCCGCGTCTCCGATCGCGTTACCGACAACACCAGAGGCCGAATATGAGCAGCTTGAGCGTTTACCACCTGACTTCTGCCAACCTGCCGAACAAGGTATTGACCCATCTTGAGGACATCGCCAGCACTCTGGCCGAGCTCGGCGTACGCTTCGAGCGCTGGCAGGCGGCTGCGCCTTTGGCGCCCGACGCCAGCCATGACGAATTGATTGGCGCCTATCGCATGCCGCTCGACGGGCTGATGGCCGAGCGGGGATTGGCCCATGTCGAGGTCGTGCGCATGGACAACCGGCAGCCGCAGCCGGCCGAACTGCGCGCCGAACGTCTGGAAGAACACAGCTACGCTGAGGATGAGGTGTGTTTGTTCGTCGCCGGTCGTGGCCTGTTCGGCCTGCATGTCGACGATTACCTGTACGCAGTGCTGTGCGAGAAGAACGACCTGATCGTTATCCCGTCCGGGATGAAGCGCTGGTTCGATATGGGGGAGCATCCGCACTTCGTGGCGATTCGCCTGTTCAACGCGCCGCAAGCGGCTGCGCACTTCACCGGCGACCCCATTGCCAGCGCTTTTCCCCGGCTGGACGATTGAGGTCGGTATGCGGGTGGAAGGAACCAAGGCGTGATCCTGGCAATCTGACACCTTGATGGGCGTCGTCCCATGACCCGCGGCGCAAGCCATTTATGCAGTGAGCAAAGGAGTATCACCATGGATTTATTTGGCGGCCTATTCGGCTTGATCATTTTGGCGCTGGATATCTGGGTCATTCTCAATGTGGTCAATAGCAGCGGCGACGTGGGCAAGAAAGTGCTCTGGGTGCTGCTTATCCTGTTTCTACCGGTGCTTGGGCTGATTATCTGGGCGCTGCTTGGCCCGCGGGGTAGGGTGCGGTTCTGAGCGGAACGGCGTCGTCAGATGATTACAGCGAAAATTCCGCCTGTTGCTGCAGCTGCGCGCCTTCGAGTCGGAGCAATAAAGCCTTGCGCGTGAGGCCGCCGGCGTAGCCGGTGAGGCTGCCGTCGCGGCCGATTACCCGGTGGCAGGGGATGATCACGGCAATCGGGTTGGCGCCATTGGCGGCGCCCACCGCACGCATGGCGCTCGGCCGGCCGATCTGCGCGGCCAGGGCGCTGTAACTGCTGGTCTGACCGAACGGGATGCTCAGCAACGCCTGCCAGACGGCCTGTTGAAAGGCCGTGCCCCGAGGGGCGAGGGGGAGGTCGAAGGCTTGGCGCCGCCCGGCGAAGTAAGCATCCAGTTGCCGGCAGGTTTCGTCCAGCTCGGTGCCCGCGTTAAGCCAAGTCGGATCGAGACGCCAGGGTTTGCCGTCGATATCCATCGATACTTGCTGTAATCCGGCATGATCGCCGACCAGCAGCAGGCGCCCGAGCGGGCTGTCGTGATAGCGGTAATGCACCTGAATCTCCTGTCGAGTCGGCGTTTGATATGCCGCCTATTCTAGTCTCACTTGAGCACCTTCCATATTTCGCGGGCGTATTCGCCAATCGTGCGATCCGACGAGAACCAGCCCGACCGTGCCGTGTTCAGGATGGCCGAGCGCCACCACTGGTCGGGCGTGCGCCAGTACGCGTCGACCCGGCGCTGCGCCTGCCAGTAGGCATCGAAATCGGCGCAGACGAAATAGGTGTCGTGGGCGATCAGCTCATCCACCAGGAGCCGATAGCGATTGGGATCATCCGGGGAGAATACGCCGTTGCGGATTGCCTGCAGGACCTCGTACAGGCGTGGCGAGGCCTGCACCAGCGACTCGGCGTTGTAGGCGCCGACGCGCTTGCGCGCCTGCACTTGAGTTGCACTCATACCGAAGATGAACATGTGCTCGGTGCCGATCAGCTCGGACATTTCCACGTTGGCGCCGTCGAGGGTGCCGATGGTCAGCGCACCGTTCAAGGCGAACTTCATGTTGCTGGTACCGGATGCTTCCAGCCCAGCGGTGGAAATCTGCTCGGAGAGGTCGGCGGCGGGAATAATGGTTTCCGCCAGGCTGACGTTGTAGTTGGCGAGAAACGCCACCTTGAGCTGGCCGCGTAGCGTCGGGTCGTCGTTCACGGTGCGTGCGATGTCATTGGCCAGCTTGATGATCAGCTTGGCCTGGTGGTAGCTGGCGGCGGCCTTGCCAGCAAAGATCTTCACTCGAGGCACCCAATCGACCGTGGGTTCGTCGCGCATCGCCTGATACAGCGCCACCGTGTGCAACAGATTGAGCAGTTGGCGCTTGTATTCGTGGATGCGTTTGATCTGCACATCGAACAGGGCTTCCGGGTCGAGGATAAGCCCCATGCGTTCCTCAACCGAGCGCACCAGGGCGCGCTTCTTCAGCTGGCGTTGGGCGGCGAAGCGCCGGCGGAACGCGGGTTGCTCGGCGCAGGCCTGGATGCTTTGCAACAGATGCTGCGGGTCGTCGAGCAGCGCCTCGCCGGCATGCTCGACGAGTAACGCGGTCAGCTCGGGGTTGGCCTGGTAGAGCCAGCGGCGGAAGGTAATGCCGTTGGTTTTGTTGTTGATGCGTTCGGGGTAGAGCGAATGCAGGTGGGAGAAAACGGTTTTACGCATCAACTCGGTGTGCAGCCCGGACACCCCGTTGATGCTGTGTGAGCCGAGAAACGCCAGGTTGCCCATGCGCACCCGGCGGCCGTTGTCCTCCTCGATCAACGAGACCGAGCGCAGCAGTTCGAAATCATGGATGTCGCGCGCCCGCAGCGCATCGATGTGGTAGGCGTTGATCAGGTAGATGATCTGCATATGCCGCGGCAGCAGGCGCTCCATCAGCCCCACCGACCAGGTTTCCAGGGCCTCGGGCAGCAGTGTGTGGTTGGTGTAGGAAAGGGTTGCGACGGTGATGTCCCAGGCTTTGTCCCAGGGCTGATCATGCACGTCGACCAGCAGGCGCATCAGCTCGGCGACGGCAATGGCCGGGTGCGTGTCGTTGAGCTGGATGGCCGCGTACTCGGGCAGGCTGGCCACATCGCCGTGCTGATTGAGGTGGCGGCGTAGCAAATCCTGCAGCGAGGCGGAGACGAAGAAGTACTCCTGACGCAGGCGCAGTTCCTGACCGGCCTCGGTGCTGTCGGCTGGATAGAGCACCCGCGAGATACGCTCGGCACGCGCCTCCTCGGCCACCGCGCCGATATGGTCGCCGGCATTGAAACGTTCCAGATGGAAGTCGCTTTCGGCCCGCGCGCGCCACAGGCGCAGGGTGTTGACGCCGGCCCCGCGCCAGCCGGCGATCGGGGTGTCGTAGGCGATGGCGCGGATGCCTTCTGCCCAATTCCAATATTGCTTGGGTTCGTCGCGGGTCGCCGGCGAAGCCGCCACGCCGCCGCCGAAACCGATCAGATAGCTGACCTCGGGGCGCTCGAACTCCCAGGGGTTGCCGAAATCCAGCCAGATTTCGGTTTGTTCGAGCTGCCAGCCATCGACGATCGATTGGCGGAACAGACCATGCTCGTAACGGATACCGTAGCCGTGGGCGGCCAGGCCGAGCGTCGCCATGCTTTCCATAAAGCAGGCGGCCAAGCGCCCCAGGCCGCCGTTGCCCAGCGCCGCGTCGGCTTCCAGGCCGCGGATCCGCTCGAGGTCGACCCCCAGGTCGTCCATTGCGGCGCGGGCGACGTGCTGCAGGCCGAGATTGCACAGGTTGTCGAATAACAGGCGGCCGATGAGAAATTCCAGGGACAGGTAATAGACGCGCTTTTTACCTTCGCGGTAGATCTTGCGCGTGTGATCCATCCATTTCTCGACCAGGCGATCGCGGGTGGCCAGGGCAATTGCTTCGAACCAGTCGTGATCGAAGGCGTGTTCGGGGTCCTTGCCTACGGCGTAGGTCAGCTTGGCCAGGACATTGGCACGGAACGCGGCGACTTCATCGGCATCGACGGTTGGGGTGGGCTCCTCGGACATTTACGGCATCCTTAGCAGGTGGCGGGACACGGGACAACGAAGGTTTCTAGGGTTGTGACCCGCCGTATTGCTTCAGGGTTCGCCTATGTTTATTTACCCGAGCCCTTATGTCTGATCCGCATGCTGGCGAATCAACTGCTGTGCCAGAGATGCACCGCGGCATAGGCGCGCCATGGTCGCCAGGCTTCGGCGCGGGCGCTGAGCTGTTTGGCGCTGATGCCGCCGCTGCCCCAGAGTGGCGACTTGAGCAAACCCAGGTCGCTGGCGGGAAATGCATCGACCTCGCCGAAGGCGCGCAGGGCGATGTACTGCGCCGTCCAGGGGCCGATGCCGGGCAGGGCGCAAAGGCGCTCGACCAATGCCTGGCTGCCTTCGTCGATATCCAGACGCAAGGCGCCGCTGGCGATCTGCGCGGCGAAGTGTTGCAGGCACTGCACCCGCTTGCCTGGCATGCCGATGCCTTCGAGGTTGGCGCCGGCAATCGCCGCCGGGCTGGGAAACAGGCGCTGAGGCGCTTGCGGGTCGGTATCGAGCAGCGGTTCGCCGAGCCGCTCGACCAGTCGCGTGGTGATGGTGACCGCGGCTTTCACCGTAATCTGCTGGCCGACGATGGCGCGCACCGCCTGTTCGAACGGATCGAACGCGGTGGGCAGGCGCAAGTGCGGGTAACGTGTGAACGACGGCCCCAAATAGGCGTCGTCGGCAAAGTGCGCGGCAATGCGCAGGGGCTCGGCATCCAGATCGAACATGCGCCTGATTCGGAGGGTGAGCGCCGGCAGGCAAGCCAGGGCGGATGGGCTATGACGCAACAGCAGGGCGTTCTGCGCGGGTACGGGACGGACGCTGAACCAGCCGTCAACGCCGTCGATGCGGAAGCTGCGACAGTAACCTTCGGCACTCAATTGCTCGACGCCGGTCAGGGCGCGCAGCTGGTAGTGCGCATGGAATTGCTGCCAATCCCAGGGCGGTTGGTAGGCAAGCAGGATGGGGGGCGAGGTATGCATGGCGGGACGATAGCGCGCGGACACTGCCGTGTCAGCACGCAGCTGACTTTCAAACTGGCCACCTCGGGCTTCGCTCAGGCGACTGCGCGATTGTTCCACAGCCGCGGTTCGCGTCGACGTACGGTTGCCACCGTTCGTCAGTACGCCGCAGCCGCGCAGCAAGGCGTTCGAGGTGTCGGTGATGACCCCTGTGGGGTGGTGCTCGAGGATGCTGCCGCGGTCCGCGGCAAGGGCTGGCGTTATAGGTGAATCGCCCGCTGGGCTTGCGCTTGCGCCTGGTGCGCCGGTTCACGCCGCAGGGCGCGATTGCCCCATCGTGAAGCGCTTGAGCCGCTGGTGTCGGATCGACGCGGTACGGTGCCGTCTGCGTGCGGTGAATTTTTCGCGGGCAAAACCTCCGGTATAGCGCTAGTCTGCAGATGACGGCTCTGGGTTTTTCGTTCTGCAATGACCCACCGGCAACCAGCCCTGGTTTCAGGTCTGGCATATGACACATCAAGCAGTCATTTGCTTGATTCTCGGGCGGCGCAGTTGCTGTGTGCCGCGACACCGCCGAAGCAGTGGCGGTTGCAATGGGAACACGATCAAGGGATCACTTGGGCCGCCGGTCGCTCCGGTAATGCAGTTCGCTTCCAGTGATCCGTCAGTTCATCCATCGCCTGAGGAGGTCACTTCATGAGCACAGCCTTGCACGATGATGTCAGTAATGGGGTTCTACGGCGGATGAAAGAGGGCGGTTTCGACTTTGCCAGCGTTCATCCAATCGAGTTCTATGCCATCTTCCCGGATGAGGAACGGGCGCGTATGGCGACCAGAAATTTTCGTGGCGAATCCTTGCACGCTTTGGTGACCGAGCGCGATGACGGCGCCTGGCATCTGCAGGTGAGCAAGGTGATG
Source organism: uncultured Pseudomonas sp. (assembly GCA_966210435.1). Classification (GTDB taxonomy): domain Bacteria; phylum Pseudomonadota; class Gammaproteobacteria; order Pseudomonadales; family Pseudomonadaceae; genus Aquipseudomonas. The sequence goes on along the minus strand of CBIHLF010000002.1, from coordinate 69,521 downwards.
TATGCCACCCACGCCGGCATTGGCGATTTCGAGCATGACATGGCGTCGGTGGTGGTACCGCTCGGCGGCACGCTCGACGGTTGGGGCGTGACCCAGGAGGTCAAGGCGCAACGTCCTTGAAACCACTGCGCCAAGCAACAGGCATCGATCAGCTACGGCTGGTCGATGCGTTTATTCCCCTTTCCAATTCATGCAGACACCTGCCGCTCGTGGTCACGGCGCCGCAAAATGAAGCCACGGGCAGCCAGGCGCCAGCGCTTTGCGCCAAAACGGTGCAGTGGTTTCGTCTAAAATTGCTAAGTCATTGAAAAATAATATCTAAATCTGCTGGCTTGGGCCTTGCAGTGCTTTCTTGCGCTTGGGTGAACAGGAGTACGGCATGACCCGCACTTTTTATGACGAGATGTACCAGGCGAGCGGCGAATGCCGCCCGCACTATGAGGAATTCGCCCGCTGGCTGGCCGAGACGCCGAAGGAGTTGCTGGCGCAGCGTCGGCGCGAAGCGGATCTATTGTTCCACCGCGCCGGCATCACCTTCACCCTGTATGGCGACGAGCAGGGCACCGAACGGCTGATCCCTTTCGACACCATTCCGCGCAGTATCCCCGCCAGCGAGTGGCGGGTGGTGGAACGCGGCTGCATCCAGCGGGTGCAGGCGCTGAACCTGTTTCTCGCCGACCTCTACCACCAGCAGCGGATCATCAAGGCCGGGGTGATTCCCGCCGAGCAGGTGCTGGCCAACGAGGGTTACCAGATCGCCATGCAGGGCCTCAACCTGCACCGCGACCTCTACGCGCACATCGCCGGCGTCGACCTGGTGCGCGATGGCGACGGCAGCTACTACGTGCTCGAGGACAACCTGCGCACGCCGAGCGGTGTCAGCTATATGCTCGAAGATCGCAAGATGATGATGCGCCTGTTTCCCGAGCTGTTCGCCGCTCAGCGCATCGCCCCCATCGACCATTACCCGAACCTGTTGCTCGATACCCTGAAGTCCTCCAGCCCGCTGGATAATCCCAACGTCGTGGTGCTAACGCCGGGGCGCTTCAACAGCGCCTATTTCGAGCATGCATTTTTGTCCCGCGAGATGGGCGTGGAGCTGGTCGAGGGCGCGGATCTGTTCGTGCGCGACGACAAGGTCTATATGCGCACCACGGCCGGAGCCAGGCAGGTCGACGTGATTTATCGTCGTCTCGACGACGATTTCCTCGACCCGCTGGCCTTCAATCCCGACTCCATGCTCGGCGTGCCCGGCCTGCTGTCGGCCTATCGCTCGGGCAATGTGGTACTGGCCAATGCGATCGGCACCGGAGTGGCGGACGACAAGTCGATCTATCCCTATGTCGGCGACATGATCCGTTTCTATCTGGATGAAGAGCCGATTCTGAAAAACGTACCGACCTGGCAATGCCGTAAACCGGCCGAGCTGTCCCATGTGCTGGCCAACCTCGGCGATTTGGTGGTCAAGGAAACCCAGGGCTCAGGCGGCTACGGCATGCTGGTCGGGCCGGCGGCGAGCCAGGCGGAAATCGAAGCCTTCCGCCTGCGCCTGCTCGCCAAACCGGAGGCCTATATCGCCCAGCCGACGCTGTGCCTGTCGACCTGCCCGACCTTCGTCGAAAACGGCATAGCGCCGCGGCATATCGACCTGCGCCCGTTCGTCCTGTCCGGGCGGGAAGTGCGCCTGGTGCCGGGTGGCCTGACTCGCGTGGCGCTGCGCGAAGGCTCGCTGGTGGTCAACTCGTCGCAAGGCGGCGGTACCAAGGACACCTGGGTGGTGGAGGATTAATCATGCTCAGTCGCACTGCTTCCGATCTGTACTGGATGTCGCGCTACCTGGAGCGCGCGGAAAACCTCGCGCGTATGCTCGATGTCAGCTATTCCCTGTCGCTGATGCCCCAGGACGGTCGCTCCGACGGCCTCGACGAACTGGCTATGCCGTTGCTGATCACCGGCACGCTGGACGAATACCGGGCGCGCCACGGCCAGCTGCACGCCGAACGCATGCTGCATTTCTTCGCCCTGGATGCGGACAACCCGGCCAGCCTCTATTGCTGCCTGGGCGCGGCGCGCAGCAATGCCCATGCGGTGCGCGGCTGCATCACCGCCGACATGTGGGAAAACATCAACGCCACCTGGCTGGAAATCCGCGGCATCGCCGAGCAGGGCCTGGGGCGTTACGGCATCAGCCGCTTCTGCGAATGGGCCAAGGAGCGCTCGCACCTGTTCCTCGGCGCCACTTTTGGCACCATCAGGCGCGGCGATCCGTACCGGTTTATCCGCCTCGGCACCTTTATCGAGCGCGCCGACAACACCCTGCGTCTGCTCGATGCACGCTACGAGATGCTTGGCGACGACATCGACCAGGTCGACGGCCGCCCGGCGCGCAGTTACTACCAGTGGAACGCCTTGCTTCGCGCGCTTTCCTCGTTCGAGGCCTTCGCCGAGATCTACCGTGGCTCGCCCGGCACGCGCAAGGTCGCCGAACTGCTGTTGCTGCGCCCGGATATCCCGCGCTCGCTCCGCGCCTGCATGGACGAACTCAACCTGATGCTCGCCAGCCTGCCGGGGGAAAACGGCCGGCCGGCGCAACGCCTGGCGGCCGAACTGGAAGCGCGCCTGCGCTACACCAGCATCAACGAAGTTCTCGATGAAGGCCTGCATGCCTGGTTGACCGACCTGATCCTGTCGGTGCGCCAGCTGGGTCAAGCCATTCACAGTTCCTATCTGGAGGTCGCATGAGACTCTCGATCAGCCATGACACCACCTACCACTACGAAGATCAGGTGCGCACCAGCATCCAGTACCTGCGCATGACGCCGCACGACAACGAGCGCCAGCAAGTACTCAGTTGGCAGCTCAACTTGCCCAAGCCGGTACGCGCACAGCTCGACCCCTACGGCAATATCCTCCATGTACTGACCCTGGAAGAGCCGCACGCGTCCATCGTCCTGGGCGCCAGCGGCGAAGTGCAGATCGATGTCGAGCGCGAGGCCGAGCACGATAGTCAGTCGCCGCTGCCGTTTCTGCGCTGCACCCGGCTGACCGAGGCCGACGAAGCCCTGCGCGACTTCGCCCACGCGCAATGCCAGGAGCGCCGCGACCGCAGCGCGCTGATCGACTTGATGCATGGTTTGCACGGGCATATCGCCTACCAGCCCGGCGCCACGGCGGTACAAACCAGCGCCAGCGAAGCCTTCGGCGGCGGCCAAGGCGTGTGCCAGGACCATGCCCATGCGTTTCTCGCCTGCGCGCGTAGCCTGGGTATTCCGGCGCGCTATGTGTCCGGCTATCTGTACACCGACAGCAGCGAACACTTGGCCAGCCACGCCTGGGCCGAGGCCTGGCTGGGCGACGCCTGGTACAGCTTCGACGTGACCAATTGCCTGGTCAGGCCGGAGCGTCATCTGAAGTTGGCGATCGGCCTGGACTATCTGGACGCCTGCCCGGTGCGCGGCATGCGCCGTGGCGGCGGTACGGAGCAGATGCATGCGCATGTTGAAGTTTCTCCGCTGTTGCGCGTGCAACAGCAGTAGCAGGCTGCTGAAAAACTACCTACGTTGCCCCTTTTCATAAAAGAGAGGGACGTTAAAAACAGGCTCGGATGCGAGCCCAGTCGGACTGCTCATTTACAACAGGTAAAGTCGAATGCGACCCCAGTCGCTTCCTCACCTGTTTTTGTCGGGGGCGCCTAGCCTTGTTTCGGCTGCCTCACCTACGTTTTGCAACGACCTGCTAGAATTGCGCGCTTCAGTGCCCGGCGCAGTCAGTTCGGGTGCGTCCGTCCACAGGTGAAGCATGACCTATTGCGTTGCCATGAACCTGGCCGAGGGGCTGGTGTTCGTTTCCGATTCGCGCACCAATGCGGGGGTCGACAATATTGCGACCTTCCGCAAACTCCATGTCTTCGGGGTGCCCGGAGAGCGCTTGATCGTGCTGCAAAGCGCCGGCAACCTGGCCACCTCGCAAACGGTGATCAGCCTGCTGCGCCAGCGCCTCAATGGTGATGGCCAGCATCTGCACAATGTGCCCAGCCTGTTCGCTGCCGCCACGCTGGTCGGCGATACCATCCGCGAAGTGCTGGCGCGCGACAGCGGCGCGACCCTGACCCAGGGCGTCGAGCTGGGTTGTTCGATTCTTCTCGGCGGGCAGATCAGCGGCGCCGCACCGGCCTTGTACAACCTCTATCCCCAAGGCAATTTCATCGCCGCGACCGAGGACACGCCTTACTTCCAGATCGGCGAAAGCAAATACGGCAAGCCGATTCTCGACCGCGCCTTGAACTACCGCACGCCCTTGCAGCAGGCGCTGCGTTGTTCGTTGATTTCCTTCGATTCGACCATCCGCAGCAACCTCTCGGTGGGCATGCCGCTGGACCTGCTGGTGTACCGCGCCGACAGCCTGGAGCTGCCGACGGGGTTTCGTATCGATGAAGGCGATGCCTACTTCGAGGAAATCCGTCAGCAGTGGTGCGCCGGCCTGCGTGAGCTGCTGACTCAGCTCCCAGCGCCGCCCAGCGACTATTGGGGCTAGCCCGGCCTACTGCATCCGCGGGCTTTGGGCGTTGTCGCTGCTCCGCGGCTGTTCGCGGGGCGGCTCGCTAATGCGTATATCCGGCAGGGTGCCGCCGATGAATTGCAGGCTGTAGGTGGGGAAGGCGAACTGCACCTCGAGATCGCGCAGGCCCTGCAGTAGCCCCAGGTTTATTTCCTGCTGGATATCCATGTACTTGTTGTAGTCCGAACTCAGCACGAAATAGACCACCTCGAACGTCAGTTGGTAATCGCCGAAAGCCTGAAAGTGCGCGCGGTCGAAGCGCGTGTCCGCCACCCCGGCGATAATCCTGGCGACCAACTGGCTGATTTCCCGGACTTTCTCGGCCGGGGTGTCGTAGGTGATGCCGAACTTGAACAGAATTCGGCGATTTTCCATGCGCTTGTAGTTGTGCAGTGTCTGGTGCAGCAGGTCGGCGTTCGAGCAGACGATCTGTTCGCCGCTGAGGCTGCGGATGCGCGTGGTTTTAAGACCGATATGCTCGATATTGCCCGCCACGTCGCCGAACACCACGAAATCGCCGATCTCGAACGGTTTGTCGACGCCGATCGACAACGAGGCGAACAGGTCGCTGAGCAGCGTCTGCACTGCCAACGCCACGGCGATACCGCCGACCCCGAGGCTGGCGACCAGGGCGGTGATATCCACACCGAGGTTGGCCAGAATCGACAGCAGCATGATCGACCAGACGACCATGCGCAGCATGATCGCGATAATGGTCGTGGTTACCGGGTTGCGTGTCGTGCCGTCGGTGTGCACCACGGGCGCCGCGGCCCACAGGCGCACGCCGATTTCCAGCCATAGGGCGATCTGCAGGGCCAGGGCGATGAACCAGCCGTGTCTCAGGGTGCCTTCCCATTGCGTCGGCAGGTTCACCAGCTTGAGTGCCATCAACAGGGAAAAGGCCAGCAGCAGGACGCGACTGGTCTGTCGGAAAATCTCCGCGACCAACCGGTAGCGCAATTCGCGCTGCCTGTCGGCCCAGGTCGCGACATGCTTGCTGATGCGGTTGATCAGTGTCCGTAGGAACAAGAAGAGCGCCAGGCAAGCCGCCGTGACGATAGCGATATTCAGCCATAGCGTTGAGCTGAGCCAGAAGTCCCAATCCTGCATGGGCGTGATGACCTCCTCTGCAAACGAGTGATGCGAGCGAGCCGCTTATATGTTCGGTAGGTACTCTCCTGGATAGTTCAGCCCGCGTACCAATGGTCGGCCGCGGGCCCGGTCTTGGCAGGCCATTGAAAAACGGCCTGCTAGGTTCTTCAACGGCCTGCTAGTGCGCATCCGACTGTTTGCGCGTTGCCATGTGTTGCAGGTAACCGAGCAGTTGCCGGAGCTCGGCCTCGTTCAACACCGCCTCGCTGAAACCGGGCATCTTGCCTTGCGGCCAGCGCCGCAGGCTTTGCGGATCGCGGATATAGGCTGCGAGGAAGCCCTCGGCAAAATACTCGGTCGGGTTATGCGGAATATTCAGGTCCGGAGCGAAGGCCGAGTCGCCCGCGGCATTCAGCCGATGACAGGCCATGCAGTGCTTCTGGTAAAGCGCGAAGCCCGCACGAACATCGGTGCTGGCATCTTCTGCGGGCAACAGCGCGGGGAAGCGTTCGGCAACCGGCGCCAGTTTGCGGATGGCCGCTATCTGATAAGGCCATTGTTCGGGGCCGATCTGACTCGCTTCGGGATTTTGCCAAACCAGGTAGAAGGGGCCGGCGCTGGGTTTGCCGTCTGCCAGCGGCGGCCAGGGTTGGGCCGGGTCCTCGACCGCCAACCAGGCTTTGGCGCCATTCGAATTGAGTATCAGGGCCGCCGGTATCTCGGCGGCGAAACCATCCAGCGCCACCACCTGCAGGTGATCGCCCGGCGCCACCTCGGTGAGCAGTGCGGCCAAGGGCACGGCACGGTAGTGCATCGGGCGCTCGTAGCTGACGTCAGCGGCGATCTCGATTGGCTCGGCCTGTGGGTGCGCGAGCAGTTCGGCGCTCTGCCAGGTGCGGCTGGCTGCGCCGATATCGAGTTGCAGTTCGGCGGCCTGCACCGCGCCGGCCAGATAACAAAGCGCCGCTGCGGCGAATATATTCAGTGCGTTCAATATGGCTGCTCCCCTGGCGCCGGCAGATTGCCGCGCCGATGTGTGCTAGTGCACGCATGCTGCCCGATCGTCTGGACGGCATCAACGTCGGCCAGGCCGAGCAGGCACGAGTGCGGAGTACGGGAGTAGAGCGAGGAGGGCTCAGAAAACGGTTGATCACCCAGCTGCGCGACCGTTTCTGGGCGGCGCGCAGCGCGGGCGAAGGGCGTTAGCTGACCAGACGGGTCAGGTTGGGAATGATCAGAATCAGGGTGGTGGCAAATACGATGAGGCTCGCTTGCCGGATCTTTGGCTGTGTAAACATGGCTACCTGCCTATTGTTCTTGTTGGTGACGCGACGCCCGTCGATCCCGGCCGCATTGGCTGCGGTGCCTGGAACAGGGCCTTGGCCGCCCCGGCAAAACCCGGCGACAACGTTTTCTTTTTGACTCGTTTTTAGAGTTACTGCTCCAGTAACTCTAGGGTGGCGGCGGCGCGCCAATAGACGTCTTGGTTGCTAAGTGCCCGTCGCTTGAAACGACTGGTTATGACGGCGTCCGCGATGGCCCAGGCGGCCTTGCGCTAGACGCACCGCCGGCTATTGAGGCGAAAAAGACCGTTCGTCTGAGCTGAGTGGTCAATGGCCCTGAGCGCTTCGGTCATTGAGACAGGGTGGGGTGGGGTATGTAATGCCGGCAGGTTGCCGGTCAATCGAGCGCCGCGTTGCCCAGGCCTCGCGCGAATGTCGCTCGCCTCGATTTGCCAGCCCCGCAATTCACCGGCGTACTCGCTGAGACGCCGTCAGTCACCCATCCATCGGATGTACGAGGACGCCATGACCGAAGCATTTATTTTCGATGCGCTGCGCACGCCCCGCGGTAAAGGCAAGAAAGATGGCGCGTTATACAGCGTTAAGCCGGTCGACCTGGTTGCCGGGTTGCTCCGCGCTCTGCAGGCGCGCAATGACCTGAACACCAGCCAGGTCGACGACATCGTGCTCGGCTGCGTGACGCCGCTGGGCGATCAGGGCGCGGACATCGCCAAGACCGCGGCGATGGTTGCCGATTGGGATGTCAGCGTTTCCGGTGTGCAGCTCAACCGCTTCTGCGCCTCGGGCCTGGAGGCGGTCAATCTCGGGGCGATGAAGGTGCGTTCCGGTTTCGAGGACCTGGTGGTGGTCGGCGGCGTGGAGTCCATGTCGCGCGTGCCCATGGGCTCCGATGGCGGCGCCTGGGTGATGGACCCGGCGACCAATATGCACAGCCATTTCACCCCCCAGGGCATCGGCGCCGACCTGATCGCCACACTGGAGGGCTTCAGCCGCGCCGATGTCGACGCCTTTGCCCTGCGTTCGCAACAGAAGGCCGCTCGCGCCAGCGCCGACGGCTCGTTCGCCAAATCACTGATTCCAGTGACCGATCAGAACGGCATTGTGCTGCTCGATCACGACGAGTTCATTCGCGGTGATTCCACCCTCGAGGGGCTGGGCAAGCTCAAGCCGAGTTTCGAGATGATGGGCCAGATGGGCTTCGACAGCACTGCGCTGCGGGTCTACAGCTACGTCGAACGGATCGAGCATGTGCACACCCCGGGCAACAGCTCGGGAATCGTCGACGGCGCGGCCTTGATGCTGATCGGCAGCGCGGCCAAGGGCAAGGAGCTGGGCCTGAAACCCAGGGCGCGAATCGTCGCTACCGCGGTGACCGGCACCGACCCGACCATCATGCTCACCGGCCCCGCACCGGCCACGCGCAAGGCGCTGGCCAAGGCCGGGCTGGATATCGCCGATATCGACCTGTTCGAGGTCAACGAAGCCTTCGCCTCGGTGGTGATGAAGTTCATGAAGGACATGGGCGTGCCCGAGGACAAGGTCAACGTCAACGGCGGCTCCATCGCCATGGGCCACCCGCTGGGCGCCACCGGCTGCGCGATCCTCGGCACCCTGCTCGACGAGCTGGAGAAGCGCCAGTTGCGTTACGGCCTGGCCACATTGTGTGTTGGCGGCGGCATGGGTATCGCCACCATCATTGAGCGCATCTAAGGAGCTTTCAGAGACTACTGCGCTCGACCATGCTGCGTTGGAAATCGTCCGGGAATGCTCATTTGCAACAGCAAACTCCGCTTCCCAAACGATTTCCGCCTTGCCTGCCCTTCGCTCGCGACGTCTCTGAAGAGCTCCCCCATTTTTAGGGGGATAGGAAACGAAATGACTGACGCCATCCGTTACGAAAAAGGCCAGGACAATATTGTTGTGCTGACCATGGACATGCCCGGCCAGAGCGCCAATACCATGAACGCGGTGTACCGCGAGGCCATGGGCAGGATCATTGAGCGCCTGGAAGCCGAGAAGGATGAGATCGCCGGAGTGATAGTCACTTCGGCGAAGAAAACCTTCTTCGCCGGCGGCGACCTGAACGAACTGATCAAGGTCACCAAGGCCGACGCCAAACCCTTCTACGAGATGATCCTGAAGATCAAGGGCCAGCTGCGTCGTCTGGAAACCCTGGGCAAGCCCGTGGTGGCGGCGATCAACGGCGCCGCTCTGGGCGGTGGCTGGGAAATCGCCCTGGCCTGTCATCACCGCATCGCCCTGGACAGTTCCAGCGTGCAGATAGGCCTGCCGGAAGTGACCCTTGGCCTGCTGCCGGGCGGCGGTGGGGTGGTGCGCATGGTGCGCCTGCTCGGCCTGGAAAAAGCTCTGCCGTACCTGGCCGAGGGCAAGAAGGTGCGCCCGGCTGCTGCGCTCAAGGCTGGATTGATCGATGAGCTGGCCAGCGATAAAGACGATCTGCTGGCCCGGGCGCGCGCCTGGATCGCCGCCAATCCTGCGCCCAAGCAGCCCTGGGACGAAGCCGGCTACAAGATCCCCGGCGGCACGCCGGCCAGCCCCAGCGTCGCGCAGATGCTGGCGATCGCCCCGAGCGTGCTGCGCGACAAGACCAAAGGCTGCTTCCCCGCGCCGGAGAAAATCCTCTGCGCCGCGGTCGAGGGCGCCCAGGTCGATTTCGACACCGCGCAGATCATCGAGGCCCGCTACTTCACCGAGCTGACCACCGGGCAGGTGGCGAAGAACATGATCGGCACCTTCTGGTTCCAGCTCAACCAGATCAATGCCGGCGGCTCGCGGCCACAGGGCTTCGCACCCTATCTGACGAAGAAAGTCGGCGTGCTCGGCGCCGGCATGATGGGCGCGGGCATCGCCTACGTTTCCGCCGTGGCGGGAATCGAGGTGGTGCTCAAGGATGTCTCCCTCGAAGCGGCGGAAAAGGGCAGGAGCTACTCGGCCAAATTGCTTGAGAAGAAAGTCGGCCGCGGCCAGATGAGCGTGGAGAAGCGCGATGGCATTCTGGCGCGCATCACCGCCACCGATAAGGAAGCTGACTTCGCCGGCTGCGATCTGATCATCGAAGCGGTATTCGAAGACCGCGACCTCAAGGCCACGGTCACGGCGGCTGCCGAGCGCGCCGCCGCGAGCGATGCGCTGATCGCCTCCAACACCTCGACCTTGCCGATCACCGGCCTAGCCGCCGCGGTGCGCAACCAGGACAGGTTTATCGGCCTGCACTTCTTCAGCCCCGTGGACAAGATGCCGCTGGTGGAGATCATCCGTGGCGCGCGCACCAGCGACGCAAGCCTGGCGCGCGGCTTCGACTACGTAATGCAGATCAACAAGACCCCAATCGTGGTCGAGGACAGCCGCGGCTTCTTCACCTCGCGGGTGTTCGGTACCTTCACCAACGAAGGCATCGCCATGCTCGGCGAAGGCATCAGCGCGGCGATGATCGAAACCGAGGCGCGCAAGGCCGGCATGCCGGTCGGGCCGCTGGCGATCAGCGACGAAGTGTCGCTGAGCCTGATGAACCATATTCGCCAGCAAACCATCAAGGACCTGGCCGCCGAGGGCAAACGGATTCCCGAACACCCGGCATTCGCGGTGATCGACCTGATGCTGAACGAGTACAAGCGGCCGGGCAAAGCCGCTGGCGGCGGCTTCTACGAGTACCCGCAGGCGGGCAAGAAGCACCTTTGGCCCGACCTCAAGGCGCGCTTCGAGAAACCCGACGCGCAAATATCCCAGGAGGATGTGCGCGACCGCATCCTGTTCATTCAGGCCATCGAGACCGTGCGCTGCCTGGAAGAGGGAGTGCTGAAGTCGGTCGCCGACGCCAATATCGGTTCGATCTTCGGCATCGGTTTCGCCGCCTGGACCGGCGGGGCGCTGCAGTTCATCAACCAGTACGGGATCAAGGACTTCATCGCCCGCGCGCATTACCTGGCCGAGCAATACGGCGAACGTTTCGAGCCGCCAGCATTGCTGCTGGACAAGGCAGCCAAGGGTGAAGCTTTCTGACCCCTCAGCTACCTGTCGCACCGAACCGGCTCATTGAGCCGGTTTTTTATTGCCTGCGGTATTTACCTGCACCCTGCGGAGCAATCGCTGTCCACTGTTCTGCAACCAGCATGGGAGAACCGCCATGAAGATATTGCTGATACCGCTGCTGTTGGTCGGCGTAATGGCCAATGCCGCCCAGGTCGATGATCAGGTGGAGGGGCTGACAACCCCGGGGCAGGCGCGCGAGCTGAGCGGCAAGCAGATGGAGTTGCAGCGTGAGCGCGGCAATGAAGCCGCGGATCAGTTCGGTGAGCAAGTGGAGGACGAACTGAGGGATGCCCCAGCCATTGATCCTGACGCCCGCTCAATGGACATCGACCCCGTACCGCCTCTGATCTCGCCTGATTCGCCGCAGATGGCGCCCAGCCCGTCCGCGGTTCCCGCACCACGCCTGCCGGGCGAGTCCGAGCGCATTACGCCGGTGCCCAGCCGCGGCAATTGATCCGTAGCCGAATCACAGGACGTCTTATGTCGAGCAGTACCGAGCAAGCCCGGCGTTCCGTCGACCACCAGCGCTGGCGTTTGCTGCGCCAGGTTGAAGCCTGGCTCGAAGCGCCGATGGTGGTGCTCGGTTTTGTCTGGCTGAGCTTGCTGATCGTTGAGCTGGTGCGCGGTGACTCGCCGTTGGTTTCGCTGCTCGGGCGTGGCATATGGGTGATCTTTATCGCCGACTTTCTCCTGCGTTTCAGCCTGGCGCCGCGCAAACGCGTTTATCTGCAACGCAACCTGCTGACCTTGCTGGCGCTGCTGCTTCCGGCCCTGCGTACCCTGCGGGTATTGCGCATGGCCCGTATCCTGCGCGCCGGCCGAGGCCTGAACCTGCTGCGCATCCTCACCTCGACCAACCGCGGCATCGCCGCCTTGCGCCGCGCCATGCGCCGTCGCGGTTTCGGTTATGTGCTGGCGCTGACCCTGCTGATCTGCGTCGCCGGAGCTGCCGGCATCTATGCGCTCGAAGGCGGTGCGCCGGGGTTCGGCAGTTTCAGCGAATCGCTCTGGTGGGTCGCCATGCTGATCACCAGCATCGGTTCCGAGGCCTGGCCGCACACCCCGGAGGGGCGCTTGCTGTGCTTCCTGTTGGCGCTGTACGGTTTCGCCGTATTCGGCTACCTGACGGCGACCTTGGCGTCGTTTTTTATCGACCGAGATGCCGCGGACAAGAAGTCGGCAGTTGCCGGGCAGGCCGCGATCAAAGCGCTGCACGCGGAAATCGTGCAACTGCGCGAAGAAGTTCGCCGCCAGGGGGAACCACGCTGATCAGGCCGCCTGGCACCAGCCGTTGCGTACGCACAGCTGATCATGGATCGCCAGGCGTTCGCTCTGCCGCGTCGGCATCGGCAGGGCCAGCAGGCCGCCGTCCTCAAGGTGAATGGCCAGTTCCGATTCGAAGGACAGGCCGTTGTCGTCGAGCGTCACATAGGTGATGCCGTAGCCATTCAAGGGCAGGGATGCGGGGTTGCTCATGGTCGGGTTCCGGGGTGGATTGATCGTGAGCAGATCATTGCCGAGCCCAGCGGGTCGCAGAAGTGAATGCCCTTCATGGTGAATATCACCCCGGCTGATAAGCAGCGCTGCCGGTGCGCTGTCGTCTGTGCTAAAAAGGGCGGGCCCGTTCCGTTTGCCCATTCAGGACCCCTCATGCCGCTACGCATTTGCATTCTCGAGACCGATATCCTGCGCCCCGAGTTGATCGAGCAGTACCAAAGCTATGGCCATATGTTTGAGCGGTTGTTCGCTCGGCAGCCGATCGCGGCGAGCTTCGAGGTATTCAATGTGGTGGAGGGCAATTATCCGCCGGACGAGCAGCACTACGACGCCTATCTGGTAACCGGCAGCAAGGCCGACTCCTTCGGCCCCGAACCTTGGATTCAGACGCTAAGACTCTACTTGCTGGAGCGCTACCGGCATGGCGACAAGATTCTCGGTATCTGTTTCGGCCATCAATTGCTGGCCTTGCTGTTCGGCGGCCATGCCGAGCGCGCCGAGCGCGGCTGGGGGGTGGGCATACACCGTTACGAGGTCAAACATCAACCGACCTGGATGATGCCACCGCTGGAGGAGTTGACCTTGTTGATCAGCCACCAGGATCAGGTCACCAAGCTACCCGAGAACGCCACTTTGCTGGCATCCAGCGAGTTCTGCCCGATCGCCGCCTACTGCATCGGCGATCAGGTGCTGTGCTTCCAGGGCCATCCGGAATTCATCCACGACTACTCCAAGGCGCTGTTGGAAATCCGCCAGCAACATATCGGCGAGCCGGCCTACAGCCAGGGCATGAGCAGCTTGGAGCACGAGCATCAGGGGCACACCGTCGCAGAGTGGATGATGCGCTTCGTCGCCCACGGGCGAACCGGGCTGGACGATTGAACCTCGGCTGCAAGCCCTCTATAGCCAGCCGTAGTGCTTGAAGCTGGCGTACAGGCCGACGCACCCGGCAGCGATAAAGCCGAGGACGCCGAAGTAACCGAAGTGCCAGGTCAGCTCCGGCATATTTTTGAAGTTCATCCCGTAAATCCCCGCAACCGCGGTAGGAAAGGCAAGGATCGCCGCCCAGGCGGCAAACTTGCGCTGGGTGATGCTCTGCCGCGAAGACTCCAGCAATAGGCCGATCTCGATCGCGTGGTCGGCCATTTCGCGCAGGGTGGCCAAGTCTTCGAGCAGGCGGTTCACATGGATCGCCACATCGCGAAAATACGGGCGCATGTGCTTGTCGATAAACGGGAAGTCCAGGCTTTGCAGCTCCTGGCAGATTTCCGCCAGGGGGCCGATGTAACGGCGCAAGCGCAGCAGATTGCGCCGCAGGCATTGAATGCGCTCGACATCGGCTTGGGCCAGTGTGCGTTTGAACGCCTCCCGTTCGATCTCCTCCAGCTCTTCGTAATAGTCGTCCATCAAGGGGCGATAGTTCTCGATGACGAAGTTGAGCAGGGCATAAAGCACGAAATCCTCGCCGTGCTCGAGCAGCAATGGCCGCGCTTCGCAACGCTGGCGCACCTGCGAATATGGCGCCGAGTCGCCATAGCGCGCGCTGATCACATAACCCTTGCCGGCGAACAGTTGGGTCTCGATGAACTCAAGCTCACCGCCTACCTTGACCGGCGAGTAGAGCACCAGAAAAAGCGCATCGCCAAAGGTTTCCAGCTTCGGTCGGGTATGCCGCTGCAGGGCATCTTCCAGGGCCAGTTCGTGCAGGTCGTACTGCCGTTGCAGATTGGTCAGCTCTTCGGTTCCTGGATCGTGCAGGCCGATCCAGACGAAGTGCCCGGGCTTTTTCGACCATGACAAGCCTTCGTCCAGGGAAATGTCGGTGACTCTCTTACCCTTGTAATAGACGGCGGCGGCAACGACATGACCCATTTCGACTCCTGGACAGATGACAGCGCTTGGGCGCGTTGAACGGTTGCGCCTCAGAATAGCGGTTATGACCATGGGGTTGATCGGTCGTCACCGGTTTTTATTCGAGCGCAGGGCGGCCCTCCAGCATTCGGTTTCTCGATCCGGGCGGGTTCCGTAGGATGCGATCAGGCCGCCCGTGCCAACTGCTGGTCCATTTCGCTGATGCATTGCTGCATTTGTCCGTGGCAATCGGCGATCAGCTTCGGCAGGTCGTCCAGGCCGAGTCCCGCGGTGGGGATCGCCGGCAGTGAGCGAATCATGATCTTGCCGCTATCCCAGCTATTGATCCGCAGGTGTTTGGCATAACTGCTGACGCACACGGGGATGATCGGCACGCCCGCGGCGATCGCCATCTGGAACGCACCTTTCTTGAATGGCAGCAAACCCTTGCCGAGATTGCGCGTGCCTTCGGGGAACACCCAGATCGAGGTGTCCTTATGCTTGAGCGTGTCGGTGGTGGTGAGCATCGCCCGCTTGGCACTTGTGGCATTGCCCCGATCGAGCAGCACGTTGCCGGCCAGCCAGTACAATTGCCCGAAAAACGGCACCCAGCGCAGGCTTTTCTTGCCAATGCTCACTGTGCGTTTCGGCACGACCCGTCCCAGCACGTAGAGGTCATAGTTGGATTGGTGATTGGCGACTATCACGTAGGAGCGCTGCTGGTCGCGCAGCGCTTGCACCTCGGCGCTCAGCTTCAGACGCAGCATCCAGAGTGCCGGCAGCGAATAGAGGCGGGCGCAGAGGCGGCTGTTATCCGGGTTGAACGGGCGGCACAGCCCCAGCAGCAACCCCATGGTACCGGCAACAATGAAGTGCACGCCCATCGCCAACATGCGCAGAAGGAAAAGCATCTGGTACGTCCGTCATAGGAAAAAGGCGCGCAGTGTACGGGCGTGCACTCTGATCGGCAATTGCTGTCGATCGGAGGTAATTGCCGGAGATGGCTTGCTGTTATCCGCCGTTCGTTGCCTTAGGACTATCGAATAAAAAAGCCCGGCTATGGAGGCCGGGCTTGTGTCGTGCGGGGCGCTGTCAGAGCAATTGTTGTTTATCCAGCTCCACGGCCCGATCCAGGGCTTCGAGCAAGCCCTTGCGCACTTTCAGCTTGGTGTTCTTGTGCGCGGTCATATTGATCTTCTTCATCTGCTGCGCGACGGCTTGCGCGCTGGCCAGCAGTTGCTCGGGCGCCACCACCTTGTCGAGGAAACCGGCATCAACGGCGCCCTGCGGGTCGAACATCTCGCCATTGATCACCGAACGGTGGAACGCCGATTTACGCAGACGATCACGGGCCAGTTCGATACCGGCGTGGTGCATGGTCATGCCGATCTGCACCTCGTTCAGGCCGATGCTGAAGGCACCTTCGACGCCGATGCGGTAATCAGCCGATAGCAGAATGAACGCGCCCTTGGCCACCGCGTGGCCGGGACAGGCGACGATGATCGGGAAGGGGTGGGCTAGCATGCGGCGTGCCAGGGTCGAGCCGGAAGCGACGAGATCGATGGCGTTCTGTGGGCCGGAGGTCATCACCTTCAAGTCGTAGCCGCCAGACAGAATGCCCGGTTGCCCCGTGATGATGATGATCGCCTTGTCCTGCTCGGCGCGGTCCAGCGCGGCGTTGAAGGCGGTAATGACAGCCGGGGAAATGGCGTTCACCTTGCCATTGCATAGCGTCAGGGTGGCGATGCCGTCTTCGAATTGATAGCTGATCAGGTCGCTCATGGCGGATTCCTTGTACTGAAGTGCACGAAACGTTACCCACCCGCATCGCCCAGGTAAAGCGCCGTGACTGACTGGTGAGTCAGCGCGGTGAACTTATTCGGGGGTGTGCGCCTCTCATTCACTATCAATGCAATTGCCATCGGCAATTGGCGATGCGAAATCGCAGGCATTAGCGTGCGGCATCTTGGAATGACACAGGAGCCGCATATGCCTACCTCCGGATGGACCATGATTATCTGCCGCACGGCGCTTGTATTGGGTTTGATGCTCGGGCTTTTGGTGCTTGCCGATAGCGCACGTAGCCAGAGCCCGTTCGGCGTGCTCGGCCTGTTTTGTTTCAGCCTGTTCGTCTCTCTGGGCTTTTTGCTGTTCGGCGAGCAACGCTTTCCATCCGACTCGGCGCCACGCCAGACGGATGACGAACACCTGGCTTAAGCACATGAATATTCTGAAAAAACCTTTTGCCTTTAGGCGACTGTTCGGCTAGATTAGCGCGCCTCGACAGACAGCAGTGTCCGCCGAGATCCGGTGAAGTGTCCGAGCGGTTGAAGGAGCACGCCTGGAAAGTGTGTATACGAGAAATCGTATCAAGGGTTCGAATCCCTTCTTCACCGCCACTTTCGAAATACTAAAGCCCTGATAACTAACAAGTTGTCGGGGCTTTTTGTTTTCTGGCGTTTGCCTGCGGCGAAACAGGCTGTGCGCTTATCAGGACAGTACCGGGCGGAAGAAGCTGCGTTCGTAGCTGACGATGCAGCGGGTGTCTTGCGCGTACTGGAAGGCGGCCTGGCAGTCGGGGTCGGTCGCCGATCGGCTGCGGTAGTCTTCATACATTGCCAGACTTGGAAAGCTGAACAGGGCAAGGGCCACGTTGTTCGCGCCCTCCGACGGCAGGAAGTAGCCGTGGTGATTGCCGCCGAATCGCTCGACCAGCGGAATCCAGAGCTTGGCGTAGTGCTCGAATTCCCCGAGTTTGAAGGGATCGACGATATAGCGCAGGTAGCAGGTGACCATAGTGTCCTCGGTGGCGGGGTGTGGTGTGTCGGTAGTGCAGTTCATGGATGCGATTCTGGAGCCTTGCCTCTGGCCTCGGCTATGTTTTTAGCGGTCTGCTGATGCTTCAGGTTATTGGGAGCGGGCCTGCAGTTCGATAAGTTTTGCTGCATCCATTTGGTAGGCGATCCATTTTCTTACCCGCTGGCCGCCATGCCGCTGGTAGAAGCGCTCGGCATGCTGGTTGCCCGTCAGTACGTCCCAATGCAGACGGCCGGCACCTTTGCTCAGCGCCCAGACGGCAGCGCTTTCGAGCAAGCGCGTTCCGATGCCCGCGCTGCGCTCTGTGGCACGCACATAGAGCTCCTTGAGGATGATCGTTGGGCGTAAGTCGTAGGTGAACGGGATCTCCAGCGCTACCGCATAGCCGGCGAGCGTTTCGGCCTGTTCTGCAACGAAAATCCGGCATTGTGCCCCGGGCCCGAAGGCCCGTGAGTTCAGTTCGCCAAGGTCGACGGCGAATGTGTCGAGGTAATCTTCGAATGCCGCAAGGTCGCGCATCAGTTCCAGTACTTGCGGCAGGTCGGTCCGGGTTGCGGAGCGGATATTGATCATCTTGTTCGGCATTCGCAGGCTATGGTGGCCGCCGAGGCTGGTATCACCTCGGTGCTCAGGCGGAAGCCCTCATCGAGCCAGCCGGTAATACCTCCGAGCATTTCCTTAACCGGGTACCCCAGGGCAGCCAGTTTGATCGCTGCGCGGTTGGCGCCGTTACAGTGTGGGCCGGCGCAGTACACGACAAACAGCGTGTTCTTGTCGTAACCGCTCATGTTTTCCGCGGTAATCGAACGGTGTGGCAGATTGATTGCCCCCGGCACATGGCCCTGAGCGAAGCCAGCAGGACCGCGAACATCGGCCAATACGAAGTCGAGCTCCCCAGCCTGTAGGCTGGCGTGTACGTCGGAGCAGTCGGTTTCAAAGGTCAAGCGGTTACTGAAGTGCATCAGGGCGATTGCGGCAGGGGCGGCGGCTATTTCGCGAACCAGGCTGGGCATTGGATTCTCCGGTGGTCGGTGGGTGTCGAGCCACTATAACTACGCCCGATTTGGCGCTACAGTGGCGCAAAAGACATCAACTGGTAATTTTCCGCCAATGCTGCAAGCTCCCGGTTTAGTGGCCATCCTGGCTTATGATGGTCTGTGCACATTCGAATTCGGTATCGCGGTGGAGATCTTCGGGTTGCCGCGTCCTGAATTCGACTTTCCTTGGTATCAGCATCGAATCGTTGCGGTCGAGCCGGGGCCGATGCGCGCCATGGGCGGATTTCAGGTGCTGGCCGACGGAGGCTTGGAGCAATTGGCGAGCGCGCGCACGATCATCGTCCCGGGTTGGCGCAGCCGCAGCGAGCGGCCACCCGAGGCGCTGCTGGAGGCGTTGCGTGAAGCGCATGCGCGTGGCGCAAGAATCGTCTCTATCTGTTCGGGAGTGTTCGTGCTGGCGGCGACCGGCCTGCTCGACGGTTTACGGGCCACAACACATTGGCGTTATGCCGAGGAGTTGGCGGAGCGCTTCCCGACAATTGTCGTCGACCCCGATGTGCTTTATGTGGATGCCGGGCAACTGATCAGCTCGGCGGGTAGTGCCGCGGGGATCGATGCCTGCTTGCATCTGATTGCCCGCGACTTCGGTACGCAAGTCGCCAACACAGTGGCGCGACGCCTGGTAACCCCGCCGCAACGCACGGGCGGGCAAGCGCAATTCATTCCTGCTCCCTTTAGTCAAACCCCGCGCAATGATCTGTCCAAGGTGATGCACTGGGCGCGCGAACGCTTGCATGAGCCGTTGAGCGTGGATCAGTTGGCGGGAAGGGCAGCAATGAGCGAGCGTACCTTTCTGCGCCGCTTTAGCGAGGCAACGGGCATGTCGCCCAAGTCCTGGTTGCAGCATGAGCGTCTGGCCCGGGCGCGGGAGTTGTTGGAAAACAGTGACTTGGGGCACGAAAGCATCGCAGAGCGTTGCGGTTACCGCTCAGTGGAAAGCTTTCGAGTGGCATTTCGCGGCAATGTCGGTTTGCCGCCTTCGGTTTATCGCGAGCGTTTTGGTCGCGGCTAAAACGGGGTGCCGCGCTTGGGCAGATTTGGAGTCAAGCCTCGCTGCCTGGCTCTTGCTAGACTGCGCGCCTGATAAATGGGGCAGAGCATGAAGGCGAGCTGGGACATTTTCTGCAGTGTGATCGACAACTACGGCGATATCGGGGTGACCTGGCGCCTGGCACGGCAATTGGTTGCCGAGCATGACGCCCGGGTGCGGCTGTGGGTGGATGATCTGAGTGCGTTCGGTCGTCTTTGCCCCGAGGCGGACGCGCATGCGGCGCAGCAAGTTCAGCAGGGCGTGGAGGTGCGCCTGTGGCCCAAACCGTGGCAACCGGTCGAAGCTGCGGATGTGGTGATCGAGGCCTTTGCCTGCGAGCTGCCGGCGACCTATATCGAGGCCATGAGGGCGCGTGAGCCTAAGGTGTTGTGGCTCAACCTGGAGTACCTCAGCGCCGAGGAGTGGGTCGAGGGTTGTCATGGTTTGCCGTCGTTGCAATCCAACGGCCTGCAAAAGTTCTTCTTCTTTCCAGGCTTTACCGCGGGCAGCGGTGGCTTGCTGCGCGAGCGCGAATTACTTGCGCGTCGGCAGGCTTTGCAAGCCGATGCGCAGGTGCGTGCGAGCTTTCTGCGCAGTCTCGGGGTACAGGCGCTGCCTGGGGCGCGGTTGATATCGCTATTCGCTTATGAGAACGATGCGCTGGGCAGTTGGCTTGACGTGCTGGCCGCGGATGTTCGCGTCACTCAGTTGCTGGTCCCGGAAGGGCGCATTATCGGCGACCTGCAATCCTGGCTCGGTTGCGCCAATCTGCATGCGGGTGACGTTCACCGGCGCGGCCAATTGCAGGTGCAGATACTGCCGTTTGTCCGGCAGGACCAATACGACTGCCTGCTCTGGTGCTGCGAGCTAAATGCCGTGCGTGGCGAGGATTCATTCGTGCGCGCGCAATGGGCTGGGCGGCCACTGCTTTGGCATATTTACCGACAGGCGGAAGATGCCCATCTGGATAAGCTCGAGGCCTTTCTCGCGCGCTATACAGAAGGTTTGTCGCCGACGGCGGGTGCGGCGCTGACGGGCTTCTGGCGCGCCTGGAACACTGGCGAAGCGCTCGGCGATCCCTGGCGGGCATTACTGGAGAACTGGCCGGAGCTGGCCGAGCATGCGGAGCGCTGGTGTCTGCAACAGGCCTCTCAGCCCGATCTTGCCGCAGCGCTGGCACACTTTTACCTAAATTGGCTATGATACGCGGCCTAGAAATTCTGTAACTCCATCCAAATCCGGATCCTAGTATGAAAACCGCACAAGAAATGAAGCCCAACAGTGTGGCTCTGATCGACGGCCAACCTTGGCTTATCCAGAAGGCCGAATTCACCAAGTCCGGTCGTAACAGCGCCATCGTCAAAATGAAGCTGCGCAACCTGTTGACCGGTTCCTCGACCGAGACCGTCTACAAAGCCGACGACAAGATGGAGCCGGTGATCCTCGATCGCGTAGCGGTGACCTACTCCTACTACAGCGAGCCGAACTACGTCTTTATGGACGAAGAGTTCAACCAGTACGAACTGAACAAGGACGATCTGGAAAGCGTTATGCCTTTCATCGTCGACGGCATGACCGACGTTTGCGAAGCCGTATTCTTCGAAGGCAAAGTGGTTTCGGTAGACCTGCCGACCACCATCGTGCGTCAGATCACCTACACCGAAGGTTCGGCCCGTGGCGACACTTCCGGCAAGGTGATGAAGCCTGCCAAGCTGAGCAACGGTACTGAAGTCAAGGTTGCCGATTTCTGCAACATCGACGACTGGATCGAAATCGATACCCGTACCGGCGAATACAAGTCGCGCGCTAAAGCTCCGGTCTAAGACCTGCTTTAATCGCGAGCAAAAAAGCCCGGCCTCAGCGCCGGGCTTTTTTATGTCCGGGTTTTGCCGGATTACTCGTTCCATGCTTGGGTGGGAGGCCGGGACCGCTCCAGCAAGGGCGCCGATCAGTAGCCCGGATGCAATCCGGGAGCGGGTATGCAGGGGATAGATCTCCCCCCGGATTTCATCCGGGCTACAGGGTTGCTTGTGCGCCGCGATTAGCCAAGATTCAGACCGCTTTGCAGGGCCAGATCCCAGGGCGCCACGGGCCCGAAACGCGACTTGAGAAACTCCAGTAGCAGGCGGCTGCGCGAGTCGGTTTCGCGCTCCAGGCGCAGGGCATAGATGCCGCTGGGTTCGGGGGCGGGCAGGCCGTCTTCGCAGAACAGCGGCAGCAGTTCGCCACGCAGCAGGTATTCGCTGATCAGCCAGGTCGGCAAGTGGGCGATGCCCAGGCCGGCCAGCGCGCTGGACAGCAGGGCTTCGGCATTGTTGGCGGTCATGCGCAGGCGTTTGGGTCGATACACCTGCAGCTTGCCATCTTGTTCGAAGCGCCAGGCATAGGGCGGCGCCAGGCTGCTCCAGTCGATACCGTCGTGCTCGACAAGTTCGCCGGGGCTACGTGGTACGCCGCGGCGCGCCAGATAATCGGGGCTGGCGCATGCCACCCGGATCATCGGCGACAGGGCGCTGGCGACCAAGCGGGTATCCGCCAGCGGACCGATGCGCAATACCAGGTCGACTTCGCCCAAGTGCGCGCCCTGTAGATCGACAAAGCTGTCGATCAAGCGCAGCTGCACATCCAGGCCGGGGTAGGCGCTTAGAAATTCGGCGATGACCGGGGCCAGCCGACGCCTGCCGAAAGGCGCGGGCGCGTCGATGCGGATCAGGCCTTCGGGCTCGCTGCTCAGCGATACGGCTTCGGCGCGGGCCAGGTTCAGCTCCGCCAGAATGCGCCGGGCGCGTTCGGCGAAGGCGAACCCGGCCTGGGTGGCGCGAACCGCATGGGTGCTGCGGCTGAACAGGTTGCTGCCCAGCGAGCGCTCCAGCGCATCGATGCGCCGCGCTACCGCCGAAGGTGTCAGGGGGTGGCGGCGTGCGGCCGCGGAAAAGCTGCCGGTTTCCAGGACATCGAGAAACAGGCTGAGTTGATCGGTTAGCGCATCGGGATTCATATCGGTTTGCTTGTGCGATTTATGCATAGCCATTGTGCACTGCTGTGCGTTTCCGGGATAGAGGCCGCCGGATAGCATGGGTGGCACCTGTATGGAGGTAGCGATGGACCCGATTGATTTTGCTTTGAACCTGATGCTCGGTTTGTCGCTCGGCGCCCTCGGTGGGTTGTTCGGGATTGGCGGCGGCCTGATCGCGATTCCGGCGCTCGGCGTGCTCTTCGGGCTGGATCAGCAGATGGCTCAGGGCACGGCCCTGGTGATGGTGGTGCCGAACGTGTTGTTGGCTTTGTGGCGCTATCACCAACGAAACCGCATCGAATGGCGCCATGCGCTGATTCTGGCGGCGAGCAGTTTTCTCTGTGCGCTGCTCGGTGCCGGCTGGGCGGTGAATCTGGATGCGGAGCTGATGCGCATGGGCTTCGTGGCGTTTCTCCTGGCATTGGCCGCTTACAACCTGTCGCGCTTGTATTTTCGCCCGCAGGCCGGCGGTACCAGGTTGCGTCAGCCCTGGCCATGGCTGGCCGCGCTCGGCAGCGGAGCGGGGCTGCTGGGGGGCTTGTTCGGTGTGGGTGGTGCGGTACTGGCGGTGCCGGTATTGACCGGCGTGTTCGGCGTCACCCAGGTGATCGCCCAGGGCCTTGCGTTGTCGCTGGCGGCTCCGAGCACCGCGGTAACCCTGGTGACCTATGGCCTGCACGGCCATGTCGATTGGGTGCTGGCGGCGCCTCTGGCATTGGGCGGCTTGCTTAGTATCAGTTGGGGCGTGCGCCTGGCTCACGCCTTGCCGGAACGCACACTGCGCGTGCTGTTCGCTGGGTTCCTGCTGCTCTGCGCGGTGTTGCTCGGGTTTAAAATCTGAAGCCTTCGACGATCTGCTCGGCCAGGGTTTCGCTGACCTGAGACTGGGTATTGCTGTTGCGCAGCAACACGATACTGGCCATGGGCATGCTTGGCAGGCCTTCCGCTTCGCCGATGATCTCCAGGTCCGCGGTGATCAGGCTGTGCAATTGCGCGGTAATCGCCAGGCCGGCGCTCACCGCGGCCATGATCGCCGAGAGGCTGGGGCTGGTGTAGGCGATGCGGTAGTCGCGCCCGAGGGCATCCAGGCCATTACAAGCCCAGGAGCGGCAGAAGCACTGGGAGTTGAACATGGCAAGTGGCAAGGTGCTTCGCGTGTGCAGCTTGCTGCCCCGGGCCTGAGCCCAGACCAGGTGTTCCTGGCGCAGCAGTTGGCCGATTTCGGTGCCTGGTTCGCGGGTGACGATGGTCAGGTCGAGATCCTTTCGCTGCAGTAACTGGAACGAGGGCTCGCAGTGCAATTCCACCTGCACCAGCGGGTAGGAGTCGGCGAAGCGCACCAGAATGCCCTGCATAAAGCGCATCACATAATCATCCGGGGTACCGATACGCACGGTGCCGACCATATGCGGCTCGCGCATGCTGTTCATCACCTCGGCATGCAGGCGGAGAATCCGCCTGGCGTAGCTCAGCAATAATTGGCCTTCGGCGGTGAGGCTGAACTGGCGGCCGTCGCGCTGAAACAGCGGGCGCTGCATCACGTCTTCTTCCAGGCGCTTCATCTGCATGCTGACTGCCGACTGGGTGCGGTTGACCATTTCCGCGGCGCGGGTGAAGCCGCCATGGTCGGCGATCGCGACAAAGGTGCGCAGCAGTTCACTGTCGATGCTCGGGTAGTTGGCCATTCATCAATCTCTGAAATGGATTACATAAGAAACATTCGTTGGCTTGATCATAAGCCTGGCGCGAGACTGGCGCCAACCCCACAGGAGGGCAACGAGATGAAAGGTCAAAAAGGTTATGCAATAGCTTCTGCTCTGCCGCGTCAGCTGGATCCGACTGCCTATGCCCGCGCATTGTGGCTGCACCTCAAGCGTTGGAATCAATTGGCCAGGGAGCGTCAGCAGCTGGCGACGCTGAGTGACGGTGCACTGAAGGATATCGGCTTGAGCCGGGCGGATATTTTGCAGGAAACCGAGCGGTCATTCTGGGATGATCCGCTTGTGAAATAACCGTTTTGAGGAGGGCTCCATGGTGGCCGCAGGCAGTGGGTCCGGATGAGTGTCGCGCGCAAGGGCGCCGACGTATTTCTGTTCCAGTTGATGTTGCTGCTATGCGCCATCTGGGGCTTCCAGCAGGTGGCGATCAAGCTGGCGGCCGCGGATATCACACCGCTGCTGCAGGTCGCGCTGCGTTCGGGTATTGCCGCGCTATTGGTCGGCGCGTTGATGCTCTGGCAGCGCGGCTGGCAGGGCTGGCTGGGGTGCACCTGGCGTGGCGGCTTGCTGGCCGGGGTGCTGTTCGCTCTGGAGTTCTTTTTCATCGCGCTCGGTTTGCAGTACACCTCGGCCTCGCACATCGCGGTATTTCTCTATACCGCGCCGATATTTTCCGCGCTGGGCCTGCACCTGCTGCTGCCGCATGAACGCTTGTACCGCCTGCAATGGTTGGGCATCGCCCTGTGCTTCGCCGGTATCGCCGTGGCGTTTGGCGTGGGCATGCAATGGTCGACGATGGATCGCTACGTGCTGCTAGGCGATGCGTTCGGCCTGTTGGCGGGGGCTGCCTGGGGCGCGACCACCGTGGTGGTGCGCGGTTCGCGCCTGTCCGAAGCACCGCCGACGCTGACGCTGCTTTATCAGCTCGGCGTTTCTTTTGCCTTGTTGTTGGGCTATGCCGCCGCGACCGATCAGCTCGGGCCGATCCGCTGGACGGCGATCAGCGTCGGCAGCGTGCTGTTCCAAGGCGTTGTGGTGTCGTTTCTCAGCTACTTCACCTGGTTCTGGTTGTTGCGCCGTTATCTGGCGTCGAACATGGCGGTGTTCTCGTTTATGACCCCGATGTTCGGCGTGACCTTCGGCGTGCTGATCCTCGGCGAACCGCTGAGCCTGAATTTCGTCGCCGGTGCGCTGCTGGTGGTGCTGGGGATCGTTCTGGTCAGCAATCATGCCTGGGTGGGCAAGCGCCTCAATGCCTGGCTGGCGCTACGCTGAAGGACAGTGACAAACACAAGGAGCACATGCATGTCCGCCTACCACCTCGCGCAGTTGAATATCGCCAGCATGAAGCAACCGCTGGAGTCCCCCGGCATGGCGGATTTCGTCGCCAATCTGCAACGCATCAACGCCCTGGCCGAAGCCTCGCCGGGATTCGTCTGGCGTTTGCAGGACGAGGCGGGCGATGCCACCGCGAAACGACCCTTCGGCGAGGAGGTGTTGGTCAATCTGTCGCTGTGGCGCGACATCGATGCGCTCAAGGACTATGTCTACAAGTCCGCCCATGCCGAGATGCTCAAGCGACGTAACGAATGGTTCGCGCGGATGGGCGAGGCACACATGGTGCTCTGGTGGGTGCCGGCCGGACACTTACCCAGCGAGCAGGAAGCTGCCGAGCGTTTGCAGTCGTTGCGTGAAAGAGGACCGACGGCGCAAGCATTCAGCTTTCGCCAGGCGTTTGCGCCCGGGGACATGCCGCTTTCGGCGATGGCTGAATGAACTCGTCCAGGCCATGACTTCGACGCAGACACTGACCCTCGCCCAAGCCCGGCGCCTGGCACTGCGCGCCCAGGGCTTCGGCCGCGCGCTGCCGACTAATGTCGGTCACCGGCAAGTGCTCGCGCAGATTGCCCGGCTCGGCGTGCTGCAGATCGACTCGGTGAACGCTCTGGTGCGTTCGCATTATCTGCCGCTGTTTTCCCGCCTCGGCGCCTATGACCGAACGCTGTTGGAGCAAGTGGCCTGGAGTGGCGGGCGTCGTCGCGGATTGTTCGAGTACTGGGGGCACGAGGCTTCGTTGCTGCCGCTGTCGTTCCATCCGCTGCTGCGCTGGCGCATGCAGCAAGCGCGCAATGGCGAGGGCATCTACAAACAACTGGCGCGTTTCGGCCGCGAGCAGCAACCATTGATTCGGCGGGTTTTGCAGGCGGTTGGCGAGCAGGGCGCATTGGGCGCCGGCAGCCTGGCGCAGAAAACCGCCGGCAGCAGCGCCTGGTGGGGTTGGAGTGCGGAAAAACATGCCCTCGAATGGTTGTTCGCCGCGGGCGAGGTGACCGTTGCCGGGCGTCGCGGCTTCGAGCGTTTATACGACTTGCCGGAACGGGTATTGCCCTCTGCCGTGCTGGACGCGCCCGAGGTGGAGAGCGCCGAGGCGCAGCGGCGGCTATTGCTGCATGCGGCCGAGGCCCTGGGCGTGGCCACGGAAAAGGATCTGCGCGACTACTACCGTCTGGACGCCCGCGACAGCCAGGCGCGGCTATCCGAATTGCTCGAGGCCGGGGAGCTGCAGCCGGTGCGGGTGCAGGATTGGGCGCAGCTCGCGTATTGCCGAGGCGAGCCGAAAATTCCGCGCAAGGTCGAGGCCAGCGCCTTGCTCTCGCCCTTCGATTCGCTGATCTGGGAGCGGGCGCGTACCGAGCGTTTGTTCGACTTCCGCTATCGCCTGGAGATCTACACCCCGCAACACAAACGGGTGTATGGCTATTACGTACTGCCGTTTCTGTACCGCGATCGTCTGCTGGCACGCCTGGATTTGCGTGCCGAGCGCGCCCACGGCTGTCTGGCCGTGCACGCGCTGCATGTGGAAACGCCAGGGCTGGATGAGGACGCGCTATTGGCGCTGGCGCGCAACCTGCTAGCGTTGGCCGCCTGGTTGGGGTTGGAGCGCGTGGCGCTCAATTGCAAGAGCAGCGACGCGGCACGATTACGCGGGTGCCTTGGCTAGGGACGGCGAGTCGGCAATTGCAGGCGGGTTCCGCTACAATGCGCGGCGAATTTGTCCTGCGAGAGCCCGTCCATGTCCGCCTGCCAGACCCCGATTATCGTTGCCCTGGATTTCCCGACCCGTGATGCCGCCCTGGCGCTGGCCGATCGTCTCGATCCCCGGTTGTGCCGGGTCAAGGTCGGCAAGGAGCTGTTCACCCGCTGCGGCCCGGATATCGTCAGCGCGCTGGCCGGCAAGGGCTTCGAAGTGTTTCTCGACTTGAAATTTCACGACATTCCGAACACCACGGCCATGGCGGTCAAGGCTGCGGCCGAGATGGGCGTATGGATGGTCAATGTGCATTGCTCGGGCGGCTTGCGCATGATGGCCGCGTGCCGCGAAACCCTCGACCAATTGAGCGGCGCCAAACCGCTGCTGATCGGTGTGACCGTGCTGACCAGCATGGAGCGCGAGGACCTGGCCGGCATCGGCCTGGATATCGAGCCCCAGGCCCAGGTGCTGCGCCTGGCCGGCTTGGCCGCTCAGGCGGGACTGGATGGTCTGGTCTGCTCCGCGCAGGAAGCCCAGGCGTTGAAAAGCGCCCATCCGGCACTGCAATTGGTTACTCCGGGGATTCGTCCGGCTGGCAGCGCCCAGGACGACCAACGGCGTATTCTGACCCCGCGCCAGGCCATGGATGTCGGTTCCGATTATCTGGTCATCGGCCGGCCGATCAGCCAGGCCGCCGATCCGGCGCAGGCATTGGCCGCGGTCGTTGCCGAACTGGCCTGAACCCCAGGCCCTCCCACCGATTCGTTCGATTAACCAGGTTTTGACACATGCATCCCGCCGCTGAAAATTCGCCCCTGGGTAAAGCCAGCGAATACATCGATACCTACACGCCGTCGTTGCTGTTCCCGATACCCCGGGCGGCGAAATGGGCCGAGCTGGGCCTGAGCGCCGAGACCCTGCCTTATCGCGGCGTGGATTTCTGGAACTGTTTCGAGCTGTCCTGGCTGTTGCCATCCGGTAAGCCGGTGGTGGCCATCGGCGAATTCGCGATCCCGGCCGACTCGCCGAATATCATCGAATCCAAGTCGTTCAAGCTTTATCTGAATTCGCTGAATCAGACGATGTTCGGCGACCGAGCCGAGTTACAGGCGTTGCTGGAGAAGGACCTGTCGGCAGCGGCGGGCAAACCCGTTGGCGTACGCCTGCGCAGTTTGGCCGAAGCCACCGCCGAGGGCGTGACGGGTGCGCCGGGTACCTGTATCGATGAGCTGGATGTGGCGATCAGCAACTACGCCGCGCCGGCACCGCAACTGCTGCGTTGTGACTCGACCCGGGTGATCGAGGAACGCCTGCACAGCCATTTGCTGAAATCCAATTGTCCGGTCACCGGTCAGCCGGATTGGGGCACGGTGGTGGTGCAGTATCGCGGCGCGGCGCTGGATCACGCCAGTCTGCTGGCCTATCTGGTGAGCTTCCGCCAGCACGCGGATTTTCATGAGCAGTGCGTCGAGCGAATCTTCCTCGACCTGCAGCGCTTGCTCGAACCTGAGCACCTGACGGTGTATGCGCGCTATGTGCGCCGCGGTGGCCTGGACATCAACCCTTACCGCAGCAGCGCGGCGATAACGCCGGACAATTGCCGGCTGGTAAGGCAGTAGGCGGGCTGCAAACCATGAGCGGCAAGCCATAAGCTTGCCGCTGTGGCTCAGATCCCCATGTTGGCCAGGCTTTGCATGATGTTGCGCAAGGTGCCGGCCAGGGTCGGATGACTGGCTTCGAAACGCTCCACCGCGAAGTTGACGCCATCGATCAGATTGGCGTCCGGCGCCGTCGCGGCGTGGCGAGCCAATTGCGCTTCGATTTCCTGAACGAGTACATACAGCGATGCGCGCTCCTCTTCGCTGAGCGGCTGGTCGTCTGCCAACTGATCGCGCAGTTCTTCCAATTGCTGCTGCAGGCGGTTTGTAGGCATAGGGCACATCCTTTTTCTGGTGGTTACATGCGGGAGCCGCAACCCCTCACTTACCTGTAAGGGTAATGCATGCCGCGATGCTTTGCTTGCCATGGATCAAGCCTTGCGCAGCTGAGTGCCGGGTAAATGTATCCAGATACGAGACGAGCTATCGGGTAAGGCATTTTGCCTTCATCATCCGCTATGCTGCCTATTCAGTGATTCAGACTTTATACTGCGCGACCCTGTTGGCCGTCCGCGGGCCGCCATTCTGATTTTCTCAAGGAGAGACCGTGATGCGTGTAATCGGTGCAAGTTGGATAAGTCGTCTGGGCCGATTGTTTGCCTGTACCAGTCTGGTGCTGCTGCCAGTGCTTGCCCATGCCGCCGAAGAAGATCCTTGGGAAGGCTTCAATCGCAAGGTATTTACCTTCAACGACACCATCGATACTTATGCCCTCAAGCCGCTGGCGCAGGGCTATCAGGCGGTCACGCCGCAGTTCCTGGAAGATGGCGTGCACAATGTGTTCGGCAATATCGGCGATGTCGGCAACCTGGCCAACGACCTGTTGCAGGGCAAGTTTCATAATGCCGGCGTGGATACCGGGCGCTTGATCTTCAATACCACCTTTGGCCTGTTGGGCTTCTTCGACGTGGCCAAGCATATGGGGCTGGCACAGAACGACGAGGACTTCGGCCAGACCCTCGGTGCCTGGGGCCTGGGCAGCGGACCTTATCTGGTCCTGCCGTTGCTGGGGCCAAGTACCGTGCGCGATGCCGGCGCCAAGATTCCGGACAGCTTCCTGACGCCGTATCCGCACATGGATCATATCCCGACCCGAAATGTCACCCGTGGGGTCGAGGTGATCGATACGCGCGCCAATCTGCTGTCGGCCGAGCGCCTGGTCAGTGGCGACAAATACATCTTTATCCGTAACGCCTATCTGCAGAACCGCGAATTCCGCGTGCAGGACGGTCAGGTCGAAGACGACTTCTGAGCAGCGCATGGATAAGAAGCGAAAAGGCGGCCCGAAGGCCGCCTTTTTGCTAGTCCGCTGAAAGACCTTCAGGTCATCGAGACAATCGCCAAGCCGATCGATTGACGGCCATCGCCCAGGTCGATTACTCGTACCACCTCTGCCTGAGCATTGAGCCCGCTGAGTTCGTTGTGGTCGGAGGCGATATGCACGTTGACCATCTCGCCCAGAGCCAATACGCATTCGGCTTCGATTTGCATGCCGGTACTGGAGAGATCGAGGCAGAGCGCAGGAATCTCGCGCCCGGCATGATGCAGGGTAACTGGTGCTTCCAGCCGCATACGGATGTAATCGCGTTTTTCGCTGTACGCACGATCGCTTTGGCTCATGGACGCTATCCTCTTGTTATAGATGATGTCTCCTGTTGTCCTTATAACCTTGCCTTATTTAAGGTGTAAAGTCGCCTGGCGACGACCGGCATATGCTTGAATCGAGGTGCGGATGGGAGTACCGTCAGCGCCTTAAAGCGAACCGTGTACGCGCGCCCAG
The DNA here is from genome assembly GCA_966210435.1 of uncultured Pseudomonas sp. Classification (GTDB taxonomy): domain Bacteria; phylum Pseudomonadota; class Gammaproteobacteria; order Pseudomonadales; family Pseudomonadaceae; genus Aquipseudomonas. The sequence goes on along the minus strand of CBIHLF010000002.1, from coordinate 39,062 downwards.
GTGGTTTGCCTGGCGTTTACGCCAACCAAACCTGGCGCAGTTTGCCTGGATACCCCATGCACAAAACCAGTGCCACGCTGCTGATTATCGATGACGACGAAGTCGTGCGCGCGAGCCTTGCCGCTTACCTGGAAGATAGCGGCTTCAATGTCCTGCAAGCCGGCAACGGCGCGCAAGGCCTGGAAGTGTTCGAGCGCGAGCACCCCGATCTGGTCATTTGCGATCTGCGCATGCCCCAGGTCGACGGCCTCGAGCTGATTCGCCGGATCAATGTGATCGACGCGCAAACCCCCGTCATCGTGGTTTCCGGCGCGGGAGTGATGAGCGATGCCGTCGAAGCCCTGCGTCTGGGCGCCGCCGACTACCTGATCAAGCCGCTGCAGGATCTCGCGGTACTCGAGCATTCGGTACGTCGGGCCCTGGATCGTCTGCAATTGCGCCAGGAAAACCAGCGCTATCGCGACAAGTTGGAAACCGCCAATCGCGAACTGCAAGCCAGCCTGCATTTGCTGCAGGAAGACCAGAACGCCGGTCGTCAGGTGCAGATGAACATGCTGCCGGTGACGCCCTGGAAAGTCGATGGCCTGGAATTCGCTCACAAAATCATCCCATCGCTGTATCTCTCTGGAGATTTCGTCGACTACTTCCGGGTCGACCAGCGGCGCATCGCCTTCTATCTGGCGGATGTATCCGGTCATGGCGCCTCGTCGGCGTTCGTCACCGTACTGCTCAAGTTCATGACCACTCGTCTGCTTTACGAGTCGCGTCGCGGCGGCGCCAGCCTGCCCGAATTCAAGCCGTCGGAAGTGCTCGGCCATATCAACCGCGGCCTGCTCAATTGCAAGCTGGGCAAGCACGTGACCATGCTGGGCGGAGTGATCGACGAACAAAGCGGGCAACTTACCTACAGCATCGGTGGTCACTTACCTTTACCGGTGCTCTACAGCGAAGGCAAAGCTCAGTATTTGCAGGGCCGTGGCTTACCGGTCGGTTTGTTCAATGAAGCCGAATACGCAGATCATGTGATCGCCTTACCCGATTCCTTCAGCCTGACGCTGTTGTCCGACGGAATTCTCGATTTGTTGCCAGGCGACACCTTGAAGGAAAAAGAGACCGTGCTGCCGAATCTGATCAGCTCTGCCGGCGGTACGCTGGACGGTCTACGACAGGTGTTTGGGCTGGCCAATCTGGAAGATATGCCGGATGATATTGCCTTGCTGGTGTTAAGCAGGAACCTTGCATGAACCCTGGGACAAACCCTGGTCGAATCCAATTCGCCGAACAGGACGGTACTTTCGTTCTGAAGTTTGTCGGTGAAGTCCGCCTGACGCTCTGCTCGGCGCTGGACGCGACGATCGAAAAGATTTTCACCGCGCTGAATTTCTCCGCCATCGTCATCGACCTCACGGAAACTCGCAGTATCGACAGCACCACCCTTGGTCTGCTGGCCAAGTTGTCGATTCTGTCGCGGCAGAAAATCGGCTTGCTACCCACCGTGGTCACCACCCACGAAGACATCACCCGCTTGCTGCAGTCCATGGGCTTCGACCAGGTATTCAATATCGTCGATACCCCGGTTCCCTGCCCGGATTGTCTGGATGACTTGCCCTCGCAAGATCAGACCGAAGAGGTGGTGCGAGCCAAGGTACTGGAAGCTCACCGTATTCTGATGGGATTGAATGAATCCAATCGAGAAGCCTTCCACGATCTGGTCAATGCGCTAGAACACCGCTGACCTCAGGACGAATACCGAAACGGGGCGCCAATCGACGATTGGCGCCCCGTTTTGCATGACTGACGATCAAGCCATGATGCGAGCGGGCGAGGGCGTCGAATGCCCCCGCCGTATGGCCTGTCAGTCGAGTTCCGTAAGCAGTTTTTCCAGCTTTTCCTGATCGCGGGCGAATTGACGAATGCCTTCGGCGAGCTTTTCCGTGGCCATCGCATCCTCGTTCAGGGCCCAGCGGAACTGGCTTTCGTCGAGGGTCTGGCGAGGCTCGGCGGCCTTCCCTGGGATCAATTTGCGCTCCAGCGGGCCTGCGTCGTCGGCCAGTTGCTGCAACAGCTCCGGGCTGATGGTCAGACGGTCGCAGCCAGCCAGTTGCTCGATCTGGCCGACGTTGCGAAAGCTCGCGCCCATCACCACGGTCTGGTAGGCATTGGCCTTGTAATAGTTGTAGATGCGCGTCACCGACTGCACGCCGGGATCTTCCGCACCGACGAAATCATGGCCGGCGGCCTTCTTGTACCAATCGTAGATGCGCCCCACGAATGGTGAGATGAGGAACGCGCCCGCGTCGGCGCAGGCCTGGGCTTGAGCAAACGAGAACAGCAGCGTGAGGTTGGTCTGAATACCGCGCCTTTCCAATTGTTCTGCGGCGCGAATGCCCTCCCAGGTCGAGGCGATTTTGATCAGCACGCGCTCGCGGCCGATACCCGCTTGGTCGTACAGGCCGATCAGACGTTCGGCGCGGGCCAGGGTCGCTTGGGTATCGAAGGACAGCCGCGCATCGACTTCGGTGGAAATACGCCCGGGAATGATCTTGAGGATTTCCTGACCGACCGCCACGGCGAAGTGATCGCAGGCCAGATGCAGGTCGCCCTGGCCCGCACTCATGGCGCTTTGCAGCAGTGCGCCGTAACGCGGCATGGCGGCGGCTTTGAGCAGCAGGGACGGGTTGGTGGTGGCATCGACCGGTTGCAGCCGGCCAATGGCGTCGAGATCGCCGGTGTCGGCGACCACGGTGGTGAACTGTTTCAATTGGTCCAGCTTGGAAGCGGTCATGACAGGGCCTTGTCGTTGCGGTTGCCTGACATTACCCGAGGTGCCGGGCCCGCTCAACTGCTGGCCGTGTGCCCGGTTGCCGCAACAGAGCCTAGCGTCCCGCCAGCAACTGCGCCGCTTGGTCGAACAGCGCCAGCGGGTTGTCGGTTTTGTGGATATCCACCGAGAGCAGTTGGCGAAAGCGCCGTGCTCCGTTGAAGCCCTGACCGAGCCCGAGCATATGCCGGGTGATGTGATGCATGCTGCCGCCTTCGGCCAGGTGTGCGGCGATATAGCCACGCATCGATTGCATGGCCTCCAGGCGGCTCAGCGCCTGGGTCGTCGCGCCGAACAGCAACCCATCCACCTGCGCGAGCAGATAGGGGTTGTGATAGGCCTCGCGGCCAAGCATCACACCATCGAAGGTGCGCAGGTGCTCCTGGCATTCGTCCAGGGTCTTGATCCCGCCGTTGAGGATGATTTCCAGATCGGGGAAATCCTGCTTGAGTTGCGCCGCCACCTCGTAGCGCAGCGGCGGCACTTCGCGGTTTTCCTTCGGCGAGAGCCCCTCAAGAATGGCGATGCGCGCATGCACGGTAAAACTCCGGCAACCGGCCTCGCGCACCGTGCCGACGAAATCGCACAGCTCGGCGTAGCTGTCGCGGCCATTGATGCCGATGCGGTGCTTGACCGTCACCGCAATCGCCACCGCATCCTGCATGGCTTTGACGCAATCGGCGACTAGCTGCGGATGGCCCATCAAACAGGCGCCAATCATATTGTTCTGCACCCGGTCGCTGGGGCAGCCAACATTCAGGTTGACCTCGTTGTAACCCGCTTCCTCGGCCAACTTGGCGCAGGCCGCCAGGTCCGCCGGCACGCTGCCGCCCAGCTGCAACGCCAACGGATACTCCGCCTCGCTATGACGCAAAAACCGCGCGCTATCGCCATGCAACAAGGCGCCGGTGGTAACCATCTCGGTATACAGCAGGGCGTGCTTCGACAGTTGGCGCAGGAAAAACCGGCAATGCCGATCGGTCCAGTCCATCATCGGCGCGACGGAAAAGCGTCTGCTTATAACCTGTTGATTCATATGGTTGTCTATCAAGTTGAAATCCAAAAAGCGGAGGATCTACTCGGTGCGCTGGCGCAGGCCGAGGCGCATCGTAAGATGCATAGGGGCGGCATTATACAGTGTGCTGGACGGGAGCCGATTACCGACTTAAGACCCGCGATTGTGTACCAGTGCCGCATGGCTCTGAGGGTAAGGTTTGCTTCCGGTTTTGTTTTTCTCGGGTCGCTGGATCTTTTTTGTCCATATCTGCGGCAGGCTGGGTTAGTTAAGCGTATGCACACCCTTAATTTTAAAATAATCACTGGCAAGGACTGCCATCCAACCCGAAAGGAATTCGATTTGCTCTACCTCAACTGCCTACTTCTCTCCCTCTTTTCCACAATGGTTAACGTCTATGCGACCTTTTGGTTTGACCCTACTGTAGCCATTACCTCGAGTGTATTTCACCTCGCGTAGCCGCTTTCCTTGCTCTTGCTCGTTTCTTTGCTTTACTAGTGGTCACTTGTGTAGTTTGAGCAGCGAATTCCAATAAAAGGAACTGTTATGCCAAATATGATTGTTGCTGTTTGGAAGATAAACACTAAGAAGCACGCAAGCAATCCAGATGCCCGAATGGCACAGCTGACTCACGCAGTAGAGACTGCGTGGGGGCTGATGGTAGGTATGAGCGTTGGACAAGATGTTAATGTTGTAGGTGAAACATCATTCCATCATGCAAAAAGAAAAGATATAAGTTATTTGTTTGTTGCGCCTGAATACCTGTTCACGGCAAAAGATAGTCACTTTATGAGCGAGGGCAGCAAGGAGTTAATTCGTGCTCAATTGGTGTTCTTGAGTCTGCGATTTCCTGATTTGCTTATAATTCCTGGGAGTGTTGGGTGGTTTAAAACAAGCTCTCGTTCCGGGGTGACTATTTTTCGCAAGCAGACAAGATTAAAATCGACAAGCCGCGATATGTCGAAGTATGTTGATAAATACGGAAGGTCAATTAATGCGGTTCCTGATTATAGTTTTGCTCCTTCATATTTAAAGGAAAAATTCTACGATAAGCCCGTTAGAGAGCTGAATGAAAGAAAGGCTATAAATATTGATAGGTATGTAGTGGGTTTGGAGAAGGCGCCGGATACTGCCAGGGTTGCCAAAAATACGTGCTTCGTTTTAAAGTCGGCTTCAGTTATCCATCGTTATGATAAAGTTTTTGAGGCTGATGATTCAAGTGACACTGATTTGACTAAGGTCGATTTAGTAGAGCCGATTCTATTTATGCCGGGCGAGGGTAGTCCTGTTTTCGAAAGTAACAATATTTCTTATGGTCTTGAGCTTTGTGTTGACCATAATTTTGCTGCTTTGAAAATATGGGTAAATAAGATTAAGAAGGCTGTTGTAGATATTCAGATCATTATGTCGGCAAGTACAGGCTTGGAGGAGTCGCACTTGGTCGCAAGAAAGTATGTAATTCAAGCGGATAGCGATAGTGGTGCCTACGTCCGGAGCGCTAAGTCAGACGATCCTATCGAACGAGCAGCTGCAAGCGGTGATGTAGAAATTTATAATCTAGATTGGTAACAATTGAATGAACCCCCGCGGCCAAGAAGGCCACTCACCTCGAAAGGAACTCGACCAATGCACTACCTCAATGTAAACGCTCCATAAGCCCCACCTTCAACTGATCTATCCATTTCCGGATGCTGGGCTCCCTGTTTTCCCCTGTGGAGCCCCGTCATGATGCGTCCCGACGCCAAAGTGCAGAAGGTCTACCTCTACCCAAAGCCGTAAGCTGGATGACGCCGACCAGGTGTTTATGCGCCGGGCGATCGAGGCGATGGCGAGGCGTAATTCGCCGGGGTGAAACGAGAAGCCCCGCATCCGCGGGGCTTCTGGATTCTATAGCTATGAGCACTGGCCAGTTGGAACTACAACCTCTAACGGTGGCCCATCAACCTCCGCTTGCTCTTTTTTAAGGTTTGCGGTGTTGACTGCATCAAACAATTCAGTTTGTGCTTTGATAATCGCTGATTCCTTGGGAGTGTCGGTGCTGCATAGTTGTGCCAGCGCTTCTGCCTTAATGGTGGCCAGTGCAAAGCGCTGTAGTACTGGCTCTTTGCGGTGTTCTCAGCGGCTTGTTTTTTCCATTTGGCTCGCTCAAGTTGTTCTCGGGTCTTGAATATCTCAAGCTCTTTAACTGCAGTTTCTGCTGCTGTCTTTATCTCTTCTTGGGATGCGCTAAAAACAGTATCCCAAAATTTCGCCATCTTTCCTGCCTTTTTGGTTTCTATAATTGTTGCGGCGAGAGAAAAGCTCCCAGTTGTATCGATTTTTAAGAGTTGAGTTTGATTAGCTGAGAATATGGTGCCCGCATTCATGAAGTTTAGTTTGGTATTGCTGTCTTTTTTATTGCTCTTGATTAGGCCGAAGTCTATAATTCTGGCGGAAAAATGTATCTTTTGATGCATCTTTGTCAATTGTTGAGAAGCCAATGGCGAGGGATAATTCACGATCTTTGGATTTCTTGGGGTCGCTGGGAGTCTTTCCTGAATATTCTAGATTTAATGGCACAAAAGTTATCGTTTTGTTCTGCATGATCGGGAGTAGCGTGATATACAAATCGGGGCTGCCAATGATCTTGACTTTGGCCGGGGTCAAGCCAGTGCCGCTAAGTGCTCCGGTTTCAGACATAAATTCCTGATCTTTTTCACTGGCGAAGTCAAAATTCGCTCTAACAATATTAATGCAGTTACCCTGCAGGTTTTCGCTGGATGCAACGTTAGACAGTACTGTAGTTCTGTCAATTTCATCGGTTGCCGCTTTCTTGATCGCTCTCCCTAAGATGTCGATGCCGGCTTTGACTACTTCGGCCGCGATCATTCCTAGAGTTGGTTCAAAGCCGGAAATTCCTGCCTTTACTTCCAAATGAGGACATTTTTCGACAAACATATACGTGCCATACAGAGCGCTTGTTTCATTTTCAGGAGTGATTGCATCCTGTTGAGTAGCGCATCCGCTGATGGCAATAGATGTAGAAATAATTACAAGAGCACTTCTAAACATGGAGGTCATGATGATTCCCTTCGATGATTGCCTGAGATAGATATATCTGATTAGTCGACAATGCTTTGGGTGTCAAATTGATATCATGTCATACACCAGTCCCACTCCAGCTTTAGCGTCCGTTCGCACTCGTTTTTCTCGGATATAAGGCGCGACAGTCCCTTTGGCCACGTAGTCGTCTGTCCAGGGTAAGTGAATGCGGCAGGAAGCCAACCGTGGTCTGTTCCCTATTTCCGTCCTTAGATCTGCGCAGTCTTGGTTTGAGCACCTTGACGAACAATGGGGGGCGATGTATGAGCAAGGTCAAAGCGCTCGGGGCTAAGGAACTAGACATTAACTGATTGGGTTTTGGCGAACGATTGATGCGCAAACAAAGTGTTCACAACCCGCGGTCCGTTCTGGAGGTGCGTTATATGAAAAAATTTACAGCTTTTCGCGAGGGCATAGCTAGTCGAGTATGGTTTATCCTAGGCGTAATTCATTAAGCCTTAGAGCATCATCAATCGATATCAAATATTTAGTTGTTTGGCAGGCCCTGGCTAAATATGTAAGGAAATCTATCTTCTGATCTGGGGAGAATTTACAGAAAATATGCTCGACATCTGCTCCCCACATATCTGTGCGTCGTTTTTTGAAATACATGATATAAGGTGAAAAAGTGTACCAAGCTAGTTTGGTAAATTTTGCTCCTCTGGTTTTGTCTAAACTCCCTAGGACTATAATCTGCACCGCGCAAAATGGACAGCAAGGTTTATCTATGTATATGTCATATCGTTGTTCGGCATCATCCTGCTTTTCGATAATGCGTATTTCAGCATGTTTGTGGCTGGCTGATCTGTAGTCATTGGGATTGAGTTTTAAGTCGTTTGTTAAACGGTTCTGCTCGGTGCTGCTGTAGCTAATAAAGTTAACTGCATTATAGTGACCGCCTGTTTTTAATTTTGGTATGTAAGCTGTAGAGACGCAGTTTGTAGCGATAAAACTGTTTCCAGATGAGCCGTAATAGCTATTGCTAGATTGTTCTGTTAGTTTCTTGTCTGTAGGTCTTGGGTGGTCAGCTACATAGGGGGAAACCTTATCGTATATTGTATTAAATGCTAGCTTTGCTAGGGCCTGATAGTGATCGTGCGGGTTTAAATTGGTGCGCGATGTATAGCCTAGCATCAAGTGTGGTTGGCTCCCGCCAAAAGGATCGTAGCCAATTTCTCTATGCAAAATGCTGGAGGTGCTGGCAAGGTTTACAATTTGCTTGGTATTTAGGTATGAGAGTATTTTGTTTAGGAGTTCTGGTTGGCGGATTATACTGTAAATTTTAGATTGTGCAATTTCTATTGCGTAATTCAATAACTCTTTGTCGATACTCCCCGATATTATCCAGCGTGGGCAGGTGTCCACTATATTTCTAACCCAGTTTCCATACAGGTTATTTGGCAAAGGGTCCGTTAGGTGTGGGTTTTGATTTTTGTTTGCTAGATATTGTATGTAGAGAAGTAGTATTTTTTGTAGCTCTTCAATATTGTCTTGGTATGCAAAATAGTCACGAATTGGGCATGCGTGAAGAACAGTAATTACCCAATCTCTTTCTTCCGGCGTAAGCATAATAGCTCTCCCAACTCTATCAAACCTTAGAGATTTTAGCCTTTGGTCTGCTAGCTATGAGTCGGTGACGTCGTGAAGAACGATAGTGCAATTGAGTGGTTTCGCTAGTTTCAGTAGTCGAAGCTGGTCGGAAGGTGCCCCACTCCAGATCCACCGCCCGCTGCGCATTCGCCTTGCTGGCATACAGATGCGTCAGCCGCTTCGGCTTGGCCTAGTCGCCAGCGGTGACCTTGGGCTGCTCGCCGGTTTTGGCATCGCGGTACCAGGAGAGCACGCCGGTGTAATCGCCGCCATCCGCCAGTTCGTCGAGGGTGTCTTCTGGCAATTGGCTTTCCAGTTCCAGGCTCATGGTGTAGCCGCTGGCGGTGCTTAGGCTGTGTTGCACGTTGTCGCCGTGCTAGATGATGGCGTCGATATCGCCTTTGACGCCCACCAGAGTGTAGGTGAGTTCGGGGATCAGATCCGAGCGGCCTTTGGCCAGGGTGTAGCTGAGGGTGACGCTGCCGCGTTGCAGGCGGCTCCATTCGGCGCGGGCGGCGGGCAGAGCGCTTTGCTGGTCGCTGTTGATGTGGTGCAGGTCGTTGAGGTTGTCGCCGCCGATCGCTTGGCCGTCTACACCGCCGACTGCTTGAGCCGCCCTTGGTACAGCAGGCGTTTGACCAGCAGGGCGGTCAGGGGGAAGGTCAGGATGTAGAGCAGGCAGACTGTGGCTGGCTGGTCCAGCACCAGCCAATAGGCCAGGGCCACGCCTATGCCGGAGTCCAGCTGGTCGCCCAGTAGCACCCAGAGCGAGGGTGTGGCGCCGGGGGCGATGCCGAGGCGGCGTTTGAGCCAGGAGTTGGGTAGTTCGGCGAGCACATAGGCCAGGCCGGCGATCAGGCCGACCCACCACAGAGGTTGGGCGAAGACCGCCTGTTCACCCAGCCAGCGTTCGCTCGGCCACAGCAACAGCGCGCCGAAGGCGGTTAGCAGCGGCATCAGCAGCAGGCCGCGCCAGGTTTTATTGGCACCGAACAGGCCGGTATGAATGGGCACACGCAGGGCCGGCAGCAAGTTACGGGTCACCGCCAGCATATGTAGCACGCCGCCGATGACTAGCGGCACCTGCAGATACAGGGCGATCAACAGGGCATTACGCAACGCCGCTCTCCAGCCACCATTGCAGCGCAGCCAGCAGCACGAAGCCGCCTAGGGTCAGGCCGAGGATGTGCGAGAGCCGCTTGAATTTGAAGAAGGGGCGGCGCAGCAACATGGCGTTGCCGAACGCGACTATGGCCACGGCGAGCAGGATGTGCAGCCATAGCGGCGGCAGCCATAGCACCAGCAGCTGGTAGGAGCCGAGGCCGAACAGGCTCCAGAACACCGGCATGCCCAGATAGGCCAGCTGATTGCCTTCGCGGATGTTGCCGATATCGTTGAATACCGCCAGGCGGGTGCAGCCGCAGCCGATCAATAGCAGCAGAAACAGCCCCCAGAGGCCGTCGAAACCCTGCCAATAGAGGGTCAGGGCCGGCGCCACCAGGTAGATCAGCATATCCATGAAGCCATCAAGGTAACGGCCGAATGGGCGTTCGATCTTCAACCTGCGGGCGACGATGCCGTCCAGGGCATCGCCGAGCATGGCCAGGAACAGCCAGGCGCTGGCCAGCGCGAACAGGCCATGCAGGGCGCTGAGGATGGCCAGGGCCGAGGTCAGTAGCCCGCTCAGGGTGAGGATGTCCGCGGGGTTCAGGCGGACGATATAGCGCGATGGTGTGTCCAGGGTTTTCATGGCAAGTGCTCCTTGAGGGGCAGGCGACCCTTGCGCAAGGCGTCACGCAGGGCCGGGCGGTCGATTTTGCTGTTGTGCCGGCCGTCCACCGGGATGCGCTCGGTCTGCGCCAGGTGTGCGTGGCTAAAACCGAAGCGTGCCAGCAGCGCAGGCAACCCGGCCGGTACCTGGCCTTCGATGACCAGCACCAGATCGTCCGGATGGTCCTCGTCGCGACTGATCAGGGCGCTGCGAGCGACGCCGGGCAGGGCGTCGAGGGCTTTTTCCAGGGGGTAGGTGTAATGCCGTTGGCCATCCACCATCACGGCGTCCTTGAGTCTGCCGCTGAGCCACAGCCGGCCCTGGTCGTCGAAGGTGCCGACATCGCCGGTGCGGTGCCAGACCAGGCCGTCGCCGCGGGCGATCTTGGTTTCGGCAGTCGCCCGGGGGTTATCCACATAGGCCTTGAGCACGTGGGGACCTGCCACCAGTATCTCGCCGAGTTGCCCGGCCGCGAGTTGCGCACGCCATACCGAGGCTTCGTCGCTCAGCGGTAGCAATGGATCGACGATGCACACCTCGGTCATGGTTGCCGGCCGGCCGACCAGATGGCCCGGTTGCTGTTGCCAGTCGCGCAGCAGTTCGGCCATTTCCACCTTGGCGATCGGTTCGGCTTCGGTCGAGCCATAGACCACCAGCGCCTTGGCGTTGGCAAATACCGCCAGGCAGTCGCGCACCAGCGGCTCGGTCAGGGTCGAGCCGCCGACCACCAGCGAGCGCACGCCGGGATAACGCAGGCCGCATTCCCGGGCATGGCGCGTCAGGCGCTGGAGGTACGCCGGGGCGCCAGACAGGCGGGTGATGCCTTCCAGCTGGATCTGCCGCAGCACCGCCGCCGGTTGCACCTGACCGGGCGCGGCCAGGTCGGTGGCCGGCAGCACGGTGCCGATGCCGCAGCAGAGGTTGTGCAACACCAGCACCGGAAAACACGGCAGGTCGATGTCGGCGTGCTGCTCCGGCCAGTACTCGTGGAGGGCCAGGTGCTGGGCGGTAAGGCTGGCATGGGTGCGGTCGGCGCCTTTGGGCAGGCCGGTGCTGCCGGAGGTGAAGCTGATCAGACCATGACTGTCGGCGGTCACCGGCTCGCAACGAAAACTCTGGGCCGTGGCCTTCGCCGCCCAGGGCAGGGCGCGCACGCCGAGGCAGGCGCCGTCCAGACCCAGGCGCTCAAGGCGCCAGAGGCTGGGCAGCAACCACCAGCGCTCGATTAATTGGCGCTCGCCGAGCAGGGTCTGCGCCCCACTCAGGCGGATCGAGGCCAGCAGGCGCGGGCGGCTCATGCCCCGATCCAGCAACACCGGCACCATGCCCAGGCCGAGCAGCGCGAGGATCGCCGTGTAGAGGTCCAAGCCCGGCCGGGCCAGCAGCAGTACCCGCGCGCCGCGCCGTAACCCGGCCTGCAACAGGCCTTGCTGCAACTGGGCCGAACGGGCCAATAGTTCGGCATAACTCAGTTGATCGGCGTTGCGATAGTCGTCCTGCACCCGGGGTACGCGCAGGGCCAGACGCTGGGGGTGGCGGCGGGCGGCGGCGACTATGGCGGCGCAGAAGTTCGCACTGTTCATAGGTCGCTCTGGTACAGGCCGTAATGGTGCAGGACGCTGCCGCTATGGCACATATGGTGCTGAGCGAACTGCCAGGAGTTGTTGTCCTCGCGCACCAGGGCGCCGACTATCCGCTGGTAATGGGCTTCGGCGCGCAGCAACATTTCACAGCCTAGGGCGGTGAACAGGCCATGCTTGCGAAATTCCGGGCGCACAGCCGCGGTCTTCGCCAGTAACTGGCGCGGCTGGGGTAACAGTGTCAGATGCTCCGCCGGCTTGAGACTCGAAGCCGGCAGGCGCTGCGGATTGCCCTGGCGCAGCAGCGGGCTGAAATCCGCGCAGGTCAGAAACAATCCGGCGATGTGCCCTTCAGGAGTCAGGGCCAGCACTGAGCTGTGGGGGCACAAACGTGCGGCCAGGGCTTGCCCGCAATGCCACTCGAAGGCCGCGCGGGACAGCGGCGTGTAGGCGAAATTGGCGCCGAACACGGTCTCGACGAAGGCATGCAACTGATCCAGGTGGGCCATCCAGAAATCGCCGGTCAAAGGTATCAGGTTGACCACTCCTGCAAACTTGGGTTTGAGCCGCTCATAGACCGGACGCGCCGAGGCCGCAGACTTGCTTAGGTCGTCGAAGGTCGAGACGTAACGGTGGCGCAGGCTCAGCCCCAGGTACTCGAGCAGCGCCGGGTAATAGGGTGGGTTCCAGGGTTCGCCGGGAAAACAGCCGGCCTCGAAGGCATCCAGACGCAAGCGGTAAGCGCCGAAAGTGCGGAAATCGATTGGCCCGTACAGGCGTTTGGCGCCGAGGTCATGGGCCCAATCGCGCAGGCCCTGGAATAGCAGTCGATTTGGCCTGGGGTCGTCGATGCTCTCCCAAAAGCCGAAGAACGCCGCTGGCTCGCCCTCGATTCGCTGATCGTTAAAGAAGCCGGCCAGGCGCGCTTGCCCAGGCAGCACCCCCAACCAGGCGCGGCCGCTATCGAACCAAGGATTGGCCGTGGAGAATTGCCGCTGTAGGGCCCGGGCGTCCTCGCCTAGCCAGTGCGGGTCGTCGGCATAAAGTTGCCGGGGCAACTCGATAAAGGCTTCGGGCAGGGGCATCTCGGGTTGCCAGGCGCCCATTCGGGAATCAGCCATGGGCGGTCTCCTGCGCCGGCTGAACGACGCTCGTTGAATTGGCGCTGCTCCTGGGCCGGTCCAGGCGTTCGATGGTGCCGGCGGCGCCATCCATGCGCACCCGCTCGCCGTCGCGTAACAGTGCGGTGATCCCGGGAATGCCGACGATGGCCGGGATGCCCAGCTCGCGGGCGACCACCGCGGAGTGCGAGAGGGTCGAGCCGCGTTCCACCAGAATGCCGCCGGCGCTGGGAAACAGCGGCGCCCAGCCCGGATCGGTGCGCACCGTGCAGAGGATCTGGCCGTTGAGCGACAGCTCGTCCTGGGGCGAGAAGATCAAGCGGACCTTTGCCTCGACTAGGCCGGGGTAACAACCGATGCCGCGGATCTCCCCTGTGCCCTGCACCTGTGGGGTGCCGGGGTAGGCATAGGCGTTGTGCCGGTAGACCATGCCCCAGGTCCAGAAGTGATGGGGCAGGTCCTTTTTCAGGTAGCCGGCGAATTCGGCCTGGCGGGCGGCGACCAGGCTTTTCAGTTCGGTTTGCACCGCACGGCCGTCGTTCAGCGCATAGAGTTCATCGATGCTCAGGTAGAAGATATCGCGCGGTTCGGCCAGCACCTGGTCCATGGCCAGCTGCTGGCCGATCTCGAGAAACAGCTCGCGGTACAGGCCGAATGTGCGCGTGCGTGCCAGGCGCATGTTCTCGCGGTTGCGAATCGCCGCACGCAGCCGGCCCAGATGGTTTTTGAAACGCCGCAGGGCACGGCCGCCCTGACGACCGACGGCGGTGAAGGCCTGCGCTTCGGCCTCCTGGCGAAAGCTCGCCTCCCTGGCCGCCAGGCTTTGCGGGGTCAGGTCGGGTCGGCTCAGGTAGTTCTTGAGGATGGCGAAGAGGAAGCTAGGATCCTGGCGCAGGGTGATGGATTCGAGCTTGAGTTCGCCCATGCTGCGGTCGCCGTATTGCTCGATGTAATGCAGACACTGGGCATGGAAGTCCGGGTCGCAAACCTGCACCCGGTCGAGCAGGCTGGCGTTGTCGGCCTGCTCGATCAGCGCCTGTACTTCGGGCTGGGTGCGCACATGGGCGCACAGGCGCAACAGCAGCTTGGTCGGCTCGGTACTTTCGATGCCGTCCTCGCCGGACAGCAGGTTGTTCTGCAGCAGCTCCGGGTTGCTTATGCCGGCGGCGACCAGGGCGCGGTGCACTCGGCCGTTCATCATCATTACGTAGAAGTCGTTGATGATCGGCGTGGTCCAGCGTTGCAGCAGTTCGCGGTCCAGGCGCCGGACTTCCTCGATCAGCTCGCCGACGTTCAGGCAGTGCAGTTCATTACGGGCAATGCTGCGGTAGGTCTGCTCGAACATCTGGCGGAATTCGCCGAGCAGGGTATCCATGCGACGAAAACCGCGGGTCAGCAGAAACAGGGCGCGCAGCATGCCGGGCAGTTTGGCGAGTTTTTCGCGGCCGCTGAGCGGGCGATCCTCGATCAGGTCGACCGGATCGGTCAGGCCCATCATGCGTTCCATATCGGCCTTGTTGGTCTTGAACGAGGGCAACAGCAGCAAGCTGCGGTACCAGTTGTTGATGTTGTAGTAGACCCGGCCGTGGATCAGCCCGAGCATATTTTCGAGCATGTCGCGATGGGCCAGGATCTGCCGCTCGGGCACGCCGATCAGGCGAAAGGTCTGCTCATAGACAGTGGCATAGGCGCGGCTGGCGAAGGAGAAGGTCAGCGGCGTGGTTACCCCGCAGTAGGACTCCTGAATGTTCGAGTTGTCGAACACCAGGCGCCGTCCGCTCGGCTGGCTGGGGGCCGGCAGGCGGGTGATGGGGCGGGTTTGCAGGATGTGGAACTGTCCGTCGCGCAACGTCCACTCGATGTCCTGGGGAGAGCGCTGCAGGTTGGCGATGCGCCGGCCCAGGTCGCGCAGGGCGAGCACCTGTCGATCGTCGAGGGTGCGGGCATGGCGTTGAGCCGTATCGACCGGGCTTGTCTGGGTGCCGCGTCCAGCGGCGCGGTCGAAGCGTACGGCGACGTCCTTGTCCGCCAGTTGTACTTCTATCCCGTCATCGAACAGGCCGACGCTGTATTCGTCGGTATTGCAGATGCCGGCGACTATGCCTTCGCCCACCCCCCAGGCCGCGGAGATCAGCGCATGGCGGCGGCTGCCGGTAACCGGGTGGGCGGTGAACATCACCCCGGAAACCTCGCCTTCGACCATCTCCTGGACGATCACCGCGATGCGGATATCGCTCAGGGCGATGCCTTTGCTCAGACGGTAGTGCAGGGCGCGGGCGTTGAAGGCCGACGCTGCGACCTGCAACAGGCTCTGCTCGATGCTGGCGAGGCCGTGCTGGAACAGGAAGCTGTCCATCTGCCCGGCGAACGAAGCGCCCTGGGCATCTTCGCCCTGCACCGAGGAACGCACGGCGAACAAGACCTCCTCCTGGCCGGCCAGGGCATCGGCCAATTGCGTGTGCAACTCGGTGGGGATACTCGCGGCCAGCACCTGCTGCTGGATTTGCTGGGCCAGGGCCTCGATGCCGGCGTTGTTCCGGGCGACCCGCCGCAGGCGCCTGTCGATCAAGTCGCTGAGTCGATTGCGCTCGAGCAGCAATTGAAAGGCGTCCGTGCTCAGCACCCACCAGCGCGGCACGGGCAGGCCCTCGCGGCTCAGGCGCGCGAGGTTGGCGGCTTTGCCGCCGAGCTGTTCGGGGGGCAGGAACAACGCCTGTTCCTGAGGGTAGAAATACTCAGTCATGACAGGCGAGCCTCTTCGATTTGCAGTAGCTGGCGGAAAGTGGCGTAGACCCTTTCCATAAAGGGGAAATGGCGGAAGCTATGGGCCATCAGGTACAGCGGCAGGCGATTGACCAGCAGATCACGCAGGGCCAACTGGTAACCGTAGCGCCACTGTTCGGGGTCGATGGCCTGGCAGCTGTGCCGCTGCAGCTCCAGGCGGTGCAATTCCAGATAGTGCTGCACCGTGGCTGGCTGCACCGGTGCGATCAGGGTGAAGCCGAGCAGTTCGGCCAGGTCGTGCTGGGGCAGGTGCAGGGTCGCCAGCTCCCAGTCGTAGGCGCACAGGCGCAGGCCTTCCGGGCCGTTGCGCAGGGCGATGTTGCGCGGGTTGAAGTCGTTGTGGATCAGGGTACGCGGCATGCGCTCGATATCCGCCCACCAGTCGCCGATGCCGTTGACCATGTCGCGCAGCAGACCCAGGTGCCGATCATCGAACCATTGCGGAAATTCCTCCCGGGCATGGGCACCGAGCGCTTCCCACAGGTCGCGTTTTTCCAGCATGCCGGCGGCGCTGGGGTAGTCCGTCAACCAGGGCTGCTGCTTGAGCTGCTCCTCGCGGCCGTACCAGATGCTGTGCACCTCGGCGATGCCGCGGATCGCCGCCTCCAGATGCGCCTGGCTCCAGCCACTGGTGTCGTCGGCGCTGTCCATCAACTCCAGACCTTCGAGCAGCTCCTCGATGATCACGTAGGCTTCGCGTCCCTGGTCTTCGACCACGCCATAGACACGCGGCGCGTTGCGGGTAAAACGTGGGTCGCGCTGGCTCATCACCGCCAGTTCGCGCACATGGCAGCCCTTGAAACCGAGTTGCTCGCGGTACTGGTTGAACGCCCTGGCCAGGCGCGCGTCGCATAGGCTGGCGATACCGTTGAGCATGATGATCACTTCAGCGTCCAGGGGCTTGATCTTGACCATCACCCGCACATCGCCGTCATAGGTCCTGAGCAGGAAGGGCAGGTGCCCGAGCAGCTTGCTGACCTTGTGCGCGGTAAGTTCGGTGATGATGCTCGAACCCCGGTTGTCGAATTGCAGGGGGGCCACGGCGTAAGGGCGTAGCTCGCAGAGGCCGCTCTGGCTCAGGGCCTCGTAGAAGAACTGGGTATCCAGGTCGGCCAGCTTCAGGTAATCGACCGGGCGATTGCGGCCGAGCCGCTCATGGGCGCGGGCGAACTGGTCGGCGGCTACGGCCGCCAGGGTCGACAGCTCCAGAGCCAGGCTATAGGCGGCTATCACCTCGGCCAGCTTGCGCACCTTGCCGGGGCCGGCGCAGTCGAGCAGCTCCAGGCATTCGCGTTGCTGCGGCAAGCTGGTGCCGCCGCCTACGGTTCCGATGACCAGCGAAGGCATGTTCAGCATGCAGTACAGGTCGCCCTGTTCATTGAGCTCCAGGTGCAGCTGGGCCAGGGCCGATTCGTGTACGCAGGCGATGTCCTGGCCCAGGGCGGTGAACATGGCGGCGACCATATTGGCGACATTGATGTTGAAACCGATCATGCCGGCCGCTATCGAGCCGCTGACGCAGTGCTGGTAGGCGTTGGCCAAGTGCCTGGTGCTGACCTTGAGCACCTGCTGGCAGGTTGCATCGCTCAGCACCGCCTCGGCCATCACCCGCATGCCGCGGCCGTTGACGAAGGATTGGTAGGTGACCTTCTTGTCGTTGGACAGGTTGGCCTCGATCATGAAATCCAGCACCTCGAGGCCGTCGAAACGCTCCAGTTGCCCGAGGATCCACTGGCAGGCCTGCCAGGTGCAGCTTGTGGTCATGTTCTGCCCGGCGGCATCGCCGGTTTCGTAGATGAAATGCACATGCACGTTGCGGCCCATGACCTGGGCCTGGACTTCCGTCAACCTGGCGAAGTTGGAGTACTTGCGCACCACCAGCGCCAGCTCCTGACGCCGCTGCTGTACCCACTCGGCAAACAGCAGCGCCTGCTGCATGCAGCCGAAGGCGAACAGCGGTACGCGCATCATGCGCTGGTGGATTACCCGGGCGATCACCCCGCCCGAGCGCGACAAGGCGGTGGCGCCACGGGTGGCCGAGGCCAGCAGAGCGCCTTCGGAGGTGGCCATGGGCGCGTAGAACAGGCCGGTGGCGTGCTCGCCCTTGATATGCAGAGGGCCGGCCAGGCCCACCGGGACTTCCACCGCGCCGATAAAGGCCTCGATATTGGCGACCAACTTGCGCGGGTCCAGACGGGTCTGCTCGACCTCGCAAAGCCGCGCGCCGGTCTGCTCGCGGGCGAAGGCCAGGCGCTCCTGGCGGGCTTGCTCGGTATACAGGCCGCGGGCCGGTACCTTGGGCAGGGTCAATTCGTCGTAGCTCACCTCGGCCGCGGGGCAGCCGCGCATCTGCAACTGAGCATCCTGGGGTGTGCTCTCGCTCCCGGTCATCTGCTGCGGCGGCATCGTGGGCATCACGAAGCCCAGGTCGGAGTTGTGCAGTTGCAGGTCTCTTAGTGCGCTGCCCAGGACCGCCTGCGCGTCGGTGCTGACGGCGTCGAGGGTGGGAGAATTCAGCGGCAGGCAGGCCTGGTTGTGTTCGCCCAAGGGCTTGCTTGGTGTGTTGTCTTTGTTGGCGAATTGCATGTCTTATTCCTCAAATTATCGAAAAAGTCAGGCCGCGCTCGACCGCCAAGGCGGCGATCAGCACGGCATAGCCGACCAACATGGCCAGGGCTACGAATGCTTCGTTCTTATTGCGCAGGGCCGCAGAAGGGCGGCGGATAAAGGCGAGCAACTGGCGGACGGCCAGGCCGTAGACCACCAGCAGCAGAACCAGCGCCCAGAGCGGCAAAGCCCCGAGCAGCTGCTCCAGCAGCCACAACTGGTTACCGAGCATGGCGCTGACCAGCACCAGCACCAGCAATGCCGCACCGCGACTGCCGAAAATCCGCGAGTAGGAGTCGATGCTTTCGCGTTCCTCTTCCGGGCCTTTGGTCTTGCGGGTGATCTCGAAGCAGAAGCCGCTGATCAAGGCCAGGCTCATCGCGCTCAACAGTGCCGGGCTCAGCTCGGCGCCAGGCAGGGCCAGATTGGCCAGCCACCAGACCGCCAGGGGCATCACCAGCATGTGCGAGATGGCGTACCAGGTCAGGTGCCGGTTGAGCCAGGTGGGGACGAAGAACTCCTTGGTCATCAGCCCGGTCCAGACCAGCAGGATCGCCCAGGCCAGGCTGACGGGCCCCGGCAGTTCACCCCATTGCTGGTCCAGCGCCAGTGACCACAGACCCTGCGCGAGCAGCGCCAGCCCGCCGGCGATCTTCAGGTGGCGCAGCCCGATCAGGCCGCTCTGTAGCACTCGCTGCGGGTGGTTCAGGCAGTCCTGGGCGTAGTCCTTGTGCTCGTCGAGAATCCGCAGCAGCAGGAAGAACGACCAGGTGATCAGGCAGCCAATCAGGTCGCGCAGGCTCAGCTCGATAGCGCCGGCGTAGCCTGCACGAACCACGGTTGCAGTGCTGAGGTAGATGAAGAAGAACAGCAAGGCATTGGCGAAGGGAAAACGCTCGCTGAGCCAGGCGGCGAAGCGGCTGGCGAAGGGCGAGGCGGAGGTCAGGGTGTGGCTGTGCATGGCTAGGTTCATCATTGGCAGGCCGTTGCAAAACTGCTGCGCTAGGCGATGCGGCGTTGAACGCAGCCTCGTCTAGTCGTCGCATGTTGTTTTTCAACGCCCTGTTAGCCGGAATAACTGCGAATGTTGCTGAGACGGATCGGGCGACGCCGGGTGGGCGTAATTGGCGCGAAAGCGAAGGGCGGCGGCTATCCATGGTGGACCCCCTTGGTCAGGGTGGGCGGGGCCGGCAGATCGGCCTGCGCACTGGGGACATCCAGCGTCGATGGCGTCGTTGCCGGCTCGCGGGCCATGCTGCGTTTGTCGGTGAGGAGGAACAGGATCGGCAGCAGGAACAGGTCCATCAGCAGGGCGAAAGCGATGCTCAGGCAGATGACAATGGCGTTGTTGACGGTGATCTGGATATTCGAATTGGCCAGCCAGGCGAAGCCCAGGCCGAGTACCAGGCTGGTGGTGATCAGCGCGTAGCCGACCGTGCGAAAGGCGCTGCGCACCGCATCCTCGCTGCTCAGGCCCTGGCGCCTGGCGCGCTCGTATTTGCTGATGAAATGGATGGTGTCATCGATCACCACGCTGAAGGCGATGCCCAGTACCAGGGTCAGGCCGACGTCGACATTGCCGTTGAACAGACCCCAGACGCCGAAGGCCATGCCGATCGGCAGCAGGTTGCCGATGAAGCAGGCCAGGCCGTGGCGCCAGGCGCCGAACAGCAGCACCACGAGCAGCGAGGCGCCGATCAGCGAGCCGAGCATGCCGACGAACATGCCGCCGATCGAACGCGCGCCGATATTCGCGAACATCAGCGACAGCGAGGCGCCCGGGGTTTGCATGGCGGCCGGTAGATGATCGCGCTGCCAGGCTTGCGCGGCCCGATCCAGGCCGATGATCGCCTGACCGCTGGAGCTGCCGACCGCGACCCGCAGACGCGACTCGGAACGGTCGAAACGGATCAGGTAGTTCAGGTCCATGCCCAGGGGTAGCGACAGTTCGTACTGCAGCAGGTACTGGGCGACTTCCTCGCGCGTATCGGGAATCCGGTAATAGGCCGGATCGTCGCCATGCATCACCTGATTGACCCGCTTGATCACATCGACCAGGGAGTTGACCTGAGTGACGTAGGGCTGGGTCTTGAGCCAGTGGGCGAAGGCATCGAGACGGCGCAGGTAGGCCGGTTCGACGATCTGCTCGGGGCCGCCGGCGGGCAGCGAATAATTGATCTCGGCGATGCCGGTGAGGTTGTCGTTGACGAACTCCATGTCCTGGCGGAACGGCGTGCCCGGGGTGTAATACTTGACGATGTCGTCGTTGATCCGATTGGCCGGGACGCAGGCGATCAGCCCGCCGGCGAATACCAGCAAGGCGACCAGCAGTGCTTGGCGGCGACGGATGACGAATTCCGCCAGGCGCTCCATCTGCGCCGAGTCGCGGCTCATCAGCGGCCAGATGCGCCGCGGCGGATGGCCCGGCAACAGGGTCAGCAGCGGTGCGCTGAGCAACAGGGTCAGCAGCAGGGCGATGACCACCCCGGCGGCGACTATGTAACCCATGATGCGGAACGGCGGCGAGTCGTTGAAGTGCAGGGTCAGAAAACCCGCGGCGGTGAGCAGGGTGGTCAGGAGCATGGCGCCCATGTTGCTGCGCAGGCTGTGGACCATGGCGCTGCGCTTGTCCTCGCCGGCATGCATGGCCTGGGTCCAGGTCACCACCAGGTGGATGCCGTCGGCGAAGGCCAGGGCCAGGATCATGATCGGCGCCACCACCACCGCATCGTTGACCACCGGCTTGAAAAAGCCCACCAGGCCGGCGCCGGCGAACACCGCCAAGAGGCAGGCCGAGACGACTACCAACATCGCCTTGACGTTACGAAACAGCAGCGCCAGCACCAGCATCATGGTCAGCATGAACCAGGGCCAGACCCGCACGAAATCGGCCTGGGACTCCTCCGGGAAGGCCTCATTGGCGATCGTCTGTCCGGCCAGATGGGTGTCGATATCCGGGTGTTCGCGGTGCAGCTCGGCGACCAGTCGGCGAATCGCGAAGACCACCTCGGGGACTTCCTCGACCTGCTTCAAACCGGGCATGTTCAAGGTCAGGCGCACGCCGGCGACAGTGCCTTCGGGGTTGATCAGGGCATCGACCAGAAACGGCTCGTTCACGGCGATGCGGCGGATTTCGGCGAGCTCGGCGCTATTCAGTGCGGCGGGATTTTCCACCAGGTCGGCGGTGTCGACGTTGTCGCCCTCGACCTGCACGTGCTGGAAGTTGCTCAGCGACTCGACGCGCTGTACATAGGGCAGTTGCCAGCTCTGCTCGGTCAGGTCGCGCAGCACCGCGAGAAATGGCGCAGTGAACACCGAGCCGGACCTGGGCGCGAGGGCGATGATCACGGTATCGGTTTTCGAGTAATCCTCGTGCAGCTTTTCGAAGGCTTGCAGCTGGGGATTTTCCGGGCTGAAGAACACCCGGTGATCCAACGAATAGCGATAGCCGCCCATGCCGACAGCGCAGGCCGCGACCAGCAGCAGGCCGAGCAGCATGGCGATCAGCGGGTGGCCGACTATCGCGCTGGCCAGGCGCGCGGCCTGGCGGCTGCTCCAGTTCTCTGCGAGGCCCTCGATGGCGGTGGCGTTGGACAATCGTTTCATATCAAGCCTCTGGCGGTAGCGAAGTGCCGCGTGTCGCGGCTGTTCCAGTAATTACTTCGTTTAAAAAAACCAGCTCAGTTGCAGGCGCAGAAAATCGTCCTGTAGCAATGGGCGCAACTTGTGTCGGGTGTCGGGCGCGTTGACGAACTCCAAGGCGTTTTGCGGCCGCTCGGCACCGCCGGCGAAAACGCGCAGCTCCAACTCCAGCAGCAGGTCATCGCTGAAGCGGTGCTGGCCTTCGAGGCTGACCAGGCGCTCGCCGCTATGGCGGTCGAGAATCAAACTGGCCAGTAGCGTGCTGCTGGCCGCATCGTTGAACGCCAGGCGCCAACCCAGCAGCAGGTCGTCCTGGAAAGGCGTGCTGGCGTGATCGCCTCGGCTGTCGTAGAGGTATTCGAGCAACCAGCCGAGATCCAGGCGGGTGCCGAAGGTGCCGACCTGGGTATATTCCAGGCCGGCATCGGCGGCCTCGAAGTTTTCCTCGCCGCCGTTGCGGCGGATGGCTTCGAGCTTCCACAGCAGGTCGCCCTGAGTCAGCTGCAGGTCCACGCCAAATTGCTCGATCAGCGGGTAACACGCTGCCAGCAGCGGCTGGTAACCGGGGGCGAAGCCGACCGCGCGGCCGTCGCTGAAGCGCACCTGGGCGAGGTCGATGACCGGGCGCAATTGCGGTTCGCGGGCGGTGCCGGAGAAGCCGCTGACACCCAGGCGCAGGCTCGCCAGGTTGAGCTGCCAGCGTGCGGCCAGATCGAGGCGGCGGTCCTCCCGGGCGGACTCGTAGCGGGTCAGGTCCTCGTCGACCACCAGCGGCAGACGCAGGCGCCCATCGGCACCGGGAAAGCGCCGTTCGCGGGCGCCGACGAGAAGAAACAGGTCAAGCAACTGCTGGCCGCGCTCGACGCTCAGGTTGATCATCGGCTGGCCGAGTTTCTCTTCGCCATCCAGGCTTTCCACCTGGTCGGTCTGGTTGATGATGTCGACCAGGTGCACGCCTTCGGTCACCCCCCAGAACACCTGGTGGATGCCCGCACGCAACTCGAAATCGTCGCCGCGGTGGTCCCAACTGGCCTCGCGCAGATCGAAATGGCTGCGCCGCCCATCGTGCAGGTCGCCGCGCACGAACGGCACCAGCACCAGGCGCTCGCGGCCATTATCGAGGTCGTGCCAGAACTCGCTGCGCAGGCTCACCGAGGCGTTCGTGCGGGCCTGGCCCTGGGCACCTGGTTCGGAGAACTGCCAGGTTTCCAGGCCCAGCTCATGGCGCTGTTGCAATGCCTGGGCCGGCAGGCTGGCGATCAGGCTGGCCGCCAACCCCAGGGGCCAGAGGCGGGGGGACATGTGCTCGACCATGTTCAACGCACCCGCAGCAAGGCGTTCTGGCTGAAATCGGCGGCCGTCAGACCGGTATCGAAGCGGTAATCGCGCCACAGCAGGCGCGTCTGCTTGCCGGTCTGATGGTTGACCATGAGCATTTCCCCAGGCCGCCAGTTATCGCCCGGGTACTGCTGGAAGTCCGCGGCGGTATAGGTCTTGAGCAGGCTGTTGCGCCGGTCGAAATAGTCGATGCGCCGGATCAGATGCTGCGCCTTGTCGATCCATACCAGCTGGCGGGCATAGCCCGAGTGCTGATCCTTGGGGATGCGTTCCAGGCGGTAGCTGGGCATGCCGTCCAGTTCCGTCTCGGTCAGATCGCGGTAGCTGAATTTCTGCCAGAACGGCGTGACTATGTCTTCGTAGGCAAATTCGGACCCCATGAAGGGCCCGGACTTGTTGCGCGCACCGATCTGCTTGATGCGCTTGAGACTGGGCAGATACAGCCACTGCTGGTCTTCGCCGGTCGCCCGGTTGTATGACAGCAGGCCCGAGCCGGCGACGTCGCGTGGGGTTTCGAACACCATCAGGGTCTGGTCGCGGTCATCCCCGGCTTCGCGGCTGCGCACGCGCAGCTCGCGGCTTGCGGTTGCGCCGCTGGGGCTGATCAGCTGCATCTCCAGGTTCACCCGCATGTCGCCGTAGTGGTGCAGGTTTTCATCTGCGCGTTTCGCCACTTGTTCGGCTTGTTCGGCGGTTGCGGCCTGGGCTGTCCAGGGCAGGAAAAACATCGCGGACAACAGGAATACGTGCGGACGCATGGCAGATCCTTCTGGTACGTGACCAGATGCGTTAAGGGAGGTCGGGCAGACGAGGCGAGGGCTGATCGGCTGTCAGCTTCATCGAGTTGTCGAGTTGATCGTCCATGGCTGAATTGGACCGTTCACCCGTCGCTCATTCCCAAGGGCTTGGAACCTTTATGCATAGCCCGTCAACGGGGCCAATCATTGCGGAATTGACAGCGCAGTGGCGGCCCGCCTGGGCGAAAACACCTGGGCCGACATGGCACCTCCAAGGTCGCGGGAACGGCTTCCATCAAGCGATTGTTGGCGGTGAAAACGCGCGAGTGCGAACGCCCGAGAAGGGGCCGGCGGACAGGGGTAGCCGGCGATGATGGTGAATCGGAATTCCGTTTCATTCGACAAATGGTCGGTCTGAATCAGGCAACTTGAAACAATGGGTAAGTCCAAACCTCTCTCGCTCGAGAAGCGCGTCATCGACAGGCGCAGTTGCCGCTTCGCCGCTTAGCTACTTTGGTAGCAAGGCTGCTGGTGCCAAAGCAGCATTGCCGGGCGGCAGCGATTGTTCGATGCTGAGCTGCCGGAATCCGTCAAAGGTCCATCTCGCCATGCCTGCCGCCAACAACAGCCCGCTTGTCGCTATGCCCCAGCCCGAATTTCGGCTGCTGGGCAACGGCTTGCAGGTGGCTGCGATCAGTCGGGCGGGAGCGGGCAAGGCGGCGATCAGCGTGCGGGTTGCAGCGGGCAGCCATGACGAGCCGGAGGACTATCCGGGCCTGGCCCATTTTCTCGAACATCTGCTGTTTCTCGGTAGCCGCGGCTTTGCCGTCGAGGACGGTTTGATGGCCTTCGTCCAGAGCTGCGGCGGGCAGGTGAACGCCTCGACCCAGGCGCGGCATACCGAATATTTCTGTGAGGTGCCGGCCGAGCGACTGGGAGAGGCGCTGGCGCGCATGCTGGATATGCTGGCCAACCCTTTGCTCGACCCATGCGCGCAATTGCGCGAGCGCGAGGTGGTGCACGCCGAATTTCTCGCCCGCAGTCAGGACGCCGATACCCTGGTCGCGGTGGCGCTCGCTCAGGCGCTGCCGACAGGGCATCGTTGCGCGGCGTTTCAGGCGGGCAACCGGGATACCCTGGCGGTCGAGCAGGCGGCATTCCAGCAGGCGCTGCTGGCGTTCCATCGACGCTTTTACCAGGCCGGGCAGCTGTCCTTGCTGCTGGTCGGCGAGCAGCCGGTCGATCAGTTGTTCGCGCTGGCGCGCCAGCATGCCGATGTATTGTCGCCCGGGGCCCGGCAGCGACAGTCGCCGGCGCTGCCTTTGCTGCCGCTGCAGGCCCGGCAGTTGCGGATGCACCTGGGCGCGGGAGGGCCGGTATTGCATCTGGCGTTCGCCCTGGAGTGGGCGCAGCCGGGCATGGCGCAAGCCGTGGAGTTTCTTCAGGCCTGGCTGGGTAGCGAGACGCCCGGTGGCTTGCTCGCCGGTCTGCGCGAAGCCGGGCTGTGTCAGGGCTTGAAGAGCGAGGTGATCTACAACTACGCCGGGCAGAGCCTGTTGCTGCTGAGTTTTGCCGGGGTCGAACCTTCGCCCATGGCCCAGGCCACTACGATGCAGGCGCTATTGGCCTGGCTGGATTTTTTCGCCGACGCCGAGCTGGGCGGGTTGCATGAGCGCTACCGCAAGGTTCGGCAATGCTGGTTGAACACTTTGCCGCCTCTGGCCCTGGCGCGTTGTTGGCAGGCGAGCCTGGCGCTGGGCGAGACGCCGATTTCGGCGCCGTCGCCGGTTGCAGTCGCGGCATTGTTGACGCAAATGCGCCAGGCCTCGCGGTGCATTCAGCTGTTCGCCGATAGCGCGGCCATGCCCGATTGGCCGGCTGCAGGCTTTGCCTTGCAGATGCGCCGCGAAGCGCCGCTGGTGGCCGCGCCGCGGACCTGGGCCTGGCAACTGCCGCCGGCCAATCTATTTATGCAGGCAGGCACGGTGCCGCGAAGCGCCATCGCCATGCCGACGCAATTGCGTTGGTTGCCAGCGCCGAAGGGCGATAGCAGCGGGCAGGGCGTATTGCATTGGCGTTGTCGGTTCGCCGAACGGATTGCCGTTGCGCCCTTGCAAGCGCTGTTTCACGTCGCTTTGCGTGCCCTCGAGGCCGATGCGAGCGAAGTCGGCGTGGTGCTGAAGATCACTCTGCTGGCGGATGCCTGGCAGCTGTCGCTACGGGGGGCGGCGGCGCTGTTGCCGCGGGTGCTGGGCGAAGCATTGCCGCTATTGCTCGAGCCGTCCGCCGAGGCCTGGCGACAAAGCGCAGGTCAAGCCCGTGAGGAGGCGGCGCAGGAAGCGACTGAAATGGCTTTCCGTCAATTGTTGCGGTGCTTGCCCGAGTTGTTCAGGGCGCCTGGCGATTGTGCCCAGCCGACGCCCCAGGGCCTGCGCGAGAGCTATCGGCGGGCGCGATTCGAAGGCCTGGGCGTGGGGCTCGAAGCGGCGGGGCAAAGCCAGATCGAACAGCTGTTCGCCAGCGTGTCGCCGTTAGCCGAGGGCGAACCGAACGGCGAGCCGAGCGCGGGCCGATATTGGCGCGACGCGGCTATCCGCTGCGAGGACTCGGTGCTGCTGTTGTTTTGCCCACAGCCCGCGGCGGATGCGGCGAATGAAGCGGGCTGGCGCTTGCTCGCGCAGCTTTACCAAGGGCCATTCTTCCAGCGTTTGCGCAGCGAACTGCAGCTGGGCTACGCGGTATTCTGCGGCTTCCGCCAGGTCGAGGAACGCCGCGGCATTCTGTTTGCGGTGCAATCGCCGCAGGCTTCGCCGGCGCAGATTCTTGCGCATATAGAAGCCTTTCTACGGGCCCAGGGCGAACGCCTGGCGGCCTTGGACGAGCGGAGCCTGCGCGACGCGAGCGGTGAATTGCGTCGTCAATTGCAGGTCGCGAACTCGGCTGAGTTCGCTGAACAGCGCTGGAACGACCATCTGGCCGGTCTGCCCGAACAGCATGACGCGGCGCTGCAACAGGCGCTGGCGACCATTACCCGCAGCGATCTGCTGCGTTGCCAACGCCAGCTGAGCCTGGCGCAGGGCGGTTGGCACGTGCTGGCCAATGCCACCCAGCCCAATGCGGACTGGTCGGCACCGTACTGACCGGCTGCTGTATCGGCGCCAATCTGCGCTCCCATCCCAGTTGCTATCCCAGCTTCTACCCCTCTCTCGCCCTGATTGCCCGGTATCGATAGCGGGCGCATTCGATTGCGCCTCGTCATGCTTATTACGACCTTTGCGCCCAGGTACTACGCCTAATTGCCCACGCCTGTACGTCCGGCCAAAGCAGCAGCTAATCGCTGCCATAGCAGCGTATGGCCGGGATTGCGGCTTTTCGATAATCGCCTCCGAACCGACTACCCGACGGTCGACCCCCTCAAGCGGAGAGTGATATGCACAACAACAAGATCGCCAACATCCGATTCCTGCCCCTGGCCCTGACGGCCGCCGTAGCGCTGGCCACGGCTCAGCAAGCGGCTGCCGAGATCGTTCTGTACGACCAGGACGACACCACCTTCTCCACCGACGGCTATATCAACGCCTTTTATGTGAACAGCGACGTCGACCGCGAGGGCGAGCAATTCGACCGCCGTCAGGCACGGGTGAAAATGGGCTTTCTGCCGAACTGGATCGGCTTCAACTTCGGCAAGCAGGTCGACGACCTGAAACTCGGCGGCCGTTCGTCCTTCTGGGTGACGATCAACGACAGCGAAACCAACGGCACCAGCACCGCCATCGACGTGCGTCAGTTCTACGGTACCGTGGCGTCGCCGGAGTGGGGCGAAGTGCTGGTGGGTAAGGACTTCGGCCTGTTCTCGCGCTCGAATATCTTCCTTGACGAGATGCTCGCCGGCTACGGCAACGTCAGCGATACCCTGGGCCTGGTCGACGGCACCGGCGTGTCCTTCGGCAATATCGGCACCGGCTATCCCTATCCGTTCCCGACTTCGCAGATCACCTACCGCAACAACAACCTGGCCGAAGGCCTGCGTTTCGCCGTCGGCATCATGGACCCGGTGGACACCAACGACGACAGCGCGGTCGGCAAGTCCTACCAGGAAGAGCCGCGCTTCGAGTCGGAGGTCAGCTACCAGTTCGACCTCGGCGGCGCGACCATCTATTCCTGGCTCAACGGCGCCTACCAGACCTCGGAAAACACCGACGACACGGTCGACAGCGTGACCTCCCAGGGGCTCGGCTACGGCGTGCAGGCGAAGATGGGTGGCGTCTCGCTGACCGCGTCGGGCTTCCAGGCCGAAGGCATCAACCCGTTCTTCACCAACAATGCCGGCGAAGCCACGCTGCGCGAAATCGATAGCGAAGGCTATCTGCTGCAGGGTTCCTACACCTTCGGCAAAAACCGCGTGGCGCTGTCCTACGGCAAGACCGAGGACGACGGCAACGGCCTGGGTACCGCCGCCGACTACGAGACCCGTGGCGTCGCCTATTTCCGCACCATCAACGACAACCTCAAGCTGGTCGCCGAATACAACCAGTACGAGATCGATGCCGCTGCCGGTAGTGGCTTGGCCGAAGACACCGACACCTTCGCCGTGGGTGCGGTGCTGAGCTGGTAAGCACGCTGGCGCCGAATGCCGTTCACTTGGTTCAGGTGAGCGGCATTTTTTTGTCCGGCAGGTATGGGCGATCCAATGTTGGGCCTCGCTCTTCGTAGCCTGGATAAGCCTAGGCGTAATCCGGGGAAATCCAGAGCCTGGCCAATCGCTCCCGGATTTCATCTACGGAACTGGCATGCGGATGACGGACCAGCCTTCGGCATGTCCGTCCTAGGAGTCGTGGACTTTGCCGCTCCGAGGCCGGATCTGCGATGGCAACTCACTCTGGTCTTTTTTGCGAGGTGAATATGGAACTCCACAGCCTGGATTTACTGCTGATCCTGTCGCCGATGACGCTGTTGTTCGCGGCTCTGCCGATTTTCCTGATGCGCTGCCTGTGACAGGGCCAGCTTCCGCGGTCGTGCTACTTAGGGACTAGACCGGCGCTACTCAAGTGGCATGGGGCGCGTACGGCAAGCTTCGTAAAATCGATCTCGGAAAGTTAGGTTTTTTTACGGGGCGATCTATGCAGCAAGGGCAGACGGAAGGCGTGATCACCGCCACATCGAGCGCCGCCGACGTCGAGCTGGTGGCGCAGGAACTGGCGCGCCAGCTGATCCACCCGCACCTGGGCTTCGTGCTGTTTTTCTGCTCCGCCGCCTATGACCTGCAACGGCTCGGCGAGGCGCTGGAGTCGCACTTTGGCGGGATCAACCTGGTCGGTTGCACCACGGCCGGGGAAATCACCCCCCACGGCTATGGCCGTGGCTGCGTCAGCGCGGTGGGCTTCGACCACCGCAGTTTCTCCATCGCCAGTGGCCTGATCGACGAAATGGAACGCTTCAGCCTGATCGACGCCCAGCAACTGGTCGAGCGTCTGGTCAAGGACTGTCGCGCCAACGAACTGGCCTCGATCAAGGGCCACAGCTTCGCCCTGACCCTGCTCGACGGCCTGTCCAGCCGCGAGGAAGTGGTGCTCGGCGCGCTCAGCGCGGCCCTGGGCAGCATCCCGCACTTCGGCGGTTCGGCCGGCGACGATAATCACCTGACCCACACCCACGTCTACTACGGCGGCGAGTTCCATACCGGCGCGGCGGTGGTGGTGCTGTTCAATACCTGGCTGGATTTCGAAGTGTTCAGCACCCACCACATCCAGCCCTGCGCCGACAAGCTGGTGGTGACCCGCGCCGACAGCGCCGGTCGACGGGTCTATGAGTTGAACGCGGCGCCGGCCGCGCAGGAGTACGCCGAGTTGATCGGCGTGCCGCTGGAGGCGCTGGACCACCGGGTATTCGCCGCCCATCCGCTGGCCGTGCGGATCAGCGAGCAGTACTACGTGCGCTCGATCCAGCGGGTCAACGAGGACCTGAGCCTGACGTTCTACTGTGCGGTGGAGAACGGCATCGTACTCACCGCCATGCGTCCAGGGCCGTTGTTGCCGAACCTGGAACAGGTGTTCACCGGTCTGCGCGAGCGGCTCGGGCCCTTGCTGCTGACCATCGGCTGCGACTGTTTTCTGCGCCGCCTGGAAATCGAAGACCAGGGCGGTGTCGAGCCGGTCTCGGCGTTTCTGCGTAACCAGCCAGTCATAGGGTTCAACACCTACGGAGAGCAGTTCAATGGTATGCACATCAACCAGACCTTCACCGGAGTCGCCATCGGCCGACCTGGCCGGGGTTGATACCGTCGAGCTGCACGCCCGTTGCCAGGCGCTGGAAAAGGAAAACCTCAAGCTTAAGCGGATCAACGCCGCGCTGATCGAACGGGTCGAATCGGTGCACTCGCGCGGCGACGACGCCTATGCCGCGTTCCAGCATTCGGTGGTGCTCGCCGAGCAGGTGCGCGAACGCACCGACGCGCTGAACCAGGCGATGGCCGAGCTGAAATCCAGCAACCAGTTGCTCAGCGACGCGCGTCTGCGCGCGGAAACCGCGCACCAGCACCTGATCGACGCCATCGAGAGCATTTCCGACGGCTTCGTGCTGTTCGACCGCGAACAGCGCATCGTCCTGTTCAACAGCCACTTCAAATCGTTCTGGGCCCATAGCCGCGCGCGCATCAGCGCCGGCACCCGCCTGGCGGAAATAAAACGCCTGAGCATCAGCACCGGCCTGGTGGTCGAGGAACAGCGCAGCAAGGAAGGTGAGCAGATGCTCTACCGCCTGCGCGACGGACGCTGGGTGCAGGTCAGCGAGCGACCGACCCGCGAGGGCGGCCTGGTGATCCTCTATACCGATATCACCGAGGTCAAACTCAACGAAACCCAGCGCCGCGAGCAGGCTCTGGCGCAGAAGTCGCGGCTGCTGCAGCGCGCCGTCGACAACCTGTCCCAGGGCATGGCGATGGTCAACGCCGAAGGCACCCTGGAGTTGTGGAACCACCGCTTCCTCGACCTCTGCGGCCTGGCGCCGATCAACGCGCACCGGCCGTTCGCCGAAGTGATGGCCGACAGCGAAATGGCCCTGTTGACCCCCGCCAGCCGCGACGCCAACGGCCGGCCAATCGAAGAACTGGAGCTGCGCCTGTTCGACGGCCGCATGCTCGAAGTGCGCACCCATGCGTTGCCCACTGGCGGCTTCGTCAACACCTTCACCGACATCACCGAGCGCTACCGGCACGCCGAAGCGCTGAGCGAAAGCGAGCGCTGGATCCGCCTGATCACCGACCATGTGCCGGCACTGATCGCCTACCTGAATGCCGACCTGGTCTACGAGTTCACCAACAAGGTCTACGAGGAATGGTACTGCTGGCCGCGCGGCGCGATGCTCGGCCAGAGCCTGCGCGAGGTGCACAGCGAGGACCATTGCCGGCGCCTGGAGCCCTATATCGAACGGGCCTTGTCCGGCGAGAGCGTGACCTTCGACGTCGCCGAAACCAACCACAGCGGCCAGGAACGCTACATGTTGCGTTCCTACGTGCCGAACCGGCAGGCCAGCGGCGAAGTAGTCGGCATCTTTGTGCTGATCCGCGATATCACCGAGCGCCGACGCACCGCCGAAGCGCTGCATCAGGCCTATCAGCATCTGGAACAACGGGTGCGCGAACGCACCGCCGAACTGACCACGGTCAACCAGCAGCTGCGCCGCGAAATCGACGAGCGCACGCAGATGGAAGCACGCTTGCGCGAAGCCAAGGGCGAGGCCGAGCAGGCCAACCTGTCGAAAACCAAATTCCTCGCCGCGGTCAGCCATGACCTGTTGCAACCGTTGAACGCCGCGCGCCTGTTCACCAGTGCGCTGCTGGAGAAACGCGAGCTGGCCGGCAACGCCGGCCTGGTGCGCAACGTCAGCAATTCCCTGGAGGACGTGGAAAGTCTGCTCGGCACCCTGGTGGATATCTCCAAGCTCGATGCTGGGCTGATCAAGCCGGACATCGCACCCTTCGCGGTCAGCGAGCTGCTGGAAAACCTCGCCGCCGAATACCACCAGATCGCCGGCAGCGAAGGCCTGCGCCTGGACTTCATCCCCAGCTCGGCACTGGTACGCAGCGATATCCAGCTGCTCGCGCGGATTCTGCGCAACCTGCTCAGCAACGCCATTCGCTACACCACCAGCGGGCGCATCCTGCTCGGTTGCCGCAGGCGTCGGCAGAGTTTGTCGATCGAGGTCTGGGATACCGGCATCGGCATCGCCGAGAACAAGCTCGGCGAGATATTCCAGGAGTTCAAACGTGGCGACGTCACCCACCGCAAGCAGGACCGCGGCCTCGGCCTGGGCCTGGCGATCGTCGATAAGATCGCGCGTATGCTCGGCCACCGTATCCACGTCCGTTCGCAACTGGGGCGCGGCTCGATGTTCGCCGTGGAAGTGCCGCTGACCACCCGCGCGCCGCGCGCCCGGGTGGTGCACGAGACGCCTGACCTGTTGCTCGAACGCCTCAGCGGCTCGCGCATCTGGGTACTGGATAACGACGCGGCGATCTGCGCCGGCATGCGCACCTTGCTCGAAGCCTGGGGTTGCCAGGTGGTCACCGCGCTATCGGAAGAAGACCTGGCGCGCCAGGTCGACAACTACCACGCCGACGCCGATCTGCTGATCGCCGACTACCACCTCGACGACGGCCACAACGGCGTCGACGCCGTCGCCCTGATCAACGCCCGGCGCAGCACACCGCTACCGGCACTGATGATCACCGCCAACTACAGCAACGAACTGAAACAGCAGATGCGCGAGCTCGGCCATACCTTGATGCATAAGCCGGTACGGCCGATGAAGCTGAAGACAGCGATGAGTCATTTACTGGAGCGAGGGGCGGGCTAGGGATTACGTTGCTATCACCCGTAGGATGGCGTTGAGCGAAGCGATACCCATCACAAGCTGTTGGAGGCAAGGGAGGGTGGTGACTCATCGAACGCCGATGGGTATCGCTGCGCTCAACCGCATCCTACGAAAAGCACAAGGACAGCTGCAGCCTTAGCGGTACACGCTTATCCCGTTCGTTTTCTACTCACCATATCCCCTATCCGGGTCATCGCCTCCGCCCCAATCTTCGGGCAACAATCCCGCCTGTACATACCGATGAAAGGACGACCACGGCCAGTCCGCGAGCCGTTGTACATGTCCATGTTTGCGCGGGTTGTTATGGATGTAGTCGACGTGCCGGGCGAAGTCTCGATCGTCGCGAATGCGATGCTCCCAATAGCGCCGCTGCCAGATACCGCGTTCGCCTCTGCCCAGGCGGCTGGCGCCGATCCGTTCGTTACGGGGCAGGGCACGGGAGAAACCGGTTTTGATCAGCCGCCAGCGCAGCGCAAAGTCCGCATCGTCAGGTGGCAGCGTGCACAGGGCATGCCGGTGATCGGGGAGGATGACGATCGCATCGATCCGCCACGGATGCCGCTGCATCACCCTGGCAAAGCTGACGCGCAATAGGTCGATTTGCGTGGTCAGCAAGTCGCGTTGGCGTTCGGCCAGGTTGAGAGTAAAGAACCAGGTGGCGCCCGGCGTCCAGTCGCGGCGGTAAGCGGTCATGCCTGCATTCCTTTGCAGAGAAGTACGCAGAGAGTTTAGCGGGTGACAAGGAAATACCATCGAGCCGCGGTGATGGATAAATCGACGATGGGTTACGGCGCGTTTAGTTTTGTGGCTGCCCGCAGATCGGTGGGCGCCTAACCGATCCTAGGGGCTCGGGATTACGTTGCAACCACCCGTAGGATGGCGTTGAGCGCAGCGATACCCATCACAAGCTGTTGGAGGCTGGGGGAGGTGGTGACTCATCGACCGCCGATGGGTATCGCTGCGCTCAACCGCATCCTACGGGCCGCATGCTACGCAATATCGAGATTGATCCAGACCTGACCGGCTACGAGCAGCAGCAGTATCAATCCCCAGCCGCCGTATAAAAGCGTGTTTCGGCCGATTTTGCCGGCGTTATAGAGCTTGAAACCCGCTAACAGCACGGACGAGATAGCTGTCTACAAGGTCATCAATACGAGTGCTTGGGTTTTGCTGCCAATCCCGGGATCAACGTCAAAAAATGCCATGGCGCCGAGGCCGACGATGGCGAAGGTGAAGAGAAACCAGCTAAAGATCTTTAAATAATTGAACATGGTTTTCTTTTGCGGGGATGAATGAACGCGCGCAATTCGACGCGTCTATGACTTGGACAGTTCGGTATCGGAATCAGCTTTTTTCATCCAGCCTCAAACATCGGCAATCAAGCGCTTGCCCAGGCTGACCACCTCATCCACCTGGTATCCGAGGTTGCGGTAGAAGCTCAGCACGGCCTGGTTATCGCTACGCACCTGCAGGTTCAGTTTGGGGCAGCCGAGGGCGGTGAGGCGGCGTTCTACTTCTTCCATCAGCTGGCGGCCCAGGCCGAGGCGGCGCTGGGTGGGACATACCGCCAGGTAGTTGACCCAGCCGCGGTGGCCGTCGAAACCGGCCATCACCGAGGCCACCACCTTGTCGTCGATCTCGCCGAGCAGAAACAGCTCAGGCTGCACCTTGAGCTTGCGCTGGATGTCCTTGTGCGGGTCGTTCCATGGCCGGATCAATTCGCAGCGTTGCCACAGATCGATAACGGCCGTCTCGTCGGTCAGTCGGAAGGAGCGGATATGCATGGCGGACTCCAGGTCGCAAAGCCGCCGTTCTAACACAATGCTCAGCGGCGCAGGTAGGCGGCGAAGTCGATATCGCCGGCCGAGAGGATCGCCTGCACCCGGTTGTGCACGTTGAGCTTGCGTAGGATCGCCGAAACGTGGGCTTTGACCGTGGTTTCGGCGATATCCAGGCTGTAGGCGATCTGTTTGTTGGATTCGCCCTTGGTCATGCGCTCCAACACCAGCAGCTGCTTGCGGGTCAGGGCCTGCAGCAGTTCGGCGGAGATGCTCGGGTTTTCCGGGTGGCTGCGCCGCGAGGTATTACCCTGGGTGCGGATGATGTCCGGCGGCAGGTAGACGTTGCCGTTGAGGATCTGCTGGATCGCGTCGGTCATCTGCGCACGCGGCGATGATTTGGTGATGAAACCCACGGCGCCATAGGTGATGGCCTGCAGCACGACTTGTTTGTCCTGCTCGGCGGAGACGATCACCACCGGGATGGTCGGCGCCTCGTTGCGCAGTTGCATCAGGCCGTTGAGGCCATGCATGCCGGGCATGTTCAGGTCGAGCAGGATCAGGTCGAGGTCGTCGTGTTCCAGGGTCAGGGCCAGGGCGCTGTCGAGGTCCGCGGTTTCGAGGATTTCGCTGCCTTCGAAGCCGTCACAGATGACGTTGTGGATCGCTTCGCGGAACAGCGGATGGTCGTCGGCAATCAGAATTTTGTACATGGTCGCTCACCTCATTATTTTAATTCTGGCGTGGCTTCCAGCCGTCGGCAAAGAGTCTTTTGTCAGGGCAGGCTATCAGGGCAGGGCCGCCGGTTGTGCCGGAATCAATGGCAAGCCGGCCTGTTGCCAGCCATCGATGCCATCGCGGTACCAGTAGAGGTTGTTATAGCCCATGGCATGGGCGCGTTTCGCCGCGTTCCAGCCGAGCCAGCAATCGGCGCGGCAGTAGAACACCAACGGCCAGCCTTTGTCGCCATGGCTGGCCTGCTGCAGGTGATGATAGAAGTAGGCCTGCCATTGCGCGTCCAGTTCGCCATCGCCGGTATTGGCCAGCCACAGGCTGTCCGGCAGGTTGGCGTGGACTTCGTCTTCGATGAACTGGCCATGCCGCCAGGGGCGCCGGTAGACGTCGATCAAGCGTGCATGGGGTTGTTCGATCAGCAGGCGCTGCAGGGATGGGGTGTCGAGCGGGCGGGCGTCGTCGTTGTGCGTCGGGGTCGGGCTGCGGTAATGGTCGATGCGGTAGCCGTCGGCGGAAAACAGCGGCGGTTCGGCATGGGCGATACAGGTCAGGGCCAGTCCCAGCAGGCCGTGGATCACGGATAACGCGGGTCGCATTGCCACCTGATACCTCCTCGCTTAAGTAGCGGTTCTTT
Organism: uncultured Pseudomonas sp.; assembly: GCA_966210435.1. Classification (GTDB taxonomy): domain Bacteria; phylum Pseudomonadota; class Gammaproteobacteria; order Pseudomonadales; family Pseudomonadaceae; genus Aquipseudomonas. Next base: position 2,957 of record CBIHLF010000002.1, on the reverse strand, counting down.
TTATGGAGGTATTACAGGCCAATAGCGAGGCTTTGGAAATTCTACGATGGAGAGTAAAAGCAGTACCAAAGTAGTAGAGGCGCGAACCAATGTTCGCGGCTAAAGCCCCTCCCACGGGGTATGGTTTTTGTAGGAGGGGGCTTTAGCAGGTAGTTTTCAACGGCCTGTTAGCCGCGAATGGACTTAGCTGGCGCGCCGCAGGGCGGCGTGCTGCGGGTTGAAGGTCAGCACCGCGAGCACCGCGAACAGTGCGGTCAGGCCCAGGCACACCAGCAGTGCGCTGAGATTCAGGCGCTGGTAGAGGGCATAGCGCACCAGCTCCACCGCATGGCTGAACGGGTTGAGCGCACATAGCCAATACAGCCATTCGCTGGCCTCGCGCATCTTCCACAGCGGGTAGAGCGCCGAGGAGAGGAAAAACAGCGGGAAGATCACGAAGTTCATCACCCCGGCGAAGTTCTCCAACTGGCGGATGCCGTTCGACAGCAACAGGCCCAGGGCGCTCAGTAGCAGGGCCACCAGCAGCAGCGCCGGCAGGGCGGCGAGTAGGCCCCAGACTGGCGGCTGCACCCCGTAAAACCAGGCGATGGCGAGAAAGGCGTAAACCTGTAGCAACGAAATCAGGGCGATCGCCAGCAGCTTGCCGGCGAGCAGAAACCCTCGCGGCAAAGGGCTGGTCAGCAGCACGCGCATGCTGCCCATTTCGCGGTCGTAGACCATCGACAGCGAGCCTTGCATGCCGTTGAACAGCAGGATCATGCAGGCCAGCCCCGGGACTATGTAGGTCTCGTAGGTGATGTAGGTGTCGTAGGGCGCGATGATGGCGATGCCCAGCGCGGCGCGAAAGCCGGCGGCGAACACCAGCAGCCACAGCAGCGGACGCACCAGGGCGCTGAGAAAGCGCGAGCGTTGCAGCACGAAGCGCAGCCATTCGCGTTGCACGATGCCGGCGAGGCAGTACCAGTAGGCGTTCATGCTATGGGCTCCGGGATAGGGCGCGCAGGGGTTGGGGGCGCCATGCGCACCTGAGGTTCTCGGACGCGCACATCGGCGCCCCCTGCGCTCATGCTGCCGCCTCACTGCTGGTCAGGCGCTCGAATGTCTGCGCCAGGCTGGCATCGTCGGCGCCGATCTGGCCGGCGATGCCCTGGGCGACCAGGTGGCCGCGGTTGAGGATCAACAGGTCGTCGCTGGCCTGTACCTCGTCGAGCAGGTGGGTGGTCCAGAGCACCGCCAGGCCGTCGTCGCGACACAGTTGCCGGACATGCCGGTTGAGCGCCAGGCGGCTGGCCGGGTCGAGGCCGGCGCTGGCTTCGTCGAGCAGCAACAGGCGCGGCCGGTGCAGCAGGGCGCGGGCGATCTCCACGCGGCGGCGATGGCCACCGTTGAGCGCGCGGACCTTCTCATGACGGCGTTCGGTCAATTGCTGGCGCGCCAGTTCCTCGTCGATCCGCGCGCCGGCCAGGCGTGGTGCCAGGCCGTGCAGGGCGGCGTGGTAGCGCAGGTTCTGCTCGACGCTCAGGTCCAGATCCAGGGTGCTTTGCTGGAACACCACGCCGAGCTGGCGCAGGGCTTCGCGTGGCTGCCGACGCAGGCTGCTGCCCATCACCTGGATATCGCCCTGCTGCAGGTCGTAGAGCCGGGTGAGCAGGGCGATCAGGGTGGATTTGCCGGCGCCGTTGGGCCCCAGCAGCGCGGCGAAACTGCCGGGTGCGACGCTGAAACCCACACCCTGCAGCGCCTGGCGCGGGCCATAGGCGAAGGCGACATCGCTGACTTCGAGGGCGTTCATGGCGTCACCACCACGCCCCAGGGGTAGCGACCGACCTTGATCGATTTGCTGACCTTGAGGCTGTCGACGTCGATTACCGAAACGTCGCCGCTGACCCCGTTGGTGGCCAGCAATTGCTTCTGATCCGGGGTGAACGCCATGTGCCAGACGCGTCGACCGACCAGCAGGTAATCGAGCACCTCGTAGGTCTTGGCATCGACCACCGCGACGTGGTTGGCCGGGCCGAGGGCGACGAAGGCGAACTTGCCATCGGCGCTCAGCTTGACCCCGACCGGCTGCACCTTGTCCGGGTGCACGCCCTTGATCTGGAACCTCAGCACCTTGAGACTCTTCCGGCTGGCGACGTCGAGCACGGTCACCGTGCCGCCGATTTCCGCCGAGGCCCACAGGCGTTTGCCGTCCGGATCGAACTCGACGAAGCGCGGGCGCTGGTCGACCAGGGTGCTGTCGACCAGTTGCTGGGTACTGGTATCGATCCAGTGCAGCATGTTGGTGGTTTCGCTGGTATTGACCGTCCACTTGCCGTCGGGGCTGACAGCCATGCCTTCGGGCTCGATGCCGACGTCGATCTGGTTGAGCACCTGGTCGGTCTGGGTATCGACCACGGTGACCAGCGCATCGTCTTCGTTGGAGATATACAGCCAGCGGTCGTTGGGATGCAGGGCGAACTGCTCTGGGTCGGCGCCGGAAGGCAGCTCCTTGACAATCTTGCGCGTGGCCAGGTCCATCACCTGGACGCGGTCCGAGTCGCTGGCGCAGATGTACAACAGCTTGTTGTCGCTGGACAGCAGCAGGCCACGCGGACGTTGACCGACGTCCAGGGTGGCGCTGACCTCCAGGCTGTCGAGGTCGATCACGCTGATGCTGTCGTCTTTTTCATTGGACACATAGGCGGTGGCGGCCAGCGCCGAGTGGCTGGCGAGGGCGATGGCGCAGGCGCAGGCAAGATGGCTAAGACGCATGGATCGATCCTCTTTGTTGTTGTGGGGCACTGTTGTTGGGGCCGCTGTTGTTGGAGTTGGGCGGTGCGCACGGCGCACCCTACTTCTGCCGTAGGGTGCGCCGTGCGCACCGTCAAATACCGCTACCGGCCAGATCACAGCTGACCTCCGCCCGGTCGTAGCCGAGGCTGTCCAGTTCGCTGCTGGGGTGCAGAAAGCCTTCC
>CBIHLF010000001.1:0-436416 GCA_966210435.1 uncultured Pseudomonas sp. | reverse complement strand
CACGCACGTGTTTTTGGGGGCCATTTATGCGGATCATCAGTGTGAACGTGAATGGCATTCAGGCTGCAGTCGAGCGTGGTTTGCTCAGTTGGCTGCAAGCACAGAATGCCGACGTGATCTGCCTGCAAGACACCCGCGCCTCCGCCTTTGATCTGGACGACCAAGCCCTCCAACTGGATGGCTATTTCCTCTATGCCTGCGATGCTGAAGTGCCAAGCCAAGGTGGCGTGGCCCTCTATTCGCGGTTGCAACCCAAGGCGGTAATCAGTGGACTCGGCTTTGAAATGGCCGATCGCTATGGGCGTTACCTGCAGGCCGATTTCGACAAGGTGAGTATTGCCACGCTGCTTTTGCCATCCGGGCAGAGCGGTGACGAGGGTTTGAATCAGAAATTCAAGTTCATGGACGACTTCACCCACTATTTGGACAAACAGCGGCGCAAGCGGCGCGAATATATCTACTGCGGCTCGCTCTACGTGGCGCACCAGAAGCAGGATGTGAAGAATTGGCGCGACTGCCAGCAATCGCCCGGTTTCCTCGCGCCCGAGCGCGCCTGGCTGGACGAAGTGATAGGTACCATGGGTTACGTCGATGCCCTGCGTGAGGTCAGCCGCGAAGGCGAGCAGTTCAGTTGGTGGCCGGACAGCGAACAGGCCGAGTTGCTCAACCTCGGTTATCGCTTCGATTACCAGCTGCTGACGCCGGGCATGCGCCGCAGCGTGCGCAGTGCGCGCATGCCGAGGCAACCGCGCTTCTCGCAGCACGCGCCGCTGATAGTCGATTACGACTGGATTCTCAGCGTCTGACGTATACGTCAAAAAAAGCCGCGCCCGATTCATTGCGAATCGGGCGCGGCTTTTTTATGTCCGACGGGTTGCCGCGATCAGGCCATGGCTGTGGGGCGTAGCGAGTAGGTTTTCAGCTGCTCGGCGAAATCGCGTAGCGACTGGATTCCGCTGGCTTCGGCCTCATGCACCCATTGCTTGATCGCTTCGAGCATGTCGTGGCCGTTGGCACTGGTCTTCACCCAGATATGCTGCAAGGCCAGACGCTTCTCGTAGATCACCTTGAGTGCCTGACTCTGCGCCAGCATGGCGTCGATACGCTGTTGCTGGTTGTCCTGCAGCAGGCTCGGCTCGCGGGCCAGCAGACGTTTGGCGCGGTGGAACTGGTGGCGCATCGAGGTATCGACTTTCGCCAGCTCCTGCTTGACCAGTGGCGCGATCACCAGCTTGCGGTACTGCGCCATGATCTGGAAACGGTTGTTGAGGATCGCCATGGCGGTGTCCATATCCAGACTGCGCTTGCCGGCGACGCGGTGGGCGATCGGCGCCACACGCTGCACCTTGGCCAGACCGCAGAAGCTGAAAAGCTTGATCCACAACCAGCCCATGTCGAACTCCCACTTACGCACCGACAGCTTGGCCGAGTTGGGATAGGTATGGTGGTTATTGTGCAGCTCCTCGCCGCCGATCAGGATGCCCCAGGGCAGCAGGTTGGTCGCCGCGTCCCGGCACTCGAAGTTGCGGTAACCGACGGCATGGCCGAGGCCGTTGATCACGCCGGCGGCCCAGACCGGAATCCACATCATCTGGATCGCCCAGACGGTGATGCCGATCACGCCGAACAGCGCCAGATCGACCACCGCCATCAGCGCGATACCGCCGAAGGTAAAGCGCGAATAGAGGTTGCGCTCGATCCAGTCTTCCGGGCAGTTCTTGCCGTAGATACGCAGGGTGTCCGGATTCTTCGCCTCTTCGGCGTAAAGTTCCGCACCGGTGCGCAGAACGGTGCCTAGGCCCTTGATCACCGGGCTATGCGGGTCGTCCACGGTTTCGCACTTGGCGTGATGCTTGCGGTGGATGGCCGTCCACTCACGGGTGTTCTGCCCGGTGGTCAACCACAGCCAGAAACGGAAGAAATGCTTGAGCGCTGGATGCAATTCCAGGGCACGATGGGCAGAATAACGGTGCAGATACACGGTCACGCTGACGATGGTCACGTGCGTCAATATCAGGATCGTTGCCAGCAACTGCCAGACCGATAAATCTAGAAATCCGTTGTACCACATGGTGCTGTTTGCCTCTTGCTAAGAATGATGCGGACTGCTCGGCACTGATCCTCCCTGTAATTTCCCGAAGGCCAGCAGGCGATTGAAATACTACCGACGCAGGCGACCCGGCGCTGGGGATGGCGCGGGGCTCGACGCCTTGCATACGAGCCCTGATTCGCCCAGTTTTTTCAACGGCCTGCCGGATATCCTTTGGTATATCCCTGTATCGCACGCAGCGGCATCTATACTAAAGCCTATTGCGCCTCCGCTAGCACTATCCGACGGACACCCGGGCAACACGACAAGGAGCCAGGTCGCTTCATGAGCATTCGCCAAGGCGCCACGCGTCTGACTTTGAGCTTTACGCTGGTGGCTGGATTATGGGTGCTGCTCAGCGATCGAGCGCTCGTCGCCCTCGATTTACCCTACGAACAATTCGAGCACCTGCAGTTATTCAAGGGCCTGGGCTTCGTTTTGCTCAGCAGCGTCCTGCTATATCTGATCCTGTGGCGCCATCAAAGTACCCACGCACGCACGCGCAAAGCCCTGAGCGACAGCGAAGCGCGTCTCAACCTGGCCCTGGAAAGCGCCCAGGAAGGTTTATGGGATTGGCACCTGCAGAGCAATCGGGTGTTCTTTTCCGAGGGCTACCGCGCCTTGCTCGGGATGAGCGTGGCGGAGCTGGGCGATACGCGCCAACGCTGGCTCGGTCATTTGCACCCGGACGACCTCGCGCAAGTTCAGCAGCACGCCGCCGAGCTGCTGGCGAACGCCGATCAGCGCCCTTTCCAGGCCGCCTACCGCATGCGCCACAGCAACGGCGAGTACCGCTGGGTGCTATCGCTCGGGCGCCTGGTCGTGGATCAGCAGGGCCGACCCGAACGTTTTATCGGCACCGCCAGCGATATCACCCAACGCCGCGCCGACGAAGAAAGCCTGCGCCAGGCTGCGGCCGTATTCGACGCGACCCAGGATGGCGTGCTGGTCACCGACCGCGACCTGAACACCGTCCACATCAACCCGGCGTTCACCCGCATCACCGGCTACGACCTCGAGGAAATACGAGGCTTGCAGCCGCGCTTTCTAAGTTCGGGACGTCACGATCACGAGTTTTACCAGCGCATGTGGCATGCCCTGGAAACCCGCGGCACCTGGAGCGGGGAGATCTGGAACCGGCGCAAGAGCGGCGAAATCTATCCGCAGTGGCAGTGCATCCGCAGCATTCTCGACGAACAGGGCGAAATCAGCCACTACGTCGCGGTGTTCTCCGATATCAGCGCCTTGAAACGCTCGCAGAACGAACTGGACCACCTCGCGCACCACGACCCGCTGAGCGACCTGCCCAACCGCCTGCTGTTCACCGAGCGGGTCGAGAATGCCCTCAAGCGCGCGCAATCCGAACAGCAAGGCGCAGTGCTGTTGATCGACCTGGATCACTTCAAGCACATCAACGAAAGCCTCGGCCACAACATCGGCGACCTGCTGCTCAAGGCCGTTGGCGAGCGCCTGAAAACCCAGATGAACGAGGGCATGACCCTGGCGCGCCTGGGCGGCGACGAGTTCGGCCTGCTCTGCGAACACTGCCTGAATGCGACCCAGGCGGCGTCCCTGGCCCAGCAACTGCTGAACTGTTTGGCGGCGCCGTTCAACCTCGACCGCCATGAGTTCTTCATGAGCGCCAGCATCGGCATCAGCTTGTTCCCCGGCGATGCGGTGAACCTGGAACAGGTGATGCGCAATGCCGACTCGGCCTTATCCAAGGCCAAGAACAACGGCCGCGAAGGCTATGCGTTCTATACCCAGGAACTGACCGAGTCAGCGCGTCTGCGCATCGAGTTGGTCAGCGCTTTGCACCATGCCCTAGAAAATGACGAGTTGCGGGTTTACTACCAACCGCTGCACGACCTGGCCAGCGGCAGCATGATCGGCGTCGAAGCGCTGGTACGCTGGCAGCACCCGCAACGTGGCCTGGTTCCGCCCGGCGAGTTCATCCCCATCGCCGAGGACAGCGGCCTGATCGGCGCGATCGATATCTGGGTATTGGAACAGGCTTGTTGGCAGATGGTGCGCTGGCGAAGCCAGCCGCAGGCGCCGCGCTTCGTCGCAGTGAATGTGTCCAGCCGCCTGTTCGGCAAAGGCACGCTGGATCAACAAGTGGCCCAGGTATTGGCAGATACCGGCATGGACCCCGCACACCTGGAGCTGGAAGTCACCGAAAGCGCGGTCATGGCCGATCCGGATGCCGCCCTCCTGCTACTCGGGCGCCTGTGCGAACTGGGCATCCGGCTGGCCATCGACGACTTCGGTACCGGCTATAGCTCATTGGCGCGCTTGAAGCGTCTGCCAGTGCACAAGCTCAAGCTGGACCAGAGTTTCGTCCGCGGCCTGCCGCATGACAGCGATGACGCGGCGATCACCTGCGCGGTGATTGCCCTGGGCCACAACTTGAACCTGAAGGTGCTGGCCGAAGGGATCGAACAGCCGGAACAACTGGCGTTTTTGCGCGAGCACGGCTGCGACTTCGGCCAAGGCTACCTGTTCGGCCGGCCGCAACCGCCGGCCAACAAAGAATTGGCTACCAGACCGCATACCGAGCAGAGCCAGGATTGCCAATGACGTGTCCCGTTCCGGCCCGCCCGGCCATCGCCGGTCATCACGGGCAGCAAGACCCGGCATCAGGCACTTAGGACATCGACTCGATGAACGACGGGCGCAAAAACGCCACCATTCGCTGGATAGTCGGGCTCGGCAGCCTGGGCTTGGCACTATTCTTCGCCGCCCTGGGTGGTTTCGCCCTGCGGGAACGTGAAGCGCTCTGGCAGTTACAACTCGCCAAGCAGCACGAGTCGCAACAGCTGGCACTGCAAAGTGCCCAACTCGGCTTGCAGGACGAGGCCCAGCTACTCGCGCAAAGCATCGCCGCCGACCCCTCGGTGGTCGAGTTGGTGCGCCAGGCCTACGTGGCGAAAATCCACGGCGGTGCCGACAGCCAGGCCCTGAGCGCCGCTCGCAATCAGCTCTATACCCGTTTGGCGATCCGCTGGCGCGCCCTGCAGGACAGCCATCCCTTCGATCTCTATGTGCACCTGGCGCCAAGCGCCGAGGTGTTGCTGCGGGTCCACCAGCCCGAATGGTACGGCGACCGCCCGGATGCGCAGCAGGCGATCCTGCACGAGGCGCTGCAAACCCGGCAAATCAAGGCCGGGCTGGGTAGCAAGAGCCTGGCCATGCATGCGATCGCTCCGCTGCTGATCGAGGGCTTGGGCTCCGACGATCTGCTGGCGATCGGCGCGATCGAAGCGCAGGTGGACATCCACAACAACCTGAGTCAACTGGACCGCGAGCTGGATGCCGGCATCGCCCTGCGCCTCAAACGCGGTAACGTTTCAGCGAACGCCGGTGGCGAGCTGCTGCGCGGCCTGGGTGACACCAACAACTGGTATCTGGAGTCATCTTCACGCCCGCAGGTACAGAACTGGCAGGCCCTGCATAAGCTGCCCGACCCGGCCGAGGGCAATACCCTCACACTGCTCGAAGATCAGGGGCGCACTTATCTGCTGAACCAGATACCGCTGCCAAGCTACATCTCGGCTGATGCCATCGCTACCCAACCCAGCGCCATGGCGCTGACCTGGCGCGACATCAGCGACCCGTACTTCAGCCATCAACGCGAGCAGCGCTGGCTGCTGGGCAAATGGTTGCTGGCCTGGCTCGGTGCGGAAACCCTGCTGGTGCTGTTGTTGCTGGCGACCCGACACAGCAGCCAACAGCTGATGCGCCAGCACCACCTCGCCCTGCAGGACAAGCATCGGCAGAGCGAGCAATCGCGGCAGCTGCTGGCGGTGATCGCAGCCGCCCAGGCGGCCTATATCAATGCACAGAACCAGCGCGTCGCCTTCGATGCCCTGCTCAAACGCATCCTCGAACTGACCGCCAGCCAGTTCGGCTTTATCGGCGAGGTTCTCTATGACGAGCAAGGCGCTCGTTATCTGCACACCTATGCCATCAGCTACACCGCCGGGGATGCCGCCAGCATGCGCTTCTTCGCCGAGCAGGTCCCGGTCGGCATCGAATTTCGCAACCTCGATACGCTATTCGGTCAGGTCATCCGCAGCGGCGTGCCATTGCTCGACAATGACCCGATGAACGCCCCCTACGGTAGCGGCCTGCCGCCCGGCCATCCGAGGTTGCACGCCTTCGCCGGCCTGCCGATCCATGCCCAGGGCGAGATGGTCGGCATGCTCGGTCTGGGCAATTGCGCCGATGGCTATGCGCAAGCGCTGATCGAGCAGCTGCAACCGCTGCTCGCCACCCTCGGCCAACTGATCAATGCCCTGCGCCGCGACGCCCTCAGCCAGGCGACCCAACACCGCCAGTGGCGCCTGGAAGCGGCATTGCGCGCACTCAACGAAATCGCCGCACTGCCGAAACTGAGCAGCCAGGAACAGTTGCGCCAGGCGCTACGCCTGGGCGCCGACTTCTACCAGGTGCCGATAGCCATCATCAGCAAGATCGAGGCTAACGACTACCGCGTGCTGGTGCAGGTCTCGCCGCAGGGCCTGCACGACGGCCAGCGCTTTGCGCTGAACGACACCTATTGCAGCCTGACCCTGCGCAGCGATGACGTATTGGCCATCGATCATATGCGCACCGGCCAATATGCCTCGCACCCCTGCTACGCCTCATTCGCCCTGGAGACCTATATCGGCATCGCCCTGTGGGTCGGCGGCCAACGCTTTGGCACCCTGAGCTTTTCCGCGTCCGACACCCGGGCGCAGCCCTTCGATGAGGCGGATCACGAGTTTTTGCGCCTGTTTGCCCGCTGGGTTGGCGCCACCCTGGAACGCCAGCAGCAGGAGCTGGCCCGGCAAGCCTTGCTCGAACGCCTCGACGAGGCGCAGCAAATCGCCCGTTTGGGCCACTGGGAGTCCAATAGCGAAACCGGCGAGCAGTTCTGCTCGGCCACCCTGTGCGAGATTTTCGGCTACGACCCGCAGCAGTTCAGCCCAAGCGTCGAACGCCTGAAACAGGTCGTGCACCCCGATGACCTGGCGCTGGTCGAAGCCAGCGAGGCGCGTGTGCGCAATGGCGGCAAATACGACGTGACCCACCGCATCCTGCGCCGCGACGGCACGGTGCGCTGGGTGCATGCGCTGGCGCGCCTGCAGGCCGACGAACAGGGCCGGATGACCCGTCTGGTCGGCACAGTGCAGGACATCACCGAGCAAGCCGAAGCCCAGGCAGAGCTCAAGTCGCAACGCCAGCGCCTGACCAGCATCATCGAAGGCACTCATGTCGGCACCTGGGAGTGGAACGTGATCAGCGGCGCCATCGTCTTCAACCGACGCTGGAGCGAAATCACCGGCTATACCCTGGAGGAACTCGCGCCCCTCGACGTGCGCACCTGGCTGAAGATGATGCACCCAGAAGATGCCGCCATGGCCAAGGCGCTGATCAAGCGCCACTTCCGCGGCAAGCTGGCGTATTACGACTGCCAGATCCGGGTACGCCACAAGCACGGCCATTGGGTCTGGATACACGACCGCGGCTACCTGGAAAGCCGCACCGCTGACGGGCAACCGCTGCTGATGTATGGCACCCACACCGATATCAGCGAAACCAAACACCAGGAAGAACAGGTACGCAACGCCCGCGCCTTTCTCCAGGCGGTACTGGATGCGGCCACCGGCGTGTCGATCATCGCCACCGACAGCGACGGCCTGATCAGCCTGTTCAACTCCGGTGCGGAACAACTGCTCGGCTACTCGGCCAGCGAGCTGATCGGCCGGTGCAGCCCCGTGAACCTGCACCTGGCCGAAGAAATCGAGGCCCGCGGTAAAGAACTCAGCATTCTCGCGGGCCGGCCGGTCGACGGCTTCGAAGTATTTATCTACAACCCGCGCAACGGCGAGCAGGAAACTCGCCAATGGACCTACGTGCGCAAGAATGGCGAACAGCGCAGGGTCAACCTGACGGTCAATGCCATCCGCGACGGTAACGGTGCGATCACCGGTTATCTGGGTATCGCCGCCGATATCAGCGAACTGCACCAGGCCACCCGAGCCCTGCAACGCAGCGAAAGCCGCTTCCGCGGCATGGTCGCCAACCTGCCCGGCGTGGTCTATCGCTGCCACGACGACCGCGATTGGAGCATGGTCTACGTCAGCGCCGAGATCGCCTCGCTGACCGGCTACCCGGCCAGCGATTTCATCGACAACAGCGTGCGCAGCTTCGCCAGCATCATCCACCCCGATGACCAGGCCATCACTTACGGCAGCCAGGTACAACTGGCCAAACAGCAAAGCTACGAGCTGACCTACCGGCTGATCCACGCCGACGGCCACAGCGTCTGGGTACGGGAAAAAGGCCGCGGCGAGTACGACAGCGACGGAAAACTGCTGTGGTTGAACGGATTCATCTGGGATATCAGCGAACGTAAGCAGTTCGAGGACGAAATCAGGCTCAGCCAGGAATTGTTCAGCAACGCGTTCAACACCGCGCCTCAGGGCATGGCGCTGATCAGCCCGGAAGGCCGCTGGCAGGAGGTCAACGACGAACTCTGCCGGATGCTCGGCTACAGCCGCCACGAACTGCTGAGAAGCAGCTTCCAGACCATTACCCATAGCGACGACCTGGAAAGCGATCTGGACAATCTGGCCGCCCTGCTGGCAGGACGCATCAGTGGCTATCAGATCGAAAAGCGCTTCCTCGACAAGCTCGGTCGGGTGATCTGGGTGCTGCAAAGCGTATCGCTGCTGCGCGACAGTGCCGGTAAGCCCCTGCACTTCATCGCGCAGATCCAGGACTTCAGCGAACGCATCGCCACCGAGCGCGCGATCCGCGAGCGCGAACATTACCTGCGCACCGTGCTCGACAATATCCTCGACGCCATCATCACCATTGATAAGCAGGGCCGCATCGAGACCTTCAACCGCGCCGCCGAGCAGCTGTTCGGTTACAGCCATGACCAGGTAGCCGGACGCAACGTCAGCCTGCTGATGCCCGAGCCCAACCGTTCGGCCCACGACGGCTATCTCGCGCGTTACCTGGCCGGCGGCTCCTCGACCATCATCGGCCAGGTGCGTGAGCTGAACGCGTTGCGCAGCAACGGCGAAGTATTCGCCATGGAACTGGCGGTGTCGCAAATCAGCCACCAGGGCGAGCAGCGCTTCATCGCGGTGATTCGCGATATCGACGAACGCAAGCGCATCGAACGCATGAAGAACGAATTCGTCTCTACCGTCAGCCACGAGTTGCGCACCCCGCTAACCGCCATCGCCGGCTCCCTCGGCCTGATCAATGGCGGCGCGCTGGGCGAGGCGCCCGCGGCGATGGGCAAGATGCTGCAAATCGCCGAAGACAACAGCAAGCGCCTCAACCTGCTGATCAACGACCTGCTCGACATGGAAAAGCTGGTGGCCGGCAAGATGCTCTTCGACCTGCAGCCCGAGGCACTGCTGCCGCTGGTCGAACAGGCGATCGAACAGAACCAGCCCTACGCCAGCGAACACCAGGTGAGCCTGCTGTTGCAGCCAAACCCTGCGCAGGTGCGTGTGCGGGTCGACCGGCAACGTCTGGCCCAGGTGTTGGCCAACCTGTTATCGAATGCGGCAAAGTTCTCGCCGCCCGGTAAACCTGTGGAGATCAGCCTGCAGACCGTCGGCGAACGCGTCAGGGTCAGCGTGCACGATCACGGCCCCGGTGTGCCGGAAGCCTTTCAGTCGCAGATCTTCAGCAAGTTTTCCCAGGCCGACGCCACCGATACCCGACAAAAAGGCGGCACTGGCCTGGGCCTGGCGATCAGCAAGGAGATCATCGAACGGATGGACGGACATATTGGCTTCGACTCGATTGCCGGCCAGGGCGCGACATTCTGGTTCGAGCTGACTACCCTGGATCGGGAATAATCTCTTGAACCCTTCACCTATCATCTGGAACGAGCCATGCCTGAACTGACCCGCATCCTGCATGTCGAGGACGACCTTTCGATCCAGGCCGTGGCCAAGGTGGCGCTCGAGGTCGTGGGGGGCTTTCGCGTACTCAGCTGCGCCTCGGGTCAGGACGCGCTTGACCAGATTCAGGGTTTCGCCCCGGACTTCATCCTGTTGGACGTGATGATGCCCGATATGGACGGGCCGCAGACCCTGGCAAAAATCAGGCAGCTGGTGGATCTTGGCCAGGTGCCCGTGGCCTTCATGACCGCCAAGGTACAGCCGGCCGAAGTCGCGCACTACCGCGAGCTGGGCGCCCACGATGTGATCATCAAACCTTTCGACCCGATGCAGCTGGCCGCCCAGGTTCGGCAAATCTGGAGCCGGATGCATGAGTGACCGCTTGCCGATCAACGAAGAACTGCAACGCCACCTGAACAAGCTCAGCGAGGACTTCGCCGCACGCCTGCGCCAGGAGCTACCGCAGCTGGCGCAGGACGGCCAGACCCTGCTGCACAGCAGCGAGTCGGCCGCACGCGTCAGCCAGTTACTGAAACTGCGCGATCAGTTGCACAAACTCGCGGGAGCGGCCGGCACCTTCGGCCTGGGCAAGCTCGGCCAGCGCGCCCGCGAGCTGGAGCAGCAGGCCGAAAGCTGGTTACAGGCGCTGCAGCAAGAACAACAGAGCCTGGAGAATTTCTGCCTCGGTCTGGAGCAATTGGCGCAGTTGCAGTTCGACAGCGAAACGCCGGAAAACCCCGTAAAACCGACAAAGAAGCCCAAGGCGCTGGCGCCAGGCGCCAGCGCCCGACGCATCTATATCCTCGAAGACCAACTGGCGATCGGCGAGAACATGCGCCTGACGTTAAATAATTTCGGCTACCACGCCGAGCATTTCAGCCACATCGCCGACCTCGACGCGGCGATGCAGCGCCATCATCCCGATGCGCTGATCGTCGACGTCAACCTGCCGGACGAACAGCAGAGCGGGCTCGAATACGCTGCCGCCCTGCAAAAGAAGCTGGAACATCCCCTGCCGCTGCTGGTGATCACCACCCTCGACGATTTCGCCACGCAGCTCGAGGCGGTGCGCGTCGGCGCCCAGGGCTACTTCGTCAAACCGGTGGACATTCCCCAACTGGAGAACCGCCTCGAACGCTGCTTCGCCCAGCAGCAGGGCGAGCCCTACCGCGTGCTGATCATCGACGACGACCGCGAACTGGCGTGCCGCTACAGCCTGATCCTGCGCGACGCCAATATGCACGTGGAAATGCTCCACGACCCGGCAGAGATTTTCACCCGCATGCGCAGCTTCAACCCCGAAGTGGTGCTGCTCGACGTCAACATGCCGGACTGCACCGGCCCCGAGCTGGCGCAGATCATCCGTTTCAACGACGACTGGCTACGGGTGCCGATCATCTACCTGTCGGCGGAAACCGGGATCGCCCAGCAGATGAGCGCGCTGATCAAGGCCGGCGACGATTTCGTCACCAAACCGATTTCCGACAATGCCCTGGTCACCACGGTGTTCTCCCGTGCCCAGCGCGCCCGCCTGCTCAGCGATGCGCTGTCGCGCGACAGCCTCACCGGCCTGCTCAAGCACGCCGATATCAAGGAGCAGGTCGGTATCGAACTGGAGCGCGCGCAACGCTCCGGCAAGCCGGCCAGCGTGGCGATGCTGGATATCGACTTCTTCAAGAAGGTCAACGACCACTACGGCCATGCCGCCGGCGACAACGTGATCCGCGCCCTGGCCAATCTGCTGCGCCAACGCCTGCGGCGCATCGACAGCCTCGGCCGCTACGGTGGCGAGGAATTTCTCGTGGTGCTGCCCGACTGTACGGCGGAACAGGCGCTGCGGGTGCTCGACGAAATCCGTCAACGCTTCGCCGAACTGCAGTTCATCGCCGACGCCAACGAGTTCACCGTGACCCTGAGCGCTGGCATCGCCTCGACCGAGAACGCGCCAGCCAGCGCCGATGCCTTGCTGGAAATGGCCGATCGGGCACTCTACAGGGCAAAAAACAGCGGTCGTAACCAGGTTCAGTGAAAGATCGGCGCTTGGCTGCGTGAAATTTATGGCGTATCTTTTCATGAAATTATTTTCATAAATTTCATGAGCCGCGTCATGTTCAAGCAATCCGCTCAACATATCGCCACCTATTACGCGCGCACCTTCCCCGATCCGATCCCCCTGCGCCCCACCTTGCAAGGCAGTCTGCACACCGAGGTGTTGGTCATCGGCGCCGGCTTCAGCGGCCTGCACACCGCATTGCGCCTGGCCCTGGCCGGCAAGCGCGTGATAGTGCTGGAAGCCAGCCGCGTGGCCTGGGCGGCTTCCGGGCGCAATGGCGGTCAGGCGCTGCTCGGCTGGTCCTGCGATATGCCGCCGCTGGAAAAAGCCCTGGGTGCGGAACGCAGCCGCCGGCTGTGGGACAGCATGTGCTGGGCCGCCGAGGAAATGCAGGCGTTGCCGCAGCGGCATGGCTTCGCTATCGACTACCGCAGCGGCAGCCTGTGGGCCGCCGTGCAACAGCGCCGGGTCGGGCAACTGCGCGAGGCCCAGCGCCATGCCGAACGGCAGCTGGGTTATCCGCACCTGCGTATGATCGAGCGCGAGGAATTGCCGCAGTGGATCGCCAGTCCGCGCTATCAGGCGGCCCTCTTCGACGCGCGTGGGGCGCACCTCAACCCGTTGAAGCTGGCCCAGGGCCTGGCCACCGCCATCGAGCGCGCCGGCGGACAAATCTTCGAACAGAGCCAGGTGCTCGATTACCGCGAACACGCCGACGGCTTCGTCGCCCGTACCGAACAGGGCGAGGTACATAGCGAAGTGCTGGTGCTGGCCTGCAATGCCTATATCGATCGCCTCGACACCCGCCTGTCCAATCGCCTGCTGCCGGTGGGCTCCTATCAGGTCGCCACCGCGCCGCTCGACCCGGAGTTGGCGCAGTCGCTGCTGCCGCAGAACAGCTGCGTGATCGACAACCAGTTCGTCCCTGACTATTTCCGCGTCACCCCGGACCATCGCCTGCTATTCGGCGGCGGCTGCACTTACCTCGGCGGTATTCCCAAGGACGTCAAAGCGGCGACCCGGCCGTATCTTGAGCGGGTGTTTCCGCAACTGCGTGGGGTCGAGCTGGAATACGGCTGGGGCGGGCATATCGACGTGAGCATGAAGCGTACTCCGGATATCGGCCGCCAAGGTCAGCGTTACTGGCTGCAGGGCTTTTCCGGCCACGGCGTGCTGCCGACCCTGGCCGGCGCCCGCGCGGTAAGCGACGCGATACTCGGCGACGACGACTTGCTCGCGCTCTACCAGGCCATCGACAACCCGCGCTTCCCCGGCGGTTCGCTATTGGCCGCACCGTTGGAAGCGGCGGGCAAGGCCTGGTATCGGCTGCGTGATCTGATCTGACAGGAGGGCTCAACCCAGCGTCGGCATTTGTAGCCCGGATGAAATCCGGGGAAATCTGGCGCCTGATAAAACCGCTCCCGGATTGCATCCGGGCTACGTGAAGCGAACCCACATGTTGGGTATCGCTGCGCTCAACGCCAACCTACAACAGCGATGAACTCGCCATAAATTCGAGGCAAGGAAACAGCATGGATATGCAGGAAGAAGTCGAAGGTCTGGCGATTCTGATCCGCGACCTGCGCAAGCATAAGAACCTCACCCTCGGTGAACTGGCCGAGCGCATCGGCCGCTCCGTGGGTTTTCTTTCCCAGGTCGAACGCGGCCTGTCGCGGCCGACCGTCGCCGACCTCACGGCGATCAGCGAAACCCTCGGCGTGCCGACCACTTATTTCTACAGCCTGAGCAAACCGCGCGCGTTGCGCTGGGTCACCCGCCCCGGCGAACGGCGCACGCTGTATTACGCCAGCGGTATCACCGACGTGCTGGTGTCGCCGAGCATGTCCGCCGGTTTCTCCATGCTCGAAAGCCACCTGGAGCCCGGCGCCAGCAGCGGCGAGGGGCATCTGGACGACAGCTCCGAACAGGGCGGTTTCGTCCTCGAGGGCGAGCTGAGCATCTGGCTCGACGATGCCGTGGAGCCCGTCACCCTCGGCGCCAACGACAGCTTTCAATTGCCCGCACACAGCCAGTTCCGCTACGCCAACCTGACCGATCAACCAACGCGAGTGCTGTGGGTATTTCGCTGACCCGTACTCGTAGGACATGCACCATGACAACCACAAGAATCCAAAACGCCCTGCTCGACGAGGTGCGCGCCTTTCGCGCCGCGCACCCCGAGGTCGGCTACGTCGACCTGATCAGCCTGGACATTCCCGGGCATTTCTACGGCAAGCGCTACCCCATCGACATGCTCGAAAAGGTCGCCGCAGGCAGCCCCCTGAAACTGCCGCAGAACTGCGTGCTGCTGGGCGTACAGGGTGGCCTGTACCCGATCGGCGACTACTGCTTTGGCGATGGCGACCCGGATGCCCCGCGGCGGCTGATTCCCGGCACGCTCAAGCCGGTGCGCTGGGAAGCGCAGCCGCTGGGGCAGATGCTGATCAGCTCGGATGGCACCGCCGCTCCCATCGAATTCGAGCCGCGCGAGGTGCTGGCACGGGTGCTGACGCGCCTGCAACAACGCGGCATCCGCCCCGTGGTCGCGTTCGAGCTGGAGTTCTATCTGTTCGACCGGACACTCCAGGACGGCCTGCCGCGCTTCCCCCGCGACGCGCTGTGCGGCGACGCCGACGACCAGCCGAACATGCATATAGAGCGGCTGTCACGCTTTTCCCCGCTGCTCCACGAGATAGTCGATGCCGCCAGGGAACAGGGTGTGGACGCCAATGTGATCACCGCCGAGCTCGGCCCCGGCCAGTTCGAAATCAACTTCGGCCATTGCGACGACGGCTTGCGCGCCGCCGACTGGGCCGCGCTGTTCTGCCGCAGCACGCGCGGCGTGGCGCTCAAGCACGGGCAGCGCGCCAGCTTTATGAGCAAACCCTACCTGAACGCCCCCGGCAGCGGCATGCACGTGCACGTCAGCCTGTACGACGAAGCCGGCAACAACCTGCTGGCCGCCGACGAGCAACGACCGTTGCGTCACGCCGTCGCCGGCTGCCTGGAGTTGCTGCCGCACTGCATGCCGATCTTCGCCGCCAACCACAACGCGTTCCGCCGCTACGGCGCCATGGTCAACGCCGCCAGCCGCGCCAGCTGGGGCTTCGAGGACCGCGACGCCTGCATCCGCATTCCCGAATCGGACGGCCGCAACCTGCGCATCGAACACCGTCTGGCCGGCGCCGACGCCAACCCTTACCTGGTGCTGGCGGCAATCCTCGTCGGCCTGGAGCATGGCCTGGATGCCCAGCGCGAACCGATCGCACCGCTCAACCAGGACCGCCAGAGCGGCATCGATTTCCCCCAGGACATGCTCGGTGCGGTGGCCGCGATGCGTGATCACCCGGTAGTCAACCAGGGCCTGGGCAGCGAGTTCGTGATGGTCTATTGCGAGAACAAACGCCAGGATCACCTGGCCTTTATGAACGAGCTGAGTGCGCGGGAGTACCGCTGGTTTCTTTAACCGGCGGTTCGCGTCCACCCTGGCGCAACCTCAATAGGATGCGCCAGATAATTCCAATTCTGAAAATAGTTAACTAACAAATATGGTGATTCTTCCCAAGACTGGCGATTGAGATACTTACCTCAACGCCGGAAACGGCAACTACTTGAGGAAAATCACCATGAAAACCCTTTTTAACAATCGCCACCTGATTCATACCCTGGCACTGCTCGCAGCCATCGGCGCCGGTCAACTGCAGGCGAGCCAAGACCTACGGCTGGCAGAGAATGGCAGCGAGCGCGTACAGCAACAGGCTCGCGAACAGCATGCCGTCGCCACACCAGAAGTGGCCGAAAATGGTAGTGAACGCAGTTTCGAGCACCAGCGGCAATTACACAGCAAGCAGGCCCTGCAAGTCGTCGAAGGCGGTGCCGAACGCAGTCAGGCTGAGCGGCACGCCTGACAACCAACCGCCACAAACCAATCTCGGCAGCATCTTTGTCGCGCACTTGACCAAGTGCGCGGCATTTTTTGCTCTTGGTCAACGCAGCGCCGGATGCTCACGCAGACGGGCGACGGCGAAGTCGACGAAGCTGCGCACCCGGGCGGCAGCCCTGCGGCCTTCGCGGTAGACGATATGCACCGGCAGCGTCGGCTGTTCGAAGTCGCCCAGCACGCGGCGCAAACGGCCCTGTTCGAAAAGTTCATGCACCTGATAACTCATGCAGCGGATCAACCCGGCATCGCGGCAGGCGGCGGCAATCGCCGCCTGGTTGGTGGCGCAGCTCAGGCGCGGACGAAAGGAAATAGTGAGCGGTCCGTTCTGTTGCTGGAAGCGCCATTCGGGCAGGCGCGCGTCGGCGCTGGAGTGCACCAGGCGATGCCGGGCCAGATCGCCGGGCTGCTCGGGAACGCCGCACTCAGCGAGATAGGCCGGGCTGGCGCAGACCACCCGGCGAATGCTGCCGACCTTAAGGGCGAACAAGGAGGAGTCGGGCAGGTTGCCAACCTGCACGGCGACATCCACGCCCTCTTCATGCAGGTTGGTTGGGCGATCGAGGTAAGCGGCGACTATCTGCACCTCTGGGTAGGCGCTCAGGTAGTCGAGCAAAATCGGCGTCAGCAATTGCTGGCCGAACAGCAGCGGCATGGCCAGTTTGAGCTGGCCGCGCGGTTGGGCATGCAGGCCGCTGGCCGACGCCTCGGCTTCATCGACCTCCTGCAGAATCCGTCGGCAGTCGTTGGCGAAGCGCTCGCCCGCGGCGGTCAGGGTCACGCCGCGGGTGCTGCGTTCGAGCAAGGCCACGCCCAGGCGCTGTTCCAGGGCGGCGATGGCGCGGGTCACGGTCGGTGCGGAGAGCTGCAAGCCGCGCGCGGCGGCGGCCAGGCTCAGATCGGCGACCACGGCCTGAAACACGCGCATTTCATGGTGGCGATCCACGGCCTCAGGCCTTGCCTGAGGGGTTGAGCGCCAGGTCCTGGCCCAGCCGCCCGGCGCAGAAATCGACGAAGGTGCGCACCTTGGCCGGCACCTTGCGCCCGCCCTGGTAGACCACATGGATCGGCAGCGGCGGTAGCTCGAAAGGCTCCAGCACTATCTCCAGCTCGCCGGCCGCGACCTTGCCCGCCACCTGATAGGACAGAACCCGGGTCAGCCCCCAACCGAGGCAGGCGGCATTGATCGCCGCCTGGTTCGCGGTGACCACCAGACGTGGCTCAGGACGCACGCTCAGCGAGCCCTCGGGGCCGGCGAAACGCCAGTCGCTGACCAGGCTGCTGCTCGCCGCTTCGACCACTCTGGCCTCGCTCAGCTGATCCGGGTGTTGCGGCCGGCCGTGTTGATTCAGATAGGCCGGCGAGGCGCAGACCACCCGCCGCACCTCGCCGACTTTCACACTGTGCAGACCACTATCGGGTAGGTTGCCGATGCGCACGGCGACGTCGATGCCTTCGTCGACCATGCTCACCACCCGGTCGACCAGCAACGCCTTGATGCTCACCGCCGGGTGCTGCTCGAGGTAATCGACCACTACCGGAGTGACAAAGAGTTCGCCGAACAGCACAGGCGCGGTCAGGGTCAGCTGGCCGCGGGCGATGGCATGGCTGCCGGCGGCGGACTCTTCGGCTTCCTCCAGCTCGGCGAGGATGCGTCGGCAATCTTCCACATAGCGCTGGCCCGCTTCGGTGATATGCACGCTGCGCGTGGTGCGGGCCAGTAGCAGGGTGCCTATACGCTCTTCCAAGGCGGCGACGGCGCGGGTCACGCTGGGCGGCGACATATTCAGGCGGCGCGCGGCGGCGGCGAAACCCTGCTCTTCGGCGACGGCGAGAAACACCTGCATTTCCTGGAATCTATCCATCGAACGGCTCCTGTGCGCGTGGTGCGAGTGTGCGCGCGTCATTCCATTTTCAGCAATAGATCCTTGTCGAGAGCGGCCGTTCTTCTTCGATTCGTGCAGACCTAGAGTGGCATCACGTCGAACGTATTCGGTTTCGACGACAGCCCCGATTAGCGTTGCCAAGGAAATCCCAGCATGAATCTGAAAAAAGCCTTCACCGCCAGCACCCTCGCCGTCGCCCTGGCCTTCGGTGCCGGTGCGCTGCTTAGCGCCACCAGCAGCTATGCCTTCGATGAAAACTCTACCGCAGCGGTCAACCTCAATGCCGAAGCGGTGATCCTCAATGGCTACGACAGCGTGGCCTATTTCACCAAGGGCATGCCGACCCAGGGCGATAAGCGTTTCGCCGTCAAACACGATGGCGCGACCTACTATTTTGCCTCCGCAGAGAACATGCAGCTTTTCCAGGCCAACCCGGCCATGTACGCACCGCAATACGGCGGTTACTGCGCCATGGGCGCGGCCCTGGGCAAGAAGCTCGATGTCGACCCGAGCCAATTCAAGGTGGTCGACGGCAAGCTATACCTCAACGTCAACGCCGAGGTGTTCAAGATGTGGAGCGAAGACGTGCCGGGCAACCTGCTGAAAGCCGAAGCCAACTGGCCGCTGATCAAGGACAAGGCCGCTAACACCCTGTAAGCCGCATGGGCTCGACGGCCGCCACGGGTGTCGAGTCCTTCGCCAAGATAAACACCGCAGCTTTATTGCAGCGGATGAAACAAAGGATTGCCATTTGTGGTGATTCTGTAGATTCCCGCTTAGGAAGACCATGACTCCCATCAGCGCGCCTCACCCGGCATCCCGCCAAAGCCGCCGCTGAATCCTTCCATCCGCACTGGAGCCTCACCATGTCGCAGAACCCGATCAAACTATTCCGCCACCCGTTGTCCGGCCACGCCCATCGCGTCGAGCTGCTGCTGTCGTTGCTCGGCTTACCGACCGAATTGGTATTCGTCGACCTGGCCAACGGCGCACACAAGCAGCCTGAGTTTCTCGCCATCAACGTCTTCGGCCAGGTGCCGGTGATCGACGACAACGGCACCCTGGTCAGCGATTCCAACGCGATTCTGGTGTACCTGGCGCAGAAGTACGGCAACGGCAACTGGCTGCCGAGCGACCCGCTTGGCGCCGCCAAGGTGCAGCGCTGGTTATCGGTCGCCGCCGGGCAGATCGCCTCGGGGCCGGCCAGGGCGCGGCTGATCACGGTATTCGGCGCGCCTTATAACGCCGAGGAAACCATCGCCAATTCCCATGCCCTGCTGCGGGTGGTCGAGCAGGAGCTGGCCAACAGCGCCTACCTCGCCGGCAACCAGCCGACGCTGGCCGACGTGGCCGGCTATACCTATATCGCCCACGCGCCGGAAGGCAATGTATCCCTCGCCGATTACCCGAATGTGCGTGCCTGGCTGGCGCGTATCGAGGCGCTGCCCGGTTTCGTGCCGATGGCTCGCACCGCCGTCGGCCTGCAAAGCGCCTGAAGCCGGGCATCAGTGCCGGATGGCCCGTCGCCCATCCGGCTTTCCGCCACCCCATGGAGCCCTCGCCATGCCCCCTGTCGAATCCCCTGCGTCGCCCTGGCATGCCGGCGAAAGACAATTGCAGCAACGCGCCGGTGTGGCCGAGCGGATGGAGGCGTTCGGCCGCAAGGTGATCCGCGACCACATGCCCGAGCAGCACCGCGACTTTTACCGCCAGCTGCCCTTCATCCTGTTCGCCAGCGTGGATGCCGAGGGGCGGCCCTGGGCCGGCATTCTCGAGGGTGCGCCGGGCTTCGCCCATTCGCCAGATCCCCGCCTGTTGCAACTCGACAGTCCTTTTCAGGCCGAGGATCCAGCTGCGGCGGGATTATCCGCGGGCGCGGCGATCGGTCTGCTTGGCATCGAGCTGCACACTCGCCGACGCAACCGTTTGAACGGCCATATCCGCCAATTCGACGAACGCGGTACGTCCATCGCCGTCGAACAGGCCTTCGGCAATTGCCCGCAATATATCCAGCTGCGCCAGCCCGACGGCGGCCAGGGCCAATCGAGTGCCACACGCCCCGCGGCCGAGCAGAAGAATGGGCTGGACGACGCCGCGCGAGCGCTGATCGCCAGCGCCGATACCTGCTTCGTCGCCAGCTATATCGACCAGCCGGATGGCAGCCGCTCGGTGGACGTTTCCCACCGCGGCGGCCAGGCCGGCTTCGTAAGGGTCGAGGGCGATTGCCTGACCCTGCCGGATTTCGCCGGCAACCTGCACTTCAACACCCTCGGCAACCTGCTGCTCAACCCGCGCGCCGGTTTACTGTTCATCGACTTCACCAGCGGCGAGCTGCTGCAACTGTCCGGCCGCACCGAGCTGATTCTCGACGGCCCGCAGATCGCGACCTTTCAGGGCGCCGAGCGCCTCTGGCAGTTGCAGGTCGAGCGCCTGGTCCGCCGCCCGGCGGCCCTGGCCCTGCGCTGGCGATTCGAGGGTTACTCGCCGAACAGCCTGCTCACCGGCAACTGGGCCGAGGCCGCGGCGCGCCAGGCCGCCGAGGCGCTGCGCGAACAATGGCGACCGCTGCGAGTCACGCGCCTGGTCGAGGAAAGCGCCAGCATCCGCTCGTTGTACCTGGAGCCGGCCGATGGCGCCGGCCTGCCGCTGTTCCAGGCCGGCCAGCATCTGCCGCTGCGCCTGCGCATCGACGGCCAGACACTGATCCGTACCTACAGTTTGAGCAGCGCACCCTCCGATGGCTTTTTGCGCATCAGCGTCAAACGCGAGGGCCTGGCATCGACCTACCTGCACGAGCAGATCGGCGTCGGCAGCCTGCTCGAAGCGCGCGCGCCCCAGGGCCGCTTCACCCTGGATACCGAGCAGCGCCGGCCGCTGGTACTGCTGGCCGCCGGGGTCGGAGTGACCCCGTTACTGGCGATGCTGCGCGAGACCCTCTACCAGAACCAGCGCCTGCGCCGCGCACGCCGCGTATGGTTTATCCAGAGCGCCCGAACCCTGGCCGACCTGGCATTCAGCAAGGAGTTGATCGAGCTGCTGCAACGCGGTGGCGAGCCGATCCACGCGCTGCGTCTGCTCAGCCAGCCCGAAGCCCATGCGCGGGCGGGCGAAGACTTCGAGCTGGACGGACGTATCGACATCGCACTGCTCAAGAGCCTGTTGCCGTTCGACGATTTCGACTTCTACCTGTGCGGGCCCAGCGGCTTCACCCAGTCGCTGTACGATGACCTGCGCAGCCTGAATATCGGCGACGCTCGCATTCATGCCGAGACGTTCGGCCCCTCCAGCCTGCGCCGCCTGGCGGACCAGGGCAGCCACGCATTGGTACAGGCGCCCGCTGCAACCAGCCCGGTGCCGGTGCTGTTCCAGCGTTCGGCCAAGGAGGCACGCTGGACGCCGGACAGCGGCAGCCTGCTGCAATTGGCCGAGAGCCGCGGCCTGACGCCAGAGTTCAGCTGCCGCGGCGGCTCTTGCGGCACCTGTGCGACGCGTCTGCTCAGCGGCCAGGTGCACTACCCCATACCACCCGCCGAATCACCCGCCGCCGACAGCGTACTGATTTGCTGTGCGGTGCCGGCCAGTGACAGTGCCGGCCAACAACCGCTGGTGCTGGACCTTTAAGCCACCCTTGAACAGTCACCCTGGAGCCCATATGAGCCAGTCACAACCCCGCCCACCGCTGCCGCCCTTTAACCATGAAAGCGCCGTGCAGAAAGTCCGCATGGCCGAAGACGGCTGGAACAGCCGCGATCCCGAACGCGTCGCCCTGGCCTATACCGAGGACAGCCGCTGGCGTAACCGCAACGAGTTTCCCCGGGGCCGCGAGCAGATCCGTACCTTTCTCACCGGCAAATGGCAGCGCGAGCAGGAATACCGCCTGATCAAGGAACTCTGGGCCTTCACCGACAACCGCATCGCCGTGCGCTTCGCCTACGAATGGCACGATGCCGACGGCCAGTGGTGGCGCTCCTACGGCAACGAAAACTGGGAGTTCGATGAGCAGGGGCTGATGCGCGAGCGCCATGCCAGCATCAACGACCTGGCGATCAGCGAGGAACAGCGGCTATTCCATTGGCCCCAGGGAAGGCGCCCGGATACGCACCCGGGGCTCAGCGACCTGGGCCTGTGAGCGCGCCCCGCTAGCGGCCTGCGGGGAAAACCGCCGACGTTTTCACAGGCGTCGGCATTGCCCCGGGTTTCACGGTTTAATAGGCGCAAAGCCTCCAGGACCCGACTCATGCCGCTCACCCCAGACGACCTCGCCAGGATCAGCACCCTGACCCTGGCCCACTACCAGACCTGCGCCGAGGACTTCCGCGAAGGCACCCGCGACCACGACGTCAGCCAGAATATCGCCGCATTGCTGCGGCATATCGAGGCGCCGGCGCCGCTGCGAATTCTCGACTTCGGCTGCGGCCCGGGTCGCGACCTGCGCACCTTCAGCGCCCTCGGCCACCAGGCCACCGGTCTCGACGGCTGCCCACGCTTCGTCGAAATGGCCCGTAGCGACAGTAATTGCGAGGTGTGGCTGCAGGATTTTCTCGCCCTCGACCTGCCGCCCGAGCGTTTCGACGGCATCTTCGCCAACGCCGTGCTCTTCCATATTCCCAGCCAGGCGTTGCCAGTTGTGCTGGGTCAGCTGCATGCCAGCTTGAAGCCCGGCGGCGTGCTGTTCAGCTCCAACCCGCGTGGCGACAACCAGGAGGGCTGGAACGGCGAGCGCTATGGCGCCTACTACGACCTGGCCAATTGGCGCACCCTGCTCAACGCCGCCGGCTTCGTCGAGTTGGAGCATTACTACCGCCCGGCCGGCCTGCCCCACGAGCAGCAACCTTGGCTGGCGAGCGTGTGGCGCAAAGGCTGAGTGGCGGAATGCAGGTCGCCTGGCAAACAGATTTCCCAGGCGCTGACCAGCCCCGTGCTGTGACGTATGCCTAATAAATCACTCTTAAGAGTAATCTCGGACAGAGCGGCAGTGCAGTAACCTAAGCGACAGGCCTGCGCACCTGCCAACAGCCCTCCGCGCGGCTTAAAAAAACAATAAGGAGCACTCCTGAATGCGTTCCAAGCCACTGATTTATAAGCTTTTAGTTTGGACTATCGGCCTACTGGGGAGTATTGCACCGATAGCCTTCGCTGAAGCCGTCAGCCCCCAGGAACAGATACAGGTGTACGCCAGCAGGGTCACCGGCAGCCTCATGTTGTTACGTGGCGAGGGTTTCCAAAAGAAACACCAGAGCGCCCTGGAAACAGATTTGCAGACCCTCGCCGCCGCCATGCAGCGTTTGCCGCAAAGCAGCGATGCGTTGCGCAATGCCCATCTCGAGTTGGTGGTGCAGATTCGCCGCGGTGTGTCCTTCGGCCCCAAGGAAGAAGACATGCCCTGGCGCTACCCGGAGGAATTGAGCAAGGCACTGCTCGCCGTGCTACAGGAGGCCCGCCAGTTGGCGCCGACCGATGACAGCGAAGTGGCGGCCGAGCTCGAATACCTGGCGGTGCAATACCTCAGCCGCTCCTACTTCGGCAGCTTCGAGATCGCCCGCGAGCTGCCGGACACCTACCTCGGCCAGGACGAACGCAAGCTTATCCCGGCGATAGACGCCCAACTGGCACCGCTGCACGCCAAGGCGGACCCGGAAATCAGCTCCTTGCTGGCGCGCTGGGGCTACCTGAAATCGGCCCTGAGCGATCTCAACAGCCAGAGCAATACCCTGCAAAGCGTGTCCGGCCGGCCGTTCGCCCCCATCACCGTGTACCGCCATACCCGTTCCTTCACTGAACAGTGGCTGGCCATGTAAGCCTGCCCCGCCGACCTGCGCCTTGGCTCAGGCGGCGTGTTGCCGCTCGCCGCTACGGGTCGGCCCGACGCGGCTGACGATCGCCTGTTCGACATCCTTGCGCAGGCCCAACAGAAAGGCCGCTTCGGCGACCACGAACAGCGGCCCTATGGCCAGCCCCATCAGATCATCGACGAATGCCGGTTTGCGCCCTTCGTAATAGTGGCCGACGAACTGGATCACCCAACCGCCGACGAACAAGCCGACGCCACTGGCCAGCCACAACGCCGTCGATTGCATCGCCAACAGCGCCCCAGCCCACAGGCTGAGCGCCAGCAACAGGCTCATCGCCAGGCCGAAGCGCAGGTCCAGGCGTAGGTAGAAGCCTGCCGCCGCCATGGCCGTCAGGGTTGCCGGCGATAGCCACAGGCCGAACGCCTCGACCGCGGGGCGCGAAAGCAACACCGCCACCGCCAGCACGATCAGCGGAATACCGATGAAATGGCTGAAGATATTCCGCGCCTCGCGGTGATAGGCGGCGTATTGCGCCAGGTGATCGACTAGGGTTTTCATGGTGCTGATCCTCGAGCAGGGCAAGGTGCGAGCATCGCCGCGACGCCCCGCCCGGCTCTGTCAGCTAGCCGACAATAGGGAGCGAGCATGCAGAAAAACCACCTGAACGACGCCGCGGCTCATCGCGCCCGCCTCAGCCAGGGCCACTGGTTCGCCAACCTGCCCGAGGCCCTGCAGCGCGCCCTGCTGGAGGCCGCGCAGATGCTGCGCCTGGACGCGGGCCAGGTGCTGTTCCGCCGTGGCGACAAGCCCAGCGGCCTGTATGCGGTGATCGACGGCAGCATGCGCGTCGGCGCGGTCGGTCCCGGCGGCAAGGAGGCCTTGCTGTTGCTGGTCGAGGCGCCTTACTGGTTCGGCGAGATTTCGCTGTTCGACGGCCAGCCACGCACCCACGATGCGTTCGCCGAGGAGGCCTGCACCCTGCTGCACGTCCCCCAGGTGCGGATACTCGCCCTGCTCGAGCAGCAACCGTGCTATTGGCGCGACTTCGCCCTGCTGATGAGCCAGAAGCTGCGCCTGGCCTTTATCGCCCTGGAAGAAATGAGCCTGCTCCCCGCCGCACCGCGCCTGGCGCGACGCCTGCTGCTGATCGTCGACAATTACGGTGAGGGCGAGCCGCGGCGGGTGATCCACCTGGCCCAGGAACAGCTGGCGCTGATGCTGGCGATCTCCCGGCAGACCACCAACCAGATCCTCAAGGAGCTGGAAACCCAGGGCGTCCTGCGCCTGACCTACGGCGAAATCGAAATCCTCGACCTCGACCGCCTGCACCAGGCCGCCTCCGCGTAGGGTGCGCTGTGCGCACCGAGCATCGCGCCCAAGACAACCCGCCGGTGCGCGCGGCGCACCCTACGGCAGGCCATCAAGTCTACTTAACGCAGCTTTTCCAGCAGACCGTAGTACCACATGCCGGCCGCCAGCATCGGATTGCCGAACACGTCGCCCAGCGGCACCTTGATCTGCTTGCAGGCGGCGAAGGTGTCGAACTGTTGCAACGTGCCGGTCATGGCCTCGGCCATGATCTCGCCCATGATATGGGTGGTGGCGATGCCGTGGCCGGAGTAGCCCTGGCAGTACCAGACGTTGTCCGAGAGCTTGCCCAGCTGTGGAATGCGGTTGACCACGATGCCCATGGCGCAGCTCCACTGGAAGTCGATGGCCACGCCCTTGAGCTGGGGGAAGGTGCGCTCGATACCGGGGCGCAGTTCCGCGGCGATGTCCCGCGAATCGCGCCCCGAGTAGTTGCAGCCGCCGCCGAACAGCAGGCGCTTGTCAGCGGTCAGGCGGTAGTAGTCGAGGACGAAACGGCAATCGTAGACCGCCAGGTCCTGCGGATTGATCTCGGTGGCCAGCTCGCCCAACGGCTGGGTGGTGACGATGCCGCCCATGGCCGGAAAGATCATGCCCTTGAGCTTTTTCGGTTCCAGCTTGTGATAGACATCGCCGGCCAACAGCACCTGCTTGGCGTCGATCCGCCCTTGCGCCGTCACCACCGCGGGGCTCGCGCCATGGATAATTTCCAGCACCGGCGAGTGCTCGAAGATCAGCGCACCCAGGCCATGCGCGGCGCGGGCTTCGCCGATGCACAGGTTGAGCGGGTGCAGGTGCATATTGCGGCTGTTCTTCAGGGCGCCGCAGTACAGGTCGCTGGCCAGGTGGCTGCGCACTCCGGCAGCGTCGAGCAAGGTCACCTCATCGCCCATGCCCCGACGTTCGGCCTCGGCGTAGGCGGCTTCCAGCTCGTGCATATGTGCCGGTTTCATCGCCGCGTGCAGGTGGCCGTGCTTGAGGTCGCACTCGATGGCGTATTTCGCCACCCGCTGTTTGATGATCTGGTGGCCGCGCCAGCGCAGGTGCCAGATAAAGTCGTCGACCTCCTCGCCCAGGCTGTTGCGCATCTGCTTGCGCATCGCCTCGTCACCCGAGAGGCTGCCGGTGACCTGGCCGCCATTACGCCCGGTGGCGCCCCAGCCGATCTTGTTGGCTTCGACGATGGCGACTTTCAGGCCGCGTTCGGCCAGCTCCACCGCGGAGGCGACGCTGGTAAAGCCGCCGCCGATGATCACCACGTCGACGCTGACCCGGCCTTGCAGCGTCGGGTAGGCGGTCTCCTCGTTGAGGGTGGCGCTGTAGTAGGACGGGCAGCGTTCGGCTGCGGGGACTACGGGTTGGCTGATGGCGTTCATTGCGGAATCCTCACGACGCTTGTCGCGGTAGGGTGCGCCGTGCGCACCAGGGATACGGTCGGTGCGCGCGGCGCACCCTACGAATGTCAGGCGTTGCTCAGGTACCAGCGCCAGTCCTGCTCGCCGACCTCGGCCATGAACTGGCGGTATTCGCTGCGCTTGATCGCCAGGTACACCTTGAGGAATTTCTGCCCCAGGGCTTCGCGCGCCCAGTCGGAGCGCTCCAGCGCCTGGATCGAGGTCAGCCAGTCGGTGGGTAGCACTTCCTTGGCCTGGGCATAGCCGTTGCCCTCGATCGGTGCGCCCGGATCGAGCTGTTCGCGGATGCCGCGATGGATGCCGGCGAGAATCGCCGCAGCAGCCAGATAGGGGTTGGCGTCGGCACCACAGATGCGGTGTTCGATGTGCCGAGTGTGGGCCGGCCCGCCCGGTACGCGCAGGCTGACGGTGCGGTTGTCGATACCCCAGGTCGGCGCCAGGGGTGCATAGCTGTTGGCCTGGAAGCGCCGGTAGGAGTTGGCGTTGGGGCAGAACAGCAGCAGCGAATCGAGCAGGCTCGCCAACATGCCGCCGACGGCCTGGCGCAGTAGCGGCGTGCCGGCCGGCTCGCTGCTGGCAAACAGGTTGTCACCGGCCGCATCCGCCAGGCTGACGTGCATGTGCATACCGGTGCCGGCCAGGTGGTCGAACGGCTTGGCCATAAAGCAGGCCTGCATCCCGTGCTTGTGCGCGACGCCCTTGACCAGGCGCTTGTAGCGTACGGCCTGGTCCATGGCGACGAGCGCGTCGCCGTGCTCCAGGGTGATTTCCACCTGGCCCGGTGCGTATTCGGAGATTGCCGTGCGCGCCGGAATGCCCTGCAGCTTGCAAGCCGCATAGAGGTCGGCGAGGAAGGGTTCGATCTGCTCCAGCTCGCGCAGCCCGTACACCTGGGTGCTGCGCGGCCGCCCGCCGTCGCGGTCGAGGGCCGGTTGCGGGCGGCCGTCGCCGTCGCGCTGCTGATCGAGCAGATAGAACTCCAGCTCGCAAGCCATCACCGGGTGGTATCCCTCGGCCTTGAGCCCATCGATCACCTGCACCAGCAGATGCCGCGGGTCGGCCACCGTCGCCGGCATGCCTTCGCTGGGGTGCATGCAGACCTGCACCGCGGCGGTGGGGATCTGCCGCCAGGGCATCGGCACCAGGCTGCCGGCCAAGGGGTAGGCGCGACAGTCGATATCGCCGACGTCCCAGACCAGCCCGGAATCCTCGACATCGTCGCCGTTGATGCTCAGGCCGAGAATGGTGCTGGGCAGCGGCCGGCCGCTCTGATAGACGGCGAGCAGCTCGTCGCGGTGCAACAGCTTGCCGCGCGGCACGCCGTTGGCGTCGAGGATAAACAATTCGAACAGTTCGATATCGGGGTGACGCGCGAGGAAATCCTCGGCGTGCTGCACTGGGGCGAATGACATAAGGCTCTCGTTAGCGCCGTGCGGCGAATCGGCACGGGCGCGTAAACACAATCAACGGAAAAGGGCTGCCAGGGGCAGCGGCGGCTCGGCTAACGCGAAGCGGCGAAGGTGTCCGGTGGGCGCGCATGGCGGCAATGCCAAAGCGCCCAGAAGGCGAGGATTTCCGGAAGTGTCGCAGAACCTCGGGCCGAACCCGGGCGACGGTGCTCGGGCTGCCGGGACAGGCAGTGCGGCAATGGCGAGAACGCTGATGTCAAACTCATAGCAGCAGGCTCGCACAGGCGATCGCATGGCTTAAATACGATTTTTCAGATGCTTGGTTGCGGGCCAGCTAAACATTTACGGAACGCCTGCTCGGCAGGCCGCGTCTTATCGCCTAGCCGGCCGTGGAAACAACTCATGCAGAGCCATAAAACCGCATTCTGGAGCGGAACGCGGGGCAAGCGAACGACTAATATGAGACGTACGTTCCATAACGGTGTACCAGTCACCTGAGTGGTTTCTCGACAGCCTGCTAGGCTTGCCAAGCCTTCCGACAACCTTCCAATAATAAGAGAGCCCCAAACCCATGCATCTGATCGTCCAGAGCAACACCGTTGTCGACTGTAGCGCGGATCAAGCGTTTGCCCTGGTGGCCAATATGGAACGCTTCTCCGAGTGGTTCCCCAAGGTCATCGCCATTACCTCGAGCAACGAACTGGCTCATGGCGAGGTGGGTAAGCAATACCGCGAAACGGTGGTCATCCCGTTGCGCGGCCAGAGGCAGATCATGATCACGGTGAAGGAAGTCGCCGCCAACCAGCTGTTTATCACCGAAGGCCGCTTCCCGCCGCTGTTGCCGCGTATGGAAGTGCGTTTCACCGAATTGGGCCCGCAACAGACGGCCATCGACTGGCGTATGCTCAGCCGCAGCCAGAGCCCCTGGGTTCGCCATTTGCTCCTGCCACTGGCGCGGCGCACCCTGCAAAGGCGCGCCGAGCAGGGCATGAGCCGGTTGAAGGCGCGGCTGGAAGGTCGGGCCTGAAGACCCCGCGCCCGTAGCCCGGAGTCAATCCGGGGCCTTGGTCGGACACACAATTTTCCCGGATGACATCCGGGCTACGAAACCTGCGAAGCCGCGCGGCCTTATCTGTAGCCCCGATAAGCGCAGCGCAATCCGGGAGCGGGAACGCCGCCCTCGTCAGCCGTTCTTAATGCTCGGGCTCCGGCTTGTAGCCCATGCGCATGCCGCCCCAGTGCCGGCCTTGCACGTGGATGGGCACCGAGAGGTCGTGCATCAATTCGCCGGTATCGCGCATGTAGGTCTGCAGCAGCAGCGGCTTCTGATGGCTGCCGCAGCGGATGCCGGTACGGTCGTTGAACAGGCGCTTGCCACGGCTTTTCGCGGTGTCCACCGCACGGTCGCCGGTTGCCGGGTGGTTGAAGGCATTGTTGTGGGTCGGCACATAACCTTCCGGCGTGGTGACGATGGCGAACACCAGGCCCTCGTGGCGCTTGAGCAGGGGCTCCTGAATAGCCGGCAGAACCTGATCGGCATAGCTGTCGAAACGGGTCTTGTACTTGGTCGGAAAGCTGTTGGGGATCGGCTGGTAATTGCGGTCGAACAGATCGGCCAGGGTGATCCGGCCGGCGGCGATGTCCGCTTCGAAGCGCGCCGCGATCGCCGCCGCGCCTTCGCGGGCGAGGTCATAGATGCGCTGGTGATACTCGTCCAGGCCGACCTCGGCGAGTTGCTCGCTGACCGTCTCGGCCTGGCCGACCAGCTGTTCGGCGGCCAGCCCCAGTTGGCGGGTCTGGCCTTCGCTGATGTGCACGTCGCTGCGCAACTGGCTCACCGCCACCGACAGGCTGGTCAAGCGGTCGTGATTGCTCGCCGTGCCGGCGCTGATCTGTTCCACCTGGTTGTCGACATCCACCGCCAATTCGGCGATGTCATGCAGGAACACGCCCGCCTGTTCGACCTGGGTGGCCGCCTGGTCCAGCTCGCTGGCCTGCTGCTGGATATGCGCCACCACGGCCATGCTTTGCTGGCGGATATCGCTGACCATCTGGCCGACTTCCTCGGTGGCGCTGGCGGTGCGCCCGGCCAGGTTGCGCACCTCGTCGGCGACCACCGCGAAACCGCGTCCCAGCTCGCCGGCGCGCGCCGCTTCGATGGCCGCATTGAGCGCCAGCAGGTTGGTCTGGCTGGCGATCGATTGAATCACCTGGGTGACCTGCTCGATCTGTTCGGTACGCGTGCTCAGGCCATCGATCAGTTCGCGGCTGGCGGCGGTCTGCGCGCTCAACTGCTGCATGCGGCCGATCGCCTGCTGCAGCGCCTGCTGGCCTTCCTCGCTGGTATGGCGCACGGTCTGCGCCGCCTCCAGGGTTTGCTGGGCGCGCTGGGCGTTGTCCTGTTCGGTATGGGTGATGGCCTCCGCGCTCTGGCTGATCTGCTCGGTGGCGAGCAATTGCGATTGCACCTTTTCCGCCAGGCGCTTGACCGAATCGGCCACCTGCGCCGCGGACAAGGCGTTATGGCAAGTGTGCTCGGATAGGCTCTGGGTCAACCGGCTGAGGCTGGGCGTGGATTCATCCGCGGCCCGCATCTCCTCGTCACGACGCTGCCAGGGGCCGAGCCAGGGCCACAAGGCCAATAGCAGCACGGAGACGATGGTCACCAGCAAAGGCATGTCGAATTGCCGGTGCACCACCATCAAGGCGACGAGCCCCAACGCGTGCAATGCAAAAGCCATCGGGTGGCGGATAAAGGCAACTCGCATAACGCAAACCTCGAACTCTTCTTATTGGCAGTGGAAAGCTTGGCGCCGGGACGATGACAGAATCTGTTTTACCCCCAGTAAAGCACTTAATGCCGAGCCGTGAGCCGGGCGGACCAGCGGCAGCTGCGGAGAAACGGGGGGGACGGCTCAGAAACGTTATGGATTCGAACATCGAAGATGTCCGCGGACCATGGCACTTTGGTCTTAATCCACCGCGCAATTAGCCCTGGCCGAGCGCCTTAACCCAGCTGACGGTGGCGCTGAATAAAACCCTGGTCGAGATAATCCTTCCAGCGCCCGAACAAGCGCCCGCCGGCGCTGAGGTCGCGCCAGCTGAACAGGGCGCCGCCGTCGCCGGTGGCCAGCAACGCCAGGCTTTGCCGTTGCGGCTGATAAGGCCGCAGCGACAAACGCCGCAGCGCCGCGTTGAGATTGGCCGCAAGCACCGGGGCCTGGCGCACCGAATACACCCCGCTCTTGCGCGCCCCCGGCAGGCTGGCGCAGTCGCCGACGGCGAAGATATGCGAATGGCTGCGGCTTTGCAGGGTTGCGGCGATGGACACGAAACCCCGCGAATCGCAGTCCAGGCCGCTGTGAGAGAGCCAGGGCAGGGCCTGGGTACCACTGGCGAGGAGCAGGCGCGGGCCGCGCCAGACCGGCTCCACGCCGCTGATCAGGCAATCGTCCTCGATCCGGCTGATCGGACAGTGCTCACGCACCTGCACCCCGCGTTGGCGCAGATGACCAAGGGCGCGCATGCGCAAACCGGCGCCCAGTCCGTCAAGCAACGCCCCTCCGCAGAACAGGGCAAGCGCCGGCACCTGCCCGGCGATGGCCAGCGCCAACTCGACCCCGGCCGCACCGCCGCCGAGAATCGCCAGCGGTTGCGGCGAAAGCTGCCAGCGTTGCCAGCCGGCGAGAAACTTCGAGAACGGCTTTACCGCCAGCACCTGCATGGCCGCGCCCTGCTGCGCTAGATCAGCGACCTCGCCGCCGACATTCAGCGACAGCCAATCGGCACTCAGCGTGCGGCCATCGGCCAGCAGCAACAGTTGCTGCGCGGCGGACAGGGCCTCGGCTTCGCCGAACAGCAACTCGACCTTGGCCGCACGACACAGCGGCTGCAGTTCGACCTGGCAGTCCCGGGCGCGGAAGCGCCCGGCCAGCAGGCCTGGCAGCATCCCGGAATACCAGGCGGCCGGGCTCGGGCTGAGGATGCCGATGCGCCCCGGCGGGCGCTCGAACATCGCCCAGCGGCGCAACACGCCCAGATGCGCATGGCCGGCACCGATCAATAGCAGGTCGTAGTGATTCATGGTTGTGCGAGTCCTTCGCGGTATTGACTGGGGGCCAGGCCGGTCCAGCGTTTAAAGGCGCGGCTGAAGCTGCTGGTGTCGGCGAAGCCGAGCAGGTAGGCGATTTCGCTGATCGAACAACGTGGATCGCGCATGTGTTGCAAGGCCAGGCTGTGGCGGGTATCGGCCAGCAGGTTATCGTAGCGCACGCCCTCGTCGGCCAGGTGACGCTGCAGGCTGCGCAGGCTCAGGTGCAGGCTCTGGGCGACGCGTTCGGCCGAAGGTTCGCCATCCGGCAACTGCGCCTGCAGACAGCTACGCACCTTCTGCGCCCAGGTCGCCGCCTGCAATTGCGCGAGATTGCGTTCGAGCATCGCCTCGTTGAGTTCGGCCAGTTCCGGGTTGCCGTCGTCCAGGTACTGGTCCAGTGCCGCGCGCGAAAAGCGCAGCAGGTTTTCCGCCGCGGCGAAATACAGCGGCGCGCGGAACACCGCATGCCAGGGCTGCGGATCGGCCGGCTGCGGACGTTGCAGGTACAGCGCCAGCGGGGCGAAATCGCGGCCCAGGCGGTTGCGGCAGCTGCGCACATAGATCGCGGCGAACGCATCCAACGCCTCGGGCGCCGGCGGCGGGCCGCCCGCGGGCGCATGAAAACGGAATTCATAGGTATCGCCCACTTCGCGCAACTCCAGCTCCAGCACATCGCTGACCACACGGTGGTAGCGAACGATGCGCTCGAACACTTCGCGCAGGCTGCTGCTGGCGTTCAGCGCGTAGCCGAGGGCATGGAAGGTGGTCGCACTGACGTATTGCGAAGTGCTCAGGCCCAGCGCCGGATCGCCGCTGGCGGCCACCGCCAGCTGCCACAACCGGGTGGTGGCCGACAGCGGGCAGCGCGCGTTGGGCGTATCCAGCAGCGCCGGTTCGAGCCCGGCCTGACGGCACAGCGCGGCGCTGTCCAGGCCAAGGGCATCAAGCTGCTTGCGCAGGGCGCGGGTCCAGCTGGCCAGGGTGGTGGGTTCGGCAGTCATGCGGGTTGGCGTGTCCGGTCAACAGGTTGGCGTGCTCGGTCGGGCGCGATGGCGGCCGGCGCGGCACAGTGACGTCATTGTCCACGTACAAGAGGATGTAGGCATGTCCCTTACCCCCGCAAGTGTTGCCACGCTGAATGACGCGCAACGAACCGCGCACATTCGCCAGACGGTGATGACCCATGGCGCCGAACTGCGCCAGCGCTACCCTATTCTGCAGCATCAGGACGCTCTCGGCGCGACTATTCTGGGCTTTTCCCTGGCTGCCATGATCGGCTCCGCGGCGCTCTATCTCGGCGGTTACCTGGCATGGTGGGGTTGCCTGCTGCTGAATGCCTTCTTCGCCTCGCTGACCCATGAGCTGGAGCACGACCTGCTGCACTCGATGTACTTCCGCAAGCGCCGGGTGCCGCACAACCTGATGCTGGCGCTGGTCTGGCTGGCGCGGCCGAGCACCATCAACCCGTGGATTCGCCGCCACCTGCACCTCAACCACCACAAGGTCTCCGGCAGCGAAGCGGACATGGAGGAGCGCGCCATCACCAACGGCGAACCCTGGGGCCTGGCGCGCCTACTGATGGTCGGCGACAACGTGATGTCCTCGCTGATCCGCATGCTGCGGGCGAAAAGCTGGGCGCACAAACGCGCGATCCTCTGGCGCACCCTGCGCGTCTACGCGCCGCTGGCATTGCTCAACTGGAGCACCTGGTACCTGTTCCTCGGTTTTCACCTGCTCGACTTGGTCGCTGGCGCCGTCGGTGCACCGATCGCCTGGTCGGCGACCACGCTGCAGGTGATGGGCGTGGTGAATATCGCCGTGGTGGTGCTGGTCGGCCCCAACGTGCTGCGCACCTTCTGCCTGCACTTCGTCAGTTCCAACATGCATTACTACGGCGATGTCGAGCCGGGCAACGTGATCCAGCAGACCCAGGTGCTCAACCCCTGGTGGCTGTGGCCGTTACAGGCGTTCTGCTGCAACTTCGGCAGCACCCATGCGATCCACCATTTCGTGGTCAAGGAGCCGTTCTACATTCGCCAGCTGACCGCGCCGCTGGCGCACCAGGTGATGCGCGAGATGGGCGTGCGCTTCAACGACTTCGGCACCTTCGCCCGCGCCAACCGCTGGACCCGGGTCAGCGAACCGCAGCCGGCGGCGCAGACCCAGGCCGCCTGAATGCGGGCGCGGCGTCGCTGCCGCGCCCTTCCTCTTCCGCCATGCGATAAGCCGATGAATGTATTGATCGTCCACGCCCACCCCGAACCACAGTCGTTCTGCAGCGCCATGAAGGACCTGGCGCTGGCTACCCTGCGCGGCGCCGGGCACGTCGTGCAGTGCTCCGACCTCTATGCCATGAACTGGAACCCGCTGGCCTCGGCCGCCGATTTCCTCGAACGCAACGACCCCGACTATCTGGTCTATGCCCTCGAGCAACGCCATGGCCACGAACGCCAGGCGCTGGCTGCGGACATCGCCGCCGAGCTGGACAAGCTGCTCTGGGCCGACCTGCTGATCCTCAACTTTCCGCTGTACTGGTGCTCGCTGCCGGCGATGCTCAAGGGCTGGGTCGACCGGGTGCTGGTTTCCGGCGCCTGCTATGGCGGCCGGCGCTTCTATGATCGCGGCGGGCTGGTCGGCAAGCGCGCGCTGCTGAGCTTCACCCTCGGCGGCCAGGCACATATGTTCGCCGACGAAGACGCGGTACATGGCGAGTTGCAGCTGATGCTGCGACCCTTGCTGCGCGGCACCCTGGCCTACACCGGGTTCGCCGTGCTGCCGCCGTTCTCCGCCTATCACGTGCCCTATATCGACGCGACGGCGCGCCAACAGCTACTCGATGAGTACCGCGATCATCTGCTGGACCTGGAACACCTGCCCACGCTGACGATGCCATCGCTGGCTGACTTCGACCGCCACCTGCATCCGCTGACCCGCGAGGTAACCGTATGAAAACCTGGATCTGTATCGTCTGCGGCCTGATCTACGACGAAGCCCAGGGCTGGCCGGACGAAGGCATCGCCGCCGGCACGCCCTGGAGCGAGGTACCGGACGATTGGCTGTGTCCCGACTGCGGGGTGAGCAAGGGCGATTTCGAGATGCGCGAGATCTGATAGGCCCGGTGCGCGCGGCGCACCCTACGGACTCTGACAATGCGCTCTTGTAGCCCGGATGAAATCCGGGAACGCTTGTGCGGCTGGCAACATTCCCGGATTGCATCCGGGCTACGAAATTGCAGAGCCTCACGACCGCGCAGCGGATAAAAACCTGCCGCCTCGTGAAAACGACCTGCTAACGAGCTTCGACCAACTGCGGCTCGGCGAAATAGCTCTCGGCGCGTTCGCCGGTATTGTCGCTGTCGGCGGCGAAGACCACGCCGAGAACCCGCCGCGGCGCGCTGCCGAAAGCGGCAATGGCGTCCGCACGCAGGTCGCGGTGTTCCGTCAGCCACTGCCCGAGCGGTGCCTCGGGACCGCGCAGCACCAACATCTCGACGGTCTCGGTGTAGGCGCTGCGAGCGTGGCTGCCGGGCGCCTGGCGGTTGTCCCAGACATAGCTGAGGGTCGCCGCAGGCAGGTCCGGGTCGAAGAAGGTGCGCGCCAGGCGCAGCTTCTGCCGGGTGAGGAACGACAGCGTGTCGAGCGGGTAATCGAGCAGCACATAGACCCGCGCCGCATAGTCATCGCCGTCGCGGGTGGCGAAGCGCGCCTTGTCCAGCTTGCGCTCGGTGCGCCATTGCCAGCTCAGCTGCCAGGGCCGATCGCCCGGCAGGTCGAGCGGATGCAGCAGGCCACCGGCCGCCGCGTCAGCCTGGATATGCAGCACCTGGCGGCCACCCTGCTCGACCAGACTGCGCGCCGATGGCTTGAGTTTGGGGATATCCGCCAGGCGCCAGGGCACCGACCATTCACCCGCGGGCGGGCCGGAGGTCCAGGGCGCGAGCTGGTTGTCACCGGCATGCGCCAGTGGCGCCGCCAGCAGCAATGCGATCAATAGGCCGCGCATCAGCTTCTGCGCCAGGCATGGAAACGCTCGACCAGACGCAGCAAGCCCTGGGGAGCATGAGCGCGCTTCCACTCGCCAGCCGCGTACTTGTTCGCTTCGGCCATGGTCGGATAACTGTGGATGGTGCCGAGAATCTTGTTCAGGCCCAGCCCATGCTTCATCGCCAGGACGTATTCGGCGAGCAGTTCTCCGGCGTGCTCACCGACGATGGTCGCGCCGAGAATCCGGTCCTTGCCCGGCACGGTCAGCACCTTCACATAGCCATGGGCGGCCTCGTCGGCAATCGCCCGGTCAAGGTCGTCGATGCCGTAGCGGGTCACTTCAAAGGCGATGTTCTGCGCCCTGGCCTCACCTTCGGAGAGGCCGACCCGCGCTACCTCGGGGTCGGTGAAGGTGCACGCGGGGATCACCCGATAGTCGGCCTTGAAGCGCTTGAACGGAGCGAACAGCGCGTTGACCGCCGCATACCAGGCCTGATGCGCGGCGAAATGGGTGAACTGGTAGGGGCCGGTAACATCGCCCACGGCGTAGATATTGGGGAAGCGCGTGGCCAGGTATTCGTCGGTTTCCAGGGTGCCGTTGGCGCGCAGGGTCAGGCCCAGCTCCTCGACGCCGTAGCCCTTGACGTTGGCCACCCGGCCGAGCGCCAGCAGCAGGCAATCGAAGGCGATCGTCACCTCCTCGCCGGTATCGACACGACGCGCCACCATGCGCTGCTCGCCGTTGACCAGCTCGAAGCGCTCGGCCCTGTGCTGCAGGCGCACATCCACGCCGTCGGCGCGCAGGCTGGCGAGCACCAGCTCGCTGGCGTCGGCATCCTCGCGCGGCAGCAGGCGCTCAGCCAACTCGACCTGGATCACCTGGCTGCCGAGGCGCTGAAAGGCCTGGGCCAGTTCGCAACCGATCGGCCCGCCACCGAGCACCAGCAGCCAGCGCGGTTGTTCGCGCAGGCTCCAGATGGTGTCCGAGGTGTAGCCGCGCATCTGCTCCAGGCCGGGGATTTTCGGCACCAGCGGGCGGGCGCCGGCGGCAATGATCAGGTTGCGGCTGGTCAGCGCCTGGCCGTTCACCTCCACGGTCCAGGGCGAAAGGATTTTCGCCTCGCCCTGGATCACCTCGACGCCCAGGTCGGTATAGCGCTGCACCGAATCATGCGGCTCGATATCGGCGATCACCCGCTGGATGCGCTGCATCACCGCGGGGAAATCCACCTCGCCAGCGACGCCGGTGAAACCCAGGGCCGGGCCCTTCTTCAATTCGTTGGCCAGCTTGGCCGAGCGCAGCAACGCCTTGGACGGCACGCAGCCGGTGTTCAGGCAGTCGCCGCCCATCTGGTGTTTTTCGATCAGGCTGACCTTGGCTTTGACCGCCGCGGCGATATAGGCGCTGACCAGGCCCCCGGCGCCTGCGCCGATCACCAGCAGGTTGCGATCGAAGGTTCGCGGCTTGTGCCAGCCGGCATACACCCGCCGCGCCTTGATCATCTCCAGCAGCTTGCGCGCGACCAGCGGGAACACCCCGAGCAGGACGAAGGCGCCGAGCAGGCCCGGCGAAAGAATCCCCGCCAGTGAATCGAGCTGGCCCAGCTCGCGCCCGGCGTTCACGTAGACCAGGGTGCCCGGCAGCATGCCCAGTTGGCTGACCCACCAGTAGGTGCGCAGCGGCAGCCGGGTCAGGCCCATCGCCAGGTTGATCAGGAAGAACGGCACCACCGGCACCAGACGCAGGGCGAACAGGTAGAACGCGCCTTCGCGTTCGACCCCGGCGTCGATCGCGGCCAGGCGCTGGCCGAAGCGCGTCTGCACCCAGTCACGCAGCAGAAAGCGGCTGCTGAGCATCGCCAGGGTCGCGCCCAGGGTGGACGCGAAGGACACCAGCACAAAGCCTTCGAGCAGGCCGAACAGCGCGCCGGCCAGCAGCGTCATCAGCGCCGCGCCGGGCAGCGACAACGCGGTGACCGCGACATAGGCGAGGAAGAACACCCCGGCCGCCAGCCAGGGCTGCGCCGCAACATCGGCATTCAACGCCGCCTGCTGCGCCTTGAGCGCTTCCAGGTTGAGGTACTGGCCGATGTCGAAGACGAAGAAACTGCCGAGTAGCGCCAGGATCAACCCCAGCAAGGCGATTTTGCGGCTATTCATTGGCTTAGCGCCTCCAGCGCGCACAGGCTTTGGCACAGGCTGAAGCCGGCCAGCAGGGCTTGCTGCGGACGATCCGCGCAGCCCCCGAGAATACGGGAACGGTAGGACAACGCCGCCGGACTGCCGGCCGGCCACTGACGGTCGAAATCGGCGAGAAAACCAGCATGGTCGTAATTCAACGGCAGCGCCTCGATATACAGCCCGTCGCGCTCGCAGCGATACAGCGCGGCGGCATGGGGCGTGGTGGCGATGCGGCTGAGCAGGCCGTAACGGCCACCGGCGAAGTTCGGCATGCCGGCCGCGCCGTTATTGATCAACGCACCATGGCGAAGGTTCAACGCCACGGCGGCGCAAGTATGGCTGCTGGCCAATACGCTCAGCCGATGGGTCATCAACCACTGATCGAGCTGCTGTTGGCGCTCTGTGTTACCGAGGGCTTCGCGGGAACAGCTCCAGCCGGCCAGGGACTGCTCGTCACCATGGCTGATCGCCACGCGCCGACCGCCAACACTGACCAGCGCGGTGGCCGGTCGCGCCGCCAGGCGTTCGGCCAGCCCCGGCAACTGCTTCAGGGTTTCGTTCAACTCGGCCTGGATCGCATTGGAGCGCTCGACCACGGCTTCCTCCACCGTCGGCGGATAGGCGCAGCCGCAACCGGCACCGCTATCAGCCGCGCGGCCGAGTTCGGTTTCGACATTGCCGCGCAGCGCCAGGTGGCGACTCAAGCCCTGCTCGATGGCCTGGAAGATTTCCGGGTCGCGGTCGAACCAATGCGCATCGCCGTTAAACACGACGCGCGCGCCCGGCTCGGCGGCCAAACGCTTGTCCACTGCGGCCAGGGCCTGGCGATTGCCATAGAGGCCGCCGACCACATAGAGGGCGTCGCACTCGAAGAGCGGCTCAGCGCTAAAGGCATCCTGTGCCAGGCGGTAGTCCAGCGGGCAATCGCGGCCGGCGCGCATCAGGCTTTAGCCCCCAGCCAAACAGAGGTAGGGTGCGCCGTGCGCACCAACTCAGCAGGCAGAAGCCTGGTGCGCACAGCGCACCCTACGACGCCAAGCAGCATCAGGCGCCCCTCCGCAGCCAGCCTGGAATCAGGTAGCCGAGTACGCACAATCCCAGGCCATACAGGTTGGTACCGAGCAACAGCGCGTAC
Organism: uncultured Pseudomonas sp.; assembly: GCA_966210435.1. Taxonomy (GTDB): domain Bacteria; phylum Pseudomonadota; class Gammaproteobacteria; order Pseudomonadales; family Pseudomonadaceae; genus Aquipseudomonas. Next base: position 397,156 of record CBIHLF010000001.1, on the reverse strand, counting down.
TTGCCGTCGCCGATGGCCCAGCTCTGCGGAATCCAGCCCAGGGTCAGCGCCACGCCCAGACCCAGGCCGATCCAGAAACTCAGGTGAAAGCCCAATCGGGTCGGCGTGGTCAGGCCATGCAGAATAAACACCGGCGCCAGGCCGATGACCATGGTGCCGCTGATGGTGGTGGCCTTGAGAATGTCGGTGCCGGCGATCATCGGCAGGTTGCCGAACAGGGCGAACAGCACCATCACCGCCATGCCCACGCCTATGGCTTTCTGGCCGAGGTCGCGGCCGGCCAGCTTGGGCAGTTCGCGCCCGGCCAGTTTGGCCAGGCTGGAGAAGGTCGAGTCCAGGGTCGAACCGGCCGCCGAGACCATCACCACCGTCATCACCAGCAGCGCGCCGATGCCCAGGGTCTTGGCCAGCGCCGCCGGTACGTTGTCCGAAGCAGCCAGGCCTGTGAGTTGCGCATGCACGCCGATCAGGCTGAAGGCGAGGATGGCGATAAAGCCCAGCACGCCGGCGATCAGGAACGAGCGGCGCATGGTCTTCTCTTCGCTGATAAAGCCGCGGTCGGTCAAAACCGGATCGTGAAAGCCATAGCTGAAGGCTTGCAGACCGGCGACCAGCAGCAGGTCGACCCCGGCATTCAGCGCCCAGTTGCTGGTGCTGGCCAGCTCGGCCGGCGAATGCTGCGGCAACACCAGGCCGAGCACCCAGACCAGCGCCACGACGAAAATCGCCGCCTGCGCCGCGTCGGTGAGGATCGAGCTGCGCAAGCCGCCGCGCAGGCTATAGGCCAGGGTGACGGCGGTGAACAACAGCGCCGAGGCAATAAATTCGACGCTGCCGGCGTCGCCGTAATAACCGCCGACCACCGCGGTGTTGCTCCACACCTCGTTGAACAGGCGAATCAGGATCGCCGCGGAAAACGCCAAAGCCGCGCCGCGGCCGTAATGGCTGCTCAAGAAGCTCACCAGCCCGGTGGCGGCGAAGCGCCGACGCAGGCGGTAGATGACGAAGCCGGTCAACGGAATCGACAGCCAATACATGGCATAGGCCAGGCCGCCGACCAGGCCATAGCTGGCGCCGAGGTTGGCGGCGTTGGTCACCGACTTGGCGAAGATCCAGCTGATAAAGATGCTCGAAGTCAGCAACCAGGGCGCCGCGCTGCGGCCCTGGTCGTCTTCGCCATTGAAGAAGCCACCGATGGTCACGGCGCGCGGCGAAAACGCAAGCATCAGCGCACCGTAGACCACGAGAAAGCCCCAGAAAAACAGCCCGGTCAGACTGGTGAGTTGCATGGAAACTCCTTATTGAACAGGGCGTAAGCTGGGGTTCATCGTAGGGTGCGCCGCGCGCACCAATAGTTCAGTACCAGCGTTGGTGCGCATCGCGCACCCTACGGGGTTAGTCATTCAGCGCGCCGCCACAACTGGAGCCCTGCCCGGCGGTACAGGCGAAGCAATGGTCGCGGGTGACGATCGGGTTGCCGTTCAGGCTAGCGTCGAGCAGGTCGCGTAAATGCGCACGCTCGCGGCCGATCAACTGGCCCTGCAAGTCCAGCGGCAGGTCGAGCATCTGATTGAAGTCACAGTCGTACAGGTAGCCCTGCCAGTCGACGCTGACCAGGCTGCGGCACATCAGCGGCGCGAGGTTTTCCGGGCGGTAGCTGTCACGTAGCAGCTGCATATAACCGTTGAACTGGCCCTTGCTGACCAGGGTGCTGCCAAAGCGCGCGATCGGCTGGTTGGTGATGCACAGCAGATGGTTGAAGCGGATGCCAAAATCTTCCAGCAGGTGGCGCTTGTAATCGGCCTCCAGCGCGACTTGCGGCGGCGGCAGGCTCGGGCCTTGCGGGTTGTACACCAGATTCAGCAGCAAACCGCTGCCTTCCTGACCGTACCCCAGGGCGTTGAGCTGTTGCAGGCCTTTTATGCTGGCGTCGAACACGCCGTCGCCGCGTTGTTTGTCGACGTTATCGCGCGAGTAACAGGGCAACGAAGCGGTAACCTCGACGCCCTGTTCGGCGAGAAACTGTGCCAGGTCTTCATAACCCGGCTCGCTGAGAATGGTCAGGTTGCAACGGTCGATTACCCGCAGCCCCTCGCGCCGCGCGTGCCGGACGATTTCGCGAAAACGCGGGTGCATCTCGGGCGCGCCGCCGGTCAGGTCCAGGGTGTGTACCGGGTGGGCGTCGATCACCTGGTGCAACAGCGCCAGGCTCTCGTCGGTCATCGCCTCGGTGCGCGTCGGCCCGGCGTTGACGTGGCAATGCAGGCAACGCTGGTTGCAGCGGTAGGTCAGGTTGATCTGCAACGCTTCCAGCATGCCACGGCGGATTGCCGGAAAGGCCAGTTGGTCGAGCAGAGGAAGCATCGCGTGCACGGCTGACTCCTGATTGTGCGGGCACTCGTGGACGAGTGCAGCGCTGGCTGATTGTCACTATAGAGAATGCTCAGGTGCTTTTGTTACAGCCACGGGTTGCTGAATTATTTACCATTAGTTATACAAGACTTATGCATTAAGCACATAAATGGTAAATTTTTGCGCCCAAAGGCGCCTCAGCGAGGAAAACCCCATGCTCGTTCGCCTCACCTATGCCAGCCGCGCCAGTCATTCGGTCTCCGCCGAATTGCTGCGTGTCATCCTCGACAGCTCGCAGCGCAATAACCCCGCCAAGGGCCTGTCGGGCATCCTCTGTTGCAACGCGGATATTTTCCTGCAAGCCCTGGAAGGTCCGCGCGAAGCGGTGAATGCCTTGTATATGGGCCTGAGTGAGGACACCCGGCACAAAGACCTGACCATCCTCGACTACAGCGAGATCGACGTCCGCCAATACGGCAGCTGGAGCATGGGTTGGGCCGGGGCCAAACACGCCAACCGCGAGCTGTTCCTGAAGTACTCGGGCAGCGACCGCTTCGACCCGTTCAGCATGAACGCAGCGCAGGTCGCCGGTTTGCTGCGGGAGCTGAGCGAAAGCATCAGCCCGATGAAAACACCGCTCTTCAGCTAGGCCCTGAAGACAATCCCGGGGAGCGCTCGCGAATTTCATCTATGTCTGCCCCCAAGACCCGACCTCGTAGGGTGGATGACGCTTCACCCATCCACCAACTGCGGCGGCGCCAGCTACGAGCCCCACCCCGCCCTACCCGGCTCCCGTAGCCCGGATGCAATCCGGGGAGCGATGCACGGCGCAAAATCCCCCCGGATTGCATCCGGGCTACGAGGGCACATGACGGTCACGCCGCGGCGTAACCCATCTCGTTCGCCACAATATCCAGAGCAAAAGAAAACCCGCCGCAGCGGGTTTTCTTATACAGCGCGTCGAATCACGCCAGCTCGTCGAAGCACTCGGCGATGATCGCCAGGCCCTTGTCCAGCAGCGCGTCTTCGGCGGTCAGCGGCACCAACACGCGCAATACGTTGCCGTAGGTGCCGCACGACAGCAGGATCAAGCCCTTCTCGCGCGCCTTGGCGACGATCTGCCCAGTCAGGGCCGCGTTCGGCTTGTGCACATCGCCGTTCTCGCACAGTTCCATGGCGATCATCGCGCCCAGGGCGCGCACTTCGCCGATCGACTTGTGCTTGGCCTGGATCGCCTTGAGCCCAGTGACCAGACGCTCGCCAACCGCCTTGCAGCGCTCCAGCAAGTGCTCTTCCTCGAAGATATCGATCACCGCCAGGGCCGCGGCGCAGGCGATCGGGCTGCCGGCATAGGTGCCGCCCAAACCGCCCGGGGCGATGGCGTCCATGTATTCGGCCTTGCCGCACACGCCGGCCACCGGAAAACCGCCGGCGATGGATTTGGCGAAGGTAGTCAAATCGGCGGCGACGCCCATTTGTTCCATGGCGAAGAAGGTGCCGGTACGCCCGGCGCCGGTCTGCACTTCGTCGGCGATCAGCAGGATGCCGTGCTGGTCGCACAATGCGCGCAGGCGCTGCATGAATTCCTTCGGCGCAACGTAGAAGCCGCCCTCGCCCTGCACCGGCTCGATGATGATCGCGGCGATGTCGCGCGGCTCGGCATCGTTCTTGAAGATCCGCTCGATGCTGGCGATGGAGTCGTCAACGCTGACGCCGTGCAGCGCGCAGGGGTACTGGGCGCGGAACACGCCGCCGGGCATCAGGCCCATGCCGGCCGAGTAAGGCACGACCTTGCCGGTCAGCGAAAGGGTCATCATGGTGCGGCCGTGATAACCGCCGGTGAAGGCGATTACCCCGGCGCGGCCGGTGGCGGCGCGGGCGATCTTGATCGAGTTTTCCACCGCTTCGGAGCCGGTGGTGACCAGCAGGGTCTTCTTGGCGAAGTCGCCCGGCACCCGTGCGTTGATCTTCTCGCACAGCTCGACGTAGGGCTCGTAGGCCAGCACCTGGAAGCAGGTGTGGGTCAGTTTGGTCAGCTGCTGCTGCACCGCCGCCACCACTTTCGGGTGCAGGTGGCCGGTATTGAGCACAGCGATGCCGCCGGCGAAGTCGATGAACTCACGGCCCTCGACGTCGGTCACGGTGGCGTTCTCGGCCTTATCGGCGAAGATCGGGTGGATCTGGCCCACGCCACGCGGAACCGCGGCCATGCGGCGTTGCATCAGGGATTCGTTGGTCTTGCTCATAAGGTCCTCATTCGCCGTCAATCAGCTCGGCGTAGTTCAGGAGGCGTAACCGGTCAGGCGTGGCGGCATACGATGATCGACCGCGGAGCGTCCCGGTTACAGGAATTAGTGCGTTTATCGCCGTGCTGCCGGCCGGCTATCGGGTGGCGCAGTTTCGCGTCACCCCGATGGCCGATCCAACCAATGTTTCTCATGCACGGCATCTGGGAAATTGATCGATCAAATCCCCAGGCAGAGGTATTTGATCTCCAGGTAATCCTCGATGCCGTACTTCGAACCTTCGCGACCCAGGCCGGAGGCTTTCACGCCGCCGAACGGCGCCACCTCATTGGAAATCAACCCGGTGTTGACCCCGACCATGCCGTATTCCAGGGCCTCGGCCACACGGAACACCCGGCCCAGGTCACGGGCATAGAAGTACGAGGCCAGGCCGAACTCGGTATCGTTGGACATGGCGATCACCTCGGCCTCGTCCTTGAAGCGGAACAGCGGCGCCAGCGGACCGAAGGTCTCTTCCTTGGCCACCGCGGCGTTTCTTGGCACATCGACCAGAATGGTCGGCTCGAAGAAGCTGCCACCCAACGCGTGAGGCTTGCCGCCAGTCAGCAGCTTGGCGCCCTTGCTGACCGCATCGGCAATGTGTTCCTGCACCTTGGCCACGGCCTTGCCGTCGATCAACGGGCCGGTGGTGGTGCCTTCGTCCAGGCCATTACCGATCTGCAGCTTGGCCACGGCGGCAACCAGCTTCTCGGCGAAGGCATCGTAGACACCGTCCTGCACATACAGGCGGTTGGCGCAGACGCAGGTCTGGCCATTGTTGCGGTATTTGGAAATCAGCGCGCCCTCGACCGCCTTATCCAGATCGGCGTCGTCGAACACGATAAAGGGCGCGTTGCCGCCCAGTTCCAGGGAGACCTTCTTGATGTCCTTGGCGCATTCGGCCATCAGCTGGCGGCCGATTTCGGTCGAGCCGGTGAAGCTCAGCTTGCGCACGATCGGGTTGCTGGTCAGCTCGCTGCCGATATCGCCGGCGCTGCCGGTAACCACGCTGAGCACGCCTTTGGGGATGCCGGCGCGGTGCGCCAACTCGACCAGCGCCAGAGCGGAGAACGGGGTCTGCGAGGCCGGTTTGATCACCATGGTGCAACCGGCGGCCAGGGCCGGGCCGGCTTTACGGGTGATCATCGCGGCGGGGAAGTTCCACGGCGTAATGGCCGCGGTGACGCCGATCGGCTGCTTGATCACGATCAGCCGCTTGTCCGGCTGGTGACCGGGAATCACGTCGCCATAGACGCGCTTGGCCTCTTCGGCGAACCACTCGATAAAGGACGCGGCGTAAGCGATCTCGCCCTTGGCCTCTGCCAGCGGCTTGCCCTGCTCCAGGGTCATCAGGCGGCCGAGGTCGTCCTGGTTTTCCATCAACAATTCGAACCAACGGCGCAGCTTGCCAGCCCGCTCCTTGGCAGTCAGCGCGCGCCAGGCCGGCAGCGCACGGTCGGCGGCCTCAATGGCGCGGCGAGTTTCGGCGGCGCCCATCTTCGGCACCGTACCGATGATTTCATTGGTGGCGGGGTTGTTGACCTTGATGGTCTGGCCGCTGTCGGCGTCGAGCCAGACGCCATCGATATAGGCTTGCTGACGGAACAGCTGGGTGTCTTTCAGTTGCATGGCAATCTCCTTGATTCCGACACCCTGGCATCGGACAGTTATTGGGCGCGATGGTTAGACCGCGACTTGACGCATAGTGGCGACCGCTGCCCTCAATACGCATCCAGCTCCGCGCGCGCATCGCGCGACACAGGGGAAAGGCGTTTTACCGAGAGCGTTTGAAATCTCAAACGAATCCTAGGGTCGTAACCGCTAAAGGGCAATAGCCTGTTCGAAAAAATTAACGAAATGCAGCACGAGCGACAGTTTTTACACAACACCCGCCCTTCTATAGTGGCTCACTCGTACAGAATTGCGAACGACGTACCGGCATGGACGCCCGCCCGCGAGATGCGTATGATTGCGCCCCGCAACGCACTCGTAGCTCAGCTGGATAGAGTACTGCCCTCCGAAGGCAGGGGTCGTGGGTTCGAATCCCGCCGAGTGCGCCATCTACAGAAAAGGCCCCACGTGAAAACGTGGGGCCTTTTTGCTTAGGGCTACGCAATTCTGCATCGCACAATCAAATACGGGTTATTCGCTCAGTGCCCCTTTGTGTACTAGTCACGCTGGTTGCAAGGCTAAGAAGGCCTCTGGACTGCGGCTAGCCCGCTCCCTACTTGCAGAGCTCGAACGCCGGGGCCATGGCTTCGATTTCCTTGGCGCCGATTCGAAGGGCGCCTGCCAGCCTGTGCCAGGTTGAGCCTATCCCCGCCCGGAACTGGTCGACGATCGCTTGCGCTTCGGCCTGTTTGATCCTGAACCGATCCGCTACCGACAATGCCAGGTTCAAGTCTTGTGCATTGTCCACCTCTGACACGTTGAGTTTCAGGCCATTGGCGTAGGGGACCGGGTTCATGTCGTAGGCGGGTGCCAAGCGCCATCCCTTGCCATGCTCAAGAAGGAAGCCGTGGTTGCGCATATGGTCGTCGGTGTTGGAGACCAGCATATTGAATACGATGCGCCGCCAAAGCTCCTGTAGATCCTCGGTGGTCGCTGCGCCGTGCTGGATCAGTACCTGGGCGATCTCCAGATAGCTGGCTCCGGCGCTGTGGTCGTAACCATCGGTGTTGCCGGTCATGGTCATCGCAGAGGCAAAGTGCTTACGTTGGCCACCGGCCAGTCTGTCGAAGCGTTTGACCATGAAGCAGTGCTGATCGCTGGCGTAGGTGTTCGCAGTGCCCTCGGCAACATCGAGCCCACAAACCTTGCGGGCCAAGGTGTTCACCACCATCTCCCAGGCGCCGACGTTGAACTCATCATCGTTGCTCGGGAACTTGGCGATCCACAGGCTTCCATCGGTGTTTACCACGCTGGCTTTGGGCCGGGCGCCGCCCAGAGAACCACCGGGCGCAATCAGCATGCGCAGCCAGTCTTTGCCGCCGGCGTCCAGATCCTCGCCAGCTTCAAAGCGCCTGGATGCCTCCTCGAGCTCACGGATCTGGGTGAATGGTGGCGCCGCCATGTTGTCTTGGTCATCCAGGAATGGACCTTCTGCGTCCAGACGCAGGCGGATGCCGCCGACTCGGTAGTGATCATGCACGCCGAGCAGGAAGTCGGAAGCATGCAGCACGCTGCCTTGCGGTTTGCGCCCCTCCCGAATGTCTCTCTCGTGCCGACGTTTCATGAGCAGGCAGCCCCAGCGATCAGGCGAAGCGTCGTCAAATATGCCGAAGGTGTCGTGCCCTTTTGGCGGGTGCTGGCGCCCCAGGTACGGGCCGATGCGAGGGTCCAGGGAGAGCTGTGCGATCAGAGGGTCAGCCAAGGCATTTTTGTCGAACTCGAATTCGAAGCGCTCCTTGCCCCTGATTGCCGAAGCATGCAGGTAGCCGAGCAGCGTTGCGCCGTTCAACCCCTCCCAGTCACCGTACACGAGGATGCGCTTACTCATTGCCGGCCGCCGGCAGGTCGTTGATCCAGCATGCCCATCAGGTCATCGGCCGAGATCGGGCCGGACGGTGCTTGGCCTATGCCTCGTTGATGAGCTTTGTCTTCAGTCGTGAGGATCGCCCCGCGCTGTGTATCAGGGCTCGCGTGGGGCCCGGTTTGCTGCGGTTTGTCCAAGGTTCTTCGCACTACTTTCCTTGCTGCGACCTTGGCTTTCTCGGCTTTATCTGCCGCCGACCGCGGCTGTACCAGCGCGGCATCCTGAAGGTGGCGGCCCACCTCATCATTTTTCGCGACTTCGTCCAGGTCCTTCTCTAGCCCCAACACCTGTAGCACGGCCAGATAGGCACCCATAGTCACGCCAGGGCCACCTGACTCCAGATTGCGCAGTGTCGGCAGGGACATACCTGCCCGTTCTGCCATCTGCTTAGCGGTGATCTTCCGCCGCTTTCTGGCCAGCAGCACTCGCTCGCCGAGCGCTTGCAGAAGGCGGTCTGTGGCAGGAAGGAGCGGGGCGGTACGCTTGGCCATGTGAAAATATTCCTTCACTTACATGCTCAAAGTGAAGGAATAATAGCATAGGGATTTCGCAGCAAGCGGACTTTGGAAAAAAAGTGAAAATATTCCTCCACTAACGCGCTTGTTAATGCAGGAATACTTTCAGTCTTTTCCGCTTTCCAGAACTTTCCCCGAGGCTGCTCTGATCCATAGACCGGGTCAGCTCTCCGCACTTACCCTCCTCTCAGCATCAAACGCGGCTGCGCGCTGAATATTCGCGCCGCATTGGTCGGGCGAGCTGTATTCGCCGCGGGCGGCGGGCCATTCAAGCAGGCACGCACGGAAAGATTGCCGGGCTCGGGCCGGCTATAACAATGCCCTCAACCGCTGCTCCAGCAGCCCCGGAAAGCGCTTGAACCACAGCTGGTTCAGCGGTGAGGGGTGGGGTAGCGGATAGAGGGTGAAGGTACGGCCGCTGCCTGCGTCGGTGCGCAGGTCGATATCGATGTGGGCGCTGAAGCGGTCTTCGCGTTGCCAGAAGGCGTCGAGCTGCTGGCGCACTTCGCAGGGTTGGTCGATGGCGAACCAGAGGAAGGCTTCGCGACCCAAGGTGATGAGGTAATGGCCGTTCCAGCTTTCGATCAGCAGGCGGCGCATCAGGGGATGGAAGCGCTTCTTCGTCGCCATCGACCAGGCTTTGTTGCCCAGCGGCTTGTAGGGCACGGTATTGCTCCAGAAGAATTGCTGGCTCAGCGTGCGGCTCGCCTCGAAGTTGGGTATCTCTGCGCCGTGCAGATGACGGTAGAGCAGCTTGCGCACGATCTGGCCGCCGGAGCCGATAAAGGGCTCGCCGTATTTGACCTCATCGCGCCCGGGGTCGCGACCGAAGAAGCCGAGGGGCGCGTCGGCATCGCCCAGACCGACTATCGGCTCCAGCGGGTCTTTGCCGAAGCGCTCATAGGTCTCGCGGTCGATGCCTTCGGTGGCCTTTGCCAAACGTCGAAAGGCGCGGCGCTGAGTATCGTCGAGCGGCATACGGCCTCCTGGCAGGCTGTCGAGTAATTACTCGCGGGACACACTGCATTGACTACCAGAGCCCGCTATAGGTCCTCCTCGGTGACCATCCGCACCTGCGCCGCATCCAGCGCATAGGCCGCGTCCGCCAGCTCGTTGCTGACCTGTTCGATCTTGAGGGTGCCGCTGACCCAGAGCGGGGCGTAGATGTCTTCCAGTTCGATGCCCTTGGGGTAGCGCACCAGCACCAGCTGGTTCGGCGGCGGAGGCGGTACGTGGATGCAGGCACCGGGATAGGGCACCAGAAAGAACAGCGTGCTGCGGCCTTCGGCATCGGTTTCCAGAGGAACCGGGTAGCCGCCAAGGCGGATCTGCTTACCGTCGAAAGCGGCCACGGTCTTGCTCGAATGCATCACCGCGGGGAGATCGTCGCCTTTCTGCTTGAGGCCGCCGGGGCTGTAGAAGCTGCTGTCCTGCTCGGGCGTGTCGTGGCTGATTTCCGGCATGCTTTCCAGCGCCTGACGATCGTCCTCGGGCATCAGTTGCAGCCAGTCGGTTTCGGGGAGTTCGGCGCGGGCGAGGCCGCAGAGTAGAAGCAGAGAGAACAACCAGTAGCGCATCGGGCAAGCTCGTCGGAAAAGGAAAATGGCCGATGGCTACCGGTCCGGCAACCTAGCGGTCCTTGTTGGCGATCAGCGCATAGATTACCAGCAAGACGATCGCGCCGATTACCGCGCCGACAAAACCCGCGGCTTCATTCGCTTCGTAGATGCCCAGCGCCTGGCCGCCATAGGTCGCGGCAATGGCGCCGCCGACGCCGAGCAGGATGGTCATGATCCAGCCCATGCTGTCGTTGCCCGGTTTGAGAAAGCGTGCGATCAAGCCGACGATCAGCCCGATAAAAATGGTGCCGAGGATGCTCATGGTGAATCTCCTGGTAGTCGAGGTTGAGCCTGTTAAGACTGCCAGGCGGCGCCTCCGTTCGTCTCCCGATGCAGCGAGTGCGGGGCGCTACTCGGTGGTGGCGGGAGGGGCGACGCCATAACGCCGATAGATCGAGACGATCTCGCCGCTTTCGCGCATGCGCCGCAGCTCGCTCGCCAGGCGGTCGTAGATCACCTGCTTCGCCCCCTGATAGAGAAGCAGCGAGGCGCCGTAGTAATTGCCTATCGATTGCTCGTACTGGTAATCGGCATAGCTGTAGTCGCTGAAACCGATCTTGCGGAACTGCGCCTCGATGGCCTCACGATCAAGCACCGCCAATGCGTCCAGGCGCCCGGCGCGAAACATCCCGGCCAGCACATAGTCGTCAGTCGCCAGCACCTTGCTGATCAGCCCGTCGCCGTCGAAGGGGTCGAAATAGGCGGTGCCGCGCTTGGCGCCGATCACCCATTCGCCGCGTAGATCGGCATAGCTATGCAGGCTAGCTTCGCGGCCGGGCCTGACGATAAAGCGGATGCTCTTGTGCTGGGTGCCGATGGCCGGCAGGAAGTGCACATAGGCCTTGCGCTCATCGGTGAAGAGCACTCGCGGCACCAGATCGACACGTCCCGACTTGAGGTCTTCCAGACTGCGTACGAAGGGCGCGTAACGCCATTCGATGCGCGAGCCGATGCGCGTTGCGGCAGTGTCGAGAATACTGATCAGAGGGCCGCTGGGCTGATTATCGAGCGCCTGCATTTCCGGCGGTCGCTCGCGGTAATCGGCGCGCAGAATCGGTTCGGCATGGCCTACGGGCGGCAGCAGTAGCAGGCACAGCAATAGCAGATGCTTCATGGCTAGGCCCTTGTGGTTGACCCCTACACAAGAGCGTAGCCATGAATTGAGCGGCGGGGTTTCAGCCCTTGGTGATCAGCGCTTCGACGGCGGCGATGCGCTGCTCCAGGGTGGCGCGATCGGCGCAGCGCAGGGTGGCGTGGCCGACCTTGCGTCCGGCCTTGAAGGCCTTGCCGTAGTGGTGCAGGTGGCAGTCGTCGATGGCGATCACCTTATCCACCGGCGGTACTTCACCGATGAAATTGAGCATCGCGCTCTCACCGACCTTGGCGGTCGAGCCCAGCGGCAGACCGGCGACGGCGCGCAGGTGGTTCTCGAACTGGCTGCACTCGGCGCCTTCGATGGTCCAGTGCCCGGAGTTGTGCACGCGCGGGGCGATTTCGTTGGCCTTGAGGCCACCGTCGACTTCGAAGAACTCAAAGGCCAGAACGCCGACGTAATCGAGCTTTTGCAGCACGCGGCCGACGTAATCCTCGGCCAGGGCCTGCAACGGGTGCGCGCTGCTGGCGATGGACAGGGCGAGGATGCCGCTGTCATGGCGGTTGTGCACCAGCGGGTAGAAGCGCGTCTCGCCATCGCGGCCGCGCACGGCGACCAGCGAGACTTCGCCGGTAAAGGACACGAAACCTTCGAGGATGCAGGGTACGCTGCCCAGTTCGGCGAAGGCGCCAGTGACGTCTTCGGGGTTGCGCAGCACCTTCTGGCCCTTGCCGTCGTAGCCCAGGGTGCGGGTCTTCATCACTGCCGGCAGGCCGATGGCTGCGACGGCGGCATCGAGGTCGGCTTGCGACTGGATATCGGCGAACTCGGGGGTGGGGATGCCGAGGTCCTTGAACATCGACTTCTCGAACCAGCGGTCGCGGGCGATGCGCAGCGATTCGGCGCAGGGGTAGACCGGCACGAACTGCGAGAGAAAGGCCACGGTCTCGGCCGGTACGCTTTCGAACTCGAAGGTCACCAGATCGACTTCATCGGCCAGCTGGCGCAGGTGATCCTGATCGCCGTAGTCGGCACGGATATGCTCGCCGAGGGCCTGGGCGCAGGCGTCCGGCGCGGGGTCGAGAAAAGCGAAGTTCATCCCCAGGGGCGTACCCGCCAAGGCCAACATGCGACCGAGCTGACCGCCACCGATTACACCGATTTTCATGCTTGCACCTCTTTAACGCCTTCGACTCTATTCACGCCCTTGCTGGGCGAGTTTGCCGGCAATCAGGCCTGACGCGGGTCCGGGTTATCCAGCACGTTGTCGGTCTGCTCCTGGCGGAACTTCTGCAGCGCCGCATGGAACTGCGGGTGCTGGTGACCGAGGATACTCGCCGCCAGCAAGGCCGCGTTGATCGCGCCGGCCTTGCCGATGGCCAGGGTCGCAACCGGAATGCCGGCCGGCATCTGCACGATCGACAGCAACGAATCGACGCCGGAAAGCATCGACGACTGCACCGGTACGCCGAGCACCGGCAAATGGGTCTTGGCTGCGCACATGCCCGGCAGATGCGCCGCGCCGCCGGCACCGGCGATGATCACCTGGATACCGCGGCCGTCAGCCTGTTCGGCGTACTGGAACAACAGATCCGGGGTGCGATGCGCCGACACCACCTTGACCTCATAAGGGATGCCCAGCTGCTCCAGCATGTCGGCGGTGTGGCTAAGGGTGGACCAATCGGACTTGGAGCCCATGATCACGCCAACCAGTGCGCTCATCGTCGTGCCTCTTCATCAAGCGCCTCACGGCGCGTCAAAAACCAACAAGCCACGCAGAGGGCGTGGCTTGTCATGTTTGGGTCAAACCCGCGGCCGGCGGGTTTAAAGGCGGCGCAGTATAGCCTAACGACACCAATAACGCGCCCCCTGCATGACCGTCTGTCGCCAGTGATGGCGTTGGGGGTCGGGGCTGGCTCTATAAGGCCACCGCCCCGATGACTGTGGCATGAGGCGACAGGTTTTGCCGCTGCGCGTGCAGGGTCGCGGTGCTTGCCATCTCCTGGCCCGGCTGTGATCCGGGAGTGGTATTCGACGGAGATATCCCCGGATTGCATCCGGGCTACATGGTGAGTGCGCGTTGCTCGGGGGTACAGGGTGCACGCACAGGTTGAGCGCACGAGATAACGAGCAGACCTCCCTCACAAAATCCGTCCGGCGTCCTCGCTATACTGCCGGCCTTTTCAACCCACCAAGGACGTCACCATGACAAGGCTGTCTCTGCTTTTCGCCGCCTCGCTGTTCACCCTTAACGCCAGTGCGCTGGAATTGGCCAAGTACCCGCAGGTGTTCGATGCCGGCAAGGGCGTCAGCGTGACGCTCGCCCCGAGCGCCGATGGCAAGCAGGCGCTGATCCAGGTGAGCGGCATCAATCACCCGCTCGATGAGGTGGTACTACTGACCACGGTGCACGAACGCGGCAACGACGAGCGCGACTACGGCACCACCCTCGACGGCAGCGCCTACAACATGTTGGTCAAGCGCCAGGACTGGGGCGGCGAGCAGTACCAGTTGTACCTGCCGGATACCGACGGCTTTCAGCTCGGCTTCGACGAGGAAAAGAGCAAGGCCGCCAAGCCCGCCGCGCTGCTGGCACTGTATGAAAAGCAGAAGAAGGAAGGCGTGCAGGACAAGCTCGCCGCATTCGACCGCGAGCGCCAGGTGCAGGCTTTCGCCAGCGCCTTGCAGCAGATCGACAAGGAGGCCTCCGACACCTGCGGCACGCCGCTGGCGACCAAGGTCGACTGGAGCGCGCTGGACAACGATATCCTCAAGCGCCTGAGCGTGCCGAGCTTCTGCGGCGAGGTGGTCAGCCAGGTCGCCACACTGTGCGAGCGCGACGAGGCGTACAAGGCCCAGGCGAAAACCCTGAAAGGCGTGGAATGCGCCTTTGGCTCGCGGATCAAGCTGCGGGAAAAGGATGCGACCCTGAGCTTCACCACCCAGGAAGACGAGCCCAACCAGGGAGACTTCATCAACGCCTTTCTACGTAATCGATAGACGTAACCGCCAAGCGCTCTGACGTAGGGCGGACGCAGCGAAGCTTTGTCCGCCAGTTGATTGCCGACGGTGGACAAGGCTTCGCCATGTCCACCCTACAAAAGCACCTTTGCCGACCTGATCAGGCCGCTTTGGCGAATAGCTCCCGGCCCTGGTCCAGGTGCTGGTCGATCAGCCATTTGCCATGGGCGATCGAGGCGTGCTGGGCTTTTTCCAGGTCCGCGAGGAAGGCGTAATCCAGGGGCAGCGGCATGCGCCGACTGGTGCGCCCCTGCGGGTCGGTGATACGGCAACCGCCAGCCCAGGGCGTCGGGTTATCCGCGTACTGTAAAACGTCGGCGGCGATCTGGTGGCCGCGATACGTGCATTGCAAAGTATTCATGGGTAGACCTCCGGTTGGGGCCTGCAGCGAGGCGGCATGGCCCGGTTATCCCCCCGTACGGCAAGGTGCGTGGCACCTCGGGTCGTCCTGAAATGGTACACCCCCAGCGCCATTCGTGAAGTACCTGTGGTCCAGCGGTGAGGATCACACACCACAGGGGCATCGCCACTGCGCTGGCAGCAGCCCGTAGCCCGGATGCAATCCAGGGAGATGTTGGTGAGCGATGCTTTCCCCGGATTCCATCCGGGCTACTAGCAGGCTGTTGAAAAACTACCTGAGTGGGAGGGGCTTTAGCCGCGATTGACCTTCGGGAAATCGTGCACTTGCGCGACAGCCTGGACATTCGGCGGACAAGGCTTCGCCATGTCCGCCCTACACAGCACCCGGTAAAACGCGAACCTCCGCTTGGTCTGGCTCAAGACTAGCGTTCGGTTTTCCGACCGCCACCAGGCCGCGGATTCGCTTTGGCGAACGAGACGCTCGACTCGCCGGGCGCTTAAATTAATTTTTATCTTTATTTTCAATTACTTGAGTATAAAACCAGACACTTGAAAAGACTGGCACGCTCCCTGCTCTACCTCACTACAGGAAAGCCGGCGCTTTCCCCTGCCGATGGCTCGCATCGCCCCGGCCAGCACAAAACAACAATAGTGAGGATCAGCATGACCAAGAGCACTCTTTCCCGCGCTGTCGCCATGGCCCTGGCCGCCACCCTGCTCAGCGCCCCGGTACTGGCCGCGGAACTGACCGGCACCCTGAAGAAGATCAAGGAGTCGGGCACCATCACCCTGGGTCACCGCGACGCCTCCATTCCGTTCTCCTACTTCGGCAACGACCCGAGCCAGCCCATGGGCTACTCCCATGACCTGCAGATGAAAGTGGTCGAGGCGATCAAACAGCAACTGGGCATGCCGGAGCTGAAGGTCCGCTATAACCTGGTCACCTCGCAGACCCGTATCCCGCTAGTGCAGAACGGCACGGTCGATCTGGAATGCGGCTCCACCACCAACAACGTCGAGCGCCAGCAGCAGGTGGACTTCTCGGTTGGCATCTTCGAAGTGGGCACCCGCCTGCTGGCGAAGAAGAGCAGCGGCATCGAAGACTTCGCCCAGCTCAAGGGCAAGAACGTGGTGACCACCGCCGGCACCACCTCCGAGCGCCTGCTGAAGATCATGAACGCCGAGAAGCAGATGGGCATGAACATCATCTCGGCCAAGGACCATGGCGAGTCCTTCCTGATGCTCGAATCCGGCCGCGCAGTCGCCTTCATGATGGACGACGCGCTGCTCTACGGCGAAATGGCCAAAGCCAAGAAGCCGGACGACTGGGCCGTGGTCGGCACCCCGCAATCGTTCGAGATCTACGGCTGCATGCTGCGCAAGGGTGACCCGGCGTTCAAGCAAGTGGTCGATGGTGCGATCAGCGCCACCTACAAGTCGGGCGAAATCACCTCGATCTACGACAAGTGGTTCATGCAGCCCATCGCACCGAAAAATCTCAACCTGAATTTCCCCATGAGCAATGAGCTGAAAAAACTCATCGCCACGCCCACCGACAAGTCTGCCGAGCAGATTTGACCCGGTGACACCGCGCGTCCACAAAGCGCGTGGTGTGGGAACCAGGGAGTGACCCGGACGGGGTGACGCGCTGCATCGTTCACCCGCCCGACCTCCCGCTTTCACCCGATAGGATCAGGGGGCGCCGCTGCCACAAGCAGCGGGGTAGGTCGGCGCCTGCCCCCTGATCCGCCTGCACTTCGTATCGGCTCTACCCGAGGGGAACCCAAAATGAATTACAACTGGGACTGGGGCGTCTTTTTCAAGGCCACCGGCATCGGCAGCGAGATCTACCTGGACTGGTTTTTCACCGGCCTGGGCTGGACCATCGCCATCGCCCTGGCCGGCTGGATAGTCGCATTGACGCTCGGCACATTGCTGGGCGTGATGCGCACGGTGCCGAACCGCTGGGTCAGCGGCATCGCCACCACCTATGTGGAAATCTTCCGCAACGTACCGCTGCTGGTACAGCTGTTCCTCTGGTACTTCCTGGTACCGGACCTGCTGCCCGAGCCGCTGGAAATGTGGTTCAAGCAAGACTTGAACCCAGCGACCTCGGCCTACCTCAGCGTGGTCGTGTGCCTCGGCCTGTTCACCGCCGCGCGAGTCTGCGAGCAGGTGCGCACCGGCATCCAGGCGCTGCCCAAGGGACAGACCGCGGCCGCCTACGCGATGGGTTTCAGGCTGCCGCAGATCTACAGCAACGTGCTCTTGCCGCAGGCCTTCCGCATCATCATTCCACCGCTGACCAGCGAGTTTCTGAACATCTTCAAGAACTCCTCGGTGGCCTCCTTGATCGGCCTGATGGAGCTGCTGGCGCAAACCAAGCAGACCGCCGAATTCAGCGCCAACCTGTTCGAAGCCTTCACCCTGGCGACGCTGATCTATTTCACCTTGAACATGGGCCTGATGCTGCTGATGCGTACGATCGAGAAGCGTGTCGCGGTGCCGGGCCTGATCGCCATGGGAGGTAAATGATGGACTTCAGTGCAATCCTGCCGGCGCTGCCCGGCCTTCTGGAAGGCATGCTGTTGACCCTGCAGTTGATGGTCATGGGCGTGCTCGGTGGTGTGGTGCTGGGCACCCTGTTGGCGCTGATGCGCTTGTCCGACGACAAGCTGCTGACCAAGATCGCCGCCACCTACGTCAGCTACTTCCGCTCGATTCCGCTGCTGCTGGTGATCACCTGGTTCTACTTCGCGGTGCCGTTCCTGCTGCGCGCGATTACCGGCGAGGACACCCCGATTGGTGCGTTCAGCTCCTGCCTGGTGGCGTTCATCATGTTCGAGGCGGCGTACTTCTGCGAAATCGTCCGCGCCGGCATCCAGGCCATCCCCCGTGGCCAGATGGGCGCGGCCAGCGCGCTGGGCATGAGCTACGGCCAATGCATGCGGCTGATCATCCTGCCCCAGGCGTTCCGCAAGATGACCCCGCTGCTGTTGCAACAAAGCATCATCCTGTTCCAGGACACCTCGCTGGTTTACACCGTGGGGTTGATGGACTTCCTCAACGCCTCGCGCTCGCGTGGCGACATCATCGGCCAGGCCCATGAGTTCCTGATCTTCGCCGGCCTGGTCTATTTCACAATCAGCTTCGCCGCCTCGCTGCTGGTCAAGCATCTGCAAAGAAGGTTAGCCGTATGATCTCGATCAAGAATGTCTACAAGTGGTATGGGGACTTCCAGGTGCTGACCGATTGCAGCACTGAAGTGAAGAAAGGCGAAGTGGTGGTGGTGTGCGGGCCGTCCGGTTCGGGCAAGTCGACGCTGATCAAATGCGTCAACGCTCTGGAGGCGTTCCAGAAGGGCGATATCGTGGTCGACGAGACATCGATCTCCGCCCCCAGCACCAACCTGCCGAAGCTGCGCTCGCGGGTCGGCATGGTGTTCCAGCACTTCGAACTGTTCCCACACCTGAGCATCGCCGAGAACCTCAGCATCGCCCAGATCAAGGTACTCGGCCGCAGCAAGGAAGAAGCCAACGCCAAGGGCCTGCAACTGCTCGAGCGGGTCGGCCTGGCCGCCCACGCGCACAAGCATCCCGGCCAGCTCTCCGGCGGCCAGCAACAACGGGTGGCGATCGCCCGCGCCCTGGCCATGGACCCGGTGGTGATGCTGTTCGACGAACCGACCTCGGCGCTCGACCCGGAGATGGTCAACGAAGTGCTCGACGTCATGGTGCAGCTGGCCAACGAGGGCATGACCATGATGTGCGTGACCCACGAAATGGGCTTTGCGCGCAAGGTCGCCGACCGGGTGATATTCATGGACGCCGGGCAGATCGTCGAAGACTGCCCCAAGGAAGAGTTCTTCGGCGACGTCTCGGCGCGCTCGGACCGCGCGCAGCAGTTCCTGGCGAAGATCCTCCAGCACTGATCGCTGTCCTGTAGGGCGGGTTTCACCCGCCCTACAAACTGAGCACTTTTTGTGGGAGTGCGCTTCAGCGGCGACTGACCAGCGCGGACGGCAACAGCATCGCGGCTAAGTCGGTACACCGCCCGGCCCCTCCCACGGTTCGCCCTGGTAGCCCGGATGCAATCCGGGGAGGACGCTGAATCTCCCGGATTGCATCCGGGCTACGCACCGAACGCTTTTTGTAGGAGGCGCTTTAGCGGCGATCGGCCAAGCCGAGCGGCAACCGCAGCACCGCGAAAGCGACGCGCTGCCCGGTCCCGCCCAGGGTTTGCGCTCACACACCGCACCTACCCAGCGAGGAGGGACTATGATGCAATGCCACATCGCCAGCCTCCGCGCCCTGCCGCCAGTCCTGACCGTGAAATCTCGCATCGCTCCACGCCTGCTGCTGACCCTGCTGATGCTCCTGCTGGTGCTCAGTTGCGGCTACGCGGGCTATCACATCAGCGAAGGCATCGGCATCCGCGCCCTGGCCGAGAGCGGCGAACGCCAGCTCGAACTCAACGCCCGCGCGGTCGAGAGCGAAATCACCAAATACACCTACCTGCCCAGCCTGCTGGAGCTGGACTACAGCGTCGGGCGTTTGCTGAAAACGCCGACCGTCTACCGCCGCGATCAGGTCAACGAGTTCCTCGAAGGCCTCAACCAGCGCAGCGGCAGCCTGGCCATCTATGTACTGGACACCAGCGGTCGGGTGCTCGCCACCAGCAACTGGCGCGAACCGAACAGCTTTCTCGGCGAGGACCTGTCGTTTCGCTCCTATTTCCAGGATGCCTTGCAAGGCAAGCCCGGACGCTTCTACGGCATCGGCAGCACCACCGGCGAACCCGGCTATTACCTGGCCCATGGCCTCAAGGACGGCCTGCGGTTGATCGGCGTGGCGGTGGTCAAGGTGCGCCTCGATATGCTGGAGCGGCGCTGGCAACGCGCGCAGTTGCAAGCCTATGTCAGCGACGAGAACGGCATCATCATTCTTTCCAGCAACCCGACGCGACGGCTCAAGGCCATCCACCGCTTGGGGCCGCACACCCGCGAGCGCCTGGCGCGCAGCCTGCAATATTACTGGCACGCCCTGGAGGAGTTGCAACCGCTGGCGCGCCAATCCCTGGGCAACGGCCTCGAACAAGTCACCTTCGCCGATGCCGAAGGCACCTCCAAGCAACCCCGACCGATCGAGTATCTGGCGCAATCGCGGCCGCTGGACGACACGCCCTGGCGCCTGACCCTGCTCACCCCGCTGCGCGACCTGCACCGCACGGCCATGAGCCAAGCCATATTGGCGTCCGTGGTCTGCGCCTTGCTGGCATTCTTGCTGATCGCCTGGAATGAACGACGCAAGGTGATCGCCACCCGCCTCGCCGCCCGCGAAGCACTCGAACGGGCGAACAACGAGCTGGAACGCAAGATCGCCGAACGCACCGTCGACTTGCAGGCCAGCAACGAGCGCCTGAAGGCCGAAATAAGCGAACGCCAACAGGCCGAAACCACCCTGCGCCAAGCCCAGGACGAATTGGTACAGGCCGGCAAGCTGGCGGTGATCGGGCGCATGTCGACCAATATCGCCCATGAGCTCAACCAACCCCTGGCGGCGCTGCGCACCCTGTCCGGCAATACCGTGCGCTTCCTGCAACGCGGCGCGCTGGATACCGCCAGCGCCAACCTGCAAACGATCAACGAACTGGTCGACCGCATGGGCAAGATCACCGGCAGCCTGCGCGCCTTCGCCCGCCGCGAAGGCGACCGCGGCGAAGCCAACCTGCGCCAGGCGGTGGATGCCGCCCTGCTGTTGCTGCAACCGCGCCTGGAGCAGCAAGCCGTGCAGATTCACCGCGACTATCTGCAGGACCAGTCACAGGGCGATATCCGCCTGACCATCGACCAGACCCGCCTGGAGCAAATACTCGTCAACCTGATCGCCAACGCCCTGGATGCGCTGAGCGAGCAGGACGATCGCCAGCTCTGGCTCAGCGGCCAGGACGACGGCGAGCGCTATCTGTTCAGCGTGCGCGACAACGGCCCGGGCATCGCGCCGGACGCACGCAGCCATCTGTTCGAACCCTTCTTCACCACCAAACCCGGCGAAAAAGGCCTGGGCCTGGGCCTGACGCTGTCCGCCAGCCTGGCGGCCGCAGCCTCCGGCAGCCTCACCGTGCAACACCCGCCAAGTGGCGGCAGCGCCTTCGAACTGCGCCTGCCCAAGTCCGCCCCCAGCCGTGAGAACAGTGATGAACGACCCGCTTAGCGTCCTGATCGTCGAAGACGACCCCCATGTTCTGCTCGGCTGCCAGCAAGCCCTGGCCCTGGAAGATATCGCCAGCGAAGGCGTCGGCAGCGCCGAACTGGCCCTGCAGCGCATCGGCGAGAATTTCGCCGGCATCGTCGTCAGCGATATCCGCCTGCCCGGCATCGACGGCCTGGAACTGCTGACCCGCCTCAAGCAGCGCGACCCCAGCCTGCCGGTGGTGCTGATCACCGGGCACGGCGACATCGGCATGGCGGTCAATGCCATGCGCGACGGCGCCTACGACTTTATGGAGAAACCCTTCTCGCCCGAGCGCCTGGTCGATGTGGTGCGCCGCGCCCTGGAACAACGCAGCCTGGCCCGCGAAGTCTCGGCGCTACGTCGGCAACTGGCCGGGCGCCAGGCCCTGGAACAACGGATCATCGGCCGCTCGCTGGCGGTGCAGAAACTGCGCGAGCTGATCGCCAACGTCGCCGACACCGCCGCCAACGTATTGATCGAAGGCGAAACCGGTACCGGCAAGGAACTGGTCGCGCGCTGCCTGCACGACTTCAGCCGACGCCATACGAAAGAATTCGTCGCACTCAACTGCGGCGGCCTGCCGGAAAATCTGTTCGAGAGCGAAATCTTCGGCCACGAGGCCCACGCCTTCACCGGCGCCGGCAAACGCCGGGTCGGCAAAATCGAACACGCCCATGGCGGCACGCTGTTTCTCGATGAAGTCGAAAGCATGCCCATGAGCCTGCAGATCAAGCTGCTGCGCGTATTGCAGGAACACAGCCTGGAACGCCTCGGCTCGAACCAGAGCGTAGCGGTGGACTGCCGGGTAATCGCCGCAACCAAATCCGATCTGGACCAACAGAGCAAACGCGGCGAGTTCCGCAGCGACTTCTACTACCGGCTCAATGTGGTCACCCTCGAACTGCCGCCGCTGCGCGAACGCCGCGAAGACATCACCTTGCTGTTCGAACACTTCCTGCAACTCTCCGCACTGCGCTTCGACCGCCCGGCCCCGGAACTCGACCGCCACACCCTGGCCGCGCTGATGGCCCACGACTGGCCGGGCAACGTGCGCGAACTGCGCAACGTCGCCGAACGCTTCGCCCTCGGCCTGCCAGTATTCAAAAAAAGCGGACTGGCCAGCGACGGCAGCCCCAGCTTCGCCGAAGCGGTGGAAGCCTTCGAACGCAACCTGCTGCTCGACGCCCTGCAACGCAACGACGGCAACCTCAGCCAGGCCAGCCAAGCCCTGGGCATGGCCAAGACCACGATGTTCGATAAGGTGAAGAAGTACGGGCTGCAATAAAGCCGTCGGCCGGCGAGTGCCGCACAGGGATCAGCCCCCGGTTAAGCGGCTTTCCGGGTGGGTTAGGCGCATGCAGCCACTCGCGATGACTCCGCAAAATCCACTGCGCCGTAACCCACCATCGGCGCAACGCGGTATATCGCGTGGTGGGTTACGCGCCGCACCACCCCTGCGGTGCCTGATTGCTCTGCGCTCAGCGCCGCTAACCCACCCTACGGGTGCCCGACACCCCATCGCTGGCGCGGCGCCTGTCCTGCCTAGACGTACGCAACGAAAAACTCACTGGCTCTACGTTTCAGATCGATGCGGTTATGCGTTTTTCTGAGGCGCCAGTCGCCAAGAGAAACGCGGCTTGCTGAACCGAACAATCGACGGCTATGGTTCAAACCGAACTGATAGCGATATGCCGCAGCCTTGGGCCGGGTGACAGGTGGGAGCCAAGCGATTGCGGAAATTTCAGGGAGGGAATAGGCAAATGATTTTTCGAAGACATTGGTTTGATATGGCTGTGCTTATGCGGAATTCGTCGATATTCGTTATGGCGGGACTCCGTCTAATCACTGTTAGGCTAAAAAAATGAGTCTCGACATTCACCTTGAAGCCGATGAGCGACTTTCAATAACCACTATCTCTACGACATTGAGCGAACTCGGCGTACTGGATACAGACAATGACGACCATACGGTGGAAGGAATTTTCGAGTCCGGATTATCAGTGAGGGCCGCGTGCGAACTAAATGACCATGCGCTATACGCGGAAGACACTAAAGGCATGACCTTCCCTGTAGCTATTCGCTGCTACATACGAATAAAAGGGCCGGAGCCAGAAGGTTTTTCTGCGCTTGGTGATTTAGAACGTTTTGTAAAAATCCTTACAACCAAGTCAGATGCTAATCTTGTAGTTTCATTCCAGTACGAGTCAACATTGTATTGGAGAAATAGCGATGGTTTGCAGGCCGCTTAACTAGTGGTTCAAAACGTTCGCTTCGCTCACTGGGACGGGCTAAAGCCCGCCCCTTAACCAAACGTTAGTGCCCACAGGTATTGATATGACAGCAGTTGAGACAATCGGATTACTGGTCGGAGTCATTGGAACCAGCATTGCTGTATATCAAGCAGCTATAATCAATGAAACAAAAAAAAGAAAAAATGAGCTTCAGTATTTATTTGCTGGAATACATGCGTCGGCAGTTCATAAGCAGCAAGCATGGCAACATCAAATTTCCCTACTGCCACAACCCTCAAGCGCTGCCGACTTGAATTTATTTCAAATATATATCCGTGCGCGTGACGACGTTGCAGAACTAGGTAATTTAACTAGTGCTCTAGAAGGGACAATTGATCCGGAAAATTCAGCAATAGTCGCGATGATGGATAAATACAAAAAAATTGTCGACAAAAATAAAGAAATCTCATCAGAAACAGATTTAAAAGAAATTTCAAAATCCGTGTGAGTGTGCACTAACAACTGGTTCAAACCGTTCGCTGCGCTCACTGGGACGGGCTAAAGCCCGCCCCTTAACCAAACGTTAGCACTGATTGATATCTAAGGTTGTTTTATGAAAATTGCTCTACCAGCAGTACTTTTTTCACTCTTAATGCTCACAGCTTGTTCTACACCTCAACATAGTAGACTGACAGATAGCCCGCCTGAAGTAACGATTACTTTTGCAGGGCCCGTATTAGAGGGTGCGCATGTTCGTTTTAAATTCACGCTTCTTACCCCATATTCTTTGGCTAATATTGCCATTGTCGGTTATGAAGATAGTAGAAAGGTTATTATCTTTGACGAAAATGCAAAATTTGAATTGGTAAATTTCAAAGACCCCAACGGTGAAATAATTTCCGCTTACCAGTGGACGGGATACACCGAATCCGTAGAAGTGACAGACAGCTCGCCTCACTGGCTTTATGATGGTGAAGATACAGACTTAAGTTTAAGAGCTGCTATTGCGTCAAAATCAGACGAAGGATACAGAGTACTTGGTAGCACTGTACAAACTGCAGTTTACTCAAAGCAGTCAAAGACTGTAATGATCTCGGCATATAAGCATAATAAATCGCTTGGCGCTAACTAGTGGTTCAAATCGTTCGCTTCACTCACTGAATCAATGGGGTCAGAGTGATTGATTTAGTAAGTGCGCCGACCGTTCCCAATATTTTCTCGCGGGCATTCATCATTTCCGGCGAGTGAAGCGTTAGCTCTACATGGAGGAGGCAGTCGTGACATTAATGACAATATTGCTATTTTTACCCGCCTGCTTTGCGCTAAATATGGCCCCTGGGCCAAATAACCTTCTTTCAATGGCTAATGCAAAACGTTACGGTTTCCAAATTGCTTGTTACGCAGGGATCGGTCGTCTTGTCGCGTTTGCCGGTATGATTACTCTGACGGCGACGGGACTTTCAATAGTCCTCGCCACTTCTGAAGAGCTATTTTTTATTATCAAGGTGACCGGTGGTCTATATCTACTCTGGTTGGCTTTCCAATTATGGATTGCAGATCCTTCTGACAGTGATAACGAAGCAAAGGGGGATATGAGTCTGTTTCAGCTGGCAAGGCAGGAATTTTTGCTGGCGGCAGGAAATCCAAAGGCTGTATTGATTTTCACGGCTTTCCTTCCGCAGTTTGTTGAACCTTCAGGCCATGCTGGTTTTCAGTTTCTAATTTTAGGCGTGCTGTTTTTGATACTCGAACTGGTGGCAATTGCAGGATATGCATACCTTGGTAAGTTTTTGCGTCATTGGTTCTCTCGCCCCCCAATGAGGCGTTTATTCAACAGAGTCTGCTCTGGGCTACTTGGCAGTGCTGGAGTTGGGCTCTTATTGGCTCGTCGAGAATAAATCAACTGTAGCAGTAGCCAAGCGGGGGCGGTGTAAATAAAACTTAGTCACTCCACCCTAATATCGTTAGCCTGATCGTTGAATTACAAGGTAAAGCATGAAACAAGCCTCAAGATTTATGCCCAAGTACAAACCAAAGCCGGTAAACAAGCCAGCCTTGATTGGGCTGTTATTACTGACTGCGACCATTGTAATTTACCAACCAATCTACCTTGCCATTATTGCGGGCATAGCCTTACTGGCACTTGCATGGAACCACTTCGAAGAGCCGAAAATCGAGAAGTATTTTGCGGAGTTGTGTGAGGAGCGCAAAGATTTATCGATCTGTGATTTTGCAAGGGGGTTTGATTCGCGGTCTGTCGACACTTGGGTAATTCGTGCGGTGTATGAGCAGCTACAAGCGGCGCTGGCGACAAAGCAGAACGTGCCTATCAAAGCCTCTGACAATCTTTTCGATACATTGAAACTCGATGAAGACGATTTTGATTTAGACCTAGTTGAGGAAGTCGCCCAACGAACCGGCCGCAGCATAGAAAATTTTCAAAGTAATCCCTACTACGGAAAGGTAACCACAGCGCGCAACTTAGTACTCTTTTTCAACCATCAAGCATGTGTAAATGCAATATAAAGAGCTCTGCTGGCGCGCTGCCTCGCAATAGTCAGTGCTCAAGGGCTAAGTTGGCCTGTAGGGTGCGCCGTGCGCACCACCGACAACCGGGGCCTGGTGCGCACGGCGCACCCTACGAGCAGCCCTCAGCATGATCATTTATTGCAAGACATACGCCGTTGCACAAGCCGTGTGATCGCGGCGCGGTTTCGGTCTAGGCTGTCTAACCCTCGCCTAGTGGAAAAGGAACCCTCCATGCGCTCGCTAAAAACCCTCGCGCTGCTGGCCTTTGTCGCCAGCGCCAGCCTCCACGCAACTGCCGCCGATCTGCAAGGTGGCGCGGTGGCCGCGCCCGATCAATACGGTGCGAAAGTCGCCGCCGATATTCTTAAAGCCGGTGGCAATGCGGTGGATGCCGCGGTCGCCACGGCCTTCACCCTGGCGGTGACCTTCCCCGAGGCCGGCAATATCGGCGGCGGCGGCTTTATGACCCTGTATATGGACGGCAAGCCGTATTTCATCGACTACCGTGAAGTCGCGCCGCAGGCCGCGAGCAAGAACATGTACCTCGACGAGAAAGGCGAGGTGATCGCCAATGTCAGCCTAATCGGTGCCAAGGCCGCAGGCGTGCCGGGCACGGTGATGGGCCTGTGGGAGGCGCATAAGCGCTTCGGCAGCCTGCCCTGGAGTGAGTTGCTGACGCCAGCGGTGGCCTATGCGCGCAACGGTTTCACGGTGGCCGACAACCAGTACCAATACCACAGCAACACCCTGGCGCGGTTCGGCGGCAAGACCAACTTCGCCGACTATTTCGGCACGATGAAACCCGGCGAATTGCATCGCCAGCCGGAATTGGCGAAGACCCTGGAGCGCATTGCCGACCAGGGCCCGCAGGACTTCTACAACGGCAAGACGGCCGAGCTGCTGGTGGCGCAGATGCAACGTGACGGCGGCCTGATCACTCGCGAAGACCTCAAGGGCTACAGCGCCAAATGGCGGGAGCCGATGCGCGTCGACTGGCAGGGCAATACGCTCTATACCGCGCCGCTGCCCAGCTCCGGCGGTATCGCCCTGGCCCAGCTGATCGGCATCAAGGAGGCCCGCGCCGCCGACTTCGCCGGGGTCGAGCTGAACTCCGCGCGCTATATCCACCTGCTCGCGGAAATCGAGAAGCGCGTGTTCGCCGACCGCGCCGACTACCTCGGCGACCCGGACTTCTCCGAGGTGCCGGTCAAGCAGCTGACCGACCCGGCCTACCTGAAAAAACGCGCCGCCGAGATCAACCCCAAGGCGATCTCCGCCACGCCCGATGTGCACCCCGGGCTGGAACCGCACGAGACCACGCACTTCTCCATCGTCGATAAACACGGCAATGCGGTGAGCAACACCTACACCCTCAACTTCGGTTTCGGCAGCGGCGTGGTGGTCGAGGGCGCGGGCTTTCTGCTCAACGACGAGATGGACGACTTCAGCGCCAAGGCCGGGGTGGCCAATGCCTTTGGCGTGGTCGGCAGCGACGCCAACGCGATCGCGCCGCGCAAGCGCATGCTTTCGTCGATGAGCCCGAGCATCGTCACCCGTGACGGCGAGGTCAGCCTGGTGCTCGGTACGCCGGGCGGCTCACGGATCTTCACCTCGATCTTTCAGGTGCTGAACAATCTCTACGACTACGGCCTGCCGCTGGAGAAAGCCGTGGCGGCGCAGCGCGTGCATCATCAGCTGCTGCCCAAGGACACCATCTATTACGACAGCTACGCGCCGCTGACCGGCAAGGTCGCCGAGGAGCTGCAGGCCATGGGCTATGTGCTGGAGAATCAGGGCTGGAAGATGGGCGATATCCAGGCGATTCAGGTCCAGGGCGACGCCCTGCACACCGCCTCCGACCCGCGCGGTCGCGGCGTCGGTCAGGTGGTGCCGCGGTAGGTTTGGCAGGGAGCCCGCAGCAAGGCGTTAACGCCGGCCAGGCATCATCAAACTGCGATGGTGGATGAAAAAAGCGTCATCCACCCTACAAGGCTGACGCTTATCCAGGCTACGGGAGCAGCTGATCGTTCCCGTGTGGACGGTTCGACGCCTCGATGTGGGAACGATCAAAGTCACCCAATGGTAGCCCGGGTTGAGCGAAGCGATACCCGGGTATCGGCGCCCTGGGTATCGCTGCGCTCAACCCAGGCTACGTGCTCCCGGATTGCGCTGGCGCTTATCCAGGCTACAAAGAGCGGACCGTAGCCTGGATAAGCCTTGGCGCAATCCGGGAAAACTTCATCCCAATTAACCGATCTCGCCGCTTTCCAGCTTGCGCCAGAGCAGGCGCACCGCCGCCTTGCGTACCAGGGCGCAGCGGTACAGGCGGATTTCCAGCGGCACCTGCCATTGTTCGCCGGCGCAGATCGCCAACTCGCCGCGAGCCAGTTCGCCGGTCACCGACAGGCGCGGCACCCAGGCCACACCCATGCCTTGCAGGGCCATGCTTTTCAGGCTGTCGGCCATGGCGGTTTCGTACACCGTGGTCGAGCGCAAGGCGCGCTGGCGCAGCAGCAGATTGACCGAGCGCCCGAGAAAAGCGCCGGCGCTGTAAGCGAGCAGCGGCACGCTGGCGTTGCCTTCAAGATCGAACAGCGGCTGGCCATG
Organism: uncultured Pseudomonas sp.; assembly: GCA_966210435.1. Classification (GTDB taxonomy): domain Bacteria; phylum Pseudomonadota; class Gammaproteobacteria; order Pseudomonadales; family Pseudomonadaceae; genus Aquipseudomonas. The sequence continues at coordinate 368,777 of CBIHLF010000001.1, read as the reverse complement.
CTCGTCGACCGCACACACCGGCAGCATTTCAGTACGCCCGAGGTGCAGCGAGGGGAAAATTTCCGGGTCCATCTGCATCGAAGCATCGGGATCGTAATAGGCCAGGATCAGGTCGCAGGCGCCTTCGCGCAGGGAATGTACCGCCTCGCCGACGTTGGTTGCCACCAGCCGCGTGCTCAGCGGCAGGCCCTCGCGGCGCAAGCGCGCAATCCATTCGGGGAAGAAGCCCAGGGTCAACGAATGCGCCGCGGCGATTTGCAGTACCTCGCCCTGCTGGCCTTCGACGTTGTGCAGGTGACGCACCACTTCGCCCAACTGATCGACCATGCTGCGCGCGGTAACCAGAAACAACTGGCCGGACTCGGTCAGCTCCACCGGCGTGCACGCGCGGTTGACCAGGGTCAGGCCGAGCATGTTTTCCAGGCTACGAATACGCCGACTGAACGCCGGCTGGGTGACGAAACGCTTCTGCGCCGCTTGGGAAAAGCTGCGGGTGGCGGCCAGGGCGACGAAGTCCTCCAGCCATTTGGTTTCCAGGTTCATCGACTACTCTCAGGTTTCCCAGGGGCCATTGGCATTGCACCAAGGCCGCGCCGGTCTTCAGGCCCCATCCTGCCTTATGCCATGCGCACGCGCCAGGCCAGGGTAAAACAGAAGCCTGTCGGCAACCGCGATTACAAAACGCTACAATTGGCGCCTGACAATAATAAAAACACCTCGGAGCTGAAATATGCAGACGTTGCGCAATGCACTCCTCCTCGTCGGCCTGTTGCTGGGCACAGTCGCCACCGCCCACGCGGCATTGCCGGATAACTACCGCCTGATCCTGCAAACCGAAAATTTCCCACCGTTCAGCATGACCGCGGACAACAAAAAGTTCGCCCGCGGCGAGAAGATCCTGGGCATCGGCGCCGATACCGTGCGCGATATGTTCCAGCGTGCCGGCATCCCCTACAGCATGACCCTGCGCTCGCCCTGGAGCCGCATCTATGGCGACACCCTAAACTCGCCGGACCATGGCCTGTTCTCGATCGTCCGCACCCCAGCCAATGACGGCCTGTTCAAATGGGTCGGGCCACTCGCCCATTACGACAGCGTGCTACTCAGCGCTGCGGGGCGCGATCTCAAGCTGAAGAGCCTGGAACAGGCGGCGGCCTATAAAATCGGCGTGTACCGCAACGGCGCGGTCAATGCCTACCTGGAAAGCCAGGGGCTGAGCGCCGAGGACAGCCTGAGCGAGCAGGACAACGTGCAGCGGCTGCTCAAGGGCGATATCGACCTCTGGGCCACCGCCGAACCGTCCTGGCGCTATTACGCCAAGCAGCTGGGCGTCGGCGGCCTGGAAACCGCACTGACCTTTCACACCTCGGAGCTGTTCCTGGCGCTGCACAAGGACACCCCCGACGAAGTCGTGGTGCGGCTGCAGAACGCGCTCAACGAGATCATTGGCGAAGGCTACAGCGGCTGCAGCAAGACCCCCGAGTTCTGCTACCTGATTCGTAACCGCAAGGTTCCGACCGGCGGCTGAGCCCGCTCATCGCTGGTGTCGTGCACAAGACGCCGGCCGACTTCGCCATCACCGACCGCATGACTTGCATGAGACGACCTGAGCGGCGCGGCCTACGCGGCCCGAGCTGAACAGGTCGCGGTGCCTCAAGGCCCCTCGCGCCGCCCTTCAACCGTCTCGTTTCATCACCTTCGTGGCGAGTGGATTACGCTTCTCGAACGCTGGGGGTCACATCGACATTATGCCGATCGTGCATAGGCTAGCGTTTAACAGCATTGGCCGACATCGCTCTGAAACCCTTACCCTTCAGGACATCGCGGCACCAGCCGTCTTCTTTCAGAGTTGCCACCGTCATGTCACAAGCCGCATCTTTCCGCGTAGAAAAAGACCTTCTTGGCTCCCTCGAAGTCCCTGCCGATGCCTACTACGGCATCCAGACGCTACGCGCGGTGAACAACTTCCGACTGTCCGGGGTGCCGCTGGCGCATTACCCGAAACTGGTGGTGGCGCTGGCCATGGTCAAGCAGGCGGCAGCCGATGCCAACCGCGAGCTGGGCCACCTCAGCGATGCCAAGCACGCGGCGATCAGCGAAGCCTGCGCACGCATCGTGCGTGGCGACTTCCACGAGCAGTTCGTGGTCGACATGATCCAGGGCGGCGCCGGCACTTCGACCAACATGAACGCCAACGAAGTCATCGCCAACATCGCCCTCGAAGCCATGGGCCATGCCAAGGGCGAATACAAATACCTGCACCCGAACAACGACGTGAACATGGCGCAGTCGACCAACGACGCCTACCCGACCGCCATCCGTCTCGGCCTGCTGCTCGGCCACGACGCCCTGCTGGCCAGCCTCGACAGCCTGATCGGCGCCTTCGCGGCGAAAGGCCAAGAGTTCGCCCATGTGCTGAAGATGGGCCGCACGCAATTGCAGGATGCCGTGCCCATGACCCTCGGCCAGGAATTCCGCGCCTTCGCCACCACCCTCGGCGAAGACCTGGCGCGCCTGAAAAGCCTGGCGCCGGAGCTGCTCACCGAAGTGAACCTGGGCGGTACCGCGATCGGCACCGGGATCAACGCCGACCCGCGCTATCAGCAACTGGCGGTCGACCGTTTGGCAGTGATCAGTGGCCAGCCGCTGGTACCGGCCGCCGACCTGATCGAAGCCACCTCGGACATGGGCGCCTTCGTGCTGTTCTCCGGCATGCTCAAGCGCACCGCGGTGAAGCTGTCGAAGATCTGCAACGACCTGCGCCTGCTCTCCAGCGGCCCGCGCACCGGGATCAACGAAATCAACCTGCCGGCGCGCCAGCCGGGCAGCTCGATCATGCCCGGCAAGGTCAACCCGGTAATCCCCGAAGCGGTCAATCAGGTGGCGTTCGCGATCATCGGCAACGACCTGGCGCTGACCATCGCCGCCGAAGGCGGGCAATTGCAGCTCAACGTCATGGAGCCGCTGATCGCCTACAAGATCTTCGACTCGATCCGCCTGTTGCAGCGCGCCATGGACATGCTGCGCGAGCATTGCATCGTCGAGATCAGCGCCAACGAAGCGCATTGCCGCGCACTGATGGAAAACTCCATCGGCCTGATCACCGCGCTCAACCCCTATATCGGCTATGAGAACGCCACCCGCATCGCCAAGCTGGCGCTGCTCAGCGGGCGCGGCGTGCTGGAGCTGGTGCGTGAGGAAAAGCTCCTGGACGACGCCACCCTGGCCGACATCCTCAGCCCGGAAAACATGATCGCGCCGCGCCTGGTACCGCTCAAAGCCTGAGTCCGCCACGCGCCACAAGAGCAACACCCGCACAAGGATGTACGGGACTTATGCATCGATCCGATGCCTGAGTAAGAGCCGGCAGGAAGCCAGCAGCCAACGAGATGCATATCAGCATCCAGGGCATACCAACAAAAAACCACACAGGGTGACACCATGAAATTGATCGACCTCAGTCGTCTCTCTCCACCAGCCGTCAGGCAATCCCTGATGCGGTAGTGGCCAAGTAGCCTGTCGAACTTGACCGCCCCCAGGACAGCTAAGTCCGCCGGGCTGCAAGGCCACTGGCCACCCGTGATGCCCGTCAGCGCCGCCCTACCCGGGCGGTGCTGCGGCTTCATCGTCTTTCTATCCCTGACACAATCACAAGAGAGGGAGAACACCATGCTGGATTTACTCAACGACCTGCTTTGGAGCAAGGTCCTCATCGTCATGCTGATCGGCCTCGGTCTGTATTTCACCGTCGTCTCGCGCTTCGTCCAGTTTCGCTATTTCGGCAGCATGTTCCGTATTCTCGGCGAGGCGTTCAAACGCCAGCCAGGCCAACTCAGTTCGTTCCAGGCGCTGATGCTCAGCGTCGCCGGCCGCGTCGGCGCCGGTAACATCGCCGGTGTCTCGGTGGCGATCATGCTTGGCGGCCCCGGTGCGATCTTCTGGATGTGGGTCGTCGCCCTCGTCGGCATGGCCACCAGCTATTTCGAATGTTCCCTGGCCCAGCTCTACAAGCGCCGTGAAGCGGACGGTACTTACCGCGGCGGCCCGGCCTTCTATATCGAGCACGGTCTCGGCCAGCGCTGGCTGGGTATCGTCGTGTCGATCCTGCTGCTGGTGACCTTCGGCTTCGGCTTCAACGCCGTGCAGTCCTACACCGTCGCCAGCTCGCTGCACGACACCTTCGGCCTGCCGACTTATGTCAGCGGTATCGCCCTGGTCGCGGTGATCGGCATGATCATTTTCGGCGGCATCAAGCGCATCGCCAGCTTCGCCGACGTGCTGGTGCCGGTGATGGCCTTCTCCTACATCGCCATGGCGCTGTTCGTTATCGGCAGCAACGTCGAGCTGATCCCGCAGACCCTGGCTCTGATCTTCAAGAGCGCCTTCGGCCTGGAGCCGGCCTTTGCCGGCGGCATCGGCGCGGCGATCATCATGGGCGTCAAGCGCGGCCTGTTCTCCAACGAAGCGGGCCTGGGCAGTGCGCCCAACGTCGCTGCCGTGGCCGAGGTCAAACACCCGGTCGCCCAGGGCATCGTGCAATCGCTCAGCGTGTTTATCGACACCATCATCCTGTGCAGCTGCACCGCGCTGATCATTCTGCTGTCCGGCGTCTACCAGCCGGGCATGGAAGTGTCCGGCGTGATCCTGACCCAAACCGCCATGGCCAGCGTAGTCGGCGAATGGGGCCGGGTGTTCGTCAGCGTCGCGCTGCTGCTGTTCGTATTCACCACCCTGATCTATAACTACTACCTAGGTGAAAACGCACTGGGCTTTTTCAGCCAGAAGCGTGCACCGGTGCAGGTGTATCGGGTGCTGGTGATCGCTCTGGTGTTCTGGGGGTCGAGGCAGGATCTGGGCACGGTATTCGCCTTCGCCGACGTGACCATGGGGCTGCTCGCGATAGTCAACCTGGTTGCCCTGGCCTTGTTGTTCAAGGTCGGCCTGCGCCTGATGCGCGACTACGACAACCAGATCAAATCTGGTGTCGAATCGCCAGTGTTCGATGCTAAAGTCTTCGCCGATCTGGATCTCGATCCGGAGGCCTGGCCAGAGGCACCCGTTGCACCACTGACGCCACTCGCATCATGGCCAAACCCGGGAGCCAAGCAACCAGATAACGCCCTGCAACATCGCTGACTTGTAGCCGCCCGGTTGTTGCCGGGCGGCGTTTTTGCGTCATGCGTCCCATGTCGATGGGGTCGGCAGGGGACTCTTCGCATTTCAGGAGTGCTCGACCATGCGCCGTAGTCTTTCTCGCTCGCTGTTGGTTTGCCTGCTGTTCGCCACATTCGCCCACGCCGAATTGCCGCGCGACTACAAAGTCGTGCTGCTTACGGAAAACTTTCCGCCATTCAACATGGCCGATAACAATAAGAATTTCGCCCGCGAAAAGAACATCAAGGGACTCAGCGCCGATATCGTGCGGGAAATGTTCAAGCGCGCCGGAATCGACTACACCATGACCCTGCGCTTCCCCTGGGATCGCATCTACAACTACACGATGAAGACGCCCAACCACGGCCTCTTTTCCACCTCCCTGAGCGATGCGCGCAGACCGCTGTTCAAGTGGGTCGGGCCGATCTCCAAATACGAAAGCGTACTGGTCGGCCTCGACAGCAGCGCTGAACTGAAGGACCTCGATCAGGCCAAGGGCTATCGCATCGGCGCCTACCAGAGTTCAGCCGTCAGCCAGCTCATCGAGCGCCTCGGCTTCACCCCGCAGAACTCCCTGCGCGACCAGGAAAATATTCACAAACTGCAGCAAGGGAAAATCGATTACTGGGCCACTTCCGACCCGGTATGGCGCTTCTACGCCAAGGAGCAGAACGCCACGGGCATGAAGACCGTATTGAGCTTCCACACCTCGGAACTCTACCTGGCGCTGAACAAGGACATCCCCGACGAAGTGGTCGAACGCCTGCAGGCGGCGCTCGACGAAATGCGCGCCGAGGGTTATGGCACCTGCAAGAAAAACCCGGAATTGTGCTGATCCAGCATCCGGCGCAAGCCGCGCGGACAACGCGCGGCCTGCATCACCTTCATCGCCTTGAAGAGATTGACGGCCCCAGGCCCGCCATCTGGCGGTACGCAGCAATAGCGCCGGCCCGCCCGGCGATTGGCTAACCGTACAGCCGCCCCATCATGTTCAATGGCTCGCGAAAACGCGGCCACTCAGTTTGGAAACAGTCTATGCACCCCCCTGCCCAACGCCTGCTGGTGCTCTACACCGGCGGCACCATCGGTATGCAAATGAGCGCCCAGGGCCTCGCCCCGGCCTCCGGCTTCGAGGCGCGGATGCGCGCGCAACAGGCACTGGAAAGCGGGCCGCTGCCCGAGTGGCGCTTTCGTGAACTGTTGCCGGCGATCGACAGCGCCAATATGAGCCAGGCCAACTGGCTGGCGATGGTCGCAGCGATTCGTAGCGGCATCGACGAAGAGGGCTGCGATGCCGTGCTGTTGCTGCACGGCACCGACACCCTGGCGTACAGCGCCGCGGCCCTGAGTTTTCTGCTACTGGGCCTACCGGTGCCGGTGGTATTGACCGGCTCGATGCTGCCGGCGGGCACCCCGGACAGCGACGCCTGGGGCAACCTGTTCGGTGCCATGCGAGCATTGCAACAGGGCGCCGCGCCCGGTGTGCACCTGTTCTTCAATGGCCAGCTGATGCATGGCGCGCGGGTTAGCAAACTGCGCAGCGACGCTTTCGACGCCTTCGTTGTATTGCCACGCCAGCGTCAGGGCGAGCGGGCGACGAGCATTGCCGCCGCGATCGATTACCGGCAACCGCGGCAGCCGGTCAACCTGGCTGTACTACCGTTTTTTCCCGGCATCCAGGCCGCCCATGTCAGCGCCCTGCTGGCCACCGGCGTGCGCGGCCTGCTGTTGGAATGTTACGGCAGCGGCACCGGGCCGTCGGACGACGACGCCCTGCTCGCCGCGCTTAAGAGCGCCCATGAACAAGGCGTGGTGCTTGCGGCGATCAGCCAATGTGCCCATGGCCATGTCGAATTCGGCGTCTACGCTGCGGGCAGCCAATTGGCCAGCGCCGGCCTGGTTTCGGCCGGCGGCATGACCCGCGAAGCGGCGCTGGGCAAGCTGTTCGCCCTGCTCGGCGCAGGGCTGAGCCAGGCCGAGGTGGAGCACTGGTTCGCGCTGGATCTGTGCGGCGAGCGCGCAGATTGACAGGCCGCTGAAAAACTACCTGCGTTGGCAGTACTGCGTTAAAAACAGGCTCGAAATGCTCATTTACAGCACGTAAACTCCGCTTCCTCGCCTGTTTTTGCCTTGTCTTGCCTGCCTCGCCTACGTTTTTCAACGACCTGCTGATCGGATTAGAACGCCGGAACGACCGCGCCCTGGTACTTCTCGGCGATAAAGGCTTTGACCGCTTCGCTGTTCAGCGCCTTGGCCAGCTTCTGCATCGCCTCGCTGTCCTTGTTGTCCGGGCGCGCGACCAGGATGTTGACGTACGGCGAGTCGCTGCCTTCGAGAATCAGCGCATCCTCGGTCGGCTTGAGCTGGGCTTCCAGCGCGTAGTTGGTGTTGATCAGCGCCAGGTCGACCTGGGTCAGCACCCGCGGCAGGGTCGCCGCTTCCAACTCACGCACCTTGATGTTCTTCGGGTTTTCGACGATATCCCGCGGCGTGGCGAGGATACCGGCGGAATCCTTGAGCACGATCAGCCCGGCTTTCTGCAGCAACAGCAGCGCGCGGCCGCCGTTGGTGGCGTCGTTGGGGATCACCACGTTGGCGCCCAGCGGCAGCTCGGCCAGGCTCTTGTGCTTGCTGGAATAGGCGCCGAAGGGCTCGACGTGCACACCAGCGACGCTGACCAGCTCGGTGCCACGGCTCTTGTTGAACTCATCCAAATACGGCTGGTGCTGGAAGAAGTTGGCGTCCAGGCGTTTCTCGGCGACCTGCACGTTGGGCTGCACGTAGTCGGTGAAGACTTTGACGTTCAGCTCCACGCCCTGTTCGGCGAGGGTCGGTTTGATGAACTCGAGAATTTCCGCGTGGGGTACGGCGGTGGCGGCAACGTTCAGCTCCTGTGCCTGGGCGGCGAAGGCCGTGACGGCGGTGAGGGCGATTAGCAGTTTTTTCATCTTCGATTCCTTGTGGGATATGTACGATTTCGGCGGATAGCCGCTATGCAAAAAATTAACGCTTTGTTCTTCTGTTAGAAATCTGCGTCGTATGGACCAGCTCCGAGCAATGCCGCGAGCTGTAGCCCGGATGCAATCCGGGGAAGCGCTTCCATGGCCGCTACCAATGTCCCGGATTGCATCCCGGCTACGGGGTTAGCGCCAATCGCCAGCTTTACGGGCACGCCATTATTTGCGCGAGAAATGCACCACCAGCTTGTCGCCAACGCTTTGCAGGATCTGCACGAGGATCAGCAGCAGAATCACCGTGACCGCCATGACATCCGGCTGATAACGCTGATAACCGTAGCGCACCGCTAGGTCGCCCAAACCGCCGCCGCCAATCAGGCCGGACATGGCGGTGTAGGACACCAGGGTGATCGCGGTCACGGTGACGGCGGCGATGATGCCCGGCAGGGCTTCGGGCAGCAGCGCGTTGGTCACGATCTGTCGGGTGGTCGCGCCCATCGCCTGGGTCGCCTCGATAATGCCGCGGTCCACTTCGCGCAGAGCGGTTTCCACCAGCCGCGCAAAGAATGGCGTGGCACCGACCACCAACGGCGGAATGGCGCCGGCCACCCCGAGCGAGGTGCCGGTGACGATCACCGTGAAGGGGATCATCACGATCAGCAGAATCACGAAGGGCACCGAGCGCAGGATGTTAACCAGCAGCGACAGCACGCCGTAGAACGCCTTCTGCTCGAACAGCTGACGCGGGCTGGTGAGAAACAGCAGCACGCCGAGTGGCAAGCCGAGCAGCACGGTGAACAGCAATGAGCCGCCGAGCATGCTCAGGGTGTCCAGGCTGGCTTGCCAGATTTCCGGCCAGTCGACATTGGGCAGCATGTCCATCATCGCAACACCTCCAGGTGCACGTCGGCGGCTTGAAAGCGCGCAATCGCGGCCTCCAGATCGCCGCCGGTCAGGGCCAGGGTCAGTTGCCCGTAGGGGGTGTCCTTGATCCGGTCGATACGCCCGGCGAGGATGCTGTAATCCACCCCGGTCTCACGGGCCACGGTGCCGAGCAGCGGCGCGTAGGTCGCCTCGCCCTGAAAGGTCAGGCGCAGAATGCGGCCCTGAACGTGGGCGAAATCGTCGCGCTGCTCGTGCTCGTCGACCTGCTCGGACTCCTGCACGAAGCGCTTGGTGGTGGCGTGCTGCGGGTGCAGAAAGACCTCGGCGACCGGCCCCTGCTCGACTATCACCCCGGCGTCCATCACCGCGACGCGGTCGCAGACCCGGCGGATCACGTCCATTTCATGGGTGATCAGTACGATGGTCAGGTTCAGCTCGCGGTTGATCTCGGCCAGCAGTTGCAACACCGAGGCGGTGGTTTGCGGGTCGAGGGCGCTGGTGGCCTCGTCGCACAGCAGGATCTTCGGCGCGGTGGCCAGGGCGCGGGCGATGCCGACCCGCTGCTTCTGCCCGCCGGAGAGCTGCGCTGGGTATTTGTTGGCGTGATCGCTCAAGCCGACCCGCGCCAGCAACTCGGCGACGCGCTGGGCGATGGCGCCACGGGACAGCTCGCCGGCCAGCTTCAGCGGCAACGCGACGTTGTCGGCGACGGTCTTCGAGGACAGCAGGTTGAAGTGCTGGAAGATCATCCCGACCTGCTGACGGAAACGGCGCAGGCCGTTGGCGTCGAGGGCGGTGACTTCTTCCTCATCGATCAGGATACGCCCGCCGGACGGTTGCTCCAGACGGTTGATCAAGCGCAGCAGGGTGCTTTTGCCGGCGCCGGAATGGCCGATGATGCCGAACACTTCGCCGCGGCCGATACGCAAATCGGTCGGGCGCAACGCGGGGATGTCCTGGCCGGCGACACGATACGCCTTGTGGACCTGGTGAAAATGGATCACGCATTAAACCTTTTGGGTTCGTCGGGTTGCCGTCGCCGGATAGGCGCAGAGGGCGCGTAGTCTATCCGCTACGCTTTAGGCCGCAAAAATCTTTATTGGCCTATGTTTATAGCTATAAAGCATTAAAGACGACGATGTCGTGCTGTCTCAACCGCCGGGCGTGAGCACCATCTGCGGCGCCCGTCCGGGCTCGACGGCCTGGCCGATGCTAGCCTCGAACGTCGGGTCGAGACGCCGGATTTGCGCTTCGAGCAGGGTACTGAGGCGATTGCCATCCTCCGCCTGGTCGGTATCGATGCGCACCGCGCAGCGGAAATTCACCACATCGGCGGCGATCGCCGCGAGCTCCTCGTCTAAGCGCTCGGCTTCCTGCAACGGCGGCAGGACGATGACACTGCTCGCGGCGCTGGGGTCGATGCGCCTGGCCGGGGTTTTCCGATTCTGCGCGATACCGGCTTGCGCCAGCGTCGAGACCAGCCCGCTGGTCAACGCTGGGGCGGCGGGCATCAGGCTGCGGGCGCGACTCAGGGCCTGGGTCGCGGCATCCAGATCGCCGCCTTGCAGGGCGCGCTGCCCTTGCTGCAAATAGGCCTCGGCCAAGCGCCGCTGGTATTTCGGCAAGCGACTGTCGCCCGCCGCGCCCTGCTGCAATTGCGCAAGCTGCGCCTCGGCGGCATTCAATTGGCCAGCGGCCAGGTAACCTTCGAATTGCACGACGCCGTTAGCCTGTTCGGTGGCGGTCGATGGCAGCTGCTGGCAGGCGGCCAACAGCAGCGTCGCGGCGATAACGGCAAGACAACTTGAGGCAAACGACTTCATAACTGCGAGTCTCGTGTTGCGCAAAAAACAGCCAAGTCTACACCGCCGGGCCAACCTCACCCAACCCCGGCCTGACCGGTAGCATCGGTCAGCGCCCTGCCCTGTGGGCCAACTCTGGTAGCCCGGGTTGAGCGAAGCGATACCCGGGTATCGGCGCCCTGGGTATCGCTGCGCTCAACCCAGGCTACGTGCTTCGCGCTGCTTTTGCCGTATGGCGGTCGAATACACCGTTTGATCCAACCATGGTCGGACAAAAAACCTGCGCAGGAACATAGAATCTACAGGGCACCTGCGTCTAGGCGGTGCGTCGTGGCCAGGCGAAGCTGAGTAGAAACAGACTGGCCGCAGCGACAACTATAGAAGGCCCGGCGGGGCTGTCTTCGAACCAGGACAGGCTGAGGCCGCCGCACACCGCGACTATCCCCAGCAGACTGGCGCCAAAGGCCATCTGCTCCGGCGTACGCGCATGCCGTTGGGCCGCCGCGGCGGGAATGATCAGCAGCGAGGTAATCAGCAATACGCCGACGATCTTCATCGCCACGGCGATCACCACGGCGATCAGTAGCATCAGGCTCAGGCGAATCGCCGCCACCGGCAGGCCTTCGACCCGGGCCAGTTCCTCATGCACGGTAATCGCCAGTAACGGCCGCCAGAGCAGCGCCAGCAGCACCAGCACCAGCGCGCTGCCGCCAACTATCCAGGCCAGGTCGCCGGGACCGACCGCGAGCAGGTCGCCGAACAGGTAGCCCATCAGGTCGATGCGCACATCCTTCATAAAGCTCAGCACCACCAGGCCCAGCGATAGCGTGCTGTGGGCAAGAATCCCCAGCAGGGTATCCGAGGCCAGCGGCTGGCGGCTCTGCAGCGTGACCAGCAACGCCGCGAGCAACACGCAGCCGACCGTCACCGCCAGGGTCGGGCTGACATCCAGCATCAGGCCGAGGGCCACGCCGAGCAGCGCCGCGTGGGACAGTGTGTCGCCGAAATAGGCCATGCGCCGCCAGACCACGAAGGAACCGAGCGGGCCGGCGACCAGCGCCAGCGCCAGGCCGGCGATCAGGGCGTTGAGGAGAAAATCAGCCATGCTTGCAGCCATCTCCATGGATATGCGGGCGAACCGGGCCCTTTATGCTGAAGCCGCTCGAATTTTCCTCGACCACCGCGCCGTGCAGATCATGGGCATGGTCGTGGTGATGGTGGTAAACCGCCAGGCTCTTGGCATCGCGGCCGAACAGTTCGACGAACGCCGGATCGCCGCTGACCTGCTCCGGGTGGCCGGAACAGCAGACGTGACGATTGAGGCAAACCACCTGGTCGGTGGTGCTCATCACCAGGTGCAGGTCGTGGGAGACCATCAGCACGCCGCAACCATGGCGGTCGCGCAGCTGGGTGATCAAGCGGTACAACTCGGCCTGGCCGGCAACGTCGACACCCTGCACCGGCTCATCGAGCACCAACAATTCTGGCTTGCGCAGCAGGGCGCGGGCCAACAGCACGCGTTGCAACTCGCCGCCGGAAATGCTTTGCAAGGGGCTGTCGATCACCTGTTCGGCCCCTACCTCGGCCAGCGCCGCCTGGGCCTGAGCGCGCGCGACGCCCGGCACCAGACGCAAAAAACGCAGCACGCTGAGCGGCAGGGTGGCGTCCACATGCAACTTCTGCGGCATATAGCCGATGCGCAGTTTGGGCTTGCGCCAGACGCTGCCGCTATTGGCCTTGAGCAGACCGAGCACGGCGCGCACCAGGGTGGTCTTGCCGGCGCCGTTGGGGCCGATCAGGGTGACGATTTCCCCCGGCCGCACGCTCAGTTGCACGTCCTGCAACACCGCTTGCCCGGCAAAGGTGACGCTCACCCCGGCCAGACGGATCAGTTCGTCGCTCATTCGGCCTCCCGGCAACCGGCGCACAAGCCGACTACTTCCACGGTCTGACTTTCGACCGAGAAACCGACGCCAGCGGCGCTGGCGACTATCGCCTCGCTGATCGCCGACTGCTCCAGCTCGATCGCCGCATGGCATACGCGGCAGATCAGGAATTGCCCCTGATGGGCATGCTCCGGGCGGTTGCAGCCGACGAAGGCGTTGAGCGAGGCGATGCGGTGCACCAGGCCATTTTCGAGGAGGAAATCCAGGGCGCGGTACACCGTCGGCGGCGCGGCGCGGCGACCGTCGAGCTCGCTCAGCACGCCGAGAATATCGTAGGCGCCGAGAGGTTTATGGCTTTGCCAGACCAGCTCCAGCACACGTTTGCGCAACTCTGTCAGGCGCAAGCCTTGGCGCGCGCAGATGCTTTCGGCCTCAGCGAGCGCGTTATGCACGCAATGGGAGTGATCGTGGGGGCGGGAAGCCAGAGGGGGCTGAGTCATGGGCAACGACGAAAGTGAGAAGAGACGTTATTATATAACCCATTCCGTCCATTTCGGGTGCATCCGTGCCGCGTATTTTTGTCGCCTTCTCCCTCCTTCTCGCCCTCGCCGCCAGCAACACCGCCCTGGCCGAAGTGCGCGTGCTGACCAGCATCAAGCCGCTGCAACTGATCGCCGCCGCCGTGCAGGATGGCCTGGGCACTCCCGAGGTGTTGCTGCCACCTGGCGCATCACCGCACCACTATGCGTTGCGCCCCTCGGATGTGCGCAACGTACGCGATGTCGATTTGCTGTATTGGGTCGGCGCCGACCTGGAGAGCTTTCTACCGCGCGTGCTGACCGGGCGCAGCAAGCCGAGCGTGGCGGTGCAGGACCTCGCGGGCATGCAGCTGCGGCATTTCGGCGAGCGGCATGAAGAACAAGCGGAGCATGACGAGCATGAGCCCGCCGATGACCACGATCACGACCACCGCCCCGGCACCCTCGATGCGCATTTATGGCTGCTGCCGGCCAATGCCCGGGTCATTGCCGGAAAGATGGCCGCCGACCTGGCCGCCGCCGACCCGACCAACGCGGCGCGCTATCAGGCCAACGCCAAGGCCTTCGGTGAACGCCTAAGCGCCCTCGATACGCGCTTGAAGGAACGTTTGCAGGCCGTAAAAGGCAAACCCTACTTCGTCTTCCACGAAGCCTACGACTACTTCGAAGCCGCCTATGGCCTCGAGCACGCGGGAGTTTTCAGCCTCGCCAGCGAAGTGCAGCCAGGCGCGCGCCACGTCGCCGCGATGCGCGAACGCCTGCAACAGGCTGGCCCTGCCTGCGTATTCAACGAACCGCCGGTGGCCCCGCGCCTGAGCAAAACCCTGACCGCCGGCCTGCCGGTGACCCTGACCGAACTGGACGCCATGGGCGGCGCCCTGCCGGTCGACGCCAGCGGCTATGAAACCCTGCTGGAACGCATGGCCGAGTCGCTGGCCGGGTGCCTGGAAGCGTTATAAGGGAAAACCGCAAGGGAGTTCATTAGCCGGCGACAGCAGGGTCGCCAATTGGATTGCCCGCCTGTTTAAACCGCTGGCACTGCCTTATAGTCCGCCGTCAGCGCCCCAGCCATTACCAGGGACAGGCCCGCATGCTGACCATCGAACGCATTTACCCCGAGCAGCTCGACCTAGATAACAGCGACGATCAGGACACCCTACAAATCCATCTGCAACGCTATCGTTTCGCCTCCGCCTGCCTGAGCGGCGAACGGGTGCTCGATATGGCCTGCGGTTGCGGCTACGGCAGCGCCTTGCTGGCCGAACTGCACCCGGAGAAAACCGTGGTGGGAGTGGATATCGACCCCGCGGCCATCGCCTACGCCCAGGCGCATTACCGCCTGCCCAATCTCAGCTATGTGTGCGCCGACGCGCAAAGCTTCGCCTGCGCCGAACCGTTCGACAGTATCGTCAGCCTGGAAACCATCGAACACCTGCCGGACCCGCAGCGCCTGGTCGCCAACTACTCGACACTCCTGGCCGCGCAGGGCCAGGTGATCGCCTCGGTGCCGATCACCCCGACCCTGGACGGCAACCCGCACCACTTGCACGACTTCAGCCAGGCCTCGTTCTTCAAACTGTTCGCCGCCCACAGCCTGCGCCCGGACCAGCAGTTCGAGCAGATCCAGTGGTGGCAGTTCAAAGGCTTGTTTTCCAAACGCAAAGCCAAGCAACACCGCTCCGAAGGAGTCGGCAACGCGGTGCTGCAGTACTACCGCCAGCACCCCTTCTACCTGCTGCGCCGCCTGGGCTCGATGCTGCGCTACGGCTTCAGCAATCGCTATTTGACCTGCAACTTCAAGGCGGCCAACCAGGGTTAACGCGATTGATCTAACGGAAGGAAGCCCTGCGGCGGCGCGCCTGCTACGGGACTGGAGCGCGCCCTGGCATTTGTGCCGCAGCCCGCTTACAGGGCGAACGGCAGCGCCAGTTCGACCTGCTGGCGTTGCGCCAGGCGGCGCTCGAACTCGCCGGGATCGTGGATCAACACTTCCTGGCCGGCGAACGATTGCGCGGCGATCAGCCGGGACAGCCAGAAGCGCACACAGGCGACGCGCAGCAGGGTCGGCCACAGCTCGGCTTCGGCTGGCGTGAAGTGGCGCAGCGCGGCGTAGGCGCCGAGCAGGGCCTGGGCGCGGTGCTGATCGAGGCTGCCGTCGGCCTCCGAACACCAGTCGTTGAGGGCGATTGCCAGGTCGTAGAGCATCGGTCCCGAACAGGCGTTGTAGAAGTCGATCACCCCGCTCAGGTGGTTGCCGTCGAACAGCACGTTGTCGCGAAACAGATCGGCGTGCAGGTTGGCCCGCGGCAACGCCAGGATGCTCGACTTGAGGCTGTGGATCTCGGCCAGAGCATCGCGCAACAGCGGCAACTGATCATCGGGCAATTGCAGCGCCAGGCTCGGGCCTTCGCTAAGCATCCAGTCCAGGCCGCGGTCGCTCTGGCGCTCCAGCACCCGCTCGCGGGTGGCCAGGTGAATGCGCGCCAGCAACGTGCCGACTTCCTGGCAATGGTGCGCATTGGGCTGCAATACATGCTGACCAGCCAGGCGCGGCTGCAGCAGCGCCGGCTTTTCCGCGAGGCTGCGCAAAGCTTCGCCGCTGGCGGTGCGCAGGGCGTAGGGCACCGGCAGATCGGCGGCGTGCAGCACGTCGAGCAGTTCGATAAAGAACGGCAGGTCGGCGCTCGGCCCGCGCTCGATCAGGGTCAGGACGAACTCGCCCTGCTCCATGCTGACGAAGAAATTACTGTTTTCGCTGCCCGCGGCGATGCCCTGGAAGTCGCGCAGACGACCCAGGCCATAGGGGGCGAGAAAGTCCTCGAGCTCATGGCGCTCCAGGGGGGTGAACACCGACATATCAGGACCTGCCAATACTGTTTTGCGAAACGCGTTGCCGCGCCGAATGGTGCCAGCTCAGGCACGCAACGCAGATGCTGATCGCGCCCTTACCAGGCCCCGCAACGACACATGGCGCCATCGCTCGTGATTCATTTGCAATGACCAACGCGCTCACCGCATCCACGCCCGAGCGGACGTCGTCGCAGCACGGTGGTGAGCAGCCGGCCTTACCATTTGAAAATTTCCCAGGATGGAATCAGCATGTCCGGCGAGTCCGAACGGACGAAATTGCCGTCGCTGCCATCGGCGCGCACCAGAAAATAAGGCTTGCCGCCCTTGGGGGTGACTTTGACCGCATAGAGGAAGCCGTTGACCCGGTATTCCTGGATAGTGCGGTCGCCATCCTGGCGGATGGTCACGTCTGGATCGGCGGACGGGGCATCGTCGGCGTATGCCGTCAGCGATGCGCATGCCAACAGGCTGGCCAGCAACAGGCGATTGAGTGTGCGCATGGTAACCTTGCCTCTTTTGATTTCTATGGTGCGGTCATTCTAGCGCCGCCTCCGCCGAAAAGGTTGATCCTTCATGAGCCAAGCCCCTCTCGTCCTGGTCGACGGTTCCTCATACCTGTACCGCGCCTTTCACGCCCTGCCGCCGCTGACCACCTCCAAGGGCCTGCCCACCGGTGCGGTCAAGGGCGTGCTGAATATGCTCAAGAGCCTGCGCAAGCAGTACCCGGACAGCCCTTTCGCGGTGGTCTTCGATGCCAAGGGCGGAACCTTCCGCGACGAGCTGTTCGCCGAGTACAAGGCCAACCGGCCGTCGATGCCGGACGAATTGCGCGTGCAGGTCGAGCCGCTGCACGCCAGTGTCAGGGCCTTGGGTTTCCCGCTGCTGTGCGTGGATAACGTCGAAGCCGACGACGTAATCGGCACCCTGGCCCGGCAGTGCGCGGCCGAGCACCGCGACGTGGTGATTTCCACCGGCGACAAGGACATGGCGCAGCTGGTGTGCAAGCACGTCACCCTGGTCAACACCATGACCGGCAGCGTTTACGACATCGAGGGCGTGCGTAATAAATTTGGCGTCGGCCCCGAGCTGATCATCGACTACCTGGCACTGATGGGCGACAAGGTCGACAACATCCCCGGCGTGCCCGGGGTTGGCGAAAAAACCGCGTTGGGCCTGCTGGTCGGAGTCGGCGGCGGGCTCGACGTGCTCTACGCGAATCTCGACAAGGTACCGGGGCTGCCGATCCGCGGCGCCAAGACGCTGCCGGCCAAGCTCGAAGAGCACCGCGACATGGCCTATCTGTCCTACCAGTTGGCGACCATCAAGCTCGATGTGCCGCTGAATATCGAGATCGAATCGCTGCATCCCGGCGCGGCCGACGTGCCGGCGCTGATCGAGCTGTACGCCGAACTGGAATTCCGCAGCTGGCGCGACGAGTTGCTGCGCCAGCAGCAAGCAACCGCCGCCAAGGCGTTGGTCACTGCACCCGCCGCCGACCTGTTCGCCCTGACACCCAGCGCCAATGCCAGCGCCGCCGTAGCAGTGGAAACCGTGGTTGCCGTGGAAACGCCGCGGGCAATCCCGGCATCCAGCCTGGGCGACTACCAGTTGGTGCTGGAACAGGCGCAGTTCGACGCCTGGCTGGAAAAACTCAAGACCGCGGAGCTGATCGCCTTCGACACCGAAACCACCGGCCTGGACGCGCAGCAGGCGCAGCTCGTCGGCCTGTCGTTCGCGGTCAAGGCCGGCGAGGCGGCCTATATCCCGGTCGCCCACTCTTATATGGGCGTGCCGGCGCAGTTGGATCGCGACCAGGTACTGAGCGCGCTCAAGCCGATCCTCGAAGACCCGCGCAAGGCCAAGGTCGGCCAGCACGCCAAGTACGACATCAATATCCTCGCCAATGCCTCGACGCCGATCCAGGTGCAGGGCGTGGCCTTCGACACCATGCTCGAATCCTATGTGCTGGACGCCACCGCCACCCGCCACGACATGGACAGCCTGGCGCTGAAGTACCTGGACCACAGCACCATCCGCTTCGAGGACATCGCCGGCAAGGGCGCCAAGCAACTGACCTTCGACCAGATCGACCTCGCTCAGGCCGCGCCTTACGCCGCCGAGGATGCCGACGTGACCCTGCGCCTGCATCAGGCGCTGTGGGCCAAGCTGGAGGCCGAGCCGAGCCTGGCCAAGGTCCTGCGCGAAATCGAAATGCCGCTGGTGCCGGTGCTGGCGCGCATCGAGCGCCAGGGCGCGCTGGTCGACGCCAAGCTGCTCGGCGAGCACAGCGTCGAGCTGGGCGAAAAGCTGGTGGAGTTGGAGCGTCAGGCATTCGCCATCGCCGGCGAGGAATTCAACCTGGGCTCGCCGAAGCAGCTCGGGGTGATTCTCTACGAAAAACTCGGCCTGCCGATCATCAGCAAGACCGCCAAAGGCCAGGCCAGTACCGCCGAAGCGGTATTGGCCGAACTCGCCGAACAGAACTTCGAACTGCCCAAGGTGCTGATGCAGTACCGCACCCTGAGCAAGCTGAAAAGCACCTACACCGACCGTCTGCCGGAACAGATCAACCCGCGCACCGGGCGTATCCACACCAGCTACCACCAGGCGGTGGCCGCCACCGGGCGTCTATCCTCCAGCGACCCGAACCTGCAGAACATCCCGATCCGCACGGCCGAAGGGCGACGTATCCGCCAGGCCTTCGTCGCGCCCAAGGGTTACAAACTGCTGGCGGCGGACTACTCGCAGATCGAACTGCGCATCATGGCCCACCTGGCCCGGGACGAGGGCTTGCTCGACGCCTTCCGTCACGACCGCGACGTGCACCGCGCGACCGCTTCCGAGGTGTTCGGCGTGGCCCTGGAGGCAGTGACTTCCGACCAGCGACGCAGCGCCAAGGCAATCAACTTCGGCCTGATCTATGGCATGAGCGCTTTCGGCCTGGCCAAGCAGATCGGCGTCGATCGCAAGCAATCCCAGGCCTATATCGACCGTTACTTCGAACGTTATCCGGGCGTGCTGGCCTATATGGAGCGCACCCGCGAACAGGCCGCGCAGCAAGGCTACGTCGAGACCCTGTTTGGCCGCCGGCTGTACCTGCCGGATATCAACGCGAAGAACCAGGCCCTGCGTAAAGGCGCCGAACGCACCGCGATCAACGCACCCATGCAGGGGACCGCGGCGGACATCATCAAACGCGCAATGATCGCCGTGGACGGTTGGTTGAGCGAGTCGGCACTGGATGCCAAGGTGATTCTGCAGGTCCACGACGAACTGGTACTGGAAGTGCGCGAGGACCTGGTCGAGCAGGTGCGCGAGCAGGTCAAGCTGCTGATGGGCCGCGCCGCCGAGCTGGAGGTGCCATTACTGGTCGAAGTGGGGGTCGGCGACAACTGGGACGAGGCGCACTGAAGCCTGGGATGGGTGCCTGGGGAAGGAGATAAAACGCCCGGCATCCATAGCCAAAATTTTCTCCGGCCAGGCTGAACTTTGCTTTCGCAACGGCAGTCAGAGTTTTTGAATGGCCCGCAAAGCCTTCAATGCTCCTTTGTTGTGTTAAGTGTTGGCAGATCATCTGGACCCCGCCCTAGCGGTTCAGACCTTGAACCCCGAACTTCTCCCTCCCCATATGAAGTTCGGGGTTTTTTTTATGGCCTGCCATCCCTGGCGGCCACCCTGCGGGCCGTCGCTGCGCGACGTTAAAAATTTCTCCCGGAAATTTTTTGCCCACCATCTCGAATCAGCCCTCGTCTTGCGGCTGGTCCAGCGCTTCGTCGACGGAGAACTCACCCAATTGCAACCACTCTGCCAGTACCGCCTGGGCCTCTTCGATGCCCTGACGCTTGGGTGCGGAGAACAGCTGGATACTGATCCGTTCGCCCCAGCGCTTGCGGATCTCCTGCTGCACTTTGAGCAGGGCGTTTTTCGCGGCGCCGAACGCCAGCTTGTCCGACTTGGTCAGCAGGATGTGCATGGGCATTTCGCTGGCGGTGGCCCAATCCAGCATCAGCAGGTCGAACTCGGTCAGCGGGTGGCGGATGTCCATCATCAGGATCAGACCGCGCAGGCTTTCGCGGCTGCCCAGATAGGCCTCCAGGTGTTTCTGCCAGTGCAGCTTCAGCGGGATCGGCACCTTGGCGTAGCCATAACCCGGCAAGTCGACCAAGCGCCGCTCGTCGTCGAGGCGGAAGAAGTTCAGCAACTGGGTGCGCCCCGGGGTCTTCGAGGTGCGCGCCAGGCTGGCGTGAGTCAGGGTGTTCAAGGCGCTGGATTTGCCGGCGTTGGAACGCCCGGCGAACGCCACTTCATGGCCGAAGTCGTCCGGGCATTGATCGACCTTGGCGGCGCTGATCTGGAAAGTGGCTTGTTGGCACAGGCCGATAATGGGGTTCTTTGCTTGCATCGGGGTATCCGGTGAGGGCGGGCTTGAAAGAAGCATAAGGGCCGTTGAGTGTATCGATCGAACCAGGACGTAGCTCTGCAGCCGGGCTGCGGAACCGCGCGGACACGACCGCTGGAAACGCCATCGCCAGTTGCGACAAGGCTTCGACGACCTGTTGGCGGCTGCGCTGCCCATGCGACAAATGCACGCAGCCTGCTGGATGCTGAGCGTCGCGGCAAGCGGCGTCGTTTCAGTTTCACTGGCGCCAGTATATAATGCCGCAGATTTTGTGTGCGCTTTGTCCGCTGTCCGATGAGTATTACCGAGAGCGATTCAGACCATCTGCCCGTAGAAAGCAGTAGGCTCTCCATCCGTGATGAGACCGTCCGATGAAAAAAATACTATTCGCCGCTAGCGTATTGATGGTGTCTTTCAATACCCAGGCCGTCCAAGATGCGGAAGCTGTATTCGCCCGTGCCTGTGGGGCTTGCCATAACGGGCAGTTGCCGATGGCACCGAAAAGAGGCGACCAGGCTGCCTGGGCACCTCGGGTGGCCAAAGGCATGGATACGTTGGTCCAGAGCGTCACCAATGGTTTGGGTGCCATGCCGCCAGGCGGCTTGTGCCCTGATTGCACGGCCGAGGATTACCAAGCCATCATTAGCCTGATGAGCCAGTAAGCCCGGCCTCACAACTCTTTCCCCCTTAGCCGTAATTGGATTAGCTGATGAACAAAGTACTCGTGAGTCTGCTGTTGACCCTGGGCATCACCGGTTTCGCACACGCCGCCGGCGATGCGGCCGCAGGTGCGACCAAGGCTGCCGTATGTGGCGCCTGCCATGGTGCCGATGGCAACAGCGCAGCACCTAACTTCCCGAAACTGGCCGGCCAAGGCGAGCGTTACCTACTCAAGCAGTTGCACGACATCAAAGCTGGCAATAACCCGGCCAGCGAGCCGGGCGTCGGCCGCAAGGTCGTGGAAATGACCGGCCTGTTGGACAACCTGTCCGACCAGGATCTGGCCGACCTCGCCGCCTATTTCTCCAGCAAGAAGATGAGTGTCGGCGCCGCCGATCCATTGCTGGTCGATCGCGGTGCGGCACTGTTCCGCGGCGGCAAGCTGGAAGAAGGCATGCCGGCCTGCACCGGCTGCCATGCACCGAACGGTGCTGGCGTCGATACGGCGGGCTTCCCCCAGCTCGGCGGCCAGCATGCCGCTTACGTGGCCAAGCAGCTGACCGCGTTCCGCGAAGGCGAGCGCACCAACGACGGCGACGCGATGATCATGCGTTCGATCGCCGCCAAGCTCAGCAACAAGGACATCGCCGCGATCTCCAGCTTCATTCAGGGCCTGCATTGATTGCCCTGTCGCCTGTAACGAGGTGAAGCAAAAGAGCGGAAAAAGGGTGGCCAAGGCCACCCTTTTTCATTTGTCACACGGCTACAATGGCCGGCATTATGCCCCTAGTAACCTATAGCCGGGGCAACCCAGGGCACCGCTAAATTGTTTAGGAGTAACCCATGCGCAACCTGATCCTCAGTGCCACGCTCGTCGCCTCCAGCCTGTTCGGCATGGCGGTGCAAGCCGAGCCGATCGAAGCCGGTAAACAATACGTAGAATTGAGCACCCCGGTTCCGGTGTCCCAGCCCGGCAAAATAGAAGTCGTCGAGCTGTTCTGGTTCGGCTGCGGGCACTGCTACCGCTTCGAACCCACTATCAATCCATGGATCAAGCAATTGCCGGATGACGTGCATTTCACCCGCATCCCGGCGATGTTCGGCGGCGCCTGGAATATCCACGGGCAGATGTACTTCACCCTCCAGGCCCTGGATGCCGAGCAACGGGTACACAGCGATGTATTCGACGCCATTCACCAGCAACACAAGAAGCTGAGCACCCCGGAAGAAATGGCCGACTTCTTCGCCACCAAGGGCATCGACCGGGAAACCTTCCTCAAGACCTTCAATTCGTTTGGCGTGAAGAGCCAGATGGAAAAAGCCAAGAAGCTGGCCATGGCCTATCAGATCAGCGGCGTACCGACGATGATCGTCAACGGCAAGTATCGTTTCGATATCAGCTCTTCGGGCGGCCCGCAGAAAACCCTGGAAGTGGCCAACTACCTGATCGAAAAAGAACGCGCGGCTCAATAACGCACCGCGAGCATCGGGCATGCTGCGTCGCTGGCAACCCAACCGCGGGATCGGCCTGTGCGATCCACAGGTCAACCCGCATTGCTCGGCTACGCCCGACTGGCCCGCCGCCACGCGTTTGCGGCTACTCAGCTTCAACATCCAGGTGGGCATCACCACCCAGCGCTATCACCACTACCTGACCCGCAGCTGGCAGCACCTGCTGCCGCACGCGGGACGCGCCAACAATCTGCAGCGCATCGGCAACATGCTCGGCGATTACGACCTGGTGGCACTGCAGGAAGTCGACGGCGGTAGCATGCGTTCCGGCTACATCAACCAGGTGGAACACCTCGCTCACCTCGCCAACTTCCCCTTCTGGTACCAGCAACTCAACCGCAACCTCGGGCGCCTGGCCCAGCACAGCAATGGCGTGCTCAGCCGCTTTCGCCCGACCCTGCTGGAAGACCATCCACTGCCCGGCCCGCCCGGACGCGGCGCGATTCTGCTGCGCCTCGGCGAAGGCGCGGAGGCGATTGCCGTGGTGATGATGCACCTGTCCCTCGGCGCCCGTACCCGTACCCGCCAGCTGGCCTATATCCACGAACTGATCGGCGGCTACCGGCACCAGATTCTGATGGGCGACATGAACACCCATGCCAGCGATCTGCTGATCCACTCACCCCTGCGCGACCTGGGTCTGCTCGCGCCACAGATCGAAGCGACCTTCCCCAGCTGGCGCCCATCGCGCTGCCTCGATCATATTTTGCTGAGCCCCAGCCTGGAGCTGGAAAAGGTCGAGGTCTTGTCCCAGCCGATATCCGATCACCTGCCGGTGGCGATGGAAATCCGCCTGCCCCACGCCCAGGGCAGCCCGCTGACACCTATGCTCAATACGCCCCCCACGCGGAAGCGCTAGATGAACGACGCCGAGCAACGCTGGAAAGACAAATACCTGGCCAGCCTCGAACAACAGGAAAAACTCGAGCAGCGCTGGGACGCGCGCCTCGATCTGCTGCGCCGCGGCCTGGTGCGCAGCAGCCTGGCGGCCGAGGGCGCTGACAAAGCGGTCGACAAGTGCATGCAGGACCTGCGCGACGTGCTGCGCCGCGAGGACATCGACGCGGGGCTCGCCTCGCTGATTCCGCGACTGGAGAAATCCGTACTGGACTCCGAGCTGCAGCGCCAGCGCCGTGTCGAGCAAGCTTCCGCCGCCCTCGCTTCGCTGGCGGGCGAACTGCTCAAGCTGGAACTGCCCAGCGAAGTACGCAAGCCGCTGAAAAGCTATGCCAAACGGCTCGCCGAGCGCGCCGGCCAGCTGAGTGAACTGCCAGCACTGCTCGCCGAATTGAGCCACTTGCAGCAGAACGCCATGGCCAGCCTGGGCGAGACCCGGCGTGAGCGGCCGGGGCTGCTGCAGCGGCTGTTCGCCGGCCGCGACGCCGCCGCGCCCGACACCGAACCCGCCACGCCGCCGACCGAGCCGATCGCACCGGCGGCACCGGCGGCAAGCAGCGAGCCCCAGGCCGAATCGGCCGTGCAGATCACCGAGCGAGCGCCACAACTCGATGCGCCGCCCCCGCAGACCGCGCAACAGCCGGCCACGCCGATTTCACCGCCGCCCGCAGAAGAACCCGCACGAGAAGAAGCCACCGATGCGCCGCTGCCAACCATAACGGCGGCCGATTCCGACTATGCCCTGCCTACGCCACCCGAGCCCGGTTACAGCGCCATCGCCAACCATGTCGAAAACAGCCTGCTCGGCCTGCTCGAGGAATTGCCGGTACCCGCGCGCCATCAGGAACAGGCCGAGCAACTGCGGCTGCGCATCGAAGGGGGCCTGAATCTGTACGAGCTGGTTTCGGTGCTCGATGACCTGTCGGTGCTGATGCTGTCGATCGCCGATGTCGGCCAGCGCGAATTCGAGGGCTACCTCAAGCAGCTCAATGAGCGCCTGTCGAGTTTCCAGAACAACCTGCAAGACGCCCATGAAGGCTATGTCGACTCGATAAATGCGGCCCGTGAACTGGATCAGGACCTGCGCCAGCAGGTCGACGGGCTCAGCAGCAGCGTGCAGCAGGCCACCGATCTGGACAGTCTCAAGGGCCTGGTGGAAAACCGTCTGAACGGCCTGCTCGGCACCATGGAGCAGTATCAACAGCAACGCGACGAACACGACCGGCAAAGCGCCGAGCGCCTGAAAACCCTGGTCGAGCGCGTCTCGAGCATGGAGCAGGAAGCCAAGGGTTTTCGCGATCACCTGGAAGAGCAGCGGCAGAAATCCCTGCTCGACACGCTCACCGGGCTGCCCAACCGCGCCGGCTGGAACGAGCGCCTGGAGCTGGAGCTGGCGCGCTGGCAGCGCTACGGCGGACAGCTGATGCTGGCCGTGGTGGACATCGATAATTTCAAACGGATCAACGACAACTACGGGCACCTGGCGGGCGACAAGGTGCTGAAAATCATCGCCCATGAGCTGCAGAAACGCCTGCGCAAGACCGATTTCATCGCCCGTTTCGGCGGCGAGGAGTTCGTCCTGCTGGTTCCCAATACCCCGCTCGAAGGCGCCCAGAACCTGCTGGAAACGCTGCGTGCGGGCATTGAAGCCTGCCCGTTCCACTTCAAAGGCGAGCCGGTGACCATCACCCTGTCGGCGGGGGTCAGCGGTTTCGCCGAAGGCGAACTCGGCGACCAGGTGTTCGAACGCGCCGACAAGGCCCTGTATCGCGCGAAAAACGCCGGGCGCAATCGTATCGAGTGCGGCTGACCCGTCAGCTAAGCCGCATGCGGCAGATAGGGCTTCCAGCTATCCGGAATCTCACCCAACTGCGGATAGCCGATACCTTGCAGATCGGTGCCCGCGAGGAGAAACGGCGTATGCCGCAGATGCTCGGCGATGCCGCGCAGCTCCGGTAGCCAGAGGCTGACGTAGGCCGCATCCGGATCGTATTTGCGGGCCTGATGCAGGGAATTGAGCGCCTGTTTGGAATCGCGCTTGATACCCGCCATATAAGCCCAGTTGCCCCAGTTGCTGGCCGGCTCGTAATCCAGCAGGTGCTCCTCGAACCAGGCCGCGCCATGGCGCCAATCCTGCTGTAGATCATGAATCAGGTAGCTGGCCACGATGCGTCGGCCGCGCGCGGAAACAAACCCGGTCGCCGCCAGCTCGCGCATATTGGCATCGACCAGCGGCATGCCGGTCGTACCCTGGCACCAATCGCTGAAACGCTGATCGACCTGCTGCGCACTGTCCCAACTACCGCTCAAGCCGTCGGCCTTGAACAACGCGCTGCCATGACGCACCAGGGTCCAGCGGAAGAAATCGCGACGCAGCAGCGCCTGCCAGAATTCATGCGTCGAGTCGTTGCGCCCGAACTGCGCTTCGTGACGGCGCAACTCGGCCACCACCTGACGCGCGGACAGGCTGCCGTTGGCCAGCCACGGTGACAGTTTCGACGAATACTCGCTGCCGATCAGGCCATTGCGGGTCTGTTGATAGGTACGTACGCCCTGATTCGCCCACAGATAATCACGCAAGCGCGACAGCGCCGCCGTTTCCCCACCGGAAAACGGAAAGGCACTGGCCGGCACGCTGCCCGGCTCGCCGAGGCCCAGTTGGGACAGGCTCGGCAACGGCTGCATGGCCGCTTCGGCGCCTTCCGGTAACAGCGGTAGCTGCCGCGGCGCCGGGGATGGCTGAAACACCGGCAGACGGGCCTCGACCTGTTGTCGGAACTGGCTGAATACCTTGGGTAGGCGCTGCACCGGACATGGCAGCTCGTCGACTCGCAACAGGCTGTTGCCAGGGTATTGCTCCAGGGCGATGCCGCCGAGCCGTCGCCGCACCCGCGCCACTTGGGCGCGCTCCTCCGGGGCGATTTCCTCCAGGGTCAACACCCGGTTCAGGGCGAAGCGCTCGACCAGTTGCTCGATAACCTGCTCCGCCGCGCCGGGCAATACCAGCAGCTGCGAGCCACGCTGACGCAGCGCACTGTCCAACGAAGCCAGGCTCTCCAGCAGGAAACGCGCACGGTGCACGCCGAGCCGACGGCTACCGAACTCGCTCACCTGCAACAACCCGGGGTCGAGCACGAACACCGGCAGCAGGCAGGAGCTGGTAAGCGCCGCCTGCAGCGCAGGATGATCGTGCAAGCGTAAGTCCTGTTTGAACCAGAGCAAAGAGCGCATGGCATCGGCTCCAAAATATTTAACATGAACTCTACAATAAATAAATATTGTACAAGCATAGTTTAGCAAGGCCTCAGGCTCTCTGCCCAGGCAGCGGACCAGCGTTGCCGATCAACCGGCTAGAAGGCAGTCTGCTGCCGCCTGCTAGGCTTCTGACAACGCCTAGAGATAGAGGACTCGCGCATGGATATTTTCGGTACCGCCATTTTGATCTTTCTGGTCACCGATCCGTTCGGCAATATCGCAATTTATATCGCCGCACTGAAAAACGTCTCGGCCGAGCGCCGCCTCTGGGTGGCGGCCCGCGAATTGTTGTTCGCCCTGGCATTGCTGCTGTTGTTCCTCACGTTTGGCGACAAAATGCTCAGCGCCCTGGGCCTGTCGCGCGAGGCCACTGCGATCGCAGGCGGTATCATCCTGTTCGTGATTGCCATGCGCCTGATCTTTCCCAGCCCGCAGGGCGTGCTCGGCGATGTGCCGGATGGCGAGCCGATGCTGGTACCCTTGGCAACCCCGGCAGTCGCCGGACCCTCGGCCCTGGCGGTGCTGATGACCTTGCGCAATACCCATCAGGGTGCGCTCTGGGAACTCTACGCGGCCTTGCTCATCGCCTGGGCGGCGACCGCATTTATTCTGCTGCAGGCCTCGTTCCTGCAGCGTTTCCTCGGCCCTCGCGGGCTGACCGCAGTGGAACGACTGATGGGCATGCTGTTGATCATGCTCAGCGTCGACATGCTGCTGGATAACCTACAAAGTGTGTTGCATATTCGCCCATGAAATTGGTTTGTCTCGCTTTACTCGGAACCCTGCTCGCGGGCTGCGCCAGCGGCCCCCGGATCGATACCCGCTATAACGCGGTCGGCCAGAACAGCCGGGTTCAATACATCATCCTGCACTACACCTCCACCGACTTCGCGCACTCGCTGCAGTTGCTGACCGAGGGCGAGGTAAGCAGCCATTACCTGATCGGCGAAGCGCCGGCGACCATCTATCGCCTGGTCGATGAAGACCGCCGCGCCTGGCATGCGGGCGATAGTCAGTGGCAGGGGCGTACCTGGCTGAACAGCACCTCGATTGGCATCGAGCTGGTCAATCAGGGTTTTTACGACCGCCCCGACGGCCGTTACTGGCAGCCCTACTCGCCGGCGCAAATCGATGCGCTGATCGTACTCCTGAAGGACATCGTGCGGCGCCACGATCTGCCGCTCGGCAGCATCCTCGCCCACAGCGACATCGCCCCCCAGCGCAAGGTCGATCCAGGCCCGCTGTTCCCCTGGAAGCGCCTGGCCGACGCCGGCCTGGTGCCCTGGCCGGACGGCCAGGCGGTGGCGCGAGAGCAGGCGCTGTTCGCCAAAAGCCTGCCGACCGCGGCCTGGTTTCAGGCACAGTTGGCGCGCCAGGGTTATCAGGTACCGGAGCACGGCGAATGGGACCAGGCGACGCGCAATGTGCTCGCGGCGTTCCAGATGAAATACCGCCCGGCACGTTACGACGGCGAAGCGGATGCGCAGACCGCGGCGCTGTTGCTGGTGCTGAACAGCCCGCATAGCCCCTGACGGAACCTGGAGTGGCTAGGGTTGCTCGAACAACGTGCGCAGCGTGGTTCTGAGCAGCTCCGGCGAATAGGGCTTCTGGATGACCGCGACCCGCGGAGCGTCGACAGCGTCCGAAACCATCGGCTCGAAGCCATCGCCGTAGCCACTGGCGAACAGCCCCGGCAATTCGGGGCGCAACTGCTGGGCGATGACCATCAACTGATCGCCGCTCATGCCGGGCAAACCGATATCGGTCATCAACAAGTCCAGCGGACGAGCGCTGCGCAGGATGGCCAATGCAGCGGGCGCATCCTCGACTTCGAACACCTGATAATCCATTTCGGTCATCAGCTCCGCGGTCAGGGTCCGCAGCACATCATCGTCTTCGACCAGCAGAATGCTCCTGCGCCGGGCGCCCGAGACCGCGCCGTTGTTCCGATTATCCATACAACTGCCTCATCCGACCGCACTCGCCCCGCGCAGACGCTGTCGCAGCGACGCTGTCGCAGCGTGCACCCAGAACCGTGCAGATAATGATCAAAGGGTTGGAAATCCGCGGTCGGCAACTGCCGGGTTGCCTGAACCTGTAATTGCGACCCCCCGGCTGCCAAACGGGTTCCCGCTAAATCGCCAAGGAGCGCTGGTCATGCAGTGGCCCGACGCCACTTCGTGCAAATTGCAATGGCGCACGCCAGATGGCCATGCATTTTGCATTCACCCACCACCAAACTATTTAATATCCAATTGATTTATAAACAATTTTTTGAAAAAACAGCTTGGCACGCGAGCTGCAAAACAAGCTGTCTTCCAGATCCTTAAGTAGGGGGGCAACTCGATGAACGATCTTCCCAGTCTGCTCAGTCTCACCCTCAGCGTATTGATTGGCGCCAGCGCCTCCAGTTCCCCGGCGTTGAGCGCCGAAAACGTCCAGCGGCAACCGCGCGAGCCGGTATCGGTCCAGCGCGTGGTGGTGGACCATACCGGGCACTGGCTGCGGGTCAGCCAGGACACCCCGCATGGTCTGTACCTGTCGCTTCCAGCACAGCGCTGGGTATTCTGATGCCACTGGCGGCCTGCCCAAGCCATTATTCAGGCCCGGCTCACAGCGGTAACGCCATATAGAACTGGGAGCCTTGGTTGGGCCGCGAATAGAGGTTCAAACGGCCGCCGTGCAGTTGCACGATCTCCTTGCACATCGCCAAACCCAGCCCGGCACCACCGGCTTTTTTGCCGATCTGCACGAAGGGCTCGAAGATTCGCGCCTGCTGACTGAAATCAATGCCTTCGCCGTTGTCCTGCACGCTGATGATCAAGCGCTCGCCATGGCGCCGCGCCTGCAACTGGATTTCTCCACCGGGGTTGCTGTGACGCAGGGCGTTGACCAGCAGGTTGTCCAGCACGCGCTCGATCTGCAAGCGATCCAGGCTGATCTCGGGCAGGGCATTCTGGATATCCGTGCGCAATGTCACCCCACGTACCTCGGCCCGCTCGGCAAAACGCTGGCGGGCCTGAGAGAGCAGATCACTGAGATCGCAGGGCGCCAGCTCGAGACTCTGCAGACCATTCTGATAGCGGGAGAAATTCAGCAGATCGGTAATCAGCTGGACCAACCGCTGCATCTCCTCATTAACCGTCTGGATCAGGTCCTGCTCACGTGACCCCTGGGCAAACGTCAGCCGCTCCTGGAGCAGACTGAAGGCCATCTGCATGCCTGTCACCGGCGTACGCAGTTCATGGGAGGCGCGTAGCACGAACTCGCTGCGCACCCGCTCGAACGCGCGCTGCTCGGTGACATCGCGCAACACCATCACCGCGCCGACGCTGCGACCGTCGGCATGGCTGACCGGAGTCAAGGTCCAGGCCAGCAGACGCCGCTCCCCCGCTGTTTCGACCGGCAGGTCTTCCGGCGCCTGCTCGAGCAATTGGCCGCTGAGAACCCGCTGGGTGGCGTCATCCAACTCGGGCCGCGCCAGCAGTTCGCCAAGCGTCCTGCCATGCGGATCCCTGAGCCAGAACAGCTGGCGGATCGCGACCGGATTGGCATGTTCGACCCGCCCACGGGCGTCGAGCGTCACCAGGCCGTCGTCGATGCTATCGAGTACTGCCTGCAAGCGACTTTCACTGGCCAGCAGCTCCTCGATATTGGTTGCCTTGTGGTGCCGTAACGCTTCGGCCATCAGCCCGAAGCGACGGCTGAGCAGGGTCATTTCGGCGACCGGCGAAATGGGCAGGGTCACGTCGAAGTTGCCCTGGCCGATGTTATCGGCGGCCTTCGCCAGCGCCTCGATCGGCGCGCCGAAACGACGGGCAATGCTTTGCGCGGTGAGCACACCGATCCCGAGTACCGCCAGACACAGCAAACCGAGCAGGCCGGCGATCAGCTTGGCCCGTTCGCGCGCCTGGGATTCCGCCCGGCTGACCGTTGCGATAGCGCCCTGCTGCACCTCGATCAGGCGCATGCGCACGTCATTGAAAGCCTGGCTGAAGTTGTTGCCGTCGAGCATCGCCCGGCGCGTCCCGGGCTGCTCGGCGAGCACCTGCTGAAACTGCCGATACGCCTGTTCGATCGTCTCGAATCCCTCACGACCGACCCGGCTGCGAATCTGCAAGCCTTCAGCGAGCAATTCGTCGAAGCGTTTCTGAGACGCCTCGAGCTTCGCCTGATTCGGGCGCTCGGAGATCAGATTGATCAATTGATCGCCCAGGTTCTGCCGGAGTTGCTGGCTGATCGCGATGGTGCTGAAGCTGCGCTGCAGCAGACTCTCCTGGCTACTGGCCATATGCATGACGCTGACCACGCCGAGCAGCAGCCCCAGCAACGACACCGTGATCAGCGCGGAGAAACTCAAAAACAGCCGCGTGCGCAGGGTGATGGCAACTTTCATAAGCGGTACTGCTTGCGCTTGCGATACAGCGTCGAAGCGTCGATGCCCAAGGTCTTGGCGGCCTGGTCCAGGGTATCGGTGGTGGCCAGCACGGCGCCGATGTGGGCTTTCTCGAGGGCCTCCAGGCTCAGATCGGCGCCGATTCGCGGAGCGCTGCTGGGCGTATGGCCGCCCAAGCCGAGGTGGCTGATTTCGATCTGCTCGTGGGGACAGATGATGCTCGCGCGTTCGACCACATTGCGCAGCTCGCGAATATTGCCAGGCCACCGATAGTCGAGCAGCGCATTGCGCGCCTCCTCGCTGAAGCCGCGGGCAGGGCGCCCGTAATCCTTGACGAAGCGGGCGAGAAAGCCTTCCGCCAATACCGCGATATCGTCCGGGCGTTCGCGCAATGGCGGCAGCACCAGGGTGATGACGTTCAGCCGGTAGAGCAGGTCTTCGCGGAAGCGCCCATCGCGCACCATTTCGTTGAGGTCGAGATTGGTTGCGGCGAGGATGCGAACGTCGGCACGACGACTCATCGGATCGCCGACGCGCTCGTACTCCTTGTCCTGAATGAAGCGCAGCAGCTTGGGCTGCAGGGTCAAGGGGAAATCGCCGATCTCGTCGAGGAACAAGGTGCCGCCGTCCGCCTGGTTGACCCGGCCGAGGGTGCTTTCGCTGGCACCGGTGAAGGCACCGCGGCTATGGCCGAACAGCTCGCTCTCCATCAACTCGGCGGTCAACGACGGGCAATTAATGGTCACGCAGGATTTGCGCGACCTTGGACTCCAGCCGTGGATCGCCCGCGCCAGCTCACCCTTGCCGGTGCCGGACTCGCCGAGGATGAGGATGTTGGCGTCCGTCACCGCGACCTGCCGTGCCGTTTCCAATACCGCCATCATCACCGGACTGTGCGAGTCGAGCACGTTCTTGGCGTTGCGCACCTCACCTTCCAGAGCTTCAAGTCGCGCCGACAACTGGCGTACCTCCAGCTGTTTGGAAGCCGCCAGGCGCAGCTGATCGGGGCTGCAGGGTTTGACCAGATAATCGGCCGCGCCAATCTGGATGGCGTCCACGGCGGTGTCGACCGCCGAGTGCGCGGTGACGATCACCACGCGCATCCAGGGCGCCAGAGTACGCATCTGCGCCAGCACATCGAGGCCGTTATCGTCGCCCAGACGCAGATCGAGAAAACACAGGTCGAACACCTGGCGCTGCAACAACGCCTCGGCCTGGCTCGCGTTGGTCGCAGTGCTGACCTGATAGCCCTCGTCCTCCAGGCAATAGCGAAACGTGCGCAGTATCGCCCCTTCGTCGTCGACCAGCAGAATGCGCGCGCTCTTCATGGCCAATGCTTCCATATTCAAGACTCCATCGAGTGGGTGCTTGGAGTTAGTCCGTTTTAGCTCGTGCAAGTTGCATGACCATTCCCCCTGGATCATGCAGTCTGCATGATGGCGAACAACCGAAATCGTCATTAACCTATTGTTTTAAATCACAAAAAATACATGCAAGAGACTGGCACAAGAGCTGCAACCGAGTCCATGTAGGTAATTGTCAACGGTCGCCATCGACGGCTCCATACAATAGCAACCGACTCGGGAAGTGCCATCATGAGCAGTAAAACGACAGCCCAACTCAACGAACTGATCGAAATCACCCGCGACGGACAGCGCTTCTATCAGCACGCCCAAGAGGAAGTGAAGGACGCGCGGCTGAAGGCCCTGTTCGGCGACATGTCACGGGCCAAGACCGATGTGATTCAGGCGCTGGCGGTCAAGGTCGCCGCCAATCAGGAACAGCCATCATCCGGCACCACCCTGGTCGGCAAATTGCGCCAGGTTTATGCCGACACCAAGGCCACGCTGTCGAGCGACGAGGCCGCCACCTACGTCAAACAGCTGGAAGACACCGAGGATCGCATCCTGCATGCGTTCGAAGACGCACTGGAGAGCGCCGAGCCGGATGTGCAGGCCCTGTTGGCGGTCGAAATGCCCAAGGTGCGCAGCTGCCACGAACGCATGCGCAGCCTCAAGCAATCCCTCCAGTAACAGCGTGGTCGCACGCCCTACCGGCGCAAAGAAGATGTTGCGCCTCTGTTCAACCGGCCAGGCGGTTTCTCGGCCAGGTAGTGGATACCCCATAGGTGGGCACCCACTCCATGCCCTGCCTATACGGACCGACCTGGCTTTTATGGCGATGCCCAAGCCTGCGCGATGCCCATACGGGCGACGCAGAGCCGGGACAGCCTCTCTAGCACGCAGCCTTTGCGCGCTAAACCAGCAAAAGCAAGGAGAAACGCCATGTTAAGTTGGGCCATTACCTTTCTGATCATCGCGATCATCGCCGCGGTACTGGGCTTTGGTGGCATCGCGGGTGCGGCTACGGGTATCGCGAAGATTCTCTTCGTGGTGTTCCTGGTGCTGTTTATCGTGTCGTTCTTCATCGGCCGTCGTCCGCGCATGTAGCGCGCACCGACAGTCCAACCAGCAAACGTGGCCGCCCTTGGGCGGCCACTGTCGTTATGCAGAGCATCAAACCCCGCTTATCCCACAGCCGCGCTATCATCTTCCGCATTGTCTGGGGGATGGATGATGCTAAACGGCTTGTGGCTGGGGTTTTTCGTAGTAGCGGCGATTGCCGGCTTGTCGCGCTGGTTGCTGGGCGACGACCCGGCGGTATTTGCCGCCATGGTCGAAAGCCTGTTCGCCATGGCCAAACTTTCGGTCGAGCTGATGGTGGTGCTGTTCGGCACCTTGACCCTGTGGCTGGGCTTTCTGCGCATCGCCGAAAAGGCCGGCTTGGTCGATTTGCTCGGTCGCGCCCTGGGGCCCTTGTTCGCCCGCCTGATGCCGGAGGTGCCGCGCGGCCACCCCGCCCTGGGCTATATCACCCTGAACTTCGCCGCCAATGGCCTGGGCCTGGACAATGCCGCCACGCCGATCGGCCTGAAGGCCATGCGCGCGCTGCAGGAACTCAACCCCAGCGCCACTGTGGCGAGCAATGCGCAAATCCTCTTTCTGGTGCTCAACACCTCGTCCCTGACCCTGCTGCCGGTATCGATCTTCATGTATCGGGTGCAGCAGGGCGCTGAAGACCCGACGCTGGTATTCCTGCCGATCCTGCTGGCGACCAGCGCCTCGACCCTGGCTGGCCTGCTCGCGGTGGCCTTTGTCCAGCGCCTGCGCCTGTGGGACCCGGTTGTACTCGCCTACCTGATTCCCACCGCCTTGCTGCTCGGCGGCTTTATGGCGCTGCTCGCCGGCCTTTCCGCAACGGCGCTGGCAGCGCTCTCCTCGCTGCTCGGCAACCTCACCCTGTTCGGCATGATCCTATTGTTCCTACTGGTTGGCGCGCTGCGCCGGGTGCCGGTATATGAGAGCTTTATCGAAGGCGCCAAAGAGGGCTTCGACGTCGCCAAAAGCCTGCTGCCCTATCTGGTCGCCATGCTCTGTGCGATCGGCGTAATGCGCGCCTCCGGCGCCCTGGATTTCGGCCTCGACGGCGTGCGCGCGCTGGTGCAAGGGCTCGGCTGGGATACGCGCTTTATCGATGCCCTGCCCACCGCGCTGATGAAGCCGTTCTCCGGCGGCGCGGCGCGCGCCATGCTGATCGAGACCATGCAGAACTTCGGCGTCGACAGCTTCCCCGCCCTGGTTGCGGCCACCGTGCAGGGCAGCACCGAAACCACCTTTTACGTGCTCGCGGTGTATTTCGGCGCGGTCGGCATCCAGCGCGCGCGGCATGCCGTGGGCTGCGCCCTGGTCGCCGACTTCGCCGGCATCGTCGCCGCGATTGCGGTGTGCTATTGGTTTTTTGGCTCCATCCAGGCACCAACAGAACTGATCGGCCCCATGCTCCTACCCGAGGCTAAATGACCCACGCCCCGCGGGCCATCCGACAGCGCTCCCGTTTTTGTAGCCCTTCAGCTACTCGACCACGTTGAAGCGCAGCACCCCGATCATCTGTCCGGCTTCGGTCAGCACCTGGATCTGCCAACGACCAGCGGCATCGGCCGGGAAGTTCTGCTTGTGGGTCCAGGCCCGGTAGCCTTTTTCGCGACCGCCGTGAATTTCCAGGGCGATACGCTCCACCTCCTGGCCGTCATGCAACCAGACGTGAAAGATGCGCTCGTCCAGGCCGCGCGGCGCGTTGATCGCGGTATAGGCATACAGGCCGCGCTCACGCAGCTCGGCGAGGTCGAGTTGGCGCAGGCTCTGGCCCGGCGAGCGGTTGCGATCGTCGAACTGGCTGGTCACCGCCACCTCGGTCAGCCACAGGGTGGCCGGCGGCACCCAGACCCGCGCCAGCCAGCCGACGCCACCCACGGCCAGCGTCAGGCCGAGCAACAGGCCGGCATGCCACCAGCGGCGGATCGGCACGCTGCCGAGCAGGCTGGGAAACGACAGCACCACGGCGACGGCCAGGGCCAGCCGATAGCTTTGCGGCGTGGTCAGTTTGAAGATGATCGGCAAGGCGGTGAGCGCCACCGCGAACAGCGTCAGGGTGTGATAGGCGAGAAACAGCCAGCGGCGCGGGGCCAGCCATTTGTAGTACAGCGGGTCGATGATCGAGACCAGCGCGGCAGCCGCCAGCACCCCGCTGAACAGCGCCTGACCGCTGTTCCAGGTGGTGGTGATAAAGAAGAACGGCAGGACGAAGAATAGACTTTCCTGATGGATCATCTGCGTCGCGTAGCGCAACAGCGGCGGTGGCACCTGTATGCCGAAACGGCGCTCGATCTGCTCGCGCAGCACGTTTTCCATGATCAGCCATAGCCAACTGATCAGCATCACCAGGCCGAGCACCTGAGCCAACTGGGCCTGGCGTTCGACCAGCAGGAAGCTCGCCAGCCCGGAGGCGAAGCCGAATGCGGCGACCAGTCCCGGATAGGCCTGAACCAGCGCGACAATACGCGCTAAAGCGGTTTTACAGAGAATCGGAACGGGCACGACGAGGGGACTCTTGCAGGTAGGCGAATGATGCAGCGCAGGATACTGCATCTGCCAGGGCGCGCCGCGGCGACGCGCCCGATGGTTCAGAACACCGACCAGCCGATGCGCTGACTGAGCAGCTCCAGGGCTTTGATCCCGGCCAGGGAGTTGCCGGCGAGGTTCAGCTCCGGCGACCAGACGCAGACGCTGAAGCGCCCCGGCACTACCGCGACTATGCCGCCCCCGACGCCGCTCTTGCCGGGTAGGCCGACCCGGTAGGCGAAGTTGCCGGCTTCGTCGTAGAGGCCGCTGGTGGCCATGATCGCGTTGACCTGCTTGGTTTGCCGCGACGTCAGGATTTGCGCGCCGCTGTGCATGCAGAAGCCGTCGTTGGCCAGGAAGCAGAACGCGCGCGCCAGATCGATGCAACTCATGCGCAACGCGCAGTAGCTGAAATAGCTGCGCAGCACCGCCTCCACATCGTTATGGAAATTTCCGAACGACTGCATCAGATAAGCCGCCGCGGCATTGCGCGCGCGGTGCTGGTACTCGGACTCGGCCACGCGGTTGTCCACCGCCACCTGGGGGTTACCGGCCAGACGGCGGACGAAATCGCGCATCGAGACCACCGGCGCGGCGAAACGCGACTGATTGATATCGCAGATCACCAGCGCACCGGCGTTGATAAACGGATTGCGCGGCCGGCCGCGCTCGAACTCCAGCTGCACCAGGGAGTTGAACGGCTGCCCGGATGGCTCATGCCCCAGACGCTGCCAGATTTCCTCGCCGGAATGACCGATGGCCTGCACCAGGCTGAATACCTTGGAAATGCTCTGCACGGAAAACGCCGTATCGGCATCGCCGGCGCAGAACAGCTCGCCGCTGTTGCTGTACACCGCAATGCCCAACTGATTGGCCGGCACATCGGCGAGCGCGGGAA
The DNA here is from genome assembly GCA_966210435.1 of uncultured Pseudomonas sp. GTDB lineage: Bacteria > Pseudomonadota > Gammaproteobacteria > Pseudomonadales > Pseudomonadaceae > Aquipseudomonas. The sequence goes on along the minus strand of CBIHLF010000001.1, from coordinate 331,729 downwards.
TGTAATCGGCCACTTTGCCCTGGCCGATCAACGGGCGGACTTCATCGAGAATTTCGCTCAACAGCGCTTGCATGTTCCGACTCACAACAGTGCCCGAACGAACCTCGGGCGATGGCTGGTAGACGCCCGCCAGCTGACGCTGATCACACCCGAAACCGTTCCCGGATGCGTCGGACTACAGCTGAACGTAGCCCGAATAAGCCTTGGCGCAATCCGGGGCTGGTCGCAGAGATAGACAGCCGTCTCGGCGGCTTCCCTCTCAACGCCAGGCGTGACGCAGCTTATCGAGCGCCACGGCGATCTGCGCCTCGTCGACCCCGGCGAAACCCAGCACCAGCCCGGCACGCGGTTGCTGCGCCGGGTCGTCGAGGTAGTAGCCGCTCAGCGCACTCAGCTCGACGCCCACCGCAGCCGCCTTGCTGACCAATTCGTGCTCGCGCTCCAGGCTGTCGAGCGGTACGCAGACATGCAGCCCGGCCTGCACCTCCGGCAGCGCCACACCAGCCTCGGCGGCCGGCCAGTTACGCAGCAATACATCGCGCCGCGAACGGGCGGCACGGCGCATGCGGCGGATATGCCTTTGAAAGTGGCCACGGGCGATGAACTCGGCGAGCACCGCCTGGGTGCCGATTTCCGAATGGCGCATATTCAGCGTGCGCAGCTGCGCCAGCGGCTCGACCAGCGCTGGCGGCACCACCAGATAACCGAGGCGCAGGGCGGGGAACAGCACCTTGGAGAAGGTGCCGACGTAGAGCACCCGACCCTGGCGATCGAGCGAGGCCAGCGGCGCCAGGGGCGTGCCGCTGTAACGGTACTCGCCGTCGTAATCATCCTCGACGATCCAGGCCTGCTCGCGCTCGGCCCAGTCGAGCAACTCCAGACGCCGCGCCAGAGACAGGGTGACGCCACTGGGGTACTGGTGCGACGGCGTTACATAGGCCAGGCGGCAATCACTCAGGCCCTCCAGCTGACCGGTATCCAGGCCGTCCTGATCCACCGCGATGCCGTGCAGGCGCGCCCCGGCGACGGCGAAGGTCTGCGCGGCGGAGCGGTAGCAGGGATTCTCCAGCACCACGCCGTCGCCTGCCTGCAACAGCAACTGGGCACACAGGCTGATGGCCTGCTGCGCGCCGCTGGTGATCAGCACCTGCTCGGGTGTACAGCGCAGGCCGCGAGCGTTGCGCAGGTAGGCGGCGATCATTTCCCGCAGGCGCGGATCGCCGGCGGCCTCTCCGTAACCCAGGCACTCCAGCGCCGGCGCGCGCCAGAACTGCGCCTGCAAGCGCGCCCAGATATCGAAGGGGAACAGATCGAGGGCCGGCAAGCCGAGGCGGAACGCCCGCGGCGGCCCCTCGCGCGGCGCACTCGGCCCGTGGGCCTGCAAGCGTGCCCTTAGCGGCTGCGGAACCTGGGTCTGCACCGCCGGCGGCAGGGCCGCCGGCACGCCACCGCCCAGCTCGGCGACATAGGTGCCGTCGCCGATGCGCCCGTCGATGTAGCCCTCGGCATACAGCTGGTCGTAGGCGCGCACCACGGTATTGCGCGACACAGCCAGTGCCTCCGCCAATTCGCGGCTGGCCGGCAGGCGCATGCGGCTGGCCATACGGCCGTCGAGAATACGTTCGCGCAGCGCCTGGTAGAGCTGACGGGCCAAGCCCTGGCGCGGGTCGAGCCGAAAGCCGGCAGGGTCGAGCGGCAAGGGCGGTTTGCTGGTCATGGACGGCGGTCTCGGAGTGGACGCTCAAGATAAATTGGATCTATGAAAATTACCATCAATGGCTCTTACAAAGGACCAATAGCCCACCTAGCATGGCGTCATTGCTCAGGAGAAACGCCATGTATTCACCCGCCGCCTTTCGCATCGACGACCTCGCCGAGCTGCACACGCAGATCGAGCGCACGCCCCTGGCGATTCTGGTGACTCAGGGCGAACAGGGTCTGCTGGCCAGCCATCTGCCGCTGCTGCTCGCCCCCGATACGGGCGAAAAGGGCACGCTGCTCGGCCACTTCGCCCGGGCCAACCCGCAGTGGCGCGACCTGGCCGCCGGCGCCGAAGCGCTGGTGATCTTCCCCGGTCCCTCGGCCTACGTCAGCCCCGGCTACTACCCGAGCAAGGCCCGCGACCACAAGGCGGTGCCGACCTGGAATTACACGACCGTGCACGCCTGGGGCCGTGCCGAGGTATTCGACGAGCCGGCACGCCTGCGTGAACTGGTCGGCCACCTCAGCGCCTACCACGAAAGCGGCCAGGCGCAGCCCTGGTCGCCGGACGAGGCGCCGGCCGACTACCTCGACGCCATGCTGCGCGCGATCGTCGGCTTCGAGCTGCCGATCGAACGCATCGCCGGCAAAGCGAAAATGAGCCAGAACCAGCCAGCGGACAACCGCGCCGGCGTGCGCGATGCGCTGGCGAACCGCAGCGCGCCGAATGAACAGGAAGTGGCGCGGCTGATGGCCGATCTGCGCTGAAGTCCTGCAGAACCATTGAACCTATCTTCGCCAGCAAGCACTAGGCGTCCCCCTGGCTCCTACAGCTCACTCACAGAAGGAAGACTGCAATGTCCCAAACCGAAATCCGCACCGTCACTGCCGCCGACCACGCCGCTTGGCTGCCGCTCTGGCAAGGCTATCTGCACTTCTACGAAAGCGAGCTGCCGGCCGAGGTCAGCGCCAGCACCTGGCAGCGCTTTCTCGACCCGGCCGAGCCGACCCATGCCGCGCTGGCCTGGCGCGACGGCCAGGCTATCGGCCTGGTGCAGTGGATTTTCCACCGCTCCAACTGGTCGATGGCCAACAGCTGCTACCTGCAGGATCTGTTCGTCAGCCCCACGGTGCGCGGCACAGGGGCCGGCCGCCTGCTGATCGAGCACGTCTATGCCCAGGCCCGCAACGCCGGTAGCACCCGGGTACACTGGCTGACCCAGGACAACAACCACACCGCCATGCAGCTGTATGACCGTATCGCCCAGCGCTCCGGCTTCGTGCAATACACTCACAGCCTGTAGCCGAGGACGACCCAATGAGCCACGCACTACCCGACTGGCACCCCGCCAGCCCACCGCCACATCAACCGCTCGACGGCCACTACGTGCGCCTGGAACCCCTCGACCCCGCACGCCATGGCGACGACCTGTGGCTGTGCCTGCAGGGGCCGGACGCCGACCCGACGCTGTGGGATTACCTGCCGTATGGTCCCTTCTCATCCCGCGCAGCCTTCGATGCCTGGCTGGCCGGCAACGCCGCCAGCAGCGACCCGCTGTTCTTCGCCGTGCTCGAGCGCAGCAGCGGCCAGGCCCAGGGCCTGCTCAGCTACCTGAACATGGTGCCCACCCATGGCTGCATCGAAATCGGCCACGTCGCCTTCGGCCGCGCCATGCAGCGCACGCCCAAGGCTACCGAGGCGATCTTCCTGCTCGCCGAGCTGGCCTTCGCCCTCGGCAATCGGCGCCTGGAATGGAAATGCAATGACCTGAACGCCCGCTCCAAGCGCGCCGCCGAACGCTTCGGCTTCAGTTTCGAAGGGGTATTCCGCCAGCACTCGGTGATCAAGGGCCACAACCGCGATACCGCCTGGTTTTCCCTGCTCGACCACGAATGGCCGGCGCAGCGGCAGGCGTTCGTGCGCTGGTTGGCGGCGGAGAATTTCGACGAACAGGGGCATCAGCGCAGGAGTCTGACCGATCTGAAGGAATAGGTGCCGCCGGGCGCGCCATGGTTTCGCCATCATCGAGGGGAAGGTATAGTGCCGCCCGCTTTACAGGACACGGCCGGTGTCCTGGGCATTACCACAAGGATCGATTCGATGAAGTTGCAACGTATGGCGGGCCTGCTGGCGCTCGCAATGATTGTCAGCGGCTGCTCGGCCAGGGCCTACTTCAAGCTGCCGGAAAACACCCGGCTCGCCGTCTATGAACGCCCGCAACAATATTCCCAGGGCCTGGTGAAAACCCGCCCATTCGCCTGGAGCGCCACCCGCGGCATTCCCTACACGTTGAGCGACGCCAACGGCAAGCCAGTGCAGCAAGGCAAACTGCGCGCGCGCTTTCGCGTCGCCTCTATCTTCTGGCCGCCAGTGGCGATCGCCTATTGGCCGATGGGCTTCGGCCAGCGCTGCTTCGACCTGACCGGCCCCGAACCGCTGACCTGCACCCGCGAAGACCTGATCGACCTGCGCCGACAGTACCGCGCCGCGCCCTGACGGCTACCCGTGACATTCCCGGATTGCGTCCGGGCCTATCCGGCCTACACCGCAACCGTAGCCCAGATAAGCTCCAGCGCAATCCGGGATCGGGGCCTAGGGCCTGTTGCCGTTTCAGCACAAGCCGCTCTGAAATGGCAGCAGACCCTAATCGTCGCCCGCAATCCCCACCCCCTCCCCCCCACCCCCAAACAACGGCAAAAGGCCATTCCGAACAAACCCATGAAAGCGTGAGTACCGCCAAACGGCTGCACCCCCCACAAGCCCATGCTTCACCGGATTGAAATGGATGTAATCGATATGGGTCGCCAGATCTCGCTCGTCGCGAATCGCATGTTCCCAGAAGCGTGATTGCCAGATATCCGCACCACCATGGGCATCAAGCTCTATTGGCTCCCCTGCGGCACGTAACGACCTGACGAATAACGCCTTGAAATCGCGCAACCGCGCCGAGTAATTGCTGTCACCTTCCGGTAGTTGAATCAGCAGATGCAGGTGCTCCGGCAGGATCACCACGGCCAGCAAGTTGAAGGACTTACGCTGTTTCACTCGACGCAGGGCCTCGCGCAACAGTGCGACATGCCGCACCAGCAGATCGCTGCGTCTGTCCCTCAGGGTCAGGGTAAAGAAATAGCTTCCGCCCGCGAGGCGCGCGCGCCGGTAGTTGACCATGCCAACCTCCTTGTTGGTGTTGTCTCCAGACCCGGATTGCGCTGGCGCTTATTCGGGCTACGAATCCGTTACACGCTACCCAGATTACAGCAAGTCCGTAGCCCGAATAAGCCTAGGCGCAATCCGGGATTGCGCCCCATCAAAACGTCTCCGGCCTGAGCACTTCCACTTCGGCCAGTTCGCGGCTGCAGACTACCTCCAGGCGGATATTGCAGAATGGCGAGCACCGCGCCGCCGCCCAGGGTCAGCCCCGTAAATTACCTCCAAGCACAAAATTCCGGGCAAAAAAAGGGAGCCTTGCGGCTCCCCAAGAGGAACATTTCGATCAGCCCTCGATCTCGATCAATACTTCACCCGGGTTGACCCGGTCGCCTTTGGCCACGTGCACCGCCTTCACCGTTCCGGCGATCGGCGCCTGCACTTCGGTTTCCATTTTCATCGCTTCGCTGATCAGCACGGCTTGCCCGGCTTTCACCTGGTCGCCTTCCTTGACCAGCACATCGACGATGTTGCCCGGCATGCTGGTGCTGACATCGCCCGGGGCGCTGGCGTGCTTGCGCTTGCCACCCGTACCGGCACCGGCGACGAAATCGTTGAGCGGCTCGAACACCACTTCTTCCGGCATGCCGTCGAGGGACAGGTAGAAGTGGCGCTTGCCATCGGTCTTCAAGCCGACGCCGGTGATGTCGACGCGGTAGCTCTCGCCATGCACGTCGATGATGAATTCGGTCGGCACGCCTTCGCCACCGGCCGCCACCGCCGCACCGGGTTCCGGGATCGGCAGCAGCACCTCGGGGGCCAGGGTGCCGGCGGCACGCTCCTCGAGGAACTTGCGGCCGATGTCCGGGAACATGGCGTAGGTCAGCACATCCTCCTCGGACCTGGCCAGGGCGCCGATTTCCTCGCGCAGCTTGCTCATCTCCGGCTTGAGCAGGTCGGCCGGACGCACCTCGATCACCTCTTCGTTACCGATCGCCTGGCGCCGCAGGTTCTCGTCTATCTTGCCCGGGGCCAGGCCGTAGCGGCCTTGCAGGTAGAGTTTGACCTCGTTGGTGATGGTCTTGTAACGCTCGCCAGCGAGCACGTTGAACACCGCCTGGGTGCCAACGATCTGCGAGGTGGGGGTAACCAGCGGCGGGAAGCCGAGGTCCTCGCGCACCCGCGGGATCTCCGCGAACACCTCGTTGATGCGGTTCAGCGCGCCCTGTTCCTTCAGCTGGTTGGCCAGGTTGGACATCATCCCGCCCGGCACCTGGTTGACCTGCACACGGGTGTCGACCGTGGTGAATTCGCTTTCGAACTGGTGGTACTTCTTGCGCACGGCATGGAAGTACAGGCCGATTTCCTGAATCAGCGCCAGGTCCAGGCCGGTGTCGAACTCGCTGCCCTTGAGCGCGGCGACCATCGACTCGGTGCCCGGGTGGCTGGTGCCCCAGGCGAAGCTGGAGATGGCGGTATCGATATGGTCGGCGCCGGCCTCGATGGCTTTCAGCTGGCACATCGAGCCCATGCCCGCGGTGTCATGGCTATGGATGAATACCGGCAGGTCGACCTCGGCTTTCAGCGCCTTGACCAGTTCAAAGGTGGCATAGGGCGTGAGCAGCCCGGCCATGTCCTTGATGGCGACGGAGTCGATGCCCATGGCCTGCATGTCCTTGGCCTGTTTGACGAAGGCTTCGACCGTGTGCACCGGGCTCACGGTGTAGCTCAGGGTGCCCTGGGCATGCTTGCCGGCGGCCTTCACCGCCTCGATCGACACGCGCAGGTTACGCACGTCGTTCATCGCGTCGAAGATGCGGAACACGTCGATGCCGTTGACCGCGGCCTTGGCAACGAAGGCGCGCACCACGTCGTCGCTGTAGTGACGGTAGCCGAGCAGGTTCTGCCCGCGCAGGAGCATCTGCAGACGGGTGTTGGGCAGCGCCGCCTTGAGCTTGCGCAGGCGCTCCCAGGGGTCCTCCTTGAGGAAGCGCACACAGGCGTCGAAGGTCGCACCGCCCCAGACTTCCAGCGACCAGTAGCCGACCCGGTCGAGCTTGTCGCAGATCGGCAGCATGTCGTCCAGGCGCATGCGCGTGGCGATGATCGACTGGTGGGCATCACGCAGGATGGTATCGGTAACGGTGATTTTTTTAGACATGGTTCAAATCCTCACAGGCCGGCGTGGGCGGCAATGGCGGTGGCGATGGCCAGCGCCAGGTGCGATGGGTTGCGCTTGATCGAGTACTGGGTCAGCTCCGGGTGGCTTTCGACGAAGCTGGTATTGAACTGGCCGCTACGGAACTCCGGATTACGCAGGATTTCCTGGTAATAGGCAGCGGTGGTCTTGACCCCCTGCACACGCATGTCGTCGAGCGCGCGCAGGCCGCGGTCCATCGCCTCTTCCCAAGTCAGCGCCCAGACGATCAGTTTCAGGCACATCGAATCGTAGTAAGGCGGAATGGTGTAGCCGGTGTAGATCGCCGTGTCGGTGCGCACGCCGGGGCCGCCGGGGGCGTAGTAGCGGGTGATCTTGCCGAAGCTGGGGAGGAAGTTGTTCTTCGGGTCTTCGGCGTTGATGCGGAACTGCAGGGCGAAGCCACGGTGGATGATGTCTTCCTGCTTGATCGAGAGCGGCAGGCCGCTGGCGATGCGAATCTGCTCGCGCACGACATCGATGCCGGTGATTTCCTCGGTGATGGTGTGTTCCACCTGCACCCGGGTATTCATCTCCATGAAGTACACCTCGCCCTCGGCGAGCAGGAACTCCACGGTGCCGGCGTTCTCGTAACCCACCGCCTTGGCCGCGCGCACCGCCAGGTCGCCGATGTAGGCGCGCTGTTCGGGGGTCAGCTGGGGGCTGGGAGCGATCTCGATAAGCTTCTGGTTGCGCCGCTGGATCGAGCAGTCGCGCTCGAACAGGTGCACCACGTTGCCGAAGCTGTCACCGAGGATCTGCGCCTCGATATGTTTCGGGTCGACGATGCATTTTTCCAGGAAGACTTCCGCCGAGCCGAAGGCCTTGGTCGCCTCGGAAATCACCCGCGGGAACGCCTGCTCCAGCTCTTCGCGCGAGTTGCAGCGACGAATACCGCGACCGCCACCACCCGAGGTGGCCTTGAGCATTACCGGATAACCGATGCGATCACCTTCGAGCAGCGCTTCAGCGATATCCGCGACGTTGCCTTCGGTGCCCGGGGTGACCGGCACGCCGGCCTTGATCATGCTGCGGCGGGCCTCGGTCTTGTCGCCCATGCGACGAATCACCTCGGCGCTCGGGCCGATGAACTTGATTCCGCGCTCGGCACAGATTTCCGCCAGTTCGGCGTTCTCGGAGAGAAAGCCATAACCCGGGTGCAAGGCGTCGCACCCGGTTTCCACCGCCAGATTGACCAGCTTGCGCGGGTTCAGGTAGCCGGCCAGCGGCTCGGCACCGATGCTGTGCGCCTCGTCGGCACGCTTGACGTGCAGCGCATGGCGGTCGGCGTCGGCATACACGGCCACCGAGCGGATGCCCATCTCGGCGCAGGCACGCACGATGCGCACGGCAATCTCACCGCGGTTGGCTATCAGAATTTTCTTGATCACGAGCCAGCGTCCTCGATCACGTGAGCAGGCGACCAGCGAACCGGTCGACGAAGGGCCGGATCAGTAGATCAGGCCAGGCGCTTTAAGCTACGCCGACGAAACGATTAACCAAAATCAATATTTATTGGGATAGCCATTAGTAAAGACTTATAGTTAAGCCAACCAGCCGCCGTAAAAAGGTCAGCATCATGCGTAAGTCATTGCTGCGTATGACATTTCGTCAGCTACAGGTGTTCCGCTCGGTGTGCGATCAACGCTCTTACAGCCGCGCAGCCGAGGAAATGTCGCTGACCCAGCCGGCCGTCAGCCTGCAGATCCGCCAACTCGAGGAGCTGCTCGGCCAGCCGCTGTTCGACTATGTCGGCAAGAAGCTCTACCTGACCGACGCAGCCGAAGCGCTGCAGCGCGCCAGTGGGGATATTTTCGGCCGCCTGGAAAGCCTCGATATGCAACTCGCCGACCTGCGCGGCTCGCTGCAAGGGCAACTGAGTCTGGCGGTCGAATCCAGCGCCAAGTATTTCGTTCCCCATCTGTTCGCCGCTTTTCGCCGCGAATACCCGGAAGTCAGCCTGCAACTGGTGGTGGTCAATCACGCCCAGGCGCTCAAGCGTCTGAGTGCCAACCGCGACGACCTGCTGATCATGTCGCAGGTGCCGACGACCCTGGACCTGGAGTTCCTGCCGTTTCTCAACAACCCGATAGTCGCAGTGGCCCCCGCCGGGCATCCACTTTGCGCGCGGGACAGGCTGCAGTTGCACGATCTGACCGCCTGGCCGCTGCTGATCCGCGAAGCCGGCTCGGGCACGCGCCAGGCCAGCGAGGAATATTGTCACCAGAAGCGCGCGCACTTCGCCCAGACCCTGGAAGTCGGCTCGACCGAGGGCCAGTGCGAAGGGGTGATCGCCGGCCTCGGCTTGGCCCTGCTGCCACGTCACGCCGTGCGCCGCGAGCTGAGCTGCGGCGCTCTGCGCGAACTGCCAGTGAGTGAACTGCCGTTGCTGCGCAGCTGGTGCCTGGTGCACCCGCGGGGCAAGTACCTGTCGCCGGTGGCCCAGGCGTTCTTCGCCTTCGTGCGCGATCAGCGCAGCCAGATCAATTCGCTGGCCAAAGGCTTCGCCGAGACGGAGCCCGCTGTGCCAGCGCCAGCTCCGCTTATGCCCTTCTCCCATTAGCCGCAGGCGCCATACGGCGTTGCAACAGGGCGGCAGCGATCAGCTCGGGGTAGTCGACCAGCTGCTGCTGGAGATGGCGTTGTTCGGCGTAATGTTCGATCGCACGGCGGTATTCCATACGGCGCTGATCGAGCAACTTGCGGCGGGCCTTGGCATCGCCGTTGAGGTGAGCTTGCGCTTTATCCAAATGGCCGGACATGGGGAACTCCCAAGCTGAATAACGGGAGTCACAGGATCGGCGCGGAGTGTGACGCTTTGGTAACGATAGGATGAAGAGACGCTGACAAAGCGAGCGCTACCCCGTAGCCCGGATGCAGTCCGGGGAGCGATGTCGGGGCGCAACCTGTCCCGGATTGCATCCGGGCTAGACGACGCGCGCTGGTAGCCCGGAGAAACCCAGGCGCAATCCGGGACAGGGATTAACCGCGGCGCCGATCAATCCTCGACTGCACGCACCGATTTCGGCGACAGGCGCAGGCTGCGCAAGCTGCGCTTGACGCTCTTCAGGTGATTGACCAGGCTCGGCCCGCGGGCCATCGCCACGCCCATGGCGAGCACGTCGATCACCACCAGATGGGCGATGCGCGAGGTCAGCGGGGTGTAGATTTCGGTGTCTTCCTGCACGTCGATGGCCAGGTTGACGGTCGCCAGGTCGGCCAGCGGTGTCTGGCTCGGGCACAGGGTGATCAGGGTCGCGCCGGCTTCACGGACCAGGTTGGCGGTGATCAGCAGGTCCTTGGAACGCCCGGACTGGGAAATGCAGATGGCCACGTCGGTGGGTTTCAGGGTCACCGCCGACATCGCCTGCATGTGCGGGTCGGAGTAGGCCGCAGCGGTCAGCAGCAGGCGGAAGAACTTGTGCTGGGCGTCCGCCGCCACCGCGCCGGACGCACCGAAACCGTAGAACTCCACACGCTGCGCCTGGGAACAGGCGGCAATCGCCTGTTGCAGCGCCAGGGGGTCGAGGTGCTCGCGCACTTCGATCAAAGTGTGCAGCGTGGTGTCGAAGATTTTCAGACTGAAATCGGCAACCGAATCGTTCTCGTGGATCGCGAACTGACCAAAGCTGGCACCGGCGGCCAGGCTTTGCGCAAGCTTGAGTTTCAGGTCCTGGAACCCGGTGCAGCCGATCGCGCGGCAGAAGCGCACGATGGTCGGTTCGCTGATGCCGACGCTGTGTGCCAGCTCGGCCATCGAGCTGTGCATCACCGAGGCGGGATCGAGCAGCACGTATTCGGCTACCTTGAGTTCCGACTTGCGTAGCAGATGACGTGACTGGGCGATGTGCTGCAACAGATTCAAGGGCAAGGCTCGGCTTTTGAAAAGAAACGAATCAGTCGGCGCGCCGCTTCCGAGTGACGCTCGGTTATGATCGGGGCGGGCCGGGTGTAGTGGCCTTGTAGTTATACTACATGGACCGCTCCCTCGCACGGCCAACAGCTCTTTATCCGACTCGGAGTCATCATTTTGAGCATTCCATGCGACATGTTGGTGTTCGGCGGCACGGGCGATCTGGCCCTGCATAAACTGCTGCCGGCGCTGTACTACCTGCACCGCGACGGCCGCTTGCATGCCGATATGCGCATTCTCGCCCTGGCCCGCCGCGCCCATAGCCGCGAAGCCTACCAGGCCCTGGCCGAGCGCCACTGTCGCGCCCAGGTGGCGCGCGCCGATTTCGACAACGACACCTGGCACAGCTTCGCCGCCCGTCTCGACTACTTCGCCATGGATGCCAGCCAGAGCGCCGACTTCGGCCGCCTGGGCAAACGCCTGGGTTCTGCCGACGAACGGGTGCGGGTCTACTACCTGGCCACCGCCCCCGACCTGTTCGAGGACATCGCCTCGCACCTGAAGATCGCCGGCCTGGCCGGACCCCACGCGCGCATCGTGCTGGAAAAGCCGATCGGCCACTCGCTGCAATCGGCCTGTGCGATCAACGCCGCGATCGGCGCGGTGTTCGACGAGGCGCGGGTGTTCCGCATCGACCATTACCTGGGCAAGGAAACCGTGCAGAACCTGATGGCGCTGCGCTTCGCCAACGCCCTGTTCGAGCCGATCTGGCGCGCCGGGCATATCGATCATGTGCAGATCAGCGTGTGCGAGACCATTGGCGTGGAGAACCGCGGCGCGTACTACGACAAGGCCGGCGCGATGCGCGACATGGTGCAGAACCACCTGTTGCAGCTGCTGTGCCTGGTGGCGATGGAGGCGCCGGTGCGTTTCGACGCCGAGTCGGTGCGCAATGAAAAGCTGAAGATTCTCGAAGCGCTCAAGCCCATTACCGGCCTCGACGTGCGCGACAAGACCGTGCGCGGCCAATACGCCGCCGGCAAGATCGGCGGCCAGGAGGTACCGGCGTACTACTTCGAGAAGCACGTCGACAACGATAGCGATACCGAAACCTTCGTCGCCGTGCAGGCGGAAATCGAGAACTGGCGTTGGGCCGGCGTGCCCTTCTACCTGCGCACCGGCAAACGCCTGAGCAAGAAAACCTCGGAGATCCTGATTCAGTTCAAACCGGTGCCGCATCAGCTGTTCGGCAATGGCGAGGCCAACCGCCTGCTGATCCGCCTGCAGCCGGAGGAGTGCATCAGCCTGCAGTTGATGGCCAAGAACCCCGGCAAAGGCATGCACCTGGAACCGGTGGAGCTGGACCTCAACCTGGCCCATGCGTTTCGCAAAAAACGCCGCTGGGACGCCTACGAACGCCTGTTGCTGGATGTGATCGACGGTGACTCGACGCTGTTTATGCGCCGCGACGAGGTGGAAGCCGCCTGGCAGTGGATCGACCCGATCCTGCAGGGTTGGCAGTCTTACTACGAAAGCCCACGCACCTACCCCGCCGGTAGCAGCGGACCGGAACAGGCCGGTCTGCTGCTGGAACGGGCGGGACGCAAATGGATGGAGTGAGCGTCCGCCGGGCTATCGGGCCGAAGGGCCGGAGCTCACTGCAGGGTATGCAGGAAGCTGATCAGGTAATCCCGTTCGGCCGGGTCGGCAATCGCGACGTGGCGCATGCGCGTGCCCGGCACCAGTGCCTCGTTGTCGGTGATCCACTTGCGCAGGTTGTCCTCGGTCCAGGTGATTCCCGACGCCTGCATGGCCTGCGAGTAGGCAAACCGCGGCACGGAAGCCGCTGGACGTCCCACGACGCCGAACAGGCTGGGACCGAAGGCGTTCTCGCTGGTATCCAGCGAGTGGCACGCCGAGCAGTGGTGCGCGAACAACTGACGCCCGGCGGCCTCCATGGCCTTCTCCTCGGCCTGCACGGACGGCACGGCGGCCAGGGCACTGCTTAAAGCTAAAGACGCTAGCAAGATCGTTTTCATTGCGTTCCCCTCAAGATGTCTCGGTAAAGACAGTATGTTTTGTGAGGGTTAGCGCCGGCTCTTGTACAAAAGCAGCATTTTTCTCCTACCAAAGCACAGAGGGCAGGGCGCAGGCCAAACAATGCTCTCAGCCCGGCGATATATGCGGCACAGAGGGGCGGACGCACTTCGAGTCACGGCGTGATATAGCCATGGATAACTTCCAGCTGGCGGCTTATATATCAAGCAGCCATTAGAAATTATTCAGCTGCCGTCAGCGCTCATAATGCGATGCGGCTTACCCATGCATATAGGCTCTGATTTAGCACGCACTCGCCCGTATATCAGAAAAGTTCACAGGTGCGATATTCACCTGCATATATCCACCTATATGCGCCGGATATCGGCCGATATCCGGCGCCTGGAAACGGCCGCCCGCGATAATCGAAAATATCGCTCTATACCGCGCATCAAGGGGCTTTCAGCAGCTCACGACGAAGCTTGTCGGAGGCGATCTCCGAGGCCTTTAAGCAACTACCGCGCCAGCCGCCGGATAACTCGCTTGAACCGCGTGCGCGAACGCCGACTGTCGCGCCTAATCAGGCCTCGTCTCAGCGCCGATAATCCGCTAGTTATTTGCCGACGCATTAACCTGAATCGAGAATATTCTTAACCGAATCGTCACTTTCATATCGATATCGTGGGTTGAGAATTTTTTTTCGATATGTTTAACCTAATAGGGATTTGCACAACTTCAAGGATTCTGGTTTGAGTTTTGCCCCCGTCACACTCCGTCGTCCAACCGACGGCGACGGATATCCGCTGCATCAATTGGTAGCCCGCTGCCAACCCCTGGACACCAACTCGGCGTATTGCAATCTGCTGCAGTGCAGCGATTTCGCCGATACCGCCATCGCCGCCGAGAACGCTGACGGCCACCTGGTGGGATTCATCTCCGGCTACCGTCCGCCCTCGCGTCCAGACACGCTATTCGTCTGGCAGGTCGCGGTGGATGCGTCGTGCCGAGGTCAAGGCCTGGCCCTGCGCATGCTGCTGACGCTGACCGAACGGGTCGCCGCCCAGGGCGTACGCTTTCTCGAAACCACCATTTCGCCGGACAACGGCGCCTCCCAGGCGCTGTTCAAGCGGGCCTTCGCTCGCCTCGGGGTCGACTACCAGACCCGCACCCTGTTTTCCCGTGCCGAGCATTTCGATGGCCAGCACGAAGACGAGGTGCTCTATCGCGCCGGCCCGTTCAACACCCCAATCTTGGAAGAAACCCTCAAGGAGAACGCATGAAACTCTTCGAACAGAACGAATCGTCCGTCAGGAGCTATTGCCGCTCATTCCCCGTGGTATTTGACCAAGCGCGCGGCGCGGAGCTGATCACCCGCGACGGCAAGCACTACATCGATTTTCTCGCCGGCGCCGGCACCCTGAACTACGGACACAACCACCCGGTGCTCAAGCAGGCGCTGATCGACTACATCAGCAACGACGGCATCACCCATGGTCTGGACATGTACTCCGCCGCCAAGGAGCGTTTCCTGGAAATCTTCAGCCGCCTGATTCTCAAGCCACGCGGCATGGATTACCTGATGCAGTTCACCGGCCCGACCGGCACCAACGCGGTGGAAGCCGCGCTCAAGCTGGCGCGCAAGGTTACCGGGCGCAGCAACGTCATCAGCTTCACCAACGGCTTTCACGGCTGCAGCATCGGTGCCCTGGCCGCCACCGGCAACCAGCACCATCGCGGCGCCGCCGGTGTGCCGCTGACCGACGTCAGCCGCATGCCCTACGCCAACTACTTCGGCGACAAGGTCAACACCATCGGCATGATGGACAAACTGCTCAGCGACCCGAGCAGCGGCATCGACAAGCCGGCCGCGGTGATCGTCGAAGTGGTGCAGGGCGAAGGTGGCCTGAATGCCGCCTCCGCCGAGTGGGTGCGCAAGCTCGAGAAGCTCTGCCGCAAGCACCAGATGCTGTTGATCGTCGACGACATCCAGGCCGGTTGCGGGCGCACCGGCAGCTTCTTCAGCTTCGAGGAAATGGGCATCAAGCCGGACATGATCACCCTGTCCAAGTCGCTCAGCGGCTTCGGCCTGCCGTTCGCCATGGTGCTGCTGCGCAAGGAGCTGGACCAATGGAAGCCGGGCGAGCACAACGGCACCTTCCGCGGTAACAACCATGCCTTCGTCACCGCCACCGCGGCGCTCGAGCACTTCTGGCGCGACGACGAGTTCGCCAAGAGCGTGCGCGCCAAAGGCAAGCGCATCGCCGACGGGATGAACAAGATCGTCCGTCGCTACGGCCCCGACTCGTTGTTCATCAAAGGCCGCGGAATGATGATCGGCATCAGTTGCCCGGATGGCGACATCGCCGCCGCGATCTGCCGCCACGCCTTCCAGCATGGCCTGGTGATCGAGACCAGCGGCGCCCACAGCGAAGTGGTCAAGTGCCTGTGCCCGCTGATTATCAGCGAAGCGCAAATCGACAAGGCGATGACCATTCTCGACGCGGCTTTCGCCGCCGTGATGTCCGCACAGACCGCCAGCCAAGCCTCTGCCTCTTAAGGAAGTTAACCATGATCGTACGCACCCTCGCCGACTGCGAGCAGTCCAACCGCAAAATCACCACCGAAACCTGGGACAGCACGCGCATGCTGCTCAAGGACGACAACATGGGCTTCTCGTTCCATATCACCACCATCTACGCCAACACCGAGACCCACATCTGGTATCAGAACCACCTGGAGTCGGTGTACTGCATCAGCGGTGAAGGCGAGATCGAGACCATTGCCGACGGCAAGATCTACCCGATCGCCCCCGGCACCCTGTACATCCTCGACAAGCACGACGAGCACCTGCTGCGCGGCACCACGGAAATGAAGATGGCCTGCGTATTCAACCCGCCGCTGAATGGCAAAGAGGTGCACGACGAAAGCGGTGTGTATCCGCTGGAGGCAGAAACGGTCGCCTGATTGGCCGTTGAAAAGCCACCCGCATTGCCGCTACAGCGTTAAAAACGGCCCGCTGATAGCCGGGCCGTAAGGAGTCATCGTGAACCCCGAAACAAACGACCTTTACCCTTCGCGCCAGCACCCCGAACCGAGCTGGCAGGAACGTCTGGACCCGGTGGTCTACCGCCACGATCTGGAACATGCACCGATCGCCCCGGAACAGATCGAGCGCTACGAGCGCGACGGCTACCTGGTATTGCACGACGTGTTCAGCGCCGAAGAAGTGGCCGTGCTGCTCAAGGAGCTCGACCGCGTACGTAGCGACCCGGCGATCGCGGATTCCGGCAAGACCATCACCGAGCCGGAAAGCGGCGCGGTGCGCTCGGTCTTCGCCATCCACAAGGACAACCCGCTATTCGCCCGCGTCGCCCGTGACGAGCGAATCGCCGGCATCGCGCGCTTTTTGCTCGGCGGCGAGCTGTACGTGCACCAGTCGCGGATGAACTTCAAACCGGGTTTCACCGGCAAGGAGTTCTACTGGCACTCGGATTTCGAGACCTGGCACGTCGAAGACGGCATGCCGCGCATGCGCGCCCTGAGCTGCTCGATCCTGCTCACCGACAACGAGCCGCACAATGGCCCGCTGCTGCTGATCCCCGGGTCGCACAAGCACTACGTACGTTGCGTCGGCGCCACGCCGGAGAACCACTACGAGGAATCGCTGCGCAAGCAGCAGTTCGGCGTACCGGACGACAACAGCCTGAGCGAGATGGCCAGCCGCTACGGCATCGATACCGCCCTTGGTCCGGCCGGCAGCGTGGTGTTCTTCGACAGCAACATTCTCCACGGCTCCAACAGCAACATCACCCCCAGCGCGCGCAGCAACCTGTTCTACGTCTACAACCAGGTGGACAACGCACTCCAGGCGCCCTTCTGCGCACAGGCGCCACGCCCGGCCTTCGTCGCCGAGCGCGAGGACTTCACCGCACTGGATATCCAGCGCCAGCAGTACCTCTGATCGCTCGCTCGATCGCGCAGGCCCATCGCTGGGCCTGCCTTCGCTCTTCGGCCGGCGATTGCCGGCCCAGGGAAGCATTCACCAGAACTGGACGCACACATGCATACCGTGGAAAAGATCGGCGGCACGTCCATGAGCCGCTTCGATGAAGTTCTGAACAACATCCTTATCGGCCCGCGCCAGGGCGACCAGCTGTACCAGCGGGTCTTCGTGGTGTCCGCCTACAGTGGCCTGACCAACCTGTTGCTGGAACATAAAAAAACCGGCGAACCCGGCGTCTACCAGCGCTTCGCCGACGCCCGCAGCAAGGGCGCCTGGCGTGACGCACTGGAAACCGTACGCCAACGCATGCTGGCGAAGAACGCCGAGCTGTTCACCGGCGAGTTCGAACGCCAGGCGGCCAACCAGTTCATCGAGTCGCGTATCGCCGATGCCGGTGAATGCATGCACAGCCTGCAGCGGCTGTGCGTGTACGGCCACTTCCAGCTCACCGAGCACCTGATGAAGGTGCGCGAAATGCTCGCCTCGCTCGGCGAGGCCCACAGCGCCTTCAACACCGTGCTGGCGCTCAAGCAGCGCGGGGTCAACGCCAAGCTGGTCGACCTCACCGGCTGGCACCTGGAAGCGCCGCTGGCCTTCGAGACGATGATTCGCAGCCGCTTCGAGGACGTCGACCTGTCCCGCGAGCTGGCCGTCGCCACCGGCTACACCCATTGCAGCGAAGGGCTGATGAACAGCTTCGACCGAGGCTACAGCGAAATCACCTTCGCTCAGATCGCCGCCGCCACCGGCGCCCGCGAGGCGATCATCCACAAGGAATTTC
The DNA here is from genome assembly GCA_966210435.1 of uncultured Pseudomonas sp. GTDB lineage: Bacteria > Pseudomonadota > Gammaproteobacteria > Pseudomonadales > Pseudomonadaceae > Aquipseudomonas. The sequence continues at coordinate 314,009 of CBIHLF010000001.1, read as the reverse complement.
ACCTCAGCAGCGCCGACCCGAAACTGGTCGGCGAGAACACCGTGGTGACCATCGGCCGCACCAACTACGACGTCGCCGACCAGCTGTCGAACCTCGGCATGGAGGCGATCCACCCGCGCGCGGCCAAGACCCTGCGCCGTGCCGGCATCGAACTGCGGATCAAGAACGCCTTCGAGCCCGAGCATGCCGGCACCCTGATCAGCCAGAGCTATCGCAGCGAACGGCCCTGCGTGGAAATCATCGCCGGGCGCAAGGACGTCTTCGGCCTCGAGGTGTTCGATCAGGACATGCTCGGCGATGTCGGCTACGACATGGAAATCACCAAGCTGCTCAAGCAACTGCGCCTGTACGTGGTGAACAAGGACTCCGACGCCAACAGCATCACCTACTACGCCTCCGGCTCGCGCAAGCTGATCGACCGCGCCGCGCGGTTGATCGAAGAACGCTACCCGGCCGCCGAAGTCACCGTACACAACGTCGCCATCGTCTCGGCGATCGGCTCTGACCTGAAGGTAAAAGGCATCCTGGCCAAGACCATGGCCGCACTGACCGAAGCCGGCATCTGCATCCAGGCGGTACACCAGTCAATCCGCCAGGTGGAAATGCAGTGCGTGGTCAACGAGGCCGACTACGACGCCGCCATCGCGGCCCTGCACCGCGCGCTGATCGAGCCGGAAAACCACGGTGAAGTGATCGCTGCCTAGGCCTTCAGCTAACTTGGCGCCGGGGACGGCGCCAACCCACCATCGCCATGGCTGGGGTGCGCCCTATGCACCAGAAACCCGCTGTGCCACTGGCGCGCACGACATACCCTGCGAAGTTCAGCCCTCACTTAAGCGCCGCTGCCTGAATGCGGCACAGTACGAGGAGCAGCGTCTTTTCATTGGTCCGAGGGCGCTGTTTGAGCGGGTGATCTATGGTTATAGCGGCGCTGAACCCAGCAGGCCCAATATGCCAACTGCGCAACTTGTTGCGCAGCAAATTGGGGATAAGTCTGTGGATACTTCCCTACAGCCTCGGCTGTTAAAGGCTTAGGCAACAATGCGCAACTTGTTGCACAGCGCTGTGCAACAAGTTGCGCACTCTTCAGTGACTTACCGCACATTGTGACTATTTTATTTTTATCGGTCACGCTAAGTTATTGTTTTAAATGTGCTTTATGAAACTGGCATGCTATTGGCTTTCTACTGGGCTCCCGGATCACTCAGATCCATGACCCAAGGCAAGGAAAGCACTCATGCCAACACCCGCGTATCTGTCCCTCGAAGGCACCAAGCAAGGCCTGATCACCGCCGGCACTTTCACCGAAGACTCGGTCGGCAACATCTTCCAGGAAGGTCATGAAGACCAGATCCTGGTTCAAGCCTTCAACCACCAGGTCATCATCCCGCGCGATCCGCAGTCCGGCCAGCCGACTGGTCAGCGCGTACACAAGCCGCTGATGATCACCAAAGTGTTCGACAAATCCTCGCCGCTGATCTTCAACTCCCTGACCTCCGGTGAGCGTCTGAACAAGTGCCGCCTGGAGTGGTACCGCACTTCCTCCACCGGTACTCAAGAGCACTACTTCACCATCGAGCTGGAAGATGCCGTGATCGTCGACGTGCAGTCGCGCATGCCGAACTGCCAAGACCCAGGCATGTCGCACTTCACTCACCTGGAAGACGTGTACTTCACCTACCGCAAAATCGTTTGGACCCACGAAGTCTCCGGCACTTCCGGCTCCGACGACTGGCGTACCCCGATCTCCGCCTAAGTCTTGGCTGAGCTCGTGTAATACCGCATCGGCCAGGCATCGTCCTGGCCGTTGTGTTTTCGAGTTTTCCGCATCAGGCCATAAACGTCGAATACGCCCGGTTGTTCGCTCGATGGGCTCGTAGAATGGCTGGCTTATTCATGGATCGAAACAAGAGGAACAACGAATGTTCGCCCCTGCCAACCAGACCCATTTCAGCCTCAGCATCGAAGGCGTCAGTCACGATCTGCAGGTGCTCGAATTCAGCGGCCGCGAGGCAATCAGCCAGCCTTTCGAATTCGAACTGGAACTGGTCAGCGAACGTCCCGACCTCGACCTGGAAAGCCTGCTGCATCAGCCCGCATTCCTGGCGTTATCCCAGGCCGGCAATGGCATCCACGGGCAGCTCTACCGCGTCGCCCAGGGCGAATCCGGCAAGCGCCTGACCCGTTACCACGTCAGCCTGCGCCCGCAACTGGCCTATCTGGCGCACCGCGTTAACCAACGAATTTTCCAACACCTGACGGTGGAAAAGATCATCGGCCAAGTGCTCGAAGAGCACGGCATCCAGGCTAACGCCTACCAATTTCAACTCGGCTCGATCTACCCCGAGCGCGAGTACTGCGTGCAGTACGACGAATCCGACCTGCACTTTATTCAGCGCCTATGCGAAGAAGAGGGTATTCACTACCACTTCCAACACAGCGCGCAGGGCCATGTGTTGGTGTTCGGCGACGATCAGACACCGTTTCCCAAACTGGCGCCCACCGCTTATCAGCAAGACAGCGGCCTGGTCGCCGATCAGCCGGTGATCAAACGCTTCGGCGTGCGCGTGGAAACCCGCACCAGCCGGGTGACCCGCCGCGATTACGATTTCGAAAAGCCCAAACTGCTAATGGAGGCCGCGGCCAAGAGCGAATTCACCCCGGACCTCGAGGACTACGACTACCCCGGCCGTTTCGTCGAGCGCGAGCGCGGCAAACACCTCAGCCAACGCGCCCTGGAACGCCACCGCCACGACTTCGAGCTGGCCCAGGGCGACAGTGACCAGACGCTGCTGGTCAGCGGCCACTTCCTCGCCTTCACCGACCACCCGCGGCAAAACTGGAACGACCTCTGGTTACTGACCGAAATCCACCACGAAGGCAAACAGCCGCAGGTGCTGGAAGAGTCGGTCACAGACTTTGGCAGCCAACACGGTCAGCCCCCTCTCCCTCCGGGAGAGGGTTGGGGTGAGGGAAAAGCAGGCGCCCCCGATTTCATCCAGGGCTACCGCAACCACTTCACCGCCACCCCTTGGACCGTACCCTTCCGCCCAGCGCTGAACCATCCCAAGCCGCGCATCCTCGGCAGCCAGAGCGCCGTGGTCACAGGCCCCGCCAGCGAGGAAATCCACTGCGACCAATACGGCCGGGTCAGGGTGCAATTTTTCTGGGATCGAGAGGGGCAGGCCGACGATAAAACCAGCTGCTGGCTGCGCGTATCGAGTAGCTGGGCCGGCGACCGCTACGGCGCCATCGCCATTCCGCGCGTGGGCATGGAAGTACTGGTCACTTTTCTTGAAGGCGATCCCGACCAGCCACTGGTCACCGGCTGCCTGTATCACAAGGAACACGTCGTCCCCTACGACCTGCCGGCGAACAAGACCCGCACCGTGTTCAAAACCCTCAGCTCGCCAGGCGGTGGCGGCTACAACGAAATACGCATCGAAGACAAAAAGGGCGAGGAACAGATCTACATCCACGCCGAGCGCGACTGGGACGAAAACATCGAGCACGACCAGAAGATCCGCATCGGTAACGAACGCCACGACACCATCGAAGCCAACAGCTACAGCGAATTTCTGGCCGAAGAACACCGCACCACGCATCTGGATCGCAAAAGCGAAATCAAAGCCAACGACCACCTCACCGTCGGCAACAACCAACACATCAAAATCGGCACCGGCCAATACATCAACGCCGGTACAGAAATTCATCTATCCAGCGGCCAGAAGGTCGTCCTCGAAGCCGGCAGCGAACTGACCCTCAAAGCCGCCGGCAGCTTTATCAAACTGGATGGCGGCGGCATCACCCTGGTCGGGCCGATTATCAAATTCAACTCGGGTGGCGCGCCGGGAAGTGGCTCGGGGGCAGCACCGATTCGGCCGGGCAAGGTCAAGCCGGCGGATGCGGATAAGGCCGGCGCCTTGCTAACGCCCGCGCAAATTCAAACGCTAAAACGCAACGCACCTTTCTGTGAAGAGTGCGAGAAATGCAAGGACGGTGCCTGTGCCATCTAAGCGCCTGAGTGTCCGCGACTGGCTGAATGGCCAACCCCGCAATGGCGACAGCCATCTCTACGTGGTGATGAGCAACGCCAGCGACGCCAACCCGCTGCATGCCTATTACCAGCAAGAATCCGCTATTGCACCGCTGCCCATCTGGGACGGCACGCCCTATGCGGATTGGCAGGCGGTGATGCCATTTCTCGGTGAGTTGCAGTCCGACGGTTCTTTTCTCGACTGGGTCGAGCAAGCTAGCGAAGAGGATTGGGGCTGGCTGGCCTGCTCGCCCCACTCGCCTGAAACCGTACTCGAGCACCTCAAGGGCCTGACCCAGGTGCGCATGCCGGACGCCAGCGAAGTATTTTTCCGCTTCTGGGATGGCCGTCATTTACTGCCGATCCTCAACTACCTGGGCGCCAAGGCCGGCGAGCTGCTGCCGGTATTCGAGCGTTACCTGATCAATGGTCAGGGGCTTGAACTCGAACTACCACCGCTCACCCCGGCCAAGCCCTACCCCTGGTGGCAAGTCCCGGCGACCTTGCTCAACAAGTTGAATGAAGAAGACCCCACCCCGCTAGTCGACAACCTGATGCAGTGGCTGCGTGAGGATCACGCCGAGCTGTATTTCGCCTTTCCCGAGCCCAACCTGCGGCTGAAGACCGAACATTTCGTTCGGCACAGCCAGCACATGGAAGACACTTTAGCCGGGCGTTTCAAAGCCCATTTGGAACAGGAATTGACTCGATGATCAGCAATGTCCTTTATGGCTCGTTCATGCTTTATGGCCTGATGGCAGAGGAGCCCGACGCGGGCAAGATCATTGGCGACTTCAAACGCAACAGCATGGAGCGCTATAAAGAGCTGGCCGACAGCCTGCTGACCGGCTGGGCGCTCGATGCCCAGCAGAAGTTCACCATCGGCGACGAGATCATGCCGATCAAGGCTGACAAGGATAAAACCGGGGCGGTGAACGCCTATGCGACTTGCCCGGTGAACGGGCAGCTCAAACTGTTGCATGCCTTCGACTCCGCCAACTTCGTGCCCATCGGTAACACGCCCTTTGAGGCGGTGCAGCAACTCTCGATTTTTAGCGGCCAGAGCCCGCAGAAATTTACCGGTACGCTTGATGCCAACGGCATGGGCAGCATCAGCGGCTGCATCCCTAACAGCCAATACCGCATTCGCTTCTACCCCAACGTCAGCCAGCGTGAGATCGACACCCTTTACGCTTCCTACGACGGCGTCATTGCCAAGTTGCACGACTGGTTGCAGGCGGAATGGAGCGGCAACATTGCCCCGCAATGGAAGCTGATGGCGCCGGTCGGTGACCCCAAGCGTCTGGCACAGATCAACAAAGCGTTTGTGGATGGTATGGGCAACGCCTTGATGGCGCTCTGGGACGACGTCAAGAAGCTGTTCGAGATACTCACCAATCTGGACAAGTATTGCGACAAGCTGCTGACGTTTATTTCTGAATTCGACTTTCAGAAGCTCAAGGCGCAGGCCAAGGATTTGATGCATACGCTGCTGATGATCGTCAGCGACGAGCCGCTGATGTTCCTCTACGCCTCTGCGGTGGTGTGCTGGGTGCAACTGCTGCCGCCCACCACCGTTGCGGAGCTCACCGGGCAGGCCCTTACCGGCCTGCTGCTGGATATTCTGCTGGGTATCGTCCTGACCGGGGGAGCCGGGTTGGTCGTACGCTATTCCACCAAGGCGATCAAGGGGCTCAGCAACGGCGCAGCCGGGCAGCTTAGAAAAGCCGTGCAAACCCTGATCGACGTGAGCAAGAGCCATGCGCTCAAGCCCCATGCCGAGGCGGTCAAGCCGCTGGCCGCGCGCGGCGAGGTACTGGTCAACAGCTCGCAAAAGACCACACTGCAGGTCAAGAGTCCGGCCCAGGGTATTGATCTGACCGAACCGGACACCCTGAGCGTCAAACGCGGCAAGACGCAAAACACCCGTGTGACCAAAGCGGAATCCGTGGACGATGCTTCGGCTTCCGCGAAAAACCCGAACGATAAGGCGGCGGACAGCGCCGAAAAGACCTGCACCGACAAATGTCCGGTGTCGATGGTGACCGGCGAAGAGCTGCTGACCCTGACCGACGGCGAACTTGACGGTCTGCTGAGTTTCCCCTGGAGCCGCCTGTACCGCACCAGCGCCGCCGAGATTGACCGCGGCCTGGGCTATGGCTGGAGCCACAGCTTGGCACACCGTTTGGATCGAGAAGGTGAGGAACTGGTCTGGACTGACCATGAGAACCGCCGAACACGCTTCCCCATACCCAGTCAGCAGCGCCCGGCGATCACCAACCGCTTGTCACGCGCCGCCATCTACCTGGGCGACGACCCGGCCGAACTGATCCTCGCCCAGGCCGGCAAGGCGCCGCGCTTCTATCATTTCCGCCGCGATACCCAGGGCGGCTACCTGATCGCCATCAGCGATGCCTACGGTAACCGCATCAACCTCAGTCGCGACCTGATGGGGCGCATCCAGCGCCTGAGCAACAGGGCCGGCCGCGCGCTGCGGCTGCGCTACGAGGGCAAACATATCGCCGCGGTGGAGTATCAAATCCAGCGCGCTGCGGACACCGAGGAAGACAGCTGGCAAACCGAGCAGACCCTGGTGCGTTACCGCTACAACGCCGCGGGACAATTGCTCGAAGCCAGCAATGCCTTGGGCGAGACCGAACGCTACCGCTACGACGAGGCCAATGTCATTCTCGAACGCCAGCTGGCCGGCGGCGCGGCTTTCTACTGGGAATGGCAAGGCGAAGGCAAACAAGCCCGTTGCGTGCGGCACTGGGCCAACTTCCAGCAGATGGAGGCCCGCTACAGCTGGGACGATAAAGGCGGCGTCACGGTGCTCAACGCCGATGGCAGCGAGCAAGTCTACGTTCACGACGACAACGCCCGACTGGTCAAACAAATCGACCCGGACGGCGCGCAAACCCTAAAGTCCTACGACGAAAAAGGTCAACTGATCGCCGAGCAAGACCCGCTTGGCGCCATTACCGAATACCGCTATGACGAAGCCGGTCGCCTCACTGCGGTGATCCCGCCGGAAGACCAACCGATTGCCTACGAGTACCGGGACGGCTTCGTCAGCGCGGTACAACGCGGCGAGGCTACCTGGAAGTACCGCCGCAACGCCCAGGGCGATATCACCGCGCAGACCGACCCGCACGGCCATACCACCCAATACAACTACGATGCCCAGGGTCGCCTGCTCTCCATTCGCCACCCCGATGGCAGCGAGCACAAACTGGCGTGGAACCCACTGGGCCAACTGATCGAGGAGCAGTTGCCCACTGGCGGCGAGCGACGCTACCGCTACGACGCCCAGGGTCGGCAGATCACCCGCCAGGACGAAAACGGCGCCATCACCCAGTATCAATGGGATGCCGTCGGCCGCCTGGCGCAAATCACCCTGCCCGGCGGCTGCACGCGCGCCTTCAGCTACAACGCCTATGGCAAGGTCACCGGCGAGCGCGACGAACTCGGCCGCGTCACCCGCTACGAATACGCCGATGGCTTGCACCTGGTCAGCCGGCGGATCAATCCGGACGGTAGCCAGCTGCGCTACCGCTACGACAACGCCCGCCTGCTGCTCACCGAGATCGAGAACGAGCGCGGCGAACACTACAAGCTCGACTACTACCCCAACGGACTGATCCAGCGTGAAACCGCCTTCGATGGGCGCAGCACCGCCTACGCCTACGACCTCAACGGCCATCTGATCGAAAAGAAGGAGTTCGGCGACGACGGCAGCGAGCTGGTCACCGCCTACCAGCGCGACGCCGCAGGGCGTTTACTGGTCAAGACCCTACCGGACGGCGAGCAGGTGCATTACACCTACGATGCCCTCGGCCGTCTGGTCGGCGTCGACGACGGCCAGTGGCCGTTGGCCTATCGCTACGACTTGCAGGATCGCCTGATCGAAGAACACCAGGGCTGGGCCACCCTGCGCTACGAATACGACGCCCTCGGCCAGCTCAACCACTGCCGCCTTCCCGACGGCAGCCGTCTGGACTACCGCCACCAAGCCGGCGGCACGCTGGCCGCCATCGACCTCAACGGCCAGCCGCTGACCGCCCACCAGTTCACCGCGGGCGGGCGCGAACAGTACCGTCAGCAAGGCGCGTTGCTCAGCGAATACCAGTACGACGAACAAGGCCGCCTGCGCGCCCATAACCTGCGCCAGGAACAGCAGCGCGTGCTGCAACGCCACTACCGCTACGACGCCAACGGCAATCTGGCCGGCATCGACGACTCGCGCAAAGGCAGTAAAAGCTTCCACTACGACCCGCTGGATCGCCTAGTGGCGGTGCGCGGTGACACCCCGGAAAGCTTTGCCCACGACCCGGCCGGCACCCTGCTGGAGCAAAGCACTGCCGTCGCCACCGACCGCGTCAACGTCAAGGGCAACCGCCTGCTGATGCAGGGCGACCGCCACTTCGACTACGACGCCTTCGGCAACCTGATGCGCGAACGCCGCGGCGCCGGCCAGCGGCTGATTACCGACTACCGCTACGACAACCAGCACCGCCTGATTGGCGCCAGCCTGCCCGACGGCAGCCAGGTGAGCTACCGCTACGACGCCTTCGGCCGGCGCATCGCCAAGGTGGTAGACGGCAAAACCACAGAGTTCCTCTGGCAAGGCGACCGCTTGATCGCCGAGAGCGGCCCTGAACAGTACCGCAGCTATGTCTACGAACCCGGCACTTTCCGCCCCCTGGCCATGCTCCAGGGCAAGGGCGCCGAGGCCGAGCCGTTCTATTACCAACTCGACCACCTTGGCACGCCGCAAGAACTGACCAGCGCCGCCGGCGAAATCCTCTGGTCGGTTAAATACCGCGCCTACGGCAATGTCGCCAAACTGGAAGTCGCCGAAGTCGACAACCCCCTGCGCTTCCAGGGCCAGTACTTCGACGCCGAAACCGGCCTGCACTACAACCGCCACCGCTACTACAATCCCAACACCGGTAGCTACCTCAACCCCGATCCGATCAAGCTCGCGGGTGGACTTAATAACTATCAGTATGTGAAAAACCCCACGGGGTGGGTGGATCCATTGGGGTTGGCTGGGGCGAAGGGAGATTGTCCTCAGCCAGGCAAGCCTGATTTTTACGTCGGCCCATCGGGCCCTGACTCGACGCTGCCTTCGACTGGTTATCGCTATATGCGGTATGAAAACGATGATGGCAGTATTAATAAGTATGCAGATATGACACTAGAGTCAAAATCCGCACCTACCACTTATGTGGGATTCGAGAAGTACGAGACCGGCTCTGAGGCTAGAGAGGCATTTCAAGTTAAAGGCCCTGAAATTGGACCAGATGCGAATGGTGCAGGATCATGGAGTGACGCACGTTTAAGAGGCGAGTTCGATACTTTGCAACTTTATGTCGAAGGCGTTCCGAAGGCGCGTGTACCACATTGGAAGGGAGACACCGATAAAACCAAACTTGAGCCTTTTGCCGAGGCTTATCCCGAGTACGGAAAAGGTGGAGCTGCGCAGCTGCATCTGGATGGCCAAAAAATAGATTTCGATAAAGTTGACGTACTGCCGGAGAATTAATGAAAGATTACTATGTTATTGCACAGCAAGACTTATCACCTGGCGCAGCGCATAGCTCAGAATGGCCAAAAATTATTGGCTACTCGTACAAGGATAAGTCTTTTCTATTTCTTGAGGGGAAAGGACATGGCTTGATGGGTGGGGAGCTGCCAGAAACAGTGGCAAAACAACTTAAATGGCGAGATATATTTATTGCTTTAAATGCCGAATGGTTTTTGGTCTTCCTAGACCAGAAGAATTTCAATAATGAAAAAGACTTCCTAGATGAGCTAGCCAAATCAATTGGCACCCTCGACATCCTTACATATTAAAAACACCAATACTACCTAGACACAGCCTCACTTATAAAACTTTAGCAATGAGCCCTAATAATATAACAATCATAAATGACAGAACCAAAGAAATTGCAGAACTCATTTATGATTCAGCTTTAACCACCTTGAGTGTCAATTTTGCTGACGGATCCTCTATCACAGGCTCTGGAAATAATCTTTTTGAATGCTTCTCTCAAATACGATCATTGCGTCCAGACATAGTCTTTCTGTGCAAGGGAGCAAAGCGAAACGTTTATCCGTCTAGAATGTCATCGCAGATGGCTAGCGGGTTGTTAGCCTATGAATTAAAACTAGGTGAGCAAGCATTGAAAAATGATATTGTAAATATATTCGATTACGATGAGATGGATATCGCTAAAAGCCCGAATGACCAAGCAGAATTCTTCAAGAAATGGCTCAACTCGTTAAAATAATAATTCAATAAGTGCAAGCAACAGGGCGCTGCGTATTAATTTTCCGCCTACCATCGAAGGCTTATTCAGATTAATCCTGTAGCACCATAATTCTGCTCAACCAAAACATGGACAATAAAAGATGAAGCTTGAACTATCGGATCGCTACGCGGGCACCTTGCTTGGTTTGGCTTGCGGCGATGCGGTGGGAACGGCGGTGGAGTTTTGCCCGCGCGATACATTCACCCCTCTTGTCGATATGGTCGGTGGTGGTCCATTTAAGCTCGCGCCGGGCCAGTGGACGGACGATACATCAATGGCTCTATGCCTTGCGGAAAGCCTACTGACGAAGAATGGTTTCGATGCGAAGGATCAGATGGGGCGATACCTCAACTGGTGGCAATGGGGGTATATGAGTTCCACTGGCGAGTGCTTTGACATTGGAAACACAGTCAGGCAAGCGCTCCTGAAATACCAGCAAACGAATCAACCTTTTGCAGGCTCCATAGAGCCAGAGACAGCGGGCAATGGCTCGCTTATGCGCCTCGCCCCTGTCGTGCTCTTCTACTATCCCTTTGAACAAGATATCGCCAAATTCACGGTAGCGAGTTCTCGCACAACCCACTCCGCACCCGAAGCGACCGAGTGCTGTCGCCTGCTTGGAGAGCTAATATCCAAGGCCTTGACTGGCAAGTCAAAGGCAGAAGTACTTAGCCCTTCGCAGACAAGTTTTATCGAACCCAAGGTCAGGAGCATCGCTTCCGGGGAATACATGTTCAAGACACGCGAACAAATCGCTGGGACAGGCTATAGCGTGGCTTCGCTGGAAGCTGCCATTTGGTGTTTTTGGCGGTCGGGCAGCTTCGAGTCAGCCGTACTTGACGCCGCGAACCTTGGCAATGATGCAGACACTACCGCAGCGATAGTCGGTCAATTGGCCGGCGCCTTTTATGGTAAGTCGGGAATACCGACTCAATGGCTTGCAAAGTTGCATATGAGTGCGGAAATTGAAGGCATGGCAGGTGCGCTGCTTCAATCCGCCAAGTTAAGGCAGGTCCAACTGAGTGGGTCAAGGACCAGATTCGAACCCTTATGACGCCCAGGCCGCCAGCATGCTATCTGCCACCCGATGGCAACAACCGCAAACTGGCATGGAACCCGTCGGGCCACCTGATTCAGGGTTAATCAAATTCTCCAGCCGAGCAATGACGGCGATACCCCGCGCCTGCTGCAGGCCGAGCAGCAGCAACTAACGCCATTGGCCGCCTACGCCAAGCAGCAGAATGTGACCCGCGTCTCGCTTTGGCATCGCGCATATCACCGACAATGCCGCGCCGGCCGGACGCCGCTGGCTTTCGGCCACCCCATTACCTGAATCTTCAAGGAAGATGACCATGAAACTGCAGTTATCCCTGTCCGCGCTCGCCCTCGCCACCCTGCTTTCCGGCTGTCAGAACATGAGCCCCGACGCCATGCTTAGCACTGGGCTGCAAGCGATGCAGGCCGCCACGCTCAGCGATGCCGAAGTGAAGGCCATGGCCGACGACGCCTGCGTGCAGATGGACGCCCAGTCGCCCATCGCCTCGGCCGACAGCAAGTACAGCAAACGCCTGGAGACGATCGCCGGCAACCTCGGCAGCCAGATCAACGGTACGCCGGTCACCTACAAGGTTTACCTGACCGACGACGTCAACGCCTGGGCCATGGCTAACGGTTGCGTGCGCGTGTACAGCGGCTTGATGGACCTGATGAACGACAATGAAGTGGAAGGCGTGCTGGGCCATGAGATGGGCCACGTGGCCCTCGGCCACACCAAGAAGTCCATGCAAGCGGCCTACGCTACTTCGGTAGCCCGCGGTGCCATCGCCTCCTCTGGCAACGGTGCGGCAATGGCGCTGTCCAATTCGCAGCTGGGCGACCTGGGTGAGGCGCTGATCAACGCGCAGTTTTCCCAGTCTCAGGAAAGCGCCGCCGACGACTTCTCCTTTGACCTGCTGAAGCAGCGCAACATTCCGCTGCAGGGCCTGGCCAGCGCCTTCGACAAGTTGGCTGAGCTAGGCGGTGGCGACAGCAGCATGTTTGACTCCCACCCGGGCTCGGCCGACCGCGCCGCACATATCCGCCAGCGCATCGCCGCCAGCAAGTGATTCACCAAGGGGCCGCAGCAGCGGCCCCTTCTGTTTCAGTCGTCAGCGCGACCTGATTAGCCTTTCTCACCGTTCGGCAGCTCATTGCCGCCCACTCAGCCAGCCCCGCCGAAAATAAACCAGCACCACCCCCAATACCAAAACCCCCAGCAAACCGGCACTGAGAAACAGCCCCGAGTAACCCAACGCCTTCGCCAACACCCCGCTAAGCGCGCCGACCAGGCCGCCGAGCAGCAGTTGCGCCGAGGCTTGCAGGGTGAAGTCGGCGCCTTCGTGTTCGGGCCGGCATTGGCGCATCATCGCGGCGAACAGCGCGACCGTGGACATGCCGTCCGCCAGTTGTTCGAACAAAGCGACCAGGTAGACCAGTTCGCGGTTACCGCCAGCCTGCACCAGCAGGGCCATGGCGGCGATGCCGAGCGCTTGCAGTGCGCCGAACAACAGCAGCGAACGCAACGTACCCAGACGCGCGTAGAGCAGGCCGCCGAGCAGTGCGCCGCCGATCCCGGCGAGGCTGCTGAGCAGGGTCAGCAGGCCGAGGTCGGCATAGCTCCAGCCCTGGTCGACCAGCATCGGCTTGATCATCGGCGAACCCAGGGCGTCGCCGAGTTTGAAGCTGAGCACCACCGCCAGCCACAACAGCATGCCTGGCTGCGCCAACAGGCCGCGGTAGTGGCGCAGCAGCAGGCCGGGGCCGGCAGGTTCGGCGAGGGCCGGGCGGTAAGGCAGACGCTGCGCCTCGGGGAAGCACCAGATCGGTATCAGGGTCAGCAGCAGTAATATCGCCAGCGTCGCCACGGCCAGATTCCAACCGAGCCAGTCGATTGCCAGCAGCAGGCCGCTGCCGCTGACCAGCATGCCGACCTTGTAACCACCGACTTGCAGGCTGTTGCCCAGGCCGCGCCAGCGCTCCGGCAACAGGCGCACGGTGAGGCCGTCGGTGGCGATGTCCTGGGTCGAGGCCGCAAGGTTGATCAACAGCAACAGGCCGAGCAGCAGCGGCAACTGGCTGCCGAACAGCACAGCCGGCGAGAGCAGCGCCAGCCCGCCGAGCAGCACCGCGATGCCGCCTTGCAGCGGCAGTATCCAGCCACGATGATGACCGAGCCGGGGCGATTCCAGGCGATCCACCCAGGGCGCCCAAAGTACCTTGAGCAGCCAGGGCAGGGCCAGCAGCTTGAGCAGGCCGATCACCGTCAGGTCGACGCCATGCTGACGCAGCAGCACCGGCAGCGAATGGGCGATCAGCCCGGAGGGTAATCCCTGGGCGCAGTACAGCGAGGCCAATAGCAGCAGGGTGGCGGTGGCCGGGCGCGGAGTAGCATCGAGGGGAGTGGACGACATGGTGGTCTCTTTAGCGTGCTAGCCGCACCGCGACGGCTTTTTCCGCCGCGCCGAACAAGGCAAGCGACAATAACCAGCGCCCCCTGACCGGCACAAGCGCGCCTTGCGGGTGGGCGGCGCTTATTTCCAGATGGCGAAGGCGTCGTCGCGCAGCAACTGGGCGAAGTTTTGCGCCGGCACCGGCTTGCTGATCAGGAAGCCCTGCACTTCGTCGCAGCGCTGGGTCTTGAGGAAGTCCAGCTGCTCGCGGGTTTCCACACCCTCGGCGACCACTTTCAGTTCCAGGCTGTGGGCCATGGCGATGATCGCCCGGGTGATCGCGGCATCCTCGCTGCCCGGCGACAGGTCGCGGATAAAGGTCTGGTCGATTTTCACGCAATCCACCGGGAAGCGCTTGAGGTAACTGAGCGAGGAGTAGCCGGTGCCGAAGTCGTCGATCGCCAGTTGCACGCCGAGGTTACGCAGTTGCTGGAAGGTGCTGATCACGCTCTCGACATTGTCCAGCAGTTGGCTCTCCGTTAACTCAAGCTCGAGGAACTGCGGCGCCAAACCGGTTTCCACCAGGATCTGCCGCACCAGGCTGACCAGATTGCCCTGGCGCAACTGATGCACCGAGAGGTTCACCGATACGCGGATCTCGGCCAAGCCCTGCTGCTGCCATTCGCGCGCCTGCTGGCAGGCCTGACGCAGGACGATTTCGCCAATGGGGGCGATCAGCCCGGTTTCCTCGGCCAGGCCGATAAAATCGTTCGGCGGCACCAGGCCCATTTCCGGGTGGCGCCAGCGCACCAGGGCCTCGGCACCATTCAGGCTGCCATCGGACAGGCGCAACTTGGGCTGGTAGAACACCTCCAACTGGTCGCTGTCGATCGCCTTGCGCAGCTGGGTTTCCAGCTGCAAGCGTTCCAGGGTGCAGGCCTGCAGGTTGTCGGTGAAAAACTGGAAGGTATTGCCGCCCAGGTGTTTGGCATGTTGCATGGCCATATTGGCCTGGCTGATCAGCGCGGAGATTTCCCGCGCGTTGTCCGGCAACAGGCTGATACCCAGGGACGCGCTGATCACCAACTCCTCGCCACCGGCAGTCATCGGCATGCGCAGTTTGGTCAGCAGGCGGCTGGCCAGACGCGCCAGGCTGGAAAGGCTGCCGTAGGAGTCGAGGATAATGGCGAATTCGTCGCTGGATAAACGCGCAATGGTATCGGCCTCGGAAACAGCCTGGGTCAGGCGGCGGCTCATCTGACGCAACAACTGGTCGGCGGTTTCATGGCCGAGGCTGTCGTTGAGCAGCTTGAAGCGATCCAGGTCGATATGCAGCAGGGCGATGCTGCGACCGCTCTGCCGGGCGCGCTGGCTGGCCTCGTGCAGGCGCTCCTTGAACAGCGTGCGGTTGGCCAGGCCGGTCAGCTCGTCGTAATGCGAGAGATAACGCAGCCGTTCTTCGGCTTCACGCCGCGCCGACAGATCGGCGAAGAAGCCGACGATATGGCTGACGTTACCCCGCGAATCGCGTACCACGTTGAGTTGCAGCCACTGCGGGTAGAGTTCGCCATTCTTGCGCGTCTCGATCAGCTCGCCGCGCCAGTTGCCGGTGTTTTCCAGCTCCAGGCGGATCATTTGATACTGGCGGCGCGTATCGCGGCTGCCGATCAGGCTCATTACATTGCGACCGACCAGTTCATCCTGACGATAGCCGGTGACCTGACTGAATGCCTGGTTGACCGAGAGCAGGCGGTAATCCGGGTCGAGAATCACGATGCCTTCGCTGGCTGCTTCGAACACGGTGGCGGCCAGTTGCCGTTGTTGCTCCAGCTGCTTGCGCGCGCTGACATCGCGCCGCGTGCCGAGCATACGCAGCACCCGGCCCTGAGGGTCGCGCTCCACCGCGCGGCCACGGTCTTCGATCCACACCCAATGGCCGTCGGCGTGCTTGATCCGGTATTCGACCTGGTAACCGTCGCTGCGCCCCTTCATATGTTCGATCAGCGCCCGGCGCAGTACCGGCAGATCGTCCGGGTGCAGGCGCGGCTTGAGGTCGCGCAGCATCGCATGCACACCGGTCGGCTCGATGCCGAAGATTTCCTTGAGGCGCGAGTGATGGATTTCGTCGCTTTGCAGGTTCCAATCCCACAGCCCCAGTTCGCTGGCCTCGATGGCCAGGCTCAAGCGCGTCTGGCTTTTGCTCAGGGCATGGGTCGCTTCGTCCAGCTCCAGGGTGCGTTCGGCCACCCGCATCTCCAGCTCGGCATGGGCGGCGCGCAATTCGCGCTCGGCACGACCGCGCTGCTCGACCTCGTGGGCCAGCTCGCTATTCAGGCTTTCTGCGCCTTGCTTGGCCTGTTCCAGGTTGGCGATCAGCGCCTGGTTGTGAAAGCGCTGCAACAGCGAGCGCTGCACCAGGCGGTTGACCTGCCAGGCCATCACCAGCAACGCCGCGCACAGAATCGCACTGAGCATGCCCCAGCCACGCTGCAAGCTATGCGTACTGGACAGTAGAAATGCCATCGAGGGCAGCAAACAGGGCATGGCGAAGGCGAGGAACGCCGGCAGGCTGATCGCATAAGCGACGCTGGCGGAGAGAATCGCCGCGCCGATCAGACCATAGACCAGCGCCTGCTGATAGAACGCATCCGCCGGCACCAGGAAGATGGCGACGAAAGCCAGGGCCAGGCCGGATGCGGTGGCGCCGGCCAGAAAACTCAAGCGCCAGTGCGGTTGCGCCTGACGCACTGGCGAGGCGTTGTTGAAGGCGTTGACCTGGACCAGACGCAGCAGCGCCAACAACAGCAGCCCGATCAGCCAGGCGGCGAGCGTCGCATTGCCCTGAGGCTTCCAGAGCAGATAGCCACTGGCCAGGCCGTTAAGCAGCATGAACAGGGTCGGCAAGCGCGAGCCCTGGTACAGCAGGCGGGTGCGCTCAAGCGCAATCTCCGCAGCGAATTGCTCGGCGATTTGCCACGGCGCGTCCGGCATTGCGGAAGCATCTCGGGTGGTGATCATAGGCGAAATTCTTATAGTGGATGCCTAGGTATGACGGCCGAGCATAACCGAGCCAGACGCATCGCCATAGATGGGTGTGCGTTAACTCACAAAACCAATCGCTCTATCGCTGACCTTGCCGTGCCATCCAGCGCCCATCGCGCGGGCCGCGCGCGACCGGCCGACAGCGCGGTTTGCCCTGCCCGCCGCAGCCCCCTAGAATGCCGCGATGCAAAACGACCCCGAACTCCTTATCGCCTCACTCAACGACGGCCAGCGTCAGGCCGTGACCGCCTCGCTCGGGCGCCAATTGGTGCTCGCCGGTGCCGGCTCCGGCAAGACCCGCGTGCTGGTACACCGCATCGCCTGGCTGATCCAGATCGAAGGCGCCTCGCCGCACAGCATTCTTTCGGTGACCTTCACCAACAAGGCCGCGGCGGAAATGCGCGCGCGCATCGAGCAGATGCTCGGGCACAACCCGGCCGGGATGTGGGTCGGTACCTTCCACGGCCTGGCCCACCGTCTGTTGCGTGCGCACTGGCAGGAAGCCGGCTTGAGCGAAAGCTTCCAGATTCTCGATTCCGACGACCAGCAGCGCCTGATCAAGCGGGTGATCCGCGAACTGGGCCTGGACGAGCAGCGCTGGCCGCCGCGCCAGTCGCAGTGGTTTATCAACGGGCAGAAGGACGAGGGCATCCGCCCGCAGAACATCCAGCCCGGCGGCGACCTGTTTCTCGCCACCCAGTTGAGCATCTACCAAGCCTACGAAGCGGCCTGCGCCCGCGCCGGGGTGATCGATTTCGCAGAGCTGCTGTTGCGCGCCCTCGACCTGTGGCGCGACAAGCCGGGCCTGCTTGAGCACTATCAGCGGCGCTTCCGGCACATCCTGGTCGACGAGTTCCAGGACACCAACGCCGTGCAATACGCCTGGCTGCGCATGCTCGCCAAGGGCGGCGATAGCCTGATGGTGGTGGGCGACGACGACCAGTCGATCTATGGCTGGCGCGGGGCGAAGATCGAGAACATCCAGCAGTTCGGCGACGACTTCAAGGATTCCGAGCTGATCCGCCTGGAGCAGAACTACCGCTCCACCGCAGGCATTCTCAAGGCCGCCAACGCGCTGATCGCCAATAACCAGGGGCGCCTGGGCAAGGAGCTGTGGACCGAAGACGGCGACGGCGAACCGATCAGCCTGTATGCAGCGTTCAACGAGCACGACGAAGCGCGTTACGTGGTCGAGTCGATCGAGGACGCGCTGCGCAAGGATGGCCTCAAGCGCAGCGAGATCGCCATCCTCTACCGCTCCAACGCGCAGTCGCGAGTGCTTGAAGAAGCCCTGCTGCGCGAGAAGATCCCTTACCGCATCTACGGCGGCCAGCGCTTCTTCGAACGCCTGGAAATCAAGAACGCCATGGCCTACCTGCGCCTGCTCGACGGCCGCGGCAACGACGCGGCGCTGGAGCGGGTGATCAACGTGCCGGCGCGCGGCATCGGCGAGAAGACCGTCGAGGCGATCCGCGCCTTCGCCCGTGAGCAGGACCTTTCCATGTGGGAAGCGATCCGCCTGATGGTTGCCAACAAGGCCCTGCCCGGCCGCGCCTCCGGCGCCCTCGCCGGCTTTATCGAGTTGATCGACAACCTGGCGGCCAAGGTGCTGAGCATGCCGCTGCACCTGATGGCGCAAACCGTCATCGAGCAGAGCGGGCTGATCACCTACCACAAGGAAGAGAAAGGCGAGAAAGGCCAGGCTCGGGTGGAAAACCTCGAGGAACTGGTAAGCGCCGCGCGCACCTTCGAGAACGACGAAGACGACGAGCTGAGCCCTTTGCAGGCGTTTCTCAGCCATGCCTCGCTGGAGGCCGGCGACACCCAGGCTGCGGAGAACGAGGACAGCATCCAGCTGATGACCCTGCACAGCGCCAAGGGCCTGGAGTTCCCCCAGGTGTTTCTGGTCGGCATGGAAGAGGGCCTGTTCCCGCACAAGATGAGCCTGGAAGAACCCGGCCGCCTCGAAGAAGAGCGCCGCCTGGCCTATGTCGGCATCACCCGCGCGATGCAGAAGCTGGTAATCAGCTACGCGGAAACCCGGCGCCTGTACGGCAGCGAAACCTACAACAAGGTGTCGCGCTTCGTCCGCGAGATTCCGCCGCAGCTGATGCAGGAAGTACGCCTGTCCAATAGCGTAACGCGGCCGTTCAGTGGCAGCAGCTCGATGAGCGGCAGCAGCCTGTTCGCCGGCAGCGCGGTACCGGATACCGGTTTCAGCCTCGGCCAGCGCGTGCGCCATTCGCTGTTCGGCGAAGGAACCATCCTCAATTTCGAAGGCGCTGGCGCGCAGGCGCGGGTGCAGGTGAATTTCGAGGATGAAGGCAGCAAGTGGTTGATGCTCGGCTATGCCAAGCTGGAAGCGCTTTAAAAGCTTTGGTAGCCCGGATGCAATCCAGGCTACGAGATTCATTCGAACAATAAGGAAGTCCCCATGATTCGTCGCCATATGCTGCTCGCTACTGCCCTGTTCGCCACCCTTGGCCTGGTTGGCTGCAAGGATGAAAAAGCCGCTACCGAGCAGGCTGCCGCACCCGCGCAGACCTTCCAGTGGAAAATGGTTACCGCCTGGCCGAAGAACTACCCCGGCCTTGGCACTGCCGCCGAGCATCTGGCGGAGCGGGTCGCGGCCATGAGTGGCGGGCGCCTGACCATCAAGGTGTATGCCGGCGGCGAACTGGTGCCGCCGCTGGAGGTGTTCGACGCGGTCTCGCGCGGCACCGCCGAACTCGGCCATGGCGCGGCCTATTACTGGAAAGGCAAGGTGCCGGCGGCGCAGTTCTTCACTGCCGTGCCTTTCGGCCTGTCCACCAGCGAAATGAACGCCTGGCTGAGCAAGGGCGGCGGTCAGGCGTTGTGGGACGAGGCCTACGCGCCCTATGGCGTGAAGCCCATGGTGGTCGGCAATACCGGCATGCAGATGGGCGGCTGGTACAACAAGGAGATCAACTCCCTGGACGACCTCAAGGGCCTGAAGATCCGCATGCCGGGTCTGGGCGGCGAGGTGCTGAACCGGCTCGGCGCGACCACCGTCAACCTGCCCGGCGGCGAGGTCTTCACCTCGCTGCAGAGCCACGCGATCGACGCCACCGACTGGGTCAGCCCTTACAACGACCTGGCCTTCGGCCTGCACAAAGCAGCCAAGTTCTACTACTACCCGGGCTGGCAGGAACCCCAGGCGGTGCTCGAACTGCTGGTCAACCAGAAAGCCCTCGACAGTCTGCCGGCCGACCTGCAGGCGATCCTCAGCGAAGCCGCTCGCGCCGCCAGCCAGGACATGATGGACGACTACGTCTACCACAACGCCCTGGCCCTGGACGAACTGAAGCGCCAGGGCGTTCAGCTCAAGCGTTTTCCCGACCCGGTCCTCGACGCCATGCAGCGGGAAAGCGCCGTGGTGCTTGGCGAACTGGCCGCACAGAGCGAGCTGAACGGGCGTATATGGGCTTCGATGCAAGCCTTCCAGGCGCAGGTCAGCCAGATGCATCAGATCTCCGAGAAAGAGTTGTATAACTGGCGCTAAGCCCTCGATCGCCTGGTCAGGTGGTGCGCACGGCGCACCTTGCGACTGGTGTTGAGATCGCCCCCTCACCAACGGAACCCTCGGGTTCCGTTGGTCGTTTCCAGCCTGTGTTTTTCCGCGTGCGGCCCATACTCGTTGGCGAGGTGAGCCTATGACCAGCAAGAAAGCCAACGCCCAACAAATACTCGATAGCGCCCTGCGTCTGGCCGAGGTATGCGGCTGGGAGCGCTTGCACCTGTTCGACATTGCCGCGGACCTGGGCATCGGCCTGGACACCATCGCCGTGCATTATCGCGACAAGGATCACCTCGTCGAGGCTTGGTTCGACCGCGCCGACCGCGCCATGCTGGCTCGCGCGGGCGCCAGCGACATGCACGCGCTGACTGCGGAAAAACGCCTGGAAGAACTTCTGATCGCCTGGCTCGATAGCCTGGCGGAGTACCGTGCGCTCACCGCACAGATGCTCCTGCACAAGCTCGAGCCGGGGCACCTGCATCAACAGGCGCTTGGTCTGCTGCGTATCGGTCGCACCGTACAGTGGTGGCGCGAGGCGGCGCAGCGGGAAAGTCGCTACCTGTGTCGGGCAATCGAGGAAAGTCTGCTGACCGGGGTCTACCTGCGCAGCTTTATCCATTGGCTGCGCCATCCCGACGAAGACCCGGCCGAGTGTCGCGCGCTGTTGCGGCGCCAGTTGCGCCGCGGTCCGCTGGCGGTACTGCTAAACCGCTAGTCAGTCCCGAGCGGTGATCAAGCCCGGCAACTGGGCGGCGAGCTTGGCGTTGTTCAGCGGTGCGCGGATAAAACCACGCTGCGTACCGTCCGGGCCGATGATCACCAGATTGCCGCTGTGGTCGACGGTGTAGTTTTCCTTGCTGGTGTCCGCTGGAATAAACGGAATGCTCACCGCATTGGCCAGCTTGCTCAGACTTGCCTCGTCGCCGGTCAGGCCGACGAAGCCGGCGTCGAAATAGTCCAGGTAGGTCTTCAGCTGGGCCGGGGTATCGCGGTTGGGGTCGACGCTGACCAGGATCACCTGCAGGTTGTCACGCGCCTCCTGCGGCAGCTGGCCCTGCAACTGGCGCAACTGGGCGAGAGTCGCCGGGCAGATATCCGGGCAGAAGGTGTAGCCGAAGAACAGCAGACTCCACTTACCCTTGAGTTCGTCGACGTTCACCGTCTGGCCGTTCTGATTGATAAAACTCAGCTCAGGCAGCGTACGGCTCTGCGGCAGCAATACGATGCCGGCATCGAGCAGCAGGGTCGGATCGCCCTGGCCTTTGCTACTCAAAACCTTGTTGACGGTCAGCCCCAGGACCAGGGCGACAATGGCGACGAGGATGAAAACAGTGGTGTGGGTTCGGCTCATGGCACCAACGATTGCAGGGGATGATTGGCAGCACCGGCCAGTGGCGTTTGCCCTGGCGCCGGCGCTGCGACTATTCAAACGACCAGGTAGTGATCGACCAACAGGGCGATAAACAGCAGGAACAGGTACCAGATACTGTACTTGAAGGTATTGATCGCGGCATGCGGTTTGCTGTCACGGTAAAGCACCCAGGCCCAGTGCATGAAGCGCATGCCCAGGCCGACGGCGCAGGCCAGGTAGAGCGGGCCACTCATGTGGATCGCGTAGGGCAGCAGGGTGACGGCGAACATGATGCAGGTATAGAGCAGGATATGCACCTTGGTGTAGTGCTCGCCATGGGTGACCGGCAGCATCGGGATATCGGCCTTGGCGTATTCGGCCTTGCGGTGGATCGCCAGGGCCCAGAAGTGCGGCGGCGTCCAGGCGAAGATGATCAGCACCAGCAGCAATGGCTCGGCACTGATATGCCCGGTCACGGCAACCCAGCCGAGCAACGGTGGCGCCGCACCGGCCAGGCCGCCGATGACGATGTTCTGCGGCGTGGCGCGCTTGAGAAAGCCGGTGTAGATCACCGCGTAGCCGAGCAGCGAAGCCAGGGTCAGCCAGGCTGCCAATTGATTGGTGAAGGTCAGCAACAGCGCCATACCGACCACCGCCAGCAGCAGGGCGAAACCCAGCGCCGCGGTTGGCGAGACCCGCCCCGAGGTGACCGGACGCTTCAGCGTACGCGCCATGATCGAGTCGATGCGCCGGTCGACCACATGGTTGACCGCGGCGGCGGCACCCGCGCACAGCCCGATGCCCAGATTGCCGAAGATCAGTACCTGCCAGGCCACCCCGGCACGGGTGGCGAGAAACATCCCGACCAGCGAGGTGATCAGCATCAGCACCACCACCCGGGGTTTGGTCAGTTCCAGATAGTCGCGCCAGCTTGCATGTTGTGGCTGGGTTCGCAGTAGCGTCGCCATGGGCCTCTCCTTTGTCATGCGTGGGGCAGTTGCAGGCTGCCGGAATTCTTCGCCAGCGCTGTCGCGCGTGCGTCGCTCGGGGCCGCGGCCACGCTCAGCGGCGCCCGCAGGCGATAGTTGACCAGCACCATGCTCAGCAACAGCGCCGCGCCACCGAGGTTGTGCGCTACCGCGACCGGCAGCGGCAGGTGGAAGAACACGTTGCTCAGGCCGAGGCTGACCTGCACCAGCAGCGCCAGCAGCAGCAAACCGCCGAGGGCCGCCAGGCCATTGCGCAGCAGCCGCCAGACCAGCACCAGCAGCACCAGACTGAGTATCAGGGCGCCGAGACGGTGGCTCATATGGATGGCGGTGCGGGCGGCGCTGTCGAGCTGGCCGCCGAGATAATTCGGGCCGATGTGCTGGGTCAGGTGGAAGCCGTTGGCGAAGTCCATCGCCGGCCACCACTCACCATGGCAGGTCGGCAGGTCCACGCAGGCGACTGCGGCATAGTTGCTGCTGACCCAGCCACCGAGCGCGATCTGACCAATCACCAGCAACAAGGCGACGGCCGCCAGGCCGCGCAGGCCAGGGCTGGGGCGCGGCAATCTCGGCAGCGCGCCGGACAACCGCAGGGTCAGGAGGAATAACAGGCTCAGGGTGGCGAAGCCGCCGAGCAGATGCGCGGTGACGACCTGCGGCCAGAGCTTGAGCGTTACCGTCCACATGCCGAACGCCGCTTGCAGGATCACCAGGCCGAGTACCAGCAATGGCAATTTCAACGGTTGTCCCGCCTGCCCGCGCCGCCGCAGCGCATGAATCGCCAGACCGAGAATCAGCAGACCGAGGGTGCCGGCAAAATAGCGGTGGATCATCTCTGACCAGCCCTTCGCCACTTCCACCGGCGCTTCGGGAAAACGACTGCCGGCCAGGGCCTGGCTGTGCTCGCTCATCGGCACCCCGAGAAAGCCATAGCAGCCAGGCCAGTCCGGGCAGCCCAAGCCGGCATGGCTCAAGCGGGTGTAAGCACCGAGCATGACCACCACCAACGCCAGCAGGGTGGCGATCAGGGCGAAACGGAAACCGGGTTTACTCATCTTCTTTCCTTAATCGCAGCCGTGGCTAGCCGATTTGCGAGATCTTCAGCAGGTAGCGAAGGTCGTTGAGGATGCCTTTGCCTTTGCTGCGCGCGTCGTAGCGCAGCACCAGATTGCCGCGTGGATCGACGATCCACAGCTGCGCGCCCTGAGCATCGCCGGCGGCCTTGTCATACACCGGCAGGTCCAGACGGTAGCGCGCCAGCTGCGGATATTCGCGGCGCAGGCGAGCGTCGTAGTCCTCCGCCAATGGCTCGGCGCTGGCCACGCCATGGGAGGCGCGCGCGGTGTCGCGGTTCAAGGCGATATGAATCTGCCGGGCGAGAAAGATCAGTTGCTGGCAGGCGGAGTCGCATGCACCGGGCACGGTCACCAGCAATTGCCAGCGCTGTTCTTCGGCACCGATCACGCCAAGGTCCGCGCGGGTCTGCCCGGTGCCGATCAATTCGCCGTGATAGCTGCGGGTTTCCGGCACCCAGAAGCGCCACTGGTACATGGCCGTGGCGAGGATCATCGGGCCGATCACCACCGCCAGGATCAGGATCAGTTGCAAGCGGCCCCGGCGTCGCTGGCCGGGGGTGATTTCAGGCAGGGCGATGGCTGGATTCATGGCGAGTCTCCCGCGCGTTATGTAGACCGAGATAAATGAACAGGCCGAATAGAGCGGCCGCTAAAGCAAACCATTGCACGGCGTAGCCGAGGTGTTTGTCGGGGCTCATGGCAACGACCGGCCAGTCGCTGCGGAACGCAGCCGGCCCCGGTTGCAGACGCACCTCATGGCTCAGGCCGCCGCGCCCCAGCTCCTCCCAGAGCGCCTTCGGCTCGACGGCGGTGACCAACCGTGGCCAGTCGCTCGTGGGCGCATCCGCTTGCAGGAGAAAGGCTTTGCCCGTGGGCACATAGACCCACGCCGACAGGCTCAGCGGTTCGCTCGGGGTGGCGAATGTTGGCGGTACGCGGCGATCCGGCCAGGGCAGCCAGCCGCGGTTGAGCAATAACCAGAGGCCGCTGCCCTGGTCATAAAAGGGTTGCAGCAGTTCGACCCCGGCCTGACCGTCGCGGGTGCGGTTATCCAGCAGGAGACTGTGCCGAGCGTCAAAGTAGCCCTGCAGTCGCACCCGTACATAGGCCGGGTCGGCTTTCTGCTCAAGCTCGTCGATGCTGATCGGGGCGGCGTCCTGACGGGCCTGTTGGGTGGCCAGCAGTTCACGCTTCTCGTCGGCCCGGGACAGTTGCCAGAAGCCCAGGGCGATCAGCCCGGGAAGCAGCAGCAACACCAGAACGCTGGGCAGCAGGCCAGGTCTAAAGCGGCTCATGCCACGTCCCCTAATACCCTGATCAAGCTGGCTATACTGCACCCGAACCACATTGCCCTTCCCCCGGAGTTACGCATGCTCAAAGCCGCTATCGTTCTTTTACTGCTGGCTACCCTGGTCAGCTTGTTCAGCGGCTTGTTCTTTCTGGTCAAGGACGAAGGCCGTACCTCCCGTGTGGTCAACTCCCTCACCGTTCGGGTCGTGCTCACCGGCTTGACGGTGGCGCTGATCGCCTGGGGCTTTTACAGCGGCCAGTTGACCTCGCACGTCACTTGGTAGGTGGATCGTCGAACCGTCCCCACGGTTCAACGATTTATCGAGACTGCGGCGCTATCCGCCTCACAGCACATAAACGAAGACGAACAAACCGATCCACACGACGTCGACGAAGTGCCAATACCAGGCGGCGGCTTCGAAACCGAAGTGTTTGTCCGGGGTGAAATGCCCGCGCAGAATCCTGATCAGCATTATCGTCAGCATCAGTGCGCCCAGGGTCACGTGCGCGCCGTGAAAGCCGGTGAGCATGAAGAAGGTCGCACCATAGATGCCGGAGCCGAGCGTCAGGCCCAACTCGGTATAGGCGTGGATGTATTCCTCGATCTGGAACGTCAGGAACGACAGCCCCAGCAGCACAGTCAGCGCCAGCCAGATCTTCAGCTGCTTGCGATGATCCTTGCGCAGCGCATGGTGAGCGAAGGTCAGGGTGAAGCTGGAAGACACCAGCAAAATGGTATTGAGCAGCGGCAGTCCCCAGGGGCTGATGGTGCCTTCCGGAGCTGGATACAGCTTCGGATCAGGGGTATTGAGCAGTGGCCAGGTGTATTCGAAATTCGGCCAGAGCATGTGGGCAATGCCCTTGTCGCCCTCACCGCTCAACCAGGGACCGGCCCAGTAACGGACGTAGAACAGCACGCCGAAAAACGCCGCGAAGAACATCACCTCGGAGAAGATGAACCAGCTCATGCCCCACCGGAACGAACGATCCATTTGCGGGCTGTAGAGCCCGGAGCGGCTTTCCTTGATGACGTTGCCGAACCAGCCGAACAGCATGTAGGCGAGGAACAGGCCACCGACGAAGAAGATCATCGGACCGTTGGACTCAGCACGATCGGCCTTCATGTCGTTGAACCAGGTGCCGACCCCAAAGACAGTGAAGAGCATGCCCAGGGTGGCGATGATCGGCCATTTACTCTGCGCCGGGACGTAATAGCTTGGGTGATTTTCGTGACTCGACATTTTTATTCTCCTTATGGAGTCGCCCGGATAAGGGTCGCCTGTGCCACCGGCGGCTTGCGCTCGGTGATATCGAACAAGGTGTAGGCCAGCGTGAGGTGCCGCACATCAGCCGGCATATCCCGGTCGACGATGAAACGCACCGGCATTTCGATGCGCTCGCCCGGCTGCAGCACCTGCTGGGTGAAGCAAAAACATTCGGTCTTGTGGAAATACGAAGCGGCCTTGGACGGCGCGATGCTGGGTACCGCCTGGGCAGTCATCGGTTTGTCCGTGGGGTTGTGCGCAGTAAACATAACCAGCGTGCTGTCGCCCGGATGCACCGTTACTTCATCGGCCAGCGGGCTGAAGTCCCAGGCCATATCGGCTGCGTTGGTGGCGAGGAACTGCACGCGAACCTGGCGCGTTTCGTCCACGCTTTGTGGCCCGCCACCATAGGCACCCGCGGTTTTGCCGTTGATGTCGAAGGCCTTGCACATCACGTCATAGATCGGCACCAGGGCGAAACCGAAACCGAACATCGCCACCACCACGAATGAGAGGCGCAGAACAAGGCGACGTATCGGCAGGGTTTCGCTCATGGCCAGGGCTCCTTACTTCACTTCCGGCGGAGTCTGGAAGGTGTGGTAGGGCGCCGGCGACGGTATCGTCCACTCCAGTCCTTCGGCCCCATCCCAAGGCTTCGCCGGCGCCGGTTTGCCACCGCGAATGCACTTGATGACGATGAACAGGAACAGCAACTGGGTGGTACCGAACATGAAGGCGCCGATGCTCGACACCATATTGAAGTTGGCGAACATCATGTTGTAGTCCGGAATGCGTCGCGGCATGCCGGCCAGACCGACGAAGTGCATCGGGAAGAACGCCATGTTCATGCCGATGAAACTCATCCAGAAATGCAGCTTGCCGAGGGTCTCGTCATACATGTGGCCGGTCCACTTCGGCAGCCAGTAGTAGGCCGACGCGAAGATGCCGAAGATCGCCCCAGGCACCAGCACGTAGTGGAAGTGCGCCACCACGAAGTAGGTGTCGTGGTACTGGAAGTCCGACGGGGCGATGGCCAGCATCAGACCGGAGAAGCCGCCGATGGTGAACAGGATGACGAACGCCACCGAGAACAGCATCGGCGTCTCGAAGGTCATCGAGCCGCGCCACATGGTGCTCGCCCAGTTGAATACCTTCACCCCGGTCGGCACCGCGATCAGCATGGTCGCGTACATGAAGAACAGCTCGCCGGTCAGCGGGATGCCGACGGTGAACATGTGGTGCGCCCAGACGATAAACGACAGGAAGGCGATGCTCGCGGTGGCATAGACCATCGAGGTGTAGCCGAACAGCGGCTTGCGCGCGAAGGCCGGGATGATCGAACTGACCGCGCCGAACGCGGGCAGGATCATGATGTACACCTCGGGATGGCCGAAGAACCAGAACACATGCTGGAACAGTACCGGGTCGCCACCGCCGGCGGCACTGAAGAAGCTGGTGCCGAAGTGGATATCCATCAGCATCATGGTCACACAGCCCGCCAGTACCGGCATTACCGCAATCAGCAGGAAGGCGGTGATCAGCCAGGTCCAGACGAACAGCGGCATTTTCATCAGGGTCATGCCGGGGGCGCGCAGATTGAGAATGGTGGCGACCACGTTGATCGCCCCCATGATCGAACTGATGCCCATCAGGTGCACGGCGAAGATGAAGAAGGTCACGCTTTCCGGCGCATATGTGGTCGACAGCGGCGCATAGAAGGTCCAGCCGAAGTTCGGTCCGCCGCCCTCCATAAACAAGGTGCTGACCAGCATGCTGAACGCCGCCGGAAGCAGCCAGAAGCTGAAGTTGTTCATCCGCGGCAGAGCCATGTCGGGCGCGCCGATCATTAGCGGAACCATCCAGTTGGCCAGCCCGACGAAGGCCGGCATCACCGCACCGAAGACCATGATCAGGCCGTGCATGGTGGTCATCTGGTTGAAGAATTCCGGCTGCACGATCTGCAGGCCCGGCTGGAACAGCTCGGCGCGAATCACCATGGCCATGGTTCCGCCAAGGAGGAACATGGCGAAGCTGAACCACAGGTACATGGTGCCGATATCTTTGTGGTTGGTGGTCAGCACCCAGCGCATCAGGCCCTTGGCGGGGCCATGATGGTCGTGTCCGGCATGACCATGCGTGTCGATCACTGCACTCATGTCCTTACTCCTGAGCCTTCTTGAACTCTAGAATGTCCTTGGGCGTGACCATGTCACCGACCTTGTTGCCCCAGGCATTGCGTTCGTAGGTGATGATCGCGGCGATATCGACTTCCGACAGTTGCTTGCCGAACGCGGCCATCGCGGTACCCGGCCTGCCGTTGACCACGACTTTGATGTGCTCCGCGGCGGCGCCAGTGGTAATGCTCGAGCCCTTGAGCGCGGGGAACATCGGTGGCAAGCCTTCACCGGTCGGCTGGTGGCAGGCCGCGCAGGTGGTGTTGTAGGCCTTCTCGCCACGCGCCATCAGCTCATCCATGGTCCAGTCCTTGCTGGTCAGCTCCTTCTCGGCGAGAGCCTGCTCTTTGCGCTCTGCCAGCCAGGCGGCGTAATCCTCCTTGGATTTGGCTTCGACCACGATCGGCATGAAGCCGTGATCCTTGCCGCACAACTCGGTGCACTGCCCGCGGTAGACACCGGGCTCGTCGATGCGCGTCCAGGATTCGTTGACGAAACCGGGAATGGCGTCCTTCTTCACCGCCAGCGCCGGCACCCACCAGGAGTGGATCACATCGGCCGAGGTGATCAGGAAGCGCACCTTGGTGTTGACCGGCAACACCAGCGGCTCGTCGACCTCCCGCAGGTAGTGCTCACCTTTTTCGGCCTGGTTGTTGATCTGTTCCCTGGGCGTATTCAGGTTGCTGAAGTATTCGACGTCCTGACCGAGGTACTTGTAATGCCACTTCCACTGATAGCCAGTGATCTGGATATCCAGTTCCGGTTCAGTCGAGTCGTAGATATCGATCAGGGTTTTCGTCGCTGGAATCGCCATGGCCACGAGAATGGCCAGCGGCACCACCGTCCAGAGAATCTCGACCGTGGTGCTTTCATGGAAATGCGCGGGTTGCTGCCCGTTGGAGCGGCGGTGGACGAGCATCGACCAGAACATGGCGCCGAATACCACGACGCCAATCACCACGCAGATCCAGAAGATCGTCATGTGCAAGTCGAAAACTGAGCGGCTGACCTCGGTTACACCAGGCGCCATGTTGACCGTCCAGCTGGCGTGCGCCGAGCTGAATGCCAACCACAGCAGGAGGCCCATCCAAACTCGTGGATGTCGCGTCATTGCGGGTTCCCCTTATGATTCTTGTTATCCCGCCGGACATGCCTGCGACTTAGGGAACGACTGCCTGAACGGGCACTGAAAAACGTTATATTTTTCAATGCCTTGAAGAACTGGCAACCGTCGAAACCTATCCATGCCGAAGCGCGTCCGGTGTTATCAGGTACTGCCTTTCGAGTTCGAGTATAGACCGGGAGTTGCAGCTGGCAACGCAAAAAAACAAATGAGCAATGCCGCGTAAAGCCTGAGCTAAAGGCCGCGAACGGCGGGGGCCTGAAGAAGGTTGCTGAATTGGTTATAGCGACACTGCATAACCATGAATTAACTATGACAATAGAATCTTAGGGATGGCTTTAAGCCAGCTAAGGTTCTCGCCCATGTTCATTTCTTAGGAAGTCCGATGAATACCTCCGCTTTGCATGAACTGATTCAGCGCGCTCATCTGCACGATGCCAGCAGCGGCGAGCTGATGCGCCAGCTCGGCAGCCACCTCGATAGCCTGCACCCCTCCATCCGCATCCCGGGTGACGACGCCGCCGGTGTGCTGAAACGCTTTATCGTGGCCTATATCGAACAGGTGCCCGAGGTTCTCGAAGCGGCCAATCAGGTCGCCCGCGAAGCGGGTATCGAGGCGCAGATCAAACCGGTATTGCAGATCGCCGAACAATTCTTTCTGCAACCGCCAACCTTGATGGCGGGCCATGAAGGCCTCGAAGGCCTGCTCGACGAGGCCTACCTGGCGCACCGCCTGGTTGAGGAAATCAACGATCGCTATATCGCTCACCTGGGCCAACCGCTGATCCCGCTCGACACCACCGTGGCCAACCTGGTCGCCCACCAGCTGATCGGCGAGCCCTTCGCCAATCAACTGGATGAAGCCGTGCACCATGCGGTGGATGGCATGCTCGACGAGGACAGCTTCGCCCAGGATTCGGTGGCGGCCTACCGTGCGCGCCTGCAGGACCCGCAAACCGTGGCGGCCTGGAAGCGCTGGCCCTGCCTATCGCGTCAATTGGGCGTGGAGCTGCATCTGGACGAGTCGCGCGAGGCGATATGAAGGCTACGGCGGATCGGGGTGATTCTTCTTCACCCCGCGAATATTCAGGGCCGCCAGACACACCTGCAGCACGATCAGGGCCCAGGCGCTGGCATACCAGCCCCAAATACTCCAGAGCAGGTTGCTCAGGATAAAACACCAGAACCCGACGATCCGCCGACGCGCGTTCAACGACGCGATCAACCAGGCGGCGATCACCGTCGCCAGCATCGCCGGCCATTGCAGCCAATCGATTAAATCCACTAAGCCCTCCAGACTTCAGTCGCGCACTGTTGGCCATGTAGATGGCAGATTAGTTCCAGCGACCGCCGCTCTGACGACGCTGAAATCGCCAGGTGCTACCAGGCTAATCGCTCAAGCGACCCTTACCATCAATATTCGCCCGCCCCCGAAGTTGCAGCCGTGCTTAGGATTGTCGAAGGCACCCGTATCAGAAAGTGCCGAGGCTGCGGTCGCATGCAGGGCCAGGTGCATTTGCCGCCGAAGAGGTGGTTACCAAGCGGGAAAGGCCAGTTCACCAATAGGGCGCTGAGTGCCGGTACCGCAGTGTTGGTCGGCATCGAGCTCCTTGAGCCGAGGATCATCCGCCATGTCCGGAGTATTGCTGCAGCAGATTGCCGACAGCCAGAAAATCGCCCGCCTGGGGTATTTCTTCGTCCTCATGGAGCTACTGTAGGGCGCCCCAATGAGTGCAAATAAGTATTAGCTATCGTGCGGTCAAGGATTTGTCCGCGGTGGCGTACGGGCGTGTAATCCAGGCGAAGCAATACAAAAACAATAGCCGTTCTTCTGTAGCCGCCTCAGCGGCGAAGGAGAGGAGTTCAAAACCATGAACCACTCAGTAAAAGCACTTATTGCCGCCTCATGCCTGGCCCTCAGCACATTCGCCCAGGCAACCGAAACCCTGACTATCGCCACGGTCAATAACAGCGACATGATCCGCATGCAACAGTTGGCCAATATCTTCGAAGCGCGGAACCCAGACATCAAGCTCAATTGGACGGTGCTTGAGGAAAACGACCTGCGCCAACGCCTGACCACCGACATCACCAATGAGGGTGGTCAATTCGATGTGATGACCATCGGCATGTACGAGGTCCCCCTCTGGGGCGCGCGCGGCTGGCTCACACCCATGAAAAATCTGTCGAGCAACTATGACGTCTGGGATGTCTTTCAGTCGGTTCGCGACGGCCTTTCGTTCGACGGCACGCTCTATGCCCTGCCCTTCTATTCCGAAAGTTCGATGACCTATTACCGCACCGACCTATTCGCACAGGCGGGTCTGACGATGCCCAAGCAGCCGAGCTGGAAGCAGATAGCTGAGTTCGCCAAGGTTCTGCACAAGCCCACTCAAGAGCAGTATGGTGTATGCCTGCGCGGCAAGGCCGGTTGGGGCGAGAACATGGCGCTGATCGGCACCATAGCCAATGGCTTCGGCGCGCGCTGGTTCGACGAGCAATGGCAGCCCGAATTCACTGGTGCCGAATGGCGCGACGCACTCAATTTTTATGTTAATACGCTGAACCACTATGGTCCGCCGGAAGCCTCTACCAACGGATTCAATGAATCTCTGGCCTTGTTCAACTCGGGCAAATGCGCGATCTGGGTCGATGCCACGGTGGCTGGCTCGTTCGTCACCGATACCACGCAAAGCAAGGTAGCGAATAAAGTCGGCTTTGCCCTGGCGCCCAAACAAGTGACCGATAGAGGCGCCGGCTGGCTCTGGTCCTGGGCTCTGGCGATCCCGGTGAGTTCCGACGCCAAGGCCGCCGCAATCAAGTTCACCACTTGGGCCACCTCCAAGGCCTACAGCGAGCTGGTGGCCGAACGCTTCGGCATAGCCAATGTGCCAGCCGGCAGCCGTACATCGACCTACACTAATGCCTACATGGCGGCGGCGCCCTTCGCTAGAGTCACTCTGGAGTCGATGAAGAAGGCCGACCCGATCAAGCCATCGGCAAAGCCGGTGCCCTATGTCGGCATCCAATTTGTTGGCATTCCCGAGTTCCAGTCGGTGGCGACTCAAGTCGGCAAGCAGTTTGCCGCCGCACTGACTGGGCACATGACGGTCAACCAAGCCCTGGCCGCAGCGCAGCAATCCACGCTGCGCGAGATGAAGCGCGCGGGATATCCGAAGTAGCCCACGCCCATCGACAGGGCTGGAGGCTCGGGTTGATGCCAAGGGGTATATCTACGACATACCCCTTGGCTCTCCGGGCTCCAAGCCTGGCACTTTGAAACGCGATACAATTCGCTCCATTTCTTCCGCGGCTATACCCAGCCGGTTGCTTATACCTAACCCAGACGAAGACTTGCTGCTGGCTTCCTTTGCTGTGCGAGCAACACTGGTCAAGCGATGGCTTATATCTTCTCCTACTAGGCTTTGCTCCTTAGACGCTTGCTCAATTTCGACGCTGAGAGAATTGAGTTCTAAAATGCGCTGCCGAAAGTCGGAAATATTTTGAGTGGCAAGACTTGATACTTCGTGACTCCTGATAACGGAAGTTTTATTTTCAACCATAACTTCAGAAAGCCTGTGATAGCGGCTAATCAGGTCTTCTATGGTATTACGGATTTTTGTCGTTGAACCGGCTGTTCGGTTGGCGAGGGTACGGACCTCGTCAGCAACCACGGCAAAGCCTCTACCATGGTCACCTGCTCGCGCCGCTTCAATGGCTGCATTAAGCGCAAGCAGGTTAATTTGTTCGGCAATATCATTAATTACTGATGAAATACCTTTTATACCCTCCATTTCCACCGCGAGAAGTTTTGTGGATGCCACCAGTTGGACAATACTCTCCCTAAGAACATCCAAGGAAGCGAGGTTCAGGTTCATATCCCTGACAGTAAGCTCTATTTCACCTACCGCCATAGATGTCAGCTGCTTGCCTTGATTGGAAATTTCCGCCACTTTTTCAGCCGTGGTGCTCATTTCACACATGGATGTGGAGATAGTTTCAATATTTTCATATTGCGCGTCGGCCTGAACCTTCACTTCCTCAGACATGGCTTGATTGTTTTGCGCCGACTCCTGAATCAATAGCGCACTCCCCTTGATTTCAAGAATAATATTTACAAAAGCCTGTCGAACTCCCTCGACCGCTTGAGTCAACTCGCCCATTTCATCCTTACTGTGATGATCAATTACAACGGTTAAATCTCCCTGAGATAGAGTGTTCAGAGCCCGTTTAAGAACCTGTAAAGATGGACGAATGCTTCGCACTATGGCAAACAGCACAATCAGAGAAGTGATGATGGAAATCAAGAACGCTGTTTTGGAGGACAGTAAACTCTTGGAGAGCATACCGGAGACAGCTTCGTTTGACTGTAAAGCATAGTCTTGAGCATACTTATTAAGCGCTTGTAAAAAATTATCGGAGTCCTTTTGTAGCTCGGCCATCCTCTGCAAACTGGCATCGTTCTCGGATTTATAT
Source organism: uncultured Pseudomonas sp. (assembly GCA_966210435.1). GTDB lineage: Bacteria > Pseudomonadota > Gammaproteobacteria > Pseudomonadales > Pseudomonadaceae > Aquipseudomonas. The sequence continues at coordinate 279,904 of CBIHLF010000001.1, read as the reverse complement.
TCAATAATTTTCTGTTTCAAAAGCAACATACCCGGATTATCTTTTGTTCCTTTGACCATCGACGTGACCGCATCTGTATTGTTTTTTGCCGTGACCATAAAATCTTTAGCTTCAGAATAGTCACTTGCCAAGGTTACAAAACTGTAAAACTTATCCTGATGCGCTTCATTCCATTTGGAAAATAACTCATTATTTTCTATTAATTCTTCTTGCGTCGCAGCCAAACCTATTCTATTTACGATCATGATGCTTTTTAAAAGCGATGCATAAAACTCATACGCGATTGAAATAGCGTAATCATCATTCAAGGACATTACCAACGAATCAAACGTCGTATTTACTTCATTCTCCAATTTCATTAGTTTCGCATTCTGGATGCTAACGGCATTGATGGACTCCAGGTTGGCAACATGCCTTAGCATTGTGCGATTCATGAGTTCTTCAATTGCATTAAATGTATCCTTCAAATGTAGCGCGCTTTCATTTTCCCCTAATTCGTTTGCATCCTTCATGATATTTTCTATTATCTTCAAATGATCATGGATGACTTCCAAATTTTGCTTTATTCGCCCTTCAATGTTATTCAAATCATTTTCTGCCGTAGCAGACAGGTACTCTTGAAACAATCTGCTGACCTTCGTCAGACTGAGCAAAAGAGTATTATTTGATTGAAGTAGAGGAGCGGACCGGGCAACAATATTGTCGACATTTTCGATAGTCCTCCCAGAGTAATTCATTTGGATTAATGTCGAAGTAAACGAAACTAATAGAACCACGAGAAAACCCAGACAAACTCGAGACACTATCCCAGCTTTTATGCGATGGCTTTTGTTCATTTTATAATACCTGCAACTATGTTTCGAATAGGAGGTAGTCACAATCAATCATTTAGTGAAGAGATAGTGCGTCACCCAATCTAACGTCCAGACGCAGGACCCAAAGAAAGATAGTGGCTACTGGTGTTGCGATACTCGGCGAATGAAGTAGTGTTAACCCCCAAAACAGTCGGTACAAATGGCTAGACTCACGGCCGTCTGGGCTCAAACAACGGATATCTGACCACCTCGCCAATACAGCTTGGCAACGCCCGTGCTCGTTCAGCAGCCACTCATGCGCTGGTGCGTACCTTTGTTGCCAGGTAGGTGAAAACCGAGGAGTGCTCTCAGCATCCCTCGGCCGCTTTTAGCTGCCTTTTGGCTAGCCGGCGATCACCACCAGTATTCCACCTGCACACCGAAGTTCGAGCCGTGCTGGGCAGTGCCGAACGCGCCGCTGTCTGACAGCGCCGAGCCGGCGGCGACCAGGCTGGCCGCACGCTGCGCCGCTTCGTTCCAGTTGGCGTAGGTGTAGTACAAGCGGATTTCCGGGCGCGCCCAGAAGCCCGGGCCGGACGGCGACCAGGTTGGCGCCACGGTGAACTTGGTCAGCTTGCGCGTACCGTCGGTGGCATCGACCTGATCGTGGCCGATCTCGCCGACCAGCTTGAACTGCTCGGTGAAGGCGTAGCTGGTACGCCCGCCGACCGACAGCCAGTCCTGGTCGTCGCCGTCGGGACGAATGTCCTTCTGGTAGACGAATTGCACCTGGCCGCCCAGGCGCGGGTTGGCCTGCCAGTCGAAGAACTCGACCAGGCGATAGCTCTTGTTGTCGCTGTCCAGGGTCACGTCGCCGGTATAACCCAGGGCGGTGCCGGGCCCGCGGCCGTATTGCAGGGCGAAGGTGTTCTTGCCGCCGAAGAAATCGCTCTGCTTGTGCTGCGCGGTGATCGCCCAGCCGCTGTGGGCATCGGTGCTGTCGGGCTTGTCGATATAGCTCAGGCCGAACTCCAGCTCGCCGCCCGGATTGACATCGAAGCCGGCGACGTTGAAGTCGTGGCGGTTGATATAGGGTTCCTGAAAGTAGCTGTCCTTGCGCGAAAACGCGTAGCTGTATTTCAACCCGCCCAGCTCGAAATCCTCGATACCCGCGCCGGTGCCGCTCTGGTTCCAGTAGAAGAAGTCGGAGATATGGATGTCGTTACGTTTGTAGAAGCGCCGCCCGGCCCATAGCGAACCGCCGTTGAGCGCACTGACGTTGCTCCATTCCGCGTACATCTGGTTCATCCGCGCGAAGCCGTAGTCGCCAGTGAACTTCGGCGTATGGCCATAGGCGTTGTACAGCTGCGCCATGCCTTCGACGCTGAGTACCGAGCCGTCATCGAAACTGGCCAGGTCCTGGCGCAGGTCCAGCTCGCTGTACTGCTCGCACTCGTTACCCAGGCGGTATTTCGACGGCGCACCGGGTAGCTGGAAACAGGACTGGGTGCCGTTGCCGTCCGCACTGCCGACGCCGCTGCGCACATAGCCGGTGAACTCCAGCGCCTGGGCCTGGGGCAACGCCAAACCGAGGGCAAGCGCGACCACGTAGGGTGCGCGACGCGCACCACCAAGCCGATGGGATACAGGGTTAGTACTGATTTTCATGACAGCTCCTGATTGTTTTTATTGTGTGAGGTACTGCAAATAGCCGCCGGAATGGCGGATTCGGTGAGGCCGTGCGTTGCGCACGGCGCGGCCCCGGCAATAGCCGGAGGCACTACAACGTGGGGATTGGTTTTGCTCGTCTGGGCGACGAATCAGCCGCGATGACGACCGCGGAAGAACTCGATCAGGCCCTGGGTGGAACCATCCTCGGCATCTCTGCGTTCACTGCCGACCATCCGCGAATACACGCCCTGGCCGAGCGCTTTGCCCAACTCGACGCCCCATTGATCGAAGGCGTTAGTGCCCCAGATCGCGCTTTGCACGAATACCTTGTGCTCGTACAGCGCTATCAGCGCGCCGAGGCGCCTGGGGCTGACGCGTTCGAGTACCAGGGTGTTGCTCGGCCGATTGCCGGGGATGACCTTGTGCGGCGCCAGGCGCTGCACCTCAGCTTCGCCGAGCCCCGCGGCACGCAACTCGGCCTCGGCCTCGGCGCGGGATTTGCCGAGCATCAGCGCCTGGCTCTGCGACAGGCAGTTGGCGAACAACCATTGATGGTGGTCGGCGACCGGGTTGTAGCTGCTCACCGGCACGATGAAATCCGCCGGGATCAGCGCCGTACCCTGGTGCAGCAACTGGTGATAGGCATGCTGGCCGTTGCAGCCGACGCCGCCCCAGATCACCGGGCCGCTGGCAGTGGTCACTGGGCTGCCGTCCTGGCGCACGCACTTGCCGTTGGATTCCATATCCAGCTGCTGCAGGTGTTTGGTGATATTGCGCAGGTAATGGTCGTACGGCAGGATCGCGTGGCTCTGCGCGCCCCAGAAATTGCCGTACCAGATGCCGAGCAAGGCCAGTAGCACCGGCATGTTGCGTTCGAAGGGCGCGCTCTGGAAGTGCTGGTCCATGCGGTAGGCGCCGGCGAGCAATTCCTTGAAGTTGCAGATGCCGATCGACATGGCGATCGGCAGGCCGATGGCCGACCACAACGAATAGCGCCCGCCGACCCAATCCCACATCGGCAGAATGTTTTCCTCGCGGATGCCGAACGCCACCGCCGCCGCGGTGTTGCTCGACACCGCCATAAAGTGCCTGTGCAACTCCGCTTCCGTGCCGCCCTGGGCCAGGTACCAGTCGCGCGCGGCCTGGGCGTTCTTCAGGGTTTCCAGAGTGCCGAAGGTTTTCGACGAGACGATGAACAGAGTGGTTTCCGCGCGCAGCTTGGCCACCAGTTCATGGAACGAACTGCCGTCGATATTCGCCAGGTAATGGCAGCGCACGCCGCGCTGGGCGAACGGCAGCAGCGCCTCGGAGACCAGTTGCGGGCCGAGGAAGGAACCACCGATGCCGATATTCACCACATCGGTGATCGGCTTTTCCGTGTAGCCGCGCCACAAGCCGTGATGCACCTGGCCGACCAGCTCACCCATGCGGTGCAGCACCCGCTGCACCTGCGGCATCACGTCGACGCCATCGACCAGTACCCGGTCGCCGAGCGGCCGACGCAACGCGGTATGCAACGCCGGCCGCTGCTCCGAGCCGTTGACCAGGGCGCCATCGAACAGATCGCCAATCGCCCGGGCTAGCCCCGCCTCCTCGGCCAGGCCGACCAGCAGTTCGCGGGTGCGGGTGTCGATAAGGTTCTTCGAGTAATCGAGAAACAGCCCGCAGTCGTTCAGCGAGAACTTGGCGAAACGCTGCGGGTCGTGGGCGAACGCCTGGCGTAGCGAGAAGTCGGCCAACTGCTCGCGGTGTGCGGCGAGAGCCCGCCAACTGGCGCTGCGGGTGATATCGGCGGATGAGGGAGAGTGCGGCATATGGGCTCCTGGGAATAAGGCGGGCGGTTAATCAAAACGCTTCGAGTTCATGCCAGCGCGGCAGATCCGGGCCAACCCGCGAACAGGTCAGGGCGGCGGCGCGTACCGCCAGCGCGAGCATCGCGTCGAGTTGTTCGCGGCTGATTCCGGCCAAGCCTTGCGGGCTGTCCAGGCCATGGCGGGCGAGGTGGCTGAGCAACGCGGCCTGAAAGGTGTCGCCAGCGCCGACGGTATCGCGGGTCTGTACCGCCACAGCCGACACCCGCCACTGGCCATGGGTGGTGCTGTGGACGCTGGCGCCCTGGCCGCCGTGGGTGAGGAATACCAGCTGGCAACGCTGTCCGAGCCAGCGCTCGGCCACGGCCTGCGGATCCTGGTCGGGATAGAGCAGGCCCAGGTCTTCCTCGCTGACCTTGATCAGGTGCGCATGGGCGGCGAATGCCTCGACACGCTGGCGCCACAGCGCGATATCCGGCTCGACGTTGAGCCGCACATTGGGGTCGAGGCTGATCAGCCGCCGCTCGCCCTCGCGGCGCACCAGTTCGAGCAGGGTGTCGGCAATCGGCGTGACCACCAGCGAGTAGGAACCAACGTGGATGCCGCGCACCTCTGCGCTCAACTGCGGTAGATGTTCGAGGCGCAGCTGACGGTCGGCGCAGCCTTCGCCACGGAAGCCATATTGCGGCGAGCCTTGCGCATCGACCGTTACCATCGCCAGGGTGGTCGGCGCATCGCTGGCGATCAGGTAATCGCCGCACACCCCTTCCTCGGCCAACACCCGGCGCAAGCGCGTGCCGAGCGGGTCGCTGGAAATTCCGCCGAACAACGCCGCCGCACTGCCCAGGCGACACAAGCCAACGGCCACGTTGAACGGCGAGCCGCCGGCCAGCGCCTTGAACGTCAGCTCGCTGCTGCGCGCGCCCTGCTCCAGGCCGAAGAAATCGAACAGCGCTTCGCCGCATATCAGGTACATGGGTGTCTCCAGTTCAGGGTGGCGCAAGCGCCGAGTTCGTTGGGTTGAGCGGGCCAGCCGGTGTTTACTGCAGGCGCATCACCTGTTCGCGATAACGCCGGTAAACGTTCTGGTATTCGCCGCTGCGTTGAGGATCGGGATGGGTTTCGCTGTTGCCGTCGAGGCTGACGCAGCGCTGGCAAAACTGCTCCAGGCTGGTCGCTTGGCCCTGTTCGTGCGCCAGACACCAGGCCGCCTGAATCGCCGCGCCCAGGGCCGCGGCTTCGGTATGGGTCGGGCAGATCAGCGGTGTGGCCATGATGTCGGCGACCATCTGCCGCCACAGCGGGCTTTGCGCCGCGCCGCCGATCAGGCGGATGCGCTGGCTTTCGCAGCCGCCGGCACGCAACAGGTCGAGGCCGTAGCGCAAGCCGAACAGGCTGCCCTCGATCACCGCGTGGCAGAGGTTGGCGCGGGTCAGGTTGCCGGCGGTCATCCCCAGCAGGCTGGCCGTGGCGGCGGGCAGCGCCGGCACCCGCTCGCCATTGAAGAACGGCAACAGCAGCAAGCCCTCGGCGCCGACCGGGGCCTGGGCGGCCAGCGCGGCGAACTGCTGGATATCCAGCTCCAGCAGTTGCCCGACGATGCCACTGGCGTTGGTCAGGTTCATCGTGCAGATCAACGCCAGCCAGCCGCCCGACGAAGAGCAGAACGTCGCCACTTGTGGCTGCGGGCTGATCCGAGGTTGATCCGAGTAGGCATACAGGGTGCCCGAGGTGCCGAGGCTCATGGTGATCGCGCCCGGCTGGATATTGCCGGTGCCGATAGCGCCGAGCATGTTGTCGCCGCCACCGCTGGCTATCATCGCGGCGGGATTGATGCCCAGACGTTCGGCGAGCTCCGGACGAATGCGCCCGACGCAGCGCTCGGACTCGATCAACTCAGGCAACGCTGCGACTAGCCGCCCGCTCGGGTCGATATGGTTGAGCAGGACGCCGTCCCAACTGCGCCGGCGCACATCGAAGTAGCCGGTGCCGGAGGCGTCGCCGTACTCGCTGCAACAGCGCCCGCTGAGCCAGTAGTTGAGATACTCGTGGGGCAGCAGCACATGCGCGATACGGGCGAACACCTCAGGCTGGGTTTCCCGGGTCCAGAGCAACTTGGACACCGTGTAACCGGGCGCGATCGCCACGCCAAGGCGTTCGAGCGAGCCGGCCTCGCCGCCAAGGTAATCGAGCAGGCGCTGGTTCTGCGGCGCCGATTCTGTGTCGCACCAGAGCTTGGCCGGGCGCAGCACCTCGCCGCGCTCGTCGAGCAGCACCAGACCGTGCTGCTGGCCGGACACGCCGATACCGAGAATCTGCCTGCCATCGATACCGGCAGCATTCAGCGCCTGGTGGATGGCCTGTTCGCAGGCCGTCAGCCAGTCGCTGGGCAGCTGCTCGCGGCGGCCGTTGGCGCCTTCGATCAGGCCGTGACGGGCACTGCCCTGGCCGAGCACGCGGCCGCTGTCGGCGTCGAGGATCAACGCCTTGGTGCCCTGGGTTCCGCAATCGATGCCGAGAAACATGGCCAGCGCCTCCTTATCCGGCCCGACGCAGGCTTTGCAGGCGCTCGGCAAGCAGCGCCTCGAGCTTGAGCTGGTCAGCATGGAACTGGCGAATGCCCTCGGCGAGCTTTTCCGTGGCCATGGCGTCTTCATTCATCTGCCAGCGCATCTGCGCCTCGCGCAATTGGTCGGGTGCTACCGCACGCTTGCCATCATCGTGCAGCGCCGGTGTCAGCGTGCCTTCAGTCGCCGCCAGTTCGGCGAGCAGGCCGGGGCTGATGGTCAGGCGGTCGCAGCCGCTCAGCGCGAGCACCTGATCGAGGTTGCGAAAGCTCGCCGCCATGACCACGGTGGGGTAGTCGTGCTGCTTGAAGAAGCGATAGATCTGCCGCACCGAGATCACCCCGGGGTCGCGGAGCGCGGCGAAACCGCTGTCCGGCGACTGGCGCCGGTGCCAGTCGAGAATGCGCCCGACGAAGGGCGACACCAGGTACACCCCGGCCTCGGCGCAGGCGCGCGCCTGGGCCAGATTGAAGATCAGCGTAAGGTTGCAATGGATACCTTCGCGCTCAAGCTGGCGCGCCGCCTGGATGCCTTCCCAGGTCGCGGCGATCTTCACCAGCACGCGTTCGCCGGGCACGCCCAGCTCCAGATACTGGCGATACAAGGAGCGGGCACGCTCAAGGGTGGCGCGGGTATCGAACGACAGCGCCGCCGGTACTTCGCTGGATACCCTGCCCGGAATCTGCTCGAGGATAGCCACGCCCATGCTCACCACCAGGCGATCGCAGGCATTGGCCAACACGCCGCCCGGCAGGTGGTTATTGGCCAACGCCCAGTGCAGCGCGGCGTCCAGTTGCTCCTGGTACTGGCCGGCCTGCAGGGCCTTGAGCACGATCGATGGGTTGGTCGTGGCATCCTGCGGCTGGAAACTTTTGATCGCCGCAAGATCGCCGGTATCGGCGACCACCACACTGTGTTGTTTGAGCTGCTCGAGCAGACTGGGCATCTGATTCTCCGGATTTTTAGTTGCGCAACAGGGCGCGCAGGGTGGCGCTCACACCGGCTTCGCGCAGGCTAGCCAGGCAGCGTTCGAATGCGGCGACGAAGGCCGCGGATTCGGCCAGCGCCGTGCCGAAAATCCCTTCCTCGCCGAGCAGCCTGGCGCTCAGCCCGGCATCGTCGGCGACCAGCGCCTGGCAGTGTTCGGCGCGCGGATCGACGATCCGGTAGCTATTGCCGTGCTCGTCGACACCACGCAGGTACAACGCCCAGGCCGCCACCACCAGCGCCGCACGGTCCAACGGCTGGCCGGCTTCGATCAGGCGATTGAGGGTCGGCACGATGAACTTGGGAAACTTCGACGAGCCGTCCGAGCAGACCCGCTCCAGCTGATCGGCAATCGCCTGGTTGGAGAAGCGTTCGATCAGGGTGTCCTTGTACTGGGTCAGATCGATGCCCGGCACCGGCGCCAGCTGCGGCGTGACGTCGAGGTCCATGAAGCGGCGCACGTAAGCGCACAGCAGCGGGTCGTTCATCGTCTCGTGGACGAAGCGGTAACCCTTGAGAAACCCCAGGTAGGTGAGCGCCAGGTGGCTGCCGTTGAGCAGCTTGATCTTCATCTCCTCGTAGGGCGCGACATCGTCGGTGAACTGCACGCCGACCTTTTCCCAGGCCGGTCGACCATTGACGAACTTATCCTCCAGCACCCACTGCACGAAGGGTTCGCAGACCACCGGCCAGGCATCCTCGATGCCGTGTTCGGCGGCCAGCTGCTGACGGTGATCGGCGCTGGTCATCGGCGTAATGCGGTCGACCATGGCATTCGGGAAGCTGACGTTGGCGTCGATCCACTCGGCCAGGCCGGCATCGGCCAGCTGGGCGAAGGCCAACAGCGCCTTGCGCGTCACCGCGCCGTTGTGCGGCAGGTTATCGCAGGACATCAGGGTGAACGCCGGGGTACCTGTCGCGCGGCGCTTGGCCAGCGCCGCGCAGAGCAAACCGAAGACGCTGCACGGCGCCTCGGGGTGGGCCAGGTCGTGCTGGATCTGCGGCAGCTCGGCGAGAAACTTGCCGCTGCTGTCGTCGATGCAATAGCCGCCCTCGGTAATGGTCAGCGAGACGATGCGGATCGCCGGGTCGGCCAGCTTGTCGATCACCGCCTGGGGCGAGTCCTCGGCCAGAAGCATGCCGCTGATCGCGCCGATCACCCGCACCGGCAGGCCGGGTCGGTCGCCCAGCTCGACCAGGCTGTAGAGGTAATCCTGCCCGGCCAGGGCATCGCGCATGGCGCGGTCGCCGTCGCGCACGCCGATCCCGCAGATGCTCCAGTCCAGCGCCTCGCCCTGATTCATCAAGGCCTCGGTATAGACCGCCTGATGGGCGCGGTGAAAGCCGCCGACGCCGATATGGGCGATGCCCTGACGAGTCGCGTCGAGCGGATACGCGGGCAGCGCGATAGCGCCGCCAAGCAATGAGAGGTGCTGGCGATTGAGTTTCATCGAGAATCCTAAAAGGTCGGTGGTACGCTATGCGGCCTGCTGCAAGGCTTTGCCCACGGCCTGGCCGTCGGCGTCGAACAGATGGCAATGGGCGGGCTCGAAAGCCAGTTCCAGCGTTTCGCCGTAGCTCGGCGAAAAGTCGCCGCGCACACGCACGGTGAGCATTTCCCCGGATGCCGCGCGCACATGGCAGAAGGTATCGCTGCCCAGGCGCTCGCTGACATCGGCGACCACGCGCATGCGGCCCTGGCCCGCGGCCACCACATTCAGGTGCTCGGGGCGTATGCCGAGGGTGACCGGGCAGCCGATCGCCAGGTGTCCGGCGGTCTGCGCCAGCGGCACCCGCGCGCCGCTTTCCAGCTGCACCTCGCAGCCGCTCGCGTCGCAACGGCTGACGATGCCGCGCAAGAAGCCCATCTTCGGCGTGCCGAGAAAGCCGGCGACGAACAGATTGGCCGGGTGGTTGTACAGCTCCAGCGGCGAACCGACCTGCTCGACCCGGCCGCCATTGAGCACCACCACCTTGTCGGCCAGGGTCATGGCTTCGACCTGATCGTGGGTGACGTAGATCATGGTCGCCTGCAGGTCCTGGTGCAGCCGCGCCAGCTCCAGGCGGGTCTGCACGCGCAGAGCGGCGTCGAGGTTGGACAGCGGCTCGTCGAACAGGAAGATCTTCGGGTTGCGCACGATCGCCCGGCCGATGGCCACGCGCTGGCGCTGGCCACCGGACAGCTGCTTGGGTTTGCGCTCGAGCAACGGCGCCAGTTCGAGGATGCGCGCGGCGTTGTCGACCTTTTCCTGCACCTCCTGCTTGCCGACCCCGGCCAGATCCAGGGCGAACGAGAGGTTCTTGCGCACGGTCATGTGCGGGTATAGCGCGTAGGTCTGAAACACCATGGCCAGGTCACGCTTGGCCGGCGCGGTGTCGGTGATGTCCTTGCCGTCCAGCTCGATGCTGCCACTGCTGACTTCCTCCAGCCCGGCGATCAGCCGCAGCAGGGTGGACTTGCCGCAGCCGGACGGACCGACGAACACGACGAACTCGCGGTCGCGGATATCCAGGTCGACACCCTGGATGATCGCGGTGCCGTCGAAGCCTTTTTTCAGATTGCGGATCTTCAGATCAGCCATGGAAATATCCTCGTTCTTGTTCTGTTTTCATACGCGACGCACGAAGCGCTTTTTGTAGGAGCCAGCTTGCTGGCGATCTTTGTAGGGCAAAAGCATCGCCAGCTAGCTGGCTCCTACAGCGACGGCGGTGGGCATCGCTCGTGGTTCTCATCTATTTCACCGCGCCGAACGACAGGCCACGTACCAGCTGCTTCTGGCTGATCCAGCCGAAGATCAGAATGGGCGCACAGGCGAGCGTGGAGACGGCGGAAAGCTTGGCCCAGAACAACCCTTCCGGGCTGGAATAGGAGGCGACCAGAGCGGTCAGCGGTGCGGCGGCGGAGCTGGTCAGGTTGAGCGACCAGAACGCCTCGTTCCAGCACAGGATCAACGACAGCAACATGGTCGAAGCCAGGCCGCCACGGGCAATCGGCAGCAGCACGCGGACGATTTCCTGCCAGGTGGTGGCGCCATCCAGACGTGCGGCTTCGAGGATGTCGACGGGGATGTCCTTGAAGTAGGTGTACACCATCCACACCACGATCGGCAGGTTGATCAGGGTGTAGATGACGATCAGGGTGATGCGCGAATCGAGCAGGTCCATGCTCTTGGCGAGCAGGTAGATCGGCATCAGCACGCCCACCGGCGGCAGCATCTTGGTCGAGAGCATCCACAGCAGCGTGCGCTTGGTCTGGCGGGTCTCGAAGAACGCCATGGAGTAGGCCGCCGGCACCGCGATCAGCATGCACAGCAGGGTCGCGGTGAAGGAGATCAGCACCGAGTTCCAGGCGAAGGCGAAGTAGTCGCTGCGCTCGTTGATGTGCAGGTAATTCTCCAGGGTCGGCATGAAGATGAACTGCGGCGGCGTGGCGAACGCGTCGATCTCGGTCTTCAGGCTGGTGAGGATCATCCACAGGATCGGGAAGAAGATCAGCGCGGCGATGGTCCAGGCCAGCGCGCCGACCACCAGGCTTTGCATGCGGCGGGATTGCTTGAGAGTCAGCATGGTCTCAGCCCTTGTCCGTGAGGTTCTTGCCGATCAGACGGATCAGCACGATGGCGGCCAGGTTGGCGATGACCACCGCGATCAGGCCGCCGGCCGAGGCCATGCCGACGTCGAATTGCAGCAGCGCCTGGTTGTAGATCAGGTACGCCAGGTTGGTCGATTCGAATCCCGGGCCGCCGCTGGTGGTGGTGAAGATTTCGGCGAATACCGAGAGCAGGAAGATCGTCTCGATCATCACCACCACGGCAATCGGCCGCGCCAGGTGCGGCAGGGTCAGGTGCCAGAAGATCGCCAAGGGGCCGGCACCGTCGAGACGCGCGGCTTCCTTCTGCTCCTGGTCCAGCGACTGCATCGCGGTCATCAGAATCAGGATGGCGAACGGCAGCCATTGCCAGGACACGATCAGGATGATCGAGAACAGCGGATGCTGCGCCAGCCAGTCCACCGGCTGGGCGCCGAAGAATTTCCACACGGCGGCGAGAATTCCCGAGACCGGGTGGAAGATCAGGTTCTTCCACAGCAGCGCACTGACCGTGGGCATGATGAAGAACGGCGAGATCAGCATCACCCGCACGATGCCGCGGCCCCAGAATTCGCAGGCCTCCAGCAGCGCGGAAATCAGCACGCCGAGCACCACACTGATCAGCAATACGCTGCCGACCAGCAGCAGGGTATTGGTCGCGCCGGGCAGAAAGCCGGCGTCGGTGACGAAATACTCGAAGTTCTCCAGGCCGACGAACTGGTTCTCGCCGGGGTACAGCAGGTTGTAGCGGATCAGCGAGAAATAGACGGTCATGCCCAGCGGCACGATCATCCACAGCAACAGCAGGGCGACCGAGGGGCTGACCAGAAACCAGCCAGGTTTGAACCCGCGCCGCTTGGCGGGTGGCGCCTGGGCGAGTTCGGGAGATGTGGCGAGGGCCGAGGTGTTCATGGCGACTCCGTGGTGAATCGGGGAATACGCACCGGCATGCGGGTGCATGCGCGGTGCTTACGCGGCAAAGGGTTATTTCGGATAGCCCGCGCGCTTCATCTCGCGCAGCGTCGACTGCTGCGCCGCGGCCAGGGCCTGGTCGACCGTCATATGGCCGGTCAGCGCCGCGGTAAACTGCTTGCCGACCTGGGTCGCCACCGACTGGAACTCGGGAATGCCGACAAACTGGATGCCGACATAAGGCACCGGCTTGGCAGAGGGCTTGGCCGGGTCGGCCTTCTTCATCGATTCCAGGGTCACTTCGGCGAAAGGCGCCGCGGCGATGTAGGCATCGCTGTAGGTCGAGGCGCGACTGCCTGGCGGGATATTGGCGATGCCGAAACGCTCGGCCACCAGGTCGCTGTAAGCCTTGGAAGTGGCCCAGGTGGCGAACTCGGTCGCGGCGGCCTTGGCGTCAGAGCTCACCGGAATCGCCAGCGACCAGGACCAGAGCCAGCCGGCGCCTCTATCGGTCACTTGCTTGGGCGCCAGGGCAAAGCCGACTTTGTCCGCCACCTTGCTCTGCGAGGTGTCGGTGACGAACGAGCCGGCCACCGTGGCATCGACCCAGATCGCGCATTTGCCGGAATTGAACAGCGCCAGGGATTCGTTGAAGCCGTTGGACGAGACCCCGGGCGGACCGTAGTTTTTCAGCGTCTGGACATAAAAGTTGAGCGCCTTGCCCCATTCGGCACCGGTGAATTCCGGTTGCCACTGCTCATCGAACCAGCGCGCGCCGAAGGCGTTGGCCATGGTGCTGATCAGCGCCATGTTCTCGCCCCAACCAGCCTTGCCGCGCAGACACAGGCCGTATTGCTCCTGGTCGGGCTTATTCAGCGCCTTGGCGAACTCGCCGATCTGCTCCCAGCTCGGTTGTTTAGGCATCACCAGGCCCGCCTGCTCGAACAGGTCGGTGCGGTAGTAGGTCATCGAACTTTCGGAATAGAACGGCAGGCCATAGAGCGTGCCGTTGACCGACAACCCATCGCGGACCGAGGGGAAGATATCCTCGATGTCATAGTCGCTCGGCAGATTCTCCATCGGCGTCAGCCAGCCACGCGCACCCCAGATAGGTGCCTCGTACATGCCGATGGTCATCACATCGAACTGGCCGCCCTGGGTGGCGATATCGGTGGTCAGGCGCTGGCGCAGAACGTTCTCTTCGAGCACCACCCATTCCAGCTTGATATCTGCATGGGTTTTCTCGAACTCGCGGGAAAGTTCCTGCATACGGATCATGTCGCCGTTATTCACGGTACCGATAGTGACAGTGGTCGTGGCATTGGCAGCAATGGCACTGGTGGCGAGGGCGGTTGCAATAACGGCCGGCAATAGTTTTATTGTTTTCATTTGCTTCTCTCTAATTTTTATTTGATAGGCGATAGCAAGTTCTGCCTGGTTGTCGTGGGTGATGTAGCTCCATTATTTGCAAACTATGGGAATGCTGTTTTGTTTAACGTCACCAACAGCTGGTCGTTAGGCGACTTCATGCTCGATCGGATCGAAACTGATTTGCACTTTTACATCGCCGGGTCTGCCGCTTGCGGCCCGGTCGAAGGCAGCAATCGCCTGATCGAACGGGTAGACGGCGGAAACCAGTGCTTTGATATCCAGCCGGCCGGAACCGAGCAGGGCCAGCGCGCGGGGAAACTGATTGGCATAGCGGAATACCGACTCGACGCGCAGCTCTTTGGCCTGCATCGCGACTATATCCAGGGCAACCGGCTGCGGCGGCATGCCGACCAGTACTACGCAGCCACCGGGGCAGGCCAGGTCGAACAGGTTGGCGTAGGCTTTGGGGCTGCCGGACGCCTCGAAGACGATCTGCGCGCCCCACTGATCGGTCAGGCGACCAACCACTTCGGCCAGATTTTCTTCGCTGATATTGACCGACGTGATGCCGGCGTAGCGCCCGGCGAGGTCGAGCTTCTCCTGCACCAGGTCGGCGATGATCACCTGGCTGCAACCCCCGGCCAGCGCGGCCGCGGCGGTGAGGATACCGATGGTGCCGGCACCGATGACCACGGCCACATCGCCGGGACGGATGCGCGCCTTGTCGGCGGCCTGCATGCCGGTCGCCAAGGGCTCGATCATCGCGCCTTCGGCAAAGCTCACGGTGCTCGGCAACTTGAAGGTGAAGCTGGCCGGGTGCACCACGTGCGCGGTCAGGCAGCCGTGAATCGGCGGCGTGGCCCAGAAGCGCACTGCCGGATCGAGGTTGTATTTGCCTTCCAACGAGGCCCGGGACTTCACGTCCGGTATTCCCGGTTCCATGCACACCGGATCGCCCGGCTTCAGGTGAGTGACATTCTCGCCCACGGCCACAACCACCCCCGAGGCCTCATGGCCCAACACCATGGGCTCACGGACGACGAACGGCCCGATGGCGCCGTGCTTGTAATAATGAACGTCGCTGCCACAGACGCCGACGTTTTTAACGGCAATGCGCACGTCGTCCTTGCCCATGTTCTGCTCGAGCGAAATATCGCGAATCGATAACTTACCCATTTCTTCCAATACGAGCGCTTGCATAGAAACACCAGTTGATTGTTTGTTCTTGGTGATCGGATATATCGCTATGGATACCCAGGCACTGCGACTCATCGAGTTAATTAATCAGGGCCCTTTCGATATCCATTAGAGTTCCTTGCGTGCGCCACCACAAATACGTCATCGACAGATATCTGTACTTTTTTGCCCGCTATCCGGGTCAGTCCGCGACTGTTGCGTATGCGAAAGCAATCGACATTCCCGGAGGGCAAATTCGCTTGTGCCCTCAGCACGAGTAGAGAACATTCAGGTAGGTTTTCCGGTACTCGCTTGGCGTCATGTCCTTGATGTCGAGAAAACGCCGATTGAAGTTGGCGATACTGTTGTAGCCGACATCGAAACAGATCTCGGTGATCGGCAATTCGCTCTGCGCCAGCAATTCGCACGCCTTGCTGACCCGCAGCTGATTGACGAAATCGACAAAGCGGTGGCCCGCGACCCGCTTGAAGTGTTTGGAAAACTGCGTGCCGCTCATGCCCATCTGCTGCGCCACCTCGTCCAGCGGCAGCTCGCGGGCATAGTGCTGGAGGATGTAGCCGACGGCCTGGTTCAGCCAATCCAGGTATTTCTTGTCGATCAGCGGCTGGTGGTATTCGCTGGACAGGGTGCGGTAGTTGGTGGCACTGGCAAGCAGCTCTAGCAGGGTCAGAAAGCGCGCCAGGCGTTTCATGCCCTGGGCGCCGGCGATCTGATCGAACAGCGCGATGGCCTGGCGAATAGTGTCCTCGCCACGGAACTCGACGCCCCATTGCGCACGCCTGAGTAGCGGCTCGGCCGCCCTCATTTCCGGCATCAGCGCTTGCAAGCCGAGGGCGAAATCACTGGAAAAATGCACCACCTGGTCGCGCAGGGCGATGGACTCGTTCGCCGCTAGCTCGCTGATCCAGTTATGCGGCAGATCCGGCCCGACCAGCACCAGATTGCCCGGAGCGAAGTTGCCGATATAGTCGCCGACGAACATCTTGCCGCTGGTCGACCTGACCAGCCGCAGCTCGTATTCCCGGTGATGATGCCAGCGGATCAGGCTGCTCGGCACGCCGTGCTGGATATAGTGGATCGACTCATCGCCGGCCTGGGCGACCCATTCGTAATCCGCTTTCAGAGGCTGTTTGTTGTTCGACATGGGTAG
Organism: uncultured Pseudomonas sp.; assembly: GCA_966210435.1. Taxonomy (GTDB): domain Bacteria; phylum Pseudomonadota; class Gammaproteobacteria; order Pseudomonadales; family Pseudomonadaceae; genus Aquipseudomonas. The sequence continues at coordinate 263,855 of CBIHLF010000001.1, read as the reverse complement.
GGCCCTGCTGCTCTTGGCGGCCATCCGACCGGCACGTCGCACATACCGCCAAGCGATATGGCATGGCGGAACCCCGCTCGCATGAGCTGCAGGTTTATGCCTGTTCAGGGTCATTTAAGGTTAAGGCGGGCGCTACTGACAAATACTCAAAAGGCGAAAACCTATACTTTTTTGCCAGCCACGCGAGGTAACCCAAGTGTTGAAAATTCGCCATGTTCGGCGGCGCAGCAGATCGAATGCCTAGTGGCTGGGCAGCCGGGCAGGGTTTACAGCATGCTGCGGAGCTGCCGCCTCATGCGCCGTAAAGTACATCCGTCAAGGTGCGGCGATACTCCGACGGAGTCATGCCCTTGAGCGCGTAGAAACGCCGGTTGAAGTTGGAGATGTTATTGAAGCCGGACTCGAAGCAGACCTCGGTCACCGGCTTGTCGCTCTTGCTCAGCAGTTCGCAGGATTTGCTCACCCGCAGCCGATTGACGAACTCGACGAAGCCGCGTCCAGTGGCCTGCTTGAAGAAGCGCGAAAAGTAGGTCGGCGTCATGCCCAGATGTTCGGCGACTTCTTCCTGGCTCAACTCGCTGGTGTAGCGTTGGAAGATGTAATACACCGCGCGGTTGATCCGCTCGACATGGTGCTCGTCGATCAGCTCCATGGACGTCATCCCTGATAGCAACTGGTAATCCTCAGCGACCGCCAGCAACTCCATGAGGATGAAGAAATGCCCCAGGCGGGCGATGCCCTGGCTGTCGGCGATCTTCTGCAACAGCGTTCCGGCCTCGCGAATGGTTCGCGCGTCACGAAACTCGATGCCGAATTGCGCCCGCGCCAACAACGGCGCCAACCCCTTCAGCTCGGCGAATACCGCGCTGGCGTTTGCCAGCATCTCGTCGGTGAAGTTGACCAGCATGTCGCGGGTTTCCACCACCTCGCCGTCGTCGAGCTGGCTGATCCAGTTGTGCGGCAAACCAGGGCCGGTGAGAAACAACGTGGCGGGGGAGAAATTGCCGATGTAGTCGCCGATAAACACCTTGCCGGAACTGGCGACTATCAGGTGCAGCTCGTATTCCTTGTGGAAATGCCAACGCACCAGCGGGCTGGGAAAACCATGCTGACGGTAGATCAGCGAATGACCCTCGTGATCGTCCATCAGCTCGTAGGAGGGGTCGGGTACGCGGGCAGTACGGTTCATTGATCGCTTCTCGACGGTTTTCAGAGCATACGGCAAAGCACGGCAACCATTTAGCCCTGCCGTGCTTGCCTGCATTGAAAAGACATCCTCGCCTGTTTGCCGAGCCTTGTCGACCGACCCGCCAGCGCTGGCGAGTCGGCCGCCAGGCCGCAGTGCCCGAGCGAATTGCAGGCCGAGAAGGGCGCGCGCCCAGCGTTCGGGCATGGCTTAGAACCAGGTCTCCATCTGCACCCCGAACTGCCACAGCCCACCGGACTGGAAGCCATCCTGACCGAAGGCATCGCTGCCGCTGTAGCCATCCAGTTCCGACGACCAGTCCATCAGGCTGGCATAAACACGCAGTTCCGGGCGGGTGAAGAAGTCGCCCATGTCCGGCCTGAAGGTCGGCGCCACCGTGAGCTTCCAGAAGTCGCCGTCGACCGCGTTGCGCGCCTGGTAGCCCATGGGATCGAGGTCCATGGTCTGCCAGCTCGCCTCGTAGACCATCTCGAAGTTGCTGTTGATTTCCTGGGCCAGGCGCAGGTTCAGGGTCAGCCAGCTGTAGTCGTCGCCGTCGACGTAGCGGTCCTGGCTCTGCTCGGCGAGCAGGCTCGGGGCGATGCGCCAGCCGGACGCCAGCGGGGTCTGGCCATAGAGCGCCAGGCGCAGGGCGCGGGCGTCGTCGAGCAGCTCGCCGTCCGAGCCCAGGTTCTTCACCTCGGCGCCCAGGCCCTGGCCGTAGAGCAGCGCCGTCTTGAAGAAGCCTTCGCGGCCGAAGAAGCTCTTCTGGTGGTGGGCCAGCATGCTCTGCACGCCGGAGTCGGCGGGGGTCAGCCCGGCGGCGTTGCTGCGGCTGTCGTTCTTCTTCGCACCGATGGCGTTGACCATCCATTGCCAGCGGTCGTCCGCGAAGAACTGGTTGGCGGTAAGGATGTAGCTTTCCACGTCGGCATTGCCGCCGCTAGCGCTGAAGTCGCCGTAGTCGCGGCCCATCAGGGAGAAGTTGGAGCGCCAGCTGTCGCCGAGCTGCACGTCATAGATCCCGCCTCCGGTACCGGCGAGATAGACCACATCCGAGTCCAGCCAGTGGATGTCGAAGGTATCGCGGTCATAGCGTTTGCCCGCCCAGAGCGTGGCGTTTTCCAGCATGGGGTTGCCCTTGAAGGCGGCGAGCTCGCTGAGTTCGGCATAGGCCTGGCGCACGTTCAGGGTGCTTTCTTCGGCGGTCCAGTCGTTGGAGGTTTCCACCCCGTCGGCGATCGACACGGTGAACTTCGAGCGGGTGCCGTTCTGCGCCTGGGCCTCTTTCGACAGGTCGATGCGCATATAGGTGTCGTCTTCGTTGCCAAGCCGGCCGACCGCGCCGCCGACCGAACCGGCCGGAGTGACATAGGGGCCGCCACGTCCGCCACCGAGCCCTTCACCGACCAGCAGACCGGAACGGGCATAGCCGTGGAAGCTGAAGCCATCGCTGAGGTTGCTGCTGGTTTTACTCGTATCCTGCTGCTGTTCCAGTGCCGCTTCGACCTGCGCCAGGCGCGCGTCCAATGCCGGGGATGATGCGGGGAGGGCGGCACCGCTTTTCAGCCGTTGCAGCTCCAAGGCGGTGGCCTGGGCTTGTTGTTCGGCGGCGGATGCACGGCGTTCGGCGGCACTGGCTCTGGCCTCCAATGCGGCCAGACGTTCCTCCAGGCTGAGCGGCGTGGCGGCCTGGGCCAGGGGGGTGAGTGCGCAAATGCCGAGCAGGCTGGCGGTCAGCCATAGTGATCTGTGCTGCAGTGAGCTGTGCTGCATAGGTGAAGTCCTCTTTTGTTTTTATTTTTGCGAGCCAACCGGGGCCTTGGCCCCTCAGTCGGGAAAACCTTGAAAAGTGGTTTTACATCTCAAGGTGCGCTGTTATATTAGCGATGTTAACGTTATCTTCAACAAAAATAAAAATTAAGAGAGGTTTTATGAAACAGCTGAAATCGCTTCTTCCAACGGCCTTGCTGGCGATCTGCAGCGGTCTGCCAGCCCTGGCCGGCGCGGCCGACCTGACCATTTCCTGCGGCGCCGTGGGTGCGGAATTGCAGTTGTGCAAGGACGGCGTCGAAGCCTGGTCGAAACAGACCGGACACAGCGTCGAGGTGGTGTCGACGCCCAACTCGGCGACCGAGCGTTTGTCGTTCTATCAGCAGATCCTCAGCGCCCAATCGGCCGACATCGACATCATCCAGATCGATGTGGTCTGGCCCGGCATGCTGGCCAATCACCTGCTCGATCTGCGCGATGTATTGCCGGCCAACGCGACCCAGGGCTATTTCCAGGCGCAGCTGGACAACGCCACCGTCGACGGCCGGCTGGTCAGCATGCCCTGGTTCACCGACTCGGGCCTGCTCTACTACCGCAAGGATCTGCTGGATAAATACGCCAAGCCGGTGCCGCAAACCTGGGACGAACTGACCGCCACCGCGCGTGAGATCCAGCAGGCCGAGCGCGATGCCGGCAACGCCAACCTCTGGGGCTATGTGTTCCAGGGCCGCGCCTACGAAGGCCTGACCTGTAACGCCCTGGAGTGGATCGGCAGCCAGCCCGGCGGCGGCTTGATCGATGCCCAGGGCAATATCCAGGTCGACAGCCCGGCAACCCGCGCCGCGCTGACCCTGGCGAAAAGCTGGGTGGGCGATATTTCTCCGCCCGGCGTGCTGAATTACACCGAAGAAGAAGGCCGCGGCGTGTTCCAGTCCGGCAATGCGCTGTTTATGCGCAACTGGCCCTACGCCTGGGCCCTGGTGCAGAGCCCGGACAGCGCGATCAAGGACCAGGTCGGCATCGCCCCGCTGCCCAAGGGCGGCGAGAACGGCAGCCATGCCTCGACCCTTGGCGGCTGGGGTTTGTCGGTGTCGCGCTACAGCGCCGAGCCCAAGCTCGCCGGCGAGCTGGTGGCCTACCTGACCAGCGCCCAGCAGCAGAAACATCGGGCGTTGGTCGGCGCCTACAACCCGGTGATCGAGTCGCTCTACGCAGACCCGGAACTGCTCGCCGCCATGCCGTACTACAGCCAGTTGCGCACTATTCTCGATGCAGGCGTGATGCGCCCCGCGGCGATCACCGCCGACCGCTATCCACGAGTTTCCAATGCGCTGTTCGACCGCGTGCACGGCGTGCTCTCCGGCGAGGCGCCTGTCGATCAGGCGGTGAGCGAACTGGGCAGCGACCTCAAACGCATCAAACGCCGTAGCTGGTAAACCGCCAAGGAACCGCCATGACCACCACAATCTCCCGGGCCCAGCCGTTCTACGACGAGCCCTTGCCGATCAAGGAAACGCCCGTACAGCGCCGTCGTATCCGCGCCGCCTGGCTGTTTCTGACGCCGATGTTGCTGTGCCTGCTGCTGGTGGCCGGTTGGCCGTTGCTGCGCACTTTCTGGTTCAGCCTCACCGATACCAGCCTGAGCGACGCCGGTGCCGGCGCTTTCGTCGGCCTGAGCAACTACCTGGCCCACGATGCCGATGGCTGGTCGGGCATTCTGGTCGACCCGCTGTGGTGGCAGGCGGTGCGCAACACCCTGCACTTCACCGCGGTGTCGGTGAGCCTGGAGATCGTGCTCGGCCTGGCGGTGGCCTTGTTGCTCAATGTGCCGTTCACCGGCCGGGCGCTGGTACGCGCGATGATCCTGATCCCCTGGGCGATTCCCACCATCGTCTCGGCGAAGATCTGGGCGTGGATGCTCAACGACCAGTTCGGCATCCTCAATCACCTGATGCTCGGCCTCGGCCTGATCGACGCGCCATTGGCCTGGACCGCCGACGCCAGCCTGTCGATGTGGGCGGTGATCATGGTCGATGTGTGGAAGACCGTACCCTTCGTCGCGCTGCTGATGCTGGCCGCCTTGCAGATGCTGCCGGGCGACTGCTACGAGGCGGCCCGGGTCGACGGCGTTCATCCGCTCAAGGTGTTCTGGCGGGTCACCCTGCCGCTGCTGATGCCGGCGCTGCTGGTGGCGGCGATCTTCCGCATCCTCGACGCGCTGCGGGTGTTCGACGTCATCTATGTGCTGACCTCGAACTCGTCATCGACCATGAGCATGTCGATCTACGCCCGCCAGCAATTGGTGGAGTTCCAGGACGTCGGCTACGGCAGCGCCGCCTCGACCCTGTTGTTCCTGATAGTCGCGGTGATCGCCGTGCTCTACCTCTACCTCGGCCGCCGGCAAATGGAGGTGCGCTGATGAACCTGCGCCTACTGAAAAAAGCACTGCTGCGCCTGGGCTTCGGCGGCGCGATCGGCATCCTGCTGTTGTATGCGGTATTCCCGTTCTACTACGCCGTATTGACCTCGCTGAAGCCATCCAGCGCCTTGTTCCAGGTGAGCTACTGGATCGATAAGCCGGACTTTTCAAACTACGCCGCGGTGTTGCAGCAGGCGTCGTTCCTGCAAGCCATCGGCAACTCGGTGTTCGTCGCGTTCTGCGTGGTGGCGCTGGCGCTGTTCCTCAGCCTGACCGCCGCCTACGCCCTGGGCCGGGTCAAGTTTCGCGGCCGCGCCACAGTGCTGTTGCTGGTGCTGGGCGTGTCGATGTTCCCCCAGGTCGCGGTGCTCTCCGGGCTGTTCGAGGTGATCCGCGCCCTCGGCCTGTACAACAGCGCCTGGGCGCTGATCCTCAGCTACACCATCTTCACCCTGCCGTTCACCGTCTGGGTGCTGACCACCTTTATCGGCCAACTGCCCGGCGAGCTGGAGGAGGCGGCGATCATGGACGGCGCATCGCCCTGGGTAGCGCTGACCCGGGTGCTGCTGCCACTGCTCTGGCCGGCGCTGGTGACCACCGGCCTGCTGGCGTTTATCGCCGCCTGGAACGAATTCCTCTTCGCCCTGACCTTCACCCTGACCGACGCCCAACGCACGGTGCCGGTGGCCATCGCGCTGATCTCCGGCGGCAGCCAGCACGAGCTGCCCTGGGGCCTGCTGATGGCCGCCTCGGTGATGGTCACCGTGCCCCTGGTGCTGCTGGTGCTGGTGTTCCAGCGGCGCATCGTCTCCGGCCTCACCACCGGCGCGCTCAAGGGCTGAACCCACAAGAACAAGGAAACATCGCATGAGCAAGTTGCAACTCGACAATGTGAACAAGCAACTGGGCGGCCTGCGCATCCTGCGCGACATCAGCCTGGAGATCGCCAGTGGGGAATTCGTGGTGTTCGTCGGCCCCTCGGGCTGCGGCAAGTCGACCCTGCTGCGGCTGATCGCCGGGCTGGAGTCGATCTGCGCCGGCGACCTGCTGATCGACGGGCGCCGGGTCAACGACCTGGAGCCGCGCGAGCGCGGGGTCGGCATGGTGTTCCAGTCCTATGCGCTGTACCCGCATATGAGCGTCTACGACAACATCGGCTTCGGCCTCAAACTGGCCAAGACCGACAAGCGCAGCCTGCGCGAGCGGGTGCTGGAAACCGCGCGCGTGCTGCAGCTGGACAAGCTGTTGCAGCGCAAGCCCAAGGAACTCTCCGGCGGCCAGCGCCAGCGCGTGGCCATGGGCCGGGCGATGGCCCGCGAGCCGGACATCCTGCTGTTCGACGAGCCGCTGTCCAACCTCGACGCGGCCCTGCGCGTGCAGATGCGCAACGAGATCGCCCGGCTGCACGCCAGCCTGGGCACCACCATGATCTACGTGACCCACGACCAGGTCGAGGCGATGACCCTGGCCAACAAGATCGTCGTGCTCAATGCCGGGCGCATCGAACAGGTCGGCTCGCCGCGGGAACTCTATGAGCGGCCGGTCAGCCGTTTCGTCGCCGGCTTCCTCGGCTCGCCACGGATGAACTTTCTGCCGGCGCAGCTGCTCGCACCGGGCCTGCACAGCACCATTTCCACCCCGGCTCTCGGCCACTTGGCGGCCCTGCCGTTCGACAGCCGCGCGCTGACGGCCGGCAGCCCGCTGACCCTGGGCATCCGCCCCGAGCACCTGAGCCTGCAGAAGGCGCCAGGCGACGCCGGCTTGCCCGTAGTCGGCGTCGAGTACCTGGGCTGCGAAACCTATGTGCACCTGGATGTCGGTCAGGACGAACCGCTGATCTGCCGCTGCGCGGCGAATGCCGACTGGCGCCATGGCGAGCGCGTCGAACTGCGCCCGGAATTCGCCGGCCTGCATCTGTTCGATGCCGAAGGCAACTGCCTGCCGCGCCAACCCCTGGCAACCGTCAGCAACCCAGCCGGCGCGTTGCGCCAAGGCTGCGCATAACCCTATCCAACACTTCTGCGAGCAATTCCATGCCTGTTTTCCCCGACCTCGCCCAGCCCAGGCTGAGCGAGGACAGCGCCGCCCTCACGCCCGATTTTCGGCCCGGCTACCATCTCGCCCCGCAAATCGGCTGGATGAACGACCCTAACGGCGTGGTGTATTTCCGCGGCGAGTACCACGTGTTCTATCAACACCACCCCTTCGACGCGAGCTGGGGGCCGATGTACTGGGGGCACGCCAAGAGTCGCGACCTGGTGCATTGGCAGCACCTGCCCATCGCCCTGGCACCGGGCGACGAGTTCGACCGCCACGGCTGTTTTTCCGGCAGCGCGGTGGTCTGCGGCGACAGCCTGGCGCTGCTCTACACCGGGCATACCTGGCTCGCCGAGGTCGGCGACGAGCGCGCCATCCGCCAGGTCCAGTGCCTGGCAACCAGCGATGACGGCGTGAATTTCGTCAAGCAGGGCGCGGTCATCGACGCCGCGCCGGATGCCGCGATCATGCATTTCCGCGACCCCAAGGTCTGGCGCGACGGTGAGCACTGGTACCTGATCGCCGGCGCGCGCCTGGGCGATACGCCGCTGTTGCCGTTGTACCGCTCCAGTGACCTGCGCAACTGGGAGTTCCTCACCTATGCCAGCCGTGGCGGCGAGGGCGATGGCTATATGTGGGAATGCCCGGACCTGTTCCGCCTCGGCGGCCAGGACGTGCTGCTGTATTCGCCCCAGGGCATGCAACCCGAGGGTTTCGCGCGGCAGAACAAGTTCCACACCGGTTACCGGGTCGGCCAGCTCGACAGCGATTGGCGCTTCGATGGCGGGCCCTTTATCGAACTGGATAACGGCCACGATTTCTACGCCGCGCAAACCTTGCTGGCCGCCGACGGCCGACGCCTGCTCTGGGCCTGGCTGGACATGTGGGACAGCCCGATGCCGAGCCAGGCCCAGCACTGGTGCGGCATGCTCGGCTTGCCGCGGGAACTGCAACTGCACGACGGCCGCGTGCACAGCTACCCCGCGCGTGAACTGGCGGCGCTACGCCAAGCACCCTTGTTACCGGACGGTGCGCTCTGTTGGGATGGCTCAGGCCTCCAGCCGCTTGCCGCATTGCGCGGCGATATGCTGGAAATCGAGCTGCAGCTGGATCTGCTCGACTGCCGCGACGGGCGCCTGGGCATCGCCCTGCGCTGCAGCGCCGATGGCCAGGAAAAAACTTTGCTCTACTACGACGCCCAACTGCAGCGCCTGGTGCTCGACCGCAGTCGCTCGGGTGCGGGAGTCAGCGGCCAGCGCAGCGTGGCGCTAACACCCAGTCAGGAGCCGTTGGTGTTGCGGATATTCCTCGACCGCTCCTCCATCGAGGTATTCGCCGCCGACGGCAGCTTCAGCCTCAGCAGCCGCATCTATCCACAGCAGGACAGCCTCGGGGTGGCGCTGTTTGGCAGCGGCGGCGGGCGGGTGGCGGTGCACCAGGCTTGGCGTCTGTCCAGCGGTTGGGTCTGATAGGCGGCAGCAATGGGTAGGGTGCGCCGTGCGCACCAGGGTTTGCCGGGAATGCCGGTGCGCATAGCGCACCCTACGAACTGAACCGATATGCGGGGCATGAGGACCGACAGCGCCACAGCATCGCGACAGGTCGCGGCGCTGTGGCATGATTCACGACTCATCCTGCCTGGTTGTATTGCATGACTTCAGTGAAAGACGTTGCACGGCTGGCCGGCGTGTCCCTGATGACGGTCTCGCGAGCGCTGAACAATCCGGAGAAGCTCAGCCCCGAGACCTATCAACGGGTGCGCAGCGCCATCGACGAGCTGCAATTCGTGCCCAATATGTCGGCGCGCAAGATTCGCGGCGACAACCTGCAGAGCCGCACCATTGGCGTGTTCGCCCTGGACACCGCGACCACGCCGTTCGCCGTCGAGCTGCTGCTGTCCATCGAACAGACCGCGCAACAGGCCGGCTGGAACGTGTTCGTGCTCAACCTGCTGAGTGACCCGCCGAGCGAGCAGAGCATCGACCTGATGCTCTCGCACCGTCCCGATGGTCTGATCTTCACCGCCATGGGGCTGCGCCGGGTGAGTATTCCCGAGCGGCTGAAAAACAAGCCGCTGATCCTCGCCAACTGCCTGGACGAGGACAGCAACCTGGTCAGCTACATACCGGATGACGAGGCCGGCCAGTACCGCGCCGTGCGACAGGCCCTGAGTCAGGGTTATCGGCGCCCGCTGTGCATCAACCTGCCGAGCCAGAGCCTGGCCTGGGAACTGCGCCAGCAGGGCATGCAACGCGCCTTCGCCGAGTTCGGCCTGGCGCCCGACGATGTGCTGCAATACGACCTTTCGGCCCATGACGCCTACGGCGAAACGCCGGGCATCCTCGAGCGGCATATCGTCGACGGCCGGGCGCAATTCGACATCCTGATCTGCGGCAACGACCGCATCGCCTTCTGCGCCTACCAGGTGCTGTTGGCCCGTGGCCTGAAAATTCCCGGCGATGTCGCGGTACTCGGCTACGACAATATGATCGGCATCGCCGAACTGTTTATTCCGCCGCTGACCACAGTACAGCTGCCCTACTACGAAATCGGCCAGCGCGCCGCCCGGCACCTGATCGACAGCCTAGAAGCGAGCGGGACACAACGGGTCGATTGCCCCCTGGTGACCCGGGCATCGCTGTAACAGAGTGAGAAAGCCTGGGTCCGTAAGGTGCGCCGTGACCATCCCGCTGAATCTGCGCCGACGCCGGTGCGCGCGGCGCACCCTACGAAGTGAGTGCGCAGCCGCTCAGCCCTGCGGGTAGCGCGCCCGTGGCGTGGCCATTGGCAACGGGCCGTCGCCGATCAGGCGGAACTCACCTTTTTCCGCGTCATAGGCCCTGATATTGCTGGTTTCGATGTCGTAGACCCAGCCGTGGATAAACAACTGCCCGCTGGCCAGGCGCGAGGCCACCGAGGGGTGAGTGCGCAGGTGGTCGAGTTGCGCGACCACGTTCTCTTCGGTGAGAACGCCCAGGGTGGTGTGGTCGGCGCAGCCGCAGTTATCCGCCACCACGCTCTTGGCTACCTCGGCATGGCGCAACCAGGCCTTGACCGTGGGCAGACGCTCAAGCCCGGAAGGGTCGAGCACCGCCTTCATCGCGCCGCAATCGGAGTGTCCGCAGATGATGATGTGATGCACGCCGAGGACCAGCACCGCGTATTCGATGGCGGTGGAAACACCGCCCATCATCTGCCCATAGGGCGGCACCACATTGCCGACATTGCGGCTGACGAACAGATCGCCCGGGGAGCTCTGGGTGATCAGCTCGGGGACCACGCGCGAATCGGCGCAGGTGATAAACATCGCCCGTGGCGTCTGCTCGTGGGCAAGCTTCTTGAACAATTCCTGCTGCTCCGGGTACACCTCATGACGAAAGCGCATGAAGCCGGAAACCAGCTGCTGCAATGCCTCCTCGGCACTCTCGGTGGCATTGCCTTGAGGCTCACCACTAACGAATCTAATAGGCATTTGCACGCTCCCTTTCTCAATCAAGTGTCTGAATCGCTCGCGACCGAGCCAATACAGGCAGCTTAACGCACCTCGCCCGCCCGTCCAGAGACACCATTAGCATGCTATTTGTTGCATTCATAGCAGCGACAGCTGCGCGCCCGGCGGAGCGAAGAGGCTGCAATCGAGGCCCTGGTAATCCCGGTTGTCCAAGCCGAACTTGCGCCTGGCCAGGCGAAAGCGCTGGGCCAGCAGCGCGGCGAACTGGCCCTCGCCGCGCATGCGGCTGCCGAACTGGCTGTCGTAATTCTTACCGCCGCGGGACTGGCGGATCAGGCTCATGACGTGCGCCGCGCGCTCGGGGAAGTGCGCCTGTAGCCACTCCTCGAACAAGTCGGCAATCTCCAGCGGCAGGCGCAGCAGCACGTAACCGGCGGAGCGCGCACCGGCATCGCGGGCGGCTTCGAGCAGGTGCTCCAACTCCATGTCGTTGATCATCGGAATCATCGGCGCGCACATCACGCTGACCGGCACACCGGCCTCGTGCAGCGTGCGCATCACCCGCAAACGCGCCGCCGGCGAGGCCGCGCGCGGCTCCATGATGCGTTTCAGTTCATCGTCCAGGGTGGTCAGGCTGATCGCCACGTTGACCAGGCGCTGGCTGGCCAGTTCGCTGAGCAGATCGAGATCGCGCAGGATCAGCGAACCCTTGGTGATGATATGCACCGGGTGCTTGTAGCGCAGGAGGATTTCCAGGGCCTGGCGAGTCAGGCCCTGCTCACGCTCGATCGGCTGATAGGCATCGGTATTCACCCCCAGGGCGATCGGCTGCGGCACATAGCCGGGTTTTTGCAGCTCCTGCTCCAGCCGGCTGGCGAGGTTGATCTTGGCGATCAGCTTGGTTTCGAAATCGATGCCCGGCGACAGATCCCAATAGGCGTGGCTGGGTCGGGCGAAACAGTAAATACAGCCGTGTTCGCAGCCGCGATAAGGGTTCACCGAGCGGTCGAAACCGACATCCGGCGACTGGTTGCGGGTGATCACCGTCTTCGCCGTTTCGCGGCGCACTTCGGTGGCGCGCGAGGGCGGCGTCTCGTCCTGGAACCAGCCATCGTCCTCGGCCACCGAGCGGGTCGGGGCGAAGCGGTTATGCGGATTGCTGGCGGTACCGCGACCGCGTGGCGGGAGAACAACGGACATGACAGGGCTCCGGCTGAATACTGTATGAACATACAGCTTTTAACGGTATCGACCAAGCCTGTTCGTCGCCTGGCATGGCGTCGCTCCCATGCAAAGACGCAATGCCTGCTCTCTCGCCGTCGCGCTATTTGGTAGCCTTGGCAACGCATACCTGGCCGCGGCCGCCCCTATCCATCGCCACATACCGGCGTCTCGCGCAAAGCGGGCTCCACGATGCGGCGCACGCTTCACCTTGAAATGGAGTAATTCGATGAAAACAGTTCTGGTTACCGGCGCCTCTTCCGGGTTCGGCGAAGCCATTTGCCGGCAGCTGATCGCCGATGGGCACCAGGTTATCGGTGCCGCGCGGCGCGCCGAGAAACTCGCCGCGTTGGGCGCCGAGCTGGGCGACAAGTTCGTTGCAGTGGTAATGGACGTCACCGACAAGACCTCGATCGATCAGGCCTTCGAGATGATTTTCCAACGCTTCACGCAGATCGACGTGCTGGTCAACAACGCCGGCCTGGCCCTCGGCATCGAACGCGCCCAGGTGGCGAGCGCGGCCAACTGGGAACGCATGATCGCCACCAACGTCACCGGCCTGGCCCTGGTCACGCACAAGGTTCTGCCGCATATGGTCGCGGCCAACAGCGGGCTGATCATCAACATGGGCTCGATCGCCGGCACCGTGCCCTACCCCGGCGGCAACGTCTATGGCGGGACCAAGGCCTTCGTCAAACAGTTCAGCCTGAACCTGCGCGCCGACCTGGCCGGCAGCAAGGTGCGGGTCAGCAACATCGAACCGGGGCTGTGCTCGGGTACCGAGTTCTCCGTGGTGCGCCTGGATGGCGACGCCGACGCGGTCAACGCGCTGTACAAGGACGTCGAGGCGATCCGCCCCGAAGACATCGCCCACACGGTGTCCTGGATCAGCCAGCTGCCCGAGCACATGAACGTCAACTCGATTGAAATCATGCCGGTGGCGCAGACTTATTCGGCGCTGACGATAACCCGCAACCTGTAGCGGCTTATCTGGGAGCAGCTGATCGTTCCCAAGTGGACGGTTAGACGCCTCGATGTGGGAACGATCAAAGTCACCCAATGGTAGCCCGGGTTGAGCGAAGCGATACCCGGGTCCCTGGGTATCGCTGCGCTCAACCCAGGCTACGTGCTGACGATAACCCGCAACCTGTAACGGGCTAAGCGCGATCCGTAGCCCGGATAAGCCTTTGGCGCAATCCGGGAGCGATTTGTCAGGCGCCGGATGGGTCATGACGCGGAACGTGACGGGCGGCGTTCCCTCGGTCGACTCGGCCGTTCGACGCCTCGACGTGGGGACGATCAGCCGTGGGAAGCGCTTCAGCGGCGAGTTTCCCCCGGCGGCTTTCGCGGCTAAAGCGGGGTGCCGCCCAGCCCCTCCCACATGGGGTCATTGATTCAGGTTCGGATGGCGGAAGGCCGGCGACTCTGGGTAGCCCGGATAAGCGCCAGCGCAATCCGGAAGCAATCTGCGCAGGCGCCACCGCTCCCGGATTGCGCCGGGGGCTTATACGGGCTACGAGAACCATATCCGCGCGCGGATTTTACTCCGTCGGCTTTTTCAGCTTCGGATTGGGAAAGAACTGCACGGCCTGCACCTTGGGGTCGGCGACCTTGGGTTTCAGGGCGCTGACGTTGACCCGGGTTGGCAGTTCCTTGGGCACCGAGTTGCCGCGCGCATCCAGCGTATCGGCATAGCCGCAGGCCACGCACTCACGGTTCGGCACGCCGTCTTCGTCCCACATCTGGATCTTGTCCATCTCGCTGCACGCCGGGCATACAGCGCCGGCGATAAAGCGTCTTTTGCTCACCTTGGCGTCGTCGCTCATGCGGCCTCCTGGCTCAAACCGAGATGGCGCAGCAGGGCATCGATGCTCGGCTCGCGGCCACGGAAATCGACGAACAGCTGCATCGGCTCACGTGAACCGCCGCGGGCCAGGATCGCCTCGCGGAAGGCGCGACCGGTGTCGCTGTTGAACACGCCCTCTTCCTCGAACTTGGAAAACGCATCGGCCGACAGCACTTCGGCCCACTTGTAGCTGTAGTAACCAGCCGCGTAACCGCCGGAGAAGATGTGCGCGAAGCTGTTGGGGAAGCGGTTGTAAGCCGGCGGACGCAGCACCGAGACTTCGTTGCGAATGCCCTCGAGCACCTGCAGCACGCTGCGACCGTCGCCATGAGTGGCATGCAGCTCGAAGTCGAACAGGGAGAACTCCAGCTGGCGCATCATCATCAGCCCGGACTGGAAATTCTTCGCCGCCAGCATCTTGTCCAGCAGGTCCTGGGGCAGCGGCTCGCCGCTCTGGTAATGGCCGGAGATCAGCGCCAGGCCTTCCGGCTCCCAGCACCAGTTCTCCATGAACTGGCTCGGCAGTTCCACCGCATCCCAGGCCACGCCGTTGATCCCCGAAGCGCCGGCATGCTCGACGCGGGTCAGCAGGTGGTGCAGACCGTGGCCGAACTCGTGGAACAGGGTGGTGACTTCGTCGTGGGTCAGCAGCGCCGGCTTGTCGCCGACCGCGGAGGTGAAATTGCATACCAGGTTGGCCACTGGGCTGATCAACTCACCGCCAGCATCGCGACGCTTATCGCGCGCGCCGTCCATCCAGGCGCCGCCGCGCTTGTTGGCGCGGGCATAGAGATCGAAGAAGAAACGCCCGACGTGCTGACCGTTTTCGCTGATCTCGAACAGGCGCACATCCGGGTGCCAGCTATCGAAGCCGGACAGTTCCTTGATCTGAATGCCGTAGAGCTTCTCGACAATGGCGAACAGGCCGCTGAGCACCTTGTCGATCGGGAAGTAGGCGCGGAGGATTTCCTGGGAAATGCTGTAGCGCTGCTCGCGCAGTTTTTCACTGTAGTAACCCACGTCCCAGCTCTGCAGATCGGCGCAGCCCTGTTCGGCAGCGAAGGCTTGCAGCTCGGCCAGATCCTGGGCGGCGAAGGTTTTGCTGCGCTGGGCCAGATCGCGCAAAAAATGCAGCACCTGCTCGGTGGAGTCGGCCATTTTGCTGGCCAGGCTCAGCTCGGCGTAATTGCCGAAGCCCAGCAGCTGCGCCAATTCCTGACGCAGATCGAGAATTTCGGCCATCACCGGCCCGTTGTCGTTGTGCCCGGCGTTCGGCCCCTGGTCGGAGGCGCGGGTGCAGTAAGCGGCATACACCTCTTCGCGCAGCTTGCGGTCGTCGGCGTAGGTCATTACCGCGAAGTAGCTGGGGAATTCCAGGGTGATCAGCCAGCCATCCAGGCCCTTGGCCTCGGCGGCCTGCTTCATCTGCGCCTTGGCCGATTCCGTCAGGCCGGCCAGCGCCGCTTCGTCAGTCACCTGCTTGGTCCAGGCCTGGGTGGCGTCGAGCAGCTGGTTGGAGAACTTGCTACCCAGCTCCGACAGTTTCATCTGCACCGCGCCGTAGCGCTGTTGCTCGGCTTCCGGCAGGTCGATGCCGGACAGGCGGAAGTCGCGCAGGGCGTGTTCGAGAATGGTCTTCTGCGCCACTTCGAAGCCCGCCGCCTCGGGGCAGGCGGCCAGGGCCTGATAAGCCTCGAACAACACGCGGTTCTGCCCCAGCTCGGTGGAGTATTCCGAGAGTTTCGGCAGGCAAGCTTCATAGGCGGCGCGCAGCTCGGCGTTGTTGCACACCGCATTGAGTTGGCTGACCGGGCTCCAGGCGCGGCCGAGGCGAGCATTCAGCTCATCGAGGGCCAGCACCAGCCCGTCCCAGCTCGGTGTGCCAGACTGTTGCTTGAGCAACTCGGCAATCGCCGCACGACTGTCGGCAAGAATCACATCCACCGCCGGCTCGACGTGTTCGGGGCGGATGGCGGAATACGGCGGCAGATCGAACGCTTGCAGCAAGGGATTATCGGCAGTCACTGGGGTCACCTGAAACGAAATGGGTTTACAGCTGCGAGCCCGTTTCCCGGCAAAGGTTCTCGGGCTGGCTGGAATCGGCGCAGGCTGCTATCAAAAACAACGAGCATGGCCTGAACATGGGTGCCATCTTAATTACAATCAAGGCCGGACGCAGCTTAAGAGGTTTCTATCGTGGCGATACGTACTTATCAGCAATTCACCCCGCAGCTCGGCGCGCGGGTCTTTGTCGACGCCTCGGCCGTAGTGCTGGGCGATGTGGAGATCGGTGCCGACAGCTCGATCTGGCCCCTGGTGGTGATCCGCGGCGACATGCACAGCATCCGCATCGGCGAGCGCTCCAGCATCCAGGACGGCAGCGTACTGCACATCACCCACGCCGGGCCGTTCCACCCCCACGGCTACCCGCTGAATGTCGGCGACGACGTGACCATCGCCCACAACGTCACCCTGCATGGCTGCAGCATCGGCAACCGGGTACTGGTCGGCATGGGCAGCATCGTCATGGACGGCGCAGTGATCGACGATGAAGTCATGCTCGGCGCCGGCAGCCTGGTCCCTCCCGGCAGCCATCTGGAAAGCGGCTACCTGTACCTCGGCAGCCCAGCGAAAAAAGCCCGCGAGCTGACCGAAAAGGAACGCAGCTTCTTCAGCTACAGCGCCGCCAACTACGTGCGTTTGAAGGATCAACACCTGATGGAAAACTACTCAACCCGTTGAAGCGCAGCGGCGAACGCAGCGGCCCATTGCAGTTGAGACTTGGCTGTATAAAACCGGCCGCTTGATACAGAGGAGACGCGGCATGGAGCGATTCACGGGTGGCTGCTTGTGCGGCAACATCCGCATTGTGGCGTCAGGTCGTCCCTACCGGGTCGGTGTTTGCCACTGTCTCGACTGCCGCAAGCATCATGGGGCTCTATTCCATGCTTCCGCGGTTTTCCCAGAGTGTGCAGTAACAATCGATGGCGAAACGCACGACTACGCCGGGCGGTTCTTCTGCCCCCGTTGCGGATCATCCGTTTTCTCACGCAGCGCGGATGAAATCGAAGTGAACCTGGGCTCTCTGGATGCTCCTGACCAACTGCTACCAACATACGAACTTTGGACGGTCCGTCGCGAACCCTGGTTGCCGCCGTTTCCGCTCACAAGGCTATATGGGCATGATCGTGACGCCAGCAGCGGTCGCTTCGAGGAATAGATGGAGCGAAAGCGCCGCTGGCATCTGACATGCGCGACACGGGCGGGCCGTTCGGTCGTCCACAACGTGGGAATGATGCATGAGGCACTACCAGAACATCCTCTTCGACCTCGATGGCACCCTGACCGACCCGCGTGAAGGCATCACCCGATCGGTGCAACATGCGCTGGCGCAGCTGGGGATCGATGAGCCGGATTTGCAGGCGCTGGAGCATTTCATCGGGCCGCCGCTGTTGCAGTGTTTTATGCAGACCTACGGCTTCGACGAGGCCACGGCCTGGCAGGCGGTCGGGCATTACAGGGAGCGGTTCCGTGAGGTCGGGCTGTACGAGAATCGGCTGTTCGACGGCGTCGGCGAGCTGCTGGAGTTGCTGCTCATGCAGAACCGCACGCTGTATATCGCCACCAGCAAACCGACCGTGTTCGCCAGCGAGATCGCCCGGCACTTCGATTTCGCCCGGCATTTCAAACTGATCTACGGCAGCGAGCTGGATGGCACCCGTACCGACAAGGTCGAGCTGATCGCCCATCTGCTCAGCGAGCAGGCGTTACCGCTGGAGACCACGCTGATGATCGGTGACCGCAAACACGACCTGATCGGCGCGCGACGCAACGGTCTGGATGCAGCGGCGGTGGGTTATGGATTTGGCAGCGTCGAGGAGCTGCAAGCCGAGGGGCCGCGCTATCACTTTGCGACCCTGGCCGAGTTGCATCGGGCTTTTTTGCGTTAGCAGCCCCATGAAGCCCCTTCACCGTTTTGACCTACAAAGATCGTCAGCATGCTGGCCCATCAAGCGATCGCTATGTCATTGATTTTATTGGTAATGATGCTTCTTGTGGGAGGGGCTTTAGCCGCGAAAGATTGCCCAGTAACAGCACAGCTTCGCGGCTAAAGCCCCTCCCACAGTTTGCTGCACGACAGCGCTATCCGAGCGGGCGGCTTAATCGTTGCGCTGGTAGATGATCTTCTTGGTACCGCCATCGCAGCTGCCGACCACCATGTTCGGGTCCTGGGCTTCGTCGTTGGGGACGATTTCCAGGGTGTAGCTGGCCACGCCGGCGGCCTGGATTTTCACTTCGATTTCCGCGCGCAGTTCTTCGCAGGGCTTGGCTGCGGCAAGGGCGGTGCCGCCGAGCAAGCAGAGCAGTAGCGCCAGGGGCCATCTAGTCAATTGCAATACGCCTTTGTTGGGAGGGAGTCGGGGGAGTGCGGTTCGCGCGCAGCCGGGCTTTGCTGCAATAAGCAGAGCAATGCCTGCTCGCGTTCAACGGCGGATAGTTTGCCCAGTATTGCGACGCGCCGGTAGAACTCCGACCAGTCGCCTTCAGCCTGCTCGAACAGCCGGGCAAAAGCCTCCACCCAGCGGTCGTACAAGCCGAACGGCAGCAGCTTGGCGTTGTTCAGCGGCGCGTTTATCCAGCCGTCGTAGCGGCCGTCACCGCCCCACTCGCGATTGCGCAGATTTTGGTATTCGTCGCGCAGGCGAGCGAACTCGGCCTGCTTGCCGGCGCGCATCTGTTCCTCCGGCAAGCCGCTGGCATACAACTCGGCCAAGCGCTCGCGAGTCCTCAACACCAGGGCGATAAACTGTTCACGTTGGCGTTCGCCCTGCGGGTCCGCCGGGGCCAGGCCACGGACAGCACGCCATTGGCGCAGGCCTTGGCGCTCGACGAAGGTGGCGAAGGATTCGTTGAACGCGGTGTCGTTGGCGACGTACAGCTGCTGGTGCGCCAGCTCGTGGAAAATCACCGCCACCAGGCGTTCGTCGCTCCAACGCAGCATGGTGTTGAGGATAGGGTCATCGAGCCAGCCGAGGGTCGAATAGGCTTCGACGCCGCCCAGGTAGGTATCGAGACCTTGCAGTTGGCGCACTGCCGCCGCACCGCGCGCACGGCCCTGGCTATAGAAACCGCGATAGGCCACGCAGCCGGCAATCGGGAAACAGTGCAGCTCGGGGCTCAGCGACAACTCGGGCGTAACGAACAGATTCCACACCACGTAAGGCCGCTGGATATCGGCGTACAGGCGGTAGCTGCGGTTGTCCGGCAGCGCCAATTCGGCGCTGGCGAAGCGCCGCGCCTCAAGGGCGAGGCTCAAGCGTTGGCGCAGCCCGGGATCGACGGTAGGGTCTTCCAGCATCGCCGCAATCGGCTGGCGCGCACGCAATACCTGCCATTGTCCCTGGGCCAGGTGGCCGTAGTAATCCAGGCTGCTGCAGGCGCTTAACCCCAGGCATAGCGCCAGTAGCGGAACCGAGCGCCAGCGCCCGAGGTCGGTTGCAAAGCGGAACCTGGTGATCGCGTTAAAGGCGCGCGGCCAGCGGTACTGCGGATAAACAAAGATGCGCGGCATTGCCGACTTCCTAATCCATGGCAGCTGCCGACTGTAGCGTATCGGCGTAGGCTAATCCCAGAGCATCCATTCGGAGAGCAGCATGCGTTATTTCCTCATGATCCTTGGCCTGGCGACGCTTGCCGCCTGCGCGGCGCCCATGCCGCCGCACAATCCGAACCAGGCCTGGGTCGACCTGTATGCCAGCCCCGGCGAGCTGCTGATGGCCGACCGGCTCGATGGCGAACGCCTCAACGACGGCCGCTACTTCCAGGTGCCGAACGGCGCCCATGAATTGCAGGCGCGCTTTCAGTTCGAAGTGAATGCCCCCGGCGGCGGCATGGATGGCAGTACCGAGCCGCGGCAGATCACTTGCGAGATCCGCGTACGCTACGACGATTTCGCTCCAGGCCAGCGCTATCGCCTGGAAGTCCGGCCACTGGCAATGAAGGCCCAGGGCTGGCTGTACGACGAACAACGCAACGTTCTGGCGCGGGCCAAGGTGCCGCGCTGCGGGACGTTCTGATGACTGCCGAACTCGCTCCGGCGGCACAGCGGTGGACAAGGCTTCGCCCTACAAATCGCACTTTGTAGCCCAGATAAGCCTCGGCGCAATCCGGGGTGGTTTGCCTCAATGTAGGGACGATCAACCGGCCAAAACCTGTGGGAGGCGCTTTAGCGGCGAGCTTTCGACAGCGCCAATCGCGGCTAAAGCCCCTCCCACAGCCCGACGGTTGCGGTCCGGGAGCGAATGTATACCCGCCATCGCCCCCGGATTGCATCCGGGCTACGGACTTACAAACAGCGTGGCGAGGCTGCGCGGCAATCAAGTGTCGAGGCTGGCATCCAGGGTGATTTCGGCGTTCAGCACCTTGGATAGCGGGCAGCCGTTTTTCGCGGTTTCCACGGCTTGTTCGAACGCCTCGCGATCAGCACCCGGCACCATCGCCTTGAGCGATAGATGGATAGCGGTGATGGCGAAGCCGCCCGCCACCTTGTCGAGGGTGACTTCGGCCCGGGTGTCGATGCTTTGCGCGGTCATTCCGGCGTCGCCCAGCTCCTTGGACAGCGCCATGGAAAAGCAGCTGGCATGGGCCGCACCGAGCAGCTCTTCGGGGTTGCTGCCGGGCTGGTCTTCGAAGCGCGTATTGAAGCCGTAGGGTACGTTCGACAGGGCGCCGCTCTGGGTCGATACCGTGCCTTTGCCGTCCCTGATGCCGCCTTGCCAATGAGCCGAAGCTGTCTTTTTCATCTGCGTTCTCCATTGCCCGAGGGGTATGGAGTTGAGAGCGGCGTGCGGCGGTACAAGTTCGGCTTGTTATCGAGAATGGCCTGCTAACGCAGGCTGGCGAGGATTTCGAATGCGCGCAATCGGTCGGCGAACTCGTACAGGTCGCAGGTGAAGATCAGCTCGTCGGCGCCAGTTTGCTCCAGCAGCACCTCTAGGCGTGCACGGATTTTCTCCGGACCGCCGATCATCGCCATACCGAGGAAGCTGCCGACCGCTTCCTTCTCATGGGGCAGCCACAGGCCCTCCATGCTCTTTACCGGTGGCCGCTGCACCAGGCTCTGGCCGCGGATCAGCGCGAGAATGCGCTGGTAGGCCGAGGTCGCCAGGTACTCGGCCTGCTCATCGCTGTCCGCCGCGATCAGAGGTACGCCGAGCATCACATAGGGCTTGTCGAGCACCGCCGAAGGCTTGAAGTGGTTGCGATAAATCCGAATCGCCTCGTGCATCAGCCGCGGCGCGAAGTGCGAGGCGAATGCGTAGGGCAGGCCCTTCTCGCCGGCCAGTTGCGCGCTGAACAGGCTGGAGCCGAGCAGCCAGATCGGCACTTCGGTGCCGCTGCCGGGCATGGCGATCACCCGTTGTCCTGGCGTGCGCGGGCCGAGGTAGGCCTGCAACTCCGCGACGTCGGCGGGGAAGTCGTCGGCGCTGCCGGAGCGCTCGCGGCGCAGGGCGTGGGCGGTGAATTGATCGGCGCCGGGCGCGCGGCCCAGGCCCAGATCGATGCGCCCGGGATAGAGCGTGGCGAGGGTGCCGAACTGCTCGGCGATCACCAGCGGCGCATGATTGGGCAGCATCACCCCGCCGGCGCCGAGGCGAATCGTCGAGGTGCCGGCCGCCAGATAGCCGAGCAGCACCGCGGTGGCCGAGCTGGCGATACCGTCCATATTGTGGTGCTCGGCGACCCAGAAGCGGGTGAAGCCCAGGCGCTCGACATGCTGGGCCAAGGCCAGGGAATTGCGCAACGCCTGCTCGGGGCCGCCGTCATCGCGGATCGGCGCCAGGTCGAGGGTGGAGAAGCCTATGTTTGTCAGAGCACTCATGGGGCCTGCCTGCTAGTTATGCGGTGGCATAGGCGCACCGTTGCGGCTATATCCGAGTTAAATAGTGGGGTTTGTTTTGGCGATTCCAAGGGTACAAGGGCGATTGATGCCGACACACGCCTGTAGGGGTGGCATGGCGAAGCCTTGTCCACCGGGGACGATACCGCTGGCGGACAAGCCTGCGGCATGTCCGCCCTACAACGCAGGCATTCGAAACCTCGTCGCCCGGCTGCATTCCCGGACGGTATTGGCTTGGCGGCAATTTCCCCGGATTTCATCCGGGCTACTACCTAGGTTTCGCGAATGCTCAGCTATCGCTCAGACGAAAGCCGATTTTCAGGGTGACCTGATAGTGACCGACCTTGCCGTCGTGGATATGTCCGCGGGTTTCCGTCACCTCGAACCAATCCATATTGCGCACCGACTTGGCGCATTCGGCCAGGGCGTTTTCGATGGCGTCTTCGATGCTGGTCTTGGACGAGCCGACGATTTCGATTTTCTTGTAGGTGTGGTGATCGGTCATGGGAGTTTCTCCGTGGCTGCCTCTTGGGCGCAGTGAAATTTAGGACTGCTGCTGGTTTCGACAGGTTCCTGTTTTCACGCTAGCCAAGCACGGGGAAAGCACAAGGCGGCAGCCGAACATAACCGGCTGCCAGGCCGACTCAGAACTGCAGTTCGCTACGCAGCTCGGCGATCTTGGCCTGCATCGCCGCAGTCAACTCGGCAGGGTTGAGACGCTCGATGATGCCTTGCAGGATGCGTTTCTCGTTGCTATCCACCACACCATCGCGGCGGGCGATATCCACCAGACTTTCCAGTTCATGCACCAGCAGTTTGCCGTCGTCGGCAAAACATTGGATCGAACGGAAGGCCATTTCCAGGTAATCGCGGCTTTCTTTCATGTGGGCACTCCATGTGGTGGCGCGTCCATCCGGCGGATGGCTCGGGCGCGCACAGGCTAATCGACGGCCGGAGCCTCGACAAGATCGCCCAGTTCGGCCGCCAACCAGCGCGCCAACTGCGCCGCGCGCTGGTCGCGGCTGCGCAGCGGTTGCCACAGCGCCAAACGCGCCGAGGTTTCGACGAAGCCCCAGGGCGCCACTAGGCGCCCGGCCGCCAAATCGTCGGCCACCAACTGCTGCGGCGCGATGGCCACGCCGAGCCCGGCGGCGGCGGCTTCCAGCAGATAATAGAGATGTTCGAAACCCTGGCCGTAACGCAACGCGCCGCTATCCAGAGCATTGCCGGCGGCCCAGCTCGGCCAGGCTTGCGGGCGCGAGCTGGTGTACAGCAGCGGCTCGCCGAGCAGCGCCGCAGCCGGCGCCCCGTGCAACTCGGCGAAGCGCGCGTAACGCGGGCTGAGCACCGGGCCGATGCGTTCGGCGGCCAGCTCGAACACCTGCATATCCGCCGGCCAAGGCGGTTCGGCGAACAGCAGGGTGGCGTCGACCTGAGGGCTGCGCGGGTCGAGTTCACCATGGCTGGTCGACAGTTGCAGACGCAGTTCCGGTAGCTCGCGGTTGAGCCGATCCAGGCGCGGGATAAACCAGCGGGCCAACAAACTACCGGGGCAACCGAGGACAAAAGGCGCGTCCCGGGTCTGGCGCTTGAGCTCGGCGCAGACCAGGCGCAGGCGTTCGAACGTCTCGCCCGCCGCATCGCGCAGACGCATACCGGCATCGGTGAGTTTTATGCCGCGACCGTCCTTGCTCACCAGGCGGATGCCGAGTTCCTCCTCCAGGGCGCGGATCTGCCGACTGACCGCCCCATGGGTGACGTGCAGCTCGTCGCCGGCCTTGCTGACGCTGAGCAGGCGAGCGGCTGACTCGAAGGCGCGCAGGGCATTGAGCGGCGGAAGATCTTGGCTCATCTGTGAGTTTTCCTGACGTGTTTGCGCAATCTTATCGCTTTTGTCCCGGGCCACACAGCCTTATCCTTTGGCCATTGTCGTAGGAGCCCGGCGCTGGCTCCTGCAAATCCTCGATACCCGCAGGAGAATGCCATGACTTCTTATCGCAGCGGCCCCGACGCCACCGGCCTTTTCGGCTCGTTCGGCGGCCAATACGTCGCCGAAACCCTGATGCCGCTGATCCACGACCTGGCCGCCGAGTACGAGAAGGCCAAGCTCGATCCGGAATTCGCCAAGGAGCTGGCCTACTTCCAGCGCGATTTCGTCGGCCGCCCGAGCCCGCTGTATTTCGCCGAACGCCTGACCGAGCACTGCGGCGGCGCGAAGATCTACTTCAAGCGCGAAGAGCTCAATCACACCGGCGCGCACAAGATCAACAACTGCATCGGCCAGGCCCTGTTGGCGCGGCGCATGGGCAAGAAACGCATCATCGCCGAGACCGGCGCCGGCATGCACGGCGTGGCCACCGCCACCGTGGCCGCGCGTTTCGGCATGGAATGCGTGATCTTCATGGGCACCACCGATATCGACCGCCAGCAGGCCAACGTCTTTCGCATGAAGCTGCTGGGCGCCACCGTGATTCCGGTGGTCGCCGGCACCGGCACGCTCAAGGATGCGATGAACGAGGCCCTGCGCGACTGGGTGACCAACGTCCATAACACTTTCTACATGATCGGCACCGTGGCCGGTCCACACCCGTATCCGGCGATGGTCCGCGACTTCCAGGCGGTGATCGGCAAGGAAACCCGCGAGCAGATCCTCGCCCAGGAAGGCCGTCTGCCCGACAGCCTGGTGGCCTGCATCGGCGGCGGCTCCAACGCCATCGGCCTGTTCCACCCGTTCCTCGACGATAAAGACGTGCAGATCGTCGGCGTCGAAGCAGCGGGCTACGGCATCGAAACCGGCAAGCACGCGGCCAGCCTCAACGGCGGCGTACCGGGCGTGTTGCATGGCAACCGTACCTTCCTGCTGCAGGACGAGGATGGCCAGATCATCGATGCCCACTCGATTTCCGCCGGCCTCGACTACCCCGGCATCGGCCCCGAGCACGCCTGGTTGCACGAGATCGGCCGCGTCGAATACACATCGGTGACCGACCACGAGGCGCTTGCGGCGTTCCACACCTGCTGCCGCCTGGAGGGCATCATCCCGGCCCTGGAAAGCGCCCACGCGCTGGCCGAAGCCTTCAAGCGCGCACCGACCCTGCCAAAAGACCACCTGATGGTGATCAACCTGTCCGGGCGCGGCGACAAGGATATGCAGACCGTTATGCACCACATGCAACAAGATCAGCAGGAGAAACACTGATGAGCCGTCTGCAAAGCCGTTTTGCCGAGCTGAAACAACAGAACCGCGCCGCCCTGGTGACCTTCGTCACCGCTGGCGACCCGAACTACGACGCCTCGCTGGCAATTCTCAAGGGTCTGCCGGCGGCTGGCGCCGATGTGATCGAGCTGGGCATGCCCTTTACCGACCCGATGGCCGACGGCCCGGCGATCCAGTTGGCGAATATCCGCGCCCTGGCCGCCAAGCAGGACCTGGCCAAGACCCTGCAGATGGTCCGCGCCTTCCGCGAAGACGATCAGAGCACGCCGCTGGTGCTGATGGGCTACTTCAACCCGATCCACAAGATGGGCGTCGCGCGCTTTATCGCCGAAGCCAAGGAAGCCGGGGTCGATGGCCTGATCGTCGTCGACCTGCCGCCCGAGCATAACGTCGACCTGTGCGACCCGGCGCAAGCCGCGGGCCTGGATTTCATCCGCCTGACCACGCCGACCACCGACGACGCGCGCCTGCCGAAAGTGCTCAACGGCAGCTCCGGTTTCGTTTATTACGTTTCGGTGGCGGGCGTTACCGGCGCAGGCTCGGCCACCATCGAGCATGTCGAACAAGCCGTGGCACGCCTGCGCCGGCATACCGACCTGCCGATCAGCATCGGCTTCGGCATTCGCACCCCGGAACACGCGGCGACCATCGCCCGCCTGGCCGACGGTGTGGTGGTTGGCTCCGCGCTGATCGACCAGATCGCCAACGCCGAAAACGACGCCCAGGCGGTGGACGGCGTGCTTAGCCTGTGCAAATCCCTGGCCGAAGGGGTACGCGGCGCGCGGTTGTAACGGCGAGTCCCCAGCCCCGCTGAGTCGGGCCGCGTAGGTTAGCCGCCTGCGCAATGGTTCGGGCAAATAGACATAACCGCGGCGGCGTAACCCGGCATGGCGGCAAGCACGGTGTCGGGTTACGCGGCGTTCGATAACGATGTCGTTCGAAGATTACGGGTACGCGCCGCTAACCCGACCGACGAAATCTAATCCACCTATGGATCAGAGCTCCGAGTGTCCGGCAATAAATGCGGCGCCTCGCGCTGCAGTCAGCTTTGCAACACCTCCAACTGTTCGAGCGCGGCGCGGGCTGGAGCATTCAGTCGTGCTCGCTCATTCACTACGGAGCGCGCAGGAACCCGCTGGCCAAGCTGCGCAAGTTA
Organism: uncultured Pseudomonas sp.; assembly: GCA_966210435.1. Lineage (GTDB taxonomy): Bacteria > Pseudomonadota > Gammaproteobacteria > Pseudomonadales > Pseudomonadaceae > Aquipseudomonas. The sequence continues at coordinate 237,649 of CBIHLF010000001.1, read as the reverse complement.
TTGCGCATCTTGGCTCGCGCTGTGAATCAGGCCAAAAAAATACGATTTTCAATTGCTCTGGCGGGTAGCTTTGGAGCAAGGTTCAGGCTACGCCGCAAAACGCCTGGGAAAGGCTGCCTGTTGCACACGAGCACATCGACGCAGATGTGCATTGGTGCCGCCAAATCGCCTCGCGCCCAACAGCAGAGGAACATCGGATGTTCAACCCCGCCAACCAAACCCATTTCAGCCTTTCCATCGAAGGCCTCGACCACGACCTGCAAGTGCTCGAATTCAGCGGGCGCGAAACCATCAGCCAGCCATATCGCTTCGAAGTCGAGCTGATCAGCGAGCGCCCGGATCTGGACTATCTGGGCCTGCTGCACCGGCCGGCCTTTCTCGCCTTTACCCCGGACGGCCTGGGCATCCACGGCATCATCTATCGGGTCGCTCAGGGCGAGTCCGGCAAGCGCCTGACCCGCTACAGCCTGTCCATTGTGCCGCAACTCAGTTATCTCGGCTGCCGCACCAACCAGCGCATCTTTCAGCATCTTACGGTTCCGCAGATAGTCGCCCAGGTGCTGGAGGAACACGGTATCCAGGCCAACGCCTACCAGTTTCTGCTCGGCCCCACGGTCTACCCCGAGCGCGATTACTGCGTGCAATACGACGAATCGGATCTGCACTTTATCCAGCGCCTCTGCAGCGAGGAGGGCATCCATTACCACTTCAGTCATAGCCGGCAAGGCCATGTGCTGATCTTCGGTGATGACCAGAGTGCCTTCGGCAAACTCGGCCAGCCCACCGCCTACCTGCAAGACAACGGCATGACTGCCGATGAGCCGGTGATCAAGCGTTTCGCCGTGCGCCTGGAAACCCGCACCAGCCGCACCACCCGCCGCGATTACGATTTCGAAAAACCGCGCCTGCTGCTGGAGACCGCATTCAAAGCGGAGCGCGACTCCGAAGCCAAACCGCTACCGGACCTGGAAGACTACGACTACCCCGGCCGCTACACCGAGCGTAGCCGCGGCAAACACCTGAGCCAGCGCAATCTCGAACGCCACCGCGCCGACTACCGCCTGGCCGAAGGCCGCGGCGACCAACCGAAACTGCTCAGCGGCCACTTCCTCGAACTCTCCGACCACCCGCACCCGGACTGCAACGACCTCTGGCTGCTGCGCGAAGTAATCCATCAGGGCAAACAACCGCAAGTGCTGGAAGAGTCGGTGACCAGCCATACCGAAGCCAGTGATGGCTTCCAACAGGGCTACCGCAATCGCTTCACCGCCACGCCCTGGGACATCGCCTACCGGCCACCGCTGGACTACCCCAAACCGCGCGTCCTCGGCAGCCAAAGCGCGGTAGTCACGGGACCGGCCGGCGAAGAAATCCACTGCGACCAATATGGCCGGATCAAGGTGCAGTTCTTCTGGGACCGCGAGGGCCAGGCCGACGACACCACCAGCTGCTGGCTGCGCGTGGCCAACAGCTGGGCCGGCGACCACTACGGCGGCATCGCCATCCCGCGCATCGGCATGGAAGTGCTGGTCACCTTCCTCGAAGGCGACCCCGACCAGCCCCTGGTCACCGGCTGCCTGTACCACAAGGAACACGTCGTCCCCTACGACCTGCCGGCGAACAAAACCCGCAGCCTGTTCAAAACCCTCAGCAGCCCGGGCGGTGGCGGCTACAACGAACTGCGCATCGAAGACAAAAAGGGCGAAGAACAGATCTACCTGCACGCCGAGCGCGACTGGGACGAAAACATCGAGCACGACCAGAAAATCCGCATCGGCCACGAGCGCCACGACACCGTCGAGAAGAACAGCTACACCGAGCTCAAAGCCGAAGAACACCTGACCGTCAAAGCCGAGCGCAAAGTCGAAGTCAAACCCGACGACCACCTCACCGTCGGGCAGAACCAGCACATCAAACTCGGCACCGCGCAACTGACCAAGGCCGGCCGCGAGATCCACCTCAAAGCCGGGCAAAAGATGGTCATCGAAGCCGGCGTCGAACTGACCCTCAAAGCCGGCGGCAGCTTTATCAAACTCGACCCCGGCGGCATCACCCTCAGCGGCCCGATGGCCAAGATCAACGCCGGCGGCGCCGCGGGCAAAGGCTCGGGGATCAAGATCAAACCGCCGGTACTGCCGGGCGCAGCGGATAGCGACAAGGCCGGGGATGTGTTGGAGCAGGCCACTGGCAATGCGAGCGAACCGCCACTGGATCAACTGACCATTCGCCTCGCGCCACTGCCCAACCTGCCGGGCTATGGCGATGAGCCCTATAAGCTTTTCGCCGATGGTGCCTTACTGGTTAGCGGCTTCACTGATGCCCAGGGTTACGTTCGCTTTGAACATCGTCCTGGCACCCGCAACTACAGCATCGAGACAGTCAACGGACACCGCTTCAGCTTTGCAGTGCAGGAACAGGCCGATGCCGAGAGCCGCAGCCTGGACGAACGCCTCAAACGCCAGGGCTTCCGTCACTACCCCGGCGAAGCGGCTCCCCTGGCGCCACTGGAGACGCCTGAACACTTCCTGCGTTTGCTGGCAGGACAGGACCAAGAGATCAAGTAAAAGGGAATTTCGCCATGATCTACCTGGATCAACAGGCTTCGTTATCGCTCGATGACAAGACCGCGACATCCACAGCCGACTGGTTTGCCCACCAGAACAGCCCACTGAGCCCACCACGCCCTGCGGGCAACATCGTCACGCCACTGGTCTGTGGTGAGGAAGCGTTCGCCAAGTTTTACGAGTGCGTGCAAAAAGCTCGCAAGAGTATCGACATCATCAGTTGGGGGTTTGATCCTGGCTTGCGCCTCAAGCGCGGTGGCTCAGATCAAGAGACGCTGGGCGAACTGCTCAAACGCAAAGCCGACCAAGGCGTCGACATTCGGGTACTGATCTGGAACAACAGCCTGGCTCAACTAGGCGAAAATTCAGTGATCGGCGAAGGCTGGTCCGGCAAAGGGGGAACCTCGCTTGGTTCCGGTGCAACAGCCGGTCAACCCGCTGACACAAGTGCGATAGAGCAAAAGCGCCAGAAACTCCTGCTGCAACAGCAACAGGAGCGGACCAAGCTGGAAAGCTTGGCCGCCGATGATGAGAGGGCTCGTCGCACCTCACGCGACGAGCTCATTGCGATCCAGCAGGAGCTCGATGCGCTCGACGGCGGATATACGCTCGGCAGCGACTCGGGCGGCACCGTGCATCACCCAGAGGACCAGGCTAAAACCCGTGATTGGTATCGTTGGGTCTACAGCAGCGCCGCGAAGAATATTGAGTTTCGTACCCGCGACTATCCCTGGCTGATGGAGCTTAGCTATAGCGATGAAAACGGCCTGCAGGCACATTGGGGGCGGTTAATAATTCTCGCCAAACTGCTTGCCAGAGATCTACCTGATAGCAGCTGGAAGCAGTACCTCGCCCTCAGCCTATTTCCCAGTCATCACCAAAAAGCCCTGATAGTGGACTACATGGATCAGGGCCGTGCAGAAGGTATGGTCATGGGCCACAACCTGCAGCGCAACTATTGGGACACCACAGCTCACACCTACGACGATGCCGCAGGTAAACGCGACTTGGGCTTCGGCCCTTGGCAAGACTTGTCCGTGCATGTGCTCGGCCCCGTACTGTTCGACCTCAACCACAACTTCTGCAACGCCTGGGACAATGGCACATCCTGGATACGCCGAATATTCGGCGGCACGCTGGTAGACCAACGCAGCGGTATTCGCCCGCTGAGCCTGATCCATAATGACGGTGAGGCGGCCCAAATATGCCGCACCCAAGCACAGGAAAGCGGTGAAACCACCATCCTGGAAATCTACGAGAAAGCCTTGGGCAACGTGCATCAGTATGCCTATATCGAAAACCAGTATTTCCGCTACGCCCCTCTGACCGAAGGTATCAAGAACACGGCGGCACAACGCAAAGCTGCTGGCGCGCGTGACGACCTGTATCTATTCGTGGTGACCAACACGCCGGACAGCAAGCACTTCTCCAGCAATACCTACGAGATGCTCGACGAGCTCGGCCAGGGTGAACTCATGCCCCTGGCCCACCGTGATGAGCTCTACGACCAACGCCAGCTCGTCTATCGCGAGCGCGAACTCGCCGAGCGCCCAGCCTCACCAGAGCGCGATCATGAGTTGGCCCAAATTCGGGAAAAGAAACGCCACTACAATATCGATGAAGCCCACGCCGACGAACTGATCGCCCTAGATCCCAACGCCCATTACAACCAGGCTGCCGCCCGCGAGCTGGAACCGGAATTGCTACCACCGGAAGGTCTCAAAGTCATCATCGCCACCCTGGCCTGTTGCGATGACAATGCCAGCTCCGCGCCAACCGCCAAAACTCAAACCGAACGCCAAACCGACCAGCGCATCAGCGAATCCCTCGGCCCGGAACAAGGTACCGCACGATTCAAGTCCATCTACGTACACAGCAAACTGCTGTTGGTAGACGATGTGTTCTTTACCTTGGGCTCGGCCAATATCAACATGCGCAGCCTGCACTCGGACTCGGAACTGAATATTGCTATGCCCAGTCCCACAACAACCAAGAAATGGCGGGAACGGTTATGGGGGATGCATTCGGGAAAGCCTATCAAGGCAACGATTAAAGACAACTTCAACAGATGGGAAAACATGCTTTCCGATAACTGGAAGAATCAAAAACAAAATAAAGCACTCTCAAGCAATTTAGTTAGGTTCTGGGATTTGGTAACGCCTTATGCAAAAGCAGTTGATTAAATATATATTTATAGCAGCCATGACAATTTACGGAGCTTCGGCAATGGCTTTCGAGTTCAAATGTGCCCATGAAGTTAATACTGCCCCAAAATTCGACCCACAGGCGGACCAATGGTTTAACCAAGCCAGAATCATAAGCAAGGAGCGCATCCCCAACTGGCAGGAAGTGGCGCGCCTTTATCAGCAGGCCGTCGATAAAGACCACTGGAAGGCCATGCACAATCTGGCTGAACTCTATCTACGAGGTAAAGGTGTAGAAAAAGATACCAATACCGCTATCGATCTCTACCTGAGAATGGTCGACCTTGAAGTGCCATTGGGCTATTACGATATGAGCGTAATGACCCAGCGAGGCATGGGCGTCGTGCAGTCAGACAAAGAAGCGATGCTCTATTTAATAAAGGCCGCTAACCTAGGAAATCCCCAGGCCCAAACCAGAATTGGAAATATTTATATATATGACAAGAAAAATAACCCTGAAGGGGTTAAGTACCTAAGGTGTGCGGCAACCCAAGACTATGCAAGTGCTAACTATGAGCTGGCGGCCTACTATAAGATCGTGGACGAGAACTTCCCGGCCTCTATGCATTATTATCAACGCGCAGCCTCTCTTGGAGAGCCGAAAGCGTTCCTAGTTATAATAGACACTTTCGAAGCAGGGGAGTTTAGTTATGAAAAGAACACTCAGATTGCAGAGGCCTATGATAACCTTCTTCAGAAATTAAATAACGACCCTGACTTGCGCTTCCCGAATCTAGCCAAGGATTATCCTCTTCCCCCCAACCCTGTCCAGGGCTATCACGCCGACAAAGATATCAACTGGAAACCAACCGGTCGTGATGATGACTATTAAAGGGTCGACGCCTGTTCTCTCTCTTTGTTGTTCAGCGCCAATTCGCTTGATGCTGAATTCAAGTGGATATAACCCATGAACAAGTATCTAGGTATAGCAGCGCTGGTCTTTCTGACCTTGGCTGCCGGCTCTGTGATTTTGTGGATGGCTAGCCTGTCGGCCATCATCACTGGCGGTGGGCGTTCGACGAGTGAGGCCGAGGGCTTGTTGACCTTCGCACAAATTTCATTTGGGCTGTTTTGCCTGATCGGGGTTTCAAGCCTGATCGTTCCGGGGAAGAAAAAGTCCTCCGCGAAAGACACTAGCCTCCCACAGTAGCCACCGATGGGCGTCACGGTCGCACCGCTATGCCGGGCTGCGGTCAGGGCGCAGGCTTGGTCGATCCATCCGGCAATAGCTCCGGCGCCTCGCGCTGCAGTTTGCTTTGCAACATCTCCAACTGTTCGAGCGCGGCGCGGGCTTCGTCGATTTCCGCGGCGTTGCGTTCGCCGGATTGCGCGGCCTGTTCGATGCGCGCGCGAATCGTCGGGATCTGCTGTACACCGCTGGCATAGGCCTGGATCAGGGCGCGGCTTTGCTTGTCTTCGAACGCCTGGTATTGCGCCGGGTCGGCCAGTTGCGCTGGGGTGGCTCGCTCGCGCGGTTTCAGCGTGCCGAGCGACGGGCTGCGCGGGTCGCCCTGTTCGGCCATCAGCTGCATCAGGATTTGCGCTTCGCTGGCATTCAGCGCGGGCTCGGACGCGTTTGCGGCGGCTGGCGCTATCGGCGCTGGATGGGCTGCGACGGGCAATGTGCGCGGCTCGGGCGCAGGCGGCGAAAGCGGTTCGACCGAGCGCGATACCACCATCGCCGGCACCGCGACAGTTGCCACCGGCTCCGCGTTCGGCGCCCAGCAAATGGCCAGGGTCACAGCAGTCGCAGCCGCACACAAAGTCCCAACCAGCCAATACTTCATAACCCTTCGACCTTGGCATTGGCCAGCAGGGCATCGACGCGCTGCTGGAATTCGCGGCTCAGTTGTTCCTTGGCCACCGCCTGGTTGACCTCGTAGCGCACACTGGGGTCGCTGAGCGGCAGTTGTTTGTCCGCACGGCTGCGCACCTGAACGATCTCGAAGGCGTCGTCGATCAGCATCGGCTGGGAAATGCTGTCGGCCTTCTGCAGCAGGGCGGTTTTATGCAGGAAATCCAGTTGCGCGTCTTGCGGGCGAACCAGGCCGAGATCGCCGGGCGGCGTTTGGCCTTTGTCCTCTGCCAGGGAATAGCGGCGTACCGCTTCGTCGAAGGCCAGCCCGACCTGCAACTCGGCATACACCCGGTCGGCCGTGACCTGATCGGCGAGGCGGATATGCGCGGCGCGTACCTCGGCGACGTTGAGAAACAGTGACAGATTGCGCTGGTAGTAGGCCTCGGCGTCGGCATCGCTGACCTGCCGGGCGCGCTGCTTGAGGCTGTCGGTTTCATGGTGAAAATCGTTGTGCAGGCCGAGCTGATGCAGGTACTTGTGGCGGATCAGCTTGTCGCGCACCAGTTGTCGCAGGCCGGCCTGCTCGGCGGTGCTGAAGCCGTGTTTGCCGAGCTGATACCAGAGGTAGTCGCGCTGCGCATGCTGACGCACCTGTTCGGCGAGGTAACGCAGATTGCCCTGTTGCAGCTCGACCTGGCCCTGGACGTTGTCGCCCTGGTACAGATCCAGCAGCGTCAGCCGATGCTCGGCCTGGCCGGGAAACTGCCAGACGATCAGGCTCAGCGCCGCCGCCTCGGCCCGTTGCGCCGCGCTCAGCTTCAGGCTGTCGAGCACCACGCCTTGCTGTGGCGCCGCGAGAATCTGTCGCAGGCGTTCGCTGCTCAGCCCTTGCGGTTGACGCAGGAACGGCCGCACATCCAGATCGAACTGCTTGCCGTAGACCTGCTCGATCAGGTTGGCGGCTTCGCGCTCGACCAGTACCTCAAGGTCGCCGCGGTGCTTGTCATCGAGCTGCGCTTCCACCTCACGGGCCAGTAGGTGGTTCTCCGCCAGCCCGATGCGCAGCAGGCGCAGGTCGGTGTTGAACTTGACCCGGGTCACGGCTTTCTCCAACACCTCGATGCTCTTGCCGGGCAGACGCTCACCGTCGATGCGCAGATCCTGGCTGGCCAGGGCCGACAGGCAGATGCCGGTCAGCCCCAACATCAGCAAACTGCGCTGGAAGATCCCCAACATTCAGAGACCGCCCTGGCCATTGAAGCTGTTGGCACCCTTGGTCAGCACGTTGACGGTCAGCGCAATGGACTCCGGGATCAGCTCCTTGGCGATGCGCAGACGGGTGGCGTAGCTGGTGTCGTACAGCGGTTCGGGGTGCTGGTAGGCGACTTGCGCGGTCTGGGTCAGCAGGTCGCGGATCGAGCGCTGCGGATCATAGCTACCAACCCGGCTGGCCACTGCGGTCATGTCGTTGAGGCCTTCGCTGAAGTAGTGATCGTCGACCCAGCCTTCCCAGCCGGAATGGCCGTTGCCCGAAGTGACCCAGGCATGGTGCGGCTGCGCCACATCGCCGGTGGCGTGCAGCGAGTAGCCGATGGTTTGCAGCGAGGGGGCGTTCTTGAACTGGTCGAACCAGTATTTGGCGAGGTTATCGATGGGCTGGAAGGCTGCGGTCTGAAAGTCGCCGTAATGGTTCTGCCAGTCGGAATTGCTGCCCTGGCGGTAGTGCGCCTCGGTGGTGTCGAAGTCGCTCTTTTTCAGCTCGCGGTTGTACAGATAGACCATGGCGTACCAGTCGACATCGCCGCTCCAGCTGCCGTCGACCTTGCGGTAGCGGTAGTCGTAGCCGCCGTGGTCGTTGCCATGGTCGTCGCCCTGGCGGGCCATGTTGATGAAGTGCCAGTAGGAGGTGTAGTTGACGATCGAAGCGGCCGCGCCATACACCGGCGCGTGCTCGTAGCCGACCCACCAGCCGCCGAGGCGGGTGTCCTGGAAGTCGTCGACATCGTAGGCGGCCTGACCGAGGATTTCGCCAGCACGGGCCTCGCTGCCGGCCGCGCCTACGTAGAACTGGTAGGCACGCTGCATCTCCGGCGTGGCATAAGGCGAATTGAGAAAGGCCAAGGCGTCCTTGACGATATTTTTGTGGGTGGGCTGCGACCAGGCGCTGGCCTGGCCGGCGGCAAAAGCCAGGCCTAGACCAACTGCAAGAGTGGTGAGGGTTTTCATGAAGGAAGGCGCTCTGTTTGTTGTTGGAGTTGAGCAGTAATAGCCGGCGTTTATGGCAAAACCATTGCAACGCCGCACTCCAACTTAAGCGCGTATGGCAAACCTCGCTCAACCCAACCAAAGGATGGTTGGTATAGACCAAGCGAGGTATTCGACTCTTTCGGGGTCGCTGAAACCTACTGTGCCGCCTGCAACTGCCGTTCAGCCATCTTCTGCTTGCGGTAGCTGATGGCGGCCGCCGGCACCGGGGTGATCTTGCCGGTTTCCAGCCAGCGCTTGAGGCGGTTGGCATCGGCCATATGGGTGTATTTGCCGAACGCATCGAGCACTACGAAGGCCACCGGCTTGTTGGCCATGTGCGTACGCATCACCAGGCAATGACCGGCGGCATTGGTGAAACCGGTTTTGGTCAGCTGGATATCCCAACCCGGCTTGCGCACCAGCGCATTGGTATTGCGAAACCCCAGGGTATAGCTGGGCTTGCGAAAGGCCACGGTCCGTTCGGGGGTGGTACTCAGTTGCGTGAGCAACGGGTAATCCGCACTCGCCTTGAGCAGCAGCACCAGATCGCGGGCGGTGGAAACGTTATGCAGCGACAGCCCGGTGGGCTCGACGAAGTGCGTACTGTGCATGCCCAAGGCCTTGGCCTTGGCATTCATCGCGGCGACAAAAGCGCTGTAACCGCCCGGATAATGATGGGCCAGGCTGGATGCCGCGCGATTTTCCGAGGACATCAGCGCCAGCAGCAGCATGTCGTGGCGGCTGATCTCACTGCCGATACGCACCCGCGAATAGACGCCGCGCATCTCCCAGTTGTCGCGAATGGTGATCGGCAAGATCTGGTCCAGTGGCTGCTTGGCATCCAGGGTCACCATGCCGGTCATCAATTTACTCACCGAAGCGATCGGTACCACCATGTCCGGATTGCTGGCGTAGAGCACTTCATTGGTCTTGAGATCGACCAGCATGGCGCTGCCGGCGGCGAGCTGCTGCTCCAGCGGCGCCTTGGGCGCGGCGAGGGCGTTCGATGCAATGGCGAGGCCGCTGCAGATCAGCAGGCTTACTAACGATTGGCGAAGTTTCACGGCAGGCGATTCACTGGGTGGATGAGCGGGAGCGGCGAGCGCAGCAGGGCGCGCAGTATACGCGGCCGCCACGGTACTTGGAGTTTAGGGTGTTTTCCAGGCGCCAAGTTTTTGTCCGCCGAGCGGTGCGCTTGCACTCAGGCCGTAACGCGCAATTCGGCCTGCATCCAGTCGACGAAGGCCTGGGTCAGGCGTTGCCGACGTTTTCGCTCGGGCAAAACCAGGTAATAGCCATAAGCGGAGTGCGTAACCTCGGCGCATACCCGGCACAGCAGTTTCTGCGCGAGCAACTCGTCGACCAGGTGCCGCCAGCCGATCGCCACCCCCTGCCCGGCGATCGCCGCCTGGATCAGCAGGGTGTAGTTATCGAAGCGCAGGCTGCCGGGGCTGGGCGCCTCGGCAATGCCATAGGCCTGGAACAGGCCGGTCCAGTTGAACCAGCGGCTACGGCTTTCCGGGCGCAAGTGCAGCAGCGGCAATTCCACCAGCGCCTCGACCGGCAACGGCAGCGGCCGATCCTTGAGCAGGCCCGGGCTGCATACCGCGAACACTTCCTCGGCAAACAGCAATTGCGCCTCGGCGTGCTTGAAACGCCCGTCGCCGAAGCTGATCGCCACGTCGATCTCCGACGGTAAGGCGCCAAGGTCACGTTCGCTGGTGATCAGGCTGACATCCACCTCGGGGTGCAACTGGTGAAAGCGCTGCAAACGTGGCATCAGCCAATAGGCGGCGAAGGCGAAATCGGTGGCCACTTGCAGCACCTCGTGCTGCTGCTGCGCGGTCACCGCCTGTAGCCCGGCATCCAGACTGTGCAGCCCGTCCTGCACGTAGCGCAGCAGCAGGGTACCGGCGTCGGTCAGGGCGATGCCGCGATAGACACGATCGAACAGGCGCACCGCCAGCTGCTGCTCCAATCGCTTGATCTGCTGGCTGATCGCCGGCTGGCTGCTGCCCAGCTCGGCGGCAGCCGCGGTGAAACTCAGCTGCCGCGCCGCGGATTCGAACACCCGCAGCACGTCCAGGGACAATCCTTCGAGCTGACTAAACATAAGCTGTAGTTATCCAAAGCATGTACTGACGCCGGGTTTACCACGATTTTTGTAGGGCAGATGATCGAAGCCGCAATGTCGCATAAATATTAAATATGGAATAGCCGCGACTCATGAAGCGCCCGAATATCCTCTTTATCATGGCCGACCAGATGGCCGCGCCTATTCTGCCGATCTACCAGGCAGCCTCGCCGATCAAGATGCCGCACCTCGCCCGCCTGGCCGAGGAGGCCGTGGTGTTCGACTCGGCCTACTGCAACAGCCCGCTCTGCGCGCCGTCGCGTTTCGTTCTGGTCAGCGGCCAGTTGCCGAGCAAGATCGGCGCCTACGACAACGCCGCCGACCTGCCAGCCGATGTGCCGACCTACGCCCACTACCTGCGCCGCCTGGGCTACCGCACCGCGCTGTCGGGCAAGATGCATTTTTGCGGCCCGGACCAGCTGCACGGCTATGAAGAGCGCCTGACCAGCGATATCTACCCGGCCGATTACGGCTGGGCGGTGAACTGGGACGCGCCGGACGAACGCTTGAGCTGGTACCACAACATGTCCTCGGTGCTGCAGGCCGGCCCCTGCGTGCGCAGCAACCAGCTGGATTTCGACGAGGAGGTGGTGTTCAAGGCGCGGCAATATCTCTACGACCATGTGCGTATGACGCCGGACCAGCCGTTCTGCCTGACCGTGTCGATGACCCACCCGCACGACCCCTACACGATTCCCGAGGAATTCTGGAAGCTGTACGAAGACGCCGAGATCCCGCTGCCCGGCCAATTTATCGAGCAGGCCGAGCAGGACCCGCATTCGCAACGCATCCTCAAAGTCATCGACCTATGGGGCAAGACCCTGCCCGCAGACAAGATCAAGGACGCACGACGCGCCTACTTCGGCGCCTGCAGCTATATCGACGCGAACATCGGCAAGCTGCTGCAGACCCTTGAAGCCTGCAATCTGGCCGAGGACACCATCATCGTCTTCTCCGGCGACCACGGCGACATGCTCGGCGAACGCGGCCTCTGGTACAAAATGCACTGGTTCGAAATGTCCGCGCGGGTGCCATTGCTGGTGCATGCGCCGAAACGCTTCGCCGCGCAGCGGGTCGCTCAGAGCGTGTCGACCATGGACCTGTTGCCGACCCTGGTGGAGCTGGCCGGCGGCGCCGTCGAAGCCGCTCTGCCGCTGGACGGCCGCTCGCTGCTGCCGCATCTCGAAGGTCGCCAGGGCCACGATGAAGTGATTGGCGAATATATGGCCGAGGGCAGCAACGGCCCACTGATGATGATCCGTCGCGGCCCCTGGAAATTCATCTACAGCGAGCAAGACCCATTGCTGCTATTCGACCTGCACAACGACCCGCAGGAGCGCGAGAACCTCGCCGAATCAGCCGAGCACCGGGCGCTGTTGACCGATTTCATCAACGAGGCGCGAGCGCGCTGGGATATGCCGGCAATCCACCAGGCGACCCTGGCCAGCCAGCGCCGTCGCCGCCTGGTCGCCGAGGCGCTGACTCACGGCAAGCTGAAAAGCTGGGACCACCAACCGCTGGTCGACGCCAGCCAGCAATACATGCGCAACCATATCGACCTCGACGACCTGGAGCGGCGCGCCCGTTACCCGCAGGTCTGAACGCGACAACCGACAAGCGTGCAACTACAACTAAAAAGACTGGAGAAGCCCATGAACAAATTCAGCACCCTATTAGCCGCCGGCCTGGCGATCGCCGCGGCGAGCTTGCAGGTCCAGGCCGAGGAGGCCAAATGCGCCACGGTAAAACTCGGCGACCCCGGTTGGAGCGATATCGCCGTGACCAATGGTATCGCCAGCCTGCTGCTCGACAGCCTCGGCTACAAGGTGGAGACCCAGACGCTGGCGGTGCCAATCATCTACGCCGGCCTGCAGAAGGGCCAGGTCGATGCGTTCCTCGGCAACTGGATGCCGGCCCAGCAGAGCAACTACGACAAGTTCGTCGCCACTGGCGAGGTCGACAAGGTGGTGGAAAACCTCGCGGGTACCGAATACACCCTGGCGGTGCCCACCTATGCCTTCGACGCCGGGGTGAAGAACTTCGCCGATCTGGAGAAGTTTGCCGACAAGTTCGAGCGCAAGATCTACGGCATCGCCTCGGGTTCGCCGGCCAACGAGTCGATCAAGCAGATGATCGCCGCCAACGAGTTCGGCCTGAAGGACTGGAAGCTGGTCGAGTCCAGCGAGCAGGCCATGCTGGTGCAGGTCGGCCGGGCGGTGAAACGCGACAAGTTCGTGGTCTTCCTCGGCTGGACGCCGCACCCGATGAACGTGCAGTACGCGATGAACTACCTCAAGGGCGGCGAGAAATATTTCGGCGCCAGCGGCAGCGTTAACACCCTGACCCGCAAAGGCTATGCGCAGCAGTGCCCGAACGTGGGCAAACTGCTGAGCAACCTGACGTTCACCCAGGAAATGGAAAACGACATCATGGACCAGGTGCTGAGCAAGGAGGCGAGCAATGCCGAGGCGATCAAAACCTGGCTGCGCGCCAACCCCTGGGTAATCGAAGCCTGGTTAAAGGGCGTCAATACCCGCGACGGCGGCGATGGCCAGCAGGCGATAGTCGCCGCTTTGAAATAAGCGCCCGGATTGCGTAGGGTGATTGGTAGGCAGCCTGGCCCCGCCAATCACCCAGCAGGCCACTTGAATAACCGCCTGCCAGCCAGTTAAAGAACCCATTCGATGCCGCTACCCAGCCGCCAGACCCTATTGCCGTTCCTCCGTTGGCTGCCCAACAGCAGCCGGCGCAGCCTGGCCAACGATCTGTTGGTCGGCCTCAGCGGCGCGATCCTCGCACTGCCGCAATCCATCGCCTATGCCTTGATCGCCGGCTTGCCCGCGGAGTACGGGCTGTACGCCGCCATAGTGCCGGTGATCATTGCCTGTCTGTGGGGCTCATCCTGGCACCTGATCTCGGGGCCGACCGCGGCGATTTCCATCGTCCTGTTCACCAGCGTCAGCCCCCTGGCCACGCCGGGCAGCGACGAGTTCGTAGCCCTGATCCTGCTGCTGACGTTTCTCGCCGGGGTGTTCCAGTGGCTGCTCGGGCTGCTGCGCTTCGGCGCCCTGGTGAACTTCGTCTCGCATTCGGTGGTGCTGGGTTTCACCCTTGGCGCCGCCGTGGTGATCGCCCTCGGCCAGTTGCCGAACCTGCTCGGCATCAGCGTGCCGAGCCAGACCACCGCCTTGGCCAGCCTGCTGGATATCGGCCAGCACCTGCCGCAGGCCGATTGGCGCTCGCTGGCCCTGGCCGGGTTTACCCTCGGGCTGAGCCTGCTGTGCAAGCGCCTGTGGCCACGCTCACCAGCGCTGCTGATCGGCCTGGTCGTCGCCAGCCTGGCGGTACTGGCCTGGCCGCAGCAGCTCGGCGCTATCGCTCTGGTCAGCGCCTTCGAAGGCCGTCTGCCGCCGTTCAGCCCGCTGACCTTCGAGCTGTCGAGCCTGCTGCAACTGCTGCCCGCCGCGGTGGCCTGCGGCATGCTCGGGCTGGTCACCAGCCTGTCGATCGCCCGCGCCCTGGCCAGCAAATCCCAGCAGTTCCTCGACGCCAACCAGGAAGTGCGCGCCCAGGGCCTGTCGAATATCGTCGGTCCCTGGTTCTCCGCCTCGCTCTCCGCAGGCTCCTTCACCCGCTCGGCGCTGAACCTGCAGGCGGGCGCCAAATCGCCCCTGGCCGGTGTGTTTTCCGCGCTCTTGGTCGCCGTGTTCGCGCTGTTCGGCGCCCAGCTGATCGCGCATATCCCGCTGCCGAGCATGGCCGCGGGGATTCTGCTGATCTGCTGGGGGCTGGTGGATATCCCCGGCGTACGCGCGCTGTTTCGCGTCAGCCGCTCGGAGTTCGTGGTGATGCTGCTGACGCTGCTCGCGACCCTGCTGCTGGAGTTGCAAACGGCAATCTATGCCGGGGTGCTGGCCTCGCTGTTCTTCTACCTCAAGCGCACCTCCCAGCCGCGGGTGAAATTCTGGCGGGAAGAACATGAAGACGTGCTGCGCGTGGAAGGTTCGATCTTTTTCGGCGCCTGCCACTACCTGCAACAGATCATCCAGAGCAGTGCCGGCGAGCGGCTGGTGATCGATGCCCACCATGTCAATTTCATCGATTACGCCGGCGTGACCATGCTGCACCAGGAGGCACGTCGCTTGCAGCTAGCGCACCGTCAGCTGATTCTGCGCCGGGCCAGGCCGCAGGTGATCGACGAGATCCAGAAGCTCGAAGGCGCCGAACACTGTCCGGTGCGCTTCGAGGATTGAGCCGTGGAGGGCGGCGCCACACACCTTCAATCCTCCTCGGTGTCCAGCGTGCTCAGGTCCAGCGCTCGCGACTGACCGAGCCACAGCGTCCAGTCGCGGTGGTCACGCAGCTCATGACCGGTAATTGGATGCACCAGCACATCGAGCCCACAACGGTGCTGCATCAACCAGGGCAGCAGTTCGCCGAACAACTCGGGACGAAAGGCCAACTGACAGCTCCACGCCGGATGCGGACCGACCAGGCGCTCGTGCACTCGTCCCATCTTCAACGGGAAGCAGCGCGCCGCCTCTTCGCACAATGCGCGGGCCTGTTCCAGGGTCGTAACGTCGAAATAGACGTGGGCGTGGTAACCCTTTATTCGCGGCAAGGTTTCTTCTGCCATCGTCCGCTCCTCAATCAGCCAATTGCCTGCGCAGTTCGGCCAGCACCGGCGCGCTGTCCGGGCGCACGCCGCGCCAGACGAAAAACGCCTCGGCGGCCTGCTCGACCAGCATGCCCAGGCCATCCAGGGTACGCGTCGCGCCCTGCTCGGCGGCCCAGCGGTTGAACGCGGTTGGCTCCTTGCCGTACATCATGTCGTAGCACAGGGTGTGGCCGGGCTCGATCAGGCTGGCGGCGAGCGGCGGCAGCTCGCCGGCCAGGCTCGCCGAGGTGGCGTTGACGATCAGGTCGACCGGCGCATCCAGCCAACTGAATGCGCTGGCCGCCAGCGGACCGAGGTCGGCGAACTCGTTGGCCAATTGCTCGGCTTTCTCCACCGTGCGGTTGGCGATCACCAGGGCCGCAGGCTGTTGTGCGAGAAACGGCTCGAGCACCCCGCGCGCGGCGCCACCGGCGCCGAGCAGGAGGATGCGTTTGCCGGCCAGGGCGAAGCCGGCGTTGACCATCAGATCGCGCACCAGCCCGGCGCCATCGGTGTTGTCGCCGAGCAGGCTGCCGTCGTCGAGCTTCTTCAGGGTGTTCACCGCGCCGGCACGTTGCGCCCGTGCACTGAGGCTATCGGCCAGTTGGAAGGCTTGCTCCTTGAACGGCACCGTGACGTTGGCGCCCTTGCCTTCGACGAAGAATGCCCGGGCATAGCCGACGAAATCCTCCAGGGGCGCCAGCAAGGCTTCGTAGCTCAACTGTTCACCGGTCTGCGCGGCGAACAGGCGGTGGATCAACGGCGACTTGCTGTGGCCGATGGGGTTACCGAAAACACCGTAGCGGTCCATAAAAAATCCTTTCTGATTACAGAGCCGCGTAGGTTGGGTTAGCGGCCCACTCACTTATCAGACAAATACAACGGTATAAGGCGCCGCGTAACCCAACACGGCGTCGGCAGGCACAACGCATTGATGGGTTATGCCGCCCGAAAACGCTGTCGTATTCGGTTTTTGCGGGACGGCTAACCTGCGCGGCCCGACCCATCCTATGCACTGAGTTGGCGATTCGTAGCCCGGATGAAATCCGGGGCGGTCGCGGAGACTCCCCGGATTGCATCCGGGCTACGCAACTACGACTCCGCCGACAGCCAGTCGCGGTCGGTAAGGAAGTACTCGGTCAAGCGCGCCTCTTCGCTGCCCGGCTCGGCCTTCCAATCGTAGCCCCAGCGCACCTGGGGCGGCAGCGACATAAGGATCGATTCGGTGCGCCCGCCCGACTGCAAGCCGAACAGCGTGCCGCGGTCGTAGACCAGGTTGAACTCGACATAGCGACCACGGCGGAACGCCTGGAATTCGCGCTCGCGCTCGCCATACGGGGTCAGCTTGCGGCGCTGCACGATAGGCAGGTAAGCCTCGAGATAGGCGTCGCCGATCGCCCGCATAAACGCGAAGCTGGTATCGAAATCCCACTGATTGAGGTCGTCGAAGAACAGTCCGCCGATGCCGCGCGGCTCACCGCGGTGTTTGATATGGAAGTAGCGGTCGCACCATTCCTTGAACTTCGGGTAGACCTCGGCACCGAAGGGCGCGCAGGCCTCAAAGGCGACCCGGTGCCAGTGCGCGCAGTCTTCTTCATTGCCGTAGTAAGGGGTCAGGTCGAAGCCTCCGCCGAACCACCAGACCGGCTCCTCGCCCGCTTTCTCGGCGCTGAAGAAGCGCACGTTGGCGTGGGAGGTCGGCACATAGGGGTTTTCCGGGTGGATCACCAGGGACACGCCGAGTGCCTCGAAGCCGCGCCCGGCCAGTTCCGGCCGGTGGGCGCTGGCCGAGGGCGGGAGACCATCGCCGAACACGTGGGAGAAGTTCACCCCGCCTTTTTCGATCAGCGCGCCGTTCTCGATCACCCGTGTGCGCCCGCCACCGCCAGCCGGGCGCTGCCAGGAATCCTCGAAGAATTCGGCGGTGCCGTCCTCGGCCTGGAGGGTGGAACAGATGCGGTCTTGCAGGTCGAGCAGGTAGGCTTTTACGGCCTCGGTACGGTCACTCACAGCGGGCACCTTGAAAACGGTTGGCGTCATCCAGCCTCTGCGGCTGGCAGGCGAAATCGGCGGGCAGCATAGCATTTGTATGGGCATTGCCGCTGTTGACGGCGCTTATCGGAGGTGGTCGGATGGCCTACCCGCGCCCTTGCAAAGCGACAGCGCTGCACGGTGCCCCACCCATTCGTTCGACAGGACCACGAGATGCCTAAACGTATTCAGTTCAGCCGCCACGGCGGACCCGAAGTGCTCGAGTACCTCGACTACCAAGCCGCCGCCCCCGGTCCCAACGAGGTGTTAGTGCGCAATCAGGCGATCGGCCTGAATTTTATCGACACCTATTACCGCAGCGGCCTGTATCCGCCCGCCGCCTTGCCCTCCGGGCTGGGCAGCGAAGGTGCCGGCGTCGTCGAAGCGGTGGGTTCGGCGGTCACCCGTTTTCAGGTCGGCGAACGCGTTGCCTATGCCACCGGCCCCCTGGGCTCGTACAGCGAGCTACATGTGCTGCCAGCGGACAAGCTGGTAAAACTGCCGGACTCAATCAGCTTCGAACAAGCCGCGGCGGTGATGCTCAAGGGCCTGACCGTGCAATACCTGCTGCGCCAGACCTTCGCGCTCAAGGGCGGCGAAACCATCCTGTTTCATGCCGCCGCCGGCGGTGTCGGCTCCTTTGCCTGCCAATGGGCCAAGGCTCTGGGGGTGAAGTTGATCGGCACCGTCAGCTCCGCGGCAAAAGCCGAACGGGCGATGCAGCAGGGCGCCTGGGCCACCATCGACTACAGCCACGAGGATGTCGTGCAGCGCGTGCTGGCGCTGACCGACGGTCAGAAATGCCCGGTGGTCTACGACGGCGTCGGCAAGGACACCTGGGAAACCTCACTCGATTGCGTCGCCCCGCGCGGCCTGCTGGTCAGCTTCGGCAACGCCTCGGGCGCGGTCAGCGGGGTCAACCTGGGCATCCTGGCGCAAAAGGGCTCGCTATTCGTCACCCGACCGACCCTGGCCGGCTACGCCGATACCCCCGAACGCCTGCAAATGATGGCCGACGACCTGTTCGGCATGATCGAAAGCGGTCAGCTCAAGGTGGACATCAGCAACCGCTATGCGCTGAAGGATGCCGCAGCCGCACAAGCGGCGCTAAGCGCGCGGCAAACCACTGGCTCGACCATTCTGCTGCCGTAAACCCGTAGGGTGCACCGTGCGCACCTGGGTTTCAGTAAGGGCGTGCGGTGCGCGCGGCGCGCTACCCTCAGGACGGCCGGATTACATCACCGGTGATCAGATCGCGGATCAAACTGGGATTCCTGCGCCCGCCGAGGGCGCCACCGAGGACTTTGTCCAGCTGACGCGGAAAGTACTGCTCGACCCGCAAGCGGCTGCGCGCCGCCGGTCGGCCGGCGGGGTTGGCCGAGGTCGAGACCAGCGGACCGGTGAGCGCGCAAAGCTCACGCACCACGGGATGATCGCTGACGCGCAAGGCGACGCTGGCGTGCTCGCCGGTGATCCACTCCGGTAGTCGGTCCTGATGCGGCACCAACCAGGTATGTGGCCCCGGCCAACTGCCGGCCAGGCGTTCCTGCCAGATTTCCGGCAAGTCTTCGAGCAGAAAGTCGAACTGGCGAATGTCATCGGCGACCAGGATCAGGCCTTTTTCCATCGGCCGCTCCTTCAGTGCCAGCAGGCGCGCCACCGCCAATTCGTCCCAAGGATCGCAACCCAACCCCCATACCGCCTCGGTCGGGTAGGCGATGACGCCCCCGGCGTGCACCACCCGTGCTGCCTGCTGCACCTGCCACTTGCTCGTCATTCACCGCTCTCCGCTAAACACTTGTCGGCAGTGTATCCAAGCTAACCCCCGCGGCCCACCCAGCGGCCATTTTCACAGGCGATACGCCCATCCAGCTCCAGCTCGGTGAGCGCTGCCAGCACCTCGGGCAGCGCCCAGCCGCTGGCCGCTGCCAAGGCTTCGCTGCTGTGCGGTGCGGCGTGCAGCAGGTCCAGTAGTGGATGGCCAGGCGCAGAGGATGCAGTCGGTTGCTCGGTGGGCGCTTGCGCCTGCCAGCCGTGCAGCGCCTCAAGAATATGTTCGATGCTTTCCACCAACACAGCGCCGTCGCGGATCAGTTGATGACAGCCGCGCGCGCCTGGATGGTGGATCGAGCCGGGAATCGCATAGACCTCGCGACCCTGCTCGGCGGCCAGCCGCGCGGTGATCAGCGAGCCGCTGGAGGGGCTGGCCTCGACCACCAGCACGCCCAGCGACAGGCCGCTGATGATTCTGTTGCGCCGGGGAAAGTTGCTCGCCTGGGGCGGGCTATCCAGCGGCAACTCGGAAACCATTGCACCACCGTGTTCGACGATATCCGCGGCGAGCTTTTTATGCCGCGCCGGGTACAGGCACTGCAGGCCGGTGCCCAGCACGGCGATGGTCTTGCCCGCCACATCCAGCGCGCCCTGATGGGCGGCGCCGTCGATACCCAGGGCCAGGCCACTGGTGATCACAAAGCCGCCAGCGGCCAGGCTGCGGGCAAAGCTATGGGCGGTGTCCAAACCCGGACGCGAGGCGCGGCGACTGCCGACCATCGCCAGCTGCGGACGCTCCAGCAGCGTCGGATCGCCGGCGACGAACAGCAGCGGCGGGGCATCGTTCAGCTCGGCGAGCAGGCCGGGGTAGGCGGGGTCGTCCCACATCAACAGGTGTTGTTTGTCGGCCTCCAGCCAGGCCAGGGCGGCGCCCGCACGCTGACGTATTTCGGCGCTGCGGCGGGGCTCGGCGCAGGCGGCTGGCAAACCCAGGGAGCGCCAGGCACTGGCGGGGGCACTTAACGCGGCCGAGGCACTGTCGAAGGCGCTGAGCAATTTGCGGAAACGCCGCGGCCCCAACTCCGGCAGGCAATGCAGGCGTAGGCGGGCTTCGAGTTCGGCGGGAGATAGATCGGCGTAGAGAAACTGCGACATGGGATCATCCTTGATCGGTCGCGCCGCATTGCGGCGGCAGCAGAAAGTACAAGCCCCGCAATCGCGGGGCTTGTTGGTGTTACGGGTTGCGAACCTTGTCCATGATCGCCAGCTGGCGCGTGGCATTGAGCACCAGGGCGTAGCTGAGCTTGTCGTAGGCGCGGAACACCATCAGCAGACCGGCGCGCTCGTCGGGGATCTTCACCGCTTCGCCGGTAACGCGATCGCGCACGGTTTCGCCGGTTTTGTAGATCGCCAGCACGTTACCTTCGACCAGACCGTCACGGGCGCCCTTGTTCAGAGTGACCACGTCGAACTGGCCGATCTGGGTCACGCCGCGCGGCACGTCGAGAATCAGACCATTGATCTGATTGGCCGGCTCGCTGGGCATGAAGGTGGAATTGATCGCGCGCTCCTCGGTCGGGAACAGACGGTCGGCGAGGCGGACTTCCTGAGTGGTGCGGGTCAGCATCATGGTGCCGATATCGCCTTCCACGGCAACGATCTCGCCGCCGCCGATATCGTCGGCATTGATCCCGAGGAACTCCTGGGTTTCCGGATCGATATAGGTCTTGCCCTGACGGAAGATGCCGTAAATCGGCGCAGCCTCGTTGAAGCTGCCGCGGGCATAGACCCGATCGCCCGAACCGCTGACCACGCGCTCGGCGTTGCCGGCAACGATATAGGGTGCGGCTTCGAACTGTTGCGGGGTATCGACGATGCGGTTGCTCAGCAGGAAGCTGTTGATCGCCTCCAGCGGAATGGCCGGAATCGCTTCGGCCATCGGCGTGCTGCGCACTTTCGGCGACAGCTTGATGGTGCCGCGCGATTCGCCGCGATTGAGCATCAGGCGCGGCTGGCCATCGACATAAACCAGGCTGAGTTCGTCACCCGGGTAGATCAAATGGGGGTTTTCCACCTGGGGGTTGGCGTGCCAGATTTCCGGCCACTTCCATGGTTGGCTGAGGAATCGGCCGGAGATATCCCAGAGGGTATCGCCCTTGACCACGGTGTAACGGTCTGGGTGACCGTCCTTGAGTTGCACTGCTGCCTGGGCCATGCCGGTCTGGGCCAAGCCACTTGCGGCAAGCAGCAGCAAGGCGAGTAGTGATTTCCTCATGCGGTGAATCCCTTTATTATGTGTCTTCACGTAGAGCGCCCTAGCGCCGCGACTGAACCCAGTGGAAACGTGGCGTGAAGCCGTTTTTCCAATGCTGCTCATCATCTTAGCAGCGGATTTTGACTTTATTCCACAAGTGCATCACAAACGCATATGGCGATCCTGAATATCCTTGAATTTCCCGATCCGCGCCTGCGCACCATCGCCAAACCGGTGAGTGCGGTGGACGATGCATTGCGTCAGTTGATCGATGACATGTTCGAAACCATGTACGAGGCGCCCGGCATCGGCCTGGCGGCGACCCAGGTCAACGTACACAAGCGTCTGGTGGTCATGGACCTGTCCGAAGACCGCTCCGAACCGCGGGTATTCATCAATCCCGAACTGGAGCCGCTGACCGAGGAAGTCGACCAATACCAGGAAGGCTGCCTGTCGGTGCCGGGTTTCTACGAGAACGTCGACCGCCCGCAGAAGGTCAAGGTCAAGGCGCTGGACCGCGACGGTCAGCCCTATGAGCTGATTGCCGAAGGCCTGCTCGCGGTGTGCATCCAGCACGAATGCGATCACCTCAACGGCAAGCTGTTCGTCGACTACCTGTCCAACCTCAAGCGCGATCGGATCAAGAAGAAGCTGGAAAAGCAACATCGCCAGCAGGCTTGAGCCACCACTTGATAGAGGCTTGCCGCGGCAAGCCTTTTTCTTTAGCGAGTCCCCATGACTGAAGCACTGCGCATCGTTTTTGCCGGCACCCCGGAGTTCGCCGCCGAACACCTCAAGGCGCTGCTCGACACCCCTCATCAGCTTATCGCCGTCTACAGCCAACCGGATCGTCCGGCCGGTCGCGGGCAAAAACTCACGCCCAGCCCGGTCAAGCAGCTCGCCTTGCAGCATGCGGTTCCGGTGTACCAACCGCACAGCCTGCGCGATCCGGCGGCGCAAGCCGAGCTGGCCGCGCTCGCACCGGACCTGCTGGTGGTGGTGGCCTATGGGCTGATCCTGCCGCAGGCGGTGCTGGATATTCCGCGCCTGGGCTGCATCAACAGCCATGCCTCGCTGCTGCCGCGCTGGCGGGGCGCCGCGCCGATCCAGCGCGCCATCGAAGCCGGCGACCGCGAATCCGGGGTCACCGTGATGCAGATGGAAGCAGGCCTGGATACCGGGCCGATGCTGCTGAAAGTACACACGCCAATCATTGCCGAAGACACCGGCGGCAGCCTGCACGACCGCCTGGCTTCGCTTGGCCCGCAGGCGGTCGTCGAAGCCATCGCCGGCCTGGCCGCCGGCAAGCTGATCGGCGAAGTGCAGGACGACAGCCTGGCGACCTATGCGCACAAACTGAATAAAGATGAAGCGCGGCTGGACTGGACGCGTCCGGCGGTCGAGCTGGAACGCCTGATCCGCGCCTTCAACCCCTGGCCGATCTGTCACAGCAGCCTGAACGAAACGCCGATAAAAATCCTCGCTGGCCATCTGGTCGAAGGCCAGGGCCAACCCGGCAGGATTCTCGCCGCGAGCAAGGACGGCCTGACCGTCGCCTGCGGTCAGGACGCGCTGTGCCTGACCCGCTTGCAGTTGCCGGGCGGCAAGGCGCTGAATTTCGCCGACCTGTACAACAGCCGCCGCGAGCAGTTTGCCGCCGGCCTGGTGCTGCTGTGACGAGGAGCCGCGCATGAATCCGCGTCTCGCCGCCGCCCGTGCCCTGGCCCCGGTGCTGGCCGGCAAGGCCTCGCTGGGCAGCAGCCTGCCGCCGCTGCTCGAACGGGTCGAGCAACGCGACCGCGGCCTGGCCCAGGATCTGGCCTTCGGCACCGCACGCTGGCAGCCGCGCCTGGCATTGATTGCCGAAAAACTCTTGCAGAAACCGTTCAAGGCGGCCGACCGCGACGTCGAAGCGCTGCTGCTGATCGGCCTCTATCAGCTGTTCTACAGCCGCATCCCGGCGCACGCCGCGATCGGCGAAACCGTCGCCTGTGTCGACAAGCTGAAAAAGCCCTCGCTCAAAGGCCTGCTGAATGCCGTACTGCGCAACGCTCAGCGCGACGGCGAGGCGATCATCGCCAGCCTCGATCGCGATCCGGTGCTGCACAGCGCCCACCCGCGCTGGTTGCAAAAAGCCCTGAAAGCCCACTGGCCGGAACATTGGCAAGCGATCTGCGCGGCCAACAACGCCCATCCGCCGCTGATTCTGCGGGTAAACCGGCGCCTCGGTAGCCGTGACGATTATCTGGCCGAACTGCGCCGGGTCGGCTTCGAGGCCGAGGCCTGCGTGTTCAGCCACGATGGCATCCGCTTGCTCGAAGCCTGCGATGTCACCACCTTGCCGGGCTTTGCCGAGGGCAGGGTCAGCGTGCAGGACGAGGCCGCGCAACTGGCCGCCCAGCTGCTCGAACTGGCGCCCGGCCAACGAGTACTGGATGCCTGCTGCGCACCCGGCGGCAAGACCTGCCATATCCTCGAAGCCGAGCCCGAATTGACCGGCGTGGTTGCGGTGGACCTGGAACAAAAGCGCCTGGTGCGCGTACGCGAGAACCTCCAGCGCCTCGGGCTCACAGCCGAACTGATCGCCGCCGACGGCCGCGATACTGCAGCCTGGTGGGACGGCACGCCGTTCCAGCGCATCCTCCTCGACGCGCCCTGCTCGGCCACCGGGGTGATTCGCCGTCACCCGGATATCAAGCTGACCCGCCAGGCCGAGGATATTCCGGCCCTGGCGCATCTGCAGGGCGAGTTGCTGGACCGCATCTGGCCGACCCTGGCCGCTGGCGGCATTCTTGTCTACGCCACCTGTTCGGTGCTGCCCATGGAGAACAGCGACACCATCACCGCATTTCTTCAGCGCACGCCTGATGCGCGGGAACTGCAGATAGCCGCCGACTATGGTCTCAAACCCGCTCACGGTCGCCAGTTGCTGCCGCAAATCGACGGCCACGATGGCTTCTACTATGCCAAGCTGATGAAAATCGCCGACGCTGCTAAGGAACGGATTGCATGAAAATCATCATTCTCGGGGCTGGCCAGGTTGGCGGCACGTTGGCCGAACACCTCGCCAGCGAAGCCAACGACATCACCGTGGTAGACACCGATGGCGATCGCCTGCGCGACCTCGGCGACCGCCTGGATATCCGCACCGTGCAAGGCCGCGGCTCCTTGCCCACGGTGCTGCGCCAGGCCGGAGCCGACGATGCCGACATGCTGATCGCGGTGACCAACAGCGATGAAATCAATATGGTCGCCTGCCAGGTCGGCTTCAGCCTGTTCCATACCCCGACCAAGATCGCCCGGGTACGCGAACCGGCCTACCTGACCCGAGCCGGCTTGTTCAATAACGAGGCGATCCCGGTCGACGTGCTGATCAGCCCGGAGCAGGTGGTGACCAACTACATCAAGCGCCTGATCGAATACCCCGGCGCCTTGCAGGTCATCGACTTCGCCGAAGGCAAGGCCCAGCTGGTCGCGGTGCGCGCCTATTACGGCGGGCCGCTGGTCGGCCAGCAACTGCGCCAGTTGCGCCAGCACATGCCCAACGTCGACACCCGGGTGGCGGCGATCTTCCGCCGTAACCGGCCGATCATTCCCCAGGGCGATACGGTGATCGAGGCCGACGACGAAGTGTTCTTCATCGCCGCCAAGGCCCATATCCGTGCGGTGATGAGCGAAATGCGCCGCCTGGAAGACAGCTATAAGAAGGTGGTGATCGCTGGCGGCGGGCATATCGGCGAGCGCCTGGCCGAGGCCATCGAAAGCCGCTACCAGGTGAAGATCATCGAGATGAGCCCGGCGCGCTGCCGCTACCTTTCGGAAACCCTCGACAGCACCATCGTGCTGCAAGGCAGCGCCTCGGACCGCGATCTGCTGGTGGAAGAGAACATCAACGACGCCGATATCTTCCTCGCACTGACCAACGACGACGAGGCCAATATCATGTCGTCGCTACTGGCCAAGCGCTTGGGTGCGCGCAAGGTGATGACCATCATCAACAACCCGGCCTACGTCGACCTGGTGCAGGGCGGCGAGATCGACATCGCCATCAGCCCGCAGATGGCCACCATCGGCACCTTGCTGACCCACGTGCGCCGCGGCGATATCGTCAGCGTGCACTCGCTGCGCCGCGGCGCCGCCGAAGCCATCGAGGCGATCGCCCACGGCGACGCCAAATCGAGCAAGGTGGTCGGCCGCGCCATTGAAAACATCGCGCTGCCGCCGGGCACCACGATCGGCGCGATCATCCGCAACGAAGAGGTATTGATCGCCCACGACAATACGGTGATCGAGTCGGGCGACCATGTGATCCTGTTCCTGGTCGACAAGAAATACATCCGTGACGCCGAACGGCTGTTCCAAGTCGGCTTGACGTTCTTCTGATGAGTATCGAAGCCCTGGAAAAGATGCTGGGCAAAGGCATCGACAACGCCCTGCTGCGCTTCGGCCTGGGCAAGGGCTATCTGGACGCCGGCGATTGCGTCCGCGCGGCGGAGCATTTTCGCCGTTGCGTCGCCTTCGACCCGGACTATTCGGCGGCCTGGAAGCTGCTGGGGCAGGCCTTGAACAAGCAAGGTTTACCGGTTGAAGCGCGCGAAGCCTGGAATCAGGGCCTGCGCGCCGCTCAGGTGAAAGGCGATAAACAGGCGGAGAAGGAAATCGGGGTGTTTCTCAAGCGTCTGGATAAGGCCGGCAGCTAAGCCGGCCAAAACGCATCAGTCCCGCACGAAACGCAGGCCGACGCCCATCGGTTCGACGCGCACCACTTCCAGTTGCAGAATCGGCGCTTCCATCGGCAGGCCTTGCACCTGGCCGGTCACCCGCTCGCCCAGGGTCAGCAGATCTTCGCCTTGATCCATCAGGATATAGACGCCGCAATCGGAGATATCGCGGGTATTGACCATGAGTTCGCCATGCACTGGATGCTCGATACGCAGGCGAACCTTGAGGGGGGTGCGGGTATTCTTGCGCTGGTTGCTCATGCTGCATCCGTCGATGGCCGTCCAGGCAGACTAGCGAGCCCGGTCAAAAGCCGCAAGCCATGCGCGTCAATACCATTTGGCTTCGCCCGCCGGGCGCTTCTTGAAGCGTTTCATATTCCACATGTACTGGCTCGGGTCTTTGCGCACCTGCTTCTCGATGCCCTGGTTCACGGCCGCAACAGCCGCCTCCACGTCATCGCCATAAAGCGCCTCGGGGGCCGGCTCTACGACTACGCGGTAGCCCTTGCCATCCTCCAAACGCAGCGCATGGATAAATACCGCAACAGCCTTGTGGCCCTTGACCAGGGAAGGCACGAACTTGCTGGTCAAGGCCGGTACGCCGAGAAAGGGTACGAACAGCCCACTCGACACACTGGGCTCCGGGTCGGCGGCAATCCCCGCCACACCGCCGCGGCGCAAGGTTTTGATCAAACTGAGGATGCCTTCCTTGGTCGAGGCCGCCAGGCTGCTGCCCAACTGAGTCCGTTTACGGATCAGCAACTCATCGACCGCCTTCATTTTGATCGGTCGATACAAGAGTACCGGCTTGCTCACCGAGCTGGCGTACTGCAACAGCACTTCCCAGTTGCCCAGGTGGCTGCTGATCAGCACCACGCCTTTGCCGCTATCCAACGCGGCCTGCAATACATCCAGGCCGTCGATATGGCGAATCAGTTTGAGGGTTTTCTCTGCCGGCCAGATCCAGGAGCAGGCGCTTTCGGTCAGGGTCATGCCGATCGCCATCAGGCTTTGACGCAGCAAGCGTTGATGTCCGGCCTCATCGAGCTCGGGAAAGCACTTGCTCAGGTTGATGCTGGCGACATCGCGCGAGCCGTTCGGCAACTTCCACATCAACCAGCCGATAGCCGCACCAAGGTTCTGCGCGGCACGCCAAGGCAATAGGGCAAACAGGCGCAGAAACCCCACCACCAGGGCACCTTTGAGTTTTTCCACAGGAAACTCCACAGGCCAAAAGGCGCCTAGTGTAACCAAGAGTGCCCTGGCCTGAGTAATGCGGCGCTCGGATTGCGACAGATAGCCCGCTAAGGGTTTTGCCCGCTATTGGCTTCTGAGCTCGGCATAACGATCGCAATCGCTGGTGTGGTCCATGACCATGCCGCTGGCCTGCATATAGGCGTAACAGATGGTCGGCCCGACGAAGTTGAAGCCGGCCTTGCGCAGGGCCTTGCTCATCGCCTCGGCTTCCGGAGTCACCGCCGGCACCTGGCTGCGCTCCTGGAAATGGTTGACCTTCGGTTGGCCGCCGACGAACGACCAGAGCCAGGCCACCGGGTCTTCCAGCCTGAGCCAGGCCTGGGCGTTCTGCCGCGAGGCTTTGAGCTTGAGCAGGTTGCGGATGATGCCGGGGTCCTGCATCAGCTGTTCGATGTATTCGTCGCTCATTTGCGCCAGGCGCCCGGGATCGAAACCGAACAGCACCTCGCGGTAGCGTTCGCGCTTCTTCAATACGGTGATCCAGGACAGCCCGGCCTGAAAGCCTTCGAGCAGCAACAACTCGAACAACGCCTGGGGGTCGCGTTGCGGTACACCCCATTCTTCATCGTGGTAGCTGATGTACAGCGGGTCTTGGTTACACCAGAAGCAGCGCGGCATAGGGCCTTCCAGGGCAGTGGAGGCGGCGCGGATTGGGGTATACTCCCGCCCTTTCCGTCGCAGCCAACAGGTGAATTTTTCGTGAGCCAGACTACGCCTGCCGTGCGCACCTTCCAAGACTTGATCCTCGCCCTGCAGCAATACTGGGCCGAGCAAGGTTGTGTGGTGTTGCAACCTTACGATATGGAAGTGGGCGCCGGCACCTTCCACACTGCCACCTTTCTGCGCGCCATCGGCCCGGAAACCTGGAACGCCGCCTACGTGCAGCCTTCGCGCCGTCCCGCCGATGGTCGTTATGGCGAGAACCCCAATCGCCTGCAGCACTATTATCAGTTCCAGGTGGTATTGAAGCCGAACCCGGAGAACTTCCAGGAACTCTACCTCGGCTCGTTGAAGGCCATCGGCATCGACCCGCTGGTACACGACGTCCGCTTCGTTGAAGACAACTGGGAATCGCCGACCCTCGGCGCCTGGGGTCTGGGCTGGGAAATCTGGCTGAACGGCATGGAAGTCACCCAGTTCACCTACTTCCAGCAGGTCGGCGGCATCGAGTGCTACCCGGTGACCGGCGAGATCACCTACGGCCTCGAACGCCTGGCCATGTACCTGCAGGGCGTCGACTCGGTCTACGACCTGATCTGGACCGACGGCCAGTTCGGCACCGTCACCTACGGCGATGTGTTCCACCAGAACGAGGTGGAGCAGTCGACCTACAACTTCGAGCACGCCAACGTCGACAAGCTGTTCGAACTGTTCGACTTCTATGAAAGCGAAGCCAATCGCCTGATCGAGTTGGAGCTGCCGCTGCCGACCTACGAAATGGTGCTCAAGGCCTCGCACACCTTCAACCTGCTGGATGCCCGTCGCGCCATTTCGGTGACCGCGCGCCAGCAATACATCCTGCGTGTACGCGCCCTGGCCCGCGCCGTGGCGCAGAGCTACCTGCAAGCGCGGCGCAAACTCGGCTTCCCGCTCGCCGCCCCCGACCTGCGTGATGAAGTATTGGCCAAGCTGGAGGCAGCAGAATGAGTGCGCACGATTTCCTGGTAGAACTGGGCACCGAAGAGCTGCCGCCGAAATCCTTGAATACCCTCGGCGAGGCCTTTCTCGCCGGTATCGAAAAGGGCCTGAAAGCCGCTGGCCTTGATTATGGCCAGGTACGCTGCTACGCCGCGCCGCGCCGCCTCGCCGTGCTGGTCGAACAGTTGCAGACGCAGCAGGCCGATCGCATCCAGAACCTCGACGGCCCGCCCGTACAGGCCGCCTTCGACAAGGACGGCAATCCGACCCAAGCCGCCCTGGGCTTCGCCAAGAAATGCGGCGTCGGCCTCGCCGATATCGACCGCAGCGGCCCCAAGCTGAAGTTCAGCCAGAGCATCCCCGGCCAGGCTGCCGCCGGCCTGCTGCCCGGTATCGTCGAAACCTCGCTGAACGAACTGCCGATTCCCAAGCGCATGCGCTGGGGCGCGCGCAAAACCGAATTCGTCCGCCCGAGCCAGTGGCTGGTGATGCTGTTTGGCGATCAGGTGATCGATTGCGAAATCCTCGCGCAGAAATCCGGTCGGGTATCGCGCGGCCACCGCTTCCATGCCAACCACGACGTGCGCATCTCCACGCCGGCCAGCTATGCCGAGGATCTGCGCAGCGCCTATGTGGTCGCCGATTTCGCCGAGCGTCGCCAGCAGATCGCCGCGCGCATCGAGCAATTGGCCGCCGAGCAGCAGGGCACCGCGATAGTGCCGCCAGCGCTGCTCGATGAAGTCAGCGCCCTGGTCGAGTGGCCGGTGCCGCTGGTCTGCTCGTTCGAGGATCGCTTCCTCGAGGTGCCGCAGGAAGCGCTGATCACCACCATGCAGGACAACCAGAAGTACTTCTGCCTGCTCGATGCGAACGGCAAGCTGCTGCCGCGCTTCATCACCGTGGCCAACATCGAAAGCAAGGACCCGGCGCAGATCATCGCAGGCAACGAGAAAGTCGTGCGCCCGCGCCTGACCGATGCCGAATTCTTCTTCAAGCAGGACAAGAAGCAGCAGCTGGAAAGCTTCAACCAGCGCCTGGCCAATGTGGTGTTCCAGGCCCAGCTCGGCTCGGTCTTTGACAAGGCCCAACGCGTCTCGGCCCTGGCCGGCTTTATCGCCGAACGCATCGGCGGCGACGCTGCTCGCGCTGCGCGCGCCGGCCTGCTGTGCAAGTGCGACCTGGCCAGCGAGATGGTCGGCGAGTTCCCGGAAATGCAGGGTATCGCCGGCTACTACTACGCCAAGCACGACGGTGAGCCGGAAGATGTGGCCCTGGCACTGAACGAGCAGTACATGCCGCGCGGTGCTGGCGCCGAACTGCCGAGCACCCTGACCGGCGCCGCCGTGGCCCTGGCCGACAAGCTCGACACCCTGGTCGGGATCTTCGGCATCGGCATGCTGCCCACCGGCTCCAAGGACCCCTATGCCCTGCGCCGTGCCGCCCTGGGCGTGCTGCGTATCCTGATCGAGAAGCAGCTGGATCTGGATCTGGCCGACGCCATTGCCCATGCCGCGCAGCTGTTCGATGGCAAGGTCAAAGCCCAAGGTCTGGCTACCCAGGTGCAGGACTTTATCTTCGACCGCCTACGTGCGCGCTACGAAGACGAAGGCGTCGATGTCGCCGTGTACCAGGCCGTGCGTGCGGTCGCCCCGACCTCGCCGCTGGATTTCGACCAGCGCGTGCAGGCGGTGCAGGTGTTCCGCAGCCTGCCGCAAGCCGAAGCCCTGGCCGCCGCCAACAAGCGCGTGTCCAACCTGCTGAGCAAGGCCGAAGGGCAGATCGCCGCGCAGGTCGAAGCCCATCACTTCGACAGCCCGAGCGAATTCGCCCTCAATGCCGCGATCCAGCAGGCCGAGCACGCAGTGCAACCGCTGGCCCAGGCACGCCAATACAACCTGGCGCTAAGCCAGTTGGCCAACCTGCGCGAGCCGGTGGATGCGTTCTTCGAGGCGGTACTGGTTAACGCCGAAAACCCTGCGGTGCGCGCCAACCGCTATGCGCTGTTGGCCAAGCTGCGTGGCTTGTTCCTCGGCGTGGCCGATATATCCCTGCTGAGCTAAAACAGCGTCAAGCTGCAAGCCACAAGCTGCAAATGAGCGGCTGTGACTTGCAGCTTGCGGCTTGGAGCTTGACGCTATGAAGTTACTGATTCTCGACCGCGACGGCGTGGTCAACTACGACTCCGATGCTTATATAAAAAGCCTCGACGAGTGGATTCCGATTCCCGGCTCGATCGAGGCCATCGCCCGTTTGAGCAAGGCCGGCTGGACGGTGGCGGTGGCCACCAATCAATCGGGCCTGGCCCGCGGCTATTACGATTTACCGACCCTCGAGGCGATGCACGCGAAGCTGCGTGAGTTGGTCGCCGAGCAGGGCGGGGAAGTCGGTCTGATCGTACACTGCCCCCATGGTCCGGACGATGGTTGTGCCTGCCGTAAGCCAAAGCCGGGTATGCTCGAACAAATCGCCGCGCATTATCGCGTAGCGCTTCACGGTGTCTGGTTCGTCGGTGACAGCAGCGGTGACCTGGCAGCGGCGCGCGCCGTCGACTGTCAGCCAGTGTTGGTAAAGACCGGTAAAGGCGAACGCACCCTGGCCAAAGCGTTGCCAGCGGGCACCCTGGTATTCGATGATCTGGCGGCGGTTGCCGCACAACTTCTCCACTGATAGAGCAGGCCCTGCCTGCGACGGTACAAGCCCCCATGTCGACAGCGCTGGCCCTAAGAACTTTCCTCTTCTATCTATTGTTGTCTTCCACCGCGTTTTTCTGGTGCACGCTCAGCGTCTTCGTCGCTCCCTTCCTGCCGTTTCGTGCCCGCTACCGTTTCGTCGTGCAGAACTGGTGCCGCTGCGCAGTATGGCTGGCCAAGGTGCTGATCGGCATCCGCTACGAGATCAAGGGCCTGGAAAACATTCCCGAGCGCCCTTGCGTAATTCTGGCCAAGCACCAGAGCACCTGGGAAACCTTCTTTCTCTGCGGTTTCTTCGAGCCGCTGAGCCAGGTGGTCAAACGCGAGCTGCTCTATGTGCCGTTCTTCGGCTGGGCGATGGCCATGCTCAAACCCATCGCGATCGACCGCAGCAACCCCAAGGCTGCGCTCAAGCAAGTCGCCCAGATGGGCCATAAGCGTCTCGAGCAGGGCGCCTGGGTGCTGGTGTTCCCGGAGGGTACGCGGATTCCCACGGGGCAGATCGGCAAGTTTTCCCGCGGCGGTGCCTCGCTGGCGGTGAATGCCGGCCTGCCGGTCTTGCCCATCGCCCACAACGCCGGCGAGTTCTGGCCGAAGCAGGGCTGGGGCAAGACCCCCGGCACCATCCAGGTGGTGATTGGCCCGGTCATGCATGCCAACGGCACCGGCCCACGGGCGATTGCCGATTTGAACGACCGCGCCTTCGCCTGGGTCAGCCAGGCGCAGCGCGAGATCGGTGCCCTGCCCCCCGAGGTGGTACCCTGCGAAGCCGGCGAGACGGCTTAACGCGGTTGTGGATAAGCTGTGCAGCGAATGAAATCAAAGTGCCATTATTGGATGTAAGGGACTGAAAAGACCCAGCTTTAAACTCAGGCAAGGAAAGCCTGAAATAGGGGATAAGTTTCCCAGAGCGCTCGGAAATCGGGCGTTTGTGCACAGTCTTAGCGAGCCGCCTGGCCGACAAACGGCTAAGCTGAGTCGACACTTCACAGCAGTGGAAAGGAATTCTGCGACATGCTCTCCA
The DNA here is from genome assembly GCA_966210435.1 of uncultured Pseudomonas sp. GTDB lineage: Bacteria > Pseudomonadota > Gammaproteobacteria > Pseudomonadales > Pseudomonadaceae > Aquipseudomonas. The sequence goes on along the minus strand of CBIHLF010000001.1, from coordinate 204,657 downwards.
TCTACCAACTCAAGCCGGCTTTCCAGAACCTCCTGCGTCCGGGGGTCGAGCGCCTCTACGCGCGGGGCGTCACCGCCAATCAGGTAACCCTGGCCGCGGCCGTGGTTTCTGTTGGCCTCGGCGTCCTTCTCGCGGCCATGCATCAATATGCCTGGCTGTTCGCCCTGGTCCCGCTGTGGATGCTGTTGCGCATGGCGCTCAACGCCGTGGACGGCATGCTGGCCCGCGAGTTCGGCCAGCAATCCAAGCTTGGCGCCTACCTCAACGAACTCTGCGACCTGATCGCCGACAGCGCGCTGTACCTGCCCTTTGCCCTGCTGCCCGGGGTCTCGCCGCTGCTGGTGATCCTGGTGGTGCTGCTGGCCCTGATCAGCGAATACGCCGGCGTGCTCGGGCCGATGGTCGGCGCCTCGCGGCGCTATGACGGGCCCATGGGCAAGAGCGACCGGGCCTTCTGTTTCGGTGTACTCGGCGCTGGCGTTGCCAGCGGCCTGATGCCGCCGATGTGGATCGACGCTCTGCTTGCCCTGATTCTCGCTCTGCTGCTTTACACCCTCTACAACCGCGTGCGCCAAGGCCTGGCCGAAGCGGCATAACCGACTGATTCGAAATAAGGATATCTCGATGCGCGAAGCCCAAGACCTGCATTTCACCACCCACGACGGCGTGGAACTGTTCTACCGTCACTGGCCGGCCATTGCCGCCGAAGAGAGCGCGCCGCGGCAAGCGATTGTGATGTTCCACCGAGGCCACGAACACGGCGGACGCATGGCCCATCTGGTCGACGAGCTGGACATGCCCGGTTTCGATTTCTTCGCCTGGGACGCACGCGGCCATGGTCTGTCGCCGGGCGAGCGCGGCGACAGCCCGAGCTTCGCCACCAGCGCCCGGGACGTGCAGGCCTTTATCGACCATATCCGAGTCCAGCATGGGCTGGCCGAGGAAGACCTAGCCGTGTTGGCGCAGAGCGTCGGCGCCGTGGTCGTGGCGACCTGGGCCCATGACTACGCGCCGAAGATCCGCGCCCTGGTGCTCGCCTCGCCGGCCTTCAAGGTCAAACTCTATGTGCCCTTCGCCCGCACCGGCCTCAAGCTGATGCGCACCTGGCGCGGCAACTTCTTCGTCAACAGCTATGTGAAGGCCAAGTTCCTCAGCCATGATCCAGCGCGTATCGCCTCGTTCGATAACGACCCGCTGATTACCCGGGCGATTTCGGTAAACATGCTGCTCGGCCTGTACGACGCCGCCGAGCGCGTGGTGGCCGATGCCCAGGCGATCCAGATCCCCACCCAGCTGCTGGTCTCCGGCGCCGACTTCGTCGTGCATCGCAAACCCCAGGAGCAGTTCTTCGAGCGCCTGGGCAGCCTGGACAAGGAGATACACATCCTCCCTGGTTTCTTCCACGACACCCTCGGCGAGCGTGACCGCAGCCACGCCTTGAGCCGCGCCCGACGCTTTCTCCTGCGCTGCTTCGAAGCGCCGGTAGCACGTCCTTCGTTGCTCAACGCCGACCGCCTGGGCGCGACCTGCGCCGAGGCGGAAAGCCTGGCCGCGCCGCTGCCGCGGAACTCGCTGCGCGATCTCTACTGGCGCGCCACCCGCGCCGGTATGAGGTTCGGCAGCACGCTGTCCGATGGGGTCAAGCTGGGCTTCGACACCGGTTTCGATTCCGGCAGCACGCTCGATTACGTCTACCGCAACCGCCCGAGCGGCAAGTCGGCGCTCGGCAAGCTGATCGACCAGAACTACCTGAACTCCATCGGCTGGCGCGGCATTCGCCAACGCAAAGTGCACGCCGAGGAGTTGCTGCGCCTGGCCATGGCCAAGCTGCGCGTCCAGGGCGAAGCCGTGCGCATCGTCGATATCGCCGCCGGCCACGGCCGCTATATCCTCGAAGCCCTGGAGGGCATGGAACAACAGCCGGACTCGATCCTGCTACGCGACTATAGCGATATCAACGTGCGCGATGGCGCCGCGCTGATCGAACAGAAGGGCCTGGCGGATATCGCTAGCTTCGTCAAAGGCGATGCCTTCGACCGTGACGACTTGGCGGCGCTCGCGCCCAAGCCGACCCTGGCGGTGGTTTCCGGCCTGTATGAATTGTTCGGCAGCAATCAGATGGTCGGCGACTCCCTGGCCGGTTTGGCGGCGGCGGTGGAAGAGGGCGGTTATCTGGTGTACACCGGCCAGCCCTGGCACCCGCAGCTGGAACTGATCGCCCGCGCGCTGACCAGCCACCGCGGCGGCGAAGCCTGGGTCATGCGTCGACGCAGCCAGGCGGAGATGGATCAACTGGTCGAGGCCGCGGGCTTTCGCAAAATCACCCAACGTATCGATGAATGGGGCATCTTCAGCGTCTCCCTGGCGCAGCGGGTGTCCTGATGACAGGGGCCGCGGTTAGCCGCGAAGCGGGGCTGTGGAAACGCGGCGTGCTCTGGCTATTGCTATTGGCGCCGCTGTTCTTCGCCAGCTACAGCTTTGCCAATTGGCTGAGCAGCCAGCGCAATGACGTCGGCACCCTGGTGTTCGCCTGGGAAAGCCGGATGCCGCTATGGCCGTGGACCATAGTGCCTTACTGGTCGATCGACCTGCTGTACGGCCTGTCCTTTCTGCTGCCGGCTACGCGCCGGGAAATGGATCGCCACGGCCTGCGTCTGCTCAGCGTGCAACTGCTGTGCATCGCCGCGTTCCTGCTCTGGCCGCTGCGCTTCGCCTTCGAGCGACCCGAGCTGGATGGCCTGTTCGGCACCATGTTCGATGTGCTGATGGGCTTCGACAAACCCTTCAACCAGGCGCCATCCCTGCATATCGCCCTGCTGGTGGTGCTCTGGGTGTGCTTCGCGCGTTACGCCACGGGGTTTTGGCGGATATTGCTGCATGGCTGGTTCGCGCTGATCGGCGTATCGGTGCTGACCACCTGGCAGCATCACTTCATCGATGTGCCCACCGGTGTTCTGGCCGGTTGGCTGTGCGTCTGGCTGTGGCCGCAGCAAGGCCCCAGCCCGCTGTTGCATTGGCGCTTGGCCCGGGAGCCGCAACGCTGGCGACTGGCGTTGCGCTACAGCTTAGGCGCGGCGCTGATGAGCGCTGTGGCAGTGAATCTGGGCGGCGCCTGGTTATGGTTGTTGTGGCCCGGTTTCTCATTGCTGCTGGTGGCCCTGAATTACGCGCTGTTCGATGCCCAAGGCTTCCAGAAGGATGCCGACGGCCGTCTTAGCAGCGCCGCCTGCTGGTTGCTTGCGCCTTACCTGCCCGCCGCCTGGCTCAACTCGCGGTTATGGACCCGCGCCCATCCGCACGCCGATGAAGTCGACGAGGGGGTCTGGCTCGGGCGCATTCCAGCAGCTGGGCAGGCCGAACGCTTTCATGCTCTGCTCGACCTTTGCGCCGAACTGCCAAGACGAACCTCGTCCAAGGCCTATCGCTCACTGCCGGTGCTCGATCTCAGCGTACCCAGCCCGCACACGCTGTTGGCCGCCGCCCAGGCAATCGAAGCGCTGAGACAAGAAGGTCCGTTGTTGGTCTGTTGCGCGCTCGGTTATTCGCGCAGCGCCGCCGCGGTGGCCGCCTGGCTGCTGCATAGCGGACGTTGCCAGGACCTACCGGAAGCGCTCGCACTGTTGCGCCGGGCACGCCCGCAGGTGGTGTTGAGCAACGCCCACCAGCAGGCATTACGCGAGATGTTGCAACTGCTCAGCGGTGCGCCTGAGAGCCTGGTGGCAGCCCATGGCTACTGAGATGCAGCTGTTTACGGTGGCCAGCCTGCTGGGTCGCGGCCGCACCTTGGATCGGCTATCCGGCTCACTCACCCTGTTCGGTCTGGCGATCGGCCTGGCGCCTTTGCTCGGCGCCACGGCGCAGCCTCTCGGTGCCCTGTTCTGCGCCGCATTGGTGCTGCTCGGGCTAGTCGAAAAATATTGGGCATTGCGCGTGGCCCTGGATGCAGAACTGTTCCAGCGCTTGGCGGGTGACGCCGAACGCTTGGTGCAGCGTACCCTCGATCTCGATCAGGCGCTGATCGGGCTCGGCCTACAGCCGGCAGACAAGACCGACCGCAGCTGGGACGAACGAAGCCGCGGCGCACTGCGCTTGTTGCGCCTGCAGGCACTCGCGCTGCTCGCGCAGGTCCTGCTGGCCGTATCCCTTCTGCTTGGTTTGCCCTGGCTTTCAATCACTGGATAAGGAATCGTCATGCTCGCTTCCCTGACCGCCTTTGCGATTACCTCCGCCGCGCGCCTGCTGACCGGCGCCCGCGCGCTCTGGCTTGGCTGCACCGCGCAACCGGTGCAACGCCTGTACTACGCCAATCACAGCAGCCACGGCGACTTCGTGCTGCTCTGGGCCTCGCTGCCGCCGGAGTTGCGGCGCAGCACCCGCCCGGTGGCCGGCGCCGACTACTGGCAGCGCGACGGCTTGCGTCGCTACCTGATCAACGAGGTGTTCAACGGCGTGCTGATCGACCGCGAACGGACATCGGCCCAGGACAATCCTCTGCAACCCATGCTCGATGCCCTGGACAACGGCGATTCGCTGATCCTGTTTCCCGAAGGCACGCGCAACCTGGAAGAGGGTTTATTACCGTTCAAAAGCGGTCTCTACCATCTGGCCCAGGCGCGGCCGCAGGTCGAGCTGATCCCGGTGTGGATCGCCAATCTCAATCGCGTGATGCCCAAGGGCAGGGCGCTGCCGTTGCCGTTGCTGTGCACCCTGAGCTTCGGCGCACCGCTGCAACCGCAGGAAGGGGAAAGCAAGCAGGCGTTCCTCGAACGCGCCCGCAACGCATTACTGGCCATGGCGCCCGAGGAGGTTTGAGATGGATAACAACACCCTGCAGTTGTTCGCCGGCATTGGCGCCCTGTTGTTGCTCGCTTCGGCTATCGGCTATTTCCTCAAGTGGCGCAGCGGCGACACGCCCAACCCGGTGATCGACAACCTCAACGCGCGGATCAACGCCTGGTGGGTGATGGTGGCCGTGATAGGTGCGGCCTTCCTGTTCGGCGATATCGGCGTGGTTTTGCTGTTCTACTTCGTCTCCTTCTACGCCCTGCGCGAATTCATGACCCTGACGCCGACACGGCGCAGCGATTACCCGGCGCTGGCGGCGGCCTTCTACTTCGCCTTGCCGATGCAATACCTGCTGATCGGCGTCGACTGGTACGGCCTGTTCTCGATCTTCATCCCGGTTTATCTGTTTCTGTTGCTGCCGATCCTCGCGTCCCTGGGCGGCGACACCACACGCTTCCTCGAACGCGCCTCCAAGGTGCAATGGGGGCTGATGATCGCCGTGTACTGCATTTCTTCGGTACCAGCGTTGCTGACCCTGGACATTCCTGGCTATGAAGGGCGCAACCTGCTGCTGATCGCCTGGCTGATCATCGTCGTGCAGCTCTCCGATGTGCTGCAGTACGTCTGCGGCAAGTTATTCGGCAAACACAAGATCGCCCCGCGCCTGTCGCCCTCGAAGACCGTGGAAGGCTTTGTCGGCGGCGTGTTCCTGGCTTGCCTGGCCGGTGCGTTGTTGTACTGGATAACCCCGTTCAATTTCTGGCAGGCCGCACTGATGGCCCTGACCGTCAACCTCCTGGGTTTTGCCGGCGGCCTGGTGATGTCGGCGATCAAACGCGACCGCGGGGTAAAGGACTGGGGCCATATGATCGAAGGCCACGGCGGCATGCTCGACCGCCTGGACTCGGTATGCTTCGCCGCACCGATCTTCTTCCACTTCGTGCGTTACTGGTGGGTGCCGTTGGCGTAGTGAGTCAGCCTGGTGGCGCAATCACATCTTGAAACCAAGGCTGGCATCGTCGCCGCTGAGCGTCGTCTCGACCAGCGCACGCAGATCAGCGATGTGTCTAACGAGAAGCGTCCAGAATGCCACCTGGTTGACGGTTTGGGTCACCAGTTCCACAGGTAAGAAGCGACTCATTTCCTGGCGAAACTCGGCCGCAACTTTCGGTTCGGATATAAGCAGCTCGGTGCGCTGCTTGAACAATGCCAAGAATGTTTCCCGGCTACACTGATGGTCGGAAAGTTTCTTATCGAGCAAATCCAGTTGCGGTTTTATCCCTTGCTGACGCAGCCAAAGCATATCCCACAAGTCGCGATTCTTGATGCGGTTGGGCCGTAAGGCAAAAGCCAGGATTTTGTCTGCGTATATCTCTTCACGGGTTTCAGCTTGCAGGATCAGGCCGCTAGTCCCCATATCGACCCCATAGGGGTTAAGCAGCAACATCGGTTGCGGCTGGTAACTCGGAATGGCACACACATCGATATTGATACGCTGGGCAGGCAGGTCCCTACGCCCCGGCCTGGTTTGTACTTTCAATTTCCAGGTATCGACATTGCCTTGCTCGCGAATCGGTTCGCCGACCTCAACTTCCAGGCCGTATTTCGCCTTGAGACCATCGACCAGTACCCGTGCGAGATCCTCCAAGTTCTCACGATTGAAGTCAGCTCCACCGGTAAAGTCGAGATCCTCGCTCAACCGGCTCGATCCATAGCAAGCACGCAAGCAGGTGCCACCAATAAATGTCAGCCTGGCAAGCATGCCAGCAGCGCTCATTACCAACATGATGTCGTGATGCAGCAGCTCTTTCTCTACAACGGCACGCAACGGAGCCAGGTCCTGGTGATTCTTAAGGGCTTCATCCACCAACTCATCAAACAAGCTCACTGGCGACACTCCAATCGATCAAGTCCCTGTTTCGTCTCGCAGCTTTCATGTCGCGCAACGCCTGTTGAGGACTGGCGCGCCACAACCGGCAGCGTGGGTCATAACGAAGCTGATCAATAAGCTCCTGGGGCTTCTGTTTGGTATGCACGAACTCGATAGTGCCCCAGCGTCCGCATGAGATCGCGCTGCTGCGGCCGGACGACATCAAGGTGATCCAGTTGATCGGTATCTGTGAAATAACCCCGGCATCGCTTAATGCGGTTTCAAGGCTGATGTAATTGAATTGAGTAGCACGCAGCCTGGCCGCTGCATGAAACAGCAAAAGCCCGTTCGAAGGATTAGCCGGCTCGAACATATACAGGCCCCTGCATACGCGAACCAAATGTCCTTCCGATGCCGCACGGCTCAGCAAGGTTTTGTAGGCACCGTCGGAAATATCCGGCACAAGGGCCCTGAGGTCGTCTGGCGTAAAGAGATAGCGCTCTTCATTGGCCAGCCGAGCCAGCGCACGGATTAAACGTCGCATTGGCTGCGGGGAGTTGGCGTTCGGCTGCATGCCGTCTTACTCAACAGAAAGTTTCAGTAAATGTAACTTACTGTTTACTTACCAACAAGCAGGCTGCCTGCGGCTTCGAAGGAATATCCCACAGCGCCTGTGCCCGTATCCACCCGCAGCCTCATTTGAACGGCGCCCCAGCAAAGCGGAATATTCGGCTTCGATAAAGCCATCCCCCCGATATCTCTGGAGGAGGAGCACTCGTACCCCAAGGAGCCTGCGCCTACCTTGTCACCCACGTCAGATGATCGGCCAATAGCACGGTTTCGCCGCTCCAGCGATAGGCACACAACCTCGCGTTAGCCGCATTGCTGCCCGCCACACTCCAATCCAAACAGGCGATGTGCTCGCTGACCAACTTGGGCACGCCACTCATCCAATAGTGCCCAATAAACAAAGGCTTGATGCCGTCATAACCCGGCTGCAGTTCCTGAGGCACCGGCTCGTGGGGAATCTGTGCAATCAGCTCCGGCGGCACCATCGCCAGCTCCCGATAGGTGAGCCCATCCTTGGCGTGCCACCAGTAGGTTCGCGTGTTTCTGCGCACATGGCCATCCTTGTCCCGATACTCCACACCCGCCGGCAGCGGTATCTCCATCCCTTTGAGGATGGTTTCCAAGGCCTCGAATGGCGCACTGCCTTCGCGGCAAAGCACCGGCCAGGACTCGGCCCTGACCCTATTTCCCTCATCGATATGGGCGGCCAATACCTCGAGGTGGGCAGGGTGCCAACAGGCATGCACCACCCTTAGGCCGTCGATATCCAGAAAAAGCGGCAGGGTCTTAAACCAGGCTATGGCCTGCTGATGTGCGGACGAGCCTTCGACAATCTGCTCGAGAAACGCCGCGTGCTGGTGACGGTTCTTGCTGCTATGAGCGCGGAGAAACTCTCCGGGCTTGGCCTCGTCCGCTGTAGCCCAGGCAACGGCATTGAACTCGTGATTGCCCATCACCGCCAACGCCTGGCCGGCCTCCACCATACGTCGCACGATATCGATCACCTCGACCTGCTCCGGCCCGCGGTCGACGAAATCACCAAGAAAAATTACCTTGCGCTGCGGATGCCGCCAAGCACCGTCACCCTCGACATAGCCGAGCTTGACCAGCAAGCGCTTGAGCACCGACGCGTAGCCGTGGATATCACCAATTAGGTCGTACATGGGTTTTCCTTAATCTATGTACCGGTTTAGGCAATGCCTGATTTGCTTCGATACAGCTAGTCAACAGGTGGGCTAGCAAAAAGGCAATGTGCACAAACGGCTGTCTTCCATTTAGACGTGATCGAGCTAGAGCGATTTTTTCAGCAAGAAGGTGCAGGGCAGGAGTGGCAGAGTCCTCGGCTTGGCGCCCTGATCTTTTAGCGTTATCGATTCCCCGTCTGCCAGCGCCATTGGTATAACTCTAACCTCATCAGCCACTCGCAATTCATTGATTGAAAAAAGAAAAACCCCGGCTGTTGGGCCGGGGTTTCGCTTGGATCATGGCATCAATTGCGCACTGCCATCAGAAGTCCAGGTTGGACACCGCCAAGGCGTTGGCTTCGATAAAGTCGCGGCGTGGCTCGACGGCGTCTCCCATCAGGGTGTTGAAGATCTGGTCCGCACCGATGGCGTCTTCGATCGTCACCTTGAGCATGCGCCGCACTTCCGGGTCCATGGTGGTTTCCCACAATTGGTCCGGGTTCATTTCGCCAAGTCCCTTATAGCGCTGGATGCTGTGGCGCTTGGTGCTTTCGGCCATCAACCAGGTAAGGGCATCCTTGAAGGTGGTCACGGCCTTCTTGCGCTCGCCACGCTGTACGTAGGCGCCTTCTTCCAAGAGGCTGTTCAACTGGTCGCCCAAGCTGGTGACGGTCTTGTAGTCGTTGCTGGCGAAGAAGTCGCGGTTGAAGGTGATGTAGCTGGAAACCCCGTGGGAAATCAGTTCGACTTCCGGTAGCCACAGGTGGCGTTCCTGGTCTTCGCGCAGACTGGTCTTGTACACCAGGCCGGATTTTTCCATGCCTTTCAGCCGCGCATCCAGCAAGCTCAACCAGGTCTGCATCGCCTCTTTATCGGCCAGCTGTTCGGCGCCGACCCGTGGGATGTAGACGAAGTGTTCAGTCAGCTCGATGGGGTAGAGGCGCGATAGGCGGTTCAGGGTTTTCATCACCAGACGATAGTCGTTGACCAGACGCTGCAGGGATTCGCCGGACAACCCGGGAGCACTTTCGTTGACGTGCAGGCTGGCGTCTTCCAAGGCCGATTGGGTCATGTATTCGTCCATGGCCTCGTCGTCCTTGATGTACTGCTCCTGCTTGCCCTTCTTGACCTTATACAGCGGCGGCTGGGCGATGTAGATATAGCCGCGCTCGACCAGCTCCGGCAGTTGACGGAAGAAGAAGGTCAGCAGCAGGGTACGGATGTGCGAACCGTCGACGTCGGCGTCGGTCATGATGATGATGTTGTGATAACGCAGCTTGTCGATGTTGTATTCATCGCGGCCGATACCGCAGCCCAGTGCGGTGATCAGGGTGCCGACTTCCTGGGATGAAATCATCTTGTCGAAACGGGCTTTCTCAACGTTGAGGATCTTGCCCTTGAGCGGCAGGATCGCCTGGGTCTTGCGGTTACGGCCCTGCTTCGCAGAACCGCCCGCGGAGTCCCCTTCCACGATGTAGAGTTCGGACAATGCCGGGTCTTTTTCCTGGCAGTCAGCCAGCTTGCCGGGCAGGCCGGCGATATCCAGCGCGCCCTTGCGGCGGGTCATCTCGCGGGCTTTACGGGCGGCTTCACGGGCGCGAGCGGCGTCGATCATCTTGCCGACCACGGCCTTGGCTTCGCCCGGATTTTCCAACAGGAAGTCGGAGAAATACTTGCCCATTTCCTGCTCTACAGCAGTCTTCACTTCCGAGGAAACCAGCTTGTCCTTGGTCTGCGAACTGAACTTGGGGTCCGGCACCTTGACCGAGATGATCGCGGTCAGGCCCTCACGGGCGTCATCGCCGGTGGTGGAAATCTTGTGCTTCTTGGCCAGACCTTCCTGCTCGATGTAGGCATTCAGGTTGCGCGTCAGCGCCGAGCGGAAACCGGCCAGGTGGGTACCACCGTCCCGCTGGGGAATATTGTTGGTGAAGCACAGCAGGTTTTCGTTGAAGCTGTCGTTCCATTGCAACGCCACTTCGACGCCGATGCCGTCTTCACGCTGGACGTTGAAGTGGAACACCTGATTGACCGCAGTCTTGTTGACGTTCAGGTATTCGACGAAGGCGCGCAAACCGCCTTCGTACTTGAACAGTTCTTCCTTACCGCTGCGCTCGTCTTTGAGCATGATGCCCACGCCGGAGTTGAGGAAGGACAGTTCGCGCAGACGCTTGGCCAGGATGTCCCAGCTGAAATGGATATTGGCGAAGGTCTCGGCGGAAGGCTTGAAGTGGATCTGCGTACCAGTGGTTTCGGAATCGCCGACGATGCGCATGGGCTCTTGTGGCACACCATGAACATAGGTCTGCTCCCAGATATGGCCACTGCGGCGTACCGTGAGCAGCAGGTGCTCGGAAAGGGCGTTGACCACCGAAACACCGACGCCGTGCAGGCCGCCGGAAACCTTATAGGAGTTATCGTCGAACTTACCGCCCGCGTGCAGCACGGTCATGATGACCTCCGCGGCGGAAACACCTTCCTCTTTATGGATATCCACCGGAATGCCACGACCGTTGTCGCTCACGCTGATGGATTCATCCGGGTGGATGGTGATGGTGATATCGCTGCAATGCCCGGCCAAAGCCTCGTCGATCGAGTTGTCGACCACTTCGAAGACCATGTGGTGCAAACCGCTGCCGTCGTCGGTATCGCCGATATACATGCCCGGCCGCTTGCGTACGGCATCCAGGCCTTTCAAGACCTTAATGTTATTGGAGTCGTACGTTTGGTTGTCGCTCATGCATTCACTCCCGGTGGTCATCGGTCTGGGTGATACTGCCATGTTCCACGTGGAACACAGTGACGGGCGTATCCGTGCGCCAGCCTTCCCTCAACAATTCATGGTCTACGCAGGTGATAAATACCTGACAGTTCAAATCTTCTAACAAACGGCACAAGGCTTTGCGGTGGTGCTCATCCAACTCTGACGGCAAGTCATCCACCAGGTAGATGCACTGACCTCGTTTGGCCTGGTCCACCAAATGGCCTTGGGCGATGCGCAGGGCGCATACCACTAACTTCTGTTGGCCCCTGGATAAAATTTCTGCGGCGTTATGGGCTGCAAAACGTAGCCGGAGGTCAGCGCGCTGAGGGCCCGCTTGGGTATGCCCCAACTGCTGATCGCGCGACAGGGAAGTGGCCAACACATCTTGCAAAGCGCGCTCTTTATCCCAGCCCCGGTAATAGCTGAGGGTCAGTCCCTCGAGCTCGACCAGCTCACTTAGCGTCTGTTCGAAAACCGGTTTCAACGCCTGGATATAGGCACGCCTGTAACTATCTATTTCTTCGCTGGTCAGGCACAGTTCACGATCCCATGCGGCCTGCGAAGCGGCGTCAAGTGTACCATGGCGCAGCCACGAGTTCCGCTGCCGCAATGCCTTCTGCAGGCGCTGCCAGGCCGGTAGGAAACGTGGTTCCACGTGGAACACTCCCCAATCGAGAAACTGCCGCCTTATCTTCGGCGCGCCTTCCAGCAGGCGAAAGCTATCCGGATTGATCAGCTGTAGCGGCAGCGTATCGGCAAGTTGCGCCGCACTTCGTGCACTCTGCCCGTCGATGCGAATCTGCAATTCTCCCTGGCGATCGCGCGCAATCCCCAGATTGCTCAAGCGTCCATCACCCAACTGCACCTGACCGAAGACCGTGCAATTGGCTTGCTCATGCTGGATCACCGGGATCAGCCGCGCGCTACGAAACGAACGTGCGAGCCCAAGCAAATGGATGGCTTCCAGCAGGCTGGTCTTGCCGCTGCCGTTATCGCCGTAGAGGATATTCACGCGCGGGGAGGGGGAAAGCGTCGCCGGTTGCAGGTTGCGCACCGCGTTGACCGTAATACGGGTGAGGGACATTAAACAGTCCGTTTAATCGGGCAGGGGATGGATCGTGAAGGAGAAGTATACAACCCTTGAAAGGGCAATCGGTCCACTCGCATTGCGCGTATTAGTGTGCACCGAACTCTGATCGTTACTACGCTCGATTGCGAGCTGGATTCGCAGAATCGAGCGTAGTAACTCAGGGCTTATAGCCGCATAGGCATGACCACGTAGGCCGAGTCGTCGTTACCGGCTTCCTGCACCAGGGCGCTGCTATTGGCGTCCGAGAGGATCAATCTGACCTGATCGGTGGTCATCACGCCCAGCACGTCCAGCAAGTAGCTGACATTGAAACCGATCTCCAGCGAACTGCCGCTGTAGTCGACCGCGATTTCTTCTTCCGCCTCTTCCTGCTCGGGGTTGTTGGCCTGGATTTTCAACAAGCCGGATTCCAGCTGCAGACGAATGCCGCGGTATTTTTCGTTGGACAGAATCGCCGTGCGACTGAAGGCCTCACGCAGCCCCTGACGATCCGCGGTAACCAGCTTGTCGCCGCCGCGCGGCAGCACGCGTTCGTAATCCGGAAATTTGCCGTCGACCAGCTTCGAGGTGAAGGTGAACTCACCGGTGGTCGCGCGGATATGGTGCTGACCGAGCACGATGCTGACGTTGCCATCTTGTTCGGTAAGCAGGCGAGCCAGTTCGAGGATACCTTTACGCGGCACAATGACCTGATGACGCTCGACCTGCTCGACCGCCGCGTCCATGGAGCACATCGCCAGACGATGGCCATCGGTTGCTACGGCGCGCAGCAGCCCGGTTTGCACTTCGAGCAACATGCCATTCAGGTAATAACGTACATCCTGCTGGGCCATGGCGAAGCTGGTGCGTTCGATCAAGCGACGCAATTTGCTTTGCACCAGGCTGAAGGTCAGCGAGCCCGGACCTTCTTCGACGGTGGGAAAATCATTCGCCGGCAGGGTGGACAGGGTGAAGCGGCTACGCCCGGCCTTAACCAGCAGCTTCTGTTCGTCGATGCGGATATCGATCAAAACATCCGCCGGCAGGCTTTTGCAGATATCCATCAGCTTACGTGCCGGTACGGTGATTTCGCCGGGTTCGGCCGGCTCTTCCAGATCGACCCGACCCACCAGCTCGACTTCGAGGTCGGTACCGGTCAGCGACAGTTGCTGCCCCTCGACCACCAGCAATACGTTGGAGAGTACCGGCAAGGTCTGGCGGCGTTCCACGACGCCCGCGACCAGTTGCAGGGGTTTCAACAGGGCTTCGCGTTGAATGGTGAAATGCATGGTCTAGTCCCTTGCCTAGTAGTGGAATTGCGTTAATAGAGCCTGTCTAAGGTCTAGGTAGTCAGCGTACGCAACAAATTCTTATAGTCCTCGCGGATGTCCGCGTCGGATTCCTTAAGTTCAGCAATCTTACGGCATGCATGCAATACCGTGGTGTGATCGCGACCGCCGAAGGCATCACCGATTTCCGGCAGGCTGTGGTTGGTCAACTCTTTCGACAGCGCCATGGCCACCTGACGCGGGCGCGCCACCGAACGTGAACGACGTTTGGACAGCAGGTCGGAAATCTTGATCTTGTAATACTCGGCGACCGTGCGCTGAATATTGTCGATGCTGACCAGCTTGTCCTGTAGCGCCAACAGATCTTTTAACGATTCGCGAATCAACTCGATGGTGATGTCGCGGCCCATGAAGTGCGAGTGGGCAATCACCCGTTTCAGTGCGCCTTCGAGTTCGCGCACGTTGGAGCGGATGCGCTGGGCAATAAAGAAAGCGGCATCGTGAGGCAGATCGACCTTGGCCTGGTCGGCCTTCTTCATCAGAATCGCCACCCGGGTTTCCAGCTCCGGTGGCTCGACCGCCACCGTCAGGCCCCAACCGAAACGCGACTTGAGGCGCTCTTCGAGCCCTTCGATTTCCTTGGGATAGCGGTCGCTGGTCAGAATCACCTGCTGGCCACCTTCGAGCAAGGCGTTGAAGGTGTGGAAGAACTCTTCCTGGGAGCGTTCCTTCTTGGCGAAGAACTGAATGTCATCGATCAACAGCGCATCCACCGAACGGTAGAAACGCTTGAACTCGTTGATCGCATTCAATTGCAACGCCTTGACCATGTCGGCGACGAAGCGCTCGGAATGCAGGTAGACGACTTTGGCGTTTGGGTTCTTCTGCAACAGGTGATTGCCCACTGCGTGCATCAAGTGGGTTTTACCAAGCCCCACACCGCCATAGAGGAACAGCGGGTTATAGCCGTGCTTGGGGTTGTCCGCCACCTGCCAGGCAGCGGCACGCGCCAACTGGTTGGATTTACCCTCGACGAAATTTTCGAAGGTAAAGGTTCGATTCAGATAGCTGGTGTGTTTGAGGCCACCTTCGACCTGTACCGAACGCTCGGTACGCGCTGGCGCCTGCTGAGCAGCAGCTCCAGCCATAGGGTCGAAACTGGAACGTGAAGGTTCGCTTTGCACACTGGCCGAATGGGTCGCCGAGGCGACGGGTGCACTGGCAGGCGCGCTCGCTTCGACGGCTAACGCTCGCGGGGCACCATTGCGTTTGCTTCCTATTAATAAGGAGAGTGCCGGCACCAGACCATTGGTGCGCTCGCCGAGCAGTTCGAGTAGCCGTGTGAGGTATTTTTCGTTGACCCAATCGAGCACGAAACGGTTCGGCGCATAGACCCGAAGCTCGTCGCCTTCGGCTTCGACCTGCAGTGGACGAATCCAGGTGTTGAATTGCTGGGCGGGCAGTTCGTCGCGTAGCAGCTCTACGCACTGCTGCCAAAGTTCCACAGACACGGACATCCCCTAAAGTCGAAGGCACGAGGCCAAAAAACAGTCGACATTGTAGCCCTCGGAGACGGAGTTATCCACACGAAAACTCCCTCCTTCATACGTTAAATCAAGGTCTTATTACTTATCCAGGCGCTACGAAAAAAGCCGCTAAGCTCTGTGGATAACTGCCCCTGAACGCTCTGGTTAACCCGGTGCGTAACCGTGGGGAAAACCTCGCTGTGGGTAAATCCCTGTTTCACCCCCAGCTTATCCGCGGTCAACGCACAACCGGAACACGGTTTTCTGACAGACTTACCCTTCTCGCAAGCCCGCGTATAACAAGGGCTTGAGCCAGTTACCCACAGGTGAGCACTGGCCTAAGAGTTACTAACACTACAAAACATCTTTAAATATCTCTTCTTTATATTTCTTATCTTCATCCAAGTGCTGGTTGGAAATTGACCTGACCCTCGGCTTTCTCTACAATCGCCGGTCTCTTAAAACGGGGGCCATTCCGGCCCGTACTCGACCACCCAGGTACCGCACCATGAAACGTACTTTCCAACCCAGCACTATCAAACGCGCTCGCACCCACGGCTTCCGCGCTCGCATGGCCACCAAGAACGGCCGTGCTGTCCTGTCGCGTCGCCGCGCCAAGGGCCGTAAGCGTCTCGCCGTTTAAATTTTCGGCCTTGTGGTGAGTCGAGACTTCAGTCGGGAAAAGCGTCTGCTAACCCCCCGGCAATTCAAGGCAGTCTTCGACTCCCCTAACGGTAAAGCGCCGGGCAAAAATGTCCTGCTGCTAGCACGCAATAACGATCTGGATCATCCCCGCTTGGGCCTGGTGATCGGGAAGAAGAGCGTCAAGCTCTCCGTTGAGCGTAATCGCCTGAAACGCCAGATCCGTGAGTCGTTCCGCCTGAATCAGGACAACCTGGTCGGCTGGGACATCGTGGTGGTAGCGCGTAAGGGGTTGGGTGATCTGGAAAATGTCGAAGTGGCACATCAATTCGGCAAGCTCTGGAAACGCCTGGCTCGCAGCAAGCCCAGCGCGCAGCCTGATGCTCAGGCAGGGGTAAGCGATAGTCCCCATGCGTAAACTGGTTCTAGCTCCAATCCAGTTCTACCGCTACGCCATCAGCCCTCTGATGGCCAGCCACTGTCGTTTTTATCCAAGCTGCTCCTGCTACGCGCTCGACGCCATCGAACACCATGGCGTCATGCGTGGTGGCTGGCTGACGTTACGTCGGCTCGGCCGCTGTCACCCGTGGAATCCCGGTGGCTACGATCCTGTTCCCCCCGCGAAAACCTCCTGTTCCTCTTCGATGGCCGAATAATCATGGATATTCAACGCTCGATCCTGATCGTCGCCCTGGCAATCGTGTCCTATATGATGGTTCTCCAGTGGAACCAGGACTACGGTCAAGCTGCCCTGCCGACTCAAACTGCTACAACCAGCAGCAGCGTACCGGGTTTGCCGGAAACCCCGGCCGCCGCTGATAGCGACGACCTTCCGACAGCCACGAACAGCCTTGAGCCGATCGCGGTCAGCGAGACGCCAGCAGCCAGCAGCAACGAGCTGATCCGGGTCAAGACCGACGTGCTGGATCTGGCCATCGACCCACGCGGCGGTGATGTGGTGCAACTCAAGTTGCTCCAATACCCCCGCCGTCAGGACCGCCCGGACGTACCCTTCCAGCTGTTCGACAATGGCACTGAGCGGACCTACATCGCACAAAGCGGTCTGATCGGTAGCAATGCTCCGGATAAATCGAAACCTCGCGCGCTGTGGAGCAGTGATAAGCAGAGCTATACGCTGGCGGAGGGACAGGATCAGCTGCAGGTCGACCTCAAGCTGAGCCAGGATGGTGTCAACTACACCAAGCGCTTCACCTTCAAGCGCGGTCTCAATCCGGAATGCTCCGCCAAACAACAGGCATTGAAGAAGCCCGGCTGTGTCGATCCGTCGTCCTATCAGATGGAAGTCAGCTACCTGATCGACAACCAGAGCGGAAAAGCCTGGAACGGCAACATGTTCGCCCAGCTCAAGCGCGACAACAGCGCCGACCCATCCTCGACCACCGCCACCGGTACCGCGACCTATCTCGGCGCCGCACTCTGGACCGCCGACGAGCCGTACAAGCGGGTAAAGATCAAGGATATCGACAAGCAGGAAGAGGCACGCCTCAAGGGCAGCTCGGAGCCGTGGCTGAAAATCAACGTCGAAGGTGGCTGGGTCGCCTGGTTGCAACACTACTTCGTGACCGCCTGGGTTCCCGAGAAGGGCAGCAAGAACCTGGTGCAGACCCGCAAGGACAGCCAGGGTAACTATATCGTCGGCTACACCGGACCAACTCTCCAGGTCGCCCCGGGCGAGCAGGCGCAAACCAGTGCAATCCTCTATGCCGGCCCCAAGCTGCAGGGTTATCTGAAGACGCTTTCTCCCGGCCTCGAGCTGACCGTCGACTATGGCGTGCTGTGGTTTATCGCCCAACCGATCTTCTGGTTGCTGGAACATATCCACAGCCTGCTCGGTAACTGGGGCTGGTCGATCATCGTCCTGACCCTGATCATCAAGATGCTGTTCTTCCCACTGTCCGCCGCCAGCTATAAATCCATGGCGCGCATGCGTGCCGTTGCGCCCAAGCTGGCCGCGTTGAAAGAGCAGTTCGGCGAAGATCGCCAGAAGATGTCCCAGGCGATGATGGAGCTGTACAAGAAAGAGAAGATCAACCCTCTGGGTGGCTGCCTGCCGATCGTCGTGCAGATGCCGGTTTTCCTCGCGCTTTACTGGACCCTGCTGGAAAGCGTGGAAATGCGCCAGGCGCCATGGCTGCTGTGGATAACCGACCTGTCGATCAAGGATCCGTTCTTCATTATGCCGATCATCATGGGCGCGACCATGTTTATCCAGCAGCAACTCAACCCGACGCCGCCGGACCCGATGCAGGCCAAGGTGATGAAGATGATGCCGATCATTTTCACCTTCTTCTTCCTCTGGTTCCCGGCCGGTCTGGTGCTGTACTGGGTGGTCAACAACTGCTTGTCCATCGCTCAGCAGTGGTACATTACGCGCAAGATCGAAGCTGCGACCAAGGCGGCAGCCGCTTAAACACGGCGCGCTTCTAAGCTTCACTCAACGCCCCTTTCTGGGGCGTTTTGCTATGTCGTATTAGGAGAGCCGCATGTCTACAACCCGTGAAACCATCGCCGCCGTCGCCACCGCCCAAGGCCGTGGCGGTGTCGGCATCGTGCGGGTTTCCGGACCTCTGGCGAAAACCCTGGCGTTGACCATCTGCCAACGCGAGCTGAAGCCACGCTACGCCCATTACGGCCCGTTCTTCGCGGACGCCGAACAGGTGCTGGATGAAGGCCTGGCCCTGTACTTTCCCGGCCCCAACTCGTTCACCGGCGAGGATGTTCTGGAACTGCAAGGTCATGGTGGCCCGGTGGTTCTCGATCTGCTGCTGCGCCGCTGCCTGCAACTGGGTGCGCGCCTGGCCCACCCCGGAGAGTTCAGCGAACGCGCATTCCTCAACGACAAGCTCGATCTGGCCCAGGCAGAAGCGATTGCCGACCTTATCGAAGCCAGCTCCGAACAGGCGGCGCGCAATGCCTTGCGCTCATTACAGGGGGAATTCTCGCGGCGCGTGCATGGCCTGACCGAACGCCTGATCGGCCTGCGCATCTATGTCGAGGCCGCCATCGACTTCCCCGAGGAGGAAATCGACTTTCTCGCCGATGGTCACGTATTGAGCCTGCTAAACGATGTTCGCACCGACCTGGCCTCGGTTCTCCGTGAAGCCGGTCAGGGCGCCTTGCTGCGCGATGGCATGACAGTGGTGATCGCCGGTCGGCCAAACGCCGGCAAATCCAGCCTGCTGAATGCCCTCGCGGGACGCGAAGCCGCCATCGTTACCGAGATTGCCGGTACTACCCGCGATGTACTGCGCGAACATATCCACATAGACGGCATGCCGCTGCACGTGGTGGACACCGCCGGTCTGCGCGATACCGAAGACCAGGTCGAACGCATCGGCGTCGAACGCGCGCTGAAAGCCATTGGCGAAGCCGATCGCATTCTGCTGGTGGTCGATGCCACCGCACCCGAGGCGGATGACCCCTTCTCCCTCTGGCCGGAATTTCTCGATCGCCGCCCGGATCCGGCCAAGGTCACCTTGATTCGCAACAAGGCCGATTTGTCCGGCGAAGCCACGGTGCTCGAAGTCAGCGACGATGGCCACGTCACCATCAGTCTCTCGGCTAAATCCA
This sequence comes from uncultured Pseudomonas sp., assembly GCA_966210435.1. GTDB lineage: Bacteria > Pseudomonadota > Gammaproteobacteria > Pseudomonadales > Pseudomonadaceae > Aquipseudomonas. The sequence continues at coordinate 185,367 of CBIHLF010000001.1, read as the reverse complement.
GCGACGGTCTGGATCTGCTGCGCGAGCACCTGAAAGCCTGCATGGGCTACGAACAAACCGCCGAAAGCAGCTTCAGCGCCCGCAGGCGGCACCTCGAGGCCTTGCGCCAAGCCTCCACCCATCTCGAACACGGCCACGCTCAGCTGACCCTGGCCGGCGCTGGCGAACTGCTCGCCGAAGACCTGCGTCAGGCGCAGCAGGCGCTTGGCGAAATCACCGGAGCGTTCAGCTCCGACGACCTGCTCGGGCGGATTTTCTCCAGCTTCTGTATTGGTAAGTAGCCAAGGAGTGGTTTTACTTGAAACTCATATCACTGGTGGTCGGCACTACGCTACTGGCTCTGCATGGCCCAACGGCCATTGCAGGAATGGACTGTCGACTCGCGTCTACAGCGAGCGAGCTGGCTGTTTGCGCCAACCCCAGCCTATATCAGCTCGATGTGCGTATGGGCGCACTCTACACTCGCCTGAGGAAAAGTTATCCACAGACGCTGCCGGCATTGCAGCAGGCGCAGCGCGCCTGGCTGAAACAAAGGAACAGCTGCGCTGACGAGCCAGGCTGTCTGAGATCGCAATACTCCGAGCGGCTGGTTGCGCTACATAGGCAGTTGCGCGATCACCTTGTCTATCAGCCGGACGATATTGATCAGCTGGCACTTGAAGATCTACGCCAAGCCGTGGAACAAGCTCGCCAGGCCGATGCCGAATTTCCCTTGGAATCGGTATTGAAAAGTCTGCAGATCAAATCGGCAACGACCCGCTTCCAGAACGTCAGCGACGACCCGGAATCTTTCAAACCTGCTACCTTCCCCAGGCACCGGCCAGACGGCGTCAGCCCGGATGAATGGCGCGCATTGCAAAAATCTAACATCGACTATGACGGCGAGAGCGGTAATACCAGCTATACCCTGATCGATCTGGATGGAGATGGTTTGCGCGATCTGGTGATCGACACCTATACCGGCGGAACGGGTCTATTTTCCTACATCCGCACACTACGCCGTAGCGCGGACAGCTTTGTCGGGGCAATGGAGTTCGACGAGCCCAGTGACGACGATGAGTTTTCCAGTTACTTGTATTCGCTCAACGAACGCGGCGCCAATCAGGAGGGCTACTGGATAGCATTACGTGGGCGTGTCTATGCCGCCTACCGTGTCGGCTCCTACGCCATCGATCACCTTTACCTGTTGCCACCCTTGGCACCTGCCGGGCAGGTACCCACCCTGACCCTGAACTATCGCTACGATCTATCGATCCCCAAGGTTCAAGCCGCCCCTAGTGAGGCCTCAAAAGCCGAATTAAGCGAAGACGAACTAGCCGCGTTGTCCCAAGCCCTGAATCTGGTCGATACCACTAGTGCCAATACAACAGGCAACCTCGATGCGCCCTTATGCCCGGTTCCCCCCGGACTGAGCGATGACCTGAAACGCGAGTATTACGGCTTCGGTCCTGGGCATTACACCTATGAAATCGTTGCTGATATGCCGGTCATGCTCGAAGGACACTGCCATATCGGCAGGCTCGCCAACTGGTTCGGCAGCTATGCGCCCAAGCATGGCTTGCATGCGCAGCTATGGGTAAGGCGACCAGGTTCAAGTGAGGCACGGGACTACCAGGTCCATGGCCTGCGCGAGCTCGTTGGGACTACAACCTCACTAGGCGATGTCGAAGGCGACAACGGCTTCTAACCCCCGCATAACATCCCCTACTTAGCCCCTCCAGGCAGTGATGCCTGGGGCGAGAGTTCGCGTCCGCAATTTTTTCCCCTTTATGCCCCTCACTCGGTACGTCCTGGTCATCTTAAAGGCTGTGGAAAACCGACCCTAAGCCCTGCCCATAACCCGGTGATAAAACCGAGGATAACCACCCTTGTGGATAACCAACGATTTCATCCACAGGTTGCGTACGGCAACTGAACAGGCAGGCGTCAGGATCAACACAACCTTTTGAACCTCTACAGCCTCCGTACGCCTAAGGCTACAGCCATCTATCCACAGAAAAGCCGTGCATAAGTAATAAACATAAAAACAAGGCTTTATATAAATTCATTCTTTTTATTCTTTATTAACCAACCCTCTTCGTCAGCCGCAAAGCCAGTTGGCTATTTTTTGTGCAAAAGGCTTCTTTCACACCGGCTAAATCCCTATACTTGCCGGCTTTCCAGCTTTTCAAAGCCAAAAGCCATCCAAATTCTCAACAGGCACGAGGTGCGTGGTGGATTTCCCTTCCCGTTTTCAAGTGATCGTTATCGGCGGCGGCCATGCCGGCACCGAAGCCGCGTTGGCGGCTGCACGTATGGGCGTGAAAACCCTGCTGCTGACTCATAACGTGGAAACACTGGGACAGATGAGCTGCAACCCGGCGATCGGCGGGATCGGCAAGAGCCATCTGGTCAAGGAAATCGACGCCCTGGGCGGCGCCATGGCAGAAGCCACCGACAAGGGCGGCATCCAGTTCCGTATCCTGAACAGCCGCAAAGGCCCTGCGGTGCGCGCCACCCGCGCCCAGGCAGATCGCGTGCTGTACAAGGCGGCGATACGCGAAACGCTGGAGAACCAGGCCAACCTGTGGATATTTCAGCAAGCCGCCGATGATCTGATCGTTGAAAACGACGAAGTCAAAGGCGTTGTTACCCAGATGGGCTTGCGTTTCCTCGCTGATTCGGTGGTGTTGACCACCGGAACCTTCCTCGGCGGACTTATCCACATCGGTATGCAGAATTACTCCGGTGGCCGCGCCGGTGATCCACCCTCGATCGCCTTGGCGCATCGCCTGCGTGAATTGCCGCTGCGTGTAGGCCGCTTGAAGACCGGCACCCCGCCGCGCATCGACGGTCGTTCGGTGGATTTCTCAGTGATGACCGAACAGCCCGGCGATACGCCGACGCCGCTGATGTCCTTTCTCGGTCGTGCCGAACAGCAGCCGCGGCAGATCAGTTGCTGGATTACTCACACCAACGCACGCACCCACGAGATCATCGCCGCCAACCTCGACCGTTCGCCGATGTATTCGGGGGTTATCGAAGGTGTTGGGCCGCGTTATTGCCCTTCGATCGAAGACAAGATCCACCGCTTCGCCGACAAGGACAGCCACCAGGTGTTTATCGAGCCCGAAGGGCTGAACACCCACGAGCTGTATCCCAACGGCATCTCCACCTCGCTGCCCTTCGATGTGCAGTTGCAATTGGTGCGCAGTATCCGCGGTATGGAAAACGCGCATATCGTGCGTCCCGGTTATGCCATCGAATACGACTACTTCGACCCGCGCGACCTCAAGTACAGCCTGGAAACCAAGGTCATCGCCGGCCTGTTCTTCGCCGGGCAGATCAATGGCACCACTGGCTACGAAGAAGCCGGCGCCCAGGGCCTGCTCGCCGGCTGCAACGCCGCGCTCCGCGCCCTGGGCAAGGACAGTTGGTGCCCACGCCGCGACGAGGCTTACATCGGCGTATTGGTCGACGACCTGATCACCCTGGGCACCCAGGAGCCCTACCGCATGTTCACCTCGCGGGCCGAGTACCGCTTGATCCTGCGTGAAGACAACGCCGACCTGCGTCTGACCGAAAAAGGCCGCGAGTTGGGTTTGGTCGATGACGTGCGCTGGGCCGCGTTCGAAACCAAACGCGAAGCCATCGCTGTGGAAGAACAGCGTTTGAAAAGCACTTGGGTGCGCCCCGGCACCGCCCAGGGCGATGCGATCGCTGAACGCTTCGGCACGCCGTTGACCCACGAATACAATCTGCTCAACCTGCTCTCGCGCCCGGAGATCGACTACGCCGGCCTGGTGGCCATCAGCGGTGGTGGCGCCGAAGATCCGCAAGTCGCCGAGCAGGTCGAGATCAAGACCAAATACGCCGGCTATATCGACCGCCAGCAGGATGAAATCGCCCGCCTGCGCGCCAGTGAAAACACCAAACTGCCGATCGATATCGATTACGCGGCGATTTCCGGTCTGTCCAAGGAAATCCAGCACAAGCTCGGCAACAGCCGTCCGGAAACCCTGGGCCAGGCCTCGCGGATTCCCGGCGTCACTCCGGCGGCGATTTCCCTGCTGCTGATCCACCTGAAAAAACGTTCTGCCGGCCAGCAGTTGGAGCACAGCGCCTGATGTCGGTTAGCACGCGGCACGCCGAAGAGTTGGCCCGGGGCGCCCAGGAATTGGGTGTCGAGGTTTCACCGCAACAGCAGGAGCAGTTGCTCGCCTACCTGGCGCTGCTGATCAAGTGGAACAAGGCCTACAACCTCACCGCGGTGCGCGACCCGGACGAAATGGTCTCGCGCCATTTGCTCGATAGCCTGAGTGTGGTGCCGTTTGTCGTCGAGGCTGGGGATAACTGGCTGGATGTCGGCAGCGGCGGCGGCATGCCGGGAATTCCCCTGGCGATTCTGTTTCCCGAACGGCAATTCACCCTGCTCGACTCCAACGGCAAGAAAACCCGTTTTCTGACCCAGGTGAAACTGGAGCTGAAACTCGCCAACCTGCAGGTTATCCACAGCCGGGTCGAAGCCTTTACGCCGGAGCAGCCATTCGGCGGAATCATCTCGCGTGCATTCAGCTCTCTGGAAGACTTCAGCAATTGGACGCGCCACCTCGGCGACGAACAAACCCAGTGGTTGGCGATGAAAGGCGTGCACCCGGACGACGAACTGCAGGCTCTGCCCGCGGACTTTCGTCTCACCGCCACCCATATGCTCAAGGTTCCCGGTTGCCAAGGTCAGCGCCATCTGCTGATACTGCGTCGCTCGGTCTAGGGGGAACGCAGCATGGCTAAAGTATTCGCAATCGCTAACCAGAAAGGCGGCGTGGGCAAGACCACCACCTGCATCAATCTGGCTGCGTCCCTGGTGGCGACCAAGCGTCGGGTGTTGTTGATCGACCTCGACCCCCAGGGCAACGCGACCATGGGCAGCGGTGTCGACAAGCACGGCCTCGAGCACTCGATCTACGACGTGCTGATCGGCGAATGCGACCTGGTCGAAGCCATGCAGTTTTCCGAACACGGTGGCTACCAGCTGCTGCCGGCTAACCGCGATCTGACCGCCGCGGAAGTCGCCCTGCTGGAAATGAAAATGAAGGAAAGCCGCCTGCGTTATGCCTTGGCGCCGATCCGCGAAAACTACGATTACATTCTGATCGACTGCCCGCCGGCGCTGTCGATGCTGACGATCAACGCCCTGGTCGCCGCCGATGGGGTGATCATCCCCATGCAGTGCGAGTATTACGCCCTCGAGGGCTTGAGCGATTTGGTCAACAGCATCCAGCGCATCGCCCAGATGCTCAACCCGAGCCTGAAAATCGAAGGCTTGCTGCGGACTATGTACGACCCGCGCATCAGCTTGACCAATGATGTTTCGGCGCAGCTCAAGCAGCACTTTCCCGATACGCTTTACCAAACCGTAATCCCACGCAATGTGCGTTTGGCCGAGGCGCCCAGCTTCGGCATGCCGGCGCTGGTATACGACAAGCAATCCCGTGGCGCCATTGCCTACCTGGCCCTGGCTGGCGAACTGGTTCGTCGTCAGCGTGCTGGCGCCCACACAGCAACCGCATAAGGAATTTTTCGCATGGCCGCCAAGAAACGAGGGCTGGGACGAGGCTTGGACGCGCTGCTGGGCGGAACCACGGTCGCCGCGTTGCAACAGGAAGCTGCCGAGGCCGATAGCCGCGAGCTGCAACACCTGCCGCTGGATCTGGTTCAGCGTGGCAAATATCAGCCGCGCCGGGATATGGACCCCACTGCCCTGGAAGAACTGGCCCAGTCGATCAAATCCCATGGGGTGATGCAGCCCATCGTGGTGCGTCCGCTTGGCGACGGACGTTTCGAGATCGTCGCTGGCGAGCGACGCTGGCGGGCTTCCCAGCAAGCCGGTCTGGATAAGATCCCGGCGATGGTGCGCGATCTGCCCGACGAGGCGGCAATCGCCATGGCGCTGATCGAAAACATCCAGCGTGAAGACCTCAATCCGATCGAGGAAGCGATGGCGCTGCAGCGCCTGCAGCAGGAATTCCAGCTGACCCAACAGCAAGTCGCCGATGCCGTTGGCAAATCGCGGGTGACCATCAGCAACCTGTTACGCCTTATCGCGCTGCCGGAAGAGATCAAAACCCTGCTTTCCCATGGCGATCTGGAAATGGGTCATGCCCGTGCCTTGTTGGGTTTACCGGCCGAACAGCAGGTTGAAGGGGCGCGACATGTTGTCGCACGAGGGCTGACCGTGCGCCAAACTGAGGCACTGGTTCGGCAGTGGCTGAACGGCAAACCCAAGGTCGAAACCGCGGTCAAAGCCGACCCGGATATCAGCCGTTTGGAACAGCGCCTGGCCGAGCGCCTGGGCTCGCCGGTGCAAATCAAGCACGGGCAAAAGGGTAAGGGACAGCTGGTGATCCGCTACAGCTCGCTCGATGAGTTGCAAGGGGTTCTGGCGCACATTCGTTGAAACAACTGCTTATGTAGTGAGCAGTCGGAAATAACTACCCGGCAGTTGAATGGGTGCAGAACGCCCCCTATACTCTGCGCGCATTTCATCGGGCACAAAGTATGCCAAGTCTCCGTTCTGACTATCGACGAGACATGGGCCCGAGCGTGGGAAATTGAAGATGGATGTTCGCATGCCGAACCGCTTGCCCTTCCATCGGTTGCCGGTTTTTCCGGTGTTGGTGGTACAACTGCTCGTGCTGCTGTTGCTGACCCTGGTGCTGTGGCAATGGCGCGGACAGGTCGCGGGTTACTCCGGATTGTGCGGTGGCTTGATTGCCTGGCTACCGAATATGTATTTCGCCCACAAAGCCTTCCGTTTCGGAGGCGCACGGGCCGCTCAAGCCATCGTCCGGTCTTTTTATGCCGGCGAGGCGGGCAAACTGATTTTGACGGCAGTGCTGTTTGCGCTGACGTTCGCAGGTGTGAAGCCTTTGGAGCCGCTCGCAGTATTCGGCGTGTTCTTCCTGACCCAAATGGTCAACTGGTTCGCACCCCTGCTGATGAAAGCAAGATTTTTGAGACCTTAAGGCGTTTGAGGCAAACATGGCAGAACAAACCGCTTCGGGCTATATCCAGCACCACTTGCAGAACCTCACCTACGGGCGCTTACCCACAGGCGAGTGGGCCTTTGCCCACTCCGCTGAAGAAGCCAAAGAGATGGGCTTCTGGGCATTCCACGTCGACACCCTTGGTTGGTCCGTCGCGCTGGGCCTGTTCTTCGTATTGTTGTTCCGCATGGCGGCGAAGAAGGCAACCTCCGGTCAGCCCGGCGGCCTGCAGAACTTCGTGGAAGTGCTGGTCAATTTCGTCGATGGCAGCGTGAAAGACAGTTTCCATGGGCGTAATCCGGTCATCGCGCCTCTGGCGCTGACGATTTTCGTCTGGGTGTTCCTGATGAACGCCGTCGACCTGATCCCGGTCGATTGGATTCCGCAACTGGCGGTGATGATCAGCGGGGACCACCACATTCCGTTCCGCGCGGTTTCCACCACCGATCCGAACGCCACCCTGGCCATGGCCTTCTCGGTGTTCGCCCTGATCATCTTCTACAGCATCAAGGTCAAGGGCATTGGCGGATTTATCGGCGAGCTGACTCTGCACCCGTTCGGCAGCAAGAACATCGTGGTTCAGGCGCTGCTGATTCCGGTCAACTTCCTGCTCGAGTTCGTCACCCTGATCGCCAAGCCGATTTCCCTGGCTCTGCGTCTGTTCGGCAACATGTATGCCGGTGAGCTGGTGTTCATTCTGATCGCGGTGATGTTCGGCAGCGGTCTGCTCTGGCTCAGTGGCCTGGGTGTGGTACTGCAATGGGCGTGGGCGGTGTTCCATATCCTGATCATTACCCTGCAAGCCTTCATCTTCATGATGCTGACCATCGTCTATCTGTCGATGGCGCACGAAGACAACCACTAAGAGCGCTACGGCGCTCGAAGTGGACGCCCGCAAGGGCACAGAAGTACCGGTTTTGCTTTACCGCTTTACCCTTAGAAACCTTAAACCAATACGACGTAAAAGTCGGGAGGAAAGATGGAAACTGTAGTTGGTCTGACCGCGATCGCTGTAGCACTGCTGATTGGCCTTGGTGCCCTGGGTACCGCCATTGGTTTCGGCCTGCTGGGCGGCAAGTTCCTGGAAGGCGCTGCGCGTCAACCGGAAATGGTTCCAATGCTGCAAGTTAAAATGTTCATCGTCGCCGGTCTGCTCGACGCCGTGACCATGATCGGTGTTGGTATCGCTCTGTTCTTCACCTTCGCTAACCCGTTCCTGGCCCAAGTTCAGTAATCCTCGATTTTTTTGAGGTTATGAACGGACAACGAACGAGCGAGGTATTGGCGTGAACATTAATGCAACCTTGATTGGCCAATCCGTTGCTTTCTTCATCTTCGTGGTGTTCTGCATGAAGTACGTATGGCCTCCGGTCATTACGGCTCTGCAGGAGCGTCAGAAGAAGATTGCAGATGGATTGGACGCTGCCAGCCGTGCGGCTCGTGACCTGGAGTTGGCCCAAGAGAAAGCGGGTCAGCAACTGCGCGAAGCGAAAGGCCAGGCGGCTGAAATCATCGAGCAAGCCAAGAAGCGTGGCACTCAGATCGTCGACGAAGCCCGTGAACAGGCCCGTGTCGAAGCTGACCGCGTGAAGGCTCAGGCTCAGGCCGAGATCGAACAGGAAATCAACAGCGTCAAAGACGCGCTGCGCGCCCAATTGGGTAGCCTGGCCGTCAGTGGTGCCGAGAAGATCCTGGGCGCATCCATCGACCAAAACGCGCATGCGGAGCTGGTTTCCAAACTGGCCGCCGAAATCTAAGCGAGGGCGCGATCATGGCAGAATTGACCACGCTGGCCCGACCTTACGCCAAGGCTGCCTTCGAGTATGCCCAGGCCCACCAGCAACTGGCCAATTGGTCAGCCATGCTCGGCCTGGCTGCTGCGGTGTCGCAGGACGACACTATGCAGCGCATGCTCAAGGCTCCGCGTCTGACGAGTACAGAAAAGGCCACCACCTTTGTCGAGGTGTGTGGTGACAAGTTCGACGCCCAGGTACGCAATTTCATCCACGTCGTCGCCGAGAACGATCGTCTGGCCCTGTTGCCGGAAATCGTAGAACTGTTCGAGCTGTACAAAGCCGAGCAGGAAAAGTCGGTCGACGTAGATGTCACCAGTGCCTTCGCATTGAGCGATGAACAGCAAGACAAACTCGCCAAGGTTCTCAGTGCACGGCTCGGCCGAGAAGTGCGTCTGCACGCCGCGGAGGATGCCACCCTGATCGGTGGTGTCGTGATCCGCGCCGGCGACCTGGTTATCGATGGCTCAGTTCGCGGCAAAATCGCGAAGCTGGCCGAAGCATTGAAATCTTGAGTTTGAAGGGGCAGCAGAGCTATGCAGCAACTCAATCCTTCCGAAATTAGTGAAATCATCAAGGGGCGTATCGAGAAACTCGATGTCGCCTCTCAAGCCCGTAACGAAGGCACCATCGTCAGCGTTTCCGACGGTATCGTGCGTATTCACGGTCTCGCCGACGTCATGTACGGCGAAATGATCGAGTTCCCGGGCGGCGTCTACGGTATGGCCCTGAACCTGGAGCAAGACTCCGTAGGTGCCGTAATCCTGGGTGCTTACACCAGCCTTGCAGAAGGCATGAGCGCCAAGTGCACCGGCCGCATCCTGGAAGTTCCGGTTGGTCCGGAACTGCTCGGTCGCGTCGTCGATGCCCTGGGTAACCCGATCGACGGCAAAGGCCCGATCAATGCTCAAGCCAGCGACGCTGTCGAGAAAGTGGCGCCGGGCGTGATCTGGCGTAAGTCGGTCGACCAGCCGGTGCAAACCGGTTACAAGTCGGTCGATGCCATGATCCCGGTTGGCCGTGGCCAGCGCGAGCTGATCATCGGTGACCGTCAGATCGGTAAAACCGCTCTGGCCATCGACGCCATCATCAACCAGAAAAACAGCGGCATTAAGTGCGTCTACGTCGCGATCGGTCAGAAGCAGTCGACCATCGCCAACGTGGTGCGCAAGCTGGAAGAGAACGGCGCGCTGGCCAACACCATCGTGGTGGCCGCTTCCGCTTCCGAATCCGCCGCATTGCAGTTCATTGCACCGTACGCCGGTTGCACCATGGGCGAATACTTCCGTGACCGCGGCGAAGACGCGCTGATCGTTTATGACGATCTGTCCAAGCAAGCCGTGGCTTATCGTCAGATTTCCCTGCTGCTGCGCCGTCCGCCAGGCCGTGAAGCCTACCCGGGCGACGTGTTCTATCTCCACAGCCGTCTGCTGGAGCGTGCATCGCGCGTTTCCGAAGAGTATGTCGAGAAGTTCACCAATGGCGCGGTAACCGGCAAAACCGGTTCCCTGACTGCCCTGCCGATCATCGAAACCCAGGCTGGCGACGTTTCCGCGTTCGTTCCGACCAACGTGATCTCGATCACTGACGGTCAGATCTTCCTGGAATCGGCCATGTTCAACTCGGGCATCCGTCCGGCGGTCAACGCCGGTATTTCGGTATCCCGCGTCGGTGGTGCCGCACAGACCAAGATCATCAAGAAGCTTTCCGGTGGTATCCGTACCGCTCTGGCTCAGTACCGTGAACTGGCGGCATTCGCCCAGTTCGCCTCTGACCTGGACGAAGCCACCCGCAAGCAGCTTGAGCATGGTCAGCGCGTTACCGAGCTGATGAAGCAGAAGCAATACGCGCCTATGTCGATCGCCGACATGTCGCTGTCGCTGTATGCCGCTGAGCGTGGTTTCCTGCAGGACATCGAAGTCGCCAAAGTCGGCGCGTTCGAACAAGCCCTGATCGCTTACTTCAACCGGGATCACGCCGCACTGCTGGCGAAGATCAACGAGAAGGGTGACTTTAATGACGAAATCGACGCAGGCCTGAAGGCCGGTATCGAGAAGTTCAAGGCCACCCAAACCTGGTAAGCCGCAGTGGGGACCGTGAGGTCCCCGCTTGCTAACCCGATAGGTGTCAAATGGCAGGCGCAAAAGAGATTCGCAGCAAGATTGCGAGCATCAAAAGCACGCAGAAGATCACCAGCGCCATGGAGAAGGTGGCGGTCAGCAAAATGCGCAAAGCACAACAGCGCATGGCTGCTAGCCGTCCCTACGCGGAGCGTATCCGCCAGGTTATCGGTCATCTGGCCAACGCCAACCCGGAATACCGCCACCCATTCATGATCGAGCGCGAAGTCAAGCGCGTCGGTTATGTCGTGGTGAGCAGCGACCGTGGTCTGTGCGGTGGTCTGAACACCAACCTGTTCAAGGCTCTGATCAAGGACATGGCGAAAAATCGCGAGCAAGGCGTGGAGATCGATCTCTGCGTGGTTGGCAGCAAGGGTGCGGCATTCTTCCGCAACTTTGGTGGCAATATCGTTGCTGCGATCAGCCACCTGGGCGAAGAACCGTCGATCAACGATCTGATCGGTAGCGTCAAGGTCATGCTTGATGCTCACCTTGATGGTCGCATCGATCGTCTGTCCGTGGTCTCGAACAAGTTCATCAATACCATGACGCAACAGCCGACGGTGGAGCAGTTGATTCCGCTGGTGGCCGATCCGGATCAGGAACTCAAGCATCACTGGGACTACCTCTACGAACCCGACGCCAAGGAGCTGCTGGACGGCTTGATGGTGCGTTACGTGGAGTCGCAGGTATACCAGGCGGTGGTCGAGAACAACGCGGCTGAACAAGCGGCGCGGATGATCGCGATGAAGAACGCCACCGACAACGCTGGCGATCTGATCAAAGACCTTCAGTTGGTTTACAACAAGGCGCGTCAGGCAGCGATCACCCAGGAAATTTCGGAAATCGTCGGCGGCGCTGCCGCGGTTTAAGAACGGTTCAACTGTTAGAACGGTTGAAAAAAGTCAGAGGAACCAAAGATGAGTAGCGGACGTATCGTTCAAATCATCGGCGCCGTTATCGACGTGGAATTCCCGCGTGATCAAGTGCCGAGTGTTTATGAAGCGCTGAAAGTAGTCGGCGCCGAAACCACCCTCGAAGTTCAGCAGCAGCTGGGCGACGGTGTGGTCCGTACCATTGCGATGGGTTCGACCGAAGGCCTCAAGCGTGGCCTGAACGTCGGCAGCACTGGCGCAGGCATCCAGGTTCCGGTCGGGGTGAAAACCCTGGGTCGGATCATGGACGTGCTGGGCAACCCGATCGACGAAGCTGGTCCGATTGGCGAAGAAGAGCGTTGGGGCATTCACCGTGCCGCACCGACCTACGCCGAGCAATCCGGCTCCAACGAACTGCTGGAAACCGGCATCAAGGTTATCGACCTGGTTTGCCCGTTCGCCAAGGGCGGTAAAGTCGGTCTGTTCGGTGGTGCCGGTGTCGGCAAGACCGTGAACATGATGGAACTGATCCGTAACATCGCCATCGAGCACAGCGGTTATTCCGTGTTCGCCGGTGTGGGTGAGCGTACTCGTGAGGGTAACGACTTCTACCACGAGATGAAGGACTCCAACGTTCTCGACAAGGTAGCCCTGGTTTACGGCCAGATGAACGAGCCGCCAGGCAACCGTCTGCGCGTCGCACTGACCGGCCTGACCATGGCCGAGAAGTTCCGTGACGAAGGCCGTGATGTACTGTTCTTCGTGGACAACATCTACCGCTATACCCTGGCCGGTACCGAAGTATCCGCACTGCTCGGCCGTATGCCGTCGGCTGTGGGTTATCAGCCGACCCTGGCCGAAGAGATGGGTGTTCTGCAAGAACGCATCACTTCGACCAAGACTGGTTCGATCACCTCGATCCAGGCCGTATACGTACCTGCGGACGACTTGACCGACCCGAGCCCGGCGACCACCTTCGCCCACTTGGACGCCACCGTCGTACTGTCCCGTGACATCGCTTCCCTGGGTATCTACCCGGCGGTCGACCCGCTCGACTCCACTTCGCGTCAGCTCGACCCGAACGTGATCGGTCAAGAGCACTACGACACCGCGCGTGGCGTGCAGTACGTACTGCAGCGTTACAAGGAACTGAAGGACATCATCGCGATCCTCGGTATGGACGAACTGTCCGAAGCGGATAAGCAGTTGGTATCCCGCGCCCGTAAGATCCAGCGCTTCCTGTCGCAGCCGTTCTTCGTGGCCGAAGTCTTCACCGGTTCGCCAGGCAAGTACGTCTCCCTGAAGGACACCATCGCTGGTTTCAGCGGCATCCTCAAAGGCGACTACGATCACCTGCCGGAGCAGGCGTTCTACATGGTCGGCGGCATCGAAGAAGCCATCGAGAAAGCGAAGAAACTGTAATCACCCGTGCGCCCGGCAACGGGCGCTTACGGTCTGTTTGAGCGCACAATAGCGTTCGAGCGGATCGATACGTGAGGTTAGACATGGCTATGACAGTCCATTGCGACATCGTCAGCGCAGAAGGCGAGATCTTCTCCGGTCTGGTCGAGATGGTGATTGCGCACGGCAACCTGGGTGATATGGGTATCGCTCCGGGCCACGCGCCGCTGATCACCGACCTCAAACCGGGTCCGATTCGTCTGGTCAAACAGGGGGGCGAAACCGAGGTGTTCTACATCTCCGGTGGCTTCCTGGAAGTTCAGCCGAGTGTGGTGAAAGTCCTCGCCGATACCGTGCAGCGTGCTGCCGATATCGACGAAGCTGCTGCTCAGGAAGCCCTCAGGGCTGCCGAGAAGGCCTTGAACGAGAAGGGCGCGGAGTTCGATTACGGTTCCGCAGCCGCTCACCTGGCCGAAGTCGCAGCTCAGCTGCGCACCGTTCAGCAGCTGCGCAAGAAGTTCGGCGGTTAAGCCCACCGGCTTCATTGTATGTAAGTAAAAGGGTAGCCTTGGCTACCCTTTTTCTTTGCCTGCAATTTCATCTCTGCTCTTGGCTGTGTCGCGCCTAACCGCGTGCTCAGCAGCAGACGACTGTTTAGGATCTGCCCCTATGTCCCTCGATATCGTGATTCTCGCCGCCGGCCAAGGCACTCGTATGCGTTCGGCGCTGCCGAAAGTTCTGCACCCGGTTGCCGGCAAATCCATGCTCGGCCATGTCATCGACACGGCCCGCCAGCTGCGGCCCCAAGGCATTCATGTGGTGATCGGTCACGGCGCGGAGTTGGTACGCGAGCAACTGGCGGCCGACGACCTGAACTTCGTTCTGCAAACCGAACAATTGGGAACCGGCCATGCCGTGGCCCAGGCACTACCGGCACTGACCGCCGAGCGCGTGCTGATTCTTTACGGCGATGTGCCGCTGATCGAAGTGGACACCCTGCAGCGCCTGCTGCAGCGGGTCAGTGATCGGCAACTGGGGCTGTTGACGGTCGACCTGAACGACCCCACCGGCTACGGCCGCATCGTTCGTGACGCCAACGCTGTGGTCAATGCCATCGTCGAACACAAGGACGCCACGCCCGAGCAACGGCAAATCCGCGAAGGCAACACCGGCATTCTCGCCGTACCGGGCCAGCGCCTGGGGGATTGGCTGGGGCGGCTGTCCAATAGCAACGCCCAGGGCGAGTACTACCTGACCGACGTGATCGCCATGGCGGTGGCCGATGGTCTGGTGGTGGCCACCGAGCAGGCGGCCGACGAAATGGAAGTGCTGGGGGCCAATGACCGTATCCAGCTCGCGCAACTGGAGCGTCATTACCAGTACCGCGCCGCGCGCCGCTTGATGGTGCAAGGCGTGACCCTGATCGACCCGGCGCGTTTCGACCTGCGTGGTGAAGTGACCGTGGGCCGCGACGTGCTGATCGATATCAATGTGATCCTCGAAGGCCGCGTGGTCATCGAAGACGGCGTACAGATCGGCGCGAACTGCGTGATCAAGAACAGCACCTTGCGTAAAGGCGCGATCGTCAAAGCCAACAGCCACCTCGAGGGCGCCGAAATGGGCGAGGGCAGCGACTGTGGCCCGTTTGCCCGTCTGCGCCCAGGCAGCGTGCTAGGCGCCAAGGCGCATGTCGGTAACTTCGTCGAGCTGAAGAATGCGGTCATGGGCGAGGGCGCCAAGGCCGGCCACCTGAGCTATCTGGGCGATGCTGAAATAGGCGCGCGCAGCAATATCGGCGCCGGCACCATCACCTGCAATTACGATGGCGCCAACAAGTTCAAGACGGTGATGGGCGAGGATGTATTTATCGGTTCCAACAGCGCCCTGGTCGCGCCCGTGACCCTGGGCGACCGCGCCACCACCGGGGCAGGTTCGGTGGTGACCAGCGATGTGCCGGCCGATACCCTGGCCGTGGGTCGCGCCAAGCAGCGCAACATCGAAGGCTGGAAGCGCCCTAAAAAGCAGCCATGAGCTAAAAGCCATAAGCGGCAAGCAGGAGCAAAAGCCAAGCAAGAGCTTGATGTGCCGGATTGGTCCTTGTCCTATGCCGCTTGTCGCTACTGTGTAGGTTGGGTTGAGCTTTGCGAAACCCAACATGCAATCCTTCCTCACGCTGCGTGCCGCGACCTCACCTGCGACCGTTCAAGCACTTCCCCCTTGACGCAAAAGCTTCGTTAGGTTTTGATTCGCGCTTGTAAATTTCGAATCGAAACTTAAGCATGTCGAAGCGCAACACTCCGCAACGTCGCCATACCATCCTCACCCTGCTTGCCGAGCAGGGCGAGGTGAGTGTGGACGAGTTGTCGAAAGCCTTCGCCACCTCCGAAGTGACCATCCGCAAAGACCTTGCCGCCCTGGAAAAGAACGGCTTGTTGCTGCGCCGTTATGGCGGCGCGGTACCCGTGCCGCAGGAGCTGATCGGTGACGGTAGCCAGCCGATTTCCCAATACAAGCAGGCCATCGCCCGCGCAGGCGTGGCGCGGATTCGCGAGCATGCGCGGATCATCATCGACAGCGGCACCACCACGGCGGCGATGATTCCCCAACTCGGCCACAAGCCGGGCCTGGTGGTGATGACCAACTCGTTGAACGTGGCACGCGCCCTGAGCGAGCTGGAACACGAGCCTGTGCTGTTGATGACCGGCGGCACCTGGGATCCGCATTCCGAATCCTTCCAGGGCCAGGTCGCCGAGCAAGTGCTGCGTTCCTACGATTTCGATCAGCTGTTTATCGGCGCCGACGGCATCGACTTGGCGCGCGGCACTACCACCTTCAATGAACTGCTCGGCCTGTCCCGGGTGATGGCCGAAGTCGCGCGCGAAGTGGTGGTGATGGTCGAGAGCGACAAGATCGGCCGCAAGATTCCCAACCTGGAACTGCCCTGGAGCAGCATTCATACCCTGATCACCGACGAGCGCCTCAGCGATGAGGCCCGTGAACAATTGACCGCGCGCGGGGTAAACCTGATCTGCGCGCCTATTGAAGCGTAAGAGTCTGTTCAAAGTATTGCGAGCTAGAGCCGTGCAAGGCAAAAACAGGCGAGGAAGCGGAGTGTACTTTTGTACATGAGCATTCCGAGCCTGTTTTTAACGCAGCAAGGCCGACGCGCAGCAGACTTTGAATAGATTCTAAGGAGAAAACTATGTGTGGCATCGTAGGCGCTGTCGCCGAACGCAATATCACCGCCGTGTTGCTGGAAGGCCTCAAGCGCCTGGAATACCGCGGCTATGACAGCGCCGGAGTGGCGTTGCTGAGTGATCAGGGCGTGCTGCAACGCAGCCGCCGCGTCGGCAAGGTCGCCGAGCTGCAGAATGCGCTGGCCCTCGAACCTCTGGCCGGCCGCCTGGGCATCGCCCACACCCGCTGGGCCACCCATGGCGCGCCGAGCGAGCGCAACGCCCACCCGCATTTCTCGGGCGAGGCGTTGGCTGTGGTGCACAACGGCATCATCGAAAACCACGACGCATTGCGCGAGCGCTTGCGGGCGCTGGGGTATGTTTTCAGCTCGGATACCGACACCGAAGTCATCGTCCACCTGCTCGAACACAAATTGCAGAGCCAGGGCGATCTAGCCGACGCATTGAAAGCCGCGGTCGCGGAGTTGCATGGCGCCTACGGCCTGGCGGTAATCAGCGCGAAACAACCGGACCGCCTGCTCGCCGCCCGCAGCGGCAGCCCATTGGTAATCGGCCTGGGGCTGGGCGAGAACTTCCTGGCGTCCGACCAACTGGCCCTGCGCCAGGTCACCGATCGTTTCATGTATCTGGAAGAAGGCGATATCGCCGAGATCCGCCGTGACAGCGTGCTGATCTGGGATGTCGACGGCCAGCCGGTCGAGCGCGAAAGCGTGCAGTACCACGAAGGTGCCGAGGCCGCCGACAAGGGCGCGTTCCGCCACTTCATGCTCAAGGAAATCTTCGAGCAACCCAAGGTCGTGCAACGCACTCTCGAAGGTCGTCTTGGCAGCGACCATGTGCTGGTACAAGCATTCGGCCCGCAAGCCGCCGAGCTGTTCGCCAAGGTGAAGAACGTGCAGATCGTCGCCTGCGGCACCAGCTACCATGCCGGCATGGTCGCCCGTTACTGGCTCGAGGAATTGGCCGGGATTCCCTGCCAGATCGAAGTGGCCAGCGAGTTCCGCTACCGCAAGGTGGTGGTGCAGCCCGATACCCTGTTCGTCAGCATTTCCCAGTCCGGCGAAACCGCCGATACCCTGGCGGCCCTGCGCAACGGTAAAGCGCTGGGTTATCTGGCCAGCCTGGCGATCTGCAACGTCGGCATCAGCTCCCTGGTGCGCGAGTCCGACCTGTGTCTGTTGACCCTGGCCGGTCCGGAAATAGGCGTGGCCTCGACCAAGGCGTTCACCACTCAACTGGTCGCGCTGATGCTGCTGACCCTGTCCCTCGGTCAGGTCCGCGGCACCCTGGACAAACAGCTGGAAGCCGAGTTGGTCGACGAGCTGCGCCGCCTGCCGACCCGCCTCGGGGAAGCCCTGGCGATGGACAAGGTGGTGGAGAAAATCTCCGAACTGTTCGCCGAAAAACACCATGCCCTGTTCCTCGGCCGCGGCACCCAGTACCCGGTGGCGATGGAAGGCGCGCTCAAGCTCAAGGAGATCTCCTATATCCACGCCGAAGCTTACCCGGCCGGCGAGCTCAAGCACGGGCCGCTGGCATTGGTCGACAGCGATATGCCGGTGGTCACGGTGGCGCCGAACAACGAACTGCTGGAAAAGCTCAAGTCCAACCTGCAGGAAGTGCGCGCCCGCGGCGGAGAACTGGTGGTGTTCGCCGACCAACAGGCCGGCATGAGCAATGGCGAGGGCACCCACGTGGTGAACATGCCGCATGTCCACGATGCCCTGGCGCCGATTCTCTACACCATCCCGCTGCAGCTGCTTTCCTACTACGTCGCCGTGCTCAAGGGCACCGACGTCGACCAGCCGCGGAACCTGGCGAAAAGCGTAACGGTGGAGTGAGGCGGTAGCAGTCAGATTTTCTGCCCAGCGAGGTGCAGTCATGCGTCGTGAAGACATCAGGAACAAGCAGGCCGAAGGCCTGCTCTTCGATACCCATGTGATCGTTAACCCGGCGAATACCCGGGAATGGATAGTGCTGTTCAAGAAAGGCGCAGGCACCAGTTACTTTCTGGTCGATGAGCAGGAGCAGGTGGAGTCGTTCGGCGACCTTAACGGTTTGATCGAAGAACTACGCCAGTTGGGCATCAAGCGTGTCGAGTTTCAAATCTGAATTCGGCCCATTTCAGCGATCAGGTGCCCCATGCCCATCCACTATGCGCGACGTCTGACCGGCCGCAAACGCACCGCGACCGCTAATCGACACCTTGGTTATGCCCTGGCCTTTGTTGCCGGGGCGATCAACGCGGGCGGTTTTCTCGCGGTGCAGCAATACACCTCGCATATGACCGGCATCGTTTCGGCGATGGCGGACAATATTGCCCTGGGTGC
This sequence comes from uncultured Pseudomonas sp., assembly GCA_966210435.1. GTDB lineage: Bacteria > Pseudomonadota > Gammaproteobacteria > Pseudomonadales > Pseudomonadaceae > Aquipseudomonas. Next base: position 166,626 of record CBIHLF010000001.1, on the reverse strand, counting down.
ATTCGAGCTGGTGCTCAGCGGAGCTGGCGGCCTGTTGTCCTTTCTGTTGGGGGCGGCCTGTTCGACGATAATGATCAATTATTCCAGGCGTCACGGCCTGCACAGCGAATATGCCCAGCCGTTGCTGCTGGAGGCGCTATTGCTGCTGTGTTTCGGCTTGCTCGGCGCCGCGTTGGCGCAGATCACCGGCATCTTCGTTCCGCTTACGGTGCTGTTGCTATGTTTCATCATGGGCTTGCAGAACGCGCTGATCACCAAGCTCTCCAGCGCGGAAATACGCACTACCCATGTCACCGGTATCGTCACCGATCTGGGTATCGAACTGGGCAAGCTGGCTTATTGGAATGGCGGTTCGGGCAACCGCGCCGGAAGGGTTATCGCTGACCGGGCGCGGCTTGGGTTGCTGGCGTTGCTGTTGCTGTACTTCTTTCTCGGCGGCGTAGTGGGAGCCTTTGGTTTCAAGCACCTGGGGTATATGTCCACGTTACCGCTGGCAGCCTTGCTGGTAACGCTGGCGGGCGTGCCCGCGCTGGACGATGCATTGTTCCTGGTGCGCCGTCACCTGCGTCGCTGAGGAGGTGCTACGGCAACACCCCAAGCAAGGTCCACAGTCGCCGCGATTCCGGATCGGCGTTGATCAGTTCCGCGAGCAGGTCGCGCAGTGGCTTCTGCCCCCACTCGACGGCGCGGTTGATCAGGTAGGGCACTGGGCTGTGCGGCTCGGTCTTGGCCAGGTATTCGGCGACCAGTGCCAGTTGCCGATAGGCTTCGTCGCGGCTGGTCGGCGCGCGTCCCATGGGCACCGCGGGCGGCGCCTCCTCGGTGAAAAACGGTGTTTCGTCGACTACCGGCTGGGGTGGGGTGGCGGGATGCATGGCGAGAAACTCCTGCATGAGCGTGGTCAACTGCTCGATGGTCTGACGCAACGGGGTGAACGAGGGCGAGTCGAAGGCCAGCTGGGTATCGCTCCAGGCTTCCAACCGGGCCAGGGCCGTGCGGCTTTCCGTGAGCCAGAGGATGTTCTGGCGAAATTGCACACCGGGCAGCATGCGCAGGGTGTCGTTCAACTGCCGCTGAGTCGATTGCGCGGCTTCGCGTTCCGCTTTGGCGTTCTTGCTGTCGCCGCCGGTCAGCAGTTTGCGTTGCAGTTGCTGCCAGTCGGCGAAGCTGTATTTGGCGAATTCCTGGCCCACTTCGCCGAGCAGCGGCACACGCAGTAGCAACACTTCGCTGTAGCGACGGATCAACCACTCGAGCGGGCTGGAGCGCCAGGACAGGTCGCCGTCCTCCGGTTGCGGATGCAATTCGTCGGCGAAGCGTTCGCAGAGGTTGGCCAGCAGATTCAGCCCCGCCGCCAATCCGGCGAAACCGTGGCGGTGCAGCCAGGCTTCGCCGAGCCAGGCGGCGACCATCATGTCCTTGCTCTTGCGGCTGAGCACCTCGCTGGCCTGGCGTTCCACGGCGACCCAGTCGGCGCGCTTGAGGTCGGCTTGCCAAACGCCGGTGGGCAGACTTTCATCGTCTTCGCGGCGGGCTTCGCGCAGGGCGTCGTATTCCGGTTGATGGCGGATATTGCTGCCACAGGGGTGCGGGCCGGCGATCGGCTCCAGTAATCCAGCGGCTTGAAGGGCGACGTCCATCGGTGGTGCTGACTCCTAAGGGGTGTCCGGTTGGTTGCCTAGCGCCACTGGCCAGGCATCGGTCGGTGAGGTGGCCAGGGCGCCGCCCGATGAACTCGAGAATGGCGATGCCGGTGCCTTGACCGGCAGCGGGGCTATAGCCAGGGGCATTTTGCCGCTGGCGTTCATCAGGGCCACGCGGATAAACATCAAGGCATGATTATCGGGGCTGTAAGGCGCATAGACCGGCAGGCGGAAGGCCAGTGGCGTCTCGCTGTAGTCGATGGTCGCCAGACGCTCGAAGGCGACATGCGTGCGCAACAGGCGCAGCAAGGCCCAAGGCCCCTGGTATTCCCATCCGGCTTCGTAGTCAAACACCGCCAGAGATGGCTGCAGCGGATCGTCCGCCGGTTTCTGCGCGGCATTCTTCGCCCAGCGCAGCAACAACTTGACCGGTTGGCCGAGCATCCAGCGCATGCGGTGATTGTCGTCGCCGGGATAGCGGATCGTCTGGCTGTCCGCCTGCATCGACCACTCGATTACCTGATCGGCACCGAGTTCGGCTTCGCGGTCGGTACGCCAGCGTACATCCAGGTCGATACCCTTGATCCCGTCCTGATCGCGCTGGAACAGCGGGTCCAGCCAGACTCTTGCCTTCTGCAGGTTGCTCAGGAAGTCCACGGCGGCCAGGGCATCCGGTGATGCGCTTTGCGCCAAGCCGGCTTGTGCCTGGGCCAGGTTGTCGTCGAGCAACTGCAGGAACAGGCGCACACGGTCGGGATCGGCGTCCGGAGCGCCGACGTTGAACGAGAAGGGGAATCTGCCGGCCAGATAATACGAGAAGTAGTTCGACAGGCGGTTCCAGGCGGCGGCTGCGGTCTGTTCCTGTAGATAGGCGCAGCGTTGCGCGGCCAGGTTGGCGACCTCGCGTGCCTTTTGCGAGAACTCGTCCATGCCTTTGGGCAACTCGGCTTCGCTGAGCACGGTGCGGCAATTGCCCAGCTCCATACTGTTGAGGTTATTGGCGAAGCGTTCGAATAGAGCCGGCGCGCTGTTGGGGTTCTGTTCGGCGTATTTTTTCAGCTCCGCCGCTATCGCCTCCCAGCGTTGCAGTTGTTCGATATTGCCGGAGACCAGGCTGGTGCGATGCGCTTGCAGCCAGTCGAGCGCGGGCGCCACACGGCTGTGCAGGTCGGCGACCAGATTGGCTTGTGCGGCGAGGTACTGCTGCATGTCCTGCGCAGTGGCCGAACGGTAAGCGCGCAGCCCCGGATTCTGGCTGCCATCCCACCAGACGAAATCGCCATGCAGCGGCTGGTACAGGGCCAGTGCTTGCAGCTCGTCGTTGGCTCTGGCGAGGTCCAGCAGGGCACGGCGATTGAGTTCTTGCATCACGGCGTTGGCCATATCCGCATGGCCGAGGGTCTGCAGTGCCGCTGCTACGTCGGTGGCATCCTGCGCCGACACATTGAATGCACGATTGCCATTCAGGCTGATTGCCGCGTTCGGTTTGGGCGAGCTGAACAGCCGCCAGAGCGTGGTGGCGGTGCTCGCTTGAGCGCTGCTGGTCAGTGCGTTGCGATACGCGTAAGGGACTTTGGCCACGCCTTGTTCGAGGTAGCTGCGGTAGCTGGCGATATAACGCTGGGCGCTTTGCAGGCTGTCATCGTCGATGCCTTGCAGGGCTTCGCCGTGGAAGCCCGCGTCGGTGCTTGCCAATGCGGCGGCGGCGAAATCCTGGCGCAGCAACATGTCGATTGCGGTATCCAGCTTGACCACACTGGGTTGCAGCTCAATGTTGCCGCCACTTTGCTGGCGTAGGACGCTGTTTTGCGGGTCGTCCTCGCTGAGCCACTGGTCGCGGAATACCTGTTGCAGGTAGCTGGCGTGGCTCTGGATCTGGTCGACGACCGCCGAGCCGATCAGGCTGCTCTGCCGGGCCTCGTCGAGCATCGCCGAATAGCCGGGTGCCAGATCCTGTCCTGAACTGCTGCTCCATGCGGTGTTGGTGGCATCGACCATGCGGCGCAACTGGGCGATGTTCAGGCTCAGTTCTTCCAGATCGAAAATCGAATTGCGCTGGCCGTTCTGCAGGTACTGCAGATGGCGTCTGACTTGCCCGGCGGTACTGCTGAAGCTTTCGTCGGCGAACAGGCGATCGAGCCACATTTGCATTTGCAAAGCGAACTGTTTACCCGTTGCCTGGCGAACCGGCAGGAGTTCTATCGGGCTGGCGAGGCCCTTGCTGACGCGGGCCAATAACCAGTTGTAACGGCTGTGCAGCGGCAGGGCTTCGGCCTTGAGGTCGAGGTCGAGCAGCTCGCCGGACAGCGCAGCGGCATCGTCGAGCGGGCTCTTGCTGCCGTCGAGCATCAGGTTGAAGAGCGCACTCTGCTTCTCCAGGGCGATCGCCTGATCGAGCAACTGTCGGGAGCGCACATAGCTCGACCAGGTTTCCGGCGATTCGGCTTCGCCGCTACGGTGGCGTTGGCCATCCGTACGCGGCGAGCTGATGATCTCGATGTTGCGTTGCAGCGCCCCGCGCAGCGGCTGGTAGAGGCGTTGGCTGGCAAGCGTGCGCATGTGTTGGCGCAATTGCGGGTCTAGCTCAGAGAACAGCGAACTGGGCAACAGCACCGAGGTATAACGCCAGCGCGGCGCTTCATCGAGCACCTTCCAGAATGCGCCGATACTCTTGCGGGCGCCCGCATCGTTAAGCAGACCGGGGCGATAATCGCTTGGGATTTCCTGCAGCAAGCCTGCCAGGGCATCGGCGTCCTGACTTTCGACCTGCCAGAGCCAGAGCATGCCCACCAGCCAGAACAGGCCAAACACCGCCGCGCTGATTCCCACCACGCGTTGCCAGCGGCGCCGCAAGTAGAGAATGCGTGGCACCGGCTGGGTCAGGCCTTGTTCGGCCAGCACCCGCTGGCGCAGCAGACGGCCGACGAACAGCGGTTCGCGCGGCAGCTCTTCGACTTCTGTCAGCGGGTCGGTATCGAAGCCGGGTACCGGTATCGCCGCACAGAAGTAAATGCCGCGCAATTGCGCGGCCTCGCCCAGGGCGCTGCCTTGAAAGACCGGATCGCATAGGGTTTGCAGGTTGCTGCGAATGGCTTCGAACTGGCGCGGTAGCAAGTACAGCGCTTCTTCGGTTTTGCCGGACAAGACCCCCAGTTCGGTGATCTCTTCGGACAGCACCCGCACCAGTTGATCGATCGCGATCTCGCTCCATTCCGGATGCCAGGCGGTGCCCGGGGTGAATGGCGAGGACCAGCCGAGGATCCGTTCACGGGCATCGTTGGGCAGTGCGTCGGCCAACTCTTTTATACCCGGTACGCTTTCCAGCCCGGTCACCAGCAGGTAGACCGGCACGCTCAGGCCCAGGCGCTGCAGCAGTTCGTTGAACTTGCGCCGCGCTGCCATGCCGGCTGCGGCGGCCTGGTCGGGTGCCCAAAGCTGTTCGGCCGACACCGTCCAGATCACCGCATCGAGCGGCCGACCAGCGCGCATCATCACCAGCATGCGCAGCAACCGCCACCAGGCGGCGATCTGCACCAAAGCCCCTTCGCCGTGATTGAACATGGCCCCCGGGACGGCCAGCACCGCGGCATCGCTGTCATACCACCAGCGGCCGAACCAGCCGGACTTGCCCGAGCTGGACAGGCGCCAGCCGGTGCACAGTTCGCGGGTCTGCTGTTCGTCGCCGAGCAGCATGACCCACGGCGTCTGGTAGCGGTCGCTGACGCCGAGGTCGCGCTCCATCTGCTGCACGGCGAAATAACAACTGCGCGCGGCGCCGTCGATACGCCCGCGCAGCCACCAGGCCAGCGCGCCAAGCAGGAGCAGAAGCAGCAGAATGCCGAATACCAGCAGGACTATCTCCAGTCCACTCATCGCCGCTGCTCCCTGGGAATATCGGCTTGATCGAGCGCGTGTTCCAGGCGGCTGGCGATATCGCGCCAGAACAGGTGGCCGACTGCGAGAATCAGCACCAGGCCCAGACCGATGAACAGGCTCAGGCGCAAACCGTCGGGCAGCAGGCGGCGTACCGGCAGCCGGCTCGGCGGTATTGCCGCAGGTTGCTCGAGCATCGGCCCGACCAACTCGGCCGAGGCATCACGCTGCCAGGCGAAGGCGAACAGCGCATATCGCCACTTCTCATGCAGCGCCTGGCCGCGGGCGCCACGCAGGCGACCTTGAAAACCCAGATTCAGGCATTGCAGATAGACGTTGGCCAAGTCGCGGGTGGCCGGATCCGATTCGCCGAGCAATTTGTTGATCGCCCGCGGAATCCGTTCGCCCGCTGCACGGCTGTTGAACAGGCGCGACTCCAGCGGCTGCTCCTGCCATTGCTGGCGGCCCGGCCAGGGACTGAACAGCAGGGTCTCGTCGAGCAGACCGACGAAGGCATAGACCATCGCCTTGGCCTGGCCACCCGGCGCATCGCCCACGGCGGCATAGGCATCGCGCCACAGCCGGCGGGTCAGTCGATTGGCTTCGGTCGCGGCCTGGGCGACCGCGTGCTCGGCACCCTCGGTGGAATTGGCCAGGCTCGGCCAGATATCCAGCCAGTGCGCCCAGGACTTGCCGAATGCTGCACTCAACGGGGCCTGATTCATCGAACCGGTGCGCAGGCGCGATAAGCTATCTGACATGCGTCACCCTCACTCGCCGGCGCTGCCGTTGGCGTCGGGAACGAAGAGCAGGACTTCCCAGGGTTCGACCCCGGTACCGCCACCAGGTACCAGGATGCGCAAGCGCTGGCTGGGGTCGAACCATTCCCGCGCGCCATGCAGGCCGAACAGCCGGGTGTCCTCGCTCACGCTGTAGGCGATCTGTTCGCTGCGGCTCAGCGGTTGTTGCGGCATGCCGTGCATGCGCTGCCGGGCGAGCGTGACGATGTGTTTTTCCGACGCGACTATGGCGCTATCCATCCACTGCCCGGCTGCGCTTTCGCCGACCCCGGCGGGCATGCGCAGGCCAATCACCAGACGTTGCCATGGCTGTTCGCGGGCCGGCAAATCTATCCAGAAACCATGCTTGTCGCGAGAGAACGGCAGGGTCCGGTAGCCGGCACGCACCAGATCCAGGGTGGCGTTCAACCAATCCAGTACCTGCGTGTAGCCGGCCAGCAATTCCTCGTAGACCAGGGGGTCGAAGGACGGAATGCCGGCCAGCGGATTGAGCGTGACGACAGAGCCGGCCATGCCGGTCAGCAGCTGGTGCAGCACGGCAGGCGATGTCACGCGGTTACCCAGCGCGGCTTCGACTTCCGGCAGGCGAGCCCACAGGGCGGCGAGCAGACGCCTGATTTCCTGACTGTCCCCGGCGTTGCCGGCCTGTTGCGCCTGGCGCAGACGGCCGGCGAGAAACACGCATTTTTCCCGGGTGCGTGCGCACAGCGCGGCGATTTTCTGCCCCAGCATTGATTCCGGTAGCACCCGCGCAGTCGGTGCGACATAAGGGATGCGCGCGTAGCCGCCACCCTGCTTGCCGATACGCAGCAGCGGTAGGCAAACCGAATCGGCCTTGTTGCTTTCGCAGACCAGATGCAGATCGGCGCGCCAGACATTGATCGGCTCTGGAAACTGGCCGCTGGCCAGATCCGGTACCGGCTCGCTGTCCACGGACTGAAAGCGTCCGCTCAGCGGCGCCAGTTGCCCGGCCCGATACAGCGGTGCGATGGCCAGGTAGACGGTGGTCATGTGTTGTGGCGAGGCGTCGATGGCTTCGATCACATCCAGCTCCAGCCCCCGCCGGCTGGCGGCATCGAAGCCGACTGGGAGGCCGTCTGGAAGAATTGCATCGAGTGCGGTGATGCGAACCTTGCCGCTGCTCAGCGCGGCTTCATCGACTTCCAGCGAGTCGACGCCCCAGAACCACGGCTGTGCCGCCGCAGCCTGGCGCGAGGCCAGGGCTTCGGCCCGCAGGCCCTGCAATTGGAAATGCTGGGGCAGAAGGTGCATGCCCTCATGCCAGCAGATCGCATCCGGTATGCCACTCATGCCACGCCCCCTCCGACGTCCATTTTGGTACTGCAGGTAGCGTCGCGTCCCCGCCCGCGTGTCCGTGCGCTACTCAATCGTGAGAGGCGTCTCCGAGCAACCGCATGTTCTTGTTTTCGAAACGTAGCCAGACCGTCTTCTGCTGATCTAAACGCAGTCTGTGCGTACCGGGATTGTTATAGCCGGCATATACCAAAAGTCCAACTGCGGGATTGCCCGCCATGGGAATTTCGCGCGACTCGAGAAATTGCCCGGGGACCAGCTCCAGACTCCACACATCGATGGCCTTGAGGTAGTCGCGGCGAAACTGTTCGCGTTGCTCGAACCATTGCTTGGCCGGAATCGACAACAGCAGCTTGAACAGCTCCGGATCCTGCACTGCGACGAAGTCCACGGCCAGCGGCGTATCGTTGTTGGCCTTGGGTGCCATGTCCAGGGTGAGCGAACGCAATTCGACCGAGGGTTGCGAGGAGAAATACGAGCAGGCAGTCAGCAGGGTGAACAAGCCCAACAGCACGGCTGTACAGGCGAACCGTCCGAGTCTCATGGGAATCCGTTATTCGAGGAATTTGCTTTTTTATAGACCTGTTCTAGCGTCTTGGGTAGTTCGCCGACAGGCGAATGGAAAAATTGATCGCTACTGTTAGGTTAACGTGATGGCAGGTTAACATGACTGGCGGTTTACAAGGAGCGCGATGGGGAGGGAAACCTAGACATTGCGCACTAGCTCAATGTTTGGACAAGGGCAGGATCATGGCTGAAAGCACTCAACACAAACTCGACCGAGTACGTCCACCGCGTGTGCAGATTACCTACGACGTAGAAATCGGCGACGCGATCGAGAAGAAGGAATTACCGCTAGTAGTTGGCATCCTCGCCGATCTGTCCGGTAAACCCGAGACCCCGCTACCGAAGATGAGCGAGCGACGTTTTATCGAAATCGACCGCGACAACTTCAATGACGTGCTCGCCGCAACGGCGCCACGCCTGGCGGTACAAGTCGACAACAGCATCACTGGCGACGGCAGCAAGCTCAATGTGGCGCTGAATTTCTCTCATTTCGATGACTTCGACCCGGTCAATCTGGTTAAGCAAGTGACCCCGCTACGCCGTCTGTTCGAGGCCCGTCAGCGCTTGCGCGATCTGCTCACCAAGCTCGACGGCAACGACGATCTGGACAAGCTGTTGCAGGAAGTGGTGGCCAACACCGAGGGCCTGCAGGAAATCAAAGCGGCGCGCCCCGAAGATACCGCCGGCGAGGCACCTGCCGCCGACGCTTCCGAGCAGCCTGAAGAACCTCAAGCCTGATCGTCTCGATTATAAAAACGGAGTAATTTGCCATGGCCGAAACAGAATCCGGCACCCAAGGCACGACGACGTCTGCCAATCTTTCCCTCCTCGATCGCATCGTCGCAGAAGGCCGCATGGCCCACGACGACAGTCAGCAGGCGTATGCCCGCGACATGTTGGCCGAGTTCGCCACCCAGGTACTCGATGAAGGCATGGTGGTCGACAAGGACACCGTGGCGATGATCAACGATCGCATCGACCAGATCGATCAACTGATCAGCAGCCAGCTCAACGAAATTCTCCACCACCCCGAAGTGAAGAAGCTGGAGGCCACCTGGCGTGGTTTGCACTTCCTGGTGATGAACACCGAAACCAGCACCCGGCTGAAACTGCGCCTGTTCAACGCGACGCAGAAGGACCTGCTGAACGACCTGGAAAAAGCCGTCGAATTCGACCAGAGCGTGCTGTTCAAGAAGGTTTACGAAGAAGATTACGGCACCTTCGGTGGTCACCCGTTCAGCGTGCTGATGGGCGATTACGAGTTCGGTCGTCACCCGCAGGACATCGCCCTGCTGGAGAAGCTGTCCAACGTCGCCGCCGCCGCCCATGCGCCATTCATTGCCGCCGCCAGCCCACGCCTGTTCGACATGAACAGCTTCACCGAACTGGCCGTGCCGCGCGATTTGGCGAAGATCTTCGAAAGCCTGGAATTGATCAAGTGGCGCTCGTTCCGTGCCAGTGAGGACTCGCGCTACGTGTCGCTGGTACTGCCGCACGTGTTGCTGCGCCTGCCTTACGGCCCCGACACCCTGCCGGTTGAAGGCATGAACTATGTGGAGGATGTCAACGGCACCGACCACAGCAAATACCTGTGGGGCAATGCCGCCTGGGCGATGACCCAGCGCATCACCGACGCCTTCGCCAAATACGGCTGGTGTGCGGCGATCCGCGGCGTCGAGGGTGGCGGCGCGGTCGAAGGGCTGCCGGCGCATACCTTCACCACCAGCTCCGGTGACCTGGCGCTCAAGTGTCCGACCGAGGTGGCGATCACCGACCGCCGCGAGAAGGAGCTCGACGGCCTGGGCTTCATCTCCCTGTGCCACAAGAAGAACAGCGACCTGGCGGTATTCTTCGGCGGCCAGACCACCAACCTGGCGAAGACCTACAACACCGCCGAAGCCAACTCCAACGCACGCATCTCGGCGATGTTGCCGTACGTGCTGGCGGCATCGCGTTTCGCTCATTACCTCAAGGTGATCATGCGCGACAAGATCGGCAGCTTCATGACTCGCGACAACGTGCAGACCTACCTCAACAACTGGATCGCCGACTACGTGCTGATCAACGACAATGCGCCGCAGGAAATCAAGGCGCAGTACCCGCTACGCGAAGCGCGGGTCGATGTCACCGAAGTAGCCGGAAAACCCGGGGCTTATCGTGCGACCGTGTTCCTGCGGCCGCACTTCCAACTCGAGGAGTTGACCGCATCGATCCGTCTGGTCGCGAGCCTGCCGCCACCGGCTGCCTGATGTTTCCCGCCGGCCCTTGGCCGGCGGTTTTTTCCCGTTTTCATTCCTATAGATTCAGGAGCTGCACGCGATGGATGCGATTATTCTCGACCTTGGCGCCGATATTAAAGGCGACAGCTTGCTCGAAGGCTACACCGACAAAATCGAATTGATGTCCTACAGCCATAACGTCGCCATGCAGGTGACCAACGACGTCAGCAACTCGGAGCGTACCTCCGGCCGTCCCCATATCGGTGAGTTCACCGTTACCAAGTTCATCGATACCTCGACCCCGACCCTCAACGAATACTGCTGCGCCGGCAAACCGATTGCCGAGGTCAAGATCACCATCGGCCGCAACGCCGCCGAAGGCAGCGGGCAGATTTTGCCGTTCATCGTCTACACCCTGTCCAACGTGGTGTTCTCCAATGTCAGCGTCAGTGGTGGTACCGGCGGCAAGCCGGTGGAAACCCTGTCGATGAACTTCACCAAAATCAAATGGGAGCTGACCGCGCAGAAAGACGACGGCACCAAGGAAGGCACAGCCGCCTCCACCTGGGACCTGGCGGCCAACAAGGTCGTCAAGTAAGCGGTGGCTGCGTTCCGGCAACGCCGCCGGGCGCCGCTGTTCGAACGCCTGGCCTCGAGCGACGAGGCCGGGCTCGCTCCGGCCAAGGAGTTCGATCGTCAGGCGCTGAGCGAGTCGGTGCGCGAGGAACTGTTGCGCCTGCTCAATACCCGACGCGCGTCGCGGTCGCGGCTCAAACAAATGACCGTGATCGATTACGGCATCGTCGATTGGAGCGGTCTGTACGCCGACCGCAGCGAAGACCGCCTCAAGTTGGCGCGGGAAATCCGCTTGGCAATCGTTCATTTCGAACCGCGGTTGCAGCTCGCCGAGGTGGACGTGCAACCCTTGGCTGGTAGTCGCCATGCCCTGCGCGTGCGCATCGTCGGGCATTTGCGCAGTGGCGGCAGCGAGATCTGGCCGGTGGCCTTTGTGATGGATATGGCCGACGGAGTGGTGCATGAGCGATTCGATTGACGAACAACTGCTGGATTACTACCAGCGTGAACTGACCTGGTTGCGCCAGGCCGGCGCCGGTTTCGCCGAGCGCTACCCGAAGATTGCCAGCCGCCTCGAACTGTCCGCTGGCGAATGCCCGGACCCGCATGTCGAGCGCCTGCTGGAAAGTTTTTCGCTGTTGTCCGCGCGCCTGCAGCGGCGCCTCGACGACGGCTATGCGGAATTCAGCGACGCTCTGCTCGAGCAACTCTACCCGCTGGCGCTGCGGCCGTTGCCGTCCTGTGCCATCGCCTGCTTCGAACCGGACCCGAGCAAGGGCAACCTCAGCGAGGGCTATTCCCTGCCCCGCGATACCCCGCTATTCGTCACCACCACGGCGGGCGACAGCATTCATTTTCGCAGCACCGCACCCATTACCCTCTGGCCGCTGGAAGTGGCCGATGCGGTGCTGCTCGATACCGAAGAAACCCAGGCCCTGACCGGTGTGCCATTGGCCAGGGCGGCGCTGCGCCTGAGCCTGCGCAATGTCGGCGAAGAGCCCTTGAGCAGCTTGCCGGTCAAGTCCCTGCGCATTCACCTGGGCGGGTCGCCGGTGACCGCCGCCGTGCTTTACGACCTGCTCTGCGGGAATGCCCTGCAGACCTTGTGCGGCGTGCCCGGTAGTCAGCCGCGCGGCGCGTCCGGGTGCCCGGAACCGGTCGGTTTCGGCCCCGACGAAGCCCTGCTGCCGGATGAAGACGGCCTGCACCCGGGCCTGCGTCTACTGGCGGAATACTTCGCTTGTCCGGAAAAATTCGCCTTCTTCGATATTCCGCTCAATCTGCCCGTCGATGCCGCCGACTGGCTGGATATCTACATCCTGTTCGATCGCACCCCTGCTACGCGGGTCAGCCTGCGCAAGGAAGACATCGTCCTTGGCTGCGCGCCGGTGATCAACCTGTTCCCACGCACCTCGGAACCGCTGCGCCCGGATGGTACCCGCAGCGAATACCGGCTGATCGCCGACGCCTACCGCGAGAACAGCGTGGAAATCCACAGCATCCGCAACCTGCGTGCCGGCGCCGGCCAGCGTGCGCAATGGATCGCGCCCTACTATGCCTGCCAGCACGGCATGGGCGAAGGTCGGCTGTTCTGGCATGCCCGGCGTATCTCCGGACGCAACCCCGGGCGCCATGGCACCGACATATTGCTGAGCCTGGTCGACACCCATTTCAATGCCGCTGTCGACATTCCCGATTACAGCCTCACCGCCGAGTTGCTCTGCACCAACCGCCACCTGGCGGAGACCCTGCCGGCCGGCACCCGTCTGGATTTCGAACGGCCCGGCCCGGTGCTGCGCGTCAAGCTGCTGCGTTCGCCCCACGCGCAATCGCTGCCGGCCCTTGGCGGTGCTTCGCGCTGGCGCCTGGTATCGCAGCTGACCCTCAATCATCTGTCGCTGGTGGAGGGTGAAAAGGCCCTCGCGGCCCTCAAGGAAATGCTCACCTTGCATAACCTGCGCGACGAAGCGGCCGCCCGGCGGCAGATCGATGGCCTGATCGGACTCACCAGCGTGCGTATCGTCGAGCGCGTCGGCCGCGATGCCTGGCGCGGCTGGCGTAACGGCCTGGAAGTGCGCATCAGCCTAGACCCACAGAATTTTGCCGGGGCCAGTACGCTGTTGTTTTCCGGCGTGCTGGCGAATTTCTTCTCGCTCTACGCCAATACCAACCGTTTTGTGCGTACCGTGCTGCTGCTCGGCGATAAGGAGATCAAGACATGGCGTCCCCAGGTCGGCGAACCGCTGTCGCTGTAGGCGAACGCCTGCGCGACGAACCGCAGGCGTTCGAGTTGTTGCAGGCGCTGTTGCTGCTCGAACGTGCGCAACCGCAGGCGACGCCGTTGGGCCAAGGCATCGACCCGCGCCGTGAGGCCGTGCGCTTGCGCGGGCCGTTGACCCCGCTGTTCGCCGCCAGCCAAGTGGCCAGCCTCGACTATCCCGAAAAGGCGCAGCCGGTTCTCAGCACACCGGTATTCGGTCTCGGCGGACCGGATGGCCCGCTGCCCTACGCCTATCAGGAATGGCTCCAGCAACGCGCCCGGCTCAAGGACCATGGCCCGGCGGAATTTCTCGACCTGTTCCAGCACCGTCTGCTTTCACTGCTCTATCGGATTCTGTGTAAACACCGGGTGGCGATCGGCTTCGTGCCGCCCGAGGCCAGCCCCGTACAAGACCAGTTGCGCGCCCTCACCGGTCTGTTGCCGCGCCCGCTGCAAGGGCGCCAGGCATTTCCCGATGCGCTAGTCACGGCCCGTGCCGCGCTGTTCGCCGGCGCCCGGCGTTCCCTGGCCGGCTTCGAAACCATCGTTCGCCATCACTTCGCGGTCAGCGTGCGCCTCGAACAATTTCAGGGCGCCTGGCGCGAGATTCCCGAGGCCAGCCGCAGTTGCCTAGGACGTCCCGGGCGCAACCTGAGCCTCGGCCGTAGCGCGGTGGCCGGCAAGCGGGTGTGGGACGAACATGCCGGGATTCGCATCGTGCTCGGCCCGCTCAACGGCAAACGCTACCCGAGTTTCCTGCCGGACGGCCCGGCCCACGGCCAATTGGCGGCGCTGGCCAGGTTCTACTTCGGCCCCGATCTGGATTGCTCATTGCGCCTGTTGCTCAGCGAAACCCCCGGTCTGTCGCTGAATCGCCAAGCGCCGCCGCGGGCCAACTGGAGCAGCTGGCTGGAGCGCGAGCCGAAGCACCAGCAACGTCATATCGATATGCGCCTGATTGCCGCGGAGAGCGCCTGAACATGGATCTCGGAACCCTGGTCACCCGCCTTAACGGCGATTGTCGCCGCGCCCTGGAGCGCGCCGCCCAGCGCTGCATGCAGCGCGGCCATCATTACGTGGAAATCGAGCACCTGCTGCTCGAACTGCTGGATATCGAAGGCGGCGACCTGGCCTGCCTGCTGCCGCGCTTCGGTCTGGAGCGCGATGCCCTGGCCGCCGAAATCAACCTGGCGCTGGAACTGTTCAAGGGTGGTTGCACCCGCACCCCGGCTTTCTCCAATCAGACCGTGGCGGTGCTCGAAGACGCCGTGCTGCAAGCCAGCGTGCAACGCCTTGAGAGCGTGCGCTCGGGCATGTTGCTGCTGGCCGTGCTCGACCGCGACGAGCGCCGCGCGCTGTTGCTCAATAGCGCTTCCTCGCTGTTGCGCATCCCCCGCGAGGCGTTGCGCGGCAACCTGCAGGAATGGACCGCGCCGTCCCGCGAGAGCGGTGTCGCGACGGCCGGCAAATCCGCCAAAGGCGCCACGACCGGCAGCGAGCCGTCGCTGCTCGATCAGTTCACCCAGGACCTCACCGAGGACGCGCGCAACGGTCGCATCGACCCCATAGTCGGGCGCGACGGCGAGATCCGCCAGACCATCGACATCCTCCTGCGCCGCCGGCAGAACAACCCGATCCTGGTCGGCGCTCCCGGCGTCGGCAAGACCGCGGTGGTCGAGGGCCTGGCGCTGCGCATCGCCGCCGGCGACGTGCCGCCGCCGCTCAAGGATGTTGCGGTGCGGGTGCTCGATCTCGGCCTGCTGCAAGCCGGCGCCGGGGTCAAAGGCGAATTCGAACAGCGGCTCAAGGGCGTGATCGACGGCGTGCGCAGTGCCGATAAGCCGATCATCCTGTTTATCGACGAAGCCCATACCCTGATCGGTGCCGGCGGCGCCGAGGGCGGCAGCGACGCCGCCAACCTGCTCAAGCCGGCCCTGGCCCGCGGCGAGCTGCGCACTGTCGCCGCGACCACCTGGCTGGAATACAAGAAGTACTTCGAGAAAGACCCGGCGCTGACCCGGCGCTTCCAGCTGGTGCAGGTGGAAGAGCCGGACGAAGCCACCGCCGTCGAGATGCTGCGCGGCGTTGCCAGCAAGCTGGAGCAGCACCACGGCGTGCAGGTACTGGATGCGGCGATTCACGATGCGGTGAAACTTTCCCATCGCTATATTTCCGGTCGCCAATTGCCGGACAAGGCCATCAGCATCCTGGACACCGCCTGCGCTCGCGTCGCCCTGGCCCAGCACGATGTGCCGCCGCAACTGGAAAGCCTGCGCCACCGCCAGGTCGCGGTGCAGGATGAACTCGACCGGCTCAAGCGCGAACAGGCTACCGGCCTCGACCACGGCCCGCGGATCGGCGAATTGGACAGCGAAACCCTCGGCAACGCCCAGAGCATCCGCGAGCTGGAAACGCGCTGGGGCGAAGAGCGTGAGGCGGTGCGCGAACTGTTGCAGACCCGTCGCGAGTTGCTGGCGCTGAGCGAAAGCGCCGACGCCGCCAAGCCGGCCAAGGATCTGGACAGCCGCATCGATCAACTGGCCGCCGAGCTGGCGCGTCTTGAACACGGCCTGGAAGCGATCCGCCAGGACGACCCGCTGGTGCCCGAACAGGTCGACTCGAAAATAGTCGCCGCGGTGATCGCCGGCTGGACCGGCATTCCCGTCGGTAAAATGCTCGCCGACGAAGCCCATGCCGTGCGCACCCTGGGCCAGCGCATGGGCCAGCGGGTGATGGGCCAGGACGCCGCGCTCGGCACCATCGCCCAGCGCATCCAGGCCTATCGCGCCGGCCTCACCGATCCGGCCAAACCGGTCGGCGTATTCCTCCTGGTCGGCCCCACCGGCGTCGGCAAGACCGAAACCGCCTACGCCCTGGCCGACGCGCTGTACGGCGGCGAGCGCAACCTGATCAGCATCAACCTCTCCGAATACCAGGAAGCCCACACCGTCAGCCAGCTCAAAGGCGCACCGCCCGGCTACGTCGGCTACGGCAGCGGCGGCGTGCTCACCGAAGCGGTACGGCGCAGGCCCTATTCGGTGGTGCTGCTCGACGAAATCGAAAAAGCCCACCCCGATGTGCTGGAGGCGTTCTACAACGTCTTCGACAAAGGCGTGATGGAAGACGGCACCGGCCTGGTGGTGGACTTCAAAAACACCGTGATGCTCGCCACCAGCAACGTCGGCGCCGAACTGATCCTCGACACCCCGGCCGAACAGCTCGCCGGCGAGCTGTTCAACAGCCAGCTGCGCCAGGAACTGCTGCGCAACTTCCGCCCGGCCTTCCTCGCGCGCATGACCACGGTGCCCTACCGCAACCTCGACGACGCCACTCTGGAAAATATCGTCAAGGCCAAACTCAACAAACTCCGCGCCCGCTACAAAGCCGCCACCGGCAAACACTTCGACTTCGACCCCGGCATCGTCCAGGCGGTACTGGCCAAATGCAGCTCGGCGGGGGTGCGGGATATCGAAAATGTGTTGATGACCGAAGTGGCGGGGAAGTTGGCGGAGTGGGTGTTGGAATAAAAAATTAGTTATCCGAAATATAGAAATAAATAATTTATTAAATATAGAAAAAGATATGACTGAAGTTGGCAACCATAATCACAAAGTGCTAAGTATTTCGCTTTGAGCAGTTCATGGTGCCAGGCGGTAAAAAACGCCTGATTAAATAAGTTTTAAATAGAAAGGCGTTGACAATGCAGCGCGGTTTTTATGGGTAGAGAATACATGTTTTTAGCTTAGAGAAAATTTGTCCAATTATTTTATTGTTAGGATTTTTGTATGGCCTATGAACGTAATACAAATAACAATAATGACCATAGCGTAGGTATTATTGCCATATCAAAGCATCAAGGCTGGTGGAACCACCAACCCAATACGAAATTTATTAATCAACCCGATAATCCTTTAGGATTAGGCGCTAGTCGTTGGAGCCGATTTCCCTTGCTCGAGCAATTCACCGGGCATACCGCTGTCGTTTCACGGGTAAGCGGACAAGTAAATTTCGCTCGAGGGTTCGTCCCTAAAGTTCAGGGCTACGTCGGGGCCTTTTTAGGTAATGGCGGTGCGGGTACTTGGCAGGATGATATTCATATGACCTGCGACCCTACGTGCATCGGTTTTGAAATACCCACGAGCCAAGCCGAAGCCACACAATTCTCAAATTGGTTTCGACTAAGTGCTCCGCAAATCGACACCTATTCATTGCGTGGCGGGAATGCAAGCGACACGTTTAACTGTGTGCTGGCAGCCGCGACGGTGCTGATTAATTATCTACTTACACTAAATAACAGCGCTTACGAGCCATATATTGAGCAACTTTGTAAGATCGATAGCTCCGGGCAAGGACCGCTGATGCGAAAGATGATGGGAGGCTTCACGTAGCCTTTCGTTGGTTTTAGACACCGCTAGATGGCGGGTTAGTGAATAAGCCTATCGGAGTCGGGTATGACAATAGTGGCGATGCAAATGGTCAACTTATTTGCTCCAGCGACTGTGGAAGAACAAATCGGAAGTGCGCTCTGCACAAGATCCTTGATGCATTCCATACAGACTCTGGGGCAAATAGGTCTCGGCCTTAGTTATAACTCTTGTAATGCCGCAGTAGCCATTCAGATCGGTGGGCCATATGAGCATGTAAACATTGGTGTTTTGAATTTTTCCGTATTGTTTGGATCGTCCCGTCTCTATCAAGGGCTTGATCCGAGTTTTAATGCAATCCATTTGAATATCGCACCAACGCGGCCTTTTTCGAGCTCGTTACTTGAGGAGCATGCCGAGCAAACCGCCATTCGTATAGCAGTTGCCAGTGGTCAGGCATTTTTTGCTTATAACGGGAATTATCATATTTATATTGATTTGACCCCATGTCATAACTGCCATAACTGGTTGGTTAATCGTCCTGAAAATTGGTATGTGCATTATCTGGCAAATTTAAATAATCAGGGGCCTCTGATAAATAAAAAGAAGACCTTGCGCAAGACTACGTTTGGACGTCAGATGGAGCCCAGGCTCAAAAAAACAAAAATATTATAATTCCCACAGAGCAAGGAAAGAGAAGGCAGCTTCAGCTAAATAAAATCGCTCTCTTGTAACTAATTTACGCACATATATTTGGCTAAAAAATCATGAAGGGGAAAGGTGATGACGACCTATAGCGACTTGTTGGCTCTTTCCTTTGAGGATCGTATTGCGCAAACGGTGATGGCGCTGCTCTATAGCGCCTGTCACATTGAAATTGCGGCCCAGATGCCGTACGACCCGGCAGAGCTCAAGAAGGGCGTTCCCAAACCCGCGGCCATTACCGCCCGACAGGATGCACTAGTGAATAGGCTTGAGTCGGCACGCGCCGCAGCAGCCCTGCCCATTAAATCTCATTCTCCAGGCCAACCCCTGACGTCGCCCGGCACGCCCACGGGCGAGCGCCAGGCTACGCCCGAAGTGCTGATTCGCGCCGATTTGCAGCCATCTGAAATAGATATGGATACGACTGCCGTCGCGCTCACGGGTGATACGCTCTATATCGCCTGCAACTTCAAGCGCCGGGATATCGTGGGAGTGCCAAAACTGTCCCCGAAAAGCTTCCATTACATCGGCTTCGGCAATTTTCCGGATGTCTCCATCGCTTTGTTGGGCGCGGCGTTGAGAACCGAGTTGGCAGATGTTCGTGCTAGCGGTTCTTCGGAAGACCGCGCGCGTGCGCAGGCTATCCGGTTTTGCAAGATCATTGGACCCAGCATCGACCCGACTACGGCAGTCGCAAATGCGGAGGCCCACGCAGAAATGCAGATCGTAAATCACTGCTTGCCAAAAGTTATAGACAACACGGAGGAGCTGAGCCTCGGTGTCTCACGCCCTTGTTGTCCAGACTGCACGCGTACGCTGCGCGCGGCCCGCATCGGCTTTACGCGCAGTCACGATGTTGTCGCCGGAAACTGGCGCGCGCCCAATGCCTTTTCCACTAAGGTGTTGCACATTCTTCCTATATAAGGCCGTGCACGGGTAACCTGTCGATGGCAGCAGTGAATTCGTTATAAATCAATAAAGAAAAAAGTGGGGTGATGGTTTTCGGTAAGAAAAAACTTCTCGATTTCGATAGTTGCTAATTTAACGGTATTTGATCATGTTGAAAGAAATACTTGAGCAAAGAAATAAACATCTGAGGCCAACCAATATCCCTAATGCCCATGTCGGCATAGTAAATTTCAATCTTGATGCTGATGTAATGGAAGGTGTGCTTGCTGCTATGCCGGGAAATGCCAATAGTGCATATTATCTTCCATGGGATCCTGATACCGGCTATTTTATTGACCTTCCTGATCCTCCGCTGGGGCAAAATCCTCGTTTGTTCCTAACTGCAAATTTGAGTGGTTGTTGCGTAGGTGTGCAAAATTTTGGTGGCTTCGTCAGGGTTCGACACTACAATTTATACACTTCGGGAAATCATAATCCGGTTTTCTCCCAGGATGATCTTTTTCGCTATGGCACCAATGTGTCTTGGTTATTGCCCGCGGATAAATACAATGTAATCGCGATCAATCGGGCATCAGCGTATACGCATGCTGGGCCTTACGCGGAGGCGGTACTATGGGGCGAGTATGTCGCAAGGTCGTGGCCTTTCACTTCCAAGTGGAATTTTTATTATCAGAATGGAAACTCTGATACAACGATTCATGAGCTCGATTATCAGTAAGTGCGAGAAGAGCTTATTAATCAGCAAGCCGTTCTTTGAGGGATGTAATGACCCGCCCCACCGACACCACTACCAGCCTGTCCCTCACCGCCACAGCGCTGACCGACCTCTACCCGGAGCACCTGTCCGGCGAGGAGGCGTTGAACAGCCTCGGCAGCCTGACCCTGCACGGCTACAGCGCCACGGCCTTGACCCTGGCCGATGCAGTGGCGTCGCACCTGACCGCGACCCTGCATAACGACGCGATGCAGCGGCCGATCGATGCGCTTTGTGCGGAGATTCGTCAGTTGCCGGGCGATGCCACGGCCGAGCGCTATAACCTGCTGTTGCGGCCCTGGCTGTGGTGGCTGACCCTGGCCAGCAATAACCGGGTGTTCCAGAACCTGGCGACCAGCGACATCGTCACCAGCATCTTCGACGAGCACGGTTTCAGCGATTACGAACTGCAGCTGACCGGCAGCTACACGCCGCGCGAGTATTGTGTGCAGTACGGCGAGACGGACTTTGCCTTCGTCTCGCGGTTGCTGGAGGAAGAGGGCATTTTCTGGTTCTTCACCCATGCCGACGGTACCCATACCCTGGTACTGGGCGACAGCAACGACGCTTTTCCGCCCTGCCCGAATGCCACCACCATTCAATATTTCGGCCAGCAGATGGGCGAGCGCGAACTGCATGGCATCCGCTCGGGGCAGATCTGTCGGCAGGCGGTGTCCGGTGTTTACCGCGCCACCGATTACGAATTCACCACGCCGACCACCTCGCTCTACGGTCAGGCCGAGGCGGTCGCCGGGCCGTTGTCGGTCTACGAGCATCCCGGCGGCTATACCGCCAAAGCGCGCGGCGATGCCCTCGGCACGATGCGGGTGAACGCGCTGCGCAGCCAGGAAAGCCGCTTTATCGGCGAGAGCGATTGCCGCTGGCTGGTGCCGGGGCACAGCTTCACCCTGAGCGGCCACGAGGACGACTCGGCGAATATCGAGTGGGTTGTGACCCAGGTCAGCCACGAGGCTGGCCACGAACATTACCGCAATCGCTTCGAGGCGATCCCCAAGAGCACCAATTACCGGCCGCCGCGCACCACGCCCAAACCACGCATGCACACCCAGACCGCCATCGTCGTCGGCAAGTCCGGCGAGGAAATCTGGACCGACGAATACGGCCGCATCAAGATCCAGTTTCCCTGGGATCGCGACGGTGCCAACGACGAGGCCAGCTCCTGCTGGGTACGCGTGGTGCTGCCCTGGAGCGGCAAGGGTTTCGGTATGCAGTTCATCCCGCGTATCGGTCAGGAGGTGATAGTCACCTTTATCGATGGCGACCCGGACCGGCCCCTGGTCACCGGCTGCGTATACAACGGCGATAACGCGCTGCCTTATGAGTTGCCGGCGAACCAGACCCAATCGGGAATCAAGACCAACTCCAGCAAGGGCGGCGGTGGTTTCAACGAATTGCGTTTCGAGGATAAGAAGGACAGCGAGGAGGTGTTCCTGCAGGCGCAGAAGGACTTCAAGATCAACGTACTCAACGACACCACCGCCACCGTCGGCCACGACGAGACGCTGACGGTACAGAACGCGCGCACCCGCACGGTGAAGGATGGCGACGAGACCATTACCCTGGAGCAAGGCAGCCGCACCGTGACCATCGAGACCGGCAGCGATACCCTTGACGTGACCGACACCCGCACGGTGACCGTCGGCAGCGACCAGACCCACAGCACCGGCGGCAACCATACGCACAAGGTCGCCGGTAACTACGAGCTGACCGTGGACGGCAACCTGACCATCAAGGTCAGTGGCACCCTGACCCTGCAAAGCGGCGGCGACTTCACCGCCAAGAGCGATGCCAATCTCACCGCCCAGGCCGGTACCGCGTTGACCAACAAGGCCGGCACCGCTCTGACCAATCAGGCCGGCACCACCCTGGACAACAAGGCGGGTACGACCCTGACCAACGACGGCGGCGTCAGCCTGATCAACAAGGCCAGCGCCGAGCAGACGGTGGACGGCGGCGGCATGCTGACCATCAAGGGCGGCCTGGTGCAGGTGAACTGATGATCAGCCAACAGCGGGCACCGACATGAGCGGCGCGAACGGCACCTTCAACCTCCACCGTGGCGATCGCCAGCTGCGCGGCGCCCTGCAGGACGGCAATCTGAACGGCCCGCTGCGTGTCGACGAGGAGGGCCGGCCGCAGGCCAGCCTGAGTTATCGTCAGGGCGTGCTGCACGGCCCATTCGCGCTGCTCTATCCCAACGGCAAGCCGATGGCGCGGATGAATTACGAGAACGGCAAACTGCATGGCCCGGCGACCTACTACGCGCCCGAGGGTTGGGTGCAGCGCCAGGCCAACTACCGCGTCGGCTTGCTGCACGGCGATGTGAAGACCTTTTTCGCCGATGGCACCCTGGCCGAGTGGCAGCGCTATCACGCCGGCGAATTGCACGGCCTGCAACAGCGTTTTCACCCTGACGCGCAATTGTCCTGGCGGCAATTGTTCCAGCAGGGCCTGGTCGCCGAGGCCGAGCAACGCTTCAGCAAGGACGGCCGGCCGCTGGATCAAGAGGGTAAACCGATCTCGCGCCTGGCCTGGTGGTGGCGACGGCTAACCCAGGCGCCTGAGGCGTGAGCATCCTGTTGCTGGATGAAAAAGCCGCCAGCTACGCGCCCCGATCCACACTACGGACCTTCTTTGTCAGCGTTGAGTGCGATGGGTATCGCTGCGCTCATTCGACGGTGCGCGTCGGTTAGGGAATCAGCATCTGCACCTGGCCGGGGTAGGTGATGGTGATCACCCCGGCATAGCTGCACATCAGCGTGCAGTTGGCATCCAGCGCCGGCATCTTGCCGATCAGCACCGTGGGCGCGCCCGGTATCCAGGGGCTGGCGGTGGCGGGGATGCAGGGCATCGGTGTGAGCACGCCGAGCGCCGCAGCGGTGGCCGCGGCGACGGTCGGGTTGGCCGGACTCTGGCACATGCCGAACGTGGGAATGTTGACCAGCGGAATGTAATCCATAATGTTCGCCGCCGGCATGCTGGCCGTCATGGTGCAATTGGTCGGCAACACATTGAGCACCGCGGGGGCGACGCCGAAGCTGCAGCTCATGGTGGCGCCCGAGCAGACTTGCGGACTACCCATCTTTTACTCCTTGGTTGGCGTATTCGCCCAAGGAGCCTAGCCGGTTAGCCGGCGATTTTCACCTGAGGCCGCGGCGCTGCCTCCTACCAACTCCGATAAGGCAGGAACTTGCCATTGAGCACGATCTGCACACGGTCGCCCTTGGGGTCGGCTACGCGGGCGATATCCATGCTGAAGTCGATGGCGCTCATGATGCCGTCGCCGAACTCCTCATGGATCAGTTCTTTGATGGTGTCGCCGTAGACATTGATCATCTCGTAGAAGCGGTAGATCAGCGGATCGGTGGGGATCGCCTTGTCCCAATGCTTGTGCGGGAACGCCTGCAGCGCCTGGCTGACTTCACTCGGCAGCTCCAGCAGATCGCATAGTTTGTCGGCGAGCTCTGCCGGCATGCTGTTCATGCCCAGGCAGGCCGAGGTGGTCCATACCGGCGACATGCCGAGCTGTTCGGCAATCTCGGCCCAGCTCAAGTCGAGGCGGCCTTTGGCGGCGAGGATGGCGGTTTGCATGCTGGCTTTATCCATGAGGGGGCTCCTTGTGTGGTTGCGCTGGTTGTATCGGCGATGCGCCAATGAGGTGCATTTGCGCTGATGGCATGGGTGGCAAAGCCACTCGTCCAAGGCCGGAGCAGGAGCTGTGCCAGTTGCTGTGCAATGGATTCAAGTAATTGATATCGCTTGGATTTAGCGAAAACCCGGAGCGTCGATTTAGGCGGCCTTTGGCGACGGCGAGGTGCGTCGGATCGCTGATGAGGTGTTTTGGTGCAAGACGGCCGTGCACGAAGGTCGAGCAGCGCCTGGAGTGCAGCGAGATCGAGCCGCGCTGTTTTTTGCCGGCGCTCGCACGAGGGAAAAATAAATTGCGCGGTTGTGTAACGCCGCTAGGCTTCGTCGCTCTAGTTGAATGCCGGCACGCAAAACAACCTATTCGACCGGCGCAATCAGACTACCGAGGAATATTCCCATGACTAGCAAAACCACCGCTACTGGCGCTGCCATCGCATTCGCTGCTGTTTCCCTGTTCTCTGCCCTGAGCAGCACCACTGTCGTGGCCGAAGAAGCCCAGGTGCATTGCTACGGCGTGACCTCGTGCAAAGGCCAGAACGACTGCAAAACCGCGGAAAACGCCTGCAAAGGCCAGGCGTCCTGCAAAGGCCACGGTTTCAAGGCAATGAGCCTGGCCGAGTGCAACGCCGCCAAAGGCACTGTCGGCGAATAATCGAACTGGGGCGGTCGCACTACGCGATCGCCCCGTATCGACCATCAGGAGCCGAGCATGTCGACTGAACACCACCACCTGGGATTTGGCCTGGGGCTGCGCAGTACCTACTACCAGGCCATTCTCGAACAGCGCCCGGCGGTCGACTGGTTTGAAATCATTTCCGAGAATTATATGGTTGAGGGCGGCAAGGCCCTTTACTACCTGGATGCCATCGGCGAGCACTATCCGCTGGTGATGCATGGCGTGTCGCTGTCGATCGGTGGCCCCCATGAGTTGGACCGCGAATACCTGCGACGCCTCAAACAATTGACCGCGCGGGTTCAGCCGAAGTGGATCTCCGACCATCTATGCTGGAGCCGCGGCAATGCCCACCAACTGCACGACCTGCTGCCGTTGCCCTACACCGAGGAAAGCCTGCAGCATGTGGCCGCGCGGGTACGTCAGGTGCAGGACGTGATCGAACGGCCGCTGGTGCTGGAGAACGTTTCCAGTTACCTGCGCAGCGCCGACGACCAGTTCAGCGAATGGCAATTCCTCGCCGCGCTCAGCGAACTCAGCGGCTGCGAGTTGCTGCTCGACGTCAATAACGTCTATGTCAGCGCGCGCAACCATGGCTTCGATCCCTGGGAGTTCATCAGTGGTCTGCCCGCCGAGCGCGTGCGTCAGTTGCATCTGGCCGGGCACAGTGACTACGGCAGCTACCTGATCGACACCCACGACCAACCGGTCTGCGATCCGGTCTGGCAGCTCTATCAACGTACCCTGGGCCACCTCGGCATGGTCTCGACGCTGCTTGAACGCGACGACCATTACCCGCCGCTGGATGAATTGCTCGACGAACTGAACAAAGCCCGTGGCTTTGCCGCGGTGGCGCTTGGCGAAGGCTCGGCATGCGTCTGAACGACTGGCAGCGTGAGGTCGAGGCTTACCTGTTGGGGGCGGACGCGACGCCCACGCCGGCGCTACGTGACAGCCTGCTCGGCAGCACCGGGCTGGGCGTCGAACAAGGCCTGGCGATTTACCACAACGCCTACCGCGCGCGCTTGCTCGAGGCGCTGCGCGGCGACTATCCGGCAGTGCACGGCTGGCTCGGCGACGAAGAGTTCGACGCCCTCGCCCTCGCCTATATCGACGCCCACCCCTCGCGGCATTTCAGCCTGCGCTGGCTGGGTGCCGAGCTGGCGAGTTTCATCGACGCTTTTCTGGTACCCGAACAGGCGCAGCCGCTGAGCGAGCTGGCGCGCCTGGAATGGGCCTTCACCCTGGCTTTCGACGCACCGGCGGGCGAGCCGCTGAGCTTGGCGCAGATGGCCGAGCTACCGGCCGAGGAGTGGCCGACCCTGCAGTTGCGCTACCTCCCCGCAGTGCAGGCGCGGCCCTGTCGCTTCAACAGCCTGGCGCTGTGGCGGGCGATCAAGGACCAGGCGCCCTTCCCTGGCAGCCAGGCCCTGGCGCAGGAACAACTGTGCCTGATCTGGCGCGATGGCTTGGTCAGCCGCTACCGCAGCCTGGACTGCGCCGAAGCCGCCGCCCTGCGTGGGATGGCCGAGGAAGGCTGGAGTTTCGGCGAACTTTGCTCGCAACTCGACGAATATGGCGAGCAGGCCGCCTTACAGGCGGCGACCTGGTTACGCCAATGGCTCAACGACGGGCTGTTGCGACGTGACGGAGGGCGCGGGGAATAGGCTGAACCGATTGGCGGCTGGCCGAGTCAGCATTTCTACCTTCTGAACGCTTTGGAACGGTGGAGAACGCCATGCTCGCCAATTTGCCAGCCGCCCTGCGCGGCATCCAGCTACCCCTGCGCGTGCGTCTGTGGAATGGTACGCATCTCGACCTTGGCCCCGAGCCGCGCCTGACCATGGTGGTGACCGACCCGAGCCTGGTCACGCAATTGGCGCATCCGAGTCTCGACCTGCTCGGTAGCGCCTATGTCGAAGGTCGCCTCGATCTGGAAGGACCGATTGAGGCGGTGATCGAGTTGGGCGACACGCTCAGCGAGTTGCTGCTCGGTGACGACTTTATCGATATGCAGGCGAGCAGTGCCCATGACAAGGACAGCGACGCCGCGGCGATCAGCTATCACTACGACCTGTCCAACGACTTCTACGCGCTCTGGCTGGATCGCGAAATGGTCTATTCCTGCGCTTATTACGAAACCGGTCGCGAAGACCTCGACCAGGCCCAGCAGGCCAAGTTGCGCCACCTGTGCCGCAAGCTGCGCCTGCAACCGGGCGAGCGTTTGCTCGATGTCGGTTGCGGTTGGGGCGGGCTGGCGCGCTTCGCCGCCCGTGAGTTCGGCGTTGAGGTGCTCGGCATCACCCTTAGCCAGGCCCAGTTGGAATGGGGGCGGCGGCAGGTCGCGGAGGAAGGGCTGGGCCAGCGGGTGCGCCTGGAATTCATGGACTACCGCGACCTGCCGCAGGACCAGGGCTTCGACAAAATCGTCAGCGTCGGCATGTTCGAGCATGTCGGCCACGTCAACCTGCCGCTGTATTGCCAGCGCCTGTTCGGCGCCCTGAAGGCCGGCGGTCTGGTGATGAACCACGGCATCACCGCCCGCCACAGCGACGGCCGGCCGGTCGGGCGCGGCGCCGGTGAATTTATCGGCCGCTATGTGTTTCCCCAGGGCGAGCTGCCGCACCTGGCGACCATGGCCCGGGTACTCAGCGATGCGGGGTTGGAGGTGGTCGATGTGGAAAGCCTGCGCCGCCATTACGCGCGCACCCTGCAGCAATGGAGCGCGCGGCTGGAAACCCAGTTGAGCGAAGCGGCGCGCCAGGTGCCCGAACAGGTGCTGCGTATCTGGCGCCTGTACCTGGCCGGCTGCGCTTACGCCTTCGCCCGTGGCTGGATCAACCTGCATCAGATTCTCGCGGTCAAGCCGCTGGCCGACGGCAGTCATCCGCTGCCCTGGACGCGTGGCGATCTGTATCGCTGAGTCCGGTTCCCGCATGGGCCAGCGGCATTCGGCCTACCGATAACGATGGCAAGCCGAGAGCTGTTTTCAGCGAACCTGAGTCTTCGATGGAATTTTCTCCGTTACGAACGCCACTAGAGACGGTCAATTAGCGTAACGCGAGTTTTTATCCCGAGAAAATCCGAGCGTGGCTCACGGTTTCATTTGCGCGTGGCTGTGCCGCTCCCAGCGTTATGTCTGCAAACGTTGGCCAGCCCCACAGATCGAGGAATGATGGTGGAAGCGCTTCATCGTGCACCCCTCTCCGGGCATTGCCGGGAGCCCGCCGATGAATCGAATACCTGAGCCCTCTACCAGCTCCTCTTCCTCCAGCGAAAGCAGTGCTCCCGGAACCTTGGACGACACCGCTCACTGGGGGCCCGGTAATCGCGTTCCAGACCTGCAACTGCCGTCTTCGTCGCACCCGCCGGAAGATCCGCCGCCCGCCAAGCGCCCCCGCCTGGACCAAGCGGCTGCGAGATGGGAGGCTCTAGCACGAGCCTCTCAGGCCGACAGGCGGTGATCGCCGTGGTGGAACCCACGGCCATGGATCACCACACACTCGGTACTCCACCTTCAACGAGAGAAATCTTATGTATCCCCAAGATGCTCGAGCCTGGCTCATGGAAGCATTCTCACGCGAGCGAAGCGGTCTAGCTAACACGCTGGTTTTCGATGCCCAGGGACAAGCTGTAGTCCATGCATCGGAAGGCGTCAGTTGCCTGTTATGGATTCCCGACCAGGATGTTCGATGGCACCTCTATGCCTCCCTGAAAGAAATAGATCCGAGGAGCGACGGCCATTTCCTGGCCATGGCGCTCGCACTCAACCTGCAATCCAGCCAGATGCAGGGTACCCAGATCGGGCTCAACCTGGAGACACGGCAGTTGTTGCTCCACAGGGTCGTTGAGCTGGATGTCGCCACCCTGGATGCCTCCGCAGTTCTACGACACTTCATCGGCCGCTGCCTGCACCTGCGTCAGGAGCTGAACAAAGCCATGACGGGGAGTAGCCGGGCTTCGAAGGCGGAGCTGCCGCACGCCTTTCACCCATCATCCGCATTTCGCCAACGTCTGGGTTGAGCACAGGAATCAACACCGATGAACACACCACCCATTTCACCGAACGTCTCCAGTTCGTCCCATACCTCCGAATCAAGTTCCAATGACCTTCAATGGCAGGCAGGGAACCAGGCCCCGGCACTTCAGCTGCCTGCCGGCTTGCATGCTCCTCTCCAGGGTCAGGCAAACGCGATGCTGAATATATCGGCGGCCTATCAGGCGAATATCCCGCTGCCTGGGCCCGGGCAGGGCTGGATGCTGCCCCATATCCCGCAGCTCGTTGTGGGTGAGGGCAGCTCTTCCTCGCCGCCAAGCATGCTGGATGTTCATTTGAGGCAATGGGTGGGCATGGCCGGCGATCCCGAAATAGCCAGTAATCGATGCATCGCGGAACAGCAAATTCTGGGGGTATTGAAAGGCAATAGCGGGCTGCTGGTACTGGAAAACCTGAAACTCGGTGAACTACCGGACGTTTTCGACCATCCCGATCTCGGCGCAAAGTTGAAGACGGTGGAAATCAGTGTCTGCGAGTTGGACAGGCTTCCCGCTTCACTATTGCGCCTTCCCAACCTGCAACACCTGAGTGTGATCGGTTGCCCGATTGGGGAACTGCCGGAGTTCGGCGAGATGCCCAGCTTGCAAACGCTTCACATACCCGATAACTCCCTGACCCGACTGCCAGACAACATCGGAAGGCTCAGCAATCTGCAGCGACTGACGGCAGATAGCAATCACCTCGAAGCCTTGCCGGATTCGTTGGTCCAGCTCGGCAACCTGCAGAAGATGAATATCTCGTTCAATCAAATCACCCGGCTGCCCGATGGCATGGCCGCGATGTCGTCGCTGCAGAGCCTGAACGTCAGCGCCAATCTGCTGGAGACGCTCCCCGACGACCTGGCCAGCTTGCCCCTGATCAAGCTAAAGGCCAATCTGATCGGATTTGCTGAAGTCCCGCCCGTGATCTTTTCATTGGACGTACTGGAAGAGCTGAAGCTCAACTCGAACCAGATGACGACGCTCCCGCCGGAGATCGCCCAGTTGCAGAACCTCTCCGAGCTGGATGTCTCGTTCTGCCGTCTCAGCTCGCTGCCGGAGGACATTGCCCGGCTTCCCCACGACTGCGAAATAGACGTGGGCGGCAATCCGCTTTCCGAAGCCATACGCAGCAATTTCGCCCGGATATATGAAGAGGGCGGCCCACAAATTCAGTTTACGGTGGATGAAGGAAACCCTGTGGCGCGCGCCAGCCAGCCGTTGGAAGCCAATGTGACGAAGTGGATGAAGGACCTTTCGCCCGAGCAATTGCACAAGTGGCAACAATTGGGAACGGAAAGCCGGGCCGACCATTTCAATACCTGGCTGGAATTCATGGACCAAACCGCGGACTTCAAGAACGAGCAGACCCGCCCCCACCTCGAACAACGGATGCGGCATCTGCTGAGTGATATGACCCATATGTTGGAAACCCGTGGGGATACCCAACTGGCTGTCTATCTGGGCATCGCCGAAGAAGCCACATCCTCATGTCGGGACCGCATTGCCGTGGGTCTGAACAACATGGAATTGCAGCAGGTCAATTTCCGCGCGGGCAAGGGAGAGCTGAGCAGCAGCCAACTGATGACCTTGGGGCGCGAGATGTTCATCCGCGAGCAGATCGGCCAGATCGCCGCCGAGAAGGTCAAAAGGCTGCGAATGGTGGACGAGGTGGAAGTCCACCTGGCATTCCAGGTTGGCCTGCAGAAGTCGTTGGGCCTGACCCTGGGTAATCAGGACATGCTGTACCGGACCTGTTCCCAGGTACGCGACAAGGATTTGCGACTGGCCGGGCAGCAAATCCACGCTTCGCTGAATACGCCGGCTTTGCTGCGTGACTTCCTGGCCGACTGGGCACCGCTGCGCGAATTCGTGAGACAGCGACACGCGGACGACTGGCAAGCCATCGAGCACAGCTTCCAGCAGCGCGAAGATCGCGCCTATGGCCAGAATGGCGATACCGATTGGCAGGCGCTCGAGGGACTGGGGACCGAGCGGGAACAGGCATTCCACGCGCTGTGCGCGCAAAAGGTAGATGAATTGCTGACAACCGACCTGCCCTCGTCATCGAGGCCACCGGAAGAACCGTCGGCCGGCAAGCGTCCTCGGCTGGAATGAGGGTTTGACGCGATCTTGCAGGCTCTACGAACTTAATCAGCGGTCAATTACCGTAACGCGAGATTTTTCATGTATCCCGAGAAAATCCGAGCATGGCTCATGGCTGCATTTGCGCATGGCTGTACAGCTCCTAGCGGTATGCCGGCAAACGATGGCCAGCTCGATAGATCGAGGGACGAGGGTGGGAGCATTTTATCGTTCACCGTTCTCCAGGCGTTGCCGGAATCCGGCCGATGAATCGAATACCTGCGCCCTCGACCAGTTCCGCTTCCAGCGAAAGCCTTGCTCCCGGGACCTTGGACGACACCGCTCACTGGGAACCCGGCAATCGTGTTCCAGGTCTGCAACTGCCGCCCGGCCTGCACCTTGCGCCTTCGGGTAGCAGTGGCGCGGATTTGCCAGGAGCCTCGTTGGCGGCATTTCAGGGCCGATTCGAGCTACCAGCCGCAGAACCGGGTTGGCGGTTGCCCAATATTCCCCAACCCCCTGTTAGTCAGGTATCCAGGCCTTCCACCTCGGACGACATGCTGGAAGTGCACGTGCGGAAATGGGTGGGCGAAGCTGCCACGCCGGAGCTGGCCGCGGGGCGGAAGTCTGCAGAGGCACACATTCTGGCTGTCCTCCAGGGCAGCGTCGAGGAGCTGGAGCTGAGTAACCTGAGACTGGGGGCGCTGCCGGATCTCTTCGATCATCCCGATGCGATCCGCAGCCTGCGGTTCGTGACAATCGAAAATTGTCAGCTTGATACCCTTCCACCTTCCCTTTTGCGGCACCCCACTCTGCAGACGCTGGACGCCCGGTATTCGGGCCTGCGCCATCTTCCAGAATTCGGGGAGATGCCAAACCTGAGCCTTATAAATCTTTCCAACAACCAATTATCCGAATTGCCGGAGAGTATTGGCAGGCTGGGGGCCCTCATAGAGATCAAAGCCGAAGGCAACCGTCTGGTCTCTCTGCCGACGTCGATCGGGCGACTCGCAAACTTGGTAGGACTCGATGTTTCGATCAATCACATCACGCGGTTGCCCGACACCCTGGACGGTATGAGGTCGCTGGCCACACTCGATGTCAGCACCAACCCTATCGGGGATCTCCCCGAGTCGTTGCGTCAGTCTCCTCTCCTCGCACTGAATGCTAACTGGACGGAGTTGCGGCAGATATCCCCGGTGCTGCTCTCGATGATTGGGCTTGAGGATCTGCTGCTCGAACAGACGCTGGTGACGACCCTTCCTCCCGAAATCGCCCAGATGAGCAACCTGCGGGAGTTGAATGTTGCACACTGCGAGATAACGTCCTTGCCCGAGGAAATCGTCCAGCTTCCCGAGCAGTGCACTGTAAACCTGACTGGCAATCCGCTTTCCGAAGCCATCCTCAATAACCTGCGGCAGGCGCAGGGGCAGGGGGGGCCGCAAATCCACTTCTCCGTGGATGAAGGCGAAGAGGAGAACCGCGCCACCCAGCCGTTGGAAGTCAATGTGGCCAGGTGGCTGAATGGCCTTTCACCCGAGCAATCGCAGATGTGGCAACGATTGGGCAACGACACTCGGGCCAGCCATTTCAATACTTGGCTGGAGCTAATGGATCAGACCGCGGATTACCGCAACGAGCAGACACGGCCACGTCTCGAGCAACGGATGCAGCAGTTGCTGACCGACCTGACTCGGATGCTGGAAACGCCAGGGGATACTCATCTAGCGCTCTATCTCGGCATAGCAGAAGAAGCCACTTCGACCTGCCGGGACCGCATCGCGGTCGGTCTGAACAACATGGAAATGCAGCAGATCAACATCCGCGCGAGCAGGGGCGAGCTGAGCAGCAGCCAACTGATTACCCTGGGACGGGAGATGTTCATCCGCGAGCAGATCAGCCAGATCGCGGCGGAGAAGGTCAAGGGTCTGCGGATGGTCGATGAGGTGGAAGTCCACCTGGCATTCCAGGTCGGCCTACAAGAATCGATGGGGGCTGACTTTGGGTAATCAGGACATGCTGTATCGGGCTTGTTCCCAGGTTGGGGACGACGACCTGCTGCAGGCCAGGCAAGGCATCGAACAGCAACTGAACACACCGGGTCCGTTGCGTGACTTCCTGGCCGACTGGGCACCGCTGCGCGAGTTCGTGAAACAGCGGCACGCGGACGACTGGCAAGCCATCGAGCACAGCTTTCAGCAGCGCGAGGATCAGGCCTATGGCCAGGATGGCGATACCGATTGGACGGCGCTCGAGGGGCTGGGGACCGAGCGGGAACAGGCATTCCACGCGCTGTGCGCGCAAAAGGTAGACGAATTGCTGACAACCGACCTGCCCTCGTCATCGAGGCCAGCGGAAGAACCGTCGGCCGGCAAGCGCCCTCGGTTGGAGTGAAGGCGCGATCTCCGTGATCTGTCGCGCTCAGTTTTTTGGTGGGTTAGTGGCGTGGGGCAGGTTTTACAATCGATAGCGAAAGTTGTGCGGCACCTAACCCACCAAGTGCTGATCGGCCTATCCTTTTTTGTGGATCGCATGCAGCAATGCCCTGTAGAAGCCAGGGGGCATCTAGTCCTTGCTGTGGTCCGGCAGTGTTGCTGCGCCGCTCGGATCGCCAGCAAGCTGGCTCCTACGTTTTACTGCCCATCGCTCCTGAGAAGCTGTTAATGCAAGTCGTGAAATAGTTCGCACGGGCTATTTCAACAGACTGAGCAGGGCATTTTTCTTCAATACCGCACACCGCGTACCCGTCAGTCTTGCCGCTCTTTCGGCAACTGCGCGGGTGTGAGATGACGGTACTACTTTCCATGGCGGCCTTTGCCCTGGCCTCTTCGATCTCCCCGGGCCCGGTCAATCTGGTGGCATTGAGCGCCGGCGCCCGCTATGGCCTGCGCGCCAGCCTGCGGCACGTGACCGGAGCGACCCTGGGTTTTACCTTGCTGTTGTTGGCCATCGGCCTGGGGCTGCACCAGCTGTTGCAGCACTGGCCATGGCTGCAGAGCCTGCTGCACGGGGTCGGCGTGGCCTTCCTGCTGTATATGGCGATCGGTCTGGCGCGCGACGACGGTCGGCTCGACAACGGCAAAGCGCAACGGGTACCCGGGCTGCTCACCGGTGCGGCGATGCAGTGGCTCAACCCCAAGGCCTGGCTGGCGTCGCTGGCCGGCATGAGCGCGTTCGCCAGCGATGGCGAGCCGCAGTTGGTCGGCCAGTTCGCCGGCTTGTATTTCGTTATCTGCTACCTGTCGATCGCCTGCTGGGCTTATGCCGGCGCATTCCTGCGGTCCTACCTCGAACAACCGCGGCGCATGCGCCTGTTCAACCGTAGCCTGGCCCTGTTACTGGCGGCCTCCGCGCTCTATCTGCTGCTGTGGTGATCAGGAGGCGTGGCGGTACTGGCCGGGCGTGGCGGCGAGCAGCTGTTTGAAGGTGCGTTGCAGATGCGCCTGGTCGGCGAAGCCAGCCGCCAGGGCGACCTCGGCGATTTGCTCGCCGCACCTGAGGCGGGCCTGGGCGAACTGCACGCGGCTGTTGATCAGGTAGGCATGGGGCGTCATGCCGTAGCAGCGGCGGAAGCAGCGGTTCAGGTAGGAGGGCGAAAGCCCGACCGCCGCGCAGATGTCCTCCAGCTTCAGCGCCTCGGTGCAGCGCTCGCGGATCAGCTCGGCGGCCAGGTCGATACGCGGATTATCCCGCTGGCGCCTGGTCGGTGCCGGGTCCAGGTGTTGTTGCAGTTCGCTGAAAAACTCCAGCAGCGCGCAATGCTTGTGCAGGGCGTCGGCCTGTTCGTCGGCGAGCAGGCGATAAAGGCGGTTCAGCCCGCGATAAAGCCTGGGGTCATGGCTGAGGATATTGCCGAAGGCGCGTAGCGGCTGGTTGGGGCTGAAGCCCAGCTGGTGCTGCAGTTCGGTCAGCCAGGCGACGTCGACATAGAACATGCGGTAGGACCACGCCTGGCCATCCAGGGGATTGCACGCATGCACATCGCCCGGATTCATCAGCACCACGGTACCGGCTGCCACCTGTTCGCGGGATTTCTGGTTGAGGTAACTGCTGCGCCCGCGGGTGATTGCGCCGATCGAGAAGAACTCATGGGAGTGCGGTGCATAGCAAAGACGGCGGCCGTCCAGCACATCGCGAGCCTCGACGAAGGGCAGCTGCGGGTCGCGCCAGAAGCGCGGGGTGGTTGCCGGATCGAGCCTGGCCATGCCTGTGCGTCCGTGACGAGTAACTATCGATCGAAAGACTATAGCCGTTCGCGGCCGCTGAAAAAACCGCCCGTGCTGCACGCGCTCGACAGTTTGTCTTACCATGCCGGGATTGCCTCGCCGCGAGCCACGCACGCATGTCTGCTCTTCTTACGCGTTACCGGGTGCTGTTGCTGGTGCTGCTGATTCTCGGCGGCCTGCTCGCCAGCATCTGGCTGGCCGGGCGTTATGCCGAACAGCGCGCCTGGCGGGAGCGCAGCGTCGAGGCGCACGGGCAGTTACAGTTGTATGCGCAGGCGATCCACACCCTGGTCGAGCGGTTTCGCTCGGTGCCCGAGGTGTTGGCCCTGGACAGCGATATCCGCGCCTTGCTGCGCGCGCCGACGGACCGCTTGCTGGTCGAGAAACTCAATCAACGTCTGGAGCGCCTCAATGCCGCCGCTGGCTCCACGGTGCTCTATCTGCTCGATGCCAAGGGCGAGACCCTGGCGGCGAGCAACTGGCGCGACTGGAGCAGTTTCGTCGGCAATAACTATGCGTTCCGCCCGTATTTCCAGGATGCCGTGCGCCAATCCTCCGGGCGCTATTTCGCGGTGGGGGTAACCACCGGAGTTCCCGGTTATTTCCTCTCCCATGTGGTGCGCGACGAGTCCGGAGCGGTACTCGGCGTATTGGTGGTCAAACTCGAACTGGAGGAGTTGCAGAAGGAATGGGCTGGCCAGAGTGGCGTCCTGCTGGTGGCCGACAGCTATTCGGTGGTGATCCTCAGCAACCGCCCGGATTGGCGCTTCCGCGCCCTGGAGACGCTGAGCGAACAGGCCCGCGCCGAGCTGGTGGAGGTGCGCAAATATGCCGAGCAGGCGTTGCAACCCCTGCCCAGCCAGGTGCTGCGGCAGATCGACAGCAACTCCCAGTGGCGCCGGGTCGACGGCCCGGAGGGCGTGCGCGACTATCTCTGGCAGCGCATGCCGTTGGCCGAGGAGGGGTGGACCCTGCACCTGTTGCTGGAGCCGAAAACCCTGGCCGACAGCGTGCGCAGCTACCGCCTGGCCGCCGCCGGGGTATGGATGACCCTGGCGTTCCTACTGCTGTTTCTCGCGCAAAAACGCAAGAACCAACGCTTGCAGGCGGGTATCCGCGAGCGCTTGGAGCGCGAAGTGACGCTGCGCACCGCGGAGCTGCGCGAGGCCCAGGAAGGCCTGGTGCATGCGGCGAAAATGGCGGCCTTGGGGCAGATGTCGGCGGCCATGGCCCATGAAATCAACCAGCCGCTGACCGCCATGCAGATGCAACTGGGTAGCCTGCGCCTGTTGCTCGATAGTGGCCGCCAGGACGATGTGCGCGAAGGTCTGAAGCGCATTGATGGCCTGGTGCAACGCATGGCCGCGCTCACCGGACACCTGAAAACCTTCGCTCGCAAGAGCCCGGCCGGGCTCAGCGAGCGCTTGTCGCTAAGCGACGTGCTGGGGCAGGCGCTGCAATTGCTGGAACTGCGTATCCGCAATGAACGGGTTGAATTAAGCTGCGAACTTGATGCCAATGTCGCTGTATTGGGTGATGCGATCCGCCTCGAACAGGTCCTGCTCAATCTGCTGCACAACGCCTTGGACGCCATGGCCGAGACCGAGCCGCGGCGCTTGCGCATCCGCATATATCGCGAGGGCGAGCAGTGCTTGCTGAGCGTGGCGGACAACGGCGGCGGTATCGCCGAAGCGGACCTGCCGCACATCTTCGAGCCGTTCTATACCACCAAGCCGGTAGGTGCCGGCCTGGGCCTCGGCCTGGCGGTGTCCTACGGCATCGTCCGCGAACTCGGCGGCAGCCTGGAGGCAAGTAATGCCGATGACGGCGCGGTGTTCACCCTGAGGTTGCCCGCGGCGCCGAATGCCTAGGTAAGGGTGCAGGCCGGCGGCAGCGGCATCTGTTCCACCTGTTGTATTAACCAGTGGCAGAAGGACTCGGCATGCGGGTGCCGCGCTCGGCTGCGCGCCACATAGCGATAGCCGCTGCGCTGAAAGCCGAAGGGCGCCAACAGGCGACCGGCGCGCACCTCGTCGGCGACCAGATGCCAAGGCGCCACGCTGACCCCTAGGCCGCCAAGGGCGGCTTCGAGATTGAAGTAGTAGTGCTCGAACTCGGCGCCGGTGGCGTCCAGCGGCGGTATCCCGAGCGACTCGCACCACATCGTCCAGGCATTGCCTCGGGTTTTCGTGCGCAGTAGCGGCAGGCCCGCCAGGTGCCCAACGTTGTCGAGTTGCAGGGTGGCGGCCAGCGCGGGTGCGAGCACCGGGCCGAGGTACTCGGCAAAGAGTTCCCGGGTCGGCTCCTGCGCCGTCTGCGCCTGTACGTCGATCACCACGTCATAGCGCCCGTCCGAGGGCTGCGCCTGCGCTTTGCTGGTGCTCAAACGCACCTCGATGCCGGGGTGCAGCGCATTGAAGCGATACAGTCGGGGGATCAGCCAGCGCATGCTGAAGCTGCCCAGGCAGCAGACATCCAGGGTCTCCTGCGCTTGCTCGGTAACCGCGCGCAGGCTGCTTTCCATCTGGTCGAACGCCGCCGACAAGCCGGGTAACAACGCCTGGCCATGGCGGGTCAGCAGCGGCTTGTTTTTCGACCCCTCGAACAAACTCAGCCCCAGGCTGGTTTCCAGCTGACGCACTTGCCGGCTGATCGCGCCCGGCGTCACCGAGAGTTCATCGGCGGCCGCGGTCATGCGGCCGAGGCGGGCAGCGGCTTCGAAGGCGCGCAAGGCATTCAGGGAGGGTAGGTGGCGTTTCATTATGTGAGTTTAGATCACATAGCCGAGCTAAGAAAATCGCTTTTATGCAGGTCCGATTTATCGAAATCTCTCATTCGCTGGGCGCTCGGTAAGAACTCCCGGTGAGCCGTGATCGGCTTTAACGCGAATTCATGAGAGGAAAAATCAAATGCCATTTGTACGGACCTATGTGCATAAAACTACCAGCCAGAGCCAACGCGAAAAGATCGTCGAAGGCATCCATCACGCCCTGGTCGAGAGCATCGGCATGCCGGAGGCGGAGTTGTTCAACCTGGTGGCGGAATACGCGTCGGAGCAGTTTTTCTATGACCGGAGCTTTAACGGCATTGCCCGCTCGGAGCGCCTGGTGGTGGTGGAAATTACCCTGCGCCGTGGCCGTAGCGATGCGATGAAGCGCGACCTTTACGCGGCAATTGCACGGAATCTGGAGCGCGAATGTGCGATGTCCAGTCGCGATGTTTTTATTTTCATGCACGAGAACGACTACTCCGACTGGTCCGTGGGCAACGGCGTTTTCGCCATGGCGCTGGTCCAGCAAGTGGGTGACGGCAGCCGATAGCGCTGATCGGCTCGCTCGCCACGGCGCCTGCAAATTCGCGGCGCTGCGGCTCGCGGGATAGTGCGGTGATAGCCTGGCGATAGCCGGCCAGCATTCGTCCTGGTGGTCGGTTGCTGATGGGGTGTGTCGGCGCTCTCGGCCTCGCTTCTGAACACCAATGCTAGAGAATTCTGCCGACACCGCTACACTGCGGCCGATCAAGCAGGAGGTGTTATGACAGCTCAAGTGATAGTGGTCGATGACGAGGCGGCGATCCGCGAGGCCGTGCAGCAGTGGCTCGAACTGTCCGGTTTGCAGGTGCAAAGCTGCGCCAATGCGGCCCAGGCGCTGGCGTTGGTCGACCGGGATTTTGCCGGGATCGTCGTCAGTGATGTGCGCATGCCCGGCACCGACGGTCTGCAACTACTCGACTCGTTGCTCGAGCTCGATCGCGACCTGCCGGTGATTCTGGTGACCGGCCACGGCGACGTGCCGATGGCGGTGCAGGCGCTGCGCAACGGCGCCTACGATTTCATCGAGAAGCCCTTCACCCCCGAACGCCTGCTCGACAGCGTGCGCCGCGCCCTGGACAAGCGCCGGCTGGTCTGCGAGAACCGCCAACTGCGCCAGCAGTTCGCTCGCAAGGATCATATCGAGGCGCAATTGCTCGGCGTGTCGCGGCCGATGGAGAACCTGCGCCGGCAGATCCTCGAGCTGGCCGGCACCTCGGTGAATATCCTCCTGCGCGGCGACACCGGCAGCGGCAAAGAGCGGGTCGCCCGTTGCCTGCACGATTTCAGCGCGCGCGCCGACAAGCCCTTCGTCGCGCTGAACTGCGCGGCAATCCCCGAGCAGTTGTTCGAGAGCGAGTTGTTCGGTCATGAAAGCGGCGCCTTCACCGGCGCCCAGGGCAAACGCATCGGGCGCATCGAACATGCCGATGGCGGTACGCTGTTTCTCGACGAAGTGGAAAGTCTGCCGCTGGCGCAGCAAGTCAAGCTGCTGCGCGTGTTGCAGGAACGCACCCTGGAACGCCTCGGCTCGAATAAGAGCATCCAGGTCGACCTGCGGGTGATCAGCGCGGTCAAGCCGGACCTGCTCGATGAGGTCAAGGCCGGACGCTTTCGCGAGGATCTGTATTACCGCCTGAACGTCGCCAGCCTGCGCATACCGCCGCTGCGCGAGCGCCGCGACGATATTCCGTTGCTGTTCGAGCACTTCGCCCGCCTGGCCGCCCAGCGCAACGGCCGTGACGTGCCGCCGTTGCCGAGCAGCGAGCTGGCGCGCCTGCTCGAGCATGACTGGCCGGGCAATGTGCGTGAGCTGATCAACGCCGCCGAGCGTCATGCGCTGGGCCTGAGCACAGGAGCGGAAGGTGACTCCGGCTTGCCCGCGCAATCGTTGGCCGAGCAGATGGAAGCCTTCGAGGCGCAATGCCTGCACCGCGCCCTGCAGCAGTGCCAGGGCAATATCGCCGAGGTCATGAGCCTGTTGCAGCTGCCGCGGCGCACCCTCAACGAAAAAATGCAGCGCCATGGCCTGCAGCGCAACAGCTACCGCCCGGCCGGCAGCGGCGACGAGGAGTAGGCGCAACGCCAGCTGGATTCGCACCGCCGCGATCGTCGCCCGGATGCAATCCGGGAAAGCGCTGGTGATAACACCGCTCCCCGGATCGCATCCGGGCTACAAGGGCTGCCGGCCTCTAAATCGTTCGATCCTGAACGAGTGCCCCCCTGTGGGAGGGGCTGGACGGCGCCCCCGCTTCAGTCGCGAGATCCGCTCAAACTCGCCGCTGAAGCGCATCCCAGGGTTCATGGCCCGTGAATCGGCAAGTTTCCGCTTATGGGTTTTTGCACATAGGCGAACTTCCGCCTGTCATGCCCCGTCAAACGCTGAGAAACCGCTCTAGAACGGGCTTTGCGGTCTCTGGCACGGCATCTGCTATGTAACCTTCAGCTATCGCCTTCCGGCCGCAATGCCGGAGCACAGCGTCTACAGTGAAAAAACCTCTGCAATAACAACAACGACGGAGATTTATCCATGCGACTGACCAAACGACTCAGCCTGTTCGCCGCGGCGGCGGCCTTTACTGCCAGCACCGCGGCCATTGCCGCGCCGACCTTTATCAATATCCTCACCGGCGGCACCAGCGGCGTGTATTACCCGATCGGTGTGGGCCTGTCGCAGCTCTACAGCACCGGCATCGACGGCGCCAAGACCTCGGTACAGGCGACCAAAGCCTCGGTGGAAAACCTCAACCTGCTGCAGGCCGGTCGCGGCGAGCTGGCCCTGGCCCTGGGCGACTCCGTCGCCGACGCCTGGAACGGTGTGGAGGACGCGGGCTTCAAGGCGCCGCTGAAGAAGCTGCGGGCCATCGCCGGCACCTACCCGAACTACATCCAGATCGTTGCCAACAAGGAAGCCGGGATCACCACCCTGGCCGACCTCAAGGGCAAGCGCATTTCCGTGGGCGCACCCAAGTCCGGCACCGAGCTGAATGCCCGCGCCATCTTCAAGGCCGCCGGCCTGAGCTACGAGGACATGGCCAAGGTTGAATTCCTGCCGTACGCC
Organism: uncultured Pseudomonas sp.; assembly: GCA_966210435.1. Taxonomy (GTDB): domain Bacteria; phylum Pseudomonadota; class Gammaproteobacteria; order Pseudomonadales; family Pseudomonadaceae; genus Aquipseudomonas. The sequence goes on along the minus strand of CBIHLF010000001.1, from coordinate 126,084 downwards.
GAGTCGGTCGAGCTGATCAAGAACCGCCAGCTGGACGCCACCCTGCAGTCCTCCGGGCTGGGTATGGCGGCAATTCGCGATCTGGCCGCAACCCTGCCAATCAACTTCGTCTCGATTCCCGCCGACGTAGTCGCGGCGATCGGCAACGCCGCCTACCAGCCTGCGACCATCCCAGCCGGCACCTATGACGGTCAGGAAGCCGATGTGGCGACCGTGGCGGTGAAAAACATCCTGGTCAGCCACGAAGGCGTGTCCGATGAAGTCGCCTACCAGATGACCAAGCTGATGTTCGAAAACCTCGAGCGCCTGGGCAACGCCCACTCGGCGGCCAAGGACATCAAGCTGGAAGGCGCGGCGAAGAATCTGCCGATCCCGCTGCATCCGGGTGCCGAGCGTTACTACAAGGAAGTCGGCGCGCTCTAAGGCCGCTGAAGGGCTTGCCGGGTAGGAGGGTGCGCGCCGCTGTGCGGCCCATCCTGCCCAGGCATTACTATCTATAGAGCTGCGAATAAAACCAGCGCCTCGGTGAGCGGCAGGTTTTGTTAGCGACTCTGGCTTCTCTCCTGTAGTAACGAGGGCATAAGCTCGATGAGCGATCACAATCAAGGTCTCGCAGCCAACCCAGGCGACTGGCCTAAAGCGCTGTTTTATGTCGCGCTGCTGTTTTCCACTTTCCAAATCGTCACCGCGGCCTTTCATCCGGTGTCGAGCCAGATTCTGCGCGCGGTGCACGTCGGCTTCCTGTTGCTGGTGGTGTTCCTGTGCTTTCCGGCGCGCGGCAAGGGCCAGCCCTGGCAACCCCTGGCCTGGCTGCTGGGCCTGGCCGGCATGGCTACCGCGGCGTACCAGTGGTACTTCGAGGCCGATCTGATTCAGCGCTCCGGCGACCTCACCAGCAGCGACATGGTCATCGGCCTGGTGCTGATCGCGCTGGTGTTCGAGGCGGCGCGCCGGGTGATGGGTATCGCCTTGCCGTTCATTTGTTCGCTGTTTCTGGCTTACGGCCTGCTCGGCCAGTACCTGCCCGGCGACCTTATGCACCGCGGCTACGACATCGACCAGATCGTCAACCAACTGGCCTTCGGTACCGAAGGGCTGTACGGCACACCGACCTATGTGTCGGCCACCTATATTTTCCTGTTCATCCTGTTCGGCGCCTTTCTTGAGCAGGCCGGGATGATCAAGCTGTTCACCGATTTCGCCATGGGCCTGTTCGGCCACAAGCTTGGCGGCCCGGCCAAGGTCTCGGTGGTGTCATCGGCCCTGATGGGCACCATCACCGGCTCGGGCGTGGCCAACGTGGTCACCACCGGCCAGTTCACCATTCCCTTGATGAAGCGTTTCGGCTATCGCGCGGCGTTCGCCGGCGGTGTGGAAGCGACCTCGAGCATGGGCAGTCAGATCATGCCGCCAATCATGGGCGCGGTGGCATTCATCATGGCCGAAACCATCAACGTGCCCTTCTTCGAAGTGGCCAAGGCGGCGTTGGTGCCGGCGCTGCTGTACTTCGGTTCGGTGTTCTGGATGGTTCACCTGGAGGCCAAGCGCGCCAACCTGCGCGGCCTGCCGAAGGACCAGTGCCCGAACCCCTGGGCGGCGGTCAAGGAGCGCTGGTACCTGCTGATTCCATTGCTCGTGCTGATCTACCTGCTATTTTCCGGACGCACACCGCTGTTCTCTGGAATGATCGGCCTGGCGCTGACTGCCATCGTGATTCTCGGCTCGGCGATCGTCCTGCGCGTTTCCTCGTTCGCTTTGCGGATGGCCTTCTGGATCGCCCTGGGCGTGCTCTGCGCCGGCTTCTTCCAGCTGGGGATCGGCGTGGTGTTCGGCGTGGTCGCGTTGCTGGTGGCGGTGTGCTGGTTTATCAAGGGCGGCCGCGACACCCTGACCATCTGCCTGCATGCCCTGGTCGAAGGCGCTCGGCACGCGGTGCCGGTGGGTATCGCCTGCGCCCTGGTCGGGGTGATCATCGGCGTGGTCTCGCTGACCGGGGTGGCCTCGACGTTCGCCGGCTATATCCTGGCTATCGGCCAGGACAACCTGTTCCTCTCGTTGATCCTCACCATGCTCACTTGTCTGGTGCTGGGCATGGGTATCCCGACCATTCCCAACTACATCATCACCAGTTCCATTGCGGCGCCTGCACTGCTGGAGCTGGGTGTGCCGCTGATCGTCTCGCATATGTTCGTGTTCTATTTCGGCATCATGGCCGACCTCACTCCGCCGGTGGCGCTGGCCTGTTTTGCCGCCTCGCCGATTGCCAGGGAAAGCGGCTTGAAGATCAGCCTGTGGGCCATCCGTATCGCCATCGCCGGGTTTATCGTGCCGTTCATGGCGGTCTACCAGCCGGCGCTGATGCTGCAGGGCGATAGCCTGCTGGCGACCGTTTATGTGGTGTTCAAGGCGGCGCTGGCAATCGGTATCTGGGGTGCGATTTTCACCGGCTTCCTGCACACCAAGATGCCCTGGTGGGAACGCACGCTGGGGTTCGCCGCCGGTGCCAGCCTGATCATGGCGACGCCGATGAGCGACGAAATCGGTTTCGCCCTGGCGCTGGTGTTTTTCGCCCAGCACTACTGGCGCGCCCGTCGCGGCGAGTTGGCCAGCGCATGTTAGGGCTGTGCCTAGGCTTGGCCGGGGCGGTGTGGGCCGAAGTGCCGGTGCCGGCGTTCACCCTGGCCTGGAAGCACACCATCGAAAAGGTGCGCTGGGAGGAGGATTACCGCGTCACGCCGCAGGGGTTGTTGCTCGGCGAGGCGCGGGTCAAGGGTTCCGGCGCCGGGATGGAAATCCCGGATGGCGCCGAACTACGTGAGGGCAGCTGGCACTACCGCCGCCAGTTGGCGCCCTTGCAACCGCTGCGCGTGGGGCGAACCCCCGAGGCAGGGGATTACCAAGTCTGTTTCGATCAAGGCTGCCATCCGCTGAGCGAATGGTTGGGCCCGCCAAAAGCGAGCCAGCCGGCGTTGGAACTCTGGAGCTGTGAGCTCGGCTCCCCCGTATCCGCCAAGGATAAGGGTCGGGACGACGGTTAACGCCGGGTCCGCTCCCAGCGTCACAAGCGTTGGCAAACCCCCAATCGGCTCTGTCGATGGGGGTTTTGTTTTTTGCGGCTGTGGAATTCGCCGGATTCCGCTCGTTCCCAGGGCCACGCGTCTACGCTTGCTGACGCGTGGAACCGGCCGTGCATCCACGCCTAGGCCAAGCGCAGATCGCGTTGCGCTGGCAAAGCTGCCGCGCACCTGGACCGCCCCGAGCGGCCGCTGCGCTGAATATCTGCTTATGGCCGCCCTTGATGCGCGCGCCCGATGACGGTTCTGAGTTGGTCGATGCCGGTCCGGGGTCAATGTGCCCGGGATCCCGGCTGCTAGCATTTGCCGGCAGCGTAATCGGCCCGGTTGTCCACAGACGATGTCCCGCCCGCAGCGCCAGCGTTTAGACCGGCCACACTAATAATAAGGAGAACAGCAGATGGCAAAGAATTCTGCGCAGGACCCGGCGGCAGCCGTGGATGGTATCCCCGCACCGACGGGGGCGGCCAACCTGATCGACACTGACTATGTGATCGGCCAGGACAATATCAAGGGCAAGTTTCTATTCAACATGGACTTCCACGGCAAGGTGTTCAGCATTTCCGCGCTGACCATCGTGCTGTTCGTGGTCCTGACCCTCGCCATGCGCAGCGAGGTCGAGCCGCTGTTCACCGCCGTGCGTAACTGGCTGACCAGCAACCTGGCGTGGTTCTTCCTCGGTTCGGCGAACATCTTCGTGCTGCTGTGTCTCGGGCTGATCGTCTCGCCCCTGGGCAAGGTGCGCCTGGGTGGCAAGGAAGCGGTAGCGGACTACTCCTACACCGGCTGGTTCTCCATGCTGTTCGCCGCCGGTATGGGCATCGGCCTGATGTTCTACGGCGTGGCCGAGCCAATGTCGCACTTCTCCTCGTCCATGGGTGGGATCAGTGTCGAGAATGGTGTGCGTACCGACTGGGCGCCGCTGGGTGCCGCCGCTGGCGATACCAAGGCGGCCGCCAGCCTGGCCATGGCCGCCACCATCTTCCACTGGGGTCTGCACCCCTGGGCGATCTACGCCATTGTCGCGTTGGCACTGGCGCTGTTCTCCTTCAACAAGGGCCTGCCGCTGAGCATCCGCTCGATCTTCTACCCGCTGCTCGGTGAGCGGGTCTGGGGTTGGCCGGGCCATGTGATCGACATCCTCGCAGTGTTCGCCACCCTGTTCGGTCTGGCCACTTCCCTGGGGCTGGGCGCGCAGCAAGCGGCGGCCGGGCTGAACTTCCTGTTCGATATCCCCAATACCGACACCAGCAAAATATTGCTGATCATCGGTATCACCGCGATCGCTCTGGCTTCGGTGCTGGCCGGCTTGGACAAGGGGGTCAAACTCCTCTCCGAAATCAACATGGTGCTGGCGCTGCTGTTGCTGCTGTTCATCGTTGTCGCAGGCCCGACCGTGGCGATCCTCACCGGCTTCTTCGACAACCTGGGCAGCTATCTGGTCAACCTGCCGGCGCTGTCCAACCCGTTCGGCCGTGAGGACGCCAACTTCAGCCAGGGCTGGACCGCGTTCTACTGGGCCTGGTGGATCAGCTGGTCGCCGTTCGTCGGCATGTTCATCGCCCGCGTAAGCCGTGGCCGCACCGTGCGCGAGTTCCTTATCGCGGTGTTGCTGGTACCGTCGCTGGTATCGGTGTTGTGGATGACCGCCTTTGGTGGCACCGCCCTCGGCCAGCTCGTCACCGACGGCTTCACCGGGGTGCAGAACGCGGCGCTGGAACTGAAGCTGTTCGCCATGCTCGGCGAGCTGCCGCTGACCCAGATCAGCTCCTTTGTCGGCATCGTCCTGGTCGTGGTGTTCTTCGTCACCTCTTCGGACTCCGGCTCCCTGGTGATCGACACCATCACCGCCGGGGGCAAGGTCAACGCGCCGGTACCACAACGGGCCTTCTGGGCGATCCTCGAAGGTGTGGTGGCCGTCGCCCTGCTGCTCGGCGGTGGTCTGGCTGCCCTGCAGGCCATGGCGGTCTCCACCGGCCTGCCGTTCACCATAGTGCTGCTGGTGGGCTGTGTGTCGATCGTCAAGGGTTTGCTGAGCGAACCGCGCTGATTGCTGTTAACGGGTAATACAAAAACGCGCCTTCGGGCGCGTTTTTTGTGGGCGCTACGCAAGCCCGGGGCTGGGCGGCGAATGTTTAATCAGTGGGGCAAAAGCGATGCGGCCGCTCTTATCAGAGTCGAGCCGCTCAATTCCACAGGTCGCCCACCGCCGTGTTCGGCGGATAGTGCGTGGCGGTCTGCGCCTGGAGCAGTTCCGCGGTCGCCAGGGCATCGGTCAGGGCGTGGTGGGCCTGGTACAACGGCAGGTTGTAGCGCAGGCGGCTGTCGGCCAGGCGGATTGATACCCTTGGCTTGCCGAGCATATGACGCAGCCAGCCGGGTCTGCGTTTGCGCGGGTGCAACCGGGCTTCCAGCTGCATGGTGTCGATCACCGGGAAGTGCAGGCCTTCGCCGAGCAGGCGGCGCATGGCCTTGTCGAGAAAGTCGCGCTCGATCGGGCGGTAATGCACCACCATGATCTTGCCGGCCATGGCCGTCAGCAGGTGCTCGAGCACGGCGTCCAGCTCCGGTGCGTTCTGGATGTCCGAATGGGTGATGTGGTGAAAGGTGATCGACTGGCTGTTCAGTTCGCTTGCCGGTTTGACCACCCAGTAATGGGCGTCGCGGCAGCGAATGCGGCGCAGGTCGAAGGGCACCAGGCCAATACTGACGATCGAGTCGCGGCTGCTGTCCAGCCCAGTGGTCTCGACATCCAGGGCCAGCAGCGGTGCCTGCTCCAGTGGGGTGTCCGCGCTTACCGTGCCGGCCTGATAGAAGCGTGCCAGGCGCGGGTCGCGGGCGGTTCGCGCCAATTGGGCGAAAAGCGCCGGCCAGTCGGGTGGCGCGTCGGTACTGTGGCGTCTCATGATGGTAGGTTTTGCAGCTGCCCGGGGTAGCGGAAGCGCAGGAATTTCTGCGCGTTGCTGAGCACCTGAAAAGCCGACTTGAGGTTGTGTCGTTCGCTGGCGGAGACCTTTTCCGGCTCGATGTAGTTGTCCGGTTCGCGGCCTTCCTGCAGGTCCATGGCCTGATGCCGGATGCGCACGATGGAGAGGAATTCCAGGGCGTAGCGCAGCTGGGTGATGGCTTCCTCGGTGAGCAGCTTGGTGGCGGTAATCGCGTCCAGGCGTTCCAGCGAATTCTGGGCCTTGGATCCGGTCGCCAGGGCATGCACCCTGATCAGGTCGGTCAATGGCGCGGTGCCGCGGCCCTTGAGGTTGATGATGTTGTTCTGTTGACCGTCCTTTTCCATGACGAAAGTACGGAAGAAGCCCAGCGGTGGGGTACGGTTGAGTGCGTTGCGCGCCAGGCTGGCGAGAAACAGCGGGCTTTGGCTGGCCTTCTGCGCGACCAGGTTCTTGAGGTTCTCGACCAGCTCGGCCTCGCCGTAAACGCTGTCGAGGTCGAAGAAGATGCAGCTGTTGAGCAGGGTTTCCGGGTTGGGCCGCTCGATCCAGTCGGTGAAATAGCCCCGCCAGACCCGCAGCGGCTGGCGCCACTTGGGGTTGCTGGCCATGATTCCGCCCTTGCAATAGGTGAAACCGCAGGCCGCCAGGCCATCGCTGACGAAGGTCGCCAGCTGCAGGAAATATTCGTCGTGGACCCGTGGATCGAAGCGGTTGTCGAGCACCAGGGCATTGTCCTGGTCGGTGACGATCATCTGCTCATCGCGGGCCATCGAACCCAGCACCATGAAGCAGTAGGGTACTGGCGGCGGCCCCAGCTTTTCCTCGGCCAGTTCCAGCAGGCGTTGGGTCAGGCTGCGGCCGATGCCGGACATGGCGCTGCCGATCATGTGCGCCGTGGCCTGCTCGTTGACCAGGCGCAGGAAGGTGGCGCGCAGGTCCGGCACCAGAGCCTGCAACTCCGCCACCGACTGACGGTTGAAGATGCTGTTGACCAGATACAGGCTGCTCTGCGACTCGTACTTGATGATATCCGAGAGGTTGATCACCCCGATCGGCCGCTGGCGGTGCACCACCGGCAGGTGGTGAATGTTGTGCCGCAGCATGCACAGCATGGCCTCGAACACCGAGTCTTCGGCCTGGATGGTGATCGGGTTGGGCGACATTATCCGCTCGACCGGGGTATCCAGGGCCAGGCCTTCGGCCAGCACCCGGGTGCGCAGGTCGCGATCGGTGGTGATCCCGGCCATCGCCTGGCCCTGGCCGGCGTTGCTGGCGGCGCCCGGCGGCGCGCCGAGAATCACCAGGGAAGACACGCCGTGCTCGGTCATCACCCGCGCCGCATCCTGCACGCTGGTGCCCAGCGGTACGCTGACGGTGCGCCGGGTGACCAGCTTGCGCACCTCGATCCGCATCAGCTCGCTGGCATTGCCCTCGGATTTTTCCACCGACTTCAGCCGCGACTGGCCTTCGGCCTCGACGAAGTCGGCAAAGGCCTCGTAGGTCTCGCACAACTGCTCGAACAGCTGGCCGGGGATGAAGTAGATCAGGCTGTCTTCGATCGCCCGCGCCGGCAGCCGGACTTTCTTGCCGCGCAGCAGGCCGAATTGGCCGAACACCTCGCCTTCGGCCAGGCGGTTGTAGAGCTCGCCGTTGCGCCGGTAGATCTCCACCGCGCCGCTGCGGATGTAGTGCAGGTCCTGGATCGCGTCGCCATAGTGGAGGATGTCGCTGCCGGCCTTGAAATAAGCGACTTCGACCTGTTGAGCGATCTGGTCGAGGACATCGTTCGGCAGCCCGTCGAACGGGGCGAAGCGACTCACATGGTCACGAATTTCGATCAGTTCGACCTGCATTGCGGGATCCTGGCGGGCATATGCCAAGCATTGAAGCATACGCCCAGCGGTGCGGGCAGTCGTCGCATTAAGCGCGCGGTCGCGCCGGTCGTTGGCAGGTAGCTGCGTGTCGGTTGCAGGTAGCGACAGAACCGACCATCGATATTGCGCGGCCCGGTTGCCCCGTCGGATTTCAAACCATATTGGATGCAGCGGCCTATGCTTGCAGGGTCGACCAACTATCCGGAGCCCCGTCATGCGCCTATCGCTATTCAACCGCCTGTTGTTGGCTCTCTGTCTGGTGCCGTTAGCGAGCAGTGCCATGGAGATTCAACCCGGACTATGGGAAATCAGCTCGAGCAATATGCAGGTCGACGGCCAGGCGCTGCCGGATATGCAGCAAATGTTCGAACAGATGAAGAACCTGCCGCCCGAGCAACGCCAGATAATGGAGCAGATGATGGCCAAGCAGGGCGTGCAGTTGGGCGACAAGGGGATTCGCGTGTGCATGAGCGAGGCGCAGATCAAAGCCCAGGAGATTCCCCTGCAAGACCCCCAATCCGGTTGCACACATGAGATTACCGAGCGCAGCGCCAGCCTGTGGAAATTCCGCTACAGCTGCCCGCAGAGTCAGGGTGAAGGCGAGACGCGCTTTATCAGTGACAAGCAATTCACCTCCGAGGTAACGGACATCCATGACGGCAAGAGCAGCAGCATGCAAAGCCATGGCCGCTGGTTATCCGCCGATTGCGGCGCCCTGCAACCGCGTTAGCTGAAGTCTCCCCAGGCGCCGTGTAAGCAACCCGCCACCTGAGGCTCACGCCATATTGCCGACTCGATACTGGCGGACGACGCCTGCCTCGTATAGGGTTCGCGGCGGCCGTTCACACCCGCACGGCCTGTTATTGGAGATGTAGCGTGTCAGGAAGACTAAAAGCCCTATTGTTCATTTGCTGCTGTTGTTTACCTGCTTTGGGTTTCGCCGAGGAGGTTATCGAGTCGTTCGACGTTACCTTGCAGGTGGAGACCAATGGCCAGTTACTGGTGACCGAGCGGATTCTGGTACAGGCCGAGGGTAAGGAAATAAGCCATGGAATCTACCGTGACATCCCGACTCGTTACAGCCTGGGTAATGGCTTGGAACGCAGCACTCCGGTCACGCTGCTGGGGGTAAGCCGCGATGGCCAGCCGGAGCGATTGAGCAAAAAGGTGAGCGAGACGGCTGTGCGCTTTTACCTGGGCTCGGCGGATATCGAACTTGCACCCGGCCGCTACCTCTATGAACTGCGCTATCGCATGGACGCCCAGTTGCGTTATGGGGATAAGCTCGACGAGCTTTACTGGAATGTCACGGGCAACGCCTGGCAGCTACCTATCCTGCGCGCCAGCGTCGAGGTGCTGCTGCCCGATACCGCGGTTGTCGGTACCGCTACGGCTTATACCGGCTACCAAGGTGCGCGTGGTGCGGACTACGAAGTGGTGCAGCAACAGGGGCACCGCCTACAGGTAAGAACCACCAGGACGTTACGCCCATCTGAAGGGTTGACCGTGGCGCTGAACTGGCCGACCGGGCTGGTGCAACGCCCGTCGTTGCTGACGCGTCTGCAAGGGCTCTACACCGACAACACGCGCGCCGCCTTTGGCTTGCTCGCGGTGCTCGTCCTATTACTGTTCTATGGGCGCAGCTGGTATCGGGTGGGTCGCGATCCGGCCAAGGGCCTGATAGTGCCGTTGTTTCATGCCCCCGAGGGCCTCGGCCCGGCGGCGGTGAGTTATCTCTGGCACCGCGGTTTTGCCGCAGGCAAGCGCGCCACCCGTGAACTGAGTATCACCTTCACCGACCTGGCGATTCGTGGCGTGTTGCATATGGTCGATGACAAGACCTCTGGTGGTTTCAGCCTGCAGCCAGGCCAGGCCGATCAATCTTCGCTGACGTCCCGCGAACAACAGCTGCTCAGTCGGTTGTTTACTGCGCAAGAGCAATCCATGGCCTTGCATGGGCATTACCAGCCGCGTCTGGAGCAGGCGCTGGAAAACTTTTCCAAGGATCTGCGGAACCAGGCTGTGGCCTGGTTCACCAGCAATAGCGAGGTCTGGCTGATAGGCCTGTATTTCACGATATGTGTCAGTCTGGGCCTGATATTCAGCGCAACCGAACAGGCGAATGACGCCAAGGCCATGCTTGTATTGCTGGTGGTCGGCACGGGAACCGGCGGTATTGGCGTGTATAGCCTGGTCAGCGGTAACGGTGGGGGCAGCGGCGTTCTGTTCCTGTTGTTTGCTTTGATTCTCCTGGGAATATTGATCGTTTGGGTCGGCGATACCGTCGCTGTGATGCTGCTGCTTTTATGGCTGCAGGTCATTGTGTTCCGCTTCTGGCTAAAAACGCCTACGGCCCAGGGGCGCCGCTTGCTGGACGAGGTAGAAGGCTACCGCGAGTACCTGCAACTCGCCGAGAGCGATAACCTGACGAGCGCCGGTCAGGCCCCGGCGATGGATATCGCGCTTTATGAGCAGCATCTACCCTTTGCCATGGCCCTGGGTGTGGAGGCGCAGTGGACGACGCGCTTCAGCATGGCCTTGGAGCGCGGCTTGATCGCCCCGGACGTGCGGGACTACCAGCCTGGCTGGCTTTCCGGGCATACCTCCGCCAGCTTCGCTGTCGGCCTGGGCAGCAGCCTATCGGGCATGCTCAGCAGAGCGGCGACGCCGCCACCCCCCAGTCCTGACTCCAGCTCCAGCTTCGATTCGGGGGGCTCATCTTCCAGCCCTTCTTCAGGGGGCGGCTCGTCGGGCGGCGGTGGCGGGGGAGGCGGCGGCGGTGGCTGGTAGCGCGGCCTCCTTGGGCTGGCGCACCTTAGTAGAAGGTCAGCACCTGGCCCTGTCGGTCGAAAGCCAGGAAATTGCCGATGCTGCCGGCTTCGATCGCGCCGACCATCATTTTCAGCGGCTGCTCGGCCTCGTCGCTGCTCGGCGCTATGCCCGCGCGGCCGGACAGACCGGCGCTGAGTACCAGGTCCCAGGCCACGCCGGTGCGGCTCGATTCCGCGAGCAGGCCGGCGAAATCGCTCAGCTCCTCCGGCAGCTTGTCGACACAGAGCACCGGACGCAGTGAACCGCCCTGTTTTTCGGCATGCCGCTGGCGCTCCTGCTCGGTGGCATCCTCGGGCAACTCCGCGGCGACGAACACGAACAGCAAACGCTGCGGCTCCGGCTGGGCCTTGGCGGCAGCCAGCAGGCTGGAAAAATCGGCGATATCCATGGCAAATCCATCCGTACGGCAAAAATAGGCGACTCGCGCACACTGCCATGTCGGCCGGATGCTTGAATATATCTCTTCGGATATAGGCGCCTACCGCTTCGGGGTAGCAGGTCGTTGCGCTGGAACGGCTTGTCCGCCTCATATAGGGTGGCGCGATAGTGGCGCACGGACGCATGGGAGTATTGCGCATGGTTGGAATCGAGACAGGCTGGGTGGTGGCTGGCGTGCTGTTAGCGGTGGCAGTGGCCACCGTGTACTGCTACAACCGCCTGGTGTTCAACCGCGAGCGGGTCGCCGAGGCCTGGAGCGGTATCGACGTGCAGCTCAAGCGCCGCGCCAGCCTGGTGCCGAACCTGGTGGCCTGCGTAAAGCTGTATATGGACCACGAGCGCGACACCCTGGAAGCCCTGGTGCAGGAGCGCGCACGGGTCGGCGCCCATGAAGCGGACCGCGCGGATCAGCGTGGTCTGGCCGAGGGGCAGCTGTCCAACGCCTTGCTGCGGGTCTTCGCCCTGGCCGAGAGCTACCCGCAGCTGAAGGCTGACGCCAACTTCCTGGCCCTGCAAAAAAGCCTCAGCGAACTCGAAGAACAGATCCAGATGGCCCGTCGTTATTACAACGGCGCGGTGCGCGAACTCAACGTGTGGGTCGAGTCGATACCGAGCAACCTGGTGGCGCGGGTATTCGGCTTCGCCAGCGCAGCCTATTTTGCCCTGGGCGATGCCCGCGAAGGGCTATCCCCGAAAGTGGAGCTTTGAGCATGGCGAATTGGCTGATGCGCTGCCTGTTGCTGATCGGACTGCTGGGTGCGGTGGAGGTCGGCGCCGCCGAGCGCGAGCGTATCGAGGACTTCGCCGTGGAGCTGGTCGTCGAGGCGGACGGCAACCTGCTGGTGACCGAGCAGATCCGCGTATGGGCCACCGGCGAGGCGATCAAGCGCGGGATCTACCGCGACTTTCCCGTGCGTTCGATCAATCGCTGGATGCTCAACCAGAAGGTCGGCTTCGAACTGCTCGAGGTGCAACGCGACGGCCGTCGCGAGCCCTATTTCAGCGAGGCGGTGGATGCCGTGCAGCGCATCTACATCGGCAACCCCGACTACCTGCTCGAGCCCGGCCGCTATCAGTACCGGTTGCGTTACCGCAGCAGCCGGCAACTGTTGCAGCGCGACGGCGAGGACGAGCTGTATTGGAACGTCACCGGCAACGACTGGCACTTTCCGATCGAGCGCGCGAGCATCCGTGTGACCCTGCCCGAGGGCGCCGAGGCTCACGCGGTCGAGGCGTATACCGGATATCGCGGCGAGCAGGGCAAGGACTATCGGCTGCTCGGGCAGCAGGGCAACCAACTGAGCCTGGCGACGACCCGCGAACTGCTGCCCGGCGAGGGCTTTACCGTGGCGATCGCCTGGCCCGCGGGCTTGTTGCCGCAACCGGATGGGCTGGACCGGCTTGGCTGGCTGCTGGCGGATAACCCCGGCAGCGCGGTTGGCATCGTCGCGCTGTTGGGCTTGTTGCTGTTTTACCTGTGGCACTGGTTACGCGTCGGACGCGACCCGCGCAAGGGCCTGATCATCCCCCAGTTCGAAGGCCCCAAGGGGCTGTCCGCGGCAGCGCTCGGCTATGTCTCGAATAAGGGTTGGAGTGCATCGTTCGGTGCCGTCCAGGCCCTGACCGTGGCCTTGACCAGCATGGCGATCAAGCGCGCCATCGTGCTCAATGACGGCGAGGGCGCCAAGGCGTTTCTGCTCGAGCCCGGCCCCGGCGGCGAGCCGCTGTCGAGTGGCGAAAAGGCTGTGCTGGAAGCCTTGTTCGAGGGCGGCAAGGTCTCGCAGTTGCAAATCGGCGAACGCTTCCAGCCGCGCCTGGGCGAAGCGGTAAAGGCCTTGAGCGATACCCTGGAAACGGAGCAGCGCGCCGCTTGTTTCCGCTTCAATCGCGGCATCTGGTGGTGGGGCGTCGCGGCCACCTTCGTGGCGATCCTGGCCACGCAGCTGCTGGGCCTCGACAGCTCGGCGGACTTCGAGCTGGTGGCCGTCGCCCTGCTGTTCATGTTCGCCTTCGGCGCGCCTGGCCTGTTCGCGGCGGTGATGGGCTTGCGGCGGATATTTGCTCGCTCGTTCGGCGCGGATACCTGGTTGTTCGCGGTTTTTGGCCTGGTATTCGGCGGCGTTGGTCTGGGCGCCCTGGCGATCATGGGCACCGTGGTCGCACCGCTGAATTTCTGGCTGGTGTTGGCCCTGCTGCTGGTTTGCCTGCTGTTCCGCGGCTGGTTGGAGGCGCCGACGGTGCATGGGCGCAATCTGCTCGATCATATCGAGGGCTACCGCGAATACCTGACGCTGGCCGAAAGCGACAGCCTGGCCCTGGCGGGCGCTGCGCCGGCGATGAGCATCGCCTTGTACGAGCACCATCTGCCCTACGCCATGGCCCTGGGCGTCGAACAACAGTGGAGCGAGCGCTTCAGCAAGGCCTTGCACAGCGGTTTGATCGACGCTTCGGCAAGTAGCGATTACCGTCCCGATTGGTATCGCAGCAAGCAGGCGTTCAGCGACCCGCAGGCATTTTCCAGTCGTCTGTCCGCAGGCCTTGGCGCGGCGGCGGCCAGCTCGTCCACGGCGCCGGCAAGTTCTTCGTCGTCTTCCGGTGGTTCTTCCGGCGGCGGTTGGTAAACCCGGTGCAGAAAACAGCGCCCCTGGCATCCCTTTCAGCCGAGGCTGTCGAGGTGCCGGGGCGCAAAGTAGCAGGGGATAAACCTGGTTAGTTGGCTGGTTGCACGCTACGCGGCTGGACCGGGGTTGCGGGTGGCGCGATACGGCTCGGAGTGAAGCCCGGCTTGGGATCAGCCGGCTTCGGCTGGATCTGCAGCTTCATCCCCGGGGGCGGCGAGTCGCCGTTCGGCGCGAGCTGGTCGATACCCGGGCCACCTTGGCCGCCCAGGGCACCATTGAGCTGCGGCGTGCAGGTGTGGCTCCAGTCCTTATCGCCGAGCAGCTGGTACTGGGTTGGCCATACCGCCGCCTTTTCGTCCTTGACGCGCACGTACAGTCTGTACTTGTGCAATATCTTGTTGTTCAGGCTCTGCTGGCCGAAGTACGGCATCACCACATTGAAATCGTGTTGCAGCTTGCCATTGGCGAACGGCAGCGCCGGTGAATCGTAAACGGTGCTATTGCCCTGGGTGATCCGGTAGCGCGCCTCGCCCTTGCCGATGCCGTTGAGCTGCACGCGGAACTTCAGGTCGGCCGGGCAGGCACCCTGATAGTTCGGCGCGTAAGGCAGGATCTGCCCGCTGCTGATCTGCATCGGCTGCTGGCCGGCCTGAATACCGCCGCCACCCATCTGCCCGAGCTGCGCGTTGATCGCCGTGAGCTTCGGATTGCCCTGGTACTTGATGCGTATCGTCAGCGGCTTGGTATAGGTGGCGAAACCCTTGGTGCTTACCCCGGTCCAGCAGGCGCCCATCACGCTGACCTGGCGCTGGACCTCGATGGTGCGATTGCTTTTGAGGTAATCGAGCTTGCTGCCGCCTTGCTGGATAAAGGTATTCATCGCGTCATTGAATTCGGCCAGCACATCGAGCTGGTAGCTGCTTTTGGCCGGATTCTTCAGCGCATTCAGCGGCACCTGATACTGGTAGATGGCTGGCGCTTCGGTAATCCATTTGAGGCCGGTCCAGGTGGTATAGCCGGCATTGGGGTTGGGCGCCTGATGCACCACGCCGGCATCGAGAAAGGTCGGGTTGAAAGCGCCGAAGCCCACCAGGCTATGGGAATAGCCCCATTGGCTCTTCGCGCATTTCACCGTACTGCTGATTGGCAGGGTCAGGCTGCTGGTCAGCGACTGCACATTGACATTGGCGAGCGAGGAACCGTTCGACATGTCCTTGAGGTTTACATCGACGCTATTGGGCAAGCCGTTGAAGGTGATATCGGTCACGGCGGCGGTGGTGATCTTCTGCGCGAAGCTCGGCGCCGCGCACAGCGCGCTGACGGCCAGAATGCCCAGGGTGCGGACGGGAGATAGGCGGGTATTCATAGTGTGGCTACTCCAGGTATTGGCGTTTCGCAGTGTTCTGCGGTGCGTTCTGGCGAGTAGGTCGTGGGGCTGGCGAAAAGGGTTCAAAAAACTTCAGCGGCGGTGGTGATCGGCAGCGCTTTTCAGCTTAGCCGCTGGGGCAAAAGACGCTCGTGCGGCGCCTTGAATACAGCGTGGCGTATGGGAGAAATGGCTGAACCATTCGCGGTTCGCTCTTCTACGGGAATGAGCAAGTAATAGCGCTCCCGCTTGTCGCGCTGAAACTGCCACCGGCGGCGAGGCGGGCCCTCTGCCGACCGGCGGTTCCACGTGAAACCCCTATGAACTCTGGCTTGCAGCTACTTCGAGCTGTGCTGGGCACAGGTTTTTAGCGCCGCGAGCGGTGTGCTTAGAGCTGCCCCCCAGTTCCAACTGCTGGCGGCCACCGCGTCATGCGCATGCAGGCTTTCCGCATGCACCACGCGCAGGCTGAAGCCGCTCAGCTCGGGCAGGTTGAGCAGTGCACCATGCAGGCGGCGCGCGGCGTCTTCGCAGAACATCAGGTTCTGCCCGTTGGCCAGAGCAAAGGCTTGTTCGTCGGCGCGCTTGACCGCGGTCTGCACGGCGGTGCCCAGGGCCTGTTCGGCGCAGTCGATCAGTTCGAGCAGCGGCAACTCGCTCGCGTGAGCAGCCAAGCATACTTGCAGCGTCGCCGTGCTGCGTTGGCTGTGCGGCGTAGCCAGAATGCCCTGGGTGGAGCCGAGCCAGGCCAGCACCTGTTGATGGTCGAGCCTCTGGTTGGCGAAGTCGTCGATAAAGCGTTGCTGGATCAACTGGCGTGCCAGGGCGGCGGAGCAGGGGCAGGTCGAGGAGTAGACGACCTCGACTTGCAGCTCCAGATGAAAGCCCGAAGCATCCAGGCGCGCGCGGATCTCGAACGGGTACGACTTCCAGCCGGAAAGCGCGCTGACCAGCGCCGGACGGTTGAATAGGGTTGCGCCGCGCAGGGTCAGATAGGCGCTGCCGGACAGTCGCGCATGGCTGTCGAGGAACTGTTCCAGCACCCCCTGCAACAGCAACGGACTGAGTCTGTCGCCCGCCAATGCCTGCAGCGCCAGGTACAGGCGCGACATATGAATGCCGCGTGCGCTGGGATCATCCAGGCTGACGCCGGCATCGGCGCGGGCGTCGATACGTTGTTCGGCCAGCAGCAGGGGCAAGGCGATATCGGCCATGCCGACCCAATCCAGGGCTAGCTCGTGGTGGGCGGTTTGCGCGGCAATGTCCGGCAGGGTCAAGGCGTTCATCGGAAATCCAGCAGTAGACGTAAGCGGTAAATGTTATGTTATAACAATTAAAACGTCACGCCAGCGAATTCGAACCATGACCCTAGCCATCCTTACCGACGCCGAGCTGCTCGCGCAGCCGGCCGACACCTATATGAACGAGGCCCAGCAAGCCTTCTTCCGCGAGCTTTTATTGCGCGAGCGCCGCGAGTTGCAGCTACGCATCGCCCAGGAGTTCGAGGGCCTGCGCGAGCGCGAGACCAGCAGCGACCCGGCCGATATCGGCAGCGCCGAAGAACAACGGCAATGGCAGCTACGCCTGCTGGAGCGGGAAAAGAAGCTGCTCGACAAGATCGACTCAGCCCTCGACCGCCTGGCCCGGGGCGAATACGGCTGGTGCCGGGAAACCGGCGAGCCGATCGGCCTCAAGCGCCTGCTGCTGCGGCCTACCGCGAGCCTGTGCATCGAAGCCAAAGAGCGCCAGGAACAACGCGAGAAACACCTGCGCGACCGTGATCAATGAAGGAGCCTGAAACCATGAACAATCGCCTTCCCGTAACCGTGCTCTCCGGCTTTCTCGGCGCCGGCAAAAGCACCCTGCTCAACCATGTGCTGAAGAACCGCGACGGCCTGAAGGTCGCGGTGATCGTCAACGACATGAGCGAAATCAATATCGACGGCAGCGAGGTGCAGCGCGATGTCAGCCTCAATCGCGCCGACGAAAAGCTGGTGGAAATGAGCAACGGCTGCATCTGCTGCACCCTGCGCGAGGATCTGCTCGAAGAGGTCGGCCGCCTGGCCCGCGACGGCCGCTTCGACTATTTATTGATCGAGTCCACCGGCATCTCCGAGCCCCTGCCGGTGGCCGAAACCTTTACCTTCCGTGATGAGCAAGGGCAGAGCCTGGCCGATCTGGCGCGTCTCGATACCCTGGTCACGGTGGTCGACGGGGTCAACTTCCTGCGCGATTTCCACGAGGCCGAGAGCCTGGCCAGTCGCGGCGAAACCCTCGGCGAAGACGACGAGCGCTCGATCACCGATTTGCTGATCGAGCAGGTCGAGTTCGCCGATGTGCTGCTTGTCAGCAAGATCGACCTGATCGGCAGCCACGAGCGCGAAGAGCTGATCGCCATCCTGCGTGGCCTGAACACTCACGCCGAGATTCTGCCGATGGCCATGGGCGCGGTATCGTTGAACAAAATCCTCAATACCGGCCGTTTCGACTTCGAGCGCGCCGCCCAGGCGCCGGGTTGGCTTAAGGAATTGCGCGGCGAGCACGTGCCGGAAACCGAGGAATACGGCATCGCCTCCACGGCTTATCGTGCGCGGCGGCCGTTCCATCCCGACCGGTTCTTCAATTTCATCAACCGCGAATGGAGCAATGGTCGCCTGCTGCGCTCCAAGGGTTTCTTCTGGCTGGCCAGCAAGCACCAGGAAGCGGGCAGCTGGTCCCAGGCCGGTGGCCTGATGCGCCATGGCTTTGCCGGGCGTTGGTGGCGTTTCGTACCCAAAAGCCAATGGCCAACGGACGACGAAGGCCTGCAGGCAATCATGAAGAACTGGGACCCGCTCAGCGGCGACTGCCGCCAGGAGCTGGTGTTTATCGGCCAGAACATCGACTTCGCCCGGCTGCGCGCCGAGCTGGATGCCTGCCTGCTTGACGATGCGGAACTGGATCTGGGCGTCGACGCCTGGCGCGCATTGCCCGATCCGTTCGGTCCCTGGGTCGAGGAGGACGCCGCCTGATGCTCGCGCCGATACTTAGACAACCGCTGACCCAGGTGGCCAGCGAGCGCGTCGAGGTGTTCTGCGAGGTGCTTCAGGATCACGTCAACCTGGCGCTCTGGCAGCGGCAGTTGCCGGCGCAGGTCGCCGACTTCGCCGCGCTGTTATTGGCGACGGGCGCACCCCTGGCGCAGACCCTGATCCTGGAGTTGCCGAGTGCCGATGCCGAACCCGAGCTCGGTGAGCTGCTCGCCCATTGCCGCGACCTGCCCGGCCACGCGGCCTTTGTCGCCGATGTCGCCTGGCTGGTCGGCGCCTTTGCCTGTTTGGTCGACGCTCGACGTATTGGCCTGCGCCTACGTGCTTTGGACAAGGCGATGTGCCCGCGCTTTCATGTCGACCATGTGCCGCTGCGGCTGATCACCAGCTATGCCGGGGTCGGCAGCCAATGGTTGGGCGAAGGGGTGATGGCGCGCCACCGCCTTGGCGACCCGGCCGCGGAACCGCAGGATGAAACGCTGATCGAGTGTGCCCTGGCCGGCGATGTGCTGCTGGCCAAGGGCGAGAAGTGGGTGGGTAACGAAGGCGGCGGGCTGATTCACCGTTCGCCGCAGCCGCCGCAAGGCGAGAGGCGGCTGTTGCTGACGCTGGACTGGCTGGCTTAGCAGGTGGTTTTTCAACCGTCTGCTAACGCGCCATCCATACTCCTTTGCTCTGCTTTTCGCAGAAGGGCTTGAGATAAGCGGCATCCGTGGCCACGCCGTAATAATGCACGTCCTGCTTGTACGGCGTGCCCGCGACCGTGGCGTTGCGGCAAACACCGAAATCGCCAATCGGGCACTGCTCGACGAACTCCACCTCGACCTTCTGACCCTTCAGTTGCGGCTGGCAGAAGCCTGTGCGAAACAGGTTCGGCGGAATACTGCGGTTTTGCTGGCAGACTTTGACGTCCAGCCGCTCGGCCTGGCTATGCACCACACAGGCCTCGCCCCAGGCCAGGCCGGAGGCAATGCTCAAGCTCAGCAGCAGAAACACACGCATCGAATAGACCCCCGGCTGAATATGCCGGCGACTCTAACACGCCGCCTGGCGCGTTCAACCCCGTAGGAGCGGCCTTGGCCGCGAAGCGATCGCGGCCAAGGCCGCTCCTACGCAAACTCGTTGCATTAGTATGCGTCGCTAGCAGGCAAAACCTTTTCCGTCCTTCCGACAGCACAGAGCCCATGTTGAAAAATATTCCCACCCATCTGATCGCCGGCCCCTTGGGAGCGGGTAAAACCAGCCTGATCCGCCAGTTGTTGGCGCAACGTCCGGCCGATGAGCGCTGGGCGGTGCTGATCAATGAGTTCGGTTTGATCGGCCTGGATGCGGCGCTGCTGAGCCGCGATGACGACGGCATCGCCATGGGCGAAGTGGCGGGCGGCTGCCTGTGCTGCGTCAACGGCGTGCCTTTTCAAGTCGGCCTCAGCCGCCTGCTGCGCAAGGCCAAACCGCACCGCCTGTTGATCGAACCTTCCGGCCTGGGGCATCCGCTGCAATTGCTGGAGCAATTGCGCGAGCCGCCCTGGGCCGGGGTGCTGGCGGTGCAGGCGCCGTTGCTGGTGCTGGATGCCTCGGCGCTGGCCGCCGGCGAACCCTTGCCCGATAGCCAGCAGTCGGCGCTGGGCAGCGCCGGCCTGTTGCTGCTGAACAAGGCGGAGACCCTGGACGATGCGGCGAAGGCGCGGATTCAGGCGCAGTTGCCGGCGCGTCCGTTGTTATGGACCAGCCAGGGTGCGTTGGCCCTGGCGCAGCTACCCGGATTTGCCGCCAGGGCCGAGGCGGGCGGCGCAACGGACGAGCTGCCCGACGCTGCGACCGCTATGCCGCAGATCTGGCGCAGCCCGGATCAGCCGATCTGCCAGGTGCAGGACCAACCGGAGGGCTGGAGCATCGGCTGGCGCTGGCACCCGAGCCAGCACTTCGAGCTGATGCAGGTTCAGCACTGGTTGAGCGCGCTGCCCTGGCGCCGCGCCAAGCTGGTGCTCAACACCAACGCCGGCTGGCTCTCGGCCAATGCGTTGAACGGGCAGGCGCTGCATTGGCAAAGCAGCGAATGGCGCAAGGATTCGCGCCTGGAACTGATCTTCGCCGAGGCGCAGGATGTCTCAGCGTTAGGCCAAGGCTTTAGCGACTGCCGCTTGTAGCAGGCGGTTAACAATAGGTTGTATGGCGGTTAACGGTTGCATCCCGGCTACGAAGCGCGCGTTGCTAGGGCGGACATGGCACAGCCCGGTCTGCCGCTGGCAGCCGGATGGCGGACAAGCCTTCGGCATGTCCGCCCTACGAAGTCGTGGACCTCGCATATGAACATCGGGTTTACATGGCGCGCTGCCAGGATGGGCAGCGCGAATCGCTGCTTCTACAGCTAAGGCGTCGACGTTTGCGCCTGATCGGCGAGTTGGCCGAGTTCCGCGATGATCTGCATGCTGTAGCGGTTGATCAGCGAGGGCACGTTGTTCTGCCGGTAGTTGAGCAGCGAGGGCTCGATGTAGTGCCATTTCTTTTCAATATCGCGCAGCAGGCGCTGGTGCTCGCTGGCGCTGCCGATCTGCTCGCGCAAGTGCTGCAGATCGGCCTCGAACGCTTTGCTCTGCTCGTCGAGCGCCGGCGCATCGCCACCCAGCGAGTTGGCGCCGACGCTGTGCGCGATGTAGTCGGTGGTCAGGGTTTGCAGGCGCATTTCCAGAGCGCGGCTGGTTTGTTGTTGCGGCGTCTGCTCCCGCGCGAGCTGCTCGCTGAGCTTGTCGCACTGCTCGCTCAGGCGGCGATTGAGCTTGATCAGCTCGGCGATCGCGCCGCCTTCGGGGGTTTGCTTGTGTTGCAGTTGCGCCGCCAGTTCGCTCAACAGTGCGCGATAGCGCTGCCAATGCGGTTGCAACTGACGGAGCGATGAAAGTAATTCGCCATCGGCGCTGTCGTTGAGCTGGACCAGGTGCTTATCGGCCAGGGCGAGGCGTGCGGTGATCGAATCGATATGGGCCGGGTCGGTGTCGACACCGTAGAGCAGATAGAAGTCGCCGAGCGAACCGCTGATGCTCAAGCGCAGCTGATGCAGGTCGGCGGCCTGCGGGTTGGCAGAGGTGCTGGCGTTGGCGGGTTGCTGCATGAGCACGCCCAGGCAAAGCAACCAGGCGAACAGGGGACGCATCATAGGGGCTCCTGGCGTACGGCCGGGGCGGGGCCCGGCCGTATCTGGTGGTCATGCGCAGGCAGCGATGAGGCTGCCTGCGCGGGTTTTCAGGGGTTGGCGTTAAACCAGGCGAGCACCTTGCCGGGCGAAGCGTCGAACCACTCGTGGCCGCCCCAGAACTCGGTGTAACGACCGGTGCGGATGCCCTTTTGCAGCAGGCGGTCGTAGTACAGGTCCATGGTCCACCACGGCACGATCAGGTCGCTGTAGCCATGGATGAAGAAGGTCGGCGGATGGTTGGCCGGAAGCTCCGATGGCACCAGACACAGCGGTCCGCTGCAGCTGGCGTAGGAGCCTGAATGCACCACCAGCGCCTTGAACTGACCCGGGAAGGACACGGCCATGCGGCTGGTGTTATAGCCACCGCTGGAAATGCCGGTGGCGTACTTGCGCTTGCCGTTCAACGGGCCGAAGTGACCGTCATCGATGGCTTTGAACAGGTTGGTCAGGAAGGCGAAGTCAGTGCTGGTCGGATACAGAGCGCCGGACAGGCCGGGAATGTTGGTTTGCCAGAACAGGTCGGCCGGCGCGCTCGGGGCGATGACCGCATAGCCGTGCTCGAGCAGGGTCTTGATGGTCTTGCCCTCGTTGTACAGCTTGCCCAGCCACTCGTTGCTGTAATAGACGAAGTCGTCCAGGGCGAAGAACGAGCCCTGATAGATCAGCACCACCGGCCACCCTCCCGCCGGTGGTGTGCCGGCGGGGGTTTCGTAGATCACCTTACGCACGCTCAGCGCGCCGGATGGAATCCAGGTGGTTTTGTGGCTGCAGGCGATCTTGCCGGGCACAAACCAGGTTTTCGTGCGTTCGCTACAGGGTGAATCGGCCCAACTTGGGGTCGCAAACAAGCAGGCCAGCAGGGCAAACAAGCCCAGCCAGCGGACATCGCGTTTGGCGGTAAACATGGGAGGATCTCCGGTTTTCTTATTGGTTTTTCCGCGAAATTCCCTGATCTGTTCTGCATTCCCTCGGCGCGGCGGATGTAAATAGAAACCTGAATTCCGATTCCGTCAAGTTCGCAAAGCCCCGCCAGCCGGGCGATATAGCGAAGCGACCGTCTAGCTCAAGGCTTCGCATAGGGAAAATTTTTTTTGGGCTTGCGCAAACTTTGCGACGGGACTAATTTATCGGAACCGATGTTCCGGTTCCGATAAATACAATTCAAGGAGGTCATCGTGGCGACTCAGAGAACAGCATGGACGGCGGGGTTTTTTGCGCTGTTGGCGGCGGGCCAGGCCAGCGCTTTCCAGGCGCGCTCGGGGGAGTGGGCGCTGTCCTGGGACACTACGCTGTCCTATGGGGTGAACTACCGCATGGAGAGCCAGGACCGCCGGTTGATTGCCCGCGCCAATGGCGGCAAGGGCGAGAACGTCGACCTGATCAACTCCGACGATGGCAACCTGAATTTCCGCAAGGGCGAGCTGTTTTCCGAAGTGGCCAAGGTGGTATCCGAAATCGACCTGAATTTTCAGAGCGATTACGGGGTATTTGTCAGGGGCAGGGGTTTCTACGATTTCGAGCTGATGGATGACGATCGTCGCCACCGTGAGATCCCCAGCAAAGGGTTGGACGATGCCGGCGCCAACGTCGAGCTGCTGGATGCTTTCGTCTATGGCAGCTGGACGGTGGCCGATCGAGCTCTGAATGCCCGCGTTGGCCGCCAGGTGATCAACTGGGGCGAGGGTCTGTTCTATCAGAACGGCATAGGCGCGACCAATCCGGTGGACCTCAATGCGCTACGCGCACCGGGTTCCGAGCTGAAGGAAGCCTACATGCCGACCCTGATGGGCTACGCCTCCTACGAGTTGAGCGATGGCTTGTCGATCGAGGGTTACTGGCAGCCGGGGAGCGCCTGGGAAGAAACCAAGATCGACCCTTGCGGCACTTACTTTTCGACCCTGGATGTGCTGGGCGAGGGCTGCGATTACCTGATGCTGCCACCCTTGCAGGAGCCGCTGACCGGTGGCATCGCGTTCGACAGCCCCGAGCAGGCCCAGGCGTTCGCCGACAGCCTCGGTCCGGGCTTCGTCAATGATCTGCTGCGCGGCTATTTGCCGACCACCTACATTCCCCGTGGCCGCGACATCAAGGCCGATAGCGCCCCGCAGTACGGCGTGGCGCTGCGCTGGCTGGTGCCGGAGCTGAACGACAGCGAGCTGGGCTTCTACTACCTGCGTTACAACATGAACCTGCCGATGATCGGCCTGACAGTCGGGCAGCCGGTCGTGTTGCCTCTGGTCGGTGCGCTGCCGGCCGGTAGCACTTCGCGCTACTACGCCGAATACCTGGAGAAACGCGATCTCTTCGGGGTCAGCTTCAACACCAGCATCAACGGCAACAACATTTTCAACGGCCTGTCCCTCGCCGGTGAGCTCAGCTATCGACCCAATGCACCTATCGCGATGGGCCTGGGCGAGTACCTGCCGAGTGCCTTGTTGGGAACCGCCGAGGGGCTGGAGGTCGGCAGTCGCCTCGACGGATACCGCGAGAAGCCGATGCTGCAAGCCTCTCTGGTCGGCATCTACAGCTTCAACAACCTGCTCGGCTCCGATACCGCGACGTTGCTCGCCGAGGTCGTGGGCAGCCGGGTCCAGGGGCTGGAGTCGGATGTCGATTACTACGACGCCACCTCCAGTGCCTGGGGCGCGCAAGGCAGCCTGTCGTTGACCTACAGCAACGTGTTCAACCTGTTCAACCTGGTGCCCAGCGTGAGCTATCAATACGGCATCAACGGCGTCGCCCCGCAACTGACCAACGGCCTGCTGGAGGAGCGCAAGAGCTACTCGATCGGGGTCGATGCGATTTATCGCGAAGCGCTGACCGTCGGGGCGAAATACGTGGGCTACAGCGGCGGCGGCCTGGCCAACAAGCTCAGCGACCGCGACTACCTCAGCTTCAACGTCAAATACAGCTTCTAACCAAATTCAGTTCTAGAAGAGTGGATCATGAAGACTTCAGGATATTTGCACAGCAGTCTGTTCATCGCGCTGTTACTCGCCACCGGCCTGGCCCAGGCCCAGGTGAGCGCTGCCGAAGCCGCGCGGCTCGGCCAGCAACTCACCCCGATGGGCGCCGAGAAGGCCGGTAATGCGGCTGGCACCATTCCTGCCTGGGACGGTGGCCTGGCGCGCGATCCCGATGCGTTCAAAGCGGACATCGGCTACGCCGATCCGTTTGCCGACGACAAGCTGTTGTTCAGCATTACCGCGGCCAATGCCGAGCAGTACCGCGATCAGTTGAGCCCCGGCCAGCGCGCCATGCTGACCCGCTTCAGCGACACCTGGAAGCTCAATGTCTACCCGACCCATCGCTCGGCGTCCTACCCGCAAAAGGTCTATGACGCGGTCAAGGCCAATGCGACCACGGCCAAGCTGATCGAGAACGGTAACGGCATCGCCGACTTCAAGCTGGCTACGCCGTTCCCGATCCCCCAGTCGGGGCTCGAAGTGCTGTGGAACCATCTGGTGCGGTATCGCGGCGACAGCGTCAAGCGCTACTACGCGCAGGCCGTGCCGCATGCCAACGGCGACTATTTCATGACCAAGATCGAAGACATGTTCTTGTTCAACGATGCCGCCGGCGACTACAGCAAGGAGAACGGCAACGTGCTGTTCTATTTCCGTCAGTCGGTGCTCGCCCCGGCGCGCCTCGCGGGCACCGAACTGCTCGTGCATGAGACCGTCAATCAGGTCAAGGAGCCCCGCCTGGCCTGGCTCTACGCCTCCGGCCAGCGCCGGGTGAGACGCGCGCCGAACGTGGCCTATGACTCGCCGGGCACTTCGTCCGATGGCATGCGCACCACCGACAACTTCGACATGTTCTCCGGCGCGCCAGACAAGTACGACTGGGAGCTGCTGGGCAAGAAGGAAATGTATGTGCCGTACAACAGCTATCAGCTGGCGGACAAACGCAATAAATACAGCGATATCGTCCAGCGTGGGCACGTCAACCCCGACCTGCTGCGTTACGAGTTGCACCGGGTTTGGCATGTGCGGGCGATGCTGAAGGACGGCATGCGTCATCAGTACAAGCGCCGCGACATGTATTTCGACGAGGACAGTTATCAGTTGCTGCTGGTCGATCACTACGACAACCGCGACAACCTCTGGCGGGTCGGCGAGTCGTACACGATCAACCTGTATGACCAGCCATTGGTCTGGACCAAAGGCGATGCGGTATATGACTTGATTGGCGGCCGCTATGTGATCGGCGTGCTCTCGAACGAAGAGCCGGCCAATCAGTTCGATATTGCCTTGAGTCCCGCAGACTTCACCCCCGCGCAATTGCGCAGGGACAGCCGGCGTTAATTCCGGGCAACTTCGAGATAACTGCAGATCAACCGCGAAAGTTCCCCGGGAACAACTTCCCGGGGAGTGGTCCCGAGAGTCCCGACCATCGTGAAATAGTTCATGCTGGCGAGCAGCATATGTGCGGAAAGGTCGGCGGCTTGTTCCGGATTGGGATGACCGAGTTCATTGCGTCTGGTCAGGACCATGCGGCACAGGGTCTGGCTGATATAGGCGTTCAGTTGGTGGAAGCGCTCACGGAATTGGATGTCCGCCGAGCTGCGGCGAATCAAGGCACGCAGCAGGCCTTCATGGCCTTCGAATAACTTGACGATGCCCTGGATGAACAATTCGATTTGCACCGCCAGCGGCTGTTCCTGGCCAAGTTGGTCGAGAAGCGCGTCGATCGAGCTACGGCCCTGGGCGACGAAGCGTTCATGCACGGCGAACAACAGCACGTCCTTATCGGCCAGCAGGCGGTAGAAGGTGCCGACCGAGGATTCCGCCAGCTGGCAGATCTGCGCGATACCGGTGTCTTCGAAGCGGTTGTCGGCAAGCAGCTCGGCAGACACGTTGAGAAAACGCTCTAAGGCTTTTTTACTGCGCGTTTGCGTCGGGCTGGCAATGCTGTACATGGGGGAAGTTCTCGTTGAAAGCAAAGCGATTCTAAGTTTTTCGCGAGTATAAGGCAAATAGCGAAGTTTAAACGGACGCGGCGAAATCAATTAATAACAATGGGGTAAATATCAAGATAACTGATAGTTGTTCATCAGTGCCGGCTTATAAGTATCGGGAAGTTATCGTTCGAGGGAATTTTTATTTATGCACTATATACAACTGCAGAATGGTCGTTGTGCCTATATTCGCCGCGGTAAAGGCGTGCCCGTGTTGTTGCTGCATGGGTTGGGTTCGTCCTTGCAGGATTGGCAACCGCAAATCGATGCACTCTCGCGTTTCGCCGAGGTTTTTGCCCTGGATCTGCGCGGCCACGGTGCCAGCGAACCGCTGAGCGCGCCGGTCAGCGTTGCCGAACTGGCCGACGATGTGGCCGAGTTCATTCGGGTGATGAACATCCGCGGCTGCGTGCTGGTCGGCATTTCCATGGGCGGGATGGTGGGCTTCCAGCTATTGGCCAACAAGCCCGACCTGGTCGGCGCGATGGTGGCGATCAACAGCGCGCCGAGCTTTCCCGTCGACACCTGGCAGGTGCGTCTCAGGGTCTATCTGCGCCTGGCCTTGATCCACCTGCTGGGCCTCAAGGTACTCGGCCGGCTGATGGCGCGCAGGTTGTTCCCGCATGCCGAGCAGGATCAGTTGCGGCGCCTGATGGTCATGCGTATCGCGGCCAATGACCGCGCCTCCTACCTGCACGCGATCCACGCGATTCTCGGCTGGTCGGCGCTGCCCGCGGTGAACCGCGTCGACACGCCGATGCTGATCGTCACCGGCGACCGCGACTACACCCCGCTGGCCTACAAGCGCGCCTATACCGCGCAGCTGCGCAACGCCGAATTGGTCGTGGTGGCCGATTCCGGGCACGCCACTCCGCTGGACCAGCCCGGGCAGCTGAATGCCTTGCTGGAGCGTTTTATCCGCGCGCGGCAATGAGCCGCGCCCGGACCGGAGCGTGAAAATTCGGCGCCGCAATGGCGCCTTCTTTTTGTCCGGGCGGTGCGGCGCAGTACACTAGCGGGCCATTGAAAACGTAGGCGAGGCAGGCAAGACAAGGCAAAAATGGCCGAAAAAGCGTAGTTTACTGCTGTAAATGAGCATTTTGAGACGCCGAGTCCCGGGTCATTTTTAACGCAGTGTTGCCAACGCAGGTAGTTTTTCAACGGCCTGCTAGCGGGCTGTCGAGCGCGAGTATCCACATGCACCTAGTTCCCTGGTCCCACCCCTGCTCCGCGGGTTTCACGCTGCGTGGCTGGCATTCGCCGCCGTCGGGCAAGCCGCTGCTGCATTTCCTCCACGGCAACGGTTATTGCGGGCGGGTCTACGAGCCGATGCTGGCTCGTCTGGCCGAAGATTTCGACCTCTGGTTATGCGACATCCAGGGCCATGGCGACAGCGAACACGGTGGCCGTTTTCATGGCTGGAACCGCAGTGCGGAACTCGCCCTCGAGGCTCTGGCGGTGGGACGCGAACGGTTTTCCGGGGTGCCGCTGTTCGCCCTCGGGCACAGTTTCGGCGGAGTGCTGAGCGCCCTGATGCTGGCGCAGCAGCCGCAGTTGTTCCAGCGCGCGGTGCTGCTCGATCCAGTGCTGTTCAGCCCGGCGATGATCGGTGTGATGGCGCTCTCCGATGTGGTCGGCCTCAGTCAGCGTACGACCCTGGCGCGCAAGGCCCGGCAACGCCGTAGCGTCTGGCCGGACCGTGCCGCCGCGCATGCCGCGCTCTGCGGCCGTGGGATGTTTCGCGGCTGGAGCGACGACGCCTTCGATGCCTATATCGCCCACGCGCTGAAGGATACCGACAAGGGTGTCGAGCTGAAGTGCCGGCCGAGCCGCGAGGCGGAGATTTTCGGCTCCTTCCCCAAACGTCTGTGGCCGTCGCTGGCCAAGGTGACGACCCCGACACAGGTGCTCTACGGCCAGCGCAGCTATCCCTTCGTCGCCAAATCGGTGGCGCGCTGGTGCGCCGGCAACGGCCATGTCAGCGCCCAGGTGCTGGCGGGTGGGCATTGCTTCATGCAGGAGCAGCCGCAGGACAGCGCCGAGCGGGTCGGCGCCTTTCTGCTGCAACGCGTATGACGAATTCGCTGATGAAATGGTTTCTCGGCGGCCTGCTGGCGCTGCTGGTCGGCCAGACGCAGGCGCTGGAATGGCGCGACAGCCAGGCGCTCGCGCGGGTCTTCGCGCAAGCCGGGGCGACGGGTACGTTCGTGCTCTACGATGTCGAGCGGGATCTGCTCCTGGGGCATGACCGCACTCGCGCGCAAACCCGCTACGTGCCGGCCTCGACATTCAAGATCGCGCACAGCCTGATCGGCCTGGCGACAGGCGCGGTGAGCAGTGTCGACGAGGTCTTCGTCTACGACGGCAAACCGCGTTATCTCAAGAGTTGGGAGCGCGACATGGGCCTGCGCGAGGCGATCAGGCTGTCCAATGTCCCGGTCTATCAGGAGCTGGCGCGACGTATCGGCCTGGCGCGGATGCGCGAGCAGCTGGCACCGCTGGATTTCGGCAATGGCCAGGTCGGTGAGGTCGTCGATCAGTTCTGGTTGCGCGGGCCCCTGGCGATCAGCGCGGTGGAGCAGGCGCAATTTCTTGCGCGTCTGGCCAGGGACCAACTGCCCGTGGCAGCGGAGATTCAGGCCCAGGTCCGGCAGATCAGCCAGCTCGAGCAAGGCGACGGCTGGACCCTGTACGGCAAGACCGGCTGGGCCACCTCGGTAAAGCCGGGCATCGGCTGGTGGGTCGGCTGGCTGGAGCGGGACGGCAGGCTCTACAGTTTTGCCCTGAACATGCCGATGGAGAATGCGGCCGATGCCGACAAGCGCATTGAGCTGGGCAAGGCCAGCTTGCGCGCGCTCGGGTTGCTGTAGGTATTACTCGTTGCGCTGGCGTTCGTCCTGTCGGCTGCGCCAGCGATCCAGTTCGATGATCTGCGCGCTCTCGCGTTCCGGCTCGCGGAAGGGATGGGGCGCCAGCTCGATGCGCCCGGGGTAGCGGCCGAACATGACGATGCTGCCGCTGTGGCGCTGCTCGCCGGTGACGGTGAATTCGAAGCCATAGACCCGCGCCAGGCGCTTGCGGCCACGGGCATCGGCGAGCAGGGCGAAGCGCTGCAACGCCACGTTGCCGTCGAGCAGCTCGACATCGAGCTTGGCGCAGTGCTGCTTGACCGCCAGCAAGGCGCGTTCGCGAATGCCGTGGCCATGCCATAGCCAGGCCAGGGCACTGGCGAACAGCATGACCAGAAACACATCGAACAGATCGATCATCGTAACTCCCGCTTGAATACGCGGAGCTTACCCTATCTGCCGGGTATTCCAGTGCTCAAGCGTGAGTCAGATACCAGCGCCAATCCTGCTCGCCAACCTCGCCCATGAATTGACGGAACTCGGTCCACTTGATCGCCAGGAACACCTTGAGGAAGTCCTCGCCCAGCGCGTTTCTGGCCCAGGTGGAGTTTTCCAGCGCGTGCAAGGCGCTTAGCCAATCGACGGGCAGGGTGTCGTGCAGCTGCTGGTAGCCATTGCCGACGGTGGCCTCGCCCGGATCGATCTGCTGTTGGATACCCAAATGAACGCCCGCCAGGATCGCGGCGGCGGCCAGGTAGGGGTTGGCATCGGCGCCGCAGATGCGGTGTTCGATATGGCGACTGAACGCCGGCCCGGATGGCACGCGGAACGACACGGTACGGTTGTTCACCCCCCAGCTCTTGGCCTGCGGCGCGTAGCTATTGGCCTGGAAGCGTCGGTAGGAATTGGCGTTGGGGCAGAAGATCGCCAGGGCATCGTTGAGCGTGGTCATCATGCCGCCGATCGCGTGCCTCAGCAGCGGCGTGCCCTGGGGGTCGTCGCTGGCCATCAGGTTGTTGCCCTGGGCGTCGGCCAGGCTGACGTGCAGGTGCAGGCCGCTGCCGGAGCGGTTGTCGAACGGCTTGGCCATAAAGCAGGCTTGCAGGCCATGTTTGCCGGCCACGCCCTTGACCAGGCGCTTGTAGCGCAGGCCTTCGTCGATGGCCTGAAGGGCATCGAAGCGGTGCTCCAGGGTCAGTTCGAGCTGGCCGGGGGCGTATTCGGATATCGCCGTGCGCACCGGCAGGCCCTGCACCTCACAGGCGGCATAGAGGTCGTCGAGAAACGGCTGCAGTTGTTCCAGCTCGTACACGCCATAGACCTGCGGCGCCTGCGGGCGCACGCCGTTCATCTGCAACGCCGGTTGCGGTCGTCCGTTGGCGTCGCGCTGCTGGTCCAGCAGGTAGAACTCCAGCTCCACCGCCATCACTGGGTGGTAGCCGTCGGCCTTGAGGCGGTCGATGGCGCGGATCAGGACGTGACGCGGATCGGCTGGGGCGGCGGGCAGGCCGTGGGTCGGGTGCATGCTTACCTGCAACTGGCCGGTGGGCTGGGTACGCCAGGGTTGCAGGCACAGGCTGCCGGACAGCGGATAGCTCCAGCAGTCGGCGTCGGCGACCTCCCAGACCAGGCCACTGCCCTCGACGTCCTCGCCTTGAATGGTCAGGGCGAGGATCGAGCTGGGCAGAGGCCGACCGTTTTCATAGAGGGCCAGCAACTCGTCGCGGTGCAGCAGCTTGCCGCGGGGAATACCGTTGGCGTCGATCAGCATCAACTCGATGCTGCGCACCTCGGGGTGCTGGTTGAGAAAGTCATGGGCTTCTTGGGGATCGGCGAACTGCATGGTGATTGTCTCTGTAGGGTGCGTCGTACGCACCACAGGGTTAACGGTGCGCATGGCGCACCCCTAGGTTTATTCGCGGGCACCGGGGATGACCAGCAGCTCGCTGAGGGCCTGATCCAGGGTCGTAATCAGCCGGTCCACGTCGGCTTCCGTGGTGTCCGGGCAGCACAGGGTCATGTTGTGGAACGGTGTGATCAGGATGCCGCGGTTGATCAGGTACAGGTGCAGGGCCATCTGCAGTTCATCGTGGAACGCCGCCTCGGCTTCGGCACCGGTCTTCGGCGACACCGGGCAGAACTGGAACTCGCAGCGCGCGCCGAGCTCGGTCACCGACCATTGCAGCCCGTGCTTGCCGATCAGGCTGCGAAAGCCTTCGGCCAGTCGCCCCGCCAGCGGCAGCATGTGTGCGTAGGCGGCCGGGGTCATCACCTGTTCGAGGTTGGCGCGCATGCAGTGCATGGCCAGAGCGTTGGCCGACAGCGTGGTGCCCATGCCGCTGTGACCATGGCCGTGGCTGTCCTCGCGATCGCGTTGGCGGGCGGCGGTCATGGCCTCGGCCATCGCCGCGCTGCAGCCGAAGATGCCGCAGGGCACGCCGCCGGCGATCGGCTTGCCGACCACGAAGAAGTCCGGTTCGAGGTGCCACAGCCGGGTGCAGCCACCGATATCGGTGGAGATGGTGTGGGTCTCGTCGATGATCAGCAGCGCGCCGTATTGGCGGGTTAGCTCGCGGCACTTCTGCATAAAGCCCGGCTCGGGCAGCACCATGCCGATATTGGTCATCGCCGGCTCGCACAGCAGGGCGCAGACGTCGCCCTGGGCCAGCGCGGCTTCCAGCGCTTCGACGTCGTTGAACGGGATCGAGCGGCTGAACTGGGTCAGGTCATAGGCCTGGCCGACCAGGCCGGCGCGCGGCACGGTCTGGCCGTCGCGGCAACGCACCATGACGTCGTCGACGGTGCCGTGGTAGCAACCGTCGAACACCAGCAAGGTCTTGCGCTGAGTGATTTCGCGCGCCCAGCGCAGTACATAGCGGTTGGAATCCGTGGCGGTGGCGGTGACTTGCCAGAACGGCAGGCCGAAGCGCGCGGCCAGCAACTCGCCGCAGACCACCGCATCCTCGCCGGGCAGCATGGTGGTCAGGCCGTTACCGGCTTGCTCTGCGATGGCCTTGGCGATCGGCGCTGGCGAGTGGCCGAACATGCTGCCGGTGTCGCCCAGGCAGAAATCAATGTATTCGTGGCCGTCGACGTCATAGAAGCGTGCGCCGCTGGCGCGCTCGACGAACAACGGGCAGGGCGTGGACCAGTCGGCCATCCAGTGCATGGGGACGCCGCCGTACAGCGACTGGCGGGCGCGCTCGGCCAGGGCCGCGGACTTTGGGTTGCGTTGCAGGAAGCGTTCGCGCTCGCGGGCGGCGAAGGATTCCACGGCGGATGGGCTGATGCCGCTGGCAGTCATGTTGAACACCTCGTTCGAATTTCTGCACATTTTTATTTGTGATCACAAATATGTCAATGGGTCATGCTGAGAGTAATATTTGCTAGTATCGCCATTAATTTGTGATCACAGGATTGGTAATGAAGACGTATTCGATCTGGCAGGACCAGGTGGCGCTGGTCAGTGGGGCCGGCAGCGACAGCGGCATCGGCCTGGCGATCGCCAGGCGCCTGGGCCGTGAAGGAGTGCGGGTGCTGCTCACCGCCAGCAGCGCGCGCGTCGAGCAGCGTGCGCGCGAGCTGCTGGCTGAAGGGATAGACGCCCGCGCGCTGGCTGTCGATCTCACCGACGAAGCGCAGGTCGCCGAGTTGGCGAGCTGGGCGCAGGCCCAGTTCGGCCGCGTTGACATCCTGGTCAATAACGCCGGCATGGCCATGCAGGGCAGCCCGGAGCCGTTCGCCGAGGTCGCGGCGATGGACCTGGCGACCTGGAACCTGTCCCTCGCGCGCAACCTGACCAGCGCCTTCCTGCTCACCCGCGCCCTGCTGCCCGGCATGCAGGCGCGCGGCTACGGGCGCATCGTCAATATCAGCTCGACCACCGGCACTCGCGGCAGCAACCCCGGCGAGGCCGCCTACAGCGCAGCCAAGGCCGGCATGCTCGGGCTGAGCATGGGCCTGGCGCTGGAGGTGGCGAAGCAGGGCATCACGGTCAACAGCGTCGCGCCGGGCTGGATCGCCACCGGATCGAGTACCGATGAGGAGCACCGCGCCGCCACGTACACCCCCATAGGCCGCGCCGGCCGCCCGGATGAAATCGCCGCTGCCGTGGCGTTTCTCGCCTCGCCGGAAGCCAGCTACATTACCGGCGAAGTGCTGGTGGTCGATGGCGGCAACTGCCTGATCGAGAACAAGGCCCCCTGAGCGTTTCTGCGTCGGTCAGGCGTTGTTGCAGGGGTGCTCGAAAATGCTCATTGACTGCAGTCAACTCCGCTTTTCAAGCACCCCTGCGCCTAGCCTGCCGCTAGCAGAACCGCTCAGCTTTCGTTGAATACTTTGGAGAACAGCATGCGTAACTGCCTATTGACCCTCGCCCAACTCCCCGCGCCGCCACAAGGACGCTGAGCCATGGCCGATAACCTGCAGGAACAGCTCTACCAGAACATCCGCGCGGCCCTGCTGGCCGGGCGTTTCCAGCCTGGCGAGCGGATGAAGATCCGTGACCTGGCGAGCGAATGGGGTACCAGCCCGATGCCGGTGCGTGCGGCGTTGCAGCGCCTGGTCGCGGAAGGTGCACTGGAAGGCGAGCCACAACGCTCGGTGCGGGTGCCCGCCATGACCCGCGCACGCTTCGAACATATTCTGCAGGTGCGCCTGAGCCTGGAAGGCTTGGCCGTGGAGCTGGCCGCGTCGCGCCTGAATGCGGCGGATCTGGCCGCGTTGGCCGAGTGCAGCGCGCATATGGCGGAGGCGCTGGAAATGCGCGATGTGCAAGGCTACTTGCGCGCCAACAGCGCCTTCCACCTGCGGCTATACCGGGGATGCGACAACGCGATTCTGCTGCGCATGATCGAGACGTTGTGGTTGCAGGTCGGGCCCTTCTTCAACCGACTGTTTACCGAGGCCGACCTGTCGCTGCGCCTCAATGACTTCCATGGACAGGCTCTGGCGGCGCTGACGGCGGGGGACGGCCAGGGCGCGCGGGCGGCGATCGAGCAGGATCTGCGCTACTTCGGCCAGTTTCTGCTCAACCTGCTGGATCTGGAACATGAGGTCAGTGGCAGTCAGGCTAAACAGCGGGGGCAGCTGTAGCTTTCCACTGCCGCTCGGTCCACTGTGTCTACCGAGCCTCGGCTGTCGTGAGCGCGCTGTACGCCGAACCTTGGGCACTTGCTCGCGTTTTTCGATGGGCAAAAACAACCCGGGCAAGCCCGGGTTTGGGACGTGCGC
Organism: uncultured Pseudomonas sp.; assembly: GCA_966210435.1. GTDB lineage: Bacteria > Pseudomonadota > Gammaproteobacteria > Pseudomonadales > Pseudomonadaceae > Aquipseudomonas. The sequence goes on along the minus strand of CBIHLF010000001.1, from coordinate 91,668 downwards.
TCGTGGGGGGTTAGTCGCCGACGGCGAGGCCGGCCGGCGCTGGAACGAGGGCGAAAGTAGTGGTCACGGTGGGATCCAAGGCCCGCTGCAGCAGAATCTTCAGTGAGAACGCCAAGACCAGAACACAGAGCGCGATGGCGATAGCGTTGCCCCACAAGGCAATCAAAATGCCCAGAGTCAGCAGGCTGACTACCAGGGCTGGCAACGCCGCACGCAGGCGTGTCAGCTTGTTGATCGCCATGTTCAGGCCGCTCGGCAGAGCGCGGGCGATCTGCTGCAGGGCGTGTGCTTTCACCGTAGGGTTGAGGAACTCCAGGCTTTCGGATTCTTCCTTGCCGTTCTGGTTGTATTTCACATAGATGGTGTCGCGGAAATGCTCACTGCTGACCGAGACAATGCTGCTCAGGTCGATGCGCAGTTGCTTGCAGGCGACTGCGGAGAGAATTTCATCGACGCTGCCCCCGCGCTGATAGATTTCCTGCACCTCATCGCGGTTTTTCTTGTTAAAGCTGACCGACAACAGCTGCTGATTCTGCAGGCACACCAGGCGATCGTCCTCAATGTCCAGCCAACTGTCGGCGCTGTAAAAACCTTCCGGCATGTGGCCCTTGGGCTCGCGGCCGAACAGAAATGCGAGGATCAGGTTGAGCACGAAGGCTAGCGGCAGCAGGTACTTGCCGGCGTCGAAGACACGCTCCAGCGGAGATTCACTGGCACGGTGCTGGATGACGATCTTCGGCAAGCTGGTTTCCGGCTGGTTGTCAGCGAACCATATCGGCAGTGTCTGCAGGCCTTCCAGTGCGTTGTATTCGTCATAGGAAAGAGTGGTCTGCTCTTCGTAGTCGTTGCCGCCGAGACTGAAGCTGTAGCTCACTGAGTAGATTTCGCGAGTGCGTCGCTTCCCTTTGGCGGTATGGTATTGCTCCTCTTCGTGGTCCAGCGAATCGATGCTCGCTTCGACTTCGCTGTGTTGCTTGACCAGCTTGATGGCGGCGACCTGTTGTGGCCCCTTGATGAAGTAGGCGGCGCTCAAACCGATCAGGGCAAAGAGGATCATTGCGTTGCGAATCCACAGTTTGCGTTTCTGCCCGGGGCTGCGGAGTTTCTTGGCCATTTTTGTTTCCTTGTGCGCGGGTTCGTCCATTTAGAAAGGGCGCGCTACGGGCGGCGTCTTGAGCGAACGGAGGCAAGATGCCAGCAGCGGCGGTGCGCAGTATTGCAGGGCGGGCTGGCAATTCGCCATTGTTTGGCGAAATTACACGGCGTTTCGGCGTAAACGGCAGATTCATGGGCGCCAAAAACGATTAGTACCGACTTGCTTGCACTGGCTAGTGATCGCGCGTTCGGGTGACTCCTCGCGATCAGCCAAGTCCATTGCGTGAAATCTGCCCAAGGTCTCAGGCATGGGCTTGCAACGTCGGTATGAGTTGATTAGCGTCCGCAGCACCTCACAAAAGGAATTTGCCATGCATTGTCCCGCTTGCCGCATCACTCGCCTGCAACCGACCAAATTGGATGGCGGCCTGCTCGCCCATGGCTGTGCCACCTGCTCGGGGGCACTGGTGTCGTTGCTGTACTACCGCGACTGGGCCGAGCGCAATCCACAGGAGCCGCAAGGGGAAAGCACTGTGGCGGTTGCCGAGGCGAACGACAGCCAACAAGCCCTGACCTGCCCCAAGTGCAGCAAGCTGATGAGCAAGTACCAGATCAGCGGCACCCGCGCCAATCGCCTCGACCTTTGCGGCAGCTGCGATGAAGCCTGGCTCGATGGCGGCGAATGGGAGCTGCTCAAGGCGCTCGAGCTGAGCCAGCGGATGCCGGCGATCTTCACCGAGGCCTGGCAACGCCAGGTGCGTCAGCAGGCCAGCGAGGAAGCGCGCCGTCAGCGCTTTACCCGTTTGGTCGGTGAAGAGGCGATCGACCGTGCCGATGAGGTGCGCGCCTGGCTGAAAGACCATCCGCAGCGCCGCGAGCTGTTGTTCTATATCGGCCACGAGTGAGCGAGACAGGCTGCCCAATCGGCCTTTCAAGCCTCCGCTGGCTGCCAGCGCTTGCGCGCATGCAGGTACGCCGGTAGATCAGCATAGCCCAGTTGCTCGCCGATCTGTCCGCGGCTCAGCCCTTGTAGCTCCAGGCTTTGCTCCAGTTCCGCGCGCACCCCGTCGAGGATTTCGCGGAAGCCCAGGCCTTGCTCCTGCAGGCGCCGGCGCAGGGTCCGCGGGCTCTGGTGCAGCGCCGCCGCGGCCTGTTCCAGGCTGACCGGCAGGCCCCGTTGCAAATCGTGACGCAGCTGTTCGGCCAGGCGCGCGCCCCAGCCGCTGAGCTGCTGCAACTGCGCCAGGCGGCGGTCCAGTCCTTCGCGAATCAGCTCGGCCAATACCGGGTGGTGCTGGTGGATCGGCAGCTCCAGGGTGGCGGCGGGCAGGAACAGGCGGTTGTGCGTTGCGTCGAAACTCAGGTTGTCGCCGAAGGTTTCGCCATAAAGCGCGTGATAGGCCGGGCGCGGATGGCGGAATTCGACGCGCAGCGGCATCAGGGTCTCCCCGGTACCCCGGCGCAGAATGCTGAGTGACATCAGCAGATAGTGCTCGCAAAAGTACTGCTGCACCGCGTCCGGCATATCCAGGCCCAGCTCGATGACCATCTGCCCCTGGCTTTCGTACACCCGCAGTTGATCCATGTCCGAGGCCAGGCGGGCATAGGTCTGCCAGACCCGCATCGCTTCGCCGACGTTGGCACTGACCAGCGCGAGGTGCGCCAGTACGTGCCAATCGGCCGGGGTGAAGTGCTCGAACAGGTGCAGGCCGATGGCCGGGTCCAGTTGCGCGGCCTGCTGCCAGAGCAGTTCCAGCTGCCCGAGGCTGTAGGCCTGGCGGGCGCCGTGCAATTGCAGGTAACGCTGCAGCACGCGGCCCATGGCGCCACGGTGAAAACGTTGGGCGCCGGTTTTGGCCACTTCGAGCAGTTTGTTGTCCGGTTCGCGCATGGTCGGCTCACTGTCTTTGGATTCTGATGGAGGCCTGTTGCTCCTGTCGTCCAAGAGGTTGCCATGAACCAGAACGCTATTGATAACCTGATGGAGAATCCCGGCCTGATCGTGCTGGCGATTTTCATCGCTTTCATCCTGCTTGAAGCCATCGCCGGCTGCCTGCGCCAGCCCAAGGCGCAGCGTCGCGATGTGCTGCTCGAAGTCGTGGGCTCGAGCCTGCTGTTGGGCCTGACCGTGCCGCTGATCATGCTGATCACCGATGCCGGCCTGCACCGTGTAGCGCCGCAATGGCGCGATGCCCTGGCGGATATGCCCTGGCTGCTCGGTTTCGGCCTGTTCCTGCTGCTCGACGACATGACCCAGTACTGGTGGCACCGCCTCAGCCACAAGCTGCCGTTGCTTTACAGCCTGCACCGCGCGCACCATTCCGCGCCCTATATGAGCGTGCGCATCGTCTATCGCAACAACAGCTTCTATTACCTGCTGATGCCCGGTATCTGGCTCTCGGCCGGCCTGGTCTACCTGGGGCTGGCGCCGGTGTACTACGTCTACCTGATCATCAAGATGCTGGTGATCTTCGGCGCCCACAGCAGCCTGCCCTGGGACGAGAAGCTCTACCGGCTGGCGCCGTTGCGGCCACTGATGTGGCTGCTGGAGCGAACCATTTCCACGCCCTCGACCCATGCGGCGCACCATGGCCTCAGCGCCGACGACGGCGTGACCCACTACAAGGGCAACTACGGCAATCTGCTGTTTTTCTGGGACATCCTCTTCGGCACCGCGAAGATCACCCGAAGCCGCCCTGCTGCCTACGGCATCGAGCATCTGGCTCAGGTCAGCTGGCAGCAGGAGTTGTTCTGGCCATTGCTGCGGCGCCCGCGCAAAGCGCCCGTCACGGCGGTCGAGGAGGTGGCCCGATGAGTCGGCGGATATTGTTGTTGGCGGGTTCCTCCCGTAGCGACAGCCAGAGCGCCAAGGTGGCGCATTACCTGGCCGGGCGCCTGCACCGCCTGGGTGCCAGCCCTGAGGTGCTGGACCTGGGCGCCACGCCGCTGCCGCTGTGGCCGGCAGAGCAGCCCTGCCTGGCCTGGCAGGCGATGGCCGAGCGCTTGTGCACGGCCGAGGCCCTGGTGGTGATCAGTCCGGAATGGCAAGGCATGGCCAGCCCGGCGCTGAAGAATCTGTTCGTCTACGCCGGCCGTGCCGAGTTGGCGCATAAGCCGGCGCTACTGGTGGGCGTTTCCGCCGGCCAGGGCGGTGCCTACCCGCTCAGCGAGCTGCGCGCCTCGAGCTACAAGAACTGCCGTATCTGCTTTATCCCCGAGCAACTGATCGTGCGTCAGGTGGAACAAGTGCTCAACGACGAACAGGCGGTCGATCAGGCTGACGAGCACATTCGCACTCGTGCCGACTGGACCTTGCAGGTTCTGCTGGAATACGCCGGGGCGCTGCACGGCCTGGCCGGCAGAATCGAATGGCCGTTCGCCAGCGGCATGTAGCCGCTCAGGCTCGATCTTGGCTCAATGCCTGATAGCGTTGCTGCAACTCCTGGCGAATCTGCCGGCGTTGCAAGCCCTGGCGTTGCCGACGCAGCCCGTCCGGGGTGCTCGGCGCCAATGCGGGCACGGCTGTCGAGTTGCCCTGGTCGTCGACCGCGACCATGGTGAAGAAGCAGCTATTGGTGTGGCGCACCGAGCGTTCGCGGATGTTCTCGGTGATCACCTTGATGCCGATCTCCATCGACGTGCGCCCGCAGTAGTTGACCGAGGCGAGAAAGGTCACCAGTTCGCCGACATGGATCGGCTCGAGAAACGTCACCTGATCCACCGACAGCGTCACCACATAGCTGCCGGCATAGCGGCTGGCGCAGGCATAGGCGACTTCGTCGAGGTACTTGAGCAGGGTGCCGCCATGCACCTTGCCGGAGAAGTTGGCCATATCCGGGGTCATCAGGACGGTCATCGACAGCTGGGCGTTTCCGGGTTCCATAGGACTCTCAAGCAAAAGGTCAAAACGGTGCGGGTCTCTACACGATAGCCGCTTGGCATCGCCAAGCGGCGCAACATAGCTTATGCGACGCCCCGAAGGTTTAAGCTAGGCACTCTTTTTTGCAAGGAAGCCGTCATGCCCCGAATTCATCGGCTTATTCTGGCCACATTGCTGCTGCCCATATACGCCCTGGCCGATTGCGACAGCGCCGCGCGTTGTAATCAGGCCGGCACCGCTGCCTACCAGGCCGGGCAGTACCCGCAGGCGATCGAACTGTTCGAGCGCCAACTGCGCCGGGTGGAGGATGCCGATGGCGAGAGCCGCGAGCTGGCGTTGAACAACCTGATCCTGAGCAACCTCAAGGCCGGCCGCAGCGGCATGGCCAGGGCCTGGCTGAATCTGGCGCTGGACGAGCATATGCATGGCCCCGCCACCCGGCACAACCTGGCGAAGGTCGCCAGCACGCTCGACTATCGCGGCATGACCGCCTCTGTAGCCGGGCGTTATTTACGCTATGGCGGTCAGGCGGTATGGAGTTCGCTGGATATTCACAGGCATGCCGATGGCCGTCTGCGTGCAAGCTTCTTTCCGCTGCGCGCGGGCGCGCAGATCGAAGAGTACGGCCCGGCGGCTATCGGTGAACTTGAGGGCAGCTTGCAGGGGCAGGGCGCGCATTATCTGCTGCAGGACGCCGGGCTGGCTGCGCAGTGTTCGGTCGAGCTGCTGATCGAAGGCCTGGATCTGCGGGTGCTGGAAGTAGTCGCCGAGGACGCTTGCCAGCAGTACGGCGGTGCGGGGATCAGCGTCGCGGGTCGCTACTACAAGGTTAGTGCGACGCCTGAAGAGTGACGCTCAACCCGCGCGTCAGCGAAGGCCGCGCTGGCGCTGCCGGGCGGTCCTGCCCAGGCAGCCATACCCGCAGAGCCAGGAATCAGCTTTCCAGCCAGACGTCGCGCACCCAGTGCCAGACCGAATCCCAGGTTTCCTCTTCGCTGACTTCACCGGTTTCGTCTTCCCATAACACCACCGTGCCATCCTGCTCGACGCAGTAGTAGTCGCCGCGGTGTTCACAGATCGGCACCAGCTCGCGCGGCACGCCGAGCGACCAGGCCACCGAGGCCACTTCCGGCAGATAGGTGTGCGACTGCGGATCGGTCGCGGTCACCGGCTCCAGCCGGCCATAAACCACATCGCTGACCTTGAGCAGAAACTCGCGCAACTCGAACGGCAGATTGATCAGAATCTGCTCCTCGATCTCCACCAGCAGCTCCTCTTCCGGCAACTCCAGCGGCACCGGCACCGGTTCGTTCAGTTCACGCAGTTGTTCGATGACTTCTTCCACGACAGCCTCCCACAAATAGTGCGCTTATACAGCAGCGCGGCCCCGGCGTGGTAGGGGTATGGCCACAATTGGAGTAGTTGGCTGGTTGAGCAATTGCAAGCTTATGTGTGGCAACTGGGCTGGCCAAACAGCACGCAATGGCTGGTTTTCGTCGCGCTATAACCACCAACCCGGGGCCTGGGTTGGTGGTTATCAGGGTTTACTCAGCCTTGGTGAACGGCAGGCTGTCGCTGACGAGTTGGCCATTGCTCAGGTCGACGGCCATCAGGCGAACGCTGTATTGGCCGGCCGGGAACCAGGCCGGCACGCTGAAGGTGCCGAGTACGTTGGTCTGCTGGCCCGGATAGAGAGTTGTGGTATAGGGGAGGTTCAACGGATAGGCGCTGCCATCCAGACTGGCGGCATAGACCCAATAGCGAATGCTGCTTGGGCTGTCGTTGATGTTCTTGACGATGCGCCGAAAGCGAATATCACCTCCGTTGGGGCCGACCACGCTGGGGGAACCGGGGTACAGGCTGATATCGGCAGTGACGGTATCCACAACTGGGGGTTCGATTGGTGGTTCTACCGGTGCATCCGGGGTTTCGACTTTAATGTTGCTGACTGCCACGTTGCTGCGATCGCAGATGCTGGCGGCCCCGGTCCATGGCGATAAGCTCATGCGGATGCTTTTGAGGTCGGTGCTGCCGAGTGGGCCAGAATATTTTTGAAAACCATCCACCGATATCGTCAGGCTGTTGTCGAGAACGTCCGCGACTATATCCATGCGATAGGTCCGCTGATCGACGAAGGTGTCGAAGAAGAACGAGCCGGAGTTGAACAGGTACATGCGGTTGTTGCCGCCATGCAAGTTAATCGAGCGGCCACTGTAACCAGTGCTATCGATAAGCACCGCGAAGTTGTTATCGCTGTTGTTCAGGTATTGGGTATCGATGTCGTAGCTGAGGGTGATTTTTTTCGTATCGCCAGGCAGATCGAAGCGAATCTGCTCATAAGCACCGCAGGTTGGCGTGTTGAACACTGCCCAGTTGCCCGGCAGTCCTGCGAAATTGCTCTGCATGACCGGTTCGCCGAAGACGATGGCCGAGGGCGTTTGGCTGCTGGCATCGATGGCGACTTTCTCGCCACTGATGTTCGGCGGCGAAGCGAACGGCACGTCATAGAGCAGCGTGGCATTGGCGAGGGAAGCGAGAGAGGTGAAAGAAAGACCGGCGAGCAGCGACTTTATTTTCATAATTCTTCCTTGAGAATCGAATGACCCGCCCGAAATAGCGGGCCGCCGATTCTATCCTCGCGCTGATGGCAATTCACAAGCAGAAAGTCGGCGGCGGCCGCAAAAAACAAAACCCGGAACAGGTCCGGGTTTTGTTTGAATCCAGCGACCAATTAGCAGGGGTCATGAATCAGCAGGGGTCAGGTCTTGCCTTTTGCCTTTTCTGTACTAGGCTTTGGTTGAACGAGATTATTCTGGTTTGACTGATGATGGATAAGAGCTTTGGCCCGTCCACTACGAATTGAATTTGCCGGTGCGCTTTATCATATAACGTCTCGCGGCGATGGACGTGAAGATATTTACTTGTCTGATCATGACAGAGAGCTGTTTTTGTCAGTTTTAGATGAGGTTTGCCAGCGGTTCAACTGGCATTGCCACGCTTACTGTTTGATGAGTAATCATTACCACCTACTTATTGAAACGCCGGATGCGAATCTTGTACAAGGTATGCGTCAGCTTAATGGTGTTTATACGCAGCGTTTCAACCAGACACAGAAACGGGTTGGACATGTCTTTCAAGGGCGTTACAAGGCCATTCTGGTTGAGAAAGATAGCTATCTGCTGGAGCTGTCGCGTTATATCGTCTTGAATCCCGTCAGAGCTCGAATGGTACGCACCGCGCAGGATTGGCCCTGGAGTAGTTATCGCGCAACGGTGGGCTTTTCCGAAGCGCCGCGATGGCTAATGGTTAACTGGGTGCTGTCGGCCTTTGGCCCGTACCTATCTGAGGCTGTAAAGGGCTATAAGCTGTTCATCGCAGAAGGGACACGGCAGCCTTCGCCATGGGAGCAGTTAAAGAGCCAAATCTATTTGGGTTCAGATCAATTTGTCTCAGCCATGCAGGCAAAAATAGAGGCCGATCAGGAGCTCAGCGAAATACCTTTGTCGCAAAGGCGTCCGATGCCCAAGCCGCTGGATTGGTACGAAAAGTCGGGCACCACCCGTGATGATGCGGTGAAGTTAGCTTACGCAAGTGGCGGTTACAGCATGAAGGAAATAGGTGATTATTTTGGTCTGCATTATTCACGTGTCAGCCGCATAATAGCGAAGGCAAAAGGCAAGACCTGACCCCTCTGCTGTTGATATTATTTTGAAGGGAGTGCCGTGAGCATGATGGTCTTTAGTTTTCCGCATGTTCTTTCTGATCGAAGGGTTGGTGCATTGAGCTTCGTCGATCAGATAGGCTGGCTGCTTGTGACACGGGAAAAAATTGAGTTGGTTTCAGTAAGAGAGGACTCGTATCGTTATATTGGTAATACACGAGGGGCTTTCGATGTTCTAGCTCTGCCCGGAAAACGTTATCTATCTCGCTATAATGAAAATGAGTTTATTTTTGAGTCGTTTGGTGATCCGGCGGTAGGTAAGAATTTCCTTCTTCGTATAGAGGCAGATGAGAAATATAATATGGAGGCCGTGGTGATGAAGCCTACTGGTGAGGAGCTTTATCGAGCGCCTTATCAACATCCGAAGCACCTGGGTACCCATCATCTGGCACTGAGTAGCGATACTGAATGGCGTATATACAATATGACTGGCCAGGTTGTCTTTTCAATCATACGACCGGTAAGTGGAAATAATCGTGGTGTGGCGCGTTTTAGCAAATCGTTGTTCTTTTTCCCACTGAGTCCTGGGGAAGAATACGAGGTATACGACGTAGAGGGGGAGCGAGCAACTGGTGTGCGGCGCTTCAACGGAGTCATCCTAGCGGTACAGGACCTCCCCGACGGCAGTGTATTGGTGGTGGACTTGGCCGGCATACAACGCTTTCAAATCGTCGGTGGCGAAATTGAGGTGTCGCCCGTGCTTACCTTCGAGTCGGCGGTCGACGAGGATATCCAAGTACTGACCTGGGTGGATGATCGCAATACCTATCTGGCGTTCGATATTTATGAAGCACAAAGCCTTTTAACGCTGCCGCTGAACGGCGAGCCGGCGCAACGACTCTCATTCCCCAATGAATGGCGAATCGATGGCGGAACTTATGGCTTCAAGGAGGGATTTAACATCTTGCCGCTGGCCCGGCGCTATCATACTTTCGACCGCGCGCAGTTGATCTGGACGCCGGGAGAGACGCTTAGCCAAGACTCGTTTCGTTTGGATATTTCGGACAATATTGAGATCGAGCAGACCTCCTCGGTCGTCAAGGGCAAGCATGGTTACTGCATTCGTGTGAAGGATAAGTCGGTCAATAAAGCCATCCGCTCTGCCGCCAGCGAATTGAGTCGGCTTATTCATGAAACCTGCGATCATCCGCTGGGATGGGAGGGTAACATACTGGATAAGAAGTTCGACGGGCAATTCCGAGTGGAGATTTATTCAGCGGATAGACCCAGCGAGTTTGAGCAGGGCTATCTAACCAAGTTTCTGGCGGAATTTCGTGAGGTTCTCTATTTCAAACCAGCCAAGAGCAAGGCGAGCTTAGCGGTTGAAGTGGTGTGGGGGGATTTGGAGAAGGCGTAGGCTGCTTTAAATCCATCGCCTTTTAATGCACGCCAACCATTTGCCATTGCCAGTGTTGGCTCTCAGGCTGCCAAGTAACTGAATCAATAGGGTCAGAATCAATAGGGTCAGAGTAATTGATTTATGCGCGCCAACAGGGTTGGCCTGGCTTTCTCCCTAGCCTTAGGGAGCAGTGGGGTTCAGAGCAACTGATTTATCCGACATTCCGACATTCCAGCTTGAGGCAGCTTTGCTGCTTTCCGCAATAGAACAGCGTTAAGTCCGACAGCCCTAGACTGATGCCGCCAACAACAAAAACCCGGAACAGGTCCGGGTTTTGTTTGAATCCAGCGACCAATCAGCCGTTCTGGCGGATGCCCGCGACCAGCCAGGGCTGGTTGTCGCCGGTTGCGCGTTCCAGGCGCCAGCTTTCGCTGAAGGCTTCGCCCTGGTCAAAGCGCGAGGTCTTGGCCACGCCGGTGAAGGTCAGGGTGGCGACGGTCTTGTCGCTGAGGTCGTCGACGCCGTCCAGCTGCACATCGAGGTCGTCGATATAGGTGGACTGGAAGCCGTCGCCCAGGTCGGCCCGTTCGCGGCTGAGAAATTCCAGCAGCTGCGGGGTGACGAATTCGCCGATCTTGTCCATCTCGTTGGCGTCCCAGTGCTGTTGCAAGCTGAGGAAGTGCTCACGACCGGCGGCGACGAAGCTCTGCTCGTTGAACCAGGCCGGGGCGTTGATCGTCGGCTTGGTTGGCGCGGCGCCATTGCCTCCGAAGATCGAAGCGGGCGCGGCCTGGCCGGGCATTTCACGCTGCATCGGCGCACCGTTGGCGGCCGTTGGCTGTGGGGGCTGGCGACGTGTGGCGAACAGGCGGAACAGAACGAAGGCGATCAGGCCAAAGATCAGCAGGTCCATGATCTTCAGGCCTTCGAAGCCGTCGCCCATGAACATCGAGGCGAGCAGGCCGCCGGCGGCCAAGCCGGCCAGGGGGCCAAGCCAGCGCGAGGCACCGCTGGTGGCGGCGGGCTGACGGCCAGCCGTTGGCGCCGGTGCGGCTTGTTGGGTCTGGCGGGTTGTGGTGGTTTGATGGCTCGGTGCGGAGCCGAACGACCGGGCGCCACCGAAGCGCTTGGCGTCGGCATCGAAACTGAACGAAAGGCTCAGGCACAAGGCCAGGGCGATACTGAGGAAACGTTGCATGATCGGCTGTCTCGAAGTTGTTGGAACTCAGGCGCGGCATCTTGCCCGGCGTTAGCGCGTAAGGCCAGCTACAGAATGTATCCGGCTTTTGCTTCAGTCGGGCGCAGGCACCCGACACGGGAAGTTCGACCGCTACCTGATCAGTCCATTGCAACAACTTGCGGCTCAGTCGCTCACGGGCTACTTGGCGAACAGTTGGCCGATATCCTTGAACGCCTTGAATTCCAGGGCATTGCCGCAGGGATCGAGCAGGAATAGCGTGGCCTGTTCGCCGGGCTGGCCCTGAAAACGCACGTAGGGCTCGATGACGAAGGCGGTGCCCTTGGCTTGCAGGCGTGCGGCCAGGGTTTGCCAGTCATCCCAGCCCAGCACCACGCCGAAATGTGGCACCGGCACATCGTGACCATCCACCGCATTGCTCGGCGCGGCCCGTTGGTACTCCATCTGCGGCGCCTGGTGGATCACCAGCTGGTGGCCGAAAAAGTCGAAGTCCACCCAGTGCGCGCTGCTGCGGCCCTCGGCGCAACCGAACACTTCGCCGTAAAAGTGCCGGGCGGCGCTCAGGTCGTGGACGGGAATGGCGAGATGAAAGGGGGCGATGGCCATGCGTTGACTCCTGATAGGGGATGTCCGGTGATTCTCAGCAACAACGATTCCGATTAAAAGCGAATATCCTTGCTTGCGAGCTCAAACAAAATCGATCAATCGAGGCGCCCATGTTGCGTGAATTGAAAACCTTTCTGATGGTTGCCCGCCACGGCACCTTCGCCGCCGCGGGGCAGCAGGTCGGCCTCACCCAATCGGCGGTCAGTGCGCAGATACGGGTGCTCGAGCAGGGCCTCGGGGTGCGCCTGTTCGATCGCAGCGGGCGCGCCGCGCTGCTCAATGCCGCCGGTCGGCATGCCTTGCCGCTGGCCGAGCAGATGCTCGCGCTCTATGCGCAGATGGCTTTGCCGACGGCGGCGACGGAGTGGCGCGGCGAGCTGAAAATCGGCGCGATCGCCAGCGTGCAGACCGGATTGCTGCCCGATGCCCTGCCGGATTTTCGCGCGGCGGCGCCGGGCGTCGAGCTGAAGCTGGTTCCGGGTGTGTCCTTGCAGCTGCTCAGCCAGTTGGATGCCGGCGAACTTGATCTGGCGCTGATGATCAAGCCGCCATTCGAGCTGCCCAAGGAGCTAAGGCAAATCAGCCTGGCCCGTGAGCCGTTCGTGCTGATTACCCCGCTGACTGTGCTGGGCGACGAGCCGCTGAAGCTGCTCGCCGAGCAGCCGCTGGTGCGTTACGACCGGCGCTCCTTTGGCGGGCGCCAGGTCAGCGCCTTTCTCCGCACACACCGCCTGAATGTGCGCGAAGCGCTGGAGCTCGACGAGCTGGAAGCCATCGTGCGGATGGTCGAGTGCGGTCTCGGCGTGTCGCTGATTCCGCGCGCGGGGCTGTGGCTGCAGCGCAAGGTGCAGTTGCGGGTGCTCGAACTCGGCGAGCTGGGCTTCGAGCGCGAACTGGTCGCGGTCGTGCGGCGCGCCCAGCAGCAACCGGCCCTGGACTGTTTGCTGGATTGCTTGCAGGCGGCCAGCGCGGTTCGGTCCACGCTTTGACGGGTGCGCCGGGCAAAGCCCAATCGGGGACTATCGGTACCGGCGGGTAAGCCGGCAGTTACTCGTCGTTGGTCAGTCGATCCGCAGGTTCGTCAACCGCAGCGTCGCTGCATGACGGCGCCGTTCGCTATTACCGGGAACACGGCTGGGTGTAAGCGGGCCCGCCGCTTGCGCCAGGCGTTCGCCGCCCAGCTACTCGCTGCCCAGATCCTGGGCATGCAGCGCACCGCTTTCCCCGGCCTCCAGCACCACATAGGCGCTGCTGCAAAACAGCGAGTTGAGGCGTTTCATGTCGCCGATCAGGTCCAGGTGCAGCGAGCTGGTTTCGATGCTTTCGACCACCTGATGGTGCAGGCGGCCGACGTGGGCGTGGGCCAGGCGGCGTTCCTGGGCGCGGAAGCGGCGTTTTTCCCGCAGCAGTTGGCGGGCGCTTTCCTTGTCGCCGGAGAGAAATACCGAGAGACCCAGGCGCAGGTTGGCCATCAATTGGCTATGCAGGGCGGCCAGCTCTTCCAGTCCGGTTTCGGAGAACGAGTGGCGCTGGGCGGTTTTCTGGTCCTGCACCTTGCCGAGCATGCGTTCGATGATGTCGCCGGCCTGTTCCAGATTCACCGCCAGTTCGATGATCTCCGCCCAGCGTCGGTTGTCGTGTTCACTGAGGGCGTCGCGTTGTACCTGGGCCAGGTAGAGTTTCACCGCGCTGTAGAGCGCGTCGACGTCGTCGTCCAGGCGGCGCAGTTCCTTGCTCAGCGCCGGCTGGTGGTCGCGCAGCACGGCCAACAGGTGGCTGAGCATGGTTTCGACCAGATCGCCGATGCGCAGGGTTTCGCGTACCGCGTTGGCCAACGCCAGGCTTGGCGTCGACAGGGCAGTGGGGTCGAGGTGTTTGGCATGGGCGACGCCATTGTTGTCGGGGCGATCGGGCAGCAGCCAGCTGCAGAAACGCGCCATGGGTCCGACCGTGGGCAGCATCAGCAGGCAGCGCAGGCTGTTGTAGAACACATGGAAGGCGATCACCAGTTCGGCCGGGTTCCAGTTCAGCCCATCCAGCCAGTGCACCAGCGGGTCGAGCAGCGGCATCACCAGCAGCAGGCCGATCACCTTGTACAGCAGGCTGCCCAGGGCCACGCGCCGCCCGGCCGGGCTTTGCAGGCTGCTGTTGAGAAAGGCCAGCACGCCGCTGCCGATATTCGCGCCTATCACCAGGCCGATGGCCACCGGCAGGCTGATCAGTGCGGCGCCGGTGAGGGTGGCGGTGAGCAGCACCGCGGCCAGGCTGGAGTAGGAAATCAGCGCGAACAGGGCACCAATCAGCGCATCCAGCAGCAGGTCGCCGGTCAACGAGGCAAACAGCACCTTGATGCCCTGCGCCTGAGTCATCGGTGTGGCGGCGGCGACTATCAGTTCCAGGGCCAGCAGCATCAGGCCCAGGCCGACTGCCACGCGGCCGAGCTGGCCGGCGCGGGTCTGTTTGCGCGAGAGGAAGAAAATCACTCCGAGGAAGATCAGCAGCGGCGACAGCCAGCTCAGGTCCAGGGTCAGCACCCGCGCCATCAGCGCGGTGCCGACATCGGCGCCGAGCATGATCGCCAGCGCCGGGGTCAACGCCATCAGGCCCTGGCTGACGAAGGACGTGACCAGCAGAGCGGTGGCGTTGCTGCTCTGCACCAGCGCGGTCACGCCGATCCCGGCGACGAAGGCCAGCGGTCGCTTGCTGATGTTGTGGCTGAGCACCTTGCGCAGGTGCGAGCCGTATACGCGCAGAATGCCGGTGCGCACGATATGCGTGCCCCAGATCAGCATGGCGATGGCGGATAACAGATTGAGCAGGGTGAGCATGACGGCAGCCTCCCTGGCGGTGGGCCGATGGTTATTGGATGCGTATCACGCAGTTGTGCGGCCTTGTATTCAGCTATAGCTGCTTGCGGCCAGGCTGCCAATCTGACGATCGCCAGCTTCGCCGGGTTTCAAAAATCGCGCATTACTTTTTGTTCGCTGTCGTCGGCGCCAAAGCCTCGCTCCAGTTTGACCTTGAGGCTCAGGTCGGTACGCGAGTCGGCGAACTTCAGCGCCTCGGTCAAGCTGATCGATCCGCTCTCCAGCAGGCGATAGAGGTGCTGGTCAAAGGTCTGCAGGCCCTGCTCCAGAGCCCGTGCCGTGGCTTCGCGGAGATCGCCGAGCTGGTCGCGCTGAATCAGGTCGCGGATATAGGGAGTGCCGAGCATCAGCTCGATAACCGCCACGCGCTTTTGCTGAATACCAGGTACCAGGCGTTGGCCGATTACCGCCAACAGGTTCTGTGCCAGATCGGCGAGTACCTGTTTGCGCGCCTCGTCGGGGAAGAAACGCACGATACGCTCGATGGCATGGCTGCTGCTGGTCGCGTGCAGGGTTGCCAGGCACAGGTGGCCGGTTTCCGCATAGTGCAGGGCGTGTTGCATGGTTGGGGCATCGCGGATCTCACCGAGCATGATCACATCCGGTGCCTCGCGCAGAACGTTGCGCAGGGCATCGGAAAAACTGTGGGTATCCAGGCCCACCTCGCGCTGATCGATGATCGACTGCTGGTGCGTATGGAGGAACTCGATAGGGTCTTCGATACAGACGATATGCCCGCTCTTGTGCCGGTTGCGGAAATCCAGCATCGCCGCGAGGGTGGTGGACTTGCCCGATCCCGCCGCGCCCACCACCAGGATCAGACCGCGGTCCTGCATGCTGAGTTTTTCCAGCAATTTGGGCAGGCCAAGGCTCTGGAAATCGGCAATGCTGCTCTTGATCAGGCGTATCACCATGCTCGCTTCGCCGCGTTGGTAATAGACGTTTACGCGGAAGCGCCCGGCGTTCTGCACACTGACCGCCAGATTCATTTCCAGATCGCGTTCGAATTCCATGATCTGTTTCTGGTTCATCAGTTGATACGCCAGTTGCTGCACCTCGCCAGGATTGAGTACGGGCCCGGGCAGCGCCTGGCTGATTCCCTCCAGCTTCATATGCACCGGCGCCCCGACGCTGAAGAACAGGTCCGAGCCGCCGTGTTCATAGAGCGTTTGCAAGTAGGGGAACACATCCATAGGGCCAACTTCGTTGGTATCGCTCATGACATCTCCCGTTTGTCCCTACAAAGCCTAGCAGCTGATGCGGTTGCGGCGTTGTCGCGCCGGGCCGTCAGACTGGTTACCCTAGGGTCTGTTGCCGTTTCAGCGCAAGCCGCGTTGCTGCGAAAAATCTCGCCAGGCTAGGCGTAGGACGCCGGTAATGGTTGTTCCCTTGCCAAGTCCTACAACAACGCATGGCGAGATTTTTCGCGCAACCCGAAGGGCCGGGCCTGTTTTAGCGCGATGCTGCGTTTCTCGACGCTCATTTGGAACGACCAAACTTCGCGTCTCGTGCCTTGCCTCGCGCTAAAACAGGCTCCGGCGCGGTCGCGATGAAACGGCAACAGACCCTAGCGCTTCGCACAGGACGCCATGCTGACCATGCTTACGCTCTACCACGCCCCTGATCTGGAAACCCTCGGCGAGCTGGCCACGACCTTGCTCGCCATGCCTGCGCGCGAGCCCTTTGCGCCGGCCCGGGTGGTGGTGCCGAGCCAGGGCATCGGGCGCTGGCTGACCCTGGAATTGGCGCGCAAACAGGGCATCGCCATGCAGCTCGAGGTGCAGCTGCCGGCCAAGTTCGTCTGGGACCTGTCGCGCCTGGTGCTCGGCCAGTTGCCGGAGCAATCGGCGTTCTCGCCCAGCACGCTGGCCTGGCGCCTCTACGACTGGCTGTGCGAGCCGGCCAACCTGGCCGAAGCGCCGCGCCTGGGGCATTACCTGGAGGGCGGCGACGAGCGACGGCGGCTGTCGCTGGCCAGCAAGATCGCCGACGTATTCGACCAATACCTGCTGTATCGCGACGACTGGCTGGCTGCCTGGGAACGCAACGAACTGCTCGACCTCGGCCCGGACGAAGCCTGGCAGGCGCTGCTCTGGCGCGAGCTGACCCGCGACGGCCACCCGCACCGCGCACGTCTGCTCGACGAACTGCTGCGGCGTCTGTACGACCCAGCGCCGATCGCCGAGCTGCCCGAGCGCCTGCTGGTGTTCGGCATCAGCAGCCTGCCGACTCATCATCTGCGTGTGCTCGAAGGCCTGGCGCGGCATACCGAGGTGGTGATCTTCGCCCTTAACCCCTGCCGCGAAGCCTGGGGCGATATTCGCGATATCCGCGAGCTGGCCAGGCAGCTACAAGGCGCGATCGATGCTCAAGCGGCGAGCCCCGATGATTGGTACCTGGATGTCGGCCATCCGCTGCTGGCCAGCCTGGGTAAACAGGGTCGCGACTTTTTCGACAGCCTGTTCGCCCTGGCCGCCAGCGAGGGCAGTCAGGAGATCGGCCTCTATTCCGAAGACCAGGACCTGCACGACAGCAGCCTGTTGCAGGCGTTGCAGAACGACATCCTGCGCCTGCGCACCCGCCAGCCCGACGAGCGCCTGGCCTTGCGCGAGGATGACCGCTCGCTGGAAGTGCATATCGCCCATTCGCCGCTGCGCGAAGTGGAAATCCTGCATGACCAGCTGCTCGCGCGCTTCGCCGCCGACCCGCAGCTGACCCCGGATCAGGTGGTGGTGCTGACCCCGGATATAGAGCGCTATGCGCCCTATATCGAGGCGGTGTTCGCCTACAAGGCCGGCAGTTCGCGAGAGGGCGCGCCCTGGATTCCCTACAGCCTGGCCGACCGCAGCCTGCGCGCGGAAATTCCGCTGATCGAAGCCTTCCTCAACCTGCTCGCGCTGCCCGAGAGCCGCTTCGCCGCCGAGGAAATCCTCGCCTGGCTGGAACAGCCGGCCGTGGCCACTCGCGCCGGCATCGAGCGCGAGGATCTACCCCTGTTGCGCGACTGGTTGCACGCCGCCGGGGTGCGCTGGGGGCGCGATGCACAGCACCGCGAGCAACTCGGGCTGCCGGCCGATAGCGCCTTCACCTGGCGCCAGGGCCTCGACCGCTTGTTGCTGGGCTTTGCCGCACCGCCGCAGCTTGCGGGCCTTGCCGCGCCGCTGCTCGGCGACAGCTGGCCGCTGGATGCCCTGGAAGGCGGCCGGGCGCAGTTGCTCGGACGCCTGATCGCCTTTGTCGAGCGTCTCAGTGCCGTCGCCCGCGAACTGCAACGGCCGCGCAGCCTCGGCGAATGGGCCGATACCCTGCAGGGCCTGATCGATAACCTGTTCGACGAGCGCGAAGCCGGCGACACCCTGTTGCTGCTGTCCCGGGCCTGCGCCGCGCTCCGGGAGCAAGCCGCCGCGGCGGCTATCGAGCGGCCGCTGGAACTGGCGCTGATCCGCCAGCAGCTGTCCGCCGCGCTGGAGCAGGGCGGCGGCGCCTCCGGCTTTCTCACCGGCGCGGTGACCTTCTGCACCATGGTGCCGATGCGCAGCCTGCCGTTTCGCCTGGTCTGCCTGCTCGGCCTGGACGACGGCGCGCTGCCACGGCGCACCCCGGCGGTGGGCTTCGACCTGATCAGCCAGAAACCGCGGCGCGGCGACCGCGTGCGCCGCCTCGACGACCGCTACCTGCTGCTGGAAATCCTGCTCTCGGCACGCGGCGCGCTCTACCTCAGCTACGTTGGCCGCGACCCACGCGACAACGCCGTGTTGCCGCCCTCGGTGCTGATCAGCGAACTGCTCGAAGCGGTCGATATGACCGCGACCTGTGGGAGGGGCTTCAGCCGCGATCTGGACGACACCGAGTCGGTGGCGGACGCTTCGCGGGCAAGCCCGCTCCTACCAGAGCGAAAAGCCAGCGCGCAATTATTGATCGCCCACCCGCTGCAACCCTTCGCCCCCGGCAATTTCGCTGGCGGCATGTGCAGCGGTTATTCCGCATCCTGGTTCCGCGCCGCCGAGCGTCTGGCCGAGCCACCGGATCTCAACCCCCATGCCTTTATCGAACAGCTGCCGCCGCCGGATGACGACTGGCTGCAGATCGAGCCGGCGCAGCTGCTGTTGTGCTTCCGCCACCCGGCACGCTTTCTTTTGGAGCAGCGCCTGGGTTTGCGCCTGGCCGATGCCGAGGAAGGCATCGCCGCCGACGAGCCTTTCGCCCTCGAAGGTCCGGCCCGGCGCGGTTTGCGTCGGCTGACTCTGGAAGCCATGGAGCGCGGTTGGCCGGAGGCCGACGAACGCCGGATCGGCCGCGCCGCCGGCTGGCTGCCGCCCGGCGAGCTGGGCCAGGCACTCTGGGGCAAGCTGCGTGGCCCGGTGCGCGCCTTCGCCCCGCGGCTGTTCGAGGCACGCCCGCAGGAGGCGCCGCAACCGCTGCTGATCGACGTGCGCCTGGCCGGCGTGCATGTCTACGGCTGGCTCGACGGCGTCACCGCCTGCGGCCTGTTCGACTGGCGTCTGCATGCGCCCGGCGCCTGGGACTTGCCGGGCTTCTGGTTGCGCCATCTGCTGCTCAACCTCGGCGCCACCCCGGGCATCGCCCGCGACAGCCTGCTGATCTCCCCGGCTGGCGACTGGCAACTGGCACCCGTGGCCAACCCCGCCGAGTTGCTGCAGCCCTGGCTAAGCGCCTATCGCGATGCCTTGTGTGCGCCGCTGCCGCTGATCCTGCGCAGCAGCCACGACTTCGCCAAGGCGCTGCTGCTGCCCAGCGCACGCAGTAAAAAGGAGCCGCTCGAGGCGGCCCGCAGCGCCGCGCAAAACGCCTGGCTCGGCGCCGACTTCAGCCCGATCCCCGGCGAGTGCCAGGACCCCTGGAACGCCCTGGCCTTCCGCGACCGCGACCCGCTCGGTGCCGAGTTCGAAGCCCTTGCTGAACAGCTGCTGGGCCCGGCATTGCTGGCCTTGGCGGCGGACGAGGAGGAGGGTCATCTATGATGCGGAGGTGTGGTTGGGCAGGAAGGGCTTCCCGTATCATGCCCACTAGAGAACGGGGTAAATGGCATGTCTAAGGTTAAATCGCTCACCATCACGGGCTATAAGTCTATTCGTGAGTTGCGTAACTTCGAATTGCGCAATCTTAACGTCCTGATCGGCGCAAACGGCGCAGGTAAGAGCAACTTTATCAATCTGTTTCGCCTGCTGGCGGAAATGCTCGAAGAGCAGCTTCAAGTCTACGTACAGCGTCAGGGGGGACCTGATGCGCTATTACATTTCGGGCGCGAAACCACCGAAAAGCTGCATGCCGAGTTCTACTTCGACCGAAATGGCTATAAATTTGACTTGGTGCCAACCGCTGACAACCGGCTGATATTCGAAAGCGAGGTCAGCTGGTTCGGCGGCGTTCTATACCCCTCATCTAGTAGTGCGATGTTGGGACGAGGGCATGATGAAGCGAAGCTGAAAATCGCTAAGGATATTTATTCTCCATATGTTCGTGGATCCGTTAGTAAATGGCGGGTGTACCACTTTCACGATACTGGGGAGAGAGCACGGGTTAAGCAGCGGCATGCCCTCTCGGATAACTTGCGCTTGCAGATAGACGCGGCAAATCTTGCGGCTTACTTGCATATGCTGCATGCGAAACACCCGGCGCATTACCAGTCCATCGTGCAAACCATCCAGTTGGTTGCTCCCTTTTTCCGAGATTTCGTCTTACGCCCAGACGCTGAGTTTGTTGAGTTGGAGTGGACGCAAAAAGGCAAGCCGGACACTGTGCTAAAAGCCGGCATGTTATCAGACGGTACGCTTCGCTTCATCTGTCTAGCCACCTTGCTGTTGCAACCTGCCCAGTTACTTCCAGATACCCTATTAATCGATGAGCCTGAGCTGGGTTTGCATCCATACGCTATCGCCGTCTTGGCCGACATGTTTAAGCAAGTCGCTGAGACTAGGCAATTAATCGTTTCAACTCAGTCGGTGGAGCTTATTAACGAGCTCGGTCCAGAAGATGTGGTAGTTGTGGACCAGCAGGACGATGCCTCCATTTTTCGTCGTTTTAGCCAGGATGAGTTGGAGGGCTGGCTGGAGGAGTACGCCATGGGTGAGCTATGGAAGCGCAACATCCTTGGAGGGAGACCCTGATCATGGTGGAGGTGATTGTCTTCTCCGAGGGACAGACTGAAGAGCAGTTCATCAAGCGGGTAGTGGCTCCTGCTCTGCGCCACCTCTCTATCTTCATTAAGCCGCAGTTGCTTACGACCTCGCGCGACTCACGGGGTGGTGATGTCAGCCTAAGCAGACTCAAAATCAATGCGCGCAACACATTGCGTCAGCAACCGCGTGCAATCTTGACAACATTGTTAGATCTTTATGGTCTCAATACTGACTTTCCTGCTTATGCACAGGCCATGCAACAACAAGATGTATATCAGCGTTGCGACATGTTGCAATCGGCATTGCATATGGAAATCGTCGATTACGTAGAGTGTCGCCCGGAGCGTTTCATTGCGCACATACAGCCCTACGAGTTTGAAGGGCTATTGTTTTCAGACGTGACAGCCCTGGCCAATACCGAGCCCCAGTGGTCACGCTACTTGCCGCAGCTGCAACAGGTGCGGGAATCGTTCCCTACTCCCGAGCACATCAACGGCAGTTACGAGACCAAGCCCTCGAAGCGTTTAGATGACATTCTCACCCCGAATTACCACAAAACACGCCATGGGCCTTTGGCTGCGGAGCATGTCACCTTAGCCAGAATGGAGTACGAATGTGTCCATTTCGCCGCATGGTTGGAAAAACTGCGCAGTTTAAAACCTTGAGCGCACCGATAGCATTTTTGAAGTTCTCGCGTCCCATAACGCCGGTCTATGAGTTATGAGTCTCGACCTGCAAACCTCGCCCTTCAGCGGCCGCTCGCTGATCGAAGCCAGTGCCGGCACCGGCAAGACCTGGACGCTGACTGCGCTCTACGCCCGCCTGTTGCTGGAGCAGCAACTCAGCGTCAGCCAGATTCTGGTGGTCACCTACACCACCGCGGCCACCGCCGAGCTGCGTGAGCGCATCCGCGAACGCCTGGCCGAATTGTTGGCGCTTTACGAGGGCGTGCCGAGTCGCGACGATTTCCTCAACCAGCTGTATCAGCGCCATCCGGGGCCCGAGGCGCGGCGGCGCCTGCTGTTGGCGGTGCATGGTTTCGACGAGGCGGCGATTTTCACCATCCACGGCTTCTGCCAGCGCGCCTTGCAGGATGCCGCGTTCGAGGCCGGCGGCGATTTCGACAGCGAGCTGACCCAGGACGACCGCGAGGTGATAGACGCGCTGCTCAGCGATGCCTGGCGCCATGAGCTGGCCAACGCCGACCCGGTGTGGGCGCGCTTTCTCGCCAAGCAGAAGATCACCCCGGCATTGCTGCGTCAGCGTTTACGCAGCCACCTCGGCAAACCCTATCTGCGGGTCGAGCCGCGCACGTCTGCGGGCGGCACCGAGCTGGTCGCGGTCGAACAGGCCTGGGCGCATGCCGCCGAGCTGTGGCAGCGAACCGGGACCGATTGGGTGGCCGAGTTGCAGGCCCATGGTGGCCTCAGTCAGTCGACCCATAAGGTCGCCAAATTGCCGCTGTGGCTGGCCGAACTGGACGCCTATTTCGCCGACCCGGCGGCGCTGTTCGAGGCGCCCCAGGCCCTCGATAAACTCGGGCTGGCAGCCGTCACCAAGGCTTGCAAGAAAGGCCATGCGGCGCCGGTTTGCGCGCTGGCCGAGGCGCTCGACGCGCTGGCGCAGATGCTGGCCGACGCCGTACCCGCTGGCCAGCAGCGGCTGATCGCCCTGCAAGTGCGCCTGCTCGATGAACTCAACGTCGAGCTGCCCAAGCGCAAGGCGGCGCAGCGCATGCTGGCCTTCGACGATTTGCTCAACCGCCTCAATGAGGCGCTGCAAGGGCCGGTTGGCGCAGACCTGGCGCTGACCCTGCGCAGCCAATACCCGCTGGCGCTGATTGACGAGTTCCAGGACACCGATCCGGTGCAGTACGAGATATTCGATCGTATCTACCGCGACGGTGGCGATTTATGTTTTGTCGGTGATCCCAAGCAGGCCATCTATGCCTTCCGCGGCGCCGACCTGGCGACCTACCTCAAGGCCCGCGATGCCGCGGCGCGGCGCTATGACCTGCCGTTCAACTACCGCTCCACGCCACAGCTGATCGCCGCGCTCAACCAGCTGTTCGCGCGCCCGCAGCCGTTCGCCGAGGACGGCCTGGATTACCCGCCGGTAAGCGCCGGAGTTAAGCCACGAGCGAATCTGGTGCTGCCGGCGTTGCAGGATGAGGACGCGCCGCTGGCCCTGGTCTGGCTTGGCGACGAGGCGCTGAACAAGGCCCGCGCCGCCGACCTGGCCGCGCTGGACACGGCGCAGCGCATCGCCTGTCTGCTCGCCGCCAGCGCTCAGGGGCAGGCCTATTTCGACCAGGACGGCCAGCGCACGCCCTTGCAAGGCGGCGATATCGCCGTGCTGGTCGCCAGCCACCGCGAGGCCGCGAGCATCGCCGCCGAACTGGCCGCCCGTGGAGTGCCCAGCGTGCGCCGCGGGCGCGACAGCGTGTGGCACAGCGAAGAGGCCGGCGAGCTGGCGGCGGTGCTCGCCGCCTATGCCGAGCCCGGCCGCGAAGGCGTGCTGCGTTATGCCCTGGCCACCCGCCTGCTCGGCCGCGACGCCCTGCAACTGGCGCTGTGCCAGGACGATCAGAAAGCTTGGGACGACGAGCGTGAGGCCGCCGAGCGCTACCACCAGCTGTGGCAACAGCAGGGCTTTATGCGCGTGTTCCGCGCCTGGCTCGACGAGCAGCGGGTTGCCGAGCGGCTGTTGCAGCGCATCGACGGCGAGCGCCGCCTGACCAACCTGCTGCACCTCGCCGAACTGCTGCAGCAGGAAAGCCTGCAACGTGCCGGCCTGGAGCCGCTGCTGGCCTGGTTCAATGCCCAGCGCGCCAGCGAGGGCGCCGCCGATGACGCGTTGCTGCGCCTGGAAAGCGATGCCGAACGGGTGCAGATCGTCACCATCCATACCTCCAAAGGCCTGGAATACCCGCTGGTGTTCTGCCCCTTCCTGTGGGACGGCAAGCTGCTCGGCAAATTCACCGACAGCGCCCGTTGCCATGACGAAAACGGCCAGCCGCTGCTCGATTTTGGCAGCGAGCGGTTGCCTGAGCGTTTGCAGCGAGCGCGGCACGAGGCATTCGCGGAAAAACTGCGGTTGACCTACGTCGCCCTGACCCGCGCGCGCGATCGCCTGTGGCTGCATTGGGGCCCGGTGGCGGTGCCCAAACCGGCGCAGAAAAGCGGCGAGCTGGCCGATGAGGGCCTGCACAGCAGCGCCCTGGCCTGGCTGCTACATGGCCGCGAACTCACCGGCCAGGACGCCCTCGGCGAACTGGCCGGGCATCTGTGCGAGCAACCCGGCGTGGCCCTGGCCGCTGAGCTGGATGCGCTGGCGGCGGCCAGCGCCGGCAAGATCGTCCGCTTGCCGCTGTTGAAGCGTGAGGCCAGCGTCGGTGGCGAACAGCGTGCCGAGCCGCCGGCACATTTGCAGCGTTTCGAGCGCAGTTTGCACAGCGCCTGGCGCATCGGCAGCTTCTCCGGTCTGGCCGCCGGCATGCATATGGAAGCGCCGGACCGCGACGGCCTGGTAATGCCCGACGCCAGCGACGCCGGCAGCGGCTTCTTCGCCTTCCCCCGTGGCGCCCGTGCCGGCACCTGTTTGCACGCGATCCTGGAAGACTGGGCGCGCGGCAAGGCAACCCTGGCCGAGCTGATCGAGCCTGCGCTGAGCGACCATGGCATCAGTAGCGACTGGTGCGAGGTGGCGCTGAGTCAGTTGCAGCAGGTGCTCGACACCGACCTCGACGGCCATGGCCTGACCCTGGCCAGCCTGCAAGCGGCGCGGCGTCTGCCCGAACTCGGCTTTACTTTCCCGGTGGCGAATCTTGACGTGCAACGCCTGCGCGCAATTCTCGCCGACCCGGCCCATGGCCTGGCCGCACCGATGCGCGAAGCCGCCGCGCGGCTGGAGTTCGACAGTTTGAAGGGCTTTCTCAAGGGCTTTATCGACCTGACCTTCGAGCATGATGGCCGCTGGTACATCGCCGACTACAAATCCAACTGGCTCGGCCCGGACGCCAGCTACTACGGCGGCGAACGCCTGCTCCAGGCCCTGGCCGGCGAGCATTACTACCTGCAATACCTGATCTACCTGGTGGCGCTACGACGCTTCCTGCGCCAGCGCCTGGCCGACTTCGACGGCAGCCAGCTGGGCGGCGCCTACTACCTGTTCCTGCGCGGTATGCCCAGCGCCGGGGTGTATTTCTCGCGCCCGGAGGATGGCTTGCTGAATGCGCTGGATCGGCTGTTCGAGGAGGGCAAATGATCAGATGTCGCCCCTTGTTGGGTATCGCTGCGCTCAACCCAACCTACGAGTTGCGTGCCACGGTGATCGGTTGGGTAGGGTGGATGACGCTCTTTTCATCCACCATCGCGATCGGTGGATGGGTAAAACGTCATCCACCCTACGGTCTGCTTCGTAGCCCGGATGCAATCCGGGAGCGGTCTTCGCGGCGGCTGAAAAACTCCCCGGATTGCATCCGGGCTGCGGGTTTGCAGTCGCCGTGTAGGAGCGGTCTCGACCGCGATCCAGGCGCTGCCGAAGCATCGCGGCCAAGGCCGCTCCTACGGGAGACGGTGATCGCTTTGGTAGGGTGGATGATGCTCTTTTCATCCACCATCGCGATCGGTGGATGGGTAAAGCGCCATTCACCCTGCGGAGGTATCGCATGAACCTCGCCGATCTGCCCCTCGGCCCACTGGAACGCGCCCTGGTCGACAGCCTGCGTCGGCTCGACCCTGCTGCAGAGCCGCTGGTCTTGATTTCGGCGGCCTTGCTTTGCACGGCGCTGGACAATGGCGATGTCTGCCTGCCGTTGGCGCGCATGGCCGGGCAAAGGCCCTGGCCGGAGCATCCGTTCAAGCTGCCGGGCCTGACCGACTGGTGCCGGCAGCTGCAAGCCAGCCCCCTGGTCGGCGATGCGGATTCGTTCGCCCCCATGATTCTTGACGGCGAGCGCCTGTACCTGGCGCGCTACCAGGCCTACGAACGCCAGCTCGCCGAGCAACTGTTCAGCCGTGCTGCCGATTTGCCGGCGGTCGATGAAGCACAGCTGAGCGAAAGCCTGAGCCGCCTGTTCGCCTTCAACGCGACCACCGCGGGCGACCAGCCGGATTGGCAGCGCCTGGCCGCGGCCCAGGCGGTGCGGCGCAAGCTGGCGGTGATTTCCGGCGGCCCCGGCACCGGCAAGACCACCACCGTGGTGCGTCTGCTCGCTGCATTGCTAGAACAGCCCGGCTGCGAACGTCCGGGCGGCGCTCCGCTGGCCATCGGCCTGGCTGCGCCCACCGGCAAGGCGGCGGCACGCATGGCCGAGGCGATCCGCAATGCCAAGGCCAGCCTGCCGGTCAGCGAGGCGATCAAGGCGGCGCTGCCGGAAGAGGCGCGCACCCTGCACCGTCTGCTCGGCAGCCGTGGCGACAGCCCGCAGGTGCGGCATAACGCGGCCAACCCGCTGGCGCTCGACGTGCTGGTGGTCGACGAAGCCTCGATGGTCGACCTGGCGCTGATGGCCAAACTGGTCGACGCCCTGCCGCCCAACGCGCGGCTGATCCTGCTCGGCGACAAGGACCAACTCTGCGCGGTGGAAGCCGGCGCGGTATTCGCCGAACTCTGCGAAGGCCGTGGCTTCGACGCCCAGGCCGCCGCCGATCTGCAACGCATCACCGGCCAGCAAGTATCGGTTGCACCACCGACTTCACGCCTGGGCGATGCGGTGGTGCTGTTGACCCATAGCCACCGCTTCGCCGGCGACAGTGGCATCGGCGAACTGGCGCGGCGGATCAACGGCGGCGACGTCAGTGGCACCCTCAATCTGCTGAAAGAACAGCGCAGAGACCTGGCCTGGAACGCCGAGCCAACCCCCACCGATCTGCTCGAACGCCTGGATCGCGGTTATGCAGCTTTTCTCGCCGCGGCGAAAAGCGCCGATCCGCAGGCGGCCTTTGCCGCCTTCAACGACTTTCGCGCCCTTACCGCCCAGCGCGAAGGCGCCTGGGGCGTGGCCGGCATCAATGAAGCGCTGGAAGCGCGGATCAAACGCCGCGAACGCCTGCCTAGCCGCGAGCGCTGGTACGCCGGCAGGCCGATCATGGTGCGGCAGAACGACTACGCCCTCGGCCTGTTCAACGGCGATATCGGCATCTGCCTGGACAGCGAGTTCGGCCTGCGCGTGTTCTTTGAAGGCGAAGACGGCTACCGCCCCTTCGCCCCGGCGCGCCTGCCCAGCCACGACTGCGCCTTCGCCATGACCGTGCACAAAAGCCAGGGCTCGGAATTTTCCGAAGTGCTGCTGGCTTTGCCCGAACAACCCAGCCCACTGCTGACCCGCAGCCTGTTCTACACCGGCATCACCCGCGCCAAACACAAGGTGGAAATCTGGGGTTTGCCGGCGCGCCTGAGTGAGGCGGTCGCCACCCGCGCGGAGCGGGCGGCGGGGTTGGCGCAGCGGTTGGCGATACCGATAACGGAAAATGCTGCCTCTGCGACGACGCAGGGGCAGCTCGATCTTTTCTAGCTAGGAGTTTTTGATGAGCAAAGGAATGTTCTGGTGCCGATTGCTGGCGCTCTGCCTGTGTGTGGTTTCACCTGCGCTACTCGCTGCCGAAGGGCCGCAGGTCTACAGCGGGATGCTGGGCAAGATGGCGATAGTCATGGAGCTCGATCTGCGCGACCCCGAGCAGGTCATTGGCCGCTACTTTTATCGCAAGCATCATCACGACCTGGCTCTGGAGGGCCGGCTGCAAGACCAGCGACTCAGCCTGGTCGAGGGGCGAGACCGGTACGACGACGCACCGCGTCCCGAACTGCGCTTGCAGCTCAGTCCACATGGGTGGCAGGGCGAATGGGTCGGGCCGCAGGGCAAACGTCTGGCCGTTAAACTCACCCAGCCGACCATCGAGGAGCCACCAGCAGGAGCCGAACCCTTCTGGTTCAGCCTATACGAGGCGTCACCCTACGAGTTCCTGCGTTTCGAGGGGTTGCCGCTGAAACCTGGTAAGCGGCAGGACTTTATGGGCCATGAGCTGCAATGGTGGACGGAACCCGTTTCGGGGCTGGTGATGTTCGAAGTGCTGAGTGGTTATCCCCAGGCACAATTGGATTCGATCAACCAGCAGTTGCGGGCGCGGCTGCGCGAGGAAGTAATCGACTATCACGCGTGCAAGCTTGGGGCGGGTGGTACAGGGGCTGAGTTTCTGCAGACCGTGAAGCCCCGGCTTCTGTCGGCGGATGTTGTAAGCCTGAGCATTTTTACCAGCTACTACTGCGGTGGAGCCCATCCGGATTTCGGCGATGCGCCGCTCACTCTGGATGTACATAGCGGAGAGCCGCTGGGCTTGGAGGACTTGCTCTGGGTCGGCGAGGGTTCCGCTTTTCACTATCAAGAAACGCGAGAGCACAAGCCGGATGAGGACTCGGTGAACTTCGATGTGTTCTCCACATACCGTAATCGGTACTTCGCGCCCTGGTTGGTCGAGCAGTGGCGACAGATTGCTCCAGACGAGTTGCCAGAGCCTGCCGATGACCTTGAATGCAACTATGCCGACCCGGACATCTGGGATTTTCCCAGTTGGTATCTCAGCGAGGAGGGTATCGTGTTCGATCCGATCTTCCCGCGCGTCGCACGTGCCTGCGAGGGTCCTGAGTGGTCGGTGCTGCCTTATGCGCTGGTCGGGAAGCACCCCGGTCGGTTGCGCTTGGCATTGCCGGACTGAGGCGGGTATTGCACTGCGCGCATCATCGGCCTAGGATGCGCGCCTTCTCTCAACCGACAGCAAAGGAGCCACATCATGCAGCAGCTGATTAACCTTTGCAGGTCGCGTCTGGCTATCAGCCCGCTGTAAAACTACTGCGCTCGACTATGCGGCGTTGGAATCAACCTCAGAATGCTCATTTACTCCACGTAAACTGCGCTTCTTCGCTTGATCCCGCCTTGTCTAGTCTTCGCTCGCTACGTTTTACAACGGACTGAACCGCTTTACCGCCGCTCTCAGCCGCGGTTCGCAACGCCCGGCTTCGGCCTGCCAATTCCAAGATTTTTTCGTTTCAACCAATTTGGATTGGACTATGGGCACTTGCATTCGCAATTTGTCCGACGGCATCGTTTTGATCGCCGCGGACGACACTTGGATCGAAGGAAAAGCGATCCAACAACTTGAAACCACCGCACGCCTGCCGGGCATGCAACGGGTCGCCGGGATGCCGGATCTGCACCCGGGGCGCGGTTATCCGGTGGGGGCTGCATTCTTTTCCGTGGGCCGGTTGTATCCGGCGTTGGTCGGCAACGATATCGGCTGTGGCATGGCGCTATGGCGCACCGATATTGCGGTGGCCAAGCTGAATCTGGACAAGCTGGAAAAGCGCCTCGGTAACCTCGACGGTCCCCTGGAGGATGACTGGCAGGAGGCCGTCAGCGCCTTCGGCCTGCCGCCCTGCGGTCACGAACGCTCGCTGGGCACCATCGGCGGCGGTAACCATTTCGCCGAACTGCAGCAACTCGACCAGAGCTTCGATGACGAGGCGCTGGCCGCTCTCGGTATCGACCGCAAGCAGCTGCTGCTCTTGGTGCACAGCGGTTCGCGTGGGCTGGGCGAGGCGATTCTGCGCGAGCAGGTCGACTTGTTCGGCCATCAGGGGCTGGAGGCCGGCTCTGCGGCTTGCGCTCACTACCTGGCGCGTCACGATGGCGCCTTGCGCTTCGCCGAGGCCAATCGGCAGCTGATCGCCCGGCGCATGCTCGAACGCCTGCGCGCCGAGGGCGGGCAGTTGCTGGATATCAACCACAACCTGGTGTCGCCGGCACGCATCGCGGAGCAGGACGGCTGGTTGCACCGCAAGGGCGCCACCCCGTCCGATCAGGGCGTGCTGGTGATTCCCGGCTCGCGTGGCGATTACAGCTACCTGGTGCAGCCGCTGGCCGACGAGCGCAGTCTGCTGTCCCTGGCCCATGGCGCCGGGCGCAAATGGATGCGCAGTGACTGCAAGGATCGCCTGGCCGCGCGTTACAGCGTCAAACAGCTGGAGCGCACGGTCCTGGGCAGCCGGGTGATCTGCGCCGACCGGGCTCTGATCTACGAGGAAGCGCCGGAAGCCTACAAGGCCATCGATTCGGTGGTCGGTGCGCTGCGTGAGGCCGGTTTGCTGCGGGTTCTGGCGCGGCTGAAGCCGGTGCTGACCTACAAGACGCGGGGAGGCTGCTGCTGATGATCCTTCTGCAATTGTCGGCGGCCCAAGGGCCGGAAGAATGCGCCCTGGCGGTGGCCAAGGCGCTCAAGCGCCTGCTGCTAGAGGCCGCGGAGCAGGGCGTCGAGGTGCGGGTGCTGGAGGAGGAGGCCGGCGAACGTCCGGCAACCTTGCGTTCGGTGTTGCTGGCGCTGAGCGGTGAAGGCGCCGAGCCGTTGGCCGATGCCTGGAGCGGTTCATTGCAGTGGATCTGCGTCAGCCCTTATCGGCCTGCGCATCGGCGCAAGAACTGGTTCTTCGGCGGCGCGCGTTTTGCCGCGCCGCCGGCCAGTCTGGAAAGCCAGATCCGCTTCGAAACCCTGCGCTCTTCCGGTCCCGGCGGCCAGCACGTCAATACCACCGACTCGGCGGTACGCGCCACTCACCTGGCCAGCGGTATCAGCGTCAAGGTGCAGTCCGAGCGCAGCCAGCATGCCAACAAGCGTCTGGCGCTGCTGCTGATCGCACGGCGCCTGGCCGAGCAAGCCGAACAGGCGAGCGACGCATTGCGTGCCGAGCGCCGGCTGTTTCATCACCAGGTAGAGCGGGGCAACCCGCGGCGTACCTTTAAAGGCGAGCGCTTCGAAGCCTTGCTTTAAACCATCCACGGCCCGGTTGCGGGCCGTGTTCTATCGCCGCGGTGGGCGATCGTATAAGCACAATTATCGATTGAGGTTGCATCCGTCGGGCTGCTCACCAAAAATGCCAGCACCCTGTCCGGCCTGATCCGGGCATTTGCAGGTTTGCCCGCACACAGCAAGGAGTCGCCATGTTCGCCCGCCTCAGCAATATCCTCAAAGGCATGCTTTCCCTGTTTATCAAGGACATCGAACGCAAGAACCCGGAAGCCCTGCTGGAGTTGGAGCAGGAGAACCTGCGCAAGCAGATCGCCAATTTCAATCAGGGCCTGGCCGCCCATGCCGGCCTCGCCGAGCGGCTGATGAGCCAGGTACGCAAGCAGGAAACCGAGGAGCGCGAGCTGCATGCGCGCACCACCGCCCACCTGCGCGCCGGCAACAAGTCGGCCGCCGCGCAGAATGCCCTGCGCTTGCAGAATCTGGCCCGCGAGCTGGAAGAGAACCGTCGCCAGCTGGCCCAGGCCGAAGACACCTATCAGAACCTGACCAAGGCCCGTGAGGTGGCCGTGGCCGCCGCGCGCAGCAAGATCGAGGCGCTCAAGGGGGCGATCAACGACCTGCGGATGAAGACCGCGATGGCCGAGATGAACGAGATGGCCGCCGGCATGGTGAGCAATATCGGCGGCTCCGGCGACACCCTCAACCGCCTGCACGAGATGGTCGAGGAAGAGCGTACCCAGGCCGCCGGCCGCGCGCGCATGGCCCGCGACGCCATGGACATGAGCGAAGTCAACCTCAAGGAAGCCGAGATGGACGCCCTGGCCGACCAGGCCCTGGCCGAGTTCGCCGCCAAGGAGGGCATCAGCCTGCCGGGCCAGGAAGCCAGCGAAGCACCGGCGGCCAACCGCAGCATGGGCGGCAGCACTGCGCAGTCCGAAAGCCAGTAAGGCGCGCCCATGAGCAGTGAAGGCAAAGCCCCCGCCTGGCTCGACGAGCTGCGCCTGGCCTACGAAAGCGGCGCCCATGGCCAATTCGTGCTGTACGGCAATGTCGCCGATCGCTTCCCGTTGGATGGCCGTCTGGTCAGTCTGACCCGCTATCTGGACGCCAAGCTGTTCGGCACCTTCGAGCTGGTGTTTCTTTACGACCCCGGCAACGGCTTGAGCCTGTTGCGCGGCGGCGAGCACTTCGCCGAGTGGCCGGCGGCGGAGAAGATCCAGCCCTGGCCCCATGACCCGCGCGAAGCGGTCGAGCTGATCAGCCGCTACCTGCGTTACCGCGCCAATCTGCGTGCCCTCGGGCGCGGCAGTGAAGCCCATGTGGCGGTGATTCTGCGCGGCGCCGAGCTGATGTTGCCGGCCAGCCGCCAGGGCGATTTCGCCAGTGCCAGCCTGGCCAGCCTGGTGCGCGACTGGGCCGCCGAGCCGCCGTTCGCCGACATGGCCTTCGCCAGCCTGCTGCTGGCCGACAACCTCAACGACCTGCACCCACTGGTGGCCAACAACCCGCGCATCGACCGGGTGCAGGTGCCGCTGCCCGATGCCCTGAGCCTCGGTCAGTGCCTGGCGCAACTGCATGTCGATCATCCCGCGGCCTTCGCCGCCGAAGATCAGGGCGCGGTGCAGGCCCTCGCCGGCGTCAGCCTCAGCGCCCTGGCCAGCCTGGTCAAGCGCCGCGCCCATGAAGGCAAGGTGCTTGGCGCCCAGGACTGGATCGAGGCGAAGAAGGAGCTGGTGGAAAACGACAGCGCCGGGCTGGTGGAATTTATCGAATCGAAACGCACCTTGGACGACTACCACGCCCAGGAGGCGCTGAAAGTCTGGCTGCGTCAGGACATGGCGCTGTGGCAGGCCGCCGACCTGCGCGCGCTGCCCAAGGGCTACATCTTTTGCGGTCCGGTGGGCACCGGCAAGACCTATCTGGTCGAGTGCCTGGCTGGCGAAGCCGGGGTGCCGGTGGTCAAGCTGAAGAATTTCCGCGATCGCTGGGTCGGCTCCAGCGAAGGCAACCTGGAGAAGATCTTCCGCCTGATTCGTGGCTTGGGGCGCTGCATCGTATTTATCGACGAAGCCGACCAGACCCTCGGCAAGCGCGACGGCGGCAGCGGCGACAGCGGCCTGTCCGGGCGCCTCTACTCGATGATCGCCCAGGAGATGGGCGATGCCGACAACCGCGGCAAGGTGATCTGGATTCTCGCCTCATCGCGCCCCGATCTGATCGAGGTCGACCTCAAGCGGCCGGGCCGGGTCGACGTGAAAATCCCGCTACTGCCGACCACCACGGTCGAGGAAAGCGCCGCGCTGCTCAAGGCGCTGCTCAAACGCTTCGAGCTCAAGTTGGAGATCAAGGCGCTGGTGAAATTGCCGCTACCGCTGCTGCTTACGCCCGGTGCCGCCGAGGCGCTGGCGGTGAAGGTCTACCGGCAGGTGCGCACCGCGCAGATGGAACCCCTGGCGGCGCTGAAACATTGCCTGCAGGGCTATCAGCCACCGGTGGCCGAACAGGTGCTGCGCATGCAGATGGGCATCGCCATCCGCGAAGCCACCGATATGGCCTTCGTCCCCGAGTCGCTGCGCGCCCTCGGTCAGGAGGCGGCCAGACCATGAGCACCGGACGTTATCTCTGGGCTGCATTCAATGCCCGCCCGCTGGGCATGCCATTGCCACCGAACTGGTTCGGCCTGGCCGCGTTCGGCTTGCTCGGGGCCTTTCTCAGCCCCGGTTTCTGGGTGCTCGGTGCCGGCGCCGAGCTGGCCTATCTGGCGCTGCTGGCGCGCAGCGCGCGATTCCGCCGCACGGTGGATGCCGCCGAGAAGCCGGCGAACCCCGCCGAGCAACGCTACGAAACGACCCTGGCACTGCTCGGCGACAGCCAGCGGCAGCGCCAGCAGCGCATCGAGGCAAGAGCCCGTGAGGTGTTGCAGCTGCTCTCGCGTTCGCCGCTGATGGCGTCGCATGCCAGCAGCCTGGAGCAACTGGTCTGGCTCAATCTGCGCCTGCTGACCGCCGCCCAGGCCCTGAGCGTAGTGGTGGATACCGCGGCGAAGGACAGCGCCACGCTGCAGGCGCAGGAAGACCAGATCGACGAACGCCTGCGCGACCCGACCCTGGCCGATGATCTGCGGCGCAGCCTGGA
The DNA here is from genome assembly GCA_966210435.1 of uncultured Pseudomonas sp. Taxonomy (GTDB): domain Bacteria; phylum Pseudomonadota; class Gammaproteobacteria; order Pseudomonadales; family Pseudomonadaceae; genus Aquipseudomonas. The sequence continues at coordinate 57,887 of CBIHLF010000001.1, read as the reverse complement.
GCAGCAGAAGCAGGTGATAGACGCGCGCCAGGCGGGGCATGCCGAAGGCAGCCGGCGCAAGGAGCATGTCGACGCCGAGTTGCAGCGCATCGAGCAGCAGATCGCGCTGATCCGCGAGCAGACCCTGCTGGCCACCGACGAAGAGCAGGCAGGCATGGCGCTGAACGCCCTGACCGCCTCGTTCAACGAAGCCAGCCGCTGGCTGAATAGCCAACGCGACCTGCTCGGCGTGCTCGAACTCAACGAACAACAGGCCCTGCCGCGTTATGTGCTGCAAGGGCAGGGTGATAAGCCGGCGCAGGGCGAGTCGTTGCGCCAGTGATTGGTGGGTGAAATAGACGTAGCCCGGATAAACGCAGCGCAATCCGGGGTCGCGATATTCCCGGATTGCGCCAAGGCTTATCCGGGCTACGGGCTTAAGGGTAGGGTGGATGACGCTTCACCCATCCACCAATAACCATGCTGGATGAAAAAAGCGTCAGCTACGCGCCCCGATTCACTCGATGCAATCCGGGCCGCGGTTCAGGCACTACATATTTTCGATTGGCGGGCCGCTGGCTCGCATCCGACAGGGAGAGGCGTCATGTATCCATCCGCAATCAGGCCGCAACGGGGCAATGCCGCCGGCAAGCTGCTGACCATTCTGCTGATACTCGGCCTGCTGGCTTTGGGCGCCTGGCTGGTCGGCAAGGACATGCTCAAGGAAGGCGATGGCAGCGTACTCAGCGGCTTGCCCGCCAGCCTCGGCGTTGCGGGCGGACCTGCACCGGTGGAGCCGGTCAGCGGCACGCCGACCCTGCAATCGGCCGCGCCCTACGAGATGAAGAACAACATCATCGATATCGACATGAGCGAGTACGCCGGTTATGGCGGCCTGATCGTCGCCAACGGCGGACTGGAGCCGAACCCCGAGTCGTTCTTCGCCAAGCAGTACGGTTTCCAGGTGCGCCTGACCAAGGGCGAGAGCGAGGAGTGGTCGGCGCTGAACAACGGCCAGATGGCCGCGGTGGCGACCACCGCCGACGTGCTGGCGGTGCTCGGCCGTCAGTTCGAGGTCACGGTGCCGGCGCAGATCGGCTTCTCCCGCGGTGCCGACCAGGTGGTGGTAGACAGCGGCATCGCCAGCGTCAACCAGCTCAAGGGCAAGGTGCTCGGCGCCACCCAGTTCAACGAGAGCGACTTCTTTATCCGCTACCTGGCCTCCGAGGCCGGGGTACCGGTCAAGGTGCTGCGCGATCTGGACAGCCGGCCGGGGCCGAACGAGCTGGGCCTGGTGTTCTACGAGGACGCCTTTATCGCCTGCGACGCCTACGCCGCCGAGCTGAACGGCAAGCAGCGCCTGAACGGCTGCGTCGGCTGGTCGCCGCGCACCGACGAGGTGGTCGCCGGTTCCGCCGGTGCGGCGAAGATGCTGGTGTCCAACCGCAACCTGCTGGTGGTGGCTGACATCCTGGCGGTCAACAAGGGCTTCGCCACGGCCCACCCGGAGATCGTCAAGGGCCTGGTGCACGGCCTGCTGGAAGGCAACCGGCAATTGCGCGACGACCCCAAGGCCCATGCCGCTGAAGTCGGCAAGGCGTTCGGCTGGACGCCCGAGGAAACCCTCGACGAGCTGAGCAAGGTGCACCTGAGCAACCTGCCGGAGAACCTGGCGTTCTTCGACGGCAGCATCGACTCGGCCGGCTCGTTCCAGGGCATCTTCCAGTCCTCGGTGCTGGCCTACGGCTCGCTGATCCGCAACCCGGCCGACCCGGCGCGCTTCGCCGACCTCACGCACCTCAAGGCGCTGCAGGAAAGCGGCCAGTTCAAGGGCCAGAGCATCGCCATCGCGCCGATCCGCACCAGCGGCAAGGTCGCCCTGGAAGGCGACGCGCTGCTGAGCAAGGACATCCGCTTCTTCTTCGAGCCGAACTCGGCGGAGCTGGACAAGCAGGCCAAGGACAACCAGGACTACCTGGACACCATCAAGAAATTCCTCCAGGTCAGCCCCGGCTCCATCGTGCTGCTGCGCGGCCATGTGGATAACGCCATGGTCGGCGAATTCGAGCGTCAGGGCGGCCCGGCGCTGGTGCGCAGCATGTCGCTGAAGGCCATGGAGCTGTCGCGCCAGCGCACCCAGGCGGTCAAGGAAGCGCTGCTGGCGCGCCATCCCGGGATCAAGGAAGAGCGCATCGAACTGGTCGGCCGCGGCTGGGAAGAACCGCTCGGCACGGACAGCGAGCAGAACCGCCGCGTCGAGGTGCAGTGGTTTACCCTGGAGTAGTCATTGGCGCCCTTGTAGCCGCGGGCATCTGTCGCTGCCCGCGTTTGCAACGCCGAGCATCTACACTGCAGCCATTGGCCAAGTTATAGAAGCGAGTTCGGACTTGATGCTGCGGCGGTTGTTGGTCCATCTACTGTTGAGCGTGCCGATGGTTGCCCAGGCGGAGGAGTTGCGCCTGGTCAGCGGCGACGACTACGCGCCTTTTACCGGCCAGCAGTTGCCCGGCGGCGGCATGCTGACGCAGGTGGTACAGGCGGCGCTGGCCGCCCGTCATATCGGCAGCAGCGTGGATTGGCGGCCGTGGAACCGCGGCTACCTGATGACCTTGAAGGGCGAATACGACGCCACCTTCCCCTATGTCCGTACCGCAGAGCGCGAGCGCGAGTACCTCTACTCGGCGCCGCTGTTTGTTGCGAAGCAGCACCTTTTCAGCCGCGCCGGGGAGGTCTTCGAGCCCGATGATCTGTCGGCACTAATCGGCAAGCGGCTGTGTTATCCACTGGGCTGGCAACCGCCGGCGGCGATTCGCCAGTTGGTCGAGGAGGGGCGACTGACCCGCCATTCGCCGATCGGCCTGGACGAGTGCGCGCGGCTGTTGCTGCTTAACCGTGACGACTTCTTCGTCGCCGACCTGCGCCTGGGGGAGGCGGCCCTGCGTACCAGCGGAGAGTCGCCGAGCCGCTTTCGGCGCTCGACGAACATCCTCGGTGACAGCGCCTTGCACCTGATCGTAGCCCGGTCGCATCCACGCGCCGAGGAAATCATCGCCGACTTCAACGCAGGGCTGGCCTGGTTGCGTACCAGCGGCAAACACCAGCAGCTGATCGAAGAGTATTTGCTGCAACAGGCCCAGCCGCAGCACAGCCAGGCCGATTGATTGACTAGCGTTGCGCAGCGCGTTGCCGGCAGGCCTCGCCAAACGCCTGGAAAATCTTCACCGAGTCGGGATTCTGCGCCGCCTGCCATTCCGGGTGCCATTGCACCGCGAGGGTGAACTGCGGCAAACCGGGCGCATGGATCGCCTCGATCACCCCATCTTCGGCTTCGGCCAGGACTTCTAGGCCCTCGCCCAGGCGCGCGATGCCCTGGCCATGCAGCGAATTGACGGTTATCCGCTCCTTCTGCAGCAGTTCCGCCAGCCAACTGCCGGGACGTAGATCGACGCTGTGGCTCTCGCCGTACTGCACTTCCACCGGGGCATCGGCATCTTCGCGGTGGTCGTCGAAATTGGCCTCGGCATAGAGCTTTTGGTGGATGTCGCCGCCCAGGGCCACGTTGATTTCCTGCATGCCGCGGCAGATGCCGAACAGCGGCAGGCCGCGGGCGATCGCGGCGCGGATCAGCGGCAGGTCGAACAGGTCGCGGTCCTTGTCCTGGCCCTTTTCCGGGGTCAGATTGGGTTGGCCGTAGAGGGTAGGGTCGATATTGCTGCCAGCGCCGGTCAGGTAGACGCCGTCGACCATGTCCAGGTACTGCTCGAGATCCTCGGTGCCGCAGCAGGTCGGCGCCAGCAGCGGCACACAGCCGGAAAACTCGACCAGGGGCGTGATGTATTTGTGGGTCATGACTTGATAGGCGTGGCCTTTACGCTCTTGAGCGCCCATGGACATCAGCACCACGGGCTTGCGTTTGGCGGTCGGGGTTTTGTTGTTGGAAGACATAAATCACCTTGGGGCAGGGCGCGCCTGCCATGGCTGTGCAGGAGGGGCCGCATGGTTGCGGCGCCGTCTCCTGGTTCGGCTAGCCTCTGCCGATAGACCGCTACGTGGGCGTTTCGATGCATCGAATCGATAGATCGAATGCCGGTCTCGCGCAGCGGTACATTGGCAGTGGAAAGCTGCGCCAGTCTGCCAAAGCCGTAAAATATGTCAAACGAATAAGCCGATATTGATCGATAAATTGCGCGACGATGGGGCGTGAGTGGCGCGAAATATTGAGGTAAATATCTGTTTTAAAACACTATTATTTGAATTTGCATAGTCCAATATATTTAACGGATGGATGCCGATTCATATCGCCGCCAACGCCAGCAGCACCAGCGACAGGCTGCCCGCCGCCAGCAGGGTTTGCAGGGTAATGATGCCAACCATCAGCTGGCTGTCGCCGCCCAACTGGCGGGTCAGCACATAGGCGGTGGGGGCCGTGGGCAGGGCGAAGAACAGCACCAGCACGCTGCTTTCCATGGCGGGCAGGTGCAGGCCGTAAGCCACCGCCCAGGCCAGCAACGGCATGGCCAGCAGGCGCAGGCCGCTGTTCCAGGCCAGGGCTGGCACTTCGCGACCCAACTGTTCGGGTTTCAATGCCGCGCCGACGCACAGCAGGCCGAGCGGCAGGCTGGCGGCGGCGAGCAGACCGAGCAGGCGGTCGCTGCCGCCGGGCAAGCCGATGCCGCCGAGGTTGGCCAGGGCGCCACCGATGCAAGCGAGGATCAGCGGGTTCTTCAGGATCGGCAGTAGCAGGCTGCGGGCGCTGACGCCGCGCTCGGCGGTCAACGACCAGACCGACAGCACATTGACCGTGGGCACCATCAAGGCCAGCATCAATGCGGCCAGGCTCAGGCCCTGCTGGCCGAACAGGCTGGCCACCGCAGCCAGCCCGAGGTAGGTATTGAAACGCAGAGTACCCTGGGTGAAGGCGCCGAAACGTCCCGCCGGCCAGTCGCGCAGACGGCGTATCAACAGCAGCGCGAGCCAGGCGATGCCCAGGCCCAGCATCACCGCCAGGGCCAGACGCGGCAGCGCCGGGTTGTCCAGCGGCGCCCTGGCCAGGCTGCTGAACAGCAGGGCGGGGAAGAGTACGAAATAGTTCAAACGCTCGGCGCCGGGCCAGAACGCTTCGTTGGGAAATTCCCAGCGGCGCAGGTAATAGCCGGCGACAATCAGGGCGAACAACGGCCACAGGGCCAGCAGTAGATCGATCACGGGAACCCCAGGTCGTGGCAAACGCCTATCTTGATCAGCGCACCGAGGCTGCGCAAGGCCGATAGCGGCACCTGGCGTTCGAGACGGCGCGTATGAGGAGAAGCTATGACCGAGGTATACAGCGGCGGCTGCCAGTGCGGCGCCATGCGTTACCAGTTCGATGCCCCGTTGCGGGACATCGCCCATTGCCATTGCTCGGTGTGCCGGCGTAGCAGCGGCGGCATTGTCACCACCTGGCTCACGGTGCCGCTGGCAAGCTTTCGCTGGCTGCTCGGCACGCCGAGCCAGTACGCCTCCTCGGCCAGCTGCACGCGCAGCTTCTGCCCGAACTGCGGCGCCCAGCTGACGCTATTCACCAGCCTCAGCCCGACTACCCTGGACATCACTGTCGCCACTCTGGATCAGCCGGAGCGGGCGCCGGCTGATCGGCATATCTGGGTGCAGAGCCGCCTGCCCTGGCTGCACCTGGATGAGCACTTGCCGGAGGAGCAGCAGGAACATATTCCCTAAGGGGTTGTGCTTTTGTAGCCCGGATGCAATCCGGGAGCGATGGTGAGGGCGCAATATTTCCCCGGATTTCATCCGGGCTACGCAGTGCGCGTTGGTAGGGCGGATATGGCGCGGCCATGCGGATGGTGGACAAGCCTTCGGCATGTCCACCCTACGAGGCGTAGAGCTTGCATATGAACAGGGGATCTATAGCCAGGCATTCATGAATGCTCGGTGGTGGATGACGCTTTTGTAGCCCGGATGCAATCCGGGAGCGATGGTAACGGCGCAACATTTCCCCGGATTGCATCCGAGCTACGCAGTGCGGCGGACATGGCGCAGCTTCGCGGCGAATACAGCCCGCAGGGCTGCCACTACGGCAGCACTAAACCGCCGCTGGCCTTGTGCAGCGCGCGCAAGTGTTCGCCGAGTTGCGTGAGGTTGGCCTCGCTGGCCTGCAGTTCGGCCAGGCGTGGCGGCTCCAGCAGGCGGCGCACTTCCTGGTCGAGTTCGTCGCTGAATTGGCGCAACTGCTTTTGTCGCTTGCGGCTTTCGCTCTCCAGGCGCTGCCATTCGCCGGGCTGTGGCAGGCCGTAGCCGCCGTCGAGAAGTTCCGCCGGGCGGCTGAGAAAGCCGCTATTGGCGAGAATTTTCTCCAGTACCGCGCCGGCTTTCTGCGTTTCCCCTGGCGCCGTCTCGCGCCCGCTCAGGTAGCGTTGCTTGAGTTCGTCCTGGGCCAGCAGCAATTGTCGGCGCAACGCCGCCTGTTCGAGCAGTAGCAGTGCAGCGCTGGCGCGCAGATCGGCTTTGGCGAACCAGGGCCGGCGCGCCGTGGCGGCTTGCGCGAGCCAGGTTTCGACATCCTTCTGTTCGATCGGCAGACGCTCGCGCAACACCTCGAACATCGCCTGGTAACGATCGCGGAACGAATCGAAGCGGTAACCCAGGCGCAGTGCTTCGCGCGGGTCGTCGAGCACGCTGCGATCGGCCAGGCCGCGGGCGACGAGCACCTCGAGCAGGCCGTTGGGCATGATGCTGTCGAGCGTTTGCAGGGCCGGGTGCTGACTGCCGCTGCGCAGCAGTTTGAGGGTTTCCACCGCGCAGTTGTTGGAGATGAAGTAGTACTGGCCGTCGTAGCTCCAGTGTTGCTCGGCGGCGCGGGCGAGCAGGCGTTCGAGTTGATCGCGCTGCAGGCGCAGCGGCACCGAGGCCAGGCTGCGTAGCTCGACCTTGGTGTATTCGTCGATCACCTGGGCCAGCGGCAGCACGAACAGCCGCGACGGGTAGACGCCGGTCAGACCGTCCCAGCTGGACAGCTGCACGTCGCCGACGAAGGCGCGATAGGACAGCACCAGGTGGTGCTCCAGGTCCAGTCGGCAGTCCGGCCCGAGCGGTCGGCCGGGCGCGCAGATCACCAGGCGCAGCATGCTGTGGCCCCAGCGGCTGACCCAGGCGTCGTTGGCTTCGGCAAGCAGGTAGTCGACCGCGTAGACCCGCGCCGGATCGAGCCTGGCCAGCGGTTGCCGGGCGAAATCGCTACCGGCATTGAGGTAGGCGTAGCTGCTGGCGCAATTATCCTGTCGCGGCGGGGCCCAGGCGAAGTGCTCGCGCAGGTAGCGCGCCAGCGAAGGGCGCCGGCAGGCATAGGAAGGGTCGAGGAGAAAATACTCCATGTTCACCGCGACGAATTCGCGCGGGTTGCTCAGCTCATAGCGGTCCGCGCTGCGCGCCAGCTGGCGGTTCTGCGCTTCGCGCTGGCCGCGGCTGCCGACCCGTTGCGGCCAGCCGGCCAGGTCGAGCAGCCGGGGGGCGTCGCTGAGGGTGAAACGGCGCGCGTTCTGACCGCGGCAGCTGTCGCGCTGGCCGACCGCTCCGGTGCTCTGGTAGCGCCGCCGGCAGGCCTGTAAGTGGCTTTTCTGTGCGGGCGTCCACAGCCGCGCGCGGTCATAGAGGTGAGTCAGTTCGTGCACCACCGTGGCCAGCAGCTCGCGGCGCATGGTGCCGTGCGTGCGTTGGGTCGGCTCGCGGGCGGCGCTGCCGTCGACCAGGGCGGGCAATAGCCGGGCATTCAGCTCGATGCCGCTGAAACGCCCGGCGCGGCCGAATAGCGCTTCCGGCATGGGCTGCCAGCGTACGTTTATCTGCCGGTCGAGCTGCTGTTTGAAGCGCGGCGGCAGAGCCGCCAGCGCCTCGTCCAGCAGAGCCTGGCTGGCATCGCGCTGGTGCGGGTCGAGCGCCTGGCTGTCGAGTGTCAGGCGCAGCTCGGCATGGCTGGCGAGGCTGACCCAGAGCGCCACCAGCGGCAGCCAGCCACGCGCGGATCTCACAGTGCGAGTATGGCTTCGGCCAGGGTCAGGTCGGTGACGTCTGCGGCTTCGGGCACACGGCTGCGGATTTCGCCGAGCGCCGCTTCCAGGTGGGCACCGCGGATCTCGCCCTGGCTGGCGACAAAGCTGGCGGCGTCGTCGCGGGCCGCGAGCACGACTTTCGAGTCGCGAATCGAGGTGGTGGTGTCCGAGGTGAAGTCGAGGCTGCGATCCACCGCGCGGATGATGATATTGCTGGTGGCGACCAGGGTTTGCGCCTGGGCGCCGCCGGCGAACAGGGCGATGGCGACTGCGGCGCAGAGCAGGGAACGAGGCATGACGAACTCCGATAGAGCGAAAGAATGTCGATAAGAGGTTGGACGAGTGGCAGGCGTCGCGGTTCCCACGGCGGCATGCAGCGCGCGCCGCAATGCGGGGCGCAACCGCGCTTGCCGCAGGTAAGCGTAGCGGAAAGCACGGCGCCGCGGATACGCCTGCCGGGGCCGCAGACGTGCGCTTCAGCGTCGTGATCGGCGGTGCGGAAACCGCAATGCTCAGAGGCTGAGAATCGCCTCGGCCAGTTGCAGGTCGTCAGCGTCGAGTTGTGGCGCGCGTTGGCGAATATGCATGAGCGCCGCCTGCAAGCGCACGCCGCGGATCGCGCCCCGGCTGGCTACGAAGCTGGCGGCATCGTCCCGGGCGGCGAGCAGTACCTTGTCATCGCGCAACGACGACGAGGCATCCGAGGTGGCATCGACGCTGGCGGCGACGGCGCCGACCAGCGCATCGGTGGTCGCCACGAAGCTGGTCGCCGAGGCGCCAGTGGCGAAGCTGAGTAATGTGCTGAGGCCAAGCAGGCGTAGAGGGCTCATGCGAGTTCCTTGGGCGAACGCAACGGTTAACAGGTGCCAGCTTTGACCGGACCGTCGGGCATTTGGTTGCAACGCCTGCCTCGCGTCTCGGCCGCTTGCGCAAAGCCGGCGGTGGCACGCAAAGCGGCCGGCGAACTTTGTGCAAAAACCTGCGGTCAATAGCCGGGAACTGACGCGGCCGCCCCTGGATACGCCTCTAACAGGCATGCGGGGGATGGGCAAAGGACACTCAACAGGCTCGGAATTCATTGCAGTAGGGCTCATAACAACCAATTGCGCTATCGGGCAGGATTGCCCGGACGTAGGGAGTTACCTCTGACAATGATCATCCTCGTGGGATCGAAAATCGATCAGGCCAATATCCAGGGATCCCTCGGTAAACCGGAATACAGCTATTTCTTCCTGATGCGGGATTTCATTCCGGCACTCGAGCGGCTCGGCAGCGTGCGTATCGTCGACAGCATCGCCCAGGTCGAAACGCTCTGCGAGTGCTACCGGGCCGCAGGCGAAGAGGTGGTGTTTTTCAGCTTCAGCCCGCCCCATCAAGCGCCGCTGGGGCTGAGCTGCCCGACCGTGGTGGTGTTCGCCTGGGAGTTCGACAGCCTGCCTTCGAGCACCTGGGACGATAACCCGCAGAACGATTGGCGCTATGCCTTCAGCCACTTGCAGGGCGTGGTCTGCACCAGCCGCGAAGCCGCGCGGCTGGTCGCGGATAACATGCCCGCCGGGTTTCCGGTGATCGCCCTCCCGGCACCGGTCTGGGACCGTTATGGCGTCGATGCGGCGCCGGCTCTGTCGCTCGACCTGGGCGGGCGGAGTTTTCCGTTCCAGGGCATCGTCATCGACAGCCCGCTGCTGGGTCTGTCGGCGGACGGCCTGGTGCGCAAGCCGATCGAGGCGCCGGCCGCAGCGGATCCGCAAGCCGCCTGCGAACTGGCGCCATGCGTGGAGGCGGCGCCCGCAATGCGGCGCGGCTTCGTCGACAGCTGGCAGCTGAGCAAGGCTTTGCTGCGAGGCTGGTGGCGGGAAATGCGCCTGCCGCAGAGTTCCGTGGGCGCCGCCGGGAACGCGCAGGATGCGCCGGCCGAACCCGTTGCCCCTGAGCCGCCGGCCGCCGAGTCGCCGTTGCAGTCGCTCGAAGTCAGCGGCGTGGTCTACACGACCGTGCTCAACCCCGCCGACAGCCGCAAGAACTGGGTCGAGGTGATCACCGCGTTTTGCTGGGCGTTCAAGCACAGCGACGACGCCACCTTGATCGTCAAGATGACCCACCACGATCTGGAGTACTACCGGATCGTGCTGATTACCCTGCTGTCGCGCCTGGCGCCGTTCCGCTGCCGGGTCATCGCCTTGCATGGGTTTCTCGACGACGGGCAATACCGCGAGCTGATCGACGCTTCCAGCTATTACGTCAATGCCTCGTCCGGCGAGGGCCTGTGCCTGCCGCTGATGCAGTTCCTCAGTGCGGGCAAGCCGGCGATCGCGCCGGTGCACACGGCGATGGCCGATTACGTCAGCGAGCAGCTGGCATTCGTGCTGAAGACCACTCTCGAACCGTTCTGCTGGCCCCACGATCCCACCGGCATGTTCACCACCCATCGTCACCGGCTGAACTGGCAATCGCTGCTGGAGGCGTTCCAGGCCAGCTATCGCGTGGCGCGGCGCGAGCCCGAGGTCTATCGGCGGATGGCGGCGCACGCCCTGCAAGCGATGCAGGCCTTCGCCTCGGTCGAGGTGGTGGCCCGGCCCCTGAGCGGCTTCGTGCGTCAGCTGGGGCAAGACGGCGAGACGCGCCGCAGCCCGTTATCCCCATCCAAACAGCAGGATGCGAGCGTATTGTCATGAGGATTCTGGTCTATTCGCAGGTTACCGCGGCGCATATCGCCACCAGCATGGGCGCGCCTGAATACAGCTATTACTTCGTGTTGCGCGATTTCCTTCCGGCGCTGCGGGCGCTCGGCGAGGTGCGTTTCGTCGAGCAGCCGGAGCTGGAAGTCGACCGCCTCTACGACGAGGCCCAAGCGCTGGGTCAGCGCTGCCTGTTCCTGTCCTTCTCGCCACCGCAGAAAACCCTGATCGATTTGCGCTGTCCGACCATCCCGGTGTTCGCCTGGGAGTTCGACAGCATCCCCAGCGAGCCCTGGCTCGATGACCTGCGCCAGGACTGGCGCCACGTGCTGGGCAAGTGCGCCATGGCCATCACCCATTCGCAGCTGACCGTGCGCGCGGTACGCAATGAAATGGGCGTGGGATTTCCGATAGTCGCGATTCCGGCGCCGGTCTGGGACAAGTTCGCCTGGATCAGGCGGCAGCCGATCGAGTTGCCGCTGAGCAAACCGGTGCTGCTGAAAATGCGCGGCGGGGTGGTGGTCGATAGTCAGGCCCCGGCGTTGAGCCCCTATATCTTCGGCAAGAACGCCACGGCGCGGGTGGTGCAGGCGATTCGCGAGCATGAGCACGCGCTCAAGCGCCAGCGCGCCACGCCGGAAGTCGAAGTGCCGCCGCCCGTGCGTCAGCAGTCGCGTTTGCAGGTCACCCGGCGTTACCTGGGCGAGTGGTACCTGAAGGCCTGGTGTCGGCATTTGCCATTCCTACCGAAAACCCGGCAGGCCAGCGCCGCGGTGCTGGAACTGGTCCGCGACGATCCGGGCAAACGTCTGGAGCCGCGCAATACCGTGGAGCCCAGGCAGCCGCCGGCCGCTGGCGTGACACCGCTGATGCCGCAATGGCTGCCGGGCGATACGCAGGTGAAGCTGTCCGGGGTGATCTTCACCGCGCTGTTCAATCCCTACGATGGCCGCAAGAACTGGGCGGACATGCTCACGGCGTTTTGTGCGGCCTTTCGCGATACCCCGGACGCCACCCTGGTGTTCAAACTCGGACACAACGAATACCTTTCGGCGATGCACGACATGTTGATCTGGATGGCGCGCATGCCGCGCTTCAAGTGCCGTATCGTGCTGCTGCACGGCTACCTCGACGGCAGCGAGTTCGACACCCTGATCCGCGCCAGCGCCTTTACCGTCAACGCCTCCCATGGCGAGGGTCAGTGCCTGCCGCTGATGGAGTTCCTGTCCTGCGGCAAGCCGGCGATCGCCCCCCGTCACTCGGCCATGGCCGACTATATCGACGAGCAGGTGGGCTTCGTCGTCGACAGCTGGCTGGACGCCACCGCCTGGTCCCACGATCCGCGCCTGGCCTATCGCACCCAGCGCCACCAGATCGACTGGGCGTCGCTGCGCGACGCCTATCGGGCCGCATACAAATGCGTCAAGGACGAGCCTGAGCGTTATCGGCAGCTGTCGCGTAACGCCATCGAGCGCATGCGCGGGCACTGCTCGCGGGAGGCCGCCGGCGCCGCCCTGATGGATTTCCTAGCGGTCGAACAGAGGGCCTACGCATGACGCGGGTCATCGATGGCTGGCGCCGCCTGCTCGGCGCCCAGGCGACGCCCGTCGCGTTGCCGCCGGAATACGTGGACTCGCGTGACTGCGGGCTGGTCGATGCGGTGCAGAGCGGCTGGTTTCTGAATGCCAGCGACGAGCTGTTTTCCGGCTTCGCCATCGGCGCCCAGGACGTGGTGCTGGATGTCGGTTGCGGCGCGGGCGGCGCCACCCTGTTCAGCGCCGCCCGCGGTGCCCACGTGGTGTTCAGCGACGTGGTCGCGGAAAAGATCGAAGCGCTGCGCGAGAAGCTGACGCGGACCCCGGCGCGGGTCGTCGAGGGGCTGGTTTCGGACAGCAACCCGCTGCCGCTGGCCGATGCCTATGCGACTCGGGTGATCGCCCTCGAAGTGCTCGAGCACGTCGACGACCCGGCCAAGATGCTCGCTGAGCTGGTGCGCGTGGGCCGTCCGGGGGCGCTCTACCTGCTGGCGGTGCCGGACCCGGTCGCCGAGCATATCCAGGAGCAGTGCGCGCCGGCGCATTACTTCGAACGGCCCAACCATATCCGCATATTCGAGCGCGAGGCTTTCGGCCGCCTGGTCGAAGACGCCGGGCTGGTGATCGAGCGGCGTGCCGGTTACGGCTTCTACTGGAGCCTGTGGATGCTGATCTATTGGGCGCAGTTCAAGGCCAACGGCGAGCAGCACGGCGGCGAGACCCATGATGTGGTGCATCCGCCCTACGCGCCGCTGCTCGACGACTGGGCCCAGCTCTGGTACCGGCTGATCCAGATGCCCGAGTTCGCCCCGATCAAACAGCAGTTGGATCACCTGATGCCCAAGAGTCAGGTCATAGTCGCGCGCAAACCGGCTTGAGCCGGGCCCGCGATGCTCACTTTCCAATCACGGGAATCCAGCCATGCTGAACCGAATCAAGCGCCTGCTCGCGCCCTCGCCTGAACTGCAACTGGTCGCCGCCGCCGCGCCGGTCGCGCCGCTGCCTGTGCCGGAGCCCGCCGCCGAGCCGGAGCTGGATATCGGCCTGATCGACATCCACGGCAGCGGCTGGATCCAGAACCACAGCGGCGAACTGCTCGAAGGTTTTGCCATCGGCCCCGAGGACACGGTGCTCGACATCGGTTGCGGCGAGGGCGGCTATGCGCAGTTCTGCGCGAAACAGGGTGCGGAAATGATCCTCGCCGACGTCGATCCGCAGAGCCTGGAAATCGCCCGCCAGCGCCTGCAGGCGGAGTCGCCGCGCAACGTGCAGATCCTGGTCACCGACGCCAACCCGCTGCCGCTGCCCGACGCCAGGGTGACCCGGGTGGTGGCCATGGAAGTGCTCGAGCATGTCGACGACCCCGCGCAATTTATGGCCGAACTGGTGCGGGTCGGCAAACCCGGCGCGCTGTTTCTGCTGACCGTACCTGGCGAGGTGATAGAGGGCGTGCAGCGGCATATCGCGCCGCCGATCTACTTCCAGAAGCCCAACCATATCCGCGTGTTCAAGCAGGGTGAACTGGAACAGTTGGCGTGCGATGCCGGGCTGCTCGTCGAGCGTAGCTGTCATTACGGTTTCTATCATTCGGTGTGGTGGTCGCTGTACTGGGCCTGCGAGAACCAGCCGCTCAACCCGCCCTGGCATCCCTTGCTGGAAAGTTGGGCGCAGACCTGGTCGTTGTTGCTGGCGCAGCCGGCCGGTGCGCGGATCAAGCACGCACTGGATGCGGTGATGCCGAAAAGTCAGGTGGTTATCGCCCGCAAACCTTGAGGATGCTTCGCGATGAACCAGCGGATCGACGATATCGAGGTGCTGCGCGGCTGTGCCGTGCTCTTCGTGGTGGTGCACCACGCCAGCGCCAACCTGATTACCTGGACGACCCCGGCGCTGACGCGCTTTTACAGCTATTTCGGTGGCTGGGTCGGTGTCGACCTGTTCTTTGCCGTGTCCGGTTTCGTCATCGCGCGCCAGTTGGTGCCGCAGCTGCAAGGCGCACAGAACAGCGCCGCGGCGCTACGGCTGAGCCTGGCGTTCTGGCTGCGCAGGGCCTGGCGGTTGTTACCTTCGGCCTGGCTGTGGCTGCTGGTGATGCTGCTCGCGACCCTGGCGTTCAATCGCTCCGGGGTGTTCGGCAGCGTCAAGGCCAACGTCGAGGCGACCATGGCCGCCGTGCTGCAGGTGGCCAACGTGCGTTTCGCCGAGACCTTCATGCAGCGCGAGTACGGCAGCAGCTTCGTCTACTGGAGCCTGGCGCTGGAAGAACAGTTCTATCTGCTGTTTCCGTTGCTGATCGTGCTCAGTCGCCGCTGGTTGCCATACGCCTTGCTCGGCTTGGTCGCGTTTCAGCTGTTCTCGGTACGCACGCCGCTGGCCATGGTGTTTCGCACCGATGCGCTGGCGCTCGGGGTGCTGATCGCGCTCTGGAGCACGCGACCCTCCTATCGGGTGTTTCAGCCGCTGTTCCTGGCGCGCCGCGGGCTCGGCAGTGTGGTGTTGCTGGGGCTGCTGCTGTGCCTCGGCACGCTTGGCGCGGAACCCTTGCAGATCGTCTCGATCCGCGTCGGCCTGATCGCCCTGCTGTCGGCCGCGCTGGTCTGGATCGCCTCGTACAACCAGAACCTGTTCTGCCCGGAAGGCAGCTGCAAGCGCCTGCTGATCTGGCTCGGCGTGCGCTCCTATGCGATCTACCTGATCCATATCCCGGCGTTCTACTTCACCCGGGAGTTCTACTTTCGCCTGGCCCCGGAGCAGGGCCCGCTCGGCCCGGCCTGGATGGTGCCACTGGTGTCGACCGCGGCGCTGCTGATCCTGCTGCTCAGCGAGCTCAATTACCGCCTGCTCGAGTCTCCGCTACGCGAGCACGGCAAGCGCATCGTTCGGCGTCTGTTCGTCGATACCCCGGCCGAGCCGGTTGTGCGGGCCGAGCCGGCGCCCAGTTCCAGACTTTCATCGCCTCCAACATCGCCAGGATGACTGCAACCATGCCCTTTATTTCCTACGCGCAAAATTTCGAAGACGTGATGCTCTGGCGCGCCCTGCGGTTGTTCGGCCCCGGTTTCTACATCGACATCGGCGCCAACCACCCGACTCGCGATTCGGTGACCCGCTCGCTGTACGAGCGCGGCTGGCGCGGGATCAATATCGAGCCGGTGCTGCACTATCATCGGTCGCTGTGCGAAGAGCGCCCGGAGGACATCAACCTGTGCCTGGCGATCGGCGACAAGGAGGATCGTCTGGAGTTTTTCGAGTCGACGGACACCGGACTCTCGACGCTCAGCGTGGAGACGGCGCAACGACAAAGCAGCGACGGCATTCGGTTTGTCCCGCGTACCGTGGTGACGCGCCCGCTGAACCGTATCTGCGAAGAACACCTGAGTCCCGAGGTGCCGCTTCATTTTCTGAAAATCGATGTCGAGGGTTTCGAAGAGCAGGTGCTCAGGGGCATCGATTTTCAGCGATGGCGACCCTGGATCATCCTTATCGAATCGGCGTTCGACACAGAGCCGCAATGGGCTTCGATCATTCTCGACGCCGGTTACCGTTTCGCCCTGTGCGATGGCATCAACCGCTTTTACGTGGCACTGGAAAAGTCCCAGCTGATGGCGCCGTTATCGATGCCGCCGAACGTCCTCGATGATTTTCAGCTGTGCCCCGGCCATCGTCTCAGCCATCCGCTCGATGCGGTCGCGCCGCCCCTGGCGTCGCAAACGTCCGCTGCCACAGACGGCTGCCGCGCCGCTGCGGCCGAAGCGCAGCTGGCGGCGATTTACGGCAGCCGCTTATGGCGCCTGGTGACGCTGGTCACGCAGGCGAAACGATGGGCCACCGGTCGCTGATAGGGGTACCGGTCGTCCGGTAATTCAATGCTTCATAGCAGCCATAGCGTTCGCTGAACGGCATTCTTCGCGCCGCTACAACCGGCACCGCGCCCCTCGCGCGGCGTCAGGCACAGTCGCGCCGGTCGTTTGCTGTTTCGAGGTCTTCGGCGCTGCAGTAGGAGTCTGTGCTTAACCTGGAGGATCGCTTGTTTTTTGCGATTTTTTGCCGCTTTTGGCGACAGGTTCAATTCAAGGCTGCAGCCGGCGACAGGGCAGTTCGCCAGCCGTAGCGGGTTCGCCAACCGTCCGTGCGGACCCAACTTTAGGCCTGTAAATCCGCGCTGAACTTAAGCCGTTTCTCGCTCACATAGCTATGGCAGTGACTGCCGCTACACAGGTTGAACATGCATGAGAAAAAAACTTCTGGTCACTGGCTTATCAGGATTCGTCGGGCGCCATCTGGCCCAAGCTTTCGCTGATGGCGCATCCGATACGGCGCAGTGGCAGTTGCTGCATCCCGAGGGCCGTTGCGACCTGCTCGACAGCGAAGCGCTCGACGCCATGCTCCAGCGGCTGCGCCCGGATGCGGTGATTCACCTGGCGGGGCAGACCTTCGTTCCCGAGGCATTCCGCGATCCGGCGCGTACCCTGCGGATCAATCTGCTGGGCACGCTCAATCTGCTGCAAGGGCTGAAGCGTAGCGGCTTCTGCGGCACCTTCCTGTATGTCAGCTCCGGCGATGTCTATGGGCAGGTGGCGGAAGCGGCGCTGCCGATCGACGAGACGCTGACGCCGCAGCCGCGCAATCCCTACGCCGTGAGCAAGGCTGCCGCCGAGCTGCTGTGCCGGCAATGGAGCCATGTCGAACCCTGGCGCATCGTAGTCGCGCGCGCGTTCAACCATATCGGCGAAGGCCAGGGCGAGTCCTTCGTGGTCGCCAGCATGGCCCGGCAGATCGCCCGGGTTCGGCTCGGCCTGCAGCCGCCGCAGCTGGAGGTCGGCGATATCGATGTGAGCCGCGATTTTCTCGATGTGCGTGATGTCGTCGCGGCCTACCTGTTGTTGCTGGGCAAGGGCCGCAATGGCGAGATCTACAACGTCTGTTCGGGTCAGGAGCGGCGTATCCGCGAGCTGATCGTCGAGATGGCCAGATTGGCCGAAGTGGAGGTGGAACTGGTGCAGGACCCGGCGCGCATGCGTCGGGCCGAGCAGCGTCGGGTGGTCGGTGGTGCCGACAAGCTGCGTCGGGAAACAGGTTGGAAACCCGCAGTAAATTTCACGGAAACCCTGCGCAGAGTGCTCTCTGACTGGGATGCGAGAGAACGACCACAATGAACAAGAAAGCTTTGATCACCGGAATCACCGGCCAGGACGGCGCATACCTGGCCAAGCTGCTGCTGGGCAAGGGCTATCAGGTTTACGGCCTGGTCGCACGGCGTAGCACCGACACCCGCTGGCGCTTGCGCGAACTGGGCGTCGAGGCGCGTATCAGCTACCTGGAAGGCGACCTGGCCGATGCCTGCTCGGTGCAGCGCGCAATCGCCGCGGTACGCCCGGACGAGTTGTATAACCTGGGCGCGCAAAGCTTTGTCGGCAGCTCCTGGGACCAGCCGATCACCACCGGCATCGTCGACGGGCTGGGGGTGACCCATGTGCTCGAAGCGATTCGCCAGGTCAGCCCGCACACGCGCTTCTACCAGGCCTCCACCAGCGAAATGTTCGGTCTGATCCAGGCCGAGCGGCAGGACGAACACACCCCGTTCTATCCGCGCAGCCCCTATGGCGTGGCCAAGCTGTACGGGCACTGGATCACCGTCAACTACCGGGAAAGTTTCGGCCTGCACGCCTCCAGCGGAGTCCTCTTCAATCACGAGTCGCCGTTGCGCGGCATCGAGTTCGTGACCCGCAAGGTCACCGACGCGGTGGCGCGCATCAAACTCGGCAAACAGCACGAGTTGCGCCTGGGCAATATCGATTCGCAACGCGACTGGGGCTTTGCCGGCGACTACGTCGAGGCGATGTGGCTGATGTTGCAGCAGGACCGGGCCGACGACTACGTGGTGGCCACTGGCGTCACCACCACCGTGCGGGAGATGTGCAGCATCGCCTTCGCCCACGTGGAGCTCGACTACCTGCAGCACGTGGTGGTCGATCCGGCGTTTTTCCGTCCTGCCGAAGTGGACATCCTGTTGGGCAACCCGGGCAAGGCCGAGCGGGTGCTGGGCTGGGCGCCGCAGACCAGCCTGGAGAAGTTGATCCGGATGATGGTCGACGCCGACCTCAAGCGTGTGGCCAGGGAATAGCGCGGCTCATCCGCTCCCGGCGCCGGCGGCGCGCGGGAGATGCATCCGGGCGCTGAAAGCGGTGCCCGTTTCGATGATCAATACGGCAGGGCTCGATAGTGGCGGCGAATCATATGCTGGGCGCGGTATGGAATTACCGTGGTTTCGTGTTGGGCAGCGTCAAGCGCGAATTTCAAACGCGCTACCGCAACTCATTGCTAGGCGCGACCTGGACCATCCTCAATCCGTTATCGATGATCATCGTCTACACGGTGATCTTCTCGCAGTTGATGAAAGCCCGGCTGCCGGGGGTGGACAACAGCCTGGCGTATGGCATCTACCTGTGCGCTGGGGTGCTGGCCTGGGGCTTTTTCGCCGAAGTGATCGGGCGCAGCCAGGCGGTGTTTCTGGAACACGCCAACCTGATCAAGAAACTCAGCTTCCCGCGCATCTGCCTGCCGCTGATCGTGGTGCTCAACGCCGGAGTGAATTTCGCGATCATCTTCGCGCTGTTTCTCGGCTTCCTCGTGGTGACCGATAACTTTCCCGGCTGGGCGGTGCTCGGCGCAATCCCGGTGCTGCTGGTGCAATGCGCCTTCTCCATCGGCCTGGGGATCATTCTCGGCGTGCTCAACGTGTTTTTCCGCGATGTCGGGCAGTTCGTCGGGATCTTCCTGCAGTTCTGGTTCTGGTTCACCCCGATCGTCTACCCGCGCTCGATCCTTCCCGAAGGCATTCAGCCGCTGCTGGACCTCAACCCGATGGTGCCGCTGATCGCCGCGTATCAGGGCATCTTCGTGCACGGCGCCTGGCCGGACTGGGCCGCGCTCTGGCCGCCCGCACTGCTCGCGCTGGCGCTGTGTCTGTTGGGCATGCGCCTGTTCCGTAAACGCTCCGGTGAAATGGTGGATGAACTCTGATGGGCAGCATTCGCGTCAACCAACTGGGCAAGGCCTACAAACAGTACCCGACGCGCTGGTCGCGGCTGGCGGAGTGGCTGATTCCCTTTTCGCCGCCGCGCCATCAACTGACCTGGGTGCTGCGGGACATTACCTTCGCGGTCGAGCCCGGCGAAGCGCTGGGGATAATCGGGGTCAACGGCGCGGGCAAGAGCACGCTGCTGAAAATGATCACCGGCACCACCCAGGCGAATGCCGGGCAGATCGAAATTCACGGCCGGGTCGCCGCGCTGCTTGAACTGGGCATGGGTTTTCACCCGGATTTCAGCGGTCGGCAGAATGTCTTTATGGCGGGCCAGCTGCTGGGCCTGAGTATGGAGGAGCTGCACGGGCTGATGCCCGAGATCGAGGCCTTCGCCGAGATCGGCGAATACCTCGACCACCCGGTGCGCACCTATTCCAGCGGCATGCAGATGCGTCTGGCGTTCAGCGTGGCGACGGCGCGGCGTCCGGACGTGCTGATCGTCGACGAAGCCCTGTCGGTCGGCGATGCCTATTTCCAGCACAAGAGCTTCGATCGCATCCGCCGGTTTCGCAAGGCCGGCACCACCCTGCTGATCGTTTCTCATGATCGCCAGGCGATCCAGTCGCTGTGCGACCGCGCCATCCTGCTGGCCAGCGGGCGGCTGGCGCTGGAGGGCGCGCCCGAGGAAGTGATGGATTTCTATAGCGCCATGCTGGCCGAGAGGGAACAGCAGACGGTGCGTCAGGAACGCCTGCCCGGCGGGCAGATTCGCACCATCTCCGGCACCGGCGAGGCCTGTTTCGCCGATGTCGCGCTGCTCAACGAGCACGAGCAACGCGTCGAGGTGGTCTCGGTCGGCAGCCAGGTCACGCTGCAGGTGGTCGTCGACATCAAGGTCGATATCGCCCGTCTGGTGCTCGGTTTCATGATCAAGGACCGCATGGGCCAGGCCATCTACGGCATCAACACCCATCGGCTCGGCCGGCCCCTGGAGAGCCTGCGGGCTGGCGAGCAGGTGATCTACCGTTTCGCCTTTCCCGCGCGCCTGGGCAAGGGCAACTATTCGATCGCGCTGTCGCTGTCGCGCTTCGATTCGCACCTGGATACCAACTACGAATGGCGCGATTTCGCCCTGGTATTCCACGTCATCAATACCGGGCGGCCCGACTTCGTCGGTTGCGCCTGGCTGGATTCGCAAGTCGCCATCGAGCGTTCGTCGTCTGCGGTTGTTTCGTCTGATACCCAAGACACGGAAATACAGCATGCGCTTCCTGATTGAATGCACCTACGTTTACGAGCACCCGCAGGACAACTCCGGCATCCAGCGCGTGGTGCGCAACGTGATCAAACAGTTGGACGGTCTGCACAGCGAGGTCGAATGCATACCGGTAATGATGCACGGCGGCATGCTCTACCGGGTGCTCAGCCTGACGCCGCTGAAACCGCAAAAACAGACGCCGCTGCGCCAGGCGGCGATCATTCGCCTGGACCATATGCGCAACCGCTATTGGTGGTGGCATTCGCGGCTCGAACGGCTGCGCCCGTTCAGCACCTCGCATGCGGCGCGCCGCCTGCTGTTCGTGCTGGGCAAACTGCTCGGCCTGGCGATCACCCTGCCGCTGCGCGTCGCACTGTGGCTCAACCGCAATGCGCAGCCAGCCCCCGAGCGGGCCGTGCCGTTGCAGGTCGAGGAGGGCGATCAGCTGTTGTTGCTCGACTCCTCCTGGCATGCCGATTTCTTCGAGCTGGCCGAGCGCCTGAAGCGGCGCGGAGTGGGCATCGTCTCGGTAATCTACGACCTGATTCCATTGACCCACCCGCAGTTCTGCGACGCCGGGCTGGTCAAGGTGTTCGACCGCTGGTTCGACTGGATCGCGCAGACCGCCGATGGATTCATGGCGATTTCGCAGACCATCAGCGAACAGGTCGAGCGCGAGCTGCAGCAGCGTCTTGGGATAGATGAAGCCAGCCGGCGCTGGCATGGCCACTTCCACCTCGGCTGCGAACTGGACCTGAACTACGCCGAGGCGCCGCTGCACCCCGGCCTGCGGCGGATGTTCGCCAAGCGTGAGCCGGTGTACCTGATGGTCAGCACCGTCGAGCCGCGCAAGAACCACGCTTACCTGCTCGACGCCTTCGAGCGCCTGTGGGCGCAGGGCTCCAAGGCGCGCCTGTGCATCATCGGCAAGGTCGGCTGGAAGTGCGAGGCGCTGCTCGAACGGATCAACCAGCACCCGTTGAACGGCAAGCGCCTGTTCATGTTCAACCGGGTCAATGACCGCAGTCTGGAGCATGCCTATTCGCGTGCGCGGGCGTTGGTTTTCCCCTCGCATGCCGAGGGCTTCGGCCTGCCGCTGGTCGAGGCGATGCAGCGCGGGCTGCCGGTGATGGCCAGCGATATTCCGGTGTTTCGCGAAGTTGGCGGGGATTTCATGGCGTATTTCGACCTGGCCGATCCGCAGTCCCTGGTGCGCTTGATCCAGGCATTCGAGGCGAGCGGGCAGTTTCCCGCCGCGCGCCCGGTGGTCGAGTGGCAATGGGTGGATTGGCGCGGTGCCGCCGGGCAGTTGATCGCAGGCGCCTCCAATGGCTTGCGGCGATCTGCGCCGGCGTTGCAGGCGAACCAGGCGAATCAGGTGAGCTATGCGGATTGCCCTTAACGCGCGGATTCTGCAGGCGCCGCGCACGGGCATCGGCCAGTACCTGGTCGAGCTGATCGGCGCCCTGCGCGACGACCCGCGAATAGAGCTGGAGCTGTTCCACGGCTGGGGTTGGAGCACCGAGCTGCCAGCTGCGCTGCCCGGCTATAGTCGCTGGGCCGCGCTGGCCAAGCAGCTGCCCGGCGCTTACCGCTTGCGTCGTGCGTTCGATCAGCGGCACTTCGACCGCTGCGCGCGGCATGGCGGGGTGCAGCTTTATCACGAACCCAGTCTGTGGCCGCTGCAATTCGCCGGACCGATGGTAATGACCCTGCACGACCTGACGCACCTGCATTACCCGCAAACCCAGCCGGCCGATCGCCTGGCGGAGATCGAGCGGCGCATCGGTCCAGCGCTTGAGCGGGCGCAGTGCATTCTCACCGATTCACAGTTCGTCGCCGATGAAATCAAGCGGCACTACGGGGTGGCCGCCGCGCGTTTGCGGGTCGCTCCGCTGGGCTGTGCGGCGCGCTTTTATCCGCGTGAGGCCCGCGACCTGCGCGACGGCCTGGCGGCGCTCGGTCTGCAACCCGGCGCCTACCTGCTGTGCGTCGGCACCCTGGAGCCGCGCAAGAACCTGGCGCAGGCCCTGCGTGCGCATGCCTTGTTGCCGGCGGCCACGCGCGCCCGTTTCCCGCTGGTGATCGCCGGCATGGCAGGCTGGCGCGGCGAGGATTTCGCCGGGGAGTTGCGGCGCGGGCTGGCTGGCGGCCAGGTGCGCCTGCTCGGTTATCAGCCGGACCGGCAGTTGGCCGAAGTCCTGGCCGGCGCGCGACTGTTGTTGTTTCCATCGTTGTACGAAGGCTTCGGCCTGCCCGTACTGGAGGCGATGGCCAGCGGGGTGCCGGTGGTATTGGCGCCGCGCGCCGCATTACCCGAAGTGGCTGGCGAGGCCGGGGTGTATCGCGAACCCGGGGATGATCGCAGTTGGTGTGAAGCGATTCTGCGCCTGATCGAGGACCCGGTGGAATGGCAGGCGCGCCGCGCCTGCGGTTTACAACGGGCGCGGCGCTTCAGCTGGAAGCGCTGCGCGACCCATACGGTTGCCGCCTACCGACAGGCCCTGGAGCACTAGATGCGCGTACTACATTTGTTCAAAACCTATCTGCCGGAAACCATCGGCGGAATCGAGCAGGCGATCTTTCAGGCCTGCCAGAGCGGTATCGCCCACGGCATCGAGAGCCAGGTGCTGACCCTCAGCGCCAGGCCCGAGCCGCGCGAGCTGAGGGTCGCCGATCATCAGGTGCACCGCGCCAAGCTGGACATTCAACTGGCCTCCACCGGGTTTTCCTTTGGCCTGCTGCGGCGTTTCAAGGCGTTGGCGGCCGAGGCCGACGTGATCAACTATCACTTCCCCTGGCCGTTCATGGATGTGCTGCATTTCGCCGCGCAGATCCGCAAGCCGACGGTGGTCACCTACCATTCGGACATCATCCGCCAGAAGCATCTGCTCAAACTGTATCGGCCACTGATGCAACGCTTCCTCGGCAGCGTCGACCGCATAGTCGCGGCGTCGCCGAATTACCTGCAAACCAGCGAGGTGCTGGCGCGCTACCGCGACAAGACCACGGTGATTCCCTATGGCTTGGACAAGGTGGCCTATCCGCTGGCCTCGCCGGCGCGCAGCGCGCACTGGCGCCGGCGTTTCGGCTCGCGGTTCTTCCTGTTCGTCGGGGTCATGCGTTATTACAAGGGCCTGCATATTCTGCTCGAGGCGGTGCGGGGCACCGGCTACCCGGTGGTGATCGTCGGCGCCGGCCCGCTGGAGCTGGAACTGCGCGCGCAGGCGCAGGCCCTGGGCCTGGATCATGTGCACTTTGTCGGTCGCCTGGGTGACGAGGACAAGGTGGCGCTGCTGCAATTGTGCAGCACCCTGGTATTCCCCTCGCACCTGCGTTCGGAGGCGTTCGGCATCTCCCTGCTGGAAGGGGCGATGTTCGGCAAGGCGATGATCTCCAGCGAGATCGGCACCGGCACCAGCTACATCAACCAGCACAACCATACCGGCCTGGTGGTGCCGCCCGGCGATCCCCTGGCGCTGCGCGAAGCGATGCGCACGCTCTGGAATAACCCTGGCTTGGCCGTGCAGATGGGCCGGCGTGCCGAGCAGCGCTATCGGCAGCTATTCACCGCCGAGCGCATGGGGCGGCAAATGGCGGCGCTGTATCGGGAGCTGCTGAGCAGTCCGCAGGGGCTGGGTGAACAGCTGGGCGCCAAATGCTGAGCAACGCTCGGCGGTTTCGACAGCATCCGGCGCCCTCGCGGCCGTTCAGCGCCAGAACGGTTTGTCCATCTCCGCCAGGCGATCGCTTTCGGTGATACCGGCATCGCTCAGCAGGCGCGTATCGAGCTTCGCCAATTGCCTGCGGCCGCGAGCGTTGCGGCGCCACAGCAGCAGCGTGGCCAGCAGGCGGTAAAACCAGTGTCGTGGCGCCGGGAGACTTGGGGACAGATCGGAGTCGAGGCTGCGTTCCATGGCGGCTAACCTTCCCGCATTTTTGCGGGTGTGGGGTATGGGGAGCCATGATCGCGTGCTAGCGCGGCCAGGTGCAGCCACAGCGACGCAGAATTGTATCGGTGCAGCTTGGTTTCTCAGTCAACTGTTCTGCTTGCTGCGCCAGTTTCTGTATCTGACGTCAGCGATTGACGCGCTTAACCAACACAAGCACGGGATCAATGAAATATGGCGAGTTCACAGCAAGCCGCGACAGGTACGGTTGCAAATAGACTGGCGAAATGCACTGACCTGTTATTCAGCTTTTACTCGCCTGCCCCTCTAGAACTGCTGAACTCGTATTGAGGTGACTCGCAGACTCGTCAATGAAGGGCCAGAGCACCGCCAGCAAACGCTCCAGACACTCTTCCATCTGCACCTCAGAGGTATCAAGACTCAAGCTGGGTTGATCGGGGGCTTCATAGGGGGCCGAAATGCCAGTAAATTCGCTGATCAGCCCCGCCCTGGCCTTCTGATACAGTCCCTTCGGATCGCGCTGCTCGCAGCTCTTCAGGGTTGTACTGATATGAATCTCGCGGAATCCCTCTGCGCCGATCAGCGCGCGTGCCATGCGTCGATCCTCGCCATAGGGCGAGATAAACGACGTGATAACGATCAGTCCGGCAGTATTCATCAACTTGGCAACTTCGGCGATACGCCGGATATTTTCTGCACGGGCCTCAGGAGAAAAACCCAGGTCGGCGTTCAGGCCGTGACGAACATTGTCACCATCGAGCACGAAGCAGGCATGCCCGAGTTCAATCAGACGCTTTTCCAGGGCAAACGCCAAGGTCGATTTACCCGCACCACTCAGGCCCGTCATCCATAGGGTCACCGGGCGTTGTCGGAGCAATTGCGCCCGGGCTTCCGGAGTCACACTGGCAGCCTGCCAGACTAGGTTTGTCGCTTCAGGGAGGCGGGACATTTAGGTGATCCTTTGCGTCATGGCTGTACCCATTCTTTAAATTTTGCCGAGCAGGATGGCTATTACCAAGCCCAGGTTACCCAACAGCGTCTGGCGATATACTCCAGAACTCATGACTCCGCGGCATCGCGACAGGAGAGAGTTTTTCCGCGCCTTAGCGAACGTTAGCAGCACTTCGCGATGCTGTTCGGTCAGCAAGTGCTGGCAGCGCCGCAACGACTCAATGTTGATGTCGTTCCACTGCTTGAAGTGTCCAGCGAACATCCGGCGGAGCCGGTAAAGGCGATCGCCCAGGTTGGAATTGGCACCGATCAGATTGCCCCCGTGTTGGCGGTAGTCAATTGATGGCGTTTTATCGTAGTAAACCTGCCCGCCAGCACCACTGACCAGCATGTATGTCCACCAGTCATGGGAGATGATCGGTAGCGGGCCTGCATCAATCAACAGGTCGCGGGCGGCATGGTTGAAAAGCATGGTGTTTCCGCCGGCCAGGCTCTGTACCAAGGAGTTGGTAAAGGTTGGGGGGCGATCGAATAAGGGAGACTGTCCCAAATGCTTGCCTCGCTCATCAACCAAATGCGTGCGGCCGCAATATAGGGCTGGTAGCCCGGACCGCGCCCGCGCCAGCCACTCAAGGCCCCGTTCTAATCTGTCGGGATGCCAGAGATCATCCTGGTCACAATATGCATAGGCGTCAGCAGCAATCGCCTCATCTAGCACCAAAGACAAAAAGTTGGCATGGAACCCCAAACAGGGACCGGGCTTGATCGTCAGGCGATCGCGGCCAAGCCTGCGTTGATACTCAAGCAGGATGTCCAGCGTGCCGTCGCACGAACCATCGTCGGACACGGCAAGCTGCCAGTGTGGGTATGACTGGTTGATGATTGAGTCGAGCTGCTGTGCCAAATAACGGGCACCATTGTGTGTGGACAGCAGGATCGCAACCTTCGGAGACTCTTTCCGGACAGCTCCAGAAGACTCAAGACATTCTTCGTATTGGCTCATTGAGCGGACACCTCAACAGCGCGACGAGCTGATGCAGCCTCGACAACCGGCACGGAATGATTATGTTGCGGGTCGCTCAAGCGCTCCATGCACGGCAATGCTCCCTGAGGCAATGAACGCACAATCTGCCACCCTGCAGGCCATAAATCCGGTTTGTAATAATCTGTCGATGCTTCGGGCCTGCCAGCGAAATAGATACGGTAGCCTTCGCTACTCGCCCAGGCATCCCAGTTATAGATTCGGCCTATAAGAACTGCTTGTTCAGTCGAGGGTCGACCCAGCAACTGCAAGAGGTGCTGCAGCGGCAGATATCGTTCGATTGGCAAAGCCAGTGTTAGCCGCAGCTGTTCTGCGTCCGCGACATAATCACTAATGCCCTGGTTGATCGACTCAACGAGCAAGCCTATGTCGTAATCGATGCCGCGTTCGCCATCCTCGACAAAGGATAAATGACCCTCGGCATCTTGGCGGTACCCGATGGTTGTGCCGTAGGGCGCAGAAAAGAATAGCTCGGCTACGGCTCGATTGTCGTACAACAGAGCACGGCTTCTGTCGTCCAGCTGGAGCGCCTCGCTCATGGTTTTCAGGCGCAGACCGGTTTTCTGCGAGAGGCTCTTGGCCGGCTCTGAAAGACCCAGGTAGTAGCCCTGCACATCGAGTTCAAACATTCCCTCCAGGGCGCGTTCAAAAGCTTTCTGCGTGGTACCGCTCCAACCAACATCGACAAATGCCACCCGCATACCATCGGTCAACCCCAACTCCAGCAGATGGCGGTGTAGACCACGTCGTGTTTCACGGGCTACTTGTAGAATTCGATGACGCATGGCCACTAGGAACTGCCCGACTGACTTATGAGTGCGCGGAGTAATGCGTGTAGTTGCGCTTAAATTTAGGGGCTCCAGCACGCCAGCATCGGGCAATTCAACGCCGATGCGGGTAAAAAGATCTTCCAGCGTGATGTTGTCGGCACCGGAAAGAAAAAATGTCACCGACTCGAGGAAATTCTGCTCGGAGAGTGCGGCCATAGTGAATGCCACTCTCGACCCTCGCATGTACTGAGCCTCCACACCTCCGGCCGAATACTGCTGATGAAGTTGATGCAGCAGGAAGCCATCGCGGGAGATAAAGAGCAGACGATCAATACCTTCATCGCGAACCTCGTCCTGAATCCAGTCGAGAAACCCATGCAACAACGGGCCGCCATACTGCCAACCCAGGCGATACCAGGAGCTTCTGGAATCTTGGTAGCAGGCATAACGGGCAAGACCGGCACAGAGGTAGGTGCTTGCAGAAGAAGCCGGCAAAGATTCGACGAGCCCTTGAGCGATAGAGGCAGGAGGACGATAGTGCAGAGTGCGCAGCCCTTTTTCCTTGGCTCGCTGCACATCGCCAAGCGGGTTATCACCTATATGCAGGATATCCTCGCCAGCAAGTCCGAGCCGCTGCTTTAACAGGTCGAACAACTCACCCTTATCGCGCTTGGTACAGTTGCATGCGCTGGAGACTAAAAGGTGATCGGCCCGTAAATTGAGGCGCTCAGCCAATTGCGCGAAGAATTTCTGTGGCAGGTACATATCCGAGGTCAAAACAACGACCTTGCCTTGACTCCGTGCTTCGTCGAACAGCGCAACGACTTCAGGGTTGAGTCGTATCACTGCATGCTCAAGCTTCTGCTCCAGCTCAGCTAATACGGCGGAGTCATGCTGTGCGTGGCTCAAATTGTCATAAATATCAGCCAGCGTCAGCTCTTTACGCCCCTCCCGAGCCATTTGTTTAAAGCCATGTATCTGGGCGACTTTCCGCTGCTCGGCAAAGCCGCGATCAGCCAACTGATGACCCATCAGATCAAATAGATTTTCCGGTTCATGCAAAACACGGACAAGCAGGGTGTCGAATACATCAAACGAAACAGCCCGGACAGCAGGCAGTAACTTGTCAAACTCTTCCAGCAGCTGCTGATAGCGTTCCATAGCACCTGATTCTCTTGTCAGTAGTTCAACATCAGAAAGTCGACACTATTCTGATGAAGATTATTATTGTGATAGGGGTCACGCATGAAATAGTCAGGATGCTTATAAAACAGCTTGCGACGTTCGCGGCCAAGCCGCTTGAGCTTGACGGTATCTTCGTGGTCAACTCCACGGGAAACTGACTCGTGATGCACAAGCGTTACAGCAGAACACACCACATTGTGCCAACCGGCCCGATGCAGCCCCAAGCACAGATCGACATCGTTATAGGCAATGGGTAGTGCCTCATCAAAACCACCAATAGACTCGAATTTATGGCGAGCGACCATCAGGCAGGCACCGGTTACCGCCAGCCAGTTCCAGTCAAGAACATTGCGCCCGAAATACAGCGGTATGTCATGACGCGCATTGTAGAACGCATGGCCCGGGCCATCGGCCAAATTCAGTACGCCGCAATGTTGAATACGCTCAGAACCTGGAAAAAGCAATTTGGCCCCCACTGCGCCTACATGTTCCAACTGTGCAAAACCGAGCAGTCGCTCCAGCCAATCGCCCTCTATGACCTGTGTATCATCATTGAGGAAGAGCAGAAATTCACCCGTAGCATAACGGCTAGCCAGGTTGTTAATAGCTGAATAGTTAAAGGGGTGAGGGTAGTGTTGCAGCTGTATCTGCGGATGCAGTTCCAGGCTGCGGTAATACAACAGAGCGTCCTCGTCGACACTCTGGTTATCGATAAGAATGATTTCGTAGTTTTCGTAGCGAGTCTTCTCCAAAATGGAGTCGATGCATTGCCGCAAGATCGAGTAGTTGTCACGACTTGGAATAATGATCGACACCAGCGGAGTGTCGACAGGACGGTAGTTGATGCGAAACTGCCCAGGCATTTGGGCCACGGACTCAACACAACCAGAGAGCATACGACGTTGTAACGCATCTTCCTTGAGGCGACGAACTGCGTCACTGGCATAGGGCTTGGCATCGATACTTGAGGCAATTGAGGAGGGCAGTATGCGCCAGTGATAAAGTACCTTGGGAATATGCGCGACGCGTTGGGTCTGCTCGGTGACCCGCAAGATAAGATCATAGTCCTGAGCCCCCTCATAACCAAGACGTAAGCCACCCACATCTTCGACCAGACGTGACCGAATGCAACACAGGTGGCAGGTATACATGATGCTCATCAGTGCATCAGGCGACCATCCCGGTTTGAAGAAGGGGTCACTGAAATTTCCCGTCGCATCAATCTTGTCCTCATCGCTATAAATGAGGTCGGGGTCATGTTCATTTATGACTTTTACAACTTCGTACAATGCGTCGAGTGTCAGCTCATCGTCATGGTCAAGAAAAGCGACATACTCACCTTGCGCCAGGCTTAGCGCAATGTTGCTTGCATGGGATATACCTCCGTTCTGCTCAAGGAATCTGACCTTGATTCGCGGATCATCGAGCTCTCGCATAAAGCGTCGGGTATCTTCATTAGGCCCGGCATCCTCAACCAGAATCAGCTCCCAATTGGTGTACCACTGCAGCTCCACGGACTTGATAAGCTTTTCCAGATAACGTGGGGCAACGCCATATACCGGCGTGATGATCGAAATCAAGGGACGGCAAGCAAATCCGGATAGTGCCTGCTCGACGCTGGCCGAACGCCGCGGCGGCAGGTAGCAATAGCGACTAGCGCAGGATTGCTCCAGAGCATAGCGACCAGCGGATTTCGATTCCGCATCGGCGCTATGGGTCAGCCCATATAACCCCTGAATACCCTCGGCGCGGCTCACCTGCTGCTGCCGTTGCCAGTTCTCATAGTGGATCGAGTTCCGGAACAGAAACCCCAGGCGGCTAAATACCCAACTAAGCAGAGGTGCGCGGAGCCTTTGCGGCAAGCGAAAATAGACTGTGCGAGCGATGGACCTGAGCGCGTTCCGAGACCTGCCGACCAGGCGCTTGGCGAAGCTGCCGGCGGCGCGCAACGGCTGGGTCAGCCGCCAGGATGACGAGCCACGTATTTCTGCAATGCTGGCGTGAGCATTCAACAGGTCTTGCTGCAGACTTGCGACCTGATGCTCCAGATACTTTTTCTGTTGTACGAACAACTGCACCTGCACTGCTTGTTGCGCAAGCTCGTTTGCGTGGGCGATAACGGTTTGCTGCAGCTGCTGCTCCAGCAGACTGATCTGCCTTTGCTGGTTGGCAACGCTATGCTCCTGCGTAGCCAACAAGGCGCGCAGTGGCTCATAGCGCTGCAACTGCAGCGTCAGATTACTCAATGCCTCACTGGTATTGCGATCGTTCAAGTCCTGCGCATCGGTTGCCAGTTGCTCTAGCAACTCGAACAACAACCGCGTTTCGGCGAGCAGGCCGGGAGCACACTGGATGTCCTTCGCGGAGAAATGTGAATGGCGCAACTGCTCATCGAGAAAGCTCTCGACATACTCGACCAGATCTTCATCCGTCGGTGCATTGAGTCCGCTCAGGCGGGCAATGCGCAACAGCTGCTCACGGGGGCTGGCCAACAATCGGTCATAACTTATGACCAGGCGCGTATAGCCCTGGGTTTCCAGCAAGCTGGGTAGACAATGTTCGAGCCACAGCAGGTGACTTTTCTCAGCAGGAAAGCCATCGCGCTTTTCAAGCGACAAGGCAACGCTGATCGGGTTGCGGCTGGCAATAAGAAAAATCGGCGTCACACCCAGGCGCTGGAACACCAGTTTCCAGAATGGCAGCAGGCGCGCCATTCGCGGATCCTTGAAGGCAAAAAGACGATAGCGTTCGATTTGCTTGGAAAGATAATAAACGGCCCTTTGTCCATGAGGGCTGGCCAGCAGCGCAGCCCAATTGCCCTGGCTAAGATCGCCAAGACTGTGCCAACTCTGCCCGCATTGCTCCAGCAAGGCATCGTTGATGGCAACGATCTCCAGGTCCTCCCAGAAGCCTTTGCTGTTATTACCTTCGAAGGCAGGCATCAGATTGCCGCCCAGCTCCACACCTAGAGCCTGTAACCCCCTGGTCAAGGCGCTTGTGCCGCTGCGGTGCATACCGAGAACGACGATGATCTTCGTACACTCAACGCTCATGAGTACCTCAACCAGACCTTGTCTAGAGCCTTTGTTGTTATGGGGCGGATTATTCGGAGGCAGATCTAGCAGGCTGTTGAAAAACTACCGGCGTTGCCATTGCTGCGTAAAAAGCAGGCTCGGGTGCGAGCCCTGTCAAAATGCTCATTTACAACACGTAACTCCGCTTTTTCGCCTGTTTTTGTTTTGCACTGGCTGCCTCGCCTACGTTTTTCAACGGTCTGCTAGGCAAATGCTTGGCGTTTAGCCTCGCGCTCCTTCGCTTGCTCCAATTTCACGGCTATGCGGATGGTTTCCAGATACCCGCTGATGACCTCGTCGGCAGGGCCGCAAGCAACGCTGCGCCCGTCATGAAGCCAGACCACCCGATCGCACAGCGACTGGATCGCTTCCATGCTGTGCGAAACCAGCACGACGGTCTTCTTGTCGCAAATCTTCTGGCGCATGGCGTTGTGCGATTTCACCTTGAAGCTCTCATCGCCGACCCCGAGTACTTCGTCGATCAGCAGGATGTCCGGGTCGGCGTAGATGGCGACGGCAAAGCCTAGCCTCGCGCGCATGCCGGTCGAGTAGGTGCCCACTGGGCGCTCGAAGAAATCGCCCAGTTCGCTGAAACTGTGAATATCGTCGATCAGTGCACGCACTCGTTTGAGACTGAGACCGAGCAAGAGGCCGCCGATGTATACGTTCTCGCGCCCGGACAACTCCGGTTTGAAACCGACATTCAAGGCCAGCAGGCTGGCGGTCATGCCAGGTTGACGCCAGAGCCGACCGCGATCTGGCTCGGTGATACCGGCAATCATGCGTAGTAGGGTGCTCTTGCCGGCACCATTGGCGCCAATGATGCCGAGTGTTTCGCCCGCATTGAGGGTGAAACTGACATCTTCCAGCGCCCAGAACTTCTGGTATTTGAGCACGCCGGTACGCTGTCGGTAGGACAGTCCGACATTGTGTGCTTGGAGGATCAGTTGCCGCTCGCTCATGGCTGGTCTCAGTACAGGAGTTTCGGATAGCGGCGCTCGTTGCGCTGCAGAATCAGCAGTGCCGCGCCCAGTATTGGCAGGGCGAGCATCACGCAGTAACCGAGCGCCCCCCACAGTGGCCACTGGTTATGCAACAGCACCTCGCGATAGGCGGAGATCAGCAGCACCATGGGATTGAACTCGAAGGCTGCGCGCATGGACTCCGGAACCTGGTCAGCGCTGAAGAAGATTCCGGACATGAACATCATCAGCATCAGCAGGTTGTCGACCACCAGTTTCAGATCCTGGGCGAAGGGAATCACGGCGGCAAGCAACAGGCCAACCGCGATGATCAGCAGCAGATGCGTCAGTATCACGGGCGCCAGACCGAGCCACTCGACCGAAGGCGCTTTGCCGGTCAGCAGGAGAAATACCAGCAGCAGGAATAGGACGATCAGAAACTTGAAGGTGTTGCTGAAAATCTGAATCAGGCCGAATAGAAACTTTGGTACGTAGATTTGCTGCACCAGGCCGGCATTCATTGGGATCGACCCGCTGGCCTGCCGCACCGAGCCATCGAACCACTTCCAGGCGATCATGCCGCTGAGCAGAAATGGCACATAATCGGCACCGCCCTGGCGCAGGGCCATGCCGAATACGACATAGAAGACCGCCATATACATGATCGGTTCGATGATCCACCAGAGGAAGCCGAGAAAGCGCCTGGCAATCTCCGTGCGCAGCTCGCTATAAACCCCGTACCAAAGAATTTCCCAGTAATTCATCTAGATGTTGGCCTGATTGAAATAGGGCGCTCATTTAAACACAATGCGGTATTTTTTCAGCAAGATACCTGCAAGTCTTGCCCACGTCCTTTCCGACAAATGGCTCCGCCGCTGACAACAAGAGGCTTTACATGCGGTTAATTCAGACCCTGCTCTCACGCGTTCAATCGTCCAAGCCCTTGGCCACCCAATCGACCTCCCCCGTCATGGTTGTGGGTATGCATCGTAGCGGCACCAGCTTTTTGACCGGGTCGCTGCAGCAAGCCGGGCTCGAGCTAGGCAAACATAGCGCGTGGAACCCGCATAACCTCAAAGGTAATCGGGAAAACTTAGAGATCGTCGCCTTCCATGACTCCCTGCTGACGGCCCGCGGCTGCGCCTGGGATAACCCACCCGCCCAGCCTATCAAGTGGACACCGGAGGAAGAGCGGCAGGCCAGTCAGCTGATTGCCGACTACCAAGGCGTGCCGCGTTGGGGCTTCAAGGATCCGCGCTCCCTGCTAGTCGTGGACGGCTGGCTGGAACTGATCCCTGATCTCAAGTTCGTCGGCATATTCCGCCACCCGACAGCTGTCGCCCAGTCTCTCGCCGCCCGCGGCGGCATGCCTCTGGAGCAGGCGCTCACACTGTGGCAGGCCTACAACGAGAAGTTGCTAAAGCTGCAGCAGGAGTTTGCCTTTCCATTGCTGTGCTTCGACGAGGATGAGGCCACGCTGCATGACAAATTGAATGTCATCCTGCAACAAATGGCGCTTGCGCCGCTGGTCGAGGAACGCTTCTTTAGCGCTGAACTCAAGCACCATCAACAGCAGTCACTGCCCCTGCCGCGAGAGCATGAAGCGCTCTACCAAGAACTTCGCGCCTGCGCCCGCTGATCAGGAGAAACTTCAATGTCACTATTTCGCCCCAGGCCCAAACTGTCGATCGTGGTGATCGTCTACAAGATGCCCGACCAGGCCGAGAAAACCCTGCTTTCGTTGAGCCCTGCATACCAGCAGGACGTCCGAGAGAAGGACTATGAGGTGATTGTGGTGGAAAACCACTCGGATCGACTGCTCGGCGCGGCTCGCGCGTGCCAGCATGCATCCAATGTGCGCTATTACCATCGCCAGGAAACCCAGCGCAGCCCAGTCAACGCGATTAACTTCGGCGCAGCTCAAGCCAGAGGGCGTTATGTCGCCATCATGATCGATGGGGCGCGAATGCTGACGCCTGGCGTCGTGCGCTTGACGCTTTCCGCTTTTCAGGCCGACCCACAGGCCGCGGTCTCGGCCCCGGGCTACCACATTGGCCATAAGCTGCAGCAGGTGGCCGTTAACGAAGGATATGACGAGCAGGCCGAAGCCGAGCTTCTGAAAAGCATTGCCTGGCCCCAGGACGGCTACAGCTTGTTCGACATCGCCGTCCTCAGTGGTTCCTGCCAGGGGGGCTTTTTCCAGTCCAACTACGAGAGCAATTTTATCGCCATGTCCACCAAGAAGTGGAAGGCGTTGGGCGGCGTCGATACCCGATACAACGACTTTGGCGGCGGCAATGCCAACCTCGACCTCTATAAACGACTGCTCGAATCCCCGGACACGGCCTTCTATATGCTGTTCGGCGAAGGTTCGTTCCACCAGTTCCACGGGGGAGTCACGACCGGCACGCGCAAAGCCGAACGCGACCTGATCTACAAGCAGCTGGATGACCAGGATCGGGCCTTGCGCGGAGATGACCGGGCACCGCCAAATGTCAGGCCGATACTCTTCGGCACGCCGCACCCGAGCGTCTATCGCTTTATCCGTCACTCCCTGGATAAGGTTCAAGCGCAATGAGCCAACCCCTGCTGTCGATTATCGTCATCGCTTACGACATGCCACGCCAGGCGCTCAACACCCTGATCAGCCTCAGCCCGGCCTACCAGCAGGGAGTGGACGCCGACGACTATGAAGTGATCCTGGTAGAGAACCGTTCAAAGCGAAACATGGACGCCGATGCCATCGCCCGCCTGCCGGGGAACTTCCGTTACTTTCTGCGCGATGAGCCAGGGGTTTCACCTGCGGCCGCGATCAACTTCGCCTTCAGCCAGGCACGAGGCCGGCAGATCGGCCTGATGATCGATGGCGCACGGATGGTGACCCCGGGGGTCGTGCACTATGTGCTGATGGCCTTGCGCATGACGGCCGATGCCATGGTCGTGGTGCCGGGTTACCACCTCGGGGAGAACGAGCAACAGTTCCACCTGACCCACGGCTACTGCGAGGAGCAGGAGCAGCGTCTGCTTGACGAGATCGACTGGCAACGCAACGGCTATGCCTTGTTCGATATTTCCTGCCTGAGTGGGGCCAACCCCAACGGGATCTTCCACCCCTTTATGGAATGCAATTGCCTGTTTCTACCCGCCGATGTATTTCGCGAGATCGGTCAGGCAGACGAACGCTTCGACCTGCCAGGCGGCGGCGCACTGAACCTCTGCATCTACCGCAAGGCCGCCATGCACCCACGCACTCGCGCGTTCATGCTTGCGGGAGAGGGCTCTTTTCATCAATTGCATGGGGGAGTTACAACATCGGAAGTGGTGGAGCGCGATGCCATCCTGCAACGGCAGCGCGAACAGCTCACTGAGTTGCTGGGCGAGCCCTTCCGCTCGCCAACCGTAGAGCCAATTCTACTGGGCAAGGTGCCAGGGCCGGCTTTACGTTATCTACAGCACTCGGTCGCCCGCGGGCTGCACAGGGTACAGCGCTGTGCCGAGCGCAATGAAGATATGTATGCGGATGAACGCATTAAATCACTCAACCCGTTATCTCACTCATGAATCCAGCCGGGCGCATTAATAGCCTGGATGGCTTGCGTGGCCTCGCCATCCTACTTGTGCTGTTCTATCACGCCTGGATAATACTTTCTGGGAAAAAGGTGATGGAGGGTGATGTATTTATCCTGGCACTGTTGTACGCCGGCAATACTGGCGTGACGCTGTTTTTTCTACTCAGCGGTTTTTTGGTTACGCGTCCGTTTATTGAGAGGTTGTCCATTGGGCAGCTACCTTCGTTCAGAGTATATATGGCGCAGCGTGCTATCCGCATCTTGCCTACGTATTACTTCGTTGCCTGTGCAGGACTTATCATTACCCAGCAGTTCGAGCAGTTATTGCCGGTCTTGACGTTCACAGCTAGTGCCTATGATGTAGGTTACTTCAGCATCGTCTGGTGGAGTCTCGGTACTGAAATTCAGTTTTATATACTGATGCCAGTGCTGAGTTATTTGGTCTGGTGCATTCCCGGTAGGGTGCTGAGGATATGCATGCTGCTGTCCCTAGTGGTCCTCTACGTGCTTATCGTGCTTAAGGTACTTGGTCCTGGTGGGATAGAGGGATTTGAATTTAAGTATAGGATGATTTTGTCCGTGTTCGGTCAGCTGCCAGCCTTTTTAGTCGGTGCGTTAATAGCATTTGCCCATATGAAAGGCCAAGTGGTCATCTCAGAGGTGCGAGCCAATGTGTTTTTGTTGGTGCTGCTGGTGTGCTTGATACTTGTGCTTGTACCACCGGCAAGAATCAGCCCGGAGCGTTATATATGGGAGTCACCCTGGTATGTTCTACCAGAGGCTATGATCTGGGGCGGCATTATGTGGGTCATGCTGATGCGGCGTGCTCCTGATGGCAATTTGATTAATAATCGAATAACTCGATATTTTGGTACCATATCGTTTTCTCTATATCTCACGCATGTGCCGGTTATTTATCTGGTTTTGACACGAGGTAATATTGCTGCGCCCGAGTTAGCGACCCTCCTAGCTATTGCGCTGTCTCTGGTTACGGCCCAGCTCTTATACTGGACCATCGAGAAGCCCTCGCTATCCCTTAAAAACAAGCTGATTCCAGCACAACCCCTGCAAGGATATAAAGCATGAGCCTCGTCTATATGCCACCGTCGATTCGCCATTTCGAACCCTCGCATATGGTGTTCAGCACTTGGGTCGATCATCTACCCTTTGGTTATGATCTGGTCGCGGCCCTGCGCCCGAAGATGCTAGTAGAACTGGGCACGCACAAGGGGCTGTCGTATTTCACCTTCTGCCAATCGATGAAGGAAAATGAGATCGATGGTCTGTGCTATGCGATCGACACCTTCGAGGGTGACGAACACACCGACAAATATGACGAATCGGTCTTTAACGCAGTGAATAACCATAACCGTCAGAATTACCATGGTTTTTCCTACTTGATGCGCATGTACTTTCAGGATGCCCTGCGGCATTTCAATGAGGAGAGCATTGACCTGTTACATATTGACGGTTTTCACACCTACGAAGCGGTGAGCGAGGACTTCGCCAACTGGTATCCCAAGATAAAGCCGGGCGGCATTATCCTGTTTCACGACGTGCAGGCGCGCCTGCAGGATTTTGGAGCCTGGAAGTTCTGGGACGAAATTCGCGGTCAGCACGAGAGCTTCACCTTCAATCACGGCTTTGGTCTTGGTGTGTTGCGTAAACCGGGCGGTGATCGCAGCAATGACCCCGAGCTGCTCAAGCTGCTGTTTGAAGGGCAGACAGACGACTCATGCGCTCGGATGCGCGCATTTTATGTGCATGCCAGCAAGCATCTGGAGAACAACCGCAAACTCAAGCGCCTTAACCAAGCCGCTCCGGCCAAGCCCGCCGCCTGATGGGTGACTCAGTTACACCAGCAGGGTTGCGCAATCCAACTCGCTATATCCCTCAGTTGGAGTCGCTGCGTGGCTGGGCCATCCTGCTGGTTATTGCTTTCCACTACTTTGGCATTCTTCGCGGCGATGGCACCGGAGGCTTACCTGCGGACTCGCCGTTGTGGCTTCGACTTTTTGGAGCAGGTAATACCGGAGTAACGCTGTTCTTTGTACTGAGTGGATTCCTCCTGGCGCAGCCATTTATTCGGGCGATCCGAGATGGCGCGCACGTCAATATTCGTCAGTTTTACAGCGCTCGCCTGCTACGTATTATTCCGCTTTATTATGCGGCCATTCTGGTGGCCTGGCTGAGCACCGGGAACTCCACCAGCGCGTTGCAAGCGCTCTTATTTGTCCCAGTTGGTTTTGAGATTTTTCCCTTCAGCGTGCCATGGTGGTCGCTCAGTACCGAAGTGCAATTCTATCTGCTGCTGCCTTGGTTGATGTTGGCGCTGCACTGTCCCCGAGGTCGTTGGCTGGTGATTGCAGGCGTTGTAGCCTGGCTTATCTTGCACTGCATTCACATGCTGCAACCGCAGTGGCTGGGGCTGCCACCAGGAAGTAAATCATCGTTATTTGGCCGAGGCTTGGCCTTTTTGCTCGGCGGATTGGCTAGCTGGTTTTATCTAAGCCGCGGCTATTCAAAAATGACTAACGCACCTAAAGCGGTTGGCTTGATCTCCATGCTGCTGCTTGGCGCGCTGACGTGGCTTTTACAGTGGTATGGCCTGACGGGGCAGAACGCGGCCCTGCTGGCAATGCCCTTCTACCATGACTTGGAGGCCCTGATCTGGGCTGGCTTGCTGCTATGTAGCCTGGGGCCGCTGACCTTGGGTTTGCGTGTATTTATTAACCCGCTGGCCAGTCACTTCGGCACTATTTCCTACTCGCTATATTTGGTGCATGTACCGGTTCAGTTCTATCTGCTCTATCCCGTCAAGGTGGCTATCGGCGATACCGGCACATTGTTGGATATCAGGATGCTGACCGCTGTTGTCGGTGGCTTCCTGTTGTCATGGTTGGGGGCGGT
Source organism: uncultured Pseudomonas sp. (assembly GCA_966210435.1). Classification (GTDB taxonomy): domain Bacteria; phylum Pseudomonadota; class Gammaproteobacteria; order Pseudomonadales; family Pseudomonadaceae; genus Aquipseudomonas. Next base: position 18,994 of record CBIHLF010000001.1, on the reverse strand, counting down.
CCTGTGTTACCGCTTTATCGAAAGCCCCTTCCTTAAACTGAAATCCCATTTGCCGGTACTCACCGGTAGGCTTCGGGGAGCTCCTGCCAAAGCGTAGCGAACCCCGGTTCAGCCTCGCCTGCTGGACGGCCATTGGAGTAGTAGTAGAGTGCCAGAGATTTGCGATAGACCCCTTCCGGGCAAGTCACTGGCTGAGGGTGCCCATGGTAGGAGTTCGAAGTCGTGCTGAACACGACGCAACGGTTGAGAATCGGTAGCACGCGCTTGGGTGGGCCTTGCATGTCCTTGTCCCAAAGCTCCAGATGGCCGCCATATTCTTCCGGCCATTCCTGATTTAGATACAAAAGGAAATTGAGACGGCGATCCAGAGCAAAGTCGCGATGGGTGGCGAAGTCGGCATGGACCTTGAGGAATCCGCCTCGGCTAATCTGATGAATTCCAGCCCCGCGTAGATTGGGGTCGGGAATCAGCTGATCGATACCGGTCATCCGGCTAAGGAAGTCGAGAAAATAATGCGAATTCAACTCCCAGACCAACTGCCTGTAGGCCTCGGGCATCTGCAGGCAGTCACGGATATTGCGTTTGTCTTTCTGCACATATTCGCCGCTGCTCTTGTCCTTGTGCGTTGCATCGTTCCAGATAGGCAGCCCTTGGTCATAAGGGTACTGCTGCAAAAGCTTCTGCAGCGTGGACGGGGGCAGGAAGTCATCAATTACAATGTGCGGAAATGGCTGGTTATCCTGATAGAGAGGAGCCAACCGTTCTACAGCGCCCCGCAACGCCGCATAATTGATCAACAGGCCCGAGGCAGTTGGCATGGTGGCTTGATCACCGATCAATGTCGGAAATGATACGTTACTCACTAATCAGGGATCCTTTTGTGTCGGCTTCTCTCAGAACCATATTTTGCGGCTTGGCGCTGCTCGTCATTCTGCTGACCTCGGGTTGTTCAGGCAATGACCCGGATCAACAAGCCAGACCGAATATCCTGCTGATTTTGACCGATGATCTTGGCAACAACGATATCGCCAGCTGGGGCGACGGTACGGCCCCGACACCGACGCTGGATGAGCTGAGCCGTCAATCTGTGCGATTTCGTCTGCACTTTACCGACAGCACCTGTTCTCCCAGCCGAGCGGCCTTGCTGACCGGCCAGCACCCTGTGAGTGTCGGTTTTCAAACCAACGGCCTTGGGCTCTCTAGCGATCTGAGAACACTGCCGAAAAGCCTGAAAGCGCTGGGCTACCGAACCGCCCATATCGGTAAGTGGCATGTGGGCGAAGCTTTGGAATACCCTGAAATAAATCCTGGCGCTCAGGGTTTCGACTACTGGCTGGGCATGCTCAACCACTTCGTACTACGAGGCCCCGGCGCAGAAGGCCAGATCATTCGTAGTGCGCCGACATACCTTGACCCCTGGCTACAAGAGAACGGTGGACAACCACAACAATTCAGGGGCTATCTGGACGATATCCTGACCGAGAAAGCCATCGAACTGATGTCAGAGGGGAATCAGCCCTGGTTTATCAATTTATGGTTGTTTGCTCCTCACACTCCCTATCAGCCCTCCCCCAGGTTTGCCGATCAATTCCCGAATACTGCCGATGGACAATTCCAATCCATCCTCAAGCACATTGACTTCAACGTAGAGCGTTTGCTGGAAAGCCTTGAGCGCAAAGGGCTGAGCGAAAACACAATTGTGATCTTCGCCAGTGACAACGGTGGGCCCAATCTTGCGCGGGACAACAACTTCCCTCTTTTAGGTAAGAAAACTAACTACCTTGATGGCGGCGTGAGAAGCCCGATGCTACTGCGCTGGCCGCATCATTACGAAAATAGAGAAGTCACGGCACCCTCACATATCACCGACATTTTCCCCACTTTGATTGCTTTGGCTGGAGGGACTCCACCGGCTGGAATCATGGGGCGAGACCTGCGTCCGCTGATGAATGGACAAACGCAAGACGCGCCATCCGCCTTCTACTGGATGGCCGATGGAGGTTTAGGAAATATGACCTACGGTGGACAGCAACTCGAACATGCATTGTTTTTCTACCGAGACCTGTTCGGGACTTACACAAAAGGGCTGGCCAAAGGGGCAATTGCCACGCCATCGGCAGAGCCCCGAACAGAGCACGCCTTTCCCGAAGCCGCAGACGCAGACGTACTCATCACCGCTTTTGAGCGACAGGTACGTACACCGCCGTTTACCTGGAAGCCCAGCACAGCCGCTTACGCCGGGCAATTGAGCGGCCTTGATTTCCAGAGAGCCCCGGTACTGGGTGGCTACAGCCTTGGATTGTCCCTCCAGCACCCAGCTGCGCATCCCGTACAGCAGACACTGCTTGAGCAGCAGGGGGTGTGGAGGATCGACTGGCTGCCTGACCAGCGCCTAAGGGTCGTGATAGGCAACGAAGAGCAGTTCAGCACGCCCATCGACCCACTCAAGCAAACATGCAACAAGTTGGTGGTTTCTACTCAGATTGAGCCTGCGAGAACCCACCCTTTCCCCGGCCCGGCATCGTCAAGGCTTCTACTGTATTGGAACGGGAAAGTGGTGCTGGATAGCCCAACCGTACTGACCCGCCCTCGATCGGCCACACCGCTGAAAAACCCCACCTGGATAGGCAATAGCGCAGATGGACAGAGCCCACTCCTGAACCAGCACCTGGCGAAGCCCGTGATCGTCAATAAATTTCTACTGCCCCAACAGGAAGGCTACGACCTCTCGGATATGCAGGCAGAACTCTGTGTGGAAGGGCCTGCCGGTGGCTGATAAGCATATCGCCACCGAGCTATTGCACGAGTCGCGCCGCCTTGCTCGGTAGCCGTCTCAGTTTGAGCCATCGCATCGCAGCGTATGGCTTGTTGTTTTTACTGCTATCGGCTGGATCAGCAATTTGGACCACCACAGCCTCGCAGTCTGCAACATATCCACCAACCGTCGACCACTGGGTAGCCGAAGACAGCTGCCAGACCTGTCACCAAACGCAATATCAGCACTGGCGGGGCTCCCACCACCACCTGGCAATGCAGGAGGCAAGCGAGCAGTCAGTGCTGGGCAACTTCAATGCCCGGACTTTCTCCGGATCGCGAGGGCGCACCCACTTTCTGCGCAAGGGCGCTGACTTCTGGGTAAGCACCACAGGTGCCGATGGCAAACCGGCTGACTACCCTGTCGCCTACACCTTTGGTGTCGAGCCACTGCAGCAGTACCTGCTGGCATTGCCCGGCGGGCGGCTACAAGCGTTCGACGTGGCTTGGGATACCCAGAAAAACCAATGGTTCGAACTCTATCCAAACCAGCAGATCGAGCATGACGACGCCTTGCATTGGACGGGACCGAATCAGAACGCAAATTTTATGTGCATCGAGTGCCATACCACGGGCTTCAAGCGCAACTACGATCCGATTACCGACCAATATGCCAGTACCTGGCAGGCTCTCGGGGTGGGCTGCCAAAGTTGCCACGGCCCCGCCGCCGATCATCTGGAATGGGTTAAGCGCCCAGCCGGTGAGGCTGGCTATGGCTTTTCATCCGCAGGCGTGGACGACAGTGCAAGAAGAGAGACCGAAGTTTGCGGTCGCTGCCACAGCCGCAGGGCCGCACTCACCGATGGCTACCAGCATGCCAATCGTATGATGGATGACTACCTACCCAGCCCCCTTAGCCCGGTCCTCAATGAAATTGATGGCAAGGTCAAAGACGAAGTCTTTGAGTATGGCTCCTTCATACAGAGCCGTATGTATGCCGCCGGTGTGCGTTGCTCGGACTGCCACGACCCTCACTCCGCCGGGTTACGCGCCACGGGCAATGCCCTGTGCACGCAATGCCACAACTCATCGGGCCAGGCAGTCCGCACGGACATCGACTCCGCCGGCCTGATACCCAAGAACTACGACTCGCCGGAACATCATCGGCATCGGCAGGAAACTGCAGCTGCTCAATGCATCAGCTGCCATATGCCGGCTCGCCACTTTATGGTCAAGGACCTGCGCCACGATCATAGTTTCAGTGTGCCGAATCCGGCTCAGGCCATGGCATTGGGGTACAGCGACGCTTGCCTTGGTTGCCATGCGGATATGCCATCGGCTCGCCTGCAAATGCGGTTCAAACAGCTGTTCAGTAACCCTCAGCCCAGGGATCACGGCTATGCCTCGGCTTTATTCGCCGCCAGGCATGGGAGGGAAGGCGCATTGGTGGCCGTACTGGAGCAATTACAGCACGAAGCCCTGCCCGCCATTCGTAGGGCGACCTTGCTTGCAGAGCTATATCGCTACCCTTCACAACGCACGTTGCACGCCATCCTTCAGGCGCTGGGGGACAATGAGCCGCAAGTGCGCGAGGTGGCAGTAAGCAGCCTGGCTGCCTTGGCCCCTGAACGACTGCTGATGCAGGCGCTCAGCCCCTTGTTACGGGACCCCGTACGCGCGGTGCGTATCGCGACAGCGTGGCAAATAGCGCAGCTAGCCCAGACGGGCCGTGCGGCTCCTGCTGGTTTCGAACAGGCCATTCGTGAGTATGAGCAGGTACAACACAGCCTCCGCGAGCGCCCCGAGGCAAATGTGAATCTGGCCATGCTCTACCAACTGGACGGTAGGACAAAGGATGTGGAGCCCGCGCTACGAGAAGCCTTGAAACGTGACCGACGCTACCAGCCCGCCAGAATCCTGCTCGCCCAGTGGCTTGAGTCGCAAGGTGACGCCCGAGCAGGGATCAGGCTGCTTGAGGACGGACTTAACCAAGCGCTAAACAATCCGGTAGAGACAACCGAAGCCAGGAAACACTATGCGGAAAAGCAGAGTTCGTCGGCTGAAAATATGCACCTTGAGCCTGCGGCTAACAACGCTTCGGCAAAAAAGCTCAATGAACACCGTGCCGAGGACGCGCCCCTGCACTATGCTCTGGCCATGGCCAGTCTTCGTCAGGGGCGACGCGGCAAGGCCTTGGGTCACTTGGCTAAAGCCCATAAGCAGGCTCCTGACAATAGCGATTACCTCTACGCCTATGCCATAGGGCTGCATGAAAGCGGGGAGAAGGCCAAGGCAGAAAGGTTGCTCGAAATCGGGCTTGAGCGAGACCCAGCCAACAGAGCGATACGTCAGGCGTTATTGGTTTATGCCGCACAGACCGGCGATAAGGACAAAACCGCCCTACTCCTCAGAACGCTTCAAGCCATCAACCCGGAAGACCCGCTACTGGCTCAATAGCGAGAAGGACTTGGATCGCTGAGGGCACTCTGAAAAACACTTCTCGAATCTGGTGAAATACGCCGATCCCGCGCCCCGAGTTTTGCCATGAAGCAGATGACCTTCGCCGACGCCGAGTACGCCGGCAAGCGCAAGCAGACCCGCAAAGAGTTATTCCTGATCAAGATGGATCAGGTTGTGTCGTGGAAGGGTTTGATTGTCTTGATCCGCATTACCCCAAGGGTGAAGGCGGACGCCCAGCCTATCCGCTGATGGCGATGCTGCGAGTTCACCTGATGCAGAACTGGTTCGGCTACAGCGATCCGGCGTTGGAAGAGGCGCTGTACGAGACGACCATTCTGCGTCAGTTTGCCGGGCTGAGTCTGGAGCGCATTCCCGATGAAATCACCATCCTCAACTTCCGCCGGTTGCTGGAGAAACACGAGCTGGCTACCGGCATCCTGGCCGTCATCAATGGCTACCTGGGTGACCGAGGTTTGTCGTTGCGCCAAGGCACCATCGTCGATGCCATGCTGATCAATGCACCGAGTTCGACCAAGAGCAAGGACGGCAAGCGTGACGCGGAAATGCATCAGACCAAGAAGAGCAACCAGTATTACTCCGGCATGAAGGCGCACATCGGCGTCGATGACGAATCGGGTTTAGTGCACAGCGCGGTCGGCACGGCAGCCAATGTTGCAGACGTTACCCTGGTCGACAAACTGCTGCACGGTGAGGAAAACAGGTTGGTGCCGACGCGGGTTACACCGGCATAGAGAAGCGCCCAGAACATGAAGGTCGTGAGGTTATCTGGCAGATCGCTGCCCGCCGCAGTACATACAAGAAGCTGAGTAAGCGCAGCGCACTGTACAAAACCAAGCGCAAAATCGAGAAGATCAAAGCGCAGGTACGCGCCAAGGTCGAGCACCCGTTCCGTGTGATCAAGCGCCAGCTCGGTTATGTGAAGACACGCTTCCGTGGCCTGGCGAAGAACACGGCACAGCTGATGACATTGTTTGCCCTGTCGAATCTGTGGATGGCGCGCCGACATTTGCTGACGAATGCAGGAGACGTGCGCCTGTAATGTGGGAAATGGCCAGCGCGACGTGCTCGCAGCGGCTAAAAAGCCCAGAAGTGGCGGATGATTTGATCGTTTTTGATCAAAATCACCGTTTTCAAAATCGGCGAAGGCCGACGTCGGCCAAAAATACCGGCCTACTTCAGACCTTCCCTAATACTTTCCCAAGAGAGACAAGAACCTCACGGCAGCCAGGTTTTATGGGGCAGTGATCAGCTATTGCTCAACGACCTGCGGTTACTCCATCGCTTTAATCATATCCTCAATGTCGGAGGCGTTCGGCATTTCCTTGCTGGAAGGGGCTATGTTCGGCAAGGCGATCACTTTCGCTGATGCCGGCATCGCTGAGCAGGCGTGCGTCGAGCTTGGCCAACTGTCGGCGGCTACGGATATTCCGCCCCCCCAGAGCTGCAGGGACGCCAGCAGGCGGCTATAGGCCCTGCCGATGAGTTGGGGTGAGGGTGGGTAGGCCGGTGCTGAGGCTGCGTTCCATGGCGGCTAACCTTCCCGCATTTTTGCGGGTGTGGGGTATGGGGAGCCATGATCGCGTGCCTACAGGCTGTGTTGTAGCCACAGCAATATAGATTTGTATGGGTGCAGATTCGCTTTTCAGCAAACTGTTCTGCTTGCAAGCCACGCTTTTGTTTCGTGGGTATCAGGGGCAATGCGCCGCCCAATAATAGAAAAACCCGCCGACACCTGAGGTGTGGGCGGGTTTCTGGTCAAGCGCATTAACAAGCCGCTGAAAAACTACCTGCGTTGGCAATACTGCGTTAAAAACGACCCGGGACTCGGCGTCTCGAAATGCTCATTTACACCAGTAAACTCCGCTTTCTCGGCCGTTTTTGCCTTGTTTTGCCTGCCTCGGCTACGTTTTTCAACGGCTTGCTGGCGCTGACACTTAACGCCAGAACGGCTTGCTCAGCTCTGCATGACGCTGGGCTTCGCTGATGCCGGCGTCTGCCAGCAGGCGGGCATCCAGGCGCGCCAGCTGACGGCGGCTGACCAAACGACGCTGCCATTGCAGCAGAGTGGCGGCCATGCGCAACGGCAGGGCGGCGCTGGAATTGAAAGTATTGGATTCGAGATACAGCTCGGAACTGAGGGTACGTTCCATGGTGACATCCTTCCGCTTATGGCGGGGTTAGAGAGTGTTTTGCTTGGGGTTAATTATCCAGGGGCGATCAGCGGATCAATAGTCACAGATGAAGAATATTGCTGGCCTATTAGATAGGTTGCTTTGTAACTGTTTTGTCTGTTTTTAACCTAACTGTACGGCTAATAAGTTAAATAATATGGGTTGTTTGTGATTGCCAGATATTTCACTGCTTAAGAACGTGTTATGCAGTGTTTTTCTATAGGTACAGTTTGGAATTGAACTGTTTGCAGTCCTGACCTGTATTACAGTTTTTAGACGATATTTTTGCCCGATTCGGGCGAACTGTACTGGCGACGGCCGAGTTAGCAGGGCACAAAAAAACCCGGCACGCTGGCCGGGTTTCTTGTCTGGCGGTCTGCTTTATTCGACTGCTTTGACCATATCTTCGATGACCTTTTTGGCGTCGCCGAAGACCATCATGGTCTTGTCGAGGTAGAACAGTTCGTTGTCCAGGCCGGCGTAGCCGCTGGCCATCGAGCGCTTGTTGACGATCACGGTCTTGGCTTTGTAGGCCTCGAGAATCGGCATGCCGGCGATCGGTGACTTCGGATCGTTCTTCGCCGCCGGGTTGACCACGTCGTTGGCGCCGAGCACCAGCACCACGTCGGCCTGGCCGAACTCGGAGTTGATGTCCTCCATCTCGAACACCTGCTCGTAAGGCACCTCGGCCTCGGCCAGCAGTACGTTCATATGGCCCGGCATACGCCCGGCCACGGGGTGGATCGCGTACTTCACGGTCACGCCGCGATGGGTCAGCTTCTCCGCCAGTTCCATCAGCGCGTGCTGGGCGCGGGCTACCGCCAGGCCGTAGCCCGGAACGATGATCACGGTGTCGGCGTTGGTCAGCAGGAAGGCCGCGTCGTCGCTCGAACCGGACTTGACCGGGCGAGCCTCTTTGGCGCCCGCTGGACCCGCTTCTTCAGCCGCGCCACCGAAACCACCGAGGATCACGTTGAAGAACGAACGGTTCATCGCCTTGCACATGATGTAGGAGAGGATTGCACCGCTCGAGCCGACCAGGGAGCCGGCGATGATCAGCATCGAGTTGTTCAGCGAGAAACCGATACCGGCGGCCGCCCAACCCGAGTAGCTGTTGAGCATCGACACCACCACCGGCATGTCCGCGCCGCCGATCGGGATGATGATCAGCACGCCGATGACGAAGGCCAGCGCCAGCATCACGGCGAAGGCTTGCAGGTTGCCGGTGAAGACGAACACCAGGCCCAGGCCGACGATGGCCAGGCCAACCGCCAGGTTGAACAGGTGCTGGCCCTTGAACTGTACCGGTGCGCCCTGGAACAGGCGGAACTTGTACTTGCCCGAGAGCTTGCCGAAGGCGATTACCGAACCGGAGAAGGTGATCGCACCGATGGCCGCGCCGAGGAACAGTTCCAGGCGGTTACCGGCCGGAATCGCATCGCCCAGCGCCGCGACTATGCCCAGCGATTGCGGTTCGACGACCGCGGCGATGGCGATGAAGACCGCGGCCAGGCCGATCATGCTGTGCATGAAGGCGACCAGTTCGGGCATCTTGGTCATTTCCACGCGCTTGGCCATGATCGAACCGGCGGTGCCGCCGATCAGCAGGCCGACGATCACGTAGCCGATGCCTTGAGTTGCGAGGTCCGCGCCCAGCTTGTAGATCAGGCCGACGGTGGTGGCGATCGCCAGGCCCATGCCGAGCATGCCGAACAGGTTGCCGCGCCGCGACGTGGTCGGGTGCGACAGGCCCTTGAGCGCCTGGATAAAGCAGATCGAGGCGACGAGGTAGAGAACAGTGATCAGATTCATACTCATGGTCAGTGCTTCTCCACTGCAGCGGCTTTCGGCGCTTTCTTCTTGAACATTTCCAGCATGCGCCGGGTCACCAGGAAGCCACCGAACACGTTGACCGCGGCCAGTGCCACGGCGGCGGTGCCCATGAACTTGCCCAGCGGGGTGACGGTCAGCGCGGCGGCCAGCATGGCGCCGACGATGACGATCGCGGAAATCGCGTTGGTCACGGCCATCAGCGGGGTGTGCAGGGCCGGGGTGACGTTCCAGACCACGTGGTAGCCGACATAGATCGCCAGCACGAAGATGATCAGGTTGTAGATGCCGTCGGAAATCATATCCATGGTTGTTCTCCCCTTAGCCGTTGCTACGGACGACTTGGCCATCGCGGCACATCAGGCACGCTTTGACGATGTCGTCTTCGAGGTTGAGGTGGAACTTGCCTTCGCCGTCGATGACCAGCTTGAGGAAGTCCAGCAGGTTGCGCGCGTACAGCGCCGAAGCGTCCGCCGGCACCATGGCCGCCAGGTTGCTGTGGCCGACGATGGTCACGCCGTTGCTGCTGACAATCACTTGCTCGGCGACGGTCAGCGGGCAGTTGCCGCCTTGCGCCGCGGCCAGGTCGATGACCACCGAGCCGGGTTTCATCTCGGCGACGGTCGCTTCATGCAGCAGGGTCGGCGCCTTGCGGCCCGGGATCAGCGCGGTGGTGATGACGATATCGGCCTGCTTGGCGCGTTCGTGCACCGCCTTGGCCTGGCGCTCCATCCACGAAGCCGGCATCGGCCGGGCATAGCCGCCCACGCCTTCGGCGCATTCGCGTTCCTCGTCGGTCTCGAACGGCACGTCGACGAACTTGGCGCCGAGCGACTCGATCTGCTCCTTCACCGCCGGACGCACGTCCGAGGCCTCGATCACCGCACCCAGGCGCTTGGCCGTGGCGATGGCCTGCAGGCCGGCGACGCCAGCACCGAGGATCAGGATGCGCGCGGCCTTCACGGTACCGGCGGCGGTCATCAGCATCGGCATGAAGCGCGGGTAGTGGTGCGCGGCCAGCAGCACGGACTTGTAGCCGGCGATGTTGGCTTGCGACGACAGCACGTCCAGGCTCTGCGCGCGGGAGGTGCGCGGCGCGGCCTCCAGGGCGAAGGCGGTAATGCCGCGGGCGTTCATCCGCGCGATGGTTTCGTTGCTGAACGGGTTGAGCATGCCGACCAGTACTGCGCCGGTTTTCATCTGGCCCAATTCAGCATCGCTTGGGGCGACGACCTTCAGCACCAGATCGGCGGCGAAGGCTTCGGCTTCGCTGCCGATCTTCGCGCCTGCCGCTTCATAGGCGCTGTCCGGAATGCTCGCGCTAATGCCGGCACCGCTTTGAATGGTGATCTGATGGCCTTGGCCAATCAGCTTTTTGACGGTTTCAGGCGTCGCGGCTACGCGCGTCTCACCTGCTTGGGTCTCGAGAGGAACACCGATGTGCACTTCTATTCTCCTGCGTGATCTTTTTAGTGAACCGGCACACTACGTTGGCACGCCGGCGAAGGGGGATCAGCACAAACCCGCTCGAACAAATGCTCGGATAACGGCGGGGCGCGGCATTTTGCAGGTGATACTTAAGACCATCAAGGCGTTATGGAGTAAAACCTGCGGCGAACTACAGGTCATTCGCTGACTTGGTAGGGCTGAAGTTGCCATGCAAAGCCTTCTGAACAAGGCCGCGAGGATAAATAGCTGGGTTTAATCCCGGCAAATCTGATCCTTGCCATGAATAATGGTTCATCAGGCCGATGCCCGCTGTTCTGGGTGCGACATCGTCGCTGGGGCGGCCGGCGTGACGCGTCCGATGAAGCGCGCCAGTGTAGCGTCTGCATATGTTGACTACCAGGTCAGCTTTTTGGCGGGCTTGCGTTTTCAGGCCGACGCGGCCGATCTCCACAACTTACTGGTCGAGTTCATGCGCCTCGGCGTAGCGGTTGGCTTCCCGTACCAGCCAGTCGCGCAACGCGAGCAGCGCGGCGGATTCCGCCTTGCGCTCGGGGATGATCAGAAAGTACGCCTTGTCGCTCTGATAACTATAGGGCGCGGCTATTACCAAACGTCGCTCGTCGAGTTCGCGCTGAATCAGGAAGGGCGGGATCAGCGCCACGCCCATTTCATGCATGGCGGCCTGGGCGAGCATGGAAAACAGCTCATAGCGTGGCCCGCTCATATCCCGGGCGGCCGTCATGCCGCGGGCGCCGAACCACTGGCGCCAGGCGTAGGGGCGGGTGGTCTGTTGCAGCAACGGCAACTCGGCGAGCTGTTCGGCGCTGAGTTGCGCTTGCCCGGCGAGCAGCGCAGGGCTGCACACCGGCATCGGGTTCTCGCGCATCAACAGGTGCGAGCTGGTACCCGACCAGTCGCCGTCGCCGAAGTACACCGCGGCATCGAACGCCGTATCGGCGAACAGGAAGGGGCGGGTGCGGTTGGTCAGGTTGACGGTGATCTGTGGGTGCAGGCGCTGGAAATCCTTCAGGCGCGGTAGCAGCCATTGGGTGCCGAAGGTCGGCACCACCGCTAGCTCGATGGTCATCGCGCCCTGCTGGCCCATCACCGCCAGGGTGTCGCGCTCCACCGCATCCAGCTGGCTGGCGACCCGTCGGGCATACGATTGCCCGGCATCGGTGAGTTTGACCCCGCGTCGCGAGCGGCGGAACAGCTCGACATTGAGAAATTCCTCAAGGCTGGCGACCTGGCGGCAGATCGCGCTCTGGGTCAGCGCCAGTTCCTCGGCGGCCTTGGTGAAGCTCTGATGACGGGCCGCCGACTCGAACGCGACCAGGGCCGCGGTGCTGGGGATTTTTCGGCGCATTGTGCGGTTTGCTCATTCGAATAGCGGGAAAAGTCGCATAAAGCTATATCGGATTGAGGTTTGTGCACAATGCGAACGAGCCGTCGACTCAGTTTTCCAGGGCGCTGGCCGGGCCGAAGAACTCATAGTGGCTCTGGCTTTCAGGTACCCCGAGTTGACGCAGGTGATTTTTCACCTGGCTCATAAACGGCTTGGGGCCCAGGAAATAGGCGTCCAGGTCGCGCTCCTGCGGCAGCCATTCGGCCAGCTGCTCGAGCGTCAGGAAACCTTCGGCATCGCCCAGGTCACCCGCGCGCGGTTCGCTGTAGCACACATAATGGCGCACCTGCGGCGATTGCTCGGCTTGGCTCTGCAGCCAGTCGCGAAACGCGTGCACGCCGGCATGCCGCGCGCAGTGGATGAAATGAATCGGCCGGCCGCTGTCGCGGGCCGCTTCGAGCATGCTCAGGGCTGGGGTGATGCCGACGCCGGCGGTTATCAGCGCCAAGGGCTTGTTCGAGGGGCGCAGGACGAAGTCGCCAGCCGGCGGGAACAGCTCGAGGGTATCGCCCGGCTGCAGATGGTCGTGCAGGTAATTGGATACTTTGCCGCCGGCTTCGCGCTTGACGCTGATGCGGTACTCGCGGCCATTGCCGCGTGCCGACAGCGAGTAGTTGCGGCGCATTTCCTGGCCGTCCAGCTCCAGGCGCAGGCCGATGTACTGGCCCGGTTGGAAATCCAGCAATGCCGCACCGTCGACCGGCGCCAGGTAGAGGGAGACGATTTCTTCGCTTTCCGCGACCTTGCGCAGCAGGCGAAACGCCCGCGCGCCGCGCCAGCCGCCCGAAGCCTCGGCGTTCGCCGCGTAGGCGCCTTCCTCGGCGTCGATGAGGATCTGCGCCAGTTGGCCATAGGCCGCGGCCCAGGCGTCGATCACCGCGTCGGTGGCGATCTCGGCGCCAAGCACCTCGCGAATCGCCCGCAGCAGGCAGCTGCCTACGATCGGGTAGTGCTCGGGAAGAATTTGCAGCGACACGTGTTTGCTGACGATTTGCCCGACCAGCGGGCCGAGCGCTTCCAGGCGGTCGATATTGCGCGCGTACATCAACACCCCGTTGGCCAGCGCGCGCTGTTGATCGCCGCTGGCCTGGTGGGCCTGGTTGAACAGCGGTTGCACCTGCGGGTACTCGCTGAACATCAGTTGGTAGAAATGCCGGGTCAGGGCTTCGCCGCCGGTTTCCAGCAGCGGTACGGTGGCTTTGATCAATTCGCGTTGCGCGGTGGTCAGCATAAACGGGTATTCCTCAGGGTGAATTCGGCTCGCCGGTGGCAAGCGTGGTAAGTTTCTCTATCGAGAGCATTACAAACCGCGTGCCACATTTAATTTCCTTATATTTCAATTGCTTATTTTTTGCTGTGTCGTTATGACTCGTTGTATCTAGAGTCGTGATGACTGCGAGTGGTCCTTATGACAACCAATCCGCTTCTCAGCGCCCTGATCCCCCTGGTCGCCGACCTGTCCCGCGAGCTGCCGGAGGCCGAGCGTTACCGGCGCCTGCTCGACGCCTTGCGCCAGCTGTTGCCCTGCGATGCGCTGGCACTGCTCAAGCTCGACGGTGAGGTGCTGGTGCCGCTGTCCGTGCAGGGCCTCAGCGCCGATACCCTCGGCCGGCGTTTCAGGATTGCCGAACACCCCCGGTTGCAGGCGCTGCTGGCCCAGGCCGGGCCGAGCCGCTTTGCCGCCGACTGCGAGCTGCCCGACCCCTATGATGGTCTGGTCGAGGGCCATCGCGGTCATCTGGAGGTCCACGACTGCCTGGGCTGCCCGCTTTACGTGCACGATCGGCTGTGGGGCCTGCTGACCCTCGACTCGCTTGATCCGGCGCGCTACGGCCAGGTCGACCTGAACACCTTGCAGGCATTCGCCAGCCTGGCCGCGGCCACCGTAATGGCCAACGAGCGGATCAACAGCCTGCTGCGCCGCGTCGAGGACGAGCACCAATTGGCCGAGGTCTACAAGCAGGCCGCCGATCACCATCGCCCGCGCGAACTGATCGGCCAGAGCGCCGGCCACAAGGATCTGCTGCGGGAGATCGCCCTGCTCGGCGACAGTGAGCTGACGGTGCTGATCGGCGGCGAAACCGGCGTCGGCAAGGAACTGGTTGCCGAAGCCATCCACGCCGCTTCGGCGCGGGCGACGCGACCGCTGATCAGCATCAACTGCGCCGCCTTGCCGGACACCCTGGTGGAGAGCGAACTGTTCGGTCACGTGCGGGGCGCCTTCAGCGGCGCGGTCAGCCCGCGCAGCGGCAAATTCGAGCTAGCCGACGGCGGTACGCTGTTTCTCGATGAGGTCGGCGAGCTGCCGCTGGCGGTGCAGGCCAAGCTGCTGCGCGTGCTGCAGAGCGGGCAGTTGCAACGGGTCGGCTCGGATCGCGAGCATCGCGTCGATGTGCGCATACTGGCGGCGAGCAACCGCGACCTGGCGCACGAGGTGCGCAGCGGACGCTTTCGCGCCGACCTTTATCACCGCCTCAGCGTTTACCCGCTGCGCGTGCCGGCTTTGCGCGAGCGCGGTCGCGATGTATTGCTGCTGGCCGGCTACTTCCTTGAAGAAAACCGCGCGCGCCTCGGTCTGCGCAGCTTGCGCCTGGCCGCCGATGGGCAGAAGGCGCTGCTCGCCTACGATTGGCCGGGCAACGTGCGCGAGCTGGAACACCTGGTCGCTCGCGCCGCCTTGAAGGCCCTGTCGGCCTGCGCCGAACGCCCGCGGATCCTCAGCATCGGCGCGTTGGATCTGGGCCTGGTGGCGCGCGAAGCCGATATCGGGTCCACGCCAGCGATACCGTCGGGCGCTCAGGGCCTGCCGCTGCGCGACGCCGTGGACGCCTACCAGAAGCGTCTGATCGGCGAGGCGCTGGCGCGGCATCAGGGCAAATGGGCCGACGTCGGCCGGGAGCTGGGCGTGGATCGCGCCAACCTGAGCCGCCTGGCCAAGCGGCTAGGTTTGCGCTAAGTGCAAGCAGTGCATTCCAGATAGGCAAAGCACTGAGCGGAATAGTTTTCGGAGTGCGAAAAGCGCACACATGAGTGCGAAATCCTCGTTTGCGCCGCTGCCCGAGCAGGCCTAGTCTTGGCCCATCACGACATATCGAGGTTCCCGCAATGGCCAAGGCAAGCTTCAACTGGATCGACCCCCTGCTGCTCGATCAGCAACTCACTGAAGAAGAGCGCATGGTGCGTGACAGTGCCCAGCAATTCGCCGCCGACAAACTGGCGCCGCGGGTGCTGGAAGCCTTCCGCCATGAACAGACCGACCCGGCGATCTTCCGCGAGATGGGCGAAACCGGCCTGCTCGGCGCGACCATCCCCGAAGCCTACGGCGGCAGCGGCCTGAACTATGTGTGCTACGGGCTGATCGCCCGCGAAGTGGAACGCGTCGACTCCGGCTACCGCTCGATGATGAGCGTGCAGTCGTCTCTGGTGATGGTGCCGATCAACGAGTTCGGCAACGAAGCGACCAAGCAGAAATACCTGCCCAAGCTGGCCAGCGGCGAATACATCGGCTGCTTCGGCCTGACCGAGCCGGACCACGGCTCCGATCCCGGCTCGATGATCACCCGGGCGAAGAAGGTCGACGGCGGCTATCGCCTGACCGGCGCGAAGATGTGGATCACCAACTCGCCGATCGCCGATGTCTTCGTGGTCTGGGCCAAGGACGACGCCGGCGAGATCCGCGGCTTCGTCCTGGAAAAAGGCTGGCAGGGCCTGAGCACCCCGGCGATCCACGGCAAGGTCGGCCTGCGCGCCTCGATCACCGGCGAGATCGTCATGGATAACGTGTTCTGCCCGGAAGAAAACGCCTTCCCCGATGTGCGCGGCCTGAAAGGCCCGTTCACCTGCCTCAACTCCGCCCGTTACGGCATCAGCTGGGGCGCCCTGGGCGCCGCCGAATTCTGCTGGCACACGGCGCGCCAATACACCCTGGACCGCAAGCAGTTCGGCCGCCCGCTGGCCGCCAACCAGCTGATTCAGAAGAAACTCGCCGACATGCAGACCGAAATTACCCTGGCCCTGCAAGGCTGCCTGCGCCTCGGCCGGATGAAGGACGAAGGCAGCGCGGCGGTGGAAATCACCTCGATCATGAAGCGCAACAGCTGCGGCAAATCCCTGGAGATCGCCCGCATGGCCCGCGACATGCTCGGCGGCAACGGCATCAGCGACGAGTTCGGAGTGGCCCGCCACCTGGTCAACCTGGAAGTGGTCAACACCTACGAAGGCACCCACGACGTCCACGCGCTGATCCTCGGCCGCGCGCAGACCGGTATTCAGGCGTTCTTCTAAAGCTAGGGTGCGCGGGGCCGCCTAGGTCATGCGCACCGTTGATTGATGCTGGTGCGCACGGCGTAACCCATCGCGCGATCCGCTGGGTATCGCTGCGCTCGGTCTATCCCAGGTCCTGTTTGCTATCGGTGCGCACGGCGCACCCTACGGAGTTTCCATGCCCGGCGCCCTGTCCCATCTGCGTGTTCTCGACCTGTCCCGCGTGCTCGCCGGGCCCTGGGCCGGGCAGATTCTCGCCGACCTCGGCGCCGAGGTGATCAAGGTCGAGCGCCCCGGCGTCGGCGACGATACCCGCCACTGGGGCCCACCGTTTCTGCAAAACGTCGCCGGCGAAAACACCAGCGAGGCGGCCTATTACCTGTCCGCCAACCGCAACAAGCAATCGCTCACCGTGGACTTCACCCAGGCCGAAGGCCAGCGCATCGTCCGCGAGCTGGCGACCAAGGCCGATATCCTGATCGAGAACTTCAAGGTCGGTGGCCTGGCCGCCTACGGCCTCGATTACGCGGCGCTGAACGCGCTCAACCCGAAGTTGATCTACTGCTCGATCACCGGCTTCGGCCAGAACGGCCCCTACGCCAAACGGGCTGGCTACGACTTCATGATCCAGGGGCTCGGCGGGCTGATGAGCCTGACCGGGCGCGCCGAAGGCGAGGAGGGCGCCGGCCCGGTCAAGGTCGGTGTGGCGCTCACCGATATCCTCACCGGCCTGTATTCCACCGCCGCTATCCTCGCCGCCCTGGCCAGCCGCGAGCAGACTGGCGCCGGTCAGCATATCGACATGGCGCTGCTCGACGTGCAGGTCGCCTGCCTGGCCAACCAGGCGATGAACTACCTGACCACGGGTACCGCGCCCAAACGCCTGGGCAACGCCCACCCGAACATCGTGCCCTATCAGGACTTCCCCACGGCCGATGGCGACTTCATTCTCACGGTCGGCAACGATGGCCAGTTCCGCAAGTTTTGCGAGGTCGCCGGCCTTACGGCTTTGGCCTACGACCCGCGTTTTTCCACCAATACGGCGCGGGTCGCGCACCGCGGCGAACTGATTCCGCTGATCCGCCAGGCCACGGTATTCAAAACCACCGCCGAATGGATCAGCGCACTGGAACAGGCCGGCGTGCCTTGCGGGCCGATCAACGACCTGGCCCAAGTGTTCGCCGACCCCCAGGTGCAGGCCCGCGGTTTACGTTTCGAACTGCCCCACCCCCTGGCCGGCAGCGTGCCGCAAGTCGCCAGTCCGATCCGCCTGTCCGCCACGCCGATCCAGCATCGCAACGCCCCGCCTTTATTGGGCGAGCATACCGAGCACGTGTTGCAGCAGTGGCTGGGGCTGAGCGCGGAGCAGATCGCCGGCTTGCGCCAGGCGGGGGTGCTCTAGCAGTCCGTTGAAAACCTGGCCGAGGCAGCCGGCATAGTGCCGACGGCGGCCCCGCAAAAGCAGGCGAAAAAGCGATCAGGGTCGCGTTCGATGTCAATGAGCAAACACCCGAGCCTGTTTTCAACTCGACAATGGCAGCACAGGTAGTTTTCAACAGGCCCTAGGGGTACAGCCGCCCAGGGTCGCTTTGCCATTTCCCTGGCGTTCCGCCAACCCTCGCGGCATCTGCTTATGCCTGAACCCAGCAGTGCTTATCGCAAATAAGTCCAAAATATATATTGCGCACTAAATACATGCGGAGTAAATTTCGCTCCATGGAAATGACTTGCGCGCTAAATATTGGCGCGAATATTTTCCGATCGATCAAACCGATTCGTGGAAATTCCTTATGAAAACCCTCGTCGCTTTCGCTGTAACCCTCGTCCTTGCCGCTCCGGTGCTGGCTGACAGCAAACCGCAGGATGGCAAAGGCCTGTACCCGCACTGGCTGATCAACCACCAAGGTTGATCGCCGCTGCCAACGCACCACCACTACCTGAAGCATCTCTAACCGAACCATCGTCACTTACAGAGGATTACCCCATGTCGATTCAAACCATCGCTTATCGTGCTTACGCAGAAGCCACCGGCGGCCGTGACGGCCGCGCGATTTCTTCCGACGGCGTTCTCGACGTCGCCCTGACCACCCCGAAAGAACTCGGTGGCGCCGGCGGTCAAGGCACCAACCCGGAGCAACTGTTCGCCGCCGGTTATTCGGCCTGCTTTATCGGCGCGATGAAGTTCGTCGCCGGCCGCGACAAGCTGGCGATGCCGGCCGACGCGTCCATCGAAGGTATAGTTGGAATCGGTGCGATCCCCAACGGCTTCGGCATCGAAGTCGAACTGCGCATCAGCCTGCCGGGTATGGATCGCGAACAGGCGCAGACCCTGATCGAACGGGCGCACATCGTCTGCCCATACTCCAACGCTACCCGCGGCAACATCGACGTCACCCTGACCCTGCTCGACTAAGCCATCGCCCGGCCGCTGCCAGCCAGCGGCCCCCCAAGCATCCGTCCTGGTGAAACTGGTCTGCTCTATTTGGCACCCCTCCCGGGTGTCGCTACGCTCGACCCGGGCTACAGGTTGGTGTGTTCAGGCCGTTTTCTCGGTGCACGCCAGGATGCCGATCAACTCTCGGCGAATGCCTGATCCCGCATAACACGTAGCCTGGGTCGAGCGAAGCGATACCCAGGAAAG